>CAVWBA010000014.1:0-157700 GCA_963753135.1 uncultured Alphaproteobacteria bacterium | reverse complement strand
GGGCGCGCCAAATACCCACCATGCAGGATGAAACTGGGTGCTCAGGACTGCATGCTCACGAAAGCGCGCCATCGGCCAAGCGATGGCGCAGGATCAGGCCTGGTTCGAAGGAGCCGCTTGGGCGGATGGCGGCTCCTTGGACAGGAAGGTCTTCTCCGTGGCTTCTGCTACTGCCCCAGACGCCGCTTGGCCTCAGCCCACGCTTCCGCGCGCCACTGGTTGACCTGGTCTACGCTGAAGCCAGCCCCGAGCGCATCCCCGACTTTCACCCCAGCCTCGTTGATCGGGCCGAGGGACGACACCAGTGACATTGCCGCCAGTCGCGCCTGATTGAAAACGGCGCCCATGGCGAAGAAGTCGTCCTTATAGGTATCCAACGGCGTTGCTGCTGGATCGAGGCAGTATTTCGTAGTGTAGGAGCGATAGGCGGTCTCCAGCGCCTGGCCCATATCGCCACGGATGTGAGCGTTAACGCCGGTGATGAGGCTGGTTATCACCCCTTCCGTCCAACCCACTAGCGAATCGTTGTCTGGTCGGCCGGTCTTTGTGAAATGATCGCGCCACTTATCTGAAATCCCGGCGCCGCCGTGGTCCCACGCTTCCAGCGCGCTATTGTACATGTTGTAAAAGATCGGAATGAAGTGCAGGACGAAGCCCGGGTGCTTGTAATCTCCTGCGGCGCTGATCTCGAAGCCGGTGGTGATTTCATAGAGCTTGGCGAACCAGTACTTGGTGTCGATGATCGTCGGAACGAAACGGCCGGTGCGCCCGACCGCGCCGACGGTGCGGAAAAACCGGTTGGCGACGTCAATGCTCTGATGCCTCGTGCGGACCGCCTTTTTGATTTCAATCTCGAACGACTTGCCGATGTCGTTGGGACAGGGCGGCGGGGGCGCGATAGGAACGTAGATTTTGAGCTTCTTGGGTCAGCGCCCAGAAAGGTGTAATTTCGTCCGTCTTTGCTCCGGCGGCAACCTATGAGTTCCTGTAGGTACCAGTTGATCTCTTCGGGAACGTGCGTGTGGAAATTGAAGTCGATCAACGCCGAAACATCCAAATGTTCCCGCGCCGCAATCGTCGACCAGTCATCAGATTCCAGCACCGGAATTTCTCGGCCACCCTTGGGCGGCCACAGCCCGCGCTTCTGCACGGGATTGTCAGGGACCTTTACATTGACCATCGATTCCTCCCGCGCAATGGACTTCATCATCGAAGGATCAAACGAGGCGCAGCAAAGACATGCGCTTGTCCGTTGACCGTGGCAGAGAAACCTTTTCCTCGTGGGTATCTCCGTCTCGTGCAGGTCGCTGTGACGGAACTCACACTGGAGTAACTAATCCGCGTACTCGACCGGACCGTGCGGGCGCGCCAAATCTCGCCGCATCGGCCTATCCCGCCACTTCCCTCAACCTGGCCGCGGCCTCCTCAGGGGCGATATCCCGTTGGGGAGAG
This sequence comes from uncultured Alphaproteobacteria bacterium, assembly GCA_963753135.1. Taxonomy (GTDB): domain Bacteria; phylum Pseudomonadota; class Alphaproteobacteria; order Rhizobiales; family Beijerinckiaceae; genus Roseiarcus. The sequence goes on along the minus strand of CAVWBA010000014.1, from coordinate 156,248 downwards.
CCCAGCATTTCGAAGCCGACCATAAATTTCCGGATCGTCGCGGAGCGCAGGAGCGGCGGATAGAAATGCGCGTGCATCTGCCATTCGGCGTGCACGGCGCCATCGGTCGGCTTCTGGTGGAAGCCCATCGAATAGGGGAATGGCGCATCGAACAGGCTATCATAAAGCTTGGTCAGTCGAGATAAAGCCTGCGCCAGCGAAGTTTTTTCGCCAGCGCTCATCTCATCAAATCCGCCGTCGCCGCGCGGATCAGGGTCTCGACGGCCAGTTCGCCCAAAAAGGCACGAGAACACAAAAATCGTCGTTGCCGAGAACGACGCGCTCGACGTGCTGAAGCTCCTGCGCGAGATAGTCGAGGAGCAGCGGCCGGCCATGCTGCAGGAGATATTCGCTTTGGCGATGGGTCTCTTTTTCCAATTCGTTCGGCAGGTGGCGAGTGGCCCAGATCTGGCCGTGAGGATGCGGATTTGAGGCCCCCATCATCTCGCCTCGATTCTCGAAAATCTGCACAGAGTTGATGTCGGGCAGACTGCCAAGCGCGATCGTCTCCTCGACCCAGACGTCGACCACGCGCTCGATGTCGGCGACCGCCATGCCAGACAGGGTCAGATCGTGACGCGGTGAAAAGCAGAGCACACGGCAGCGTCCCGATTCGCCTTCGGCGACGAGCAGGCCGTCCCTTTCCGCTCGGGATGGCGCGTCGGGCTGCAACGCGGGAAAGTCATTGTCGAACACGAAGGTGTGCAGGTAGTCGGGATTGCGAGCGCCGTTGGCGCGCAAATTGCCCGGGCAGAGATAGCAGTTGGGATCGTGGGTCAGCGCAGTCGGCGCTGCGGTCGCCTCGCGCTTCCCCTGCCACGGGCGCCCCGCGCGATGCGGCGACACCAAAATCCAATCGCCGGTCAGCGGATTGAGGCGGCGGTGGGAAGCGCCGCGGAGCCCATCAAAGCTCGCCACTTGCTCCGCTCCTCAGACTGGGATCAGGCCAGCGCCATCGGACGGCGCACAGACGAAGATATCCGTATCCAGGCCAGTCGCGATTCGGTAGCCGTCGGTCAGAATTTGCGACGCCTTGTCGACCGCGGACGCTTCGAGGAGGCTCACCGTGCAACCGCCAAAGCCGCCGCCCGTCATGCGCGATCCATAGACGCCCTTGACCGTCTGGGCGAGGCCGACCAGCATGTCGACCTCGGGACAGGTAATCTCGAAGTCCTTTTGCATCGAAACATGGGAAGCGTTCATGGCGCGTCCGCAGGCGACAAAATCGCCGGCTTGAAGCGCGCGCTCCGCTTCCAAGACGCGCGCGTTTTCGGTCACGATGTGGCGGCAACGGCGGTAGACGAGGTCGGGCAGCTTGCGTCGTTTGGCTTCGAGCTGCTCAGGCGTCACGTCGCGCAGTGCCTGGATCGGCCCCAGGTAGCGGCTGAGCAGCCTCACCCCCTCCTCGCAAGCCTCGCGCCGCAGATTGTACTCGCCGCCGGCATGCTGATGGCGGACCCCACTATTGGCGATGAGAAGCCGCAAGTTTGGCGCAATGGCGACATGGCGAGAGGTTAGACTGCGGCAATCGATCAAGAGCGCATGTCCGGCGACGCCGCAGCAGGCGATGTACTGATCCATCACCCCGCATCGCATGCCGACGAAATCGTTTTCCGCCCGCTGGCAGATCAGAGCGATCTTGATCGGATCGAACCGAAGGTCGCTTTGAGTGAGCAGCGCATGCGCAACCGAGACCTCGAGCGCCGCCGAGGAGCTTAGGCCCGCTCCGATCGGGACATCGCTCCAGACGACGAGGTCGGCGCCGGAAAGCGTGAGTCCGCTCCGCTCGAGCATCAGCGCGACCCCAATGACGTAGTCGGACCAGTCGCCGCTCGCGGCCGGCGGAGCATCGAGGTCGAACTCGCGCGTCTCGTCCATGATCATGGAATAGACCGCGAGGCGCCGGTCGGGCCGCGGCGAGGCTGCGGTCAGGGTGGCGAATTCGAGCGCCGCCGGCATGACGAAGCCATCGTTATAGTCGGTATGCTCGCCGATCAGATTGACGCGGCCCGGCGCACGACTGACCGTCGGCGCGCGACCGAACCGATAGGCGAACTCGACCGCAAGGTCGCGCGCCTGAACGCTCATCGGAAGCCCTCCCGCAAGCGAAGTGGAAGCCGCGGCGCCGTCTGCGTCAAGCAAGATTGCAGCAGCCTCATCTCGCAAGCCGAAGCGCGCGCCGCGCCCGCCTGAGGAGAGTCGTCGGCATTGCGCCGGTGAGCCACAATCCCGGCGCCCAAGGCGAAATAAACCACGGCCCCGATCGAGATGAGCGCCGCGAGCCGCGCCTCGCGAGCGAAGCGGGGCAGATGCGCCGCCAGCGCGACAAGCGGCCCATCGGCCAGCGTCAGCGCAAGCGCCAAAGCCCCCGCGGCGAACAGCGTCGCCGCAGCGGTGGCGAGCAAGCGGTCGTCCGGGGCCGTCCAACCGCGGCGGCGGGCGAGCGCGAAGACGCCGGCCACCTTGATCCAGAGGCCGGCCGCGGTCGCGAGCGCCAAGCCCGGCGCGCCCAGCGGCCGAAAGAGCGCGATCTTGAGCGCCACGTTCACCACAACGCCGACGAGCGTAACCTTGAGCGGCGTCGCCGTGTCGCCGCGCGACAAGAAGCTCGCCGCTGTGATTCGATCGACGAACAAAGCCGGCATGCCAAGCGCGTAGGCTGCAAGCACGCCGGCGGCCTATGGGTCGCATTGGCCTTGAAGGCGCCATGCTGGAAAGCGACGGCGACGATGAGGTCGGGAATCAGGAGAAACGCGACCACGAAAGGCGCCCCGAGCGCGAGCGTCAGCGAAGCGGCGCGGTTCTGGGCAGCGAGCGCGGCTTTTTCGTCGCCGAGGGCGACGAGGGCGGACATTTCCCGGAGCAGCACCGAGCCGGTCGCAATGACAATCACCCCGCCGGGCAACTGATAAAGCCGGTCGGCGTAGCTGATGGCGGAGAGGCCGCCGGTCGGCAGGAGGGAGCCGACGATCTGGTCGGCGAGCGCGCCGATCTGATAGCTCGCGGAAATGCCGATCGCCGGCCCCAGCATCCAAAGGAACTTGCGGATGTCGGGCGTCCAGCGCGGCCAGGTCAGGCGCTCCAGGAGCCCGCGCCGGCGCGCATCGGCCATCACGATGGCGAGCTGGGTTACGCCGGAGGCGAGAAACCCCCAACTCGCCATGCTGGCGACGCCCGGCGAGACCTTCGGCAAGAATGCGGCGAAGAGGAGAAACGCAATCATGCAAAGGTTGGCCGCGACGGGCGCGAAAGCGGGCGTCCCCCAGGCGTTGTTGGCGTTGAGCGTCCCCTGATGAAGCGCGAAAACGGCGATGAAGGCGATATAGGGGAACATGATGCGCGACATCGCCACGGCTGCAGCGAACTTGTCGGGCTGATCGACAAAGCCCGGCGAGGTCAGCCGAACGAGGAGCGGCATGTCGAGATAGACGAGGCCGAGCAGGGCGACCTGCGACAGGATGAGCAAGGTGAAGATCTGGCTCGCGAATTTGCCGGCCTCCTCCTCGCCTCCCGCCTCGAGGATGCGGGTGTAGGTTGGCAGATAGGCGGCGTTGAAGGATCCCTCGCCGAAAATCTGGCGGAATTGATTGGGCAGCTTGATCGCCGCGACATAGGCGTCGTTGAGCGCTCCGCCGCCTAAGAGCGCAGCAAGCGCCATATCGCGCAGGAAACCGGTCAGCCGGGAGGCGATCGTCCAGCCGCCGACCAGAAAGATATTGCGGTACATTGGGCCCCGTTTAGCCGGATTCGCCGCGCGCTGAAATCGGGACCCTTTAGGGAGATCCGCTGAGGGCCTGGTCGATATCGCGCCAGAGGTCGTCAACGTCTTCGATCCCGGCCGATAAGCGCAGAAGGTCCGGCGGACAGGGCGAGTTCGGCCCCTCGATGGAAGCGCGATGCTCGATGAGCGACTCGACCCCGCCAAGCGAGGTCGCCCGCTTCCATAAGCGCACCCGGGCGGCGGTCGCGGTCGCGGCCTCGGCGCCGGCGCGGACGCGGATCGACAGCATCCCCCCAAAGCCGCCCCTCATCTGGCGGCGCGCGATATCGTGGCCGGGGTGGTGCGGCAGTCCCGGATAGAGCACGGCGGAGACCGCCGCGTGATTGGAAAGGCGGTTCGCGAGCTCCATTGCGTTCGCCGCCGCGGCGCGCACCCGCACGTCGAGGGTGCGCAATCCGCGGATCAAGAGGAACGCCTCGAACGGATGCAGGATCATCCCGTGCGACTGCCGGATTGTTCGGGCGCGCGCGCTCAGCGCGTCGTCCCGGGCGAAGCAGAGCGCTCCGGCTATGACGTCGGAGTGCCCATTGAGGTATTTGGTCGCCGAGTGCATCACCACGTCGGCGCCAAGAGCGATCGGTCTTGTGAAAACGGGCGTCGCGCAAGTCGAATCGACCGCAAGCGCCGCGCCCGCCGCGTGAGCCGCGCGGCCTACGCCTTCGATGTCGCTCACCCCCCACATTGGATTGCTTGGCGTCTCGAGCCATACGAGCTTTGTCGTTCCCGGCTTCAACGCCGCGGCAAGCGCCTGCAAATCCTCAGCGTCAACGAGGTCGATGCTGATTCCGTGGGCCGGCGCCTCGTTGACCAACCAAGCGCGAAGCGCCCAATACATGCCCTTGGGCGCGACAATATGTGCGCCCGGTCCCAAGCTCAGCATGAGCGCGATCGCCGCCGACATGCCTGAGCCGAAGACGAAGGTGGTCGACGCGCCTTCGAGCGCTCCGATCAAAGCCTCCGCCTCGCGCACGGTGTCGTTGTCGGGGCGGCCGTAAACATTGCCGCTGCGATAGAGATTGTCGGGATCGCGCTCGAAAGTCGTGGCGAGATGGATCGGCGGCACAATGGCGCGGGTGCGTTCGTCGATGGTCCCCAAGGCCTGAGCGGCGAGGGTGCGCGGACTGAGTGGCGGCGACTGGCTCATAGCGCTAAACCCCGAAGAAGCTTCGGCGCGCCGCCGCCGGCCCCGCCCGCCTCCGCGATCAGTATGTCCTTTAGAGCGGGGGCGCGATCGACGATCCGGAGCCCAAGGTCGCGCACAAAGCGCAGCGGCGCAAGATCGTTGGAAAAGACGCGATTGAGGGCGTCGAGGCCGAGGCCGCTCGCCGCGACGTCGAAGCGGCGCTGACGCTGGTAGGCCGCAAGGGAGCTAAGCGCGCCGGGATCAAGGCCGAGGCGCATCTCGCCGACAATCGCCTCGGCGAGCGCGGCGACGTCGCGTAAGCCAAGGTTCAAACCTTGCCCTGCCACGGGATGCACGACATGGGCCGCGTCGCCGACGAGCGCAAGCCGCTCGGCGACAAAGCGCCGGGCGATCTGGAAGCGAAATGGAAAGGCTTCGACGCGCGAGGCGAGCTTGATCTCGCCCAGTTTCGGGGTGAAGCGATATTCAAGCTGACGCGTGAGATCCTCGGGGTCGAGGGCCAGCAGCGCCTGCGCGTCGGCGCGACGCTCGTTCCAGACGATGCTCGACTGCCGGCCGGGAAGCGGCAGAATCGCGAACGGGCCGGCAGGCAGAAAATGCTGCTCCGCACGGCCTTCGTGGTCGCGCTCGTGCGCGACCGTCGCCACCATGCCGGCCTGGTCATAATCCCAGCCGATGGTTTGGATGTCGGCAAGCCGGCTCAGTTTCGAGCGCGCGCCGTCGGCGGCGACGGTGAGCCTCGCGCGCAACACGTGGCCATCGGAAAGCCCGACCTCGGCGATGCGCTTGCCCGAAGCCCAATGCGCAACGGACGCTGTCAAGCGCTGAACCCCGAGCCGATCGCAAAGCGCGGAGAGCGCGCTAACGACATCGTCGTTGAACGCCATATGCGCAAGCGGCACCTGGCTCTTTCGCCGCGATATGAAGATGGGGCAAGCGCACAACGTCGCGCACGTCTCCATCCATGATCGCCATCGAGAGGATCGGTTGCGCTTTCGGCGCGATGGTCTCCCAGGCGCCGACTTGGCTGAGCAGGCGGCGAGGCCCTTCGGCGATCGCGACCGTGCGCAAAGGAGGCGGGCTCCCCGCAGTCGGCGCCCCGGGGTCGACGACGGCGATGGAGGCTCCCTGGCCCATCGCCTGCTTGATCGCCGCTGCGAGCGCCAATCCGTTCGCGCCGCCGCCGGCGATGACGACATCGAAGATGGGAGCGGGTGCGGTCACGATCGGACGCCTCTTTCCGGCCTAGCGCCGGACGGATCGGAAGTCCCATATCGGGTCTTGGGCCCCGGCGCTATTTCTGAGTCCGGATTCCATCTTTTCAAGGGGTTGCGGCGCCAATTCCGAGTCGCCGAACGCGAGGCCCGATGCGCCCCCAAGGGAGGGCGTTCCTGCGTGGTGAACATCCTTGGCCTGTGGGAACCAATGCCGTCCTCGCTGGTTAGCTTCGGATTCCGGCCTTGCGCCGGCTCTCAATTGCAGGAGGCTGTAATGACTAAAGCCTTGATATTCGCCGTTCTTCTCGCGGGGTTGCCGGCGGCGGCCTACGCCGATGAGAGCGGCGGCGCCCTCGGCGCGATCGTACGGGCGCCCGGTGAGGCTGCCGCCGGCATCATCGGCGGCCTGACCGGCACGGAGGCTCCGCGGTTCCACCATTACGTCGTCGAGGAGAACGTCCCGTCTTATACTTGGGCGGAACATCCGCGCGTGATCGTTGGCGATGTTCTGCCGGCCCAGGGCGTGGTGCTTCATCCGGTTCCGCGTGAATACGGTGTCACGAACTACCAATATACGGTCGTCGACAATACGCCGGTGCTGGTCGATCCGTCGACGCGCAGGATAGTCGAGGTCGTTCCGTAAAGAGTGGAGACCTTGGGGCGTCCGCGGCGTCAGTAGACGGCGCCGCCGGCGCCCCCTCTCGCAACGATAAGATTTCGGAAAGCCGGCGGGCGCTCAGTGATACCCGATGTCACCGCGGACCTTGCCGCGAAACACCCAATAGGACCAGCCCGAGTACATGAGGATGACCGGCAGAAGGAACACCGTGCCCACGAGCAAAAAGGCCTGAGTCGATGGTGAAGACGCCGCGTCCCACAGGGTGAATTTATAGGGCACGATCAGCGGAAAGAGGCTGATCGCGAGGCCGAGGTAGGACATCACGAACAATAGGATTGCGCCGATGAACGGCGCCGCTTCGGAGCGGTTGTTGAGCGACCGCCATTCCCAAAAGGCGATGAGCGCGGTGACGATCGGCACCGGCGCCAGAATCACAATATGGGGCCAAGCGAACCACCGCTCGGCGATCTCCGGCTTCGCCCACGGCGTCCACAGGCTCACAAGGGCGATGCCGATCAGAACGCCGATCAGCGCGCGGCGTCCCAGCGCCCGCGCCCAGTCCTGAAGCACGCCTTCGGTCTTCAGAACGAGCCAGCCCGCGCCTAGCAGGGCGTAGCCGAAGACCAGGGCGACGCCAGTGAGCAGCGAAAACGGTGTAAAGCAGTCGAATGAGCCGCCAGCGAAGTGGCGACCTTCCGTCTGAAAGCCCTGAATGAATGCGCCGAGGACCACGCCCTGCGCGAAGGCGCCTAGCACGGAGCCGTAGTTGAAGGCGCGATCCCAGAACGTTCGATGCTCGGCGTCGCGGTAGCGGAACTCGAACGCGACGCCACGGAAAATGAGCGCCAGCAGCATGATGGCGATCGGGAAATAAACCGCCGGGATGATGATCGCAAAGGCGAGCGGGAAAGCGGCCATAAGCGCAAGTCCGCCGAGCACCAGCCAGGTTTCGTTACCGTCCCAGATGGGCGCGATCGAGTTCATGACCAGGTTGCGCGAATCTCGATCGGGCGCGAATCCATAGAGTACGCCCACGCCCAAATCGAAGCCGTCCAGGAGCACATACATAAAGACGCCAACGCCCAGCACGAGCGTCCAGACGGGCACGAGATCGAGAAAGGGCTGGGTCATAGCCGCCGCCCCGTTTCTGTCGCTGGGAGCGCCTGAACCGGCTGCGGCGGGCGCCCGCCTTCAATCGCGTCGGGCTCAGCAGCAGCCTCGGTCGGACCCAGTCGCACCAGTCTCACCATCAGCGCCAAGCCGGCTGAAAACATCACAAGGTACACAACACAATAGCCGAGAAGCGAAATGCTGACGTCCAACCCCGTGAGCGAGGGAGACACGGAGTCGCGCGTGCGCAGGAGCCCATAGACCGTCCAAGGCTGGCGGCCGACCTCGGTCGTCGCCCAGCCGGCCGTCACCGCTATGAAGCCGAGAGGAGAGGCCAGCGTGCAGACCCATAGAAACCAGTCGGTGTGGAAGAGCTCGCCCCGCCAGCGCAGCCATAGGCTCGCCACCACCATCGCCAGCATGAGGACGCCAATTCCCACCATGATGCGGAAGCCGAAGAAGGGAATGATGATCGGCGATGGGCGCTGATCGGCGGGGAAGTCCTTGAGACCGTGCACCACGCCGTTGGGATCGTGAGTTAGAATGAGGCTGCCCAGGTCCGGGATGGCAATAACGTCACGGTCCATTTCGGCCTTCTCATCGGGGATGGCGAACAGATTGAGCGGAACGCGGCCATGGGTGTCCCAGATCGCCTCGATCGCCGCCAGTTTCGCGGGTTGATACTTGAGCGTGTTGAGGCCATGCGCGTCGCCCAGGAAAAACTGAAGGGGCACAAGCACAGTCAACAGCCACAGCGTCATCGACAGCATCGTGCGCGCTTCCGCGACGAACCGCCCGTGACGCAGATAGAAGGCGGCGACGCCGACAACGACAAAGCCGGTGGTGATGTAGACGGCGTCGACGGTATGGGCCAGCCGGTAGGGGAAGGACGGGCTGAAAATGATCTGCAGCCAGTCCTTCGGAAAAAAGCGACCGTCGACGATTTCGTAACCGGCGGGCGTTTGCATCCAGCTGTTGGTGGCGATGATCCAGAAGGTCGAAAAGAGCGTCCCGAGCGCGACCATCAAAGCCGCGACGAAATGAGCCCACCGCGGCACCAGCTTGCGTCCGAACAACAGCACGCCGAGGAAGGCCGCCTCCAGGAAGAAAGCGGTGAGCCCCTCGTAGGCCAGCAGCGGCCCGACGACGTTGGCGGTTGCGTCGGAGTAGCGGCTCCAGTTCGTGCCGATCTGGAACGGCATGACGATCCCCGAAACGACGCCCATGCCGAACGACACAGCAAAAATCTTGATCCAAAACGTCGAGATGCGAAGATAGATTTCGCGCCCGGTGAAAAGATTGAGCCCCTCGAGGACCGCAATGAAGGCGGCGAGACCGATGGTGAAGGCGGGCAGCAGGAAATGCCAAGCGATGACCCAGGCGAACTGGATCCGGGATAAGACAAGGGGATCCATGCTTATCGCTCCCCGCTCATTGCGCTCAAGCCTTCGCCCGCGAATGCTGAGGTCATGACGCTCCGTACACAGGAGCCAAGCGACACTATCATGGACGGCCGCGACTTTCATGACGATTTCGCGAGCCTTCGGAATTGCTTGGCCAGAGCGTGGATTCGGACGCCGGCTGGCTTCGGCGGACGGGGGGCGGCTTCTCCGCGATTTGACGCGCGCGCGTTGAGGGGCCATTTCTCCCCCATGGCCGACGTCTCCTTTCCCGCCGCGTTTGGCGCGGGTCTCCTATCGTTCATTTCGCCTTGCGTGCTGCCGCTCGCGGCGCCGTATCTTTGCTATCTGGCGGGCGCGAGCGTTGAAGCTCTGGCCGACGAGAGCGAGACCAAGGCGAGGCGCGATATTCTCGTCACCGCCGTCTTGTTCGTGGCCGGGTTCTCGACCGTATTCGTCGGCCTAGGCGCGACTGCGTCGGCGCTGGGGGAACTGCTGAGACAGTGGAGCCATGCTTTATCCGTCGCGGCCGGGATCGGCGTGATCTTGATGGGCCTGCATTTTCTTGGGGTCTTCCGAATCGGCGCGATGTTGCGCGAGAAGCGCGTCGAGATCGAAAAGCCGGCAGGCCTGTGGAGCGCCTATCCGATGGGGTTCGCTTTCGCGCTCGGCTGGACCCCATGCATCGGTCCAATCCTGGCCACTATTCTCGCGGTCGCCGGCAGTCGGAGTACGGTCGCCAGCGGCGCAGCCCTGCTCGCCGTTTACAGCCTCGGCTTAGGGCTGCCCTTCATCCTCGCCGCCGCCGCGATCGGCCCGTTCATCCGCGCGTCCCGCCATATGCGGAAGCAATTCGGGCGGATCGAAAAGACCGTTGGCGTGCTCCTCGTCGTCACAGGCGTCGCATTCCTGACCGGCGGGTTTCAGAGCGTTTCGATCTGGCTGATTGAGACGTTCCCTCAGTTCAGCCAGATCGGGTGAAGGCAAAAAGAAACCCGCCGAAGACGGCGGGCTTCTCACTCAGGGGTCATGCCTTAGCTGTTTAGGCGCCGATCCGCCCCGCAGCCAGACGCCTTAAGACTTGTTCTGCACGTAGGTGATCTTGCCGTCGGGAGCCTTTTCCCAGGTGTACCAGACATAGTCTACGCTGGTGCGGTCGCCCTTCTTGTCATAGGCGATCGGGCCGATGACGGTGTTGAAGGTCATGCCCGAATGCATGACTTCCGCGACCTTCTTAGGGTCGAGCGACTTCGCCTTCTCTGCCGCCTGCTTCATGATCTGGACTGCGGCGTAGGCGTAGAGCGTATAGGCCTCCGGATCGAAGTTCTTCGCCTTGAACTCCGCGACGATGGCTTTGGCCGCCGGGTTGTTTCGAGGGTCAGGACCAAACGACATAAGGGTGCCTTCGACGCCGGGGCCGCCGATCTGCGAGAACTCGTTGTCGGTGATGCCGTCGCCAGAAATCATGACGGTCTTCATGCCCTGGTCGCGCATCTGGCGAATGATGAGGCCGCCCTCAGTGTGGAGGCCGCCCCACATCAGATAGTCGGCGCCGGATTCCTTGATCTTGGAAACGATGGCCGAATAGTCCTTCTCTCCGGTGTTCACGCCTTCGTAGAGCACTTCCTTGATGCCGAATTTGTGCATGTTGTCGAGGGCGGCGTCGGCGAGACCCTTGCCGTAGGTCGTCTTGTCGTGCACGACCGCGATCTTCTTGCCCTTGAGCTTGTCGCGCGCGAGCTCGGCCCACAGCATGCCCTGCTGGTCGTCGCGCCCGCAGGTGCGGAACGCGTCCCACAACTTGCGGTCGGTGACCTTCGGATTGGTCGCCGAGGGCGTGATGAACAGGATGCCGTTCTCCGCATAGACGTCGGAGGCCGGGATCGTCACGCCGGAGTTGAAGTGGCCGACGACGAACTTGACGCCGTCGCCGACGAACTTGTTGGCGACCGACACGCCCTGCTTCGGATCGGAGACGTCGTCGCCTTGCTCGAGGGTGATCTGCTGGCCGAGGATGCCGCCGGCCTTGTTGATGTCGTCGATCGGCCTGTTGCGTGCCGTTGACGAGCTGGGCACCGAAGGCGGCGTTCGGTCCGGTGATCGGTCCGGCGACGCCCATTTTTATCTCGGCGCTGGCGGCGCCTGAGAACGCCAAGGCCGCGAGCAGCGCGACCCCAGACAACCAATGTTTAGTCATTCTTTTCTCCCATAAGTTGCGGGCGCCTGGCCCTCCCTGACGCCCCTTGGTAGAAGGCAATTCCACCGTGTGCGCCGATCCTTTCCCTTTTTTTGGTCAAGAGTCACCTTAAAAAACACAAAGGCTTGACCGGCCAAGGAGCGCTCACTCAGCCTTTTTGTTTCGCGCGCCAGGTCAATCCCGAACTGTCGTAAGCCCAAGAATATTGAGTAGCCATCTGTGTCGCGCGCATGGCCCTATAGCCGAGCGCGGCTACCACCGTCGTCCAGACGAAGGCGCTGATGAAGAGGGGGATCGACAGCAGCGGCTCGCCATAAAGCGCGTAGTGAAGAAAGCGCACCGCCGCGGCGAGAAAGACCATGTAGGGCGCGAGCGTCGCTAGCGGCCTCCAAGTCTTGGCGACGGCCCTTCCAGTCGCCCAGGCGCCCGCTCCGCCCAAGATCAGGGTGATGAGGATGAAGGTGAACAGGCCGTACGGCGAATCCGACCACAGGACCTCGCCCATCAATGGCCCCCCTCGAGATAGGCCGCGCGCACCTCGGGGCGCGCAAGCAATTCGGCGCCCGCGCCTTGCATCGTGATCGCGCCATTGACCATCACATAGCCGCGATGGGCGAGCTTGAGCGCATGAAAGGCATTCTGCTCGACCAGGAAAACAGTCAGGCCCTCGCTCTTGTTGAGTTCGGCGATCACTTCGAAGATCTGTTTGACAACGAGCGGGGCGAGGCCAAGCGAAGGCTCGTCCAAGAGCAGCAACCGAGGCCGGCTCATCAGCGCGCGCGCGATGGCCAGCATCTGCTGTTCGCCGCCCGATAGCGTTCCGCCGCGCTGCGGCGCGCGCTCTTTCAAGCGCGGAAAAAGCGCGAACATGCGTTGAAGATCTTCGTCGAAATGGGCGAAGTTGTTGATCGAGGCGCCCATCTGCAAGTTCTCGAACACCGTCATGCGCGGAAAGATGCGCCGCCCTTCCGGCGACTGGGCGATCGACAGGCGCGCGATCATGTGCGTCGGCAAGCCGGTGATGTCGTGACCGTCGAACGTGATCCGCCCGCGGCGCGCCCGCGGCGCGCCGAAAATTGTCATCATCGTGGTTGACTTGCCGGCGCCGTTGGCCCCGATCAGAGTGACGATTTCACCCTTGTTGACATCGATATCGATGCCCCGAAGCGCCTGGATCTTCCCATAGAAGGTTTCGATCCCACGCAGTTGCAGGAGCGGCGTGAGCGCGGAAGCGCCCGCAACGCTCATTGCTCCAGCTCCTTTTCGATTTGCTCAACTTCCTCCTCGTCTTCGACGCCCAGATAGGCGGCGATGACTTTCGGATCGGCGCGCACCTCCTCCGGCGTGCCGTCAGCGATCTTCACCCCGTAGTCGAGCACCACCACGTGATCAGAGATTTGCATGACGACCGACATGTCATGCTCGATCAGGAGCACCGAGGTGTTGTGGTCAGCGCGGATCGACCGCAATAGCGCATTGAGATCCGCCGATTTGCGTGGGTTCAATCCAGCCGCCGGTTCGTCCAGGCAAAGAAGGACTGGATCGGTGCACATGGCGCGCGCGATTTCGAGGCGGCGCTGGGCGCCATAGGGCAACTCGCCTGCCGGGTCGTCAGCCCGGTCCGTGAGCTCGATCTTGTTCAGCCAGTATTTTGCCCGCTCGATGCACTCGGCCTCCTTGCGGCGATAGCTTGGCGCGCCGATCAATCCGAGCACGGTCAGGCCGCTTGCGAGCATGAGCGGATTGTGATGGGCGACCAGCAGGTTTTCGAGCACCGTCATGCCCTGGAAAAGACGGATGTTCTGAAAGGTGCGGGCGACTCGCGCCTTGCGGGCGATCTCGTGGTCGGGCATCCGCTCGAGCAGGAAGAGTTCGCCATTCGCGGTCGTCGCATGTCGGCCGCTCGAACGGGTGACGGCCGCTATGTCGTCAGGCGTCGCGACGCCGTCGCGGGCAAGCGCAAGCCGGCCCTCGGTCGGCTTGTAGAAGCCGGTGACGCAATTGAAGACCGTCGTCTTGCCTGCGCCGTTCGGGCCGATCAGCGCAGTAATGTCTCCCCGTCCGACCGAAAAGCTGAAAGCATTCACAGCAACGAGGCCGCCGAATCGCATCGTAAGGTTTTCGACGGCGAGCAGCGGGCCGGTCTGCCAGTTCATCTTACCCGTGTCCCTCTTTGACGAGATCGCTGGACACGGCCTTTCGCTCTTTAAGGAAGACGGACGGCATGCGCGTTGAAACGAGACCGCGCGGCTTCCAAATCATCATGATGACCATCGCTGCGCCGAACAGGAGCATGCGATATTGGGTCGGGTCAAAATTCTCGCCGAATATCGCCTTCATCCACTCGAGCTCACGCATAAGCTCGGGGACGCCGATCATGACCGCCGCGGCGATGGCGACGCCGAGCTGCGACCCCATTCCGCCGAGCACAACGATGGCGAGGATTGTCGCCGATTCGATGAAAGTGAAGCTCTCCGGGCTGACAAACCCCTGACGCACCGCGAAGAACGAACCGGCAAAGCCGCCGAACATCGCGCCGAGCGCGAAAGCCGTGAGCTTGGTGTTGGTGGTGTTGATGCCAAGCGAGCGGCAAGCGATCTCGTCCTCGCGAAGCGCCTCCCAGGCCCGGCCGATCGGAAGCCGGCGCAGGCGAACCGTCACGAAATTGGTCAGGAGCGCGAGCGCGAGGATCAGATAGAAGAGAAAGATCGTGCGGTAGATCGGCGTGTAGGGCAGGTGGAAGATGGCCGCGAACCCATCGTCGTCGTCAGTGAACGGTATGCCGAAGAACGAGACGTGCGGAATCTCGCTGATGCCGGCGTAGCCGTTGGTTAAATCGACCCAGTTGATCAGCACCATGCGGATGATCTCGCCGAAGGCGAGCGTCACGATCGCGAGGTAGTCGCCGCGGAGCCGCAGCACGGGGAAGCCGAGAATGACGCCCCACATCGCGGCCAGGATTCCGGCGAGCGGCAGGCAGACCCAAAACGAAAGATCGAAGACGGTCGAGAGCAGCGCGTAGGAATAAGCGCCAACCGCATAAAAAGCCACGTAGCCCAGATCGAGAAGGCCGGCGAGGCCGACCACGATGTTCAATCCCCAGCCCAGCATCACATAGATGAGAATCTGGACGCCGTAATTGTTGATCCACTTCAGGGATCCTTGAGGCCCGAGGAGGCCAAGAGAGATCAGTGGGAACAATATGACGAGCCCCAGCATGAACGGGCCGATATAGCGCCCGAACGCGAGCCGGGCCGCCGACGGCGGCGCGGTGCCCTCGCCCTCCCGCGCCGCCTGGACCAGCGCGCCGCCCATGCCGCCAGCGGCGATCGAGCCGATGCGGTCGAACCAGATACGCCAGTCGGCGCGCGCCATCTGGCGTAAGAAAACGAAAGCAAAGACGAGCGCGGCGATGGCGAATGAAAGCGGCCAGCGCCCCATGAGAACAAGCTCGTTGTTGATGTTCGCTTCGGCGCGGTAGCTGATGATCGGAAAGCACAGGCCGAAGGCGACGAGGCCCGCAGCCGCGGCGGTGCGGAGCGCCGGAACGAATTGCGTGGCGGTTGCGACAGGCGCCGCGATCTCGGAGGTCTGCGAGGGCGCGGTCATTCCTCAGACCTTCTCGACTTCCGGCCTGCCGAGAATGCCCGAAGGCATGAAGATCAAGGTGATCGCCAGGATCATGAACGCGGCCACATCCTTGTAGTCCGTGGTGAAGTAGGACGACCAGAACACTTCGATGAGGCCGATCAGGATCCCGCCCAGCACCGCTCCGGGCAACGAGCCGATGCCTCCGAGGACGGCGGCGGTGAACGCCTTGACCCCGGGGACGAACCCGTCGGAGAAATTCACCACGCCATAGTAGATCACGAACATGACCCCGGCGACCGCCGCCAGAGCGGCGCCGATCACGAAGGTGATCGAAATCGTCGCGTCGACGTCGATGCCGAGCAGCGCCGCCATCTTGCGGTCCTGCTCGCAGGCGCGCTGCGCCCGCCCGAGCGAGGTGAATTGAACAAGATACCAAAAGCCCGCGAGCAGAACCGCCGTGACCACCACAATCAGGATCTGGCGCACCGACAGCGTGACGTCATACTTGCCGCCGGTCAGATTGAAGACGTGATTGGGCAATTGGGGCGCGGGTTTGTTGCGCGGCCCCTGAACAACCTGGACAAAATTTGACAGAAAGATCGACATTCCGATCGCCGAAATGAGCGGCGCGAGGCGAAACGATCCGCGTAAGGGGCGGTAGGCGAGCCGTTCAATCGCCCAGTTCCAGAGGCCGGTCAGCGCCATGGCCCCGACCATCACTACGACAAACGCGATCGGAAGCGATCCCAGGTGTAGAATCTGGGTCAAAATCATGAAAAGGATCAAAGCGATAAAGGCTGACAGCATGAACAGGTCGCCGTGAGCGAAATTGACCATGCCGATGATGCCGAAAACCATCGTGTAGCCGATGGCGATGAGTCCGTAGATCGACCCCAGCGTGAGCCCGTTGATGAGCTGCTGCAGGAAATTATCCATGCGCCAACCTACCCTCTTGTTTCTCCCCGCTTCGCAGGAAACGTGCCATTCGTGCGCGGCCGCCCTGTCGTTCCCGCGCGATCGACCCGACGACGCTCCCGCGCCGGCGCGATTGCTCGCCCGAGATTGTGCAACGTAACCGGCGCCGCGGCGCACGGCAACCCGACGGCTCTGGGACTTTCCCGGTATGCTTTGCGCCCCCAATGGGCGCCGCAATGTTGCATCGCTTTGCGTAGTATCCATAAGAATATTTCGGATGGCGCGCAAAGTCTCCGCCCGGAATAACAATCCGGTGAGCGACGCCCTCGCGTCATTCTCGGAGTGAGAGCAGGCCCGCGTCTTGATATTTCTCGCGCGTTGCGAAATGCTGGTGATATACCCCCGCTGATCTCGAACTCGCACCGGATCAGCCGAGTTGTCCGGGAAGGGAACATTCATGGCAATGACGATGACGGGCGAAGTGACTTTGCCCGCCGAAAGACCGAAAGTCTGGGCCCTGCTGAACGACCCCGAGGTGCTCAAGTCCGCAATTCCCGGATGCCAATCGTTGGAGAAGACAGGCGAGAACGGGTTCGCCGCGGTGGTCAAAACAAGGATCGGACCGGTCTCCGCCACGTTTAAAGGCAAAGTGGAGCTTTCCGACATCGTCCCGCTCGAAGGCTACACCATAAAGGGTGAGGGTGAAGGCGGCATTGCGGGCTTCGCCAAAGGCGGCGCAAAGGTGTCGCTCTCGGATGCGCCGGGCGGCACGCTGCTCCGTTACGACGTCGAAGCGACGGTCGGCGGCAAGATCGCCCAGCTTGGCTCGCGCCTGATCGACGGCGTTGCCAAGAATCTGGCTGACAAGTTTTTCGCTAATTTCGTTGCCCTCGCCGCGGCTGGAGTGGCGCACGCCGGCGTGGGGAGTCAGGCGGCGGGCTAAGCGGTCAGCTCGAGCGCCGCTGCGGAACACGTCTTGGTTTTAGGAGGATTATCGAAATGGTTCATGTCTCGATGGCGGTGAACGGCCGCCAGGCGTCGGCGGACGTCGATGCGCGGACGCTGCTGGTGCAGTTCCTGCGGGAAAATCTGCGCCTGACCGGCACGCATGTCGGATGCGACACGTCTCAATGTGGGGCCTGCGTCGTTCATGTCGACGGCCGGGCAATCAAGTCCTGCACGGTGCTGGCGGCGAGCTGCGAGGGCGCGCAGGTGACGACGATCGAAGGCCTCGCTGCGAACGGCAAGCTGCACCCGATGCAGCAGGCCTTCCAGGACAACCATGGGCTGCAATGCGGCTTCTGCACGCCGGGCATGATCATGGCCTCGATCGACCTCGTCAATCGCGAAGGCCCAAATCTCGACGAAGCTCAGATCCGCCACGGCCTCGAGGGCAACATCTGCCGCTGCACCGGCTACCACAATATCGTGAAAGCGATCGCCCAAGGCGCGCGCGAGATGGGCGCGGCGGCAACGCCTCGAGCCGCCGAATAATAAGAACGCTTTAACGCCGTCCGTAAGGGAGAGAAACAATATGGGCGTGACAGCCATCGGCGCCTCCGTCAAACGCACAGAGGACATTCGCTTCATCACCGGCAAAGGCCATTATGTCGATGACGTCAACCGTCCCGGCCAAGCCTTTGCTTATTTCCTACGCTCCCCGCACGCCCACGCGACGATCGACAAGATCGAGCTTTCGGCCGCGCTCAAAGCGCCGGGCGTGGTTGCGATCTTCACCGGCGACGACATTGCCGCCGACAAAGTCGGAGGCCTCATCTGCGGCTGGATGATCCATTCGAAGGACGGCTCGCCGATGAAGGCGGGCGCCCATCCCGCGCTCGCGCAAGGCAAGGTGCGCTACGTCGGCGATCATGTCGCCGTCGTCATCGCAGATACTTATGCACAGGCGAAAGACGCCGCGGAGACAATCGAGGTGCACTATACGGAGCTGCCGGCGGTCGCCGATACCGCGAGCGCGGCGCAACCTGACCAGGCGCAAATCCATGACGCAGCGCCCGGCAATACGGTTTACAACTGGCATCTTGGCGACAAGGCCGCGACCGACGCCGCCTTCGCGGCGGCCAAACACGTGACCAAGCTCGACCTCGTCAACAACCGCCTGATCCCCAACGCGATGGAGCCTCGCGCCGCGGTCGGCGACTACGATTTGGGCGACGATACGATGACGCTCTATACGACGAGCCAGAACCCGCATGTCGCACGAGTGGTCTTGTCAGCCTTCATCGGTCTTGCGCCAGAGAACAAGCTTCGGGTCATCGCGCCCGACGTCGGCGGCGGGTTTGGCTCGAAGATCTTCATCTACGCCGAGGAAACCGTGTGCGTGTGGGCCGCCAGGAAAATCAACCGGCCGGTAAAATGGACGGCGGAGAGGACCGAGTCGTTTCTTTCCGACGCGCATGGGCGCGACCACGTTACCCACGCGGAACTTGCGGTGGACGAGAACGGCCAGATCACGGGTTTGCGCGTGCATACGATCGCCAATCTCGGCGCCTATCTCTCGACGTTCTCTTCCGCCGTGCCGACGTATCTCTACGCGCCATTGCTGTCGGGACAATACGCGATCCCCAGCATCTACTGCGAAGTCGACGGCATCTACACCAACACCGCGCCCGTCGACGCCTATCGGGGCGCGGGCCGGCCGGAAGCGACTTTCGTGATCGAGCGGCTCGCGGAGGTCGCGGCGCGGGAGCTCGGCCGTGATCCAGCCGAGTTCAGGCGTATAAACTTCGTCAAGACCTTTCCCCATGAGACGCCGGTTCTGATGACCTACGACGCCGGCGACTTTCCCGCCGCGCTCGACAAGGCGCTAGCGCAGGCCGACTATAGCGGCGTGGCGGGGCGCAAGGCTGCTTCCGCCGCAAAGGGCAAGCTCCGCGGCATTGGGTTCTCCGCTTACATCGAAGCCTGCGGCATCGCGCCCTCGGCGGCGGTCGGCGCCCTCGGGGGCGGCGTTGGGCTCTGGGAATCGGCGGAAGTGAGGGTCAACATGGTCGGAACAGTGGAAGTCCTCACGGGCTGCCATAGTCACGGCCAGGGGCATGAGACGACATACGCGCAGCTCGTGTCTTCGCGTCTCGGCATTCCGATGGAGAATGTGTCGATCGTCCATGGCGACACCGACAAGGTGCAGATGGGGATGGGCACCTACGGCTCGCGCTCGGGCGCAGTCGGCATGTCGGCGATTTCCAAGGCGCTCGACAAGATCGAGGCCAAGGCGAAGAAGGTCGCGGGCTATGTGCTCGAGGCGTCCGAGCACGATATCGAGTTCAAGGATGGGAAGTTCACGGTCAAAGGCACGGACAAGTCGATCGACTTCGGTTCCGTCGCGTTGAACGCCTATTCGGCGCACAAGCTCAACACACGGGAGATCGAACCCGGACTCAAGGAAGGCGCGTTCTGGGATCCGACCAACTGGACCTTCCCGGCGGGCGTCCACATCTGCGAACTCGAAATCGATCCTGAGACCGGCGTCGTGACGATCGACCGTTGGACCGCCGTCGACGACTTCGGCAAGCTCATCAATCCGATGATCGTCGAAGGCCAGGTGCATGGCGGCATTGCTCAGGGCGTCGGTCAGGCGCTCTTGGAGGGCGCCCGCTACAACGAGGACGGACAACTGATTACGGCGAGCTTCATGGACTATTGCATGCCGCGCGCCGACGACCTGCCCTCGTACAAAGTCGACACGATCGAGACGGCCTGTCCGTCCAATCCGCTCGGCATCAAAGGCTGCGGCGAGGCCGGCGCAATCGCCGCTCCTCCCGCCGTCATCAACGCCATCACCGACGCGCTCGGCCACGAGGACGTGGCGATGCCCGCGACTCCCCAGGTCGTGTGGCGCGCCGCGCAAAAGGCGGTGAAACGCGCCGCGGAATGAACGACGGGCCGGCCCTTCGCCGCCATTATGGAGAAATTCGACAATGTACGCCTTTGAATATCATCGCCCGCAATCGCTTTCCGGCGCCGTCGCCGATCTCGCGAGGCCCGACGCCAAGGCGCTTGCCGGCGGCATGACGCTACTGCCGACCATGAAGCAGCGCCTTGCATCGCCGGCTGCGCTTATCGATCTCAAGAACGTTCGCGAGCTCGCCGGCATCGCCCGCGAAGGGGACAGTCTCGTGATCGGCGCCATGACTCGGCACGCCGACGTCGCTCGCAACAATGTCGTACAAGCGGCCATCCCGGCGGTGGCGAAACTCGCCGGCGGCATCGGTGACCCACACGTGCGCAATATGGGCACGATCGGCGGCTCGATCGCCAACAACGATCCAGCCGCAGACTATCCGGCGGCGGCGCTTGCGCTCGGCGCCACGATCGTCACCGACAAGCGTCGCATTCCGGCGCAGGATTTTTTCACGGGACTGTTTGAGACGGCGCTCGAGACGGGCGAACTCATCACCCAGGTCAGCTTTCCGATCCCGCAGAAAGCGGCTTACATGAAATTCGCCAATCCGGCGTCGCGCTACGCGTTGGTCGGCGTCTTCGTCGCCAGGACGGCCGGCGGCGTTCGCGTCGCGGTGACCGGCGCCGGGCAGAATGGCGTTTTCCGCGCCAGCGAGTTCGAAACGGCGCTCAACGCGAATTTCTCGCCGGACGCGCTCAACGGGGTCACCGTGCCGGCGAGTGGTCTCATTGCCGACCTCCATGGCGACGCCGATTACCGCGCCCATCTCATTGGCGTGATGGCGAAACGGGCAGTGGCCGCAGCGGGCTGAAGAAGCCGTAAAATTAAACCGTTCCTGCAGGGCCGGGCTTGACCCGGCCCTAGCCCTTTCTGCACCGTGCGTCGGCGGATTCTCGAAGCGGAGTTTGACTTGTCCGGGCAAACGCCGGCCCTTCCGGCCTCAATTGACGAAACCTTGAGCCTGCTCGGCCGGGCGTCCTATGTTGGCGACCGCGCCCTGGCGACGGTCATTTTCCTGAGCCTGCGACTCGGAAGGCCGCTGTTTCTCGAAGGCGAGGCCGGCGTCGGCAAGACGGAAGTGGCGAAGGTTCTCTCGGCCTCTCTCGATCGAAAGCTGATCCGGCTCCAGTGCTATGAGGGTCTCGACGTCGCAAGCGCGGTCTACGAATGGAATTATCCCGCCCAGATGATGGCGATCCGGCTGGCCGAGGCCTCCGGCGAGCATGACAAGGACCGAATCGAGCACGACATCTTCTCTGAGCGCTATCTCATCAAGCGCCCGCTCCTGCAGGCGCTTGAGCCGAGCGTCGCCGGCCCTCCGGTACTCCTGATCGACGAGATTGATCGCGCCGACGAGGCTTTCGAAGCTTATTTGCTCGAGATCCTGTCCGACTTCCAGGTGACCATTCCGGAAATCGGGGTCATGGCGGCGCCTGAGCCGCCGATCGTCGTCATCACCTCCAACCGCACCCGCGAAATTCATGACGCGCTCAAGCGCCGCTGCCTCTATCATTGGCTGGGCTACCCTGACCTTAAGCGCGAAATGGCGATCGTGCGCGCCAAGGCTCCGCGTGCGCCCGAGCTTTTGACCGCCGAGCTCGTCGCCTTCGTCCAGCGGCTGCGCAAGCAGGATCTGTTCAAGTCCCCCGGCGTCGCCGAGACCCTCGACTGGGCTGCCGCGCTGACCGAACTTGACGCCGTCGCTCTCGATCCCGCGCAAGTCTCCGATACGCTTGGCGTGTTGCTGAAATATCAGGACGACATCGCCAAGATCGAGGGCGGAAAGGCGCAGACGCTGATCGAGGAGACGCGCGCCGAGCTTCGCCGGCTGGAGATCGGCTAGGTCCGAGCGCTTCGCGTCTCCCCCTGCCGCGGAGTTCTCTGCGACGCGTCGTTCGACGGCGCCGCTCGCGAACGCGATGACAAATGCGGCGGCCGGCATTATCTCTTCCACCGATGCGTGCGATCGCAAAGAGATCGAGCCCAAGCGAAATGAGCGCGATTCTGGAAGCCGAACCGGCAAACGGCGTCTTGGCGCAAAACATCGTCCACTTCGCCCGGGCCCTGCGCGAGGCGGGCGTGCCGCTTGGGCCGGGCGCGGTCCTGGACGCGCTGGCTGCGGTCGAGGCCGCAGGGATCGGGGATCGGCAGGACTTCTACACGACCCTGCATGCGGTCTTCGTCAAGAAGCATGAGCACAGCCTGCTGTTTGACCAGGCTTTCCGGATCTTCTGGAAGCGAAAGGGTCTCCTGGAAAAGCTCATCGCGATGCTCTCTCCCAAGGCGCCGAGCCGATCCGAGTTGAAGGCTCCCGAGGCCGGCTCGAGCCGCGTCGCTGACGCCCTCTTCAAGTCGGGTCACGACCACGCCAAGGCCGCTCCCGCGATCGAACTCGACGCCCGCCTAACCATGTCGGCCGCCGAGATTTTGCGATCGAAGGATTTCGCTCAAATGAGCGCGGCGGAGATCGAGGAGGCTCGCAAGGCGATCAAGCGGCTCGTGATGCCGGAAGATAAGCGTCGAACGCGGCGCTTCGCTCCGGGCGGCCGTCCGGCGCGGATCGACGCGCGCCGCAGCTTCCGCCGTTCGCTGCAGCCTGGCGGCGTGATCGACCTCGAGTTTCGCTCAGCCGTCGAACGCGCCCCGCCGGTCGTCGCTCTGTGCGACATTTCCGGGTCCATGAACGAATACACCCGCCTCTTTTTGCATTTCCTGCACGCCTTGGGCGAAACGCGTCGCGTATCGACTTTTCTGTTCGGCACCCGCTTGACCAATGTGACCCGCGCAATGCGCGCGCGCGATCCCGATGACGCGCTCGCGCGTTGCTCGGCCATGACGGTCGATTGGTCCGGCGGCACTCGGATCGGCGAGGCGCTGCACCGCTTCAACCGGGACTGGTCGCGGCGCGTGCTCGGCCAAGGCGCGATCACGCTCCTCATCACCGACGGGCTCGAGCGC
The DNA here is from genome assembly GCA_963753135.1 of uncultured Alphaproteobacteria bacterium. Taxonomy (GTDB): domain Bacteria; phylum Pseudomonadota; class Alphaproteobacteria; order Rhizobiales; family Beijerinckiaceae; genus Roseiarcus. The sequence continues at coordinate 133,352 of CAVWBA010000014.1, read as the reverse complement.
GACAATCTGGAAAAGCTCGACGCCGAAATGGAGCGGCTCGCCAAATCGAGCCGGCGCGTGATCTGGGTCAACCCGCTCCTGCGCTTCGGCGACTTCGCCGCCAAGGCGGGTGGGATTCGAACCATGCTGCCTCATGTCGATTTGTTCCGTCCGATCCACAATCTCGCCAGCATGGCGGACCTCTGCCAGGCGCTGTCCGGCGACGGGGATTTGGCTCACGACGCCAAGGCGCGGCTTCTGGCGGTCAATTGATGCCTCGTTATAGTCTTGCGGAGTGACCGGTGCGGGTCCATTTTGCTCTGAACTGAGGGGAGCGGAGGCGGGAATGAGTGTTGAAACTGTATCGGGCAAGTCGGCGACGATCGAATTCAACGGCCAGCTTTGCATCCACGCTCGCCGCTGCGTGCTCTCGCAGCCAACCGTCTTCAAGGCGAATGTCGAAGGGCCGTGGATCGATGCGGATGCGGCGAGCGCCGAAGCGCTCATGTACGCGGCGCTCAGTTGCCCGTCCGGGGCGATCCACGTCTCCCGCCATGATGGCGGCCCCAATGAAGCGAACCCGAAGGTCAACACCATCTCGGTGCGCGAGAACGGGCCGCTGGCCATCAACGCCGAGATTGTGCTGGCGGGCGCGCCGATCGGAACTCGGGCGACGCTCTGCCGCTGCGGCGAGTCCAAGAACAAGCCCTATTGCGACGGCTCGCACGCCGCCGCAACGTTCGCCACGAGCGGCGAGCCTGCGACAAAAGAGAGCGCACAACTCGCGAAGCGCGATGGCGCATTGACTATCACGCCCTATCCGAACGGACCGCTCGGCGTCGCCGGTCCAGCCGAGATCATTTCTGGAACCGGGCGCACAGTGAATCGCGTCGAGAGGACGGCGCTCTGCCGCTGCGGCCATTCGAGCAACAAGCCCTATTGCGACGGAACGCACTCCAAAGTTGGCTTCGTCGCGCCTTAGAGCACATGCGATGAGGTCAGGTCATATTCGTCATCGCGAGCGTGAGCGAAGCGATCCAGAGATCGAAGGGCAGAGGCGGGGGCTCTGGATCGCCACGTCGCCATCGCCCGTCGAAAGATGGGGCGTCTTTCGACGCCCTAGGGCTCCTCGCGATGACGCGGCAGGAACAAAAAGGAGACGTTTGAATGTTGACCCGAGATGAAGACGTCCTCGCAGCCGCCGAGTCGTGGCGGGAGGCCGGACGAGACGTGGCGATCGCGACCGTGGTTGAGACGTGGGGCTCGGCGCCGCGGCCGATCGGCTCGCATCTCGTCATCGACGCGGAGGGAAATTTTCTCGGCTCCGTGTCCGGCGGCTGCGTCGAGGGCGCTGTCGTGGAAGAGGCGGCGGACGTGATCGCCAACGGGGCGCCGCGGATGCTGGAGTTCGGCGTCGCTGACGAGACCGCCTGGCGTGTCGGGTTGTCCTGCGGCGGCCGTATCAAGGTCTATGTCGAGAAGCTTGCCTGATGCGCCTCGACGTTCTCAAAGCGCTGAATGCGGCTCGCAGCGAGCGGCGGGCCGGCGCCATCGTGACCCGTCTTGCCGACGGCGAGCAAAGGTTCGTTCGCGCCGAAGCCGTCGACGCCGATCCGCTGGCCGCCGAATTGGAGGCGGCGTTGCGCATGGGCAAGAGCGCAACGATCATGCATCAGGGCGAGGACTATTTCCTGACGGTTCAGGCGCCGGCGCCGCGGCTCACCCTCATCGGCGCCGTCCATATCTCGCAAGCGCTGGCGCCGATCGCGCGAATCGCCGGTCTCGACCCGTCGATCATCGATCCGCGCACTGCGTTCGCTACGCCGGATCGCTTTCCCGACACTCCGGTTGTCGCCAAATGGCCCGACGAAGCGTTGGCCGAGGCGCCTCTCGACCGATATACGGCGATCTGCCTCTTGACCCATGACCCCAAGATTGACGACCCGGCGCTCATGGTCGCGCTGAAGGCCGAATGTTTCTACATCGGCGCGCTCGGATCGCGGAAGACGCACGCCAAGCGGATCGAACGCATGCGCGCGCAAGGCTTCGACGAAGCGGCGCTCGCGCGCATCCATGCGCCGATCGGGCTCGACATCGGCGCCGTTAGCCCGGCTGAAATCGCGGTCTCGATCATCGGCGAGATCGTCGCTTCGCTGCGCAAGAAGCCGTTGCGCACTGAGAGCGCAGCGGCATGAAATTCGGCTTGACGCCCCTCGAGGAGGCCGAGGGCGCGGTTCTCGCGCATGGCGTTCGGATTGACGGCGTGGCGTACAAGAAAGGCGACATCCTGACCGGCGAGCGCCGCCTTGCGCTCACTGGCGCTGGCGTGAAATGTGTCGTGGCGGCGCGGCTCGAGGCGGGCGACGTCGGCGAGAACGAGGCGGCGCTCAAGCTCGCCAATCGTCTCGCCGGCGCGCATCTGCGCTGCTCGCCGCCATTCACCGGGCGGGTCAACCTGTTCGCTGAGCGCGCGGGGCTTGCGATCGTCGAGGCCGAGGCCATCGATCGGGTCAATGCTGTCGACGAGGCGATCACCGTCGCGACGTTGCCGCGTTGCCGAGCCGTCGCCGACGGAGACATGGTTGCGACGATCAAGATCATTCCTTTTGCGACCGAGGCTCGGACCCTCGAGGCCGCGCTTGCCGCGGCTCCGGCGGGCGCGATCGCAGTTCGGCCATTCAGGCCGCTGCGGATCGGGGTGGTCTCAACGACGCTCCCCGGCTTGAAGCCCTCGATCGTTGCGAAGACCTTGCGCGTGCTCGAGGCGCGCCTCAAGCTGGCGGGAGCCCGGATCGTCGGACAGGAGATCGCGCCCCACGAGATCGGGCCGCTTGCAAAAGCGTTCGCAAGGCTAATCGACGGCGCCGATGCGCTCATTGCGTTCGGGGCCTCCGCCATCACCGATCGCCGCGATGTCATTCCGACGGCCATCGAGGCGATCGGAGGGCGCATCGAACGGTTCGGCATGCCGGTCGATCCCGGCAATCTGCTGCTGCTTGCGGAACGTCACGGGGTCCCGATCATCGGCGCGCCGGGCTGCGCGCGGTCGCCGAAAGAGAACGGTTTCGACTGGGTCCTGCAGCGGGTGCTGGCGGGCGTGCCGATCCACGACCAGGACATCCGCGCGATGGGCGTCGGGGGGCTGCTCATGGAGATCGCCACGCGGCCGCAACCGCGCGCGCCCGATGACTAGGGTCGGGGCCGTTGTTCTTGCCGCGGGCCAGTCGTCGCGCTTTCGCGACGGCGGCGGCCTGGACCTGACGAAGCTCGTGGCGAGAATCGATGGCAAGCCAATTGTGCGACGGGTCGTGGAAGCGGCGCTCGCAGCCAAGGCGCGCCCGGTCGTCGTAGTCACCGGCTACGCGCGGGACTCGGTCGAGGCCGCGGTCGCCGGCCTCGACGTTCGCCTCGCCTTCAATTCGAAATTCGCCAGCGGACTGGCTTCCTCGCTCAAGGCCGGTTTGGCCGCGACGCCATCTGAAATGGCGGGCGCGCTCGTGCTCCTCGGCGACATGCCTCGGATTGACCCCCGGCTGATTGACGCCCTGATCGACGGCTTCCTGGCCCGCAAGGACGCGCTTGCAGCCATCCCCTCACGCAACGGTCGGCGCGGCAATCCCGTTCTTCTGGGCCGAGGCCTGTTCAAGGCGGCGATGCGCCTCACTGGCGACGAGGGCGCGCGCCGGCTGATCGGCGCGCTGAGCCCGAGCGAACTGGTCGAAATCGAGACGCCGGACACGGGCGTGACGTTCGACATCGACACGCCGACCGATCTGGCGGCGGCCCAGCGTTTTGGAGGCGGCGATCGTTAAAGGCGCGAAGAGACATGACGGTCAGGGGGGCCAACGCCGCGTAGCCGCTTCTTTACCGGCCGCCCCTAACGTTGTCAGTGGGTTATGACCCCGTTTCGTAACCGGGGCAAACTTCCGGGCGGCGTTAACTTGGGAGGGGTATGACGAGGGTTGCGAGGTCGGGGATGTCGCGGCCGGGAATGCCGAGGTGGGCGCCGAGGTCGTCGAAGAACGGGATGATGAGTTTTTTGCAGGTCTTGGGGAGGCCGAGCATGACGTCGCGCCCCTCCCGAGCTTTTTCGCTGACGGTTCCGCCGGAAATTTTGCGCTTGGTGACGAAAGCGCGGATGTCGATCTCCTCATAGCCCTTGTGGCGCGAGCCAGCCGGCGCGTCGACCTTCAATTCGATCGTCTGGGCGACCGTCAGCCTGTCCAGGTTGCTGCCGCGCCGCTCACTCGACCGCCCACCCTTGGCCGCTTGCGAATCCGGTCGGTTCGTCGCCTTGTCCATCCCCGCCGGCTTTTGCGGCGGCCTCGGCGGCAGCTTCTTCAATCGCGCCAGTTCGTCCTTGACCGCCTGATGCTCGGCTCTCAGCTTGGCAAACGCCCCGGTCGCTTGGCAAGAAATTTTCGATTTTTTTGGCTGCTGGGGAGAGAGAACTGTGGCGGCTCCGAAGCGTCATGTCCGGGACAAACCTGGCTCGTCCCGGCCATCCGCGAGTCACCGCTGACATCGCTCGCCGCGCTCATGAACATCGCGAAGGTCTTTGCAAGGGATTTACCGAGCGGTACGCGCTGACGCAGCCGCTGTGGTACGAGTGCCATGAGGACATGACAGCAGCGCTCCCGCGTGAGAGCGACATGAAGCATTGACCACGTGGGTGGAAGGTTCGCTTGATCCTTGCCGCGAATCCGGATTGGCGGGATCTGTATCTCGATCTAAACAATTGAAGCGCCTCGCTCCCGTGGATGGCCCGGCCATGACGACAGAGGCTTCAAGCAACGGCACATCACGTCATGAAGCCATGAGAAACGACCCGCTCTCGCACGGCCTTTGGGAGATCACCGCTCCCCCGGCGCCGCAGACCTCGCCGCTCAAGGGCGAGGCCCGGGCAGACGTCGCGATTATCGGCTGCGGTTATACCGGGCTCTCGACGGCGCTCAATCTCGCGGAAGCGGGGGCGAAGGTTGTCGCGCTGGAGGCGGTCGAGATCGGTTTCGGCGGCGCGGGGCGTAACGTCGGCCTGGTCAACGCGGGCATGTGGCTTGCTCCCGACGAGATCGTGAAGCGGCTCGGCGCCGACTATGGCGAGCGGCTGCTCAAGCTCTTGGGCAATGGGCCGTCCGAGGTCGAGGCGCGCGTCGACAAGCATGGCATCGACTGCGAATTCGTGCGCAACGGCACGCTGCATTGCGCGACCGGGCCGTCTGGCCTCGCCAAGATCGAAGAGCGCTGCGCACAATGGGGCGCGCGGGGGGCGCCGGTGAAGCTCCTCGGCCGCGAGGAGACGGCGCGGCGGATCGGCCGCGACCTTTACGCCGGCTCGCTGCTCGACCTGCGCGCCGGCACCATCCAGCCGCTGGCTTACGCGCGCGGGCTCGCGGGCGCGGCGCTCGCGGCGGGCGCTGTCATTCATACGCAAAGCCCGGTGCGTTCGGCCGAGCGGACAGGCAAGGTCTGGTGTCTCAGGACCGACGGGGGAACTATCGCGGCGGACTGGATCGTCGTCGCCACCGACGCCTATGCCGAAGGCGGCCTCTGGCCGCAGGGCAAGCGGGAGCAGATCCGTGTGCCTTATTTCAATTTTGCCACCCGGCCGCTCGCGCCCGAGCTCACGGCCTCGATTCTGCCCGGCCGCGAGGGCTGCTGGGACACGCAGTTCATCATGAACTCGTTCCGCTTCGACAAAGCGGGGCGGCTTCTGTTCGGCAGCATCGGCGCCCTGCGCCTCGCCGGCCTCGAGGTCCACCGCGCCTGGGCGAAGCGCGCGCTCAAGAAGACGTTTCCGCAAATCGGCGCGGTCGAGTTCGAGGCGCAATGGTATGGAATGATGGGCATGACGGGAAACGCGCTGCCGCGGTTCCATCGCCTTAGCCCCAATGTCGTGACCTTCTGCGGTTACAACGGCCGCGGCATCGGCACGGGCACGGTGTTCGGGCGCCTGCTTGCCGATCACGTCCTGGGAAACTTGCGCGAGCAGGACCTGCCGCTCCCAGTCACCGAGCCGGACGCCCCCGCGCTGCCGGCTCTCAGGGAGGCGTATTACGAAGCTGGAGCCCAAATCGCCCATGCCGTTGACGCGTGGCTTTAGCGCCTTCGCCCGGCCAGGCGGTCGGCGGAACTAAGGCGGTTGTCTTGATTTTAACACCTTGTCTGGCTATGGGCGTCCATCGATGTTCGACTGACGACTCGACATCGCGTCATGCGGCGCGACGAGGAAGCCTTCCGCACCGATAGCGGACTGGGCGACATCAGGCCGCTCCACTCAACTTTATCTACAGGACTTCTTCTATGGCTACGGGAACCGTCAAATGGTTCAACGCAACGAAAGGGTTTGGTTTCATCCAGCCTGACGACGGCGGCAAGGACGTATTTGTTCATATCAGCGCCGTCGAGCGCGCGGGGCTCCGCGACCTCAACGAAGGGCAGAAGGTCGCCTACGAGATTGTCGCCGACAAGCGCACCGGACGCTCGTCAGCGGGCAACTTGAAGGTCGCCTGATTTCCAATCTGACGTGCTAGATGCTTAAGCCCCGGCGACAAGGCCGGGGCTTTTTGTTTATGGTGGCGGCCTTAAAGGGAGGGGCGATGGCTGAGCGGACAAGAGAGACATTTCTGGGGCTCGACATCGGCACCTCCTCGGTGAAGGCGCTGCTTGTCGACGCCGGACAGCGGGTCATCGCCGAAGGTTCGGCCCCGCTTGAGGTATCCCGCCCTCATGCCCTGTGGAGCGAGCAGGACCCTTCCGATTGGGTCGAGGGGGTCGAGGCCGCGGTCGCCGCGATCCGCCGCGACGCGCCATCCGATTTCGCCGCATTGTCCGGCATCGGCCTCTCGGGCCAGATGCATGGCGCGACGCTTCTCGACGCGCAGGACGAACCGCTGAGGCCGGCGATTCTTTGGAACGACGGGCGCTCGTTCGCCGAATGCGCCGAACTCAAGCGGCGCGTTCCCGATCTCGAAAAGCGCACCGGCAATCTCGCCATGCCAGGCTTCACCGCGCCGAAAATGCTTTGGGTCGCCGCGCACGAGCCCGAAATCGCTAAGGCGACCAAGCGCGTGCTGTTGCCGAAGGACTACGTCCGTCTGCGGCTCTCGGGCGAGGCGGTATCCGAGATGTCCGACGCCTCGGGCACGCTCTGGCTCGATGTCGGGCGGCGCCGATGGGACGATGCGCTGCTTCAAGCGACGGGTCTCACCGAGAAGGCCATGCCGAGCCTGGTCGAGGGTTCGGAGGTTTCAGCTCACCTCGCGCCGCAAGTCGCCGCCGCCTGGGGGCTCCAGAGGCGCAAAATTCCGATCGCGGGCGGAGGCGGCGACAACGCCGCTTCCGCAATCGGCGTCGGCGCGACGGCGCCAGGGGCGGGATTCGTCTCGCTCGGCACGTCGGGCGTCATCTTTTCGGTTACCGACAGTTTCGTTCGCCTGCCGGAGCGCACGCTGCACGCGTTCTGCCATGCGCTGCCGCAGCGCTGGCACGGCATGGCGGTGACGCTGTCGGCCGCCGCCTCTCTGACGTGGATCGCCTCCGTCCTTGGACGCGAAGGCGAGATTGGCGGACTGATCGCCGCGGCGGATTCCTTCGCCCGCTCGGCGAGCGCCGTCGCTTCGGCGCCGATTTTCCTGCCCTACCTCAGCGGCGAGCGCACGCCGCACAATGACGCCGAGGCGACGGGCATGTTCGCAGGCCTCCGAGCCGCGCATGGGCCCGATGCGCTGGTCTTTGCGGTCATGGAGGGTGTCGCCTTCTCGTTCGCCGACGGGGTCGACGTGCTGGACGCGGCCGGCGCGCAGCCGGTCAGGCCGCTCCTGGTCGGTGGCGGCGCGCGGTCGGAGTTCTGGGGACAGATGATCGCCGACGTCACCGGCCTGACGATCGATCTCGCTTCCGGCGCGGAAGCGGGCGCAGCGCTCGGCGCGGCGAGGCTCGGCATGCTTGCCGCAGGCGCAGGAAGCGTCGAGGCGATCTGCCTGCGCCCCCCTGTCCAACGCGAGTTCAAGCCCGATCCTGATCGCGCCGCGGCTTACGCGCCGCGCCTGAAGCGCTATCGCGCGCTCTATAAGGCCGAAAAGGCGGCGCGGCTCTAGGCGACGCGCCACCTCATGACCAGGTCGCCGATCGCGGTCACCAAGATTTGCACGCCGATGCACATGAGAAGGAACGCGGTCAGCCGCACGATGACCTGCCGGGCTGTGGCTCCGATGAGCCCCGTGAGCCGGTCGGCGAAACGATAGGCGATCCACACGATCGCGGCGTTGACGAAAACCGCGACGCTCGCGCCGAGGAAGAACGCAACGAATCCGACGCCGTTCGACGGCCGCTCCGCGCCGATCGTGATTGCGACGGCAATGGTGCCGGGGCCGGTGGTGAACGGCAAGGTCAGCGGAAAGAACGCAAGCTGCATCGGATCGTCGTCGCTGGTCGGCGCCGCCTCCCCCTCGTGGCGCTTCTGGTCCGGATGCGAATCGCTTGTGGTCAAGAGCTGGAAACCACTGAGCGCGATCACCATCCCACCCGCGATGCGCAAGGCGTCGATCGAGACGCCGAAGAAGGACAGGATATAGGTCCCGAACCATAACGCCCCGAACATGATGAGGAGCGAATAGAAGCCGACGCGCGCCGCAACCTTCAGCCGGTCCAAGGAACTGAAGTCCTTGGTGAAGCCATAAAAGATAAGCGCTCCGCCGATCGGGTTGATGATCGAGAACAGGGAGGAGAAAGCGAGGAGAAAGGCCGAATTCGCCGTCGTGGCGAAGCTGCGCCAGTCCTCCACGCCTAGGATTTGTTCCATGCCCGCCCCCAATGAACGAGAATTCCGTGAACGGAGCGCTCTCATTTCGCGCTTCCCCTCTAACCATTTGAGAAGCGTCTGGCGCTAGCCTTTTCACGGTCCACCGCGATCTTAAGGTGATCCGTGCCCAATCCCGTCGCCATCTGGGGAGCGTTTGAGAGCGCTCTCCGAGATACTTTCAGTCCGGCGTCGGCCTATGGCGCGCCAGCGCTCTTCGGCGCGCTCATGTTCTCCGCGCTCTATTATGTCGGCCGCCGACGTGCGCGCGGCCGGCGCGTCAACGTCCGGGCCTTCCTGCGCTCGATTTTTCCACGGCGCGTTCTCCTCCATCCGTCGTCGCTGATCGACATGCGCCTGTGGGGCCTGAACGCGATCGTGTTCGCCTCAGCCTACGGCATGCTGGGCTTTGGCCTCTTTTTCTGGCGCGACGCCATCGTCGCCTGGCTGACGCCGGAATTCGGGCCGCATGCGCCCGTCCTTTGGCCCGCCTGGACCATCCTCACGCTTGCGACCGTGCTGCAGATCCTGGCCTATGAGCTTGCCTATTGGTCCGCCCACTACGCCTTTCACAAGATCCCGGTCTTGTGGGAGTTCCACAAGGTCCACCATTCCGCCGAGGTCATGACGACGCTCACCGAATTGCGCCAGCACCCGGTCGAGATCATCGCCTTCATGAACTGGATCGGGCTCGCGACCGGAATCGTGTTCGGCGTCATGACCTACAGCTTCGGTCCCGGCGTGCGCCCGTTCACCCTGCTCAACGGCAACATCCTCACCATGATGTTCCTGCTGACCTACGGGCATCTCAGGCACAGCAACCTGTGGATCGCGTTCACCGGCGTCGCCGGCCGTATCCTGCAGAGCCCGGCCCATCACCAGCTGCATCACTCCGCCAATCCCTTCTCATTTCGACAAGAACCTCGGCTTTGCGCTCGCCATTTGGGATTGGACGTTTGGCACGCTCGCCATTCCCGCCAAGACCCGCGAACCCATCGTTTTCGGCGTCGGCGATGAGGGGGCGCCGTTCCGCTCGGCGCTTTCCGCCCTGGCCGCGCCATGCGCACGGCTTCCGGGCCATGCGCTGAGGCTCGCCCAAAGAGCCGCCGGCGTCCGAGAGATCGGCGGCGCGGCCCAAACCCCGCCGCCCTGAGGGCGGGTTCCCCTTGGGCCCGAATCCTCCTATTCTCCGACGCGACCCTTATCGATGAGGAGAGTTTTCCGTGCCGGGCGACACGTCCGCGCGCCGGCGCGGCGTGCTGTTGGTCCTTGTCGCCACGGTCTTGTGGAGTCTCGCGGGCTTGTTTGCCCGTCTTCTCGCCCATCTCGACGTCTGGACCGTGATGGGCTGGCGGGCGCTCCTCGGCGCAGCCTCGATCGCAATTGTCGGCCTGATCGAATGGCGAAATGGGCGCCTCGATAACCCGCTCGGCTTCGGCGCGCTCTCGCCGCTCGTGGCGCTGCTCGCGATGATTGCGATCTCGGCCTACACCGCCTCGGTGATGACGACGACCATCGCCGACGTCATGGTGATCTACGCCACGATGCCTTTCGTCGCGGCGGCGATGGGGTTCCTCATCAATGGCGAGCGCCTCTCGGCCCGCACACTGACCGCCTCCGGAGCCGCGCTGGTCGGAATCGTCATCATCGCAGCCAGCGGGCTCGGCTCCGGTCGTCTCATGGGACAGGCTCTGTCGATACTGATGACGTTCGCGTTCGCCGGCATGGTCGTTCTGCAGCGCCGCCAACCGAAGGCGTCGATGATCATCGTCAATTGCCTGGGGGCGCTTGGCTCCGGCGTTTTCGGCCTGGCCAATTCGCCGCTCGAGCCGATCAGCCTGCAGAATTTCGCGATCCTGTTCGTGTTCGGGCTGACGACGATCGGGCTTGCCTTCGTCCTCTTCATGGAGGGCGCCAAGTTCATTCCGTCCGCCGAAGCCGGCCTCATCAGCCTGCTTGATGTTGTGCTGGGGCCGTTCTGGGTGTTTATCGCCTTCGGGGAGAACCCGGGCCTGGCGACCATCATCGGCGGCGCGATCGTGCTTGGCGCCGCTCTATGGCGGATGGCGCCGGAGCTGAGACGGGAACGGGTTTTCTAAGGGGTAAGGGAGGAATCATGGACGGCGAGCATTTTGCCCTGGTGACGGGCGCGGGTTCGGGGATCGGCAAGGCGTCGGCTTTGGCTTTGGCGCGCACCGGCTGGCATGTGGCGCTGGCTGGGCGGCGGGCGGAAGCGCTCGAGGAGACGGCGCGCGAGATCAAGGCGCTCGGCCGCCGCGCGGTTCCCGTACCGACCAATGTGAGCGACCCCGAGGCGGTCAAGGCTCTGTTCGCCAGAATCGAGCGCGAGTTCGGCCGGCTCGATCTTCTGTTCAACAACGCCGGCCAGAACGCCCCCCCGGTTCCGATCGACGAACTGACCTTCGACCAGTGGAAGGCTGTCGTCGACGTCAATCTGAACGGCATGTTCCTGTGCGCCCAGGGCGCCTTCGGGCTGATGAAGCGCCAGACGCCGCAGGGCGGGCGGATCATCAACAACGGCTCGATCTCGGCCCATACGCCGCGGCCGCTCTCGATCCCCTATAACGCGACCAAGCACGCGGTCAGCGGGATGACCAAGTCGATCGCCCTCGACGGGCGCGCCCACGACATCGCCTGCGGCCAGATCGACGTCGGCAATGCGCTGACCGAAATGGCCCGCAAACAGACCCTAGGGGTCCGCCAGGCCGACGGCCGCATCGCGCCCGAGCCGACCATGGATGTGAAGGAGGTGGGCGAGGCGGTCGCGACCATGGCCAACCTGCCGCTCTCGACCAACATCCTCACCATGACCATCATGGCGACCAAGATGCCCTATGTCGGGAGGGGGTAGCGCAACCGCAGCGCGAGTCGCCGTCAAGAAAAAGCAAGGAATTCCAAGGAAAAAGGCTTGGATTTCGTTGGATTCCTTTGGCCGATTCGGGGCTTTTCAATGGGTTACGGCGAATCCAAATAAAAAAATCTTCCCCCGGCTCTACTCGCGTGCGAGGTTGCGCGCGGGCCGCATATTGAACGAAATGGCGCTGTTGTTTTTTCTTAACTCACGCCTTGCTGAGGTGGCGGGCTGGGGCAGGCTGCCATTTCCGATAATCTAGATACTAGCATGATCTTCGGATTATAAAAAGATATTGCAGAAAAATCTCCGCTTTGGAAGAAGCAGCGCCGCTCGGCCTGGCGCGCCTTTCAGGCGGCGCTTATCGCGTCCATCCATCCCCGTTCCCCGAGGGGACGGCTTTGCAGAGTGTAACGAGCCCCAGGCGAGGCGACGTCGGCCGGGCTTGCCCGGCCATCCACGTGCGCCTAAAACAGCTGCAAGGCTCAAACTCGGGGAGATGTGCGATGAAGCGTAAATCCCTGATCGCCGCGTTGGCGCTAGCAGTAGCTCCCGGCTTTCACGGCATCGGCCGCGACCACATTTTACTTCGAGGACGTACCCTCGGGAGTCGATTTTGGCACCTTCATCTCACCGATCGACTTGTCGCCTGGGACATACAATCTGTCCTCATTGGAGCCCTTTTATATTGAGTTCCCTTTGCCGGGCTTCCCCCCGGAGCTACTCTCAAACATCGATATTCGATCGCCGATCGATCAGACCGAGGTCAAGATCACCCAGTTCGCGCTCGGCGTCGAAAACCTCAATTTCGAAGGGGATACGCTTTTCTTATACAATTTTGACGAATACCCTAGGGGTCTATATATCGGCGGCACCTACGGGGACAACTATTATGAGTTCCTTGATTACACCGGTCCCTATTCCGGGACTTACTTGGCTCTCAGCCCGGTAGTCCCAGAGCCTTCGACCTGGGCGATGATGCTGCTCGGCTTCGCCGGCTTGGGTTTTGCAGGGTATCGAGCATCGCGTAAGAGCGCAAAAGTCGCCGCCTCAGGCAGCCGATAAAAATCCGCAGCGGGCGTGTGTGTGAGTTGTGAGCGCTGTGCTGCCGGGAGGACGGCTAACGCGACGAGCCAGTCAAGGGCGGGTGCTCGTCAACCCAGCAGAACTTGCGATTAGCGCGTGGCAACATGAACACGCGGTCGTCGTTGCCGGAGGCCCCGAACTGGGCGAAATCCTTGCGCCCCTCAACCGCGATTTGGTCAGTGCCGCCTCCACCGCCCGTGACGTCGAGCCGCAGGGCATCGCCTTGCGGTGTCAGCCGGATCGTTCCACCGTCAGCATCCAGATAGCAGTCAAAGCGGCTGCCAACGGTTTTGCAATAGAGCGCGTCCCCATACCACTCGCCCGAGCGTTTAAGCATGAAGCCGATGCCAGCTTCGAACCTCGCCGCGGTGTTCTTGGGACCTGCGCCTTCGCCGAAGTCCTTATCGAAATCGACCTCGATCCGTCGGACGGTCTGCCTCGGATGCGCCGCCATGTGCGCCCGATCGTAGTAGCGCGCGTAGCAGGGCTTGCCGCCATCGGCATCGGCAAAGTACCGCGCGTAGATGTCGTCCGAAGATGCCGCGGCCACGAACTCGGGGGCAAGCGTCACCGCGCTCAGCAATAGGAGCAGCTTCATCGGTCGGCCATCCATGTGTGTGCGACTAAATTTTACAGGCGCAGGTGTGTGTCAGCCAGCTTTAGATGGCGCGGGCTAAACGCCGCCTTCCTGCGCCAATATGTGACAGCGCCCAGAGCGGTAAAGCCCGCCAGCATAAGCATCCATGTGGCGGGCTCCGGGACCGTGACAAGCGAGACGTTGTCGAGAAAGGCGCTCTCGTCCCCGGTCGTTGACAATCCCTGGAAGGTAAGAGCGTGCGGACCCGCCGAAACGCCAGTCAGCGCTAGGGTCTCCAGCGTGAATACTTGACCACTTACCGTCGAGAAGGTCCCGACTGTGCTTCCGTCCAATTCGACCAAATAGGTCTGGTCGCCGCCGTAAGTTCCGTAATTGTCCGGACGACCGCCGCTTAGGAAGCTGAGCGTCAACTCGCCCCCGGGGCTGGTGAAATCCTGTGAAAGGCTCCCCGTATTCTGCAAGGCTGCGAATTGGTCCCCCCCAAATCCTATCGGGGGGACTGGACCGTACCAGTCGCTGCCCGTTTGGCCATTGACCAGCGCCGATCCGCCGCTGAGCGGCGGAGAGGCATTGTAGGTCCAACTGTCCAAGGTGGGGTTAGGATAGATGAGGGCTTCCGGAGGATTGCCCGGATAAGAGGAAAAACCCGGATAGGTAAAGTTGAACGGGCCCAGATACGGGTTCTCAAACCCGCCGTTCGTGATGAGCTCGCCGGCGTGAACGTTCGCGGCGGGAAGAGCAACTACCGCCGTCAGCGCCAACAGTGCATAATCGAAAATCGCGCGCTGCATGTAGGCTCCTATGGCCTGGATCACATCGATCGTTCCCAAAAAAACCTCTAGCAGCTTAGCAGAGTTACTGTCGTCAGGCCATGATGCCACTTTACGGAAGTGACAACTGACGCGTGCGTATGTTGAGGCGCACTCCATAAGCGCGTAAAAGAGCTGCAAGGCTCAAACTCGGGGAGACGTGCGATGAAGCGTAAATCCCTGATCGCCGCGTTGGCGCTAACAGTGCTCCCGGCATTCACGGCATCGGCCGCGACCACATTTTCGTTCGGGGGCGGGCCTGGGGGATTTAATTTTGGGACCTTCATCTGGGCGGGCAGCACGGAGCCCGGGACATACGATCTGTCCTCGGGGGGCTTTTTGGCTGAGTTCCTGTTCGGGCCATTCTCTAACAATGATATTGTAACGCCGCTCGACCAGGTCGCGATCAAGATCACGCCCTTCGCGCCGGGCGTCGAGCGCCTCGTTTTTGTTCCGACGTGTTGCGACGACGATATACGTACCGCTTTGGAGTTCAACATTAACGTCAGTGACTTAGGGCCCGAGCCGGGATATGTGACATATTTTCTGCTCTTCGCGGCATCCCCGGACGGAGAGAACAGCTTCTATGAGGTGTTTGGCCCCGGCAGTTTCGGTTTCGGGAATTACTTGGCGCTCAGCCCGGTAGTCCCAGAGCCTTCGACTTGGGCCATGTTGCTGCTCGGTTTTGCTGGCCTTGGTTTCGCAGGGTATCGAGCATCGCGTAAGCCCGCCAAAGTCGCCGCCTAGGCAGCCGATAAAAATCTGCAGCGGCGCGTGTGATTTTTGTACATATAGGGCATGGCGAAAACCGCAGGCGACCGGCCCCAAATTTTGCGCTAAAGCCTTGGCCTCGCCGCTCAGCGAAGCCAGCAGCGCGTTGAGCTTCTTGGTGTCCGGCTCAGGCGAGGGCGGACCGAAGCCCGAAATCGGATAGGGCGTATTGTTCGTGCCGGCCCCGCCATTCCCCGCGCGCCCGGGCGCTCTTCTCCTGGCCTCAATCTGCGTTTGAAGCTCGGGATTGTCCAGCGCTTGTCAGGGGTGTCCACCGGGCCGCAATGACCGGACCGGCTCCGAGATCCACCCGCGTCGTTAACTCTATCTCACAGTGTTGCTTTTGATGAATTCGCCTCGCGCCAGCGGTTAACCCATCCTTAAGCGACCGCCCAATAACCATCCGACACGGGCAGGGCCAGTTACACGTTGTGTGACCGCGATCACTGCGCATTTGAACGGCGTGCGCCATGATTGAAACTTGACATGGACGCCGGTCGTGCGCTTTTGGCGGGCGCAGAGTCGGCAGGGGACGGCCGGTTGGGGACGATGCAATATCTTCTGATTCTTCTTGTCGCTGTAACCGTGGCTTGTGGGGCGGCGGCCACCGTGACCATCGCGCTCGCGCCCGCTTACGCGGACGGCGGCGCCAAGGGTTACTATAGCGAGGCCAATCCTTAAGGGGTTTCCGCGGGCGGGCCGGCTCGCGGCTCAGGTCGGCGCGGTCGCTGATCGCGCGGCCGCGCTCCTCGAGCGCGGCTACAATGGCGGTTCGCGTCTCATGCTGGCGCGGTCCCCTTCGCGATCTGGTCGAGCTCGGCCGCCATGTCGTCCGGCAGATCGAGGCTGGCCGCGGCCAGGTTCTCGCGCAGATGTGCGAGGGACGAGGTGCCTGGGATGAGGAGGATGTTGGGCGCGCGCCGGATGAGCCAGGCCAGCGCAACCTGCATCGGCGTCGCGCCGAGCCGCATCGCCGCGCCATTGAGCGCCGACGACTGCAGGGGCGTGAAGCCGCCGAGCGGGAAGAACGGCACATAGGCGACGCCGGCTCGCGCAAGATCGTCGATGAGGGCGTCATCCCCGCGATGCGCCACGTTATACAGGTTCTGCACGCAGACGATGTCGCAGATCCGCCGCCCCTCCTCGATCTGGTTCAAGGTGACGTTGCTGAGCCCGATGTGGCGCACGAGGCCCTGGCGCTGAAGCTCGGCGAGGACCGTGAGCGGCGCCTCGATCGACCCTTCGGCGGGTCCGTGGGCGGAGCCCATGATCCGCAGATTGACCACCTCCAGAACGTCGAGCCGGAGGTTGCGCAGATTGTCTTGGACCGCGCTCTTGAGGTCGTCGGGGCTCATGGCCGGGTTCCATGACGCGTCTGGCCCACGGCGGGCGCCAATCTTGGTGACGATCACAAGGTCGTCGGGATAGGGATGCAGCGCCTCGCGGATGATCTGGTTGGTCACGTGAGGGCCGTAATAATCGCTGGTGTCGATGTGATTGACGCCGCTCGCGACCGCCTCGCGCAGCACCGCGATCGCGGCGTCGCGGTCCTTGGGCGGCCCGAACACGCCCTGGGCCCGCGAGCTGCATGGCGCCGTAGCCGAGACGCTTCACAACCCGGTCGCCGAGCGGAAACGCTTGCGCGTCGCTGATGTCGTTCATGGCTTATCTCCCTGACGCCGGCTTATGAATATAGGGCGCGCCGACGGAGGCGACAGGGGCTTCCAATCGGCGCCTTGTCCCGGCGGCGGACATTGGCGGCGGACGCATCCGGCGTTCGGCGATCAAGCGCCCTTTTCAGGGGGACGACTTTGCTACAAGGTCGAACGCCGGCATGACAATCGGAACGCGACACGGGCGAGAATCCGGTTGCATCCGGTAAAAATGGGATTTAGTGAATAAAAACTGTAAGCTGGGGGTTTCCCTGATGCAGAACGGCTCCGAAGTGAGTCGATCCAATCGCACATATGCGCCTGGCGAATGTCGGCATAAGTCCGCGCGCCGCACGCGGCGCTTTCGGGCCGCGCTTGCGGCGGTAACCGGCGTCGCCGCTTTGGCTCATTTCCCCGCCGCTTTTGCGCAAGTCGCCAGCTCTTCGTCGCCAGCTCCGTCGCCGGTCGTCGGCGCCTTGGCTTCGGGGCAAGCGGCCGCGGCTTCGTCTCCGGCGCCGGCCGCCTCCGCGCCGCTGGCCGCCTCGATGAGCGATGCGGACAAGCGCATCGCCGCCGATCTCCTGTTCAAACGCCTCTTGCTCAAGCCCGACGACCTCGACGCCGGATTCCGCTACGCCCAAATCGAGACCGAGCTTGGCGATTACGAGGCGGCGATCGGCGCGCTCGAGCGCATCCTCTACTACAACCCGAATCTCCCCCGGGTGAAGCTCCAGCTCGGCGTGCTCTATTTTCATCTTCGTTCCTATGAGATGGCGCGCAACTATTTCGACGCCGTGCTCAACGCCCCCGATACGCCCGACGATGTTCGCACGGAGGTGCAGACCTATATCGCCGCGGTCGACAAGGCGGTCGCGGTCAATCAATTGTCGATCTACGGGCAGTTCGGCCTCGCCTATCAGACCAATGCGAACGCCGGCCCCAACAGTCCGAACGTTCTCGCGCTCGGCCAGAATGCGCTGCTCTCGCCGCAGTTTCAGAAGACGCCGGACTGGAACGCGTTCGGACTGGTCACCGTGCATGATTTCTATGATTTCGAGGACCAGCGCGGCGACGGGTGGGAATCCGATCTAATCGCCTATTATTCGCAGCAGTTCCGGGTCACGCGCCTTGATCTCGGCCTGGCCGAATTGCGCACCGGGCCCAGGATCGGGATCGGCGATTATGGCGGGCCCAGCATCCACCCTTATGCGATCGGGAACGAGCTTACGCTCGCCGGCGTGAACTATCTCAACACGCTTGGCGGCGGCGTGTCGTTGAACTGGCCGGTCAACGAGAACCTGACGATCACGCCGGGAGTCGAGTTTCGCAACCGCTACTTCTACAATTCCGCGAATTATCCGACCGCCGCCGGCCAGAGCGGCGGGCAGTGGATCGGCTACGTCTTCGGCTCAGGCCTGCTTTCGGCCCAGTGGGGCCTGGGATGGCAAGGCCGCGTCTCCTACACCGACTCGAGCGCGAGCTACGGGCCGTACGCCTTTCACGATTTGTCGGTCGATGTCGGGTTGCCCTATTCGTTCGCGGCGCCGGCGTTCGCGCACACGGCCTCGGTCTGGACGCTCACGGCCTCCACCGGCTTTTCCTACACCCCTTACGCGGAGCCGGACCCGATCGTCTCGCCCTTCACCAGGCGCATAGACAAACAATGGCGGGTGGCGGGGACTCTGGATACGACCTTCTATCGCAACCTCGGCTTCACGCTGCAAGTCCAGTATCTGCGCACCTACTCGACCGTTCCGAACTACAGCCTGCAGGATTTCATCGTCGCGGCGGGGCCGACCTTCCGCTTCTGATCCAGGAAACTCGAATGCGCTCGCCACGATCGCTTCCGCTCATGTTCGCCGCCGCTTCCCTCGGCGCCGTTCTCGCGCTATCGGCCGGGGCCAAGGCCGATACGGTCGGGACGGCCGGCGCGGTCAACACGGCCACCTCGGGCACGGCGCCGGGAGCGCCCACGCGAGTGATCGAGATCGGGACGCAGGTCGTCGCGAACGAGAAGATCCAGACCACCGCGACCGGCAGCGTCCAGGTTTTGTTCATCGACAAGACGACACTCAACGTCGGCCCCAACTCGACGCTGGTGATCGATCGTTTCGTCTTCAATCCCGCCACCACGAGGGGTGAGCTCGCCCTTTCTTTGGGCAAGGGCGTGGTGCGCGTCGTCGGCGGCATCGCGACGCATTCCGAAGGGGCGACGATCCGAACGCCAGTCGCGGCGATCGGCTTGCGCGGCGGCATCGCCATCATCTCGCATAGCGCCGCCAAAGGCACGCAGGCGATCCTCGGCTTCGGCCATATGTCGGTCACGTCGCTTTGCGCCACGTCAAACTGCACGCCGACCACGACTGAGGTGTCGCGTCCGGGCTTCGCCGTGACCGTCGCTGGGCTCAGCCGGTCTCCCTCTTCTCCTGGACGGGCGAGCAGCCAGGCGATCGCGCAGGCGAATGCTCAATTGACGAGCCAGAAAGGCCAAAGCGGAGGCGGAAGCCAGCAGCCGACGGACAGTCTGGCTCAGAGCTATAACGTCGGCACGCCCAACTCGCCCGGCGCGCAGATTATCCAGACCGCGTCTCAGGGACGCGCCAACGCGCTTACGATCGCGAGTGCGGTTCGACAGACTGTCCAGCAAGGGGCGCAGAACAGCGCATCCGTCGCAACCACCACGCAAACCATCCAACAGGCTCTGATTAAGGCGCTGATTCCGAGCGGCGGCGGCGGAAACAACGGCGGAGGCGGCGGCGGCGGCGGTGGAGGCGGCGGCGGCGGTGGAGGCGGCGGCGGCGGTGGCGGCGGAGGCGGCGGAGGCGGCAACACGCCGGCGCCCACCGTAACTTACGCCATGGTCACCCACGGGCCTTACAGCACCAGCACTGGCGAGAGCCCCGTGCCCTATCTCACCGGCGCCTTCGCCGGAAGCGGCAGCTTCAATGTCTCGCCGATCCTTGGCTATCAGTCCGGCGGCCTCAATTCGAACGGCACGCCGAACACCACATCAAGACAGTTCCAGGCCGGCCTTAGCGTGACCGGGCAGGGCGCGTCGCAGAATGCGACGCTCTTCGTCATGACGTCGGCGATCACCAATGCGCCCAATATCGGCTTTACCCAGGGCGGCGGGTTCACCGGAGTGACGATGCGCAACGGGCCCGGCGGTTGGTACGGGCTCGCAGGCGGCTCCGTGTCATCGGCGGCGTCGGCGTCACAGCGGAACACCGTGCCGACCATGAATGGCGTGCCCATTGCAGGCTACTCGCTGAATAATGCGAATACAAACCTGCTCACGGGAATGGTTTCCCCCAGTCAGTCGTCGAACTTTGTCGAACCCGCCACCACGAACTACACGTTCAATCCAGTCACGGTTGGAACGGCGACGACCTCGCCGAACAACCATCCGACCCTGTCGCTGCAACGGCTATGTCGGCGGAGTGATGGTGACGGCGTCCGGCGGCGTCCAAGGCGCGCCAGCGAATTTCACCCACCCCTATGTCATAACCAATCTCTGCACCGACGGGCAGCCTATCCCTAACGCTGTCAGCATCTATCTGCCCGGCAGCTCGAGCGAGATGCTTGCTATCTTCAATGTCCAGAGCGGCGCCCCAGCGCGCCAGCGCCGGCAGGGGCCATGACGAACTCCACTTATGTCTTCGGAAGCCTGAACGGGAACGGCCGAACGGGCTGAACGGCGCGCGCGGCACATATGTCAATCCGTCGAATTTCGCGGCGAGGGCCGCGGCGGTGTACGACAACGGGGCCAATATTCCTGTCTCGTTGCGCACGACGGCCTGCCCCGCCGGCGACCGTCGGCTACGCCAATCAGCTGATGGTTACGGCCGACAGCGTCGGCGCGAATACGTCCACATTTCTGACCTCGATTTCCTCCGTCCCCGTCACCCCCTGCGCCTGCTCCACACAATGGGGGTTCTGGAGCGCCTTCAATGGCGCAAAAAATGCAGACGGCACTCTGAACTTCGAAGATCAGGGGCCTCTGCTGCTCTGGGTGGCCGGCACCCCGACGACGGCTGGCGCACTCCCGGTATCTGGGACGGCCACTTACGTCGGCCACGCCATCGCCGATATCGCGAACGGGACTGGTGGGCGCTCGTATCTCGCCGCAGGGGCGTTGTCGGCCACGGCCAATTTCGCTACCCGTACAGGCACGGTCTCGATTGCAGGCCTCGATGGAACGAACTACGCCGGCACCGCCATGCAGGCGTTGGGAGCACCGGCCAGTTTCGCCGGGTCGCTGGTCGGGAACAATGGCGGTCGGACTGCGACGCTCGCCGGCTCCTTCTTCCAGGGCACCGGCTCAACCCCGGCTTACAGCGAGATCGGCGGTTCGCTCATCCTCAATGGGAGCAACAGCTACCTGGGAAGCGGAATTTTCCTCGGGCGGAAGCCGTAATCGTACGGGCGCGCTTCCCGCCCGCGCCTACTCGGGCGCGGCGGTCAGCGGCTCGAGCGGGGCGGCGATCGCGCCGCGCGCGAGGTCGGCGGAGAAAAGCGTCAGCCCCCTGGGTTCGTTGCCGTTCGGGTGGACCAGCACGATCGAGCCGCGCCCGGGCTTCTCGCCCAGCGCGAGCCACGCGTCGGCGCCGAGCGTCACCAGATGGAACTGGCTCACCGCCTGCATCAAGGGATCGCTGGAGATGAGACCGGGGAAGCGGAAGAACAGCGACGGCGTCTCGCCGTTGGCGATCAGAAGCCGCTCCGTGTCGAGGATTTCCTCCTGCGGGTCGACGCCCTTCGACAGGAGGAAGTTCGCATCATACGGCAGCTTGCGATGGTAGGGGTGGTGATAGGTGTGATTGGTCCAAAGGATGTCGAGCGCGCCGGAATTGCGCTGATCGACGAGCCAGCGGAAATCGTCGAAATGATGGATGAGCCAGAGGCCTGAGATCGAGAGCGCGACCGGAGCGTGCGGGCTCGCAGCCTCGAGGCGGGTGAAGAACGTGCGGTCGAGCGGCTTCCGGCTTGGGCAGAGGTCGCCGGTGACGAAATCGCCTTGGCCCCCGCCGCCGCCATGGATGAGCCCCGCGTTCTGAAGAAAGCCGCGATGGATGAGGCCCGGGGCTCGAGCCGATTCACGGATCGCGCGGCCCATGCGGGTGGCGCTCAGTTCGGCTTCGCTCTCTTCGCGGCAGGTCCAGCACGCCTGGCGCTCGAGCCGGGTGGTCAGCGCCTCGGGATCGGCGAGAAGCGCCAGCTTCTGGCCCGCCACTGTCATCTCGCGGATCGCGACCGCTTTGCGTCCGTCCGCAGCGACACACGCCTTCAGGACCGGCTCGTAATCGCGGACCGCAGTCAAGCTCTGAAGCCGCGTCGCCGGCGGGGCCGTGAAGGCGCAATCGGACGCCCGCGCCGCGCCGGCGAGGCCGGCCCAGGCAAGCGTGATCATGAGGAGGCGCGGCAAGGCGGACAAGGACGGTTTCTCGGATGGAAGGCGGCTTTCTAGTCCAATACGGCCCGGGCGGCTAGGGCCGGACGCGAGCATGATGAAGGCGGCCCTAGCAATGGCTTCGCCTCGCTTGATCGCGATCCGCGCTGATCAGCGTCAAACTCTGCTACCTCGCGAGCGGCGCAGTCGCTGCGCGGAGATTGTCCTTCGCCCGGTCGGCGCGCGACTGTCTCAGCCGCACCAATTGCTGGTCCGCCAGCACGCCGATCAGGATGACCGTCCCCATGACGGCGAAATTGAGCGAGCTCGGAATGCCGAGCAGATTGACGAGGTTCTGGAGAACCTGAAGCAGAACGGAACCGAGCGCGATGCCAAGAATAGAGCCCTCGCCGCCGCGCAGCGAGCAACCGCCGAGGACCGCCGCCGCAATTCCGTAAAGCTCATAGAAATTTCCGTGGGAAGCGGGCGAGATCGAGCGGGTGTACATGGTGAGGAAGATGGACGAGACGCCAGCGAGACCGCCGCAGATGACATAGGCCGCGACGATGATCGTCTTGGTCGAGATGCCGGAGAATCGCGCCGCCTCCTCGTTCTTGCCAATGGCGAAGAGATAGCGCCCGAACACCGAGCGATGCAGCAGCACGCCCATGATCGCGGCGGCGACGAGAAAGATGATGAAGGTGTTCGGCACGCCGAAGCTGTGCCCTGTCGTGATCCATTCCAGCGCCGGAAAGCTCTGCCCGAACTCGAATCCCGCAGTCCCGTCGTCGGTGTACCAGCGGGCGATCCCCCGATAGATCAGGAGGCCGCAGAGGGTGACAATGAAGGGCTGCAAATTCATGCGCGTGACGAGGAATCCGTGCACCCAGCCAAGGATCACGCCGAAGCCGATAATGATGAGGACGGCGAGAATCCAGGGCACGTGATATGTCACCAGGAGGTCTACGAACACGACCCCGAAGAGAGCGAATTCCGAGCCAATCGAGAGGTCGATGCCGCCGGTGATGATGACGATGCCTTCGCCGATGGAAAACAGGCCGAACAACCCGACAAGATTGGCAGTATTCGCCAGATTGACCGGCGACAGGAAGCGGGGATTGAGGAACGCTACGACCGCGCCGATGACGACGATGAGCAGAAAAAGCCCGAGATCTTTCTTAAGCATCAGGCCGCACTCTGCTCCGCTGCGCGAGCGACGGCGAGCCGCATCACGTTCTCCTCGCTGAACTGGTCGCGATTCAGCGTTCCGCTGATCGCGCCTTCCTGCATCACCACGATGCGGTCACTGACCCCGATCACTTCCTCCATGTCCGAGGAAATCATCAGGATCGCCACGCCCGCGTCGGCGAGGCCCCGCATCAGGGAGTAGATTTCGGATTTCGAGCCAACGTCAATACCCCGCGTAGGCTCGTCGAAAATCATTACTTTGGGCTTCATCGATAGCCATTTGGCGAGAACGACCTTCTGCTGGTTGCCACCCGAGAGCGTGCCGACCCGCGTCCCGACGTCAGCCGTCTTGATGTTGAGGGACTGGCGTTGCCGCTCGGCGTTCTTACGCTCCGCTCCCGGATCGATGAGGAAATTCCGGGCGAAAGCGAGGATGTTCGGCAGCGAAATGTTCTCGCTCACCGAATCCTCAAGCACGAGGCCGCTGCGCTTGCGATCCTCCGGCGCGAGGTAGATTCCCTGGGCGATCGCGTCTTTGGCCGAACGAACGGAGACTGGCGAGCCGTTGAGGCGAATTTCACCGCCCAAGGTCGGGTCAATGCCGAACACCGCTCGAGCGAGTTCGGTCCGCCCCGCCCCGATCAATCCAGCCATGCCTAGGATCTCGCCGGCCCTCAGCGAGAGGCTCGTGGCGTGCGTGGGATGCGAAACGGTTCGCAAGCCTACAACCTCCAGCACGTTTGCGCCGGGCGGCAATTTGGGCGGGATGTAGAGCGACTTGAGGTCTCGCCCAATCATGAGGCGGATCATCGCGTCGCGATGGATCTGGTCGCGATCGAGCTCGCCGACGACCGAGCCGTCACGGAGGACGACCACACGGTCGGCGCAAGTTTCGACCTCATTCAGCCGGTGCGTGATGAAGATGATGGATACGCCATCGGCCTTGAGCTCGCCGATGACCCGCATCAGCCGGTCGGTTTCGGTGGAGGTGAGGCTCGAGGTCGGCTCATCCATGATGACGACGCGGGCGTTGAGCGAAAGCGCCTTGGCGATCTCAAGAAGTTGGCGCTGCGCCAGGGAAAGGTCGGAAACGAGATCGTCGACGTCGAAGTCGACGTCTAGCCGCTTCAGCAACGGCGCCACGATGCGTTTCGTCGTCTTGCGGTCGACAAGCTTAAGGGGACCGGCCAACAACGGCTCGCGCCCGATGAGCACATTGGCTCCGACATCGAGATTTTCGAACAGATTCAGTTCCTGATGAACGAACGCGATTCCTGAACTTAGCGATTCCGAGACGGTGAACGAGTCGTGCGGGGCGCCGTCGATCTCGATCGTTCCCTGGTCGGGCTTCACCACCCCGCCGAGAATTTTCATCAAGGTCGATTTGCCGGCGCCATTCTCGCCGATCAGCGCCAGAACCTCGCCGCGGTTCACCGTCAGGTTGACGCGAGAAAGGGCGCGCACGCCGGGATAGCTCTTGCTGATGTCGGTCAGCCGAAGGAGGGAATCGGCCAAGTGCGGTCCTTAAGGAAAAGATGGCGCCGCGCCTAAGCGCGACGCCTTGGAGGACAAGCCAGGCAGACCTGCTTTTGCGTTCGCCCAGCCTTACTTCTTGCCCTGGCGCTCTTTCAGCTCGGCCCAGAAGGCGTCGACATTGTCCTTGCTGATGATCTTGGTCGGAATGATGATAAGCCCGTTCGCAGGGATGAACGACTTGTCTCCTTCGAGATACTTCGCCATGTCCTTCATGCCCTGATAGCCCCATTCATAGGGCTGCTGGACAACGGTCGAGGCGATCGTGCCCTCCTTGACGCCGCCGAGCGTGATCGGATCCTCGTCGAAGCCGATGACGGTGATCTTGCCGAGCTTGCCCGCTTCTTTCAGCGCCTCGTAGATGCGGGGCGTGTTGTAGGAATAGTAGCCGACCATGCAGTTGATCTCGGGATGGGCGGTCAGCGTGTCCTCGACATTGCGCTTGGCGCGGGTCTGGTCGATGTCGTCGGCGCGGACGTCGACGAGTTCGATCTTCGAGCCCTTGATCGTGTCCTTGAAGCCCTCGATGCGTTCGCGCGCGTTGTCGGCGCCGGGCAGGCCGACGAAGCCCATGCATTTGCCTCCGTTTGGCATGGCCTTGAGCGCGATCTCACCCGCTTGCTTGCCGGCGTCGACATTGCTCGAGCCGATATAGGCGACGCGATTGCTCTTGGGCGCGTCGCTGTCGGTGGTGAACAAAGCCACCTGCTTGCCGATCCGGTCGAGCGCGTCGGTCATCGTCTTCGGATCGACCGCGCTGACCATGATGCCCGAGACGCCGGCGGCGACGAGATCATCCATCAGCCGCGTCTGAATCGCAGCGGACGATTGTTCGGGATATTTGAAGTCGAGCTTGTAGTTCGGCAGCTCGCCCTGAGCCTTCTTGACGCCGGCCTCAGCCGCCTTCCAGAAGTCCGACGCGCCATTCACGACGAACACCAGCGTCTTCTTGTCCGCGGCTTGCGCCGACCCGACAAACGCAATCAGGGCGCCAAGCATCGCGCCGGATAGCAGAAGTTTTTTCATGGTAATCCTCCCTGTCCCGTCCGCGGCGGCGCCGCCGGACGCTCCATAATTCGAGCCTCTTGGCGGCTCGAGACAGAAATCCGTAAAGAGACGCTCGGACCGGGTCAAGCTTACAAAGCGGGCGATTGCGGGCGGCGAAGGCAGCGAACCGAAGGCGATTGAGGCGCGAGCCCTTGCGGCCCCTCGCACTCGCGATCGGCGCGGCGCGGGAAGAGCAATGACTTATACTTTAGTCGGCCACCGCCACGCCGACGCCGCCGGCGCTCAACGTCCGCCCTGCCGCCGTCGCCTCTTCGGCGCGGTCGGTTCTGAGCAGCGCGAGCGCCTCGCGTCCCGAGGAAGACCCGAGCGCGCCGACCGCGAGCTCGCGGTCCATGACTGGCGTGCCGGGCGCGGGCGCGGGTCCATCCAGTTTGACTCGCTTGACTCGCTTGCGCGCGGTTCCGCGATGCTTCATCCGCGAGACGACCTCCTGGCCGACGTAGCAGCCCTTGTCGAAATCGACCCCGTTGAGGAGATCGAAATTGGCGTCGTGCGGGAAGACGTCCGCATAGGCGAAGTCAAGACCGCCCTTTGGCGCCCCGACGGCGATGCGGAGGCCCTCGTATTCGCCCACGTGCTCCAATCCGACCGCAGCGGCGACCGAGCGGGCCATGATCGCGCGCCGCCCTAAGCGCGAATCGCGCGGATCGGCGTAGAGAAGGCCGTCGACGCGGGGCTGCTCGTCGCCCCAGAACGCGACGACCGCGCGATCGGCGCTCACGTCAGCGATCGCGACCTTGGCTCGCAGCTTGTAGAAGCCCAGTCGCTTGGCAAGATCGGCCGCCTGCGCCGCCGCGCAATCGATGAAATAGGATGGCTCCTCGCCACCGGGCGCGCGCACGACGATCATGTCGAACAGGATCTTGCCTTGCGGCGTCAGCAGCGCCGCATAGCGCGCCTCGCCCGGCTCCAGGCGCTCGACATCGTTGGTCAGCAAACCCTGCAGAAAGGCGGTCGCATCCGCGCCGCTCACGGAAAGAACGCCGCGATCCTCAAGCATGGCGGCTTTCTTGTGCATTGAGGCCTCCGGTCGCGCTTGCTAGGGCGGAGACTGTCAAATAGGCCGCTTTTGCGCCACTGCAAGAAAGAACCGATATGCCGCCGAGCTTCGATTGCGTGCTGATCAACGGAACCGTCGTCAACCAGGACGGGATCGGCGTACGCGACATTGGCGTTCTTAACGGGCGCATCGCCGAGATCGGCGCCTTGAGCGGCGCTGCGGCGGGCGAGCGTCTCGACTGCCGGGGCCTTCACATTCTTCCCGGCGTGATCGACACCCAGGTGCATTTTCGCGAGCCGGGGCTCGTTCATAAAGAGGACCTGGAGACCGGGTCGCGGGCGGCTGTTCTCGGCGGGGTGACCGCCGTGTTCGAAATGCCCAACACCGATCCACTGACGGTGAGCGCAGACGCGCTTGCCGACAAGCTCGCCCGCGCGAAAGGTCGCATGCATTGCGACTTCGCCTTCTGGGTCGGCGGCACGCACGACAATGTCGCCGACATCCCCGAACTCGAGCGGCTCCCGGGCGCCGCGGGGATCAAGGTGTTCATGGGGTCCTCGACCGGGCGCCTCCTGGTCGCTGACGATGAGGGCGTGCTGGCGATCCTCAAGACAGACTCGACGCCGCGCGGCCTTCCACAGCGAGGACGAGGCGCGCTTGAATGAGCGCAAACCCCTGCGCCTCACGGGCGATCCGTCCTCGCATCCGGTCTGGCGCGACGAAGTCGCGGCTCTGCGTTCGACCGAGCGGCTCGTCCGACTTGCGCGAGAAGCGCGTGCGCAAGTGCATGTCCTGCACATCTCGACGCGCGAGGAAATGGAGTTTCTCGCGAGCGCCAAGGATGTCGCAAGCTGCGAGGCGACGCCGCATCATCTGACGCTGAGCGCCGGGGATTACCCGCGCTTAGCCACAAAAATGCAGATGAACCCGCCGGTTCGGGGCCCCGAACATCGCGAGGCGATCTGGCGCGGGCTTGAGCAGGGCGTTGTCGATGTGCTCGGCTCCGACCACGCGCCCCATACGCTGGAAGAAAAGGCCAAGCCGTACCCTGAGAGCCCATCCGGCATGACCGGCGTGCAGACGCTCGTTCCGATCATGCTCGACCACGTGAACGCCGGGCGGCTCAGTCTTCCGCGTTTCGTCGATCTGACCAGCGCCGGACCTCAGCGTCTGTTCGGAATCACCGGCAAGGGCCGAATCGCGGCCGGCTATGACGCCGACCTCACCATCGTCGATATGAAGCGCCGCGAGACGATCCGCGATTCCTGGATCGCCTCACGCTCGCGCTGGACGCCCTATGACGGAAAAGCGGTTACAGGCTGGCCGGTCGGGACAATCGTGAGAGGCCGCCGGGTGATGTGGGAGGGCGAACTCGTTACGCCCTCGGTGGGCGAGGCGGTGCGGTTCGGGCGCTGAACGGCGTATCGTTGATATGCCGGATGGGGGCGCGCCATTAGCGAGTCCGTTTTGAGCCATTTCAATGGCTTGCGGCGCGATTAACGAGTCACCTCCGTTGCGAGGCCTCAATCCTGACCGCCAAAGCCGCGGCGAATGCTCCGCCGCTTGGTCGAGCGAGAGTGAACCGCCTAGATATCGAAGCAACCAGCAATGGCGGCCCAAGCAGTAAGAAGAGGAGGTAGATGAGATAGGATGACAACGCCCGCTGTCGACTGATTTATAACTCCTATCCCCGAGGAAATATTCATTGACAATGATATAAGCGCCTATTTAAACTCATGATATTGGTAATACATATATATATATAAAGTAAATTCCATGGATTTCATCTTTAATACAGAATAAGACTGGAATATATATTCATCTCGCACGGAATATATTTGAAATGTAGCCTTAAGCGCAAGCCGTCATTTTCGTCGTCCCCGTAAACTCCTCAGGTTACCGTCGGCTGAACGCTTATGAGTCCTTGTCTTTTGATTCAAAGATTCAGGAGTATTGACGTCATCACCCAGTCGAAGTTTTTTAAAATCTATCCCATCACCTGCATCGTGAGCCAAGTCGCCGCCAGCGCGGGCTTTTCATCTCCCTCGATTTCGACGCTGACGTCGTAGCTCAATTGCCATTCGCGCGCCGAGCGCGGGGTGACCGCGCGCAGCGTGAAACGCCCGCGCACCCGGCTTCCCGAAGGGACAGGCCTGACAAAGCGGACGCGGTCGAAGCCATAATTTACGCCGTGAGCCGCGCCCTCAATTCTGGGCAAGGCGCTATAGGCCATGGCCGAGAGCAGCGAGAGGGTGAGAAAGCCATGAGCGACCGTACCGCCAAATGCGGTCTCAGCCGCACGCTCGGGATCGACATGGATGAACTGCTCGTCCTCTGTGACTTTGGCGAAGGCGTCGATCCGCTCCTGGCTGACGGTGATCCAGCGCGACACGAAGCTCTGTCCGACCATGGCGGCGAGTTCGGCGGCGGGAACCTTCTTAACATCTGCCAAATCGTTCATTCGTGGCCTCCGAACATCGCGGGCGGCGCCGTGACGCCGACCCCGCCGTCCACAGGCACAATCGCCCCGGTCGTGTAGGCGCCGCCGCGCCCGGCGAGGAAGAGGAGCGGGCCAGCGATGTCCTCGGGCCGCCCAAGGCGCCCCATCGGCACGGATTTGGCGCTGCGCGCCTGCGCCGCCTCGTCGCCGAGGGCGAACTTCGTCATGTTGGTGGGAAACGGTCCGGGCGCGAGCGCATTGACGGTCACCTGTTTCTGCGCGAGCTCCGCGGCGAGGATGCGGGTCAGGTGATGCACTGCGGCCTTCGAGGCGGAATAGGCCCACGCGGTTTCCGACTGGGTCACATACCCCATGACCGAACCCATGTTGACCACGGTCGAAGGCCAGTCGCGCGTCGCCGACGCGATCAGCATCGGGGCGAGATCGCGCGTCAGCGTGAAAAGCCCGGTCACATTGACGCTGAGCACCCGGTCCCACGCCTTCCAGGGAAAAGTTTCGAAGGGTTCGCCCCAGTTCGCTCCGGCGTTGTTGACCAGGATATGCAGCGCGTCGGTGCGCTTCCGCGTCTCGGCGGCCAGCGCGGCGACGCCCGCCTCGTTGGCGACCGTGCCGCCGAAGCCTTCGCATTCGCCCAGCGCGGAAAGCTCTTGCGCCGCCGCTTCGCAAGCCTCCGCCTTGCGCGAGGCGATCAACACCCGCGCGCCTGCGCCGAGCAGCGCCTCGGCGCAGATCCGGCCAAGCCCGGTCGCCCCGCCGGTCACCAGCGCGGTGCGGCCCCGGACGGAAAAAAGTTCGTTTGGCCCGATCATGGCTCCCCCCGTTGGTCCCGATTTGCTAGGACCATAACAATTCCGCGACAAACGCCAAAACTGCGGCCCCACTCGCCGCGAGGCGTGTTTGGCTTTCAGAGGGATAGTGAATGGCTCAAGACACGCCGCTGCATTTTGTCGTTATGCTGGGCAGCCTGAGAAAAGGCTCGTTCAACGCGGCGATCGTCCGCGCCTTGTCGGCGCTTGCGCCGGAAGGGGTGACGATCGAGCCGCTCCCGTCGGTTGGCGACTTTCCGCTCTATAATCATGATGTTCAGCTGAGCGGCTTCCCGCCGATTGTCACCGCCACGGCGGAGACGATCCGCAAGGCGGACGGGATCATCGTCGTCACGCCCGAATACAACCATTCCATTCCGGGCGTATTGAAAAACGCCATCGACTGGATCTCACGCTTGCCCGATCAGCCCTTCGCCGGAAAGCCAGTCGCGCTCGAGACCAGTTCGCCGAGCCTGTTCGGGGGCTTGAGAGCGCAACTGCATCTGCGCCATATGTTCGTCTATCTCGACGGGCGCGTGCTCAATAAGCCGGAGGTCATCATCCCCCAGGTCAACACGAAAATCGACGCCGCGACCGGCGAATTGACCGATCCGGCGACCCGCGGCTTCATCGCCGACCAGCTCAAGGCTTTCGCCGCCTTCGCGCGGCGTTGACGGGCGAGCGCGCGCCGACCACATTGGCGAGTGCGCCCGGAGTTGTCGCCCAATGAAAGTCTCGCTTATCCAAATGAATTCGATCAACGACAAGGCCGCCAACATCGCCGCGGCTGAGGCTCTGATCGAGCGGGCCGTGGCAGAAGAGAACCCGGACTGGGTGCTGCTGCCGGAACAGTTCGATTGGGCCGGCGGCTCGCGCGCAGAGAAGCTCGCCGCCGCCGAGCGGCTGCCCGG
Organism: uncultured Alphaproteobacteria bacterium; assembly: GCA_963753135.1. GTDB lineage: Bacteria > Pseudomonadota > Alphaproteobacteria > Rhizobiales > Beijerinckiaceae > Roseiarcus. Next base: position 102,429 of record CAVWBA010000014.1, on the reverse strand, counting down.
CGGTCCGGCCTATGAAATGGCGCGCGGCCAGGCAATCAAACACCGCATCTTCGTCCACGCCGGCTCGGTCATGGAAAAGATCGACGGCGAGGACCGCTACCACAACACCTCAGTCGTCTTTAATCGCGAGGGCGAGGAGATCGCCCGCTACCGCAAGATCCACTTGTTTGACGTCATGACGCCGGACGGAACCGCGTACAAGGAGAGCGCGACGGTGAAGGCGGGCGACCAGGTGGTCACTTACGACTGCGAAGGGGTCACCGTCGGCTGTTCGATCTGCTACGACTTGCGCTTTCCCGACCTCTTCCAGGCGCTCATGGAAAAAGGCGCGGAGATGATCGCCATGCCGGCCGCCTTCACCATGCAGACCGGCAAGGACCATTGGGAGGTGCTGCTGCGCGCCCGCGCGATCGAGACCGAAGCTTACGTCTGCGCCAGCGCCCAGACCGGATCGTTCACCGTCGGCAACGAGCAGCGGATGACTTACGGCCATTCGCTCGTCGCTGATCCGTGGGGCCATGTGATCGCCAAGGCCTCTGACGGGGTCGGCATCGTCTCAGCCCGGATCGACCCGGCGAGGGTCAAGAAGGTGCGCGGGATGATCCCGGTGGCGGAGCACAAAGCCCACATTGCGCGAAGCTAAGGGGCGGGGCTACGCTGGCACGACGTAGGGGAATTTGTCCGCCCGCAGCTTCTCGGCGACGGAGGGCTTAAGCCCCGAGGGAATCGCCGTTCCCGCGACGAGCGACAGCATGACCTCGGGCGCGTTGTCGGCCTGTGTTCTTCCGTTGCGGCCGGCGAAGCCGTAGATCGCGGGCGTCCCGACCACGTAATGCAGAACGTCGGGGAAAAGCTCGTGCGCCACGGTCAGGGCATAGCCCTGCGGGTCGGCCGAGACGCCGCCGGCCGCGAGGACTTCGGCGATGTGATGCGCGAGATGCTCGCCGTCCGCCGCGAAATCTTCGGATGGGTGCCGCGTGTTGGCGGGATTGGTGAAGCGAACGTCATCCGGCCAGAAGATCGGCCACATCATGGGATGCCCGCCTCGGTTGATCTGCCGCCAGCCGCCGGCGTCGGTGGCGAGCTTGGTGGCGCACCAGACGCCGAGGTGAGCGCCGGGCTTGAGTTGGGGATGCTGATGAGAAACCTCGAGCACGATCGATTCGACCATCGTGCCGGCGAAGCTGTTCTTTGCGTCCTGGGGCTTCCAGCCCGACAGGTCGACCGCGGTCCCGTCCTTCACGGCTCCGTTGACCTTCGCGAGCAGCGAGAGATCGATATAAAACGAGTCAGCGATACGCCCCGCCCAGAGCTTGACGCCGCCCGCGCTCGCTACTTCGCCGGTCCGCCCTTCCAAGATGAGTTCGCCGGTCGCGGAATCCTCACGCGCCTCCTTGCCCATGAGCGCGTGCACTTTGATCGCCTGCTTCCCGTCCGGGGCCGCTTCGTCGAACGACACCCGGTAGGTCAGGCCCTCGAAATCCGCGCCGTCGAAATGCACCTTGAACTCGTAGCGCGCCTCATGATGAAAACCGGGTTTTACATGGACTCCCGTGATGTTCGAATTCACGTCCATGATGAAGACTGTGCTGTTATCGCCTGAGAAGACGTACAGGTCGTCGATATAGAGCTGGCCGTTCTGAGCTGCGAGAGGAGTATCGAGATGATGAGACATGGGAAAAATCCCTTCCTTCCCTTGATATTGCAGTTCGTCGGCTCGCAGCGCGGGCGAGCCCAGCGCCGACACTGCGGTGACAAGTCCGGCCTTCATAGCGATGCGGCGTGTCATCTTCATTGGAGCCTGCTCCCGGCGTCGTTCATCAGCAGCGAAAGACGCCGCTTCCGGTCAAGTCTCTACTCGGTCTGTGATTACTGGGTGTGAAAGGTCAGAGCGACGCCATGCTCGGTTAACAGCCGCCAACCGCCACGCTCGCATTACAGCGCCCATATTGCAATCGCATTACAAATGGGCGCGTGATTGTACCTATTCCTGGACCGGAGCCGAAAATACACTGGCCACTTGCATATATTCAGGATTGCGCTCGCAACCGCAAGGACCTTGCTTGAGAGCCGTCCAGCCGAGGCCACAAAATTGAACGTCCGGCCGCGATAATTGTGTTTGGCCGCGACTTGGCCGCGCGGGATAATGCGGTCGCTTCAGGGAACTGCGCGGCAGGCGCTTTCCTTTAACCTTAAAGAGGCTAAGAGCGTTGCCGGGCGCGTTGAACCGCGTGCGAACAGACGTTTGAGCGGGGTAGCGTTAATGGCGGAAGACGAACTCGACCTCAAAACCCTCGCCGACGACGAACTCGTCAAACAGATGCACGACGACCTTTACGACGGCCTCAAAGAGGAGATCGAGGAGGGGGTCAGAATTCTGCTCGACCGCGGCTGGGCGCCCTACAAGGTCCTGACCGAAGCTCTGGTCGAAGGCATGCGCATCGTCGGCATCGACTTCCGCGACGGGATCTTGTTCGTGCCGGAAGTGCTGATGTCAGCCAACGCAATGAAGGCCGGCATGGCGATCCTGCGCCCGCTTCTCGCGGCGACCGGCGCGCCGAAAATGGGCAGGATGGTGATCGGCACCGTCAAGGGCGACATCCACGACATCGGCAAGAACCTCGTCTGCATGATGATGGAGGGGGCGGGCTTCGAAGTGTTCGACCTCGGGGTCAACAACGGCGTCGACAAATATCTCGAGGCGATCGAGAAGCATCAGCCGGAGATTGTCGGCATGTCGGCGCTCTTGACCACGACGATGCCCTACATGAAGGTCATCATCGATACGCTGAAGGAGAAGGGCATCCGCAACGACCACATCGTGCTGGTCGGCGGCGCGCCGCTCAACGAAAGCTTCGCCGAGGCGATCGGCGCCGACGCCTATTGCCGCGACGCCGCGGTTACAGTCGAAACCGCCAGGACCTTGCTCGCCCGCCGGCAGGGGGCCATGCAGGCGCACGAGAAAGTCTGAGCACCGAGGTTCCCCCGTGACCTTGCCGCCCGCCGAACTCTTCGCCGAAGCAAGCTACCCTTGCCGCAAAGAAGGCGCGCGCAAGATCCTTGTCATCGCTTGCGGCGCCTTGGCGCGCGAAGTGCTGGCGCTCAAGCTCGATCACATCGATGTCGCCTGCCTGCCGGCGCAACTTCACAACCACCCCAAGCGAATTCCGGAAGCCGTGAGGGCCAAGATCCGCGCCAATCGCGAAGCCTACGACGAAATCCTCTGCCTCTATGGCGATTGCGGAACCGGCGGCGAGCTCGATCGCGTGCTCGCGGAAGAGCGGGTGAGCCGCATCGAAGGCGCGCATTGCTACGCCTTCTATGCCGGGGAAGAGGTTTTCTCGGAGCTGGCCGAGGAAGAGCCAGGCACGTTCTTCCTCACGGATTTTCTCGCTCGCCATTTTGACGCGCTCGTCATTCGGGGCCTCGGCCTCGACCGCTTTCCTGAGCTGCGCGACGATTACTTCGGCAATTATCGGAGGCTGGTCCATCTGGCGCAGTTCGACGATCCCGATTTGGAGACCAGGGCCAGGGCGGCCGCCGAACGGCTCGGCCTCGTCTATGAGCGCCGCTTCACCGGCCTTGACGGGATCCGGTCATTTCTCGAAGCCGCGACGCAGGAGCAGGACGCGTCGTGGCCAGCCTGACCATTCTCTACTGGCGCGACATCCCGAGTCAGGTGATCGTGAAAGCAGGACGTTCCTCCGCAAAACGCCAATTGTCGGAGCGGTTCATTCGCGCGATCGACGCGGCGGCGATGCACGCCGGCGCGAAGAGCGACGACGCTTATCTCGCCGAATGGCGGCGCGGCGAACCGGTCCCTTGCGGCGACGACCTGGAAAGCGAAGCTGAGGCCGCCGCCGAGCGGCTGGAGACAGAATACGATACGCATCGCCTGGCTGTTCTCGCCAAGCACGATGGACGCGAAGGGCCTTGACCAGATTTCCGCGAAGAGCGCCGGGGCAAGGCCTTTACCGTTGAGCTTGCATCGCGTCGTCTTTACGCCTTCCGGAAAACGCGGCGAGTTCGCCGAAGGCTCAAGCCTCTTGGAAGCCGCGCGCGCGCTCGGCGTCGATCTCGATTCGGTCTGTGGCGGGCGCGGCATTTGTGGGCGCTGTCAGGTCGACGTCACGCAAGGCGATTTCGCCAAGCACGCCATTCATTCGAGCGCCGATCATGTGACGCCATCGGGAGAGGTCGAGGCTCGCTACGCCTCGAAGCGCGGGGCCTTTCCGCCTGGCCGGCGGCTCGGCTGCCAAGCCAGGATGTGCGGCGATCTTGTCGTCGACGTCCCGCCCGAAAGTCAGGTTCACCGGCAAGTCGTGCGCAAGCGCGCCGAGACGCATCCGATCGAGATCGATCCGGTCGTCCGCCTCTATTACGTCGAGGTCGCCGAGCCGGACATGCACGAGCCTTCGAGCGATCTCAGGCGTCTGCAACAGGCTTTGCGCGAGCAGTGGGGGCTCGCGGAAACGCACGCCGACCTTGCGACGCTCGCTCGCCTGCAGAAGGCGTTGCGCGCGGGGGAGTGGAAGGTCACCGTCGCTTTGCGCAAAGGCCGCGACATTGTGTCCATCATGCCGGGCTTCGCCGAGCGCGCCTTCGGCGTCGCGATCGATGTCGGCTCGACCACCATCGCCGTCCACCTGACCGATCTCACGAGCGGCGAGGTCGTCGCCGCAGTCGGGGCGATGAACCCGCAGATCCGCTTCGGCGAGGATCTCATGAGCCGCGTTTCCTACGTGATGATGAACCCGGGCGGCGACAAGGAGCTGACGCGCGCGGTGCGCGAGGCGATGGACGCGCTGATCGGAGAAGCCGCGCGCGAGGCCGACGTCGAGCGCGGCGAGATCCTGGAAGTCACGCTGGTCGGCAATCCGATCATGCATCATCTCGTGCTTGGCCTCGACCCGACCGAACTTGGCGGAGCGCCGTTCCCGCTTGCCCTCGACGCGGCTTATGAAGCCCGCGCGCGCGAACTCGGCCTCGACGTTGCGCCCGGCGCCTTCGTCTACGCGCTGCCCTGCATCGCCGGCCATGTCGGCGCCGACGCGGCCGGCGTCGTGCTCGCGGAGGGCCCCCACCTCAAGGAGGAACTCACCCTTCTGGTCGATGTCGGCACCAACGCCGAGATCGTGTTCGGCAATCGCGAGCGGCTGTTCGCCTGCTCGTCGCCGACCGGGCCCGCCTTCGAGGGCGCGCAGATCTCCTGCGGCCAGCGCGCCGCGCCGGGCGCAATCGAGCGCGTGCGGATCGACCGCGTGACTCTCGAGCCTAAGTTCAAGGTGATCGGCTGCGATTTGTGGTCTGACGAGCCGGGTTTCACCGCCGCGACCGCGACGATCGGCGTCACGGGCGTTTGCGGTTCGGGGATTATCGAGGTGATCGCCGAGATGTTCCTGACCGGGATCGTCTCGGAAGACGGCGTGATCGAGGGCGAACTTGCGAGCCGAACCCCGCGGGTCGAACCGGTCGGCCGCACCTTCGCTTATGTGCTGCACGAGGGCGGCGGCCCACGGCTTCTCATTTGTCAGACCGACGTGCGCGCGATCCAGCTCGCCAAGGCCGCGCTCTATGCCGGGGCGAAGCTGCTCATGGAGCGCGCGGGCGCTAAGCCTGAGCGCGTCACGCTCGCCGGCGCTTTCGGCAGCCACATCGATCCGCTCTATGCGATGACGCTTGGCCTCATTCCCGACTGCGATCTCGCCAAAGTGGCGAGCGCCGGCAACGCGGCCGGAACGGGCGCGCGGATCGCGCTTCTCAACCTTGCGGCGCGGGCGGAGATCGAAAGCGTCGTCAGGCGCATCGACAAGATCGAGACCGCGATCGAGCCTGACTTCCAGCGCCATTTCGTCGCCGCGATGGCGTTTCCCAACAAGGAGGACGCATTCCCGAACCTGGCTCGGCGGGTCGAATTGCCTGTGCGCAAGGAGTCGAGCGGAGAGGGCGGGCGAAGACGAAGGCGCGCCGGATCGCACAGTGATCCTTGACTTCGAGCTAGCTTAATCTAGCCTAAATCCTCATGAGGTTGTTGGCGCCTTTGAGCCAAAGAACGCGCTCGGGCGCTTGCTCGAGCTCGTCGAGCAAGGCGAGGAAGTCACGATCACACGGCGCGGCAAAGATGTCGGTGACGGTCTATGACGCCGCTTATGTTGAGCTCCCTGAGAGGCGGGTCTTGCCGCTGGCGACTCTCGACAATGACATGCAAAGAGCCGGCGCTCAGCTCGGCTTGAGGCTCCTCGGCGTCAATTGATTGGGGCGCGCAAAGCGCGTCGAGCCGAGAAAGCGGATGAAGGCGCGCCGCTCCTGCGGGAGCGGCTCTAGCGAGCGCCGCGTCTTACTGGCCGGCGAGAATCTTGACCGGCGCTCCGAGTAGCGTCAGGGGCAACGCAACGACTGAGCCGACCCCGCTTACAGCTCTTTCGCTCGCGTCGCTTGCTTGGTGATCCTTCGGTATTCCCCGGGCGAGAATGCGGCGCAATTCGGGAGCGACGGAGGTGAGCTGGACGAACTTGTCGTGGTTCGTGGCGTCCGTCCCCTTGACGTCGGTCAGATCGATGACTGTCGCTCCCAACGCGGTGAGCTCGGCGGTATCGCTGCTGTCGCCCACTCGGGTGACGCCGCCAGCAATGGTTCTCGAGAGAAACAACGCTCGATCATCCTGAGAGAGGACGACATAGAAAGGCTTTTGCGGCTTGCCGAAGCGGCGCAGCTGCGATTTGAACACATCGATGTCGATATCGGGCGCGGCGAGTACGATCATGCCAATCCTGTTGGCGGGAGGCAGGTCGCCCGAAATCCTGATCTGGCGGAACGCCTCGACGGTGACCCAATTGCCCATGGAATGGGCCAGCACATTGACCTTTTCGGCGTTGCTGCGAAGCAGGAGACGCAGCGTGTGCTCAAGCGCGTCGCGGGCGGCGGTTGCGCTGTTGAGGTCATAGACGTAAGCCGTCGCTTGTCCGCGCGACGCCCAGGTGAACAGCACCGGGACGCCGGGGGCCTTCGAATCATGAGCGAGCTGCGCCGCGCGGTAGACCGCCTCGGCGAACATCGTATTGAACCCATGAACGAACAGAAAAACATTGCGGCTGCCGGGCGGCCGGAGCGCGAGCTGAGCGTTCAGCGCCTGGACGAACGCCTTGTCGCCGTCGAGGTATTTTTCGTCGTGCACCACGAAATTGACATTCGGATCGCCGGGCGGCGTGGTCGCCCATTCGATTTCGTTTTGCTTGTGGTTCGGCGGGATCGAGACCGTGAGCTCGGCGTAGTCGATGGCGCTCGCTCTATCGCCGTTGAAAAGCGTGCCTGGCCGGTCGTCCCGTTCCCGCGTCGTCGCGACAAGCAGGGTATGGTCGACGGCGCCAGGGGGGCTATAGGCCACGGCGCTGAGAAAACCGGTCTCCGGCCGTGAGGCGCAGGCGACGAGCGAGAAGGCGAGAAACACAATCGCCAAAACGGAGAACGGTTTTCTCGGCAAACCGCCGCGCCTGCCAAACGAGGGGACCGTCCGCGCGGCGAAGTAATCCACGAATTGCCCCTGCCCGCGCCCGTCGCCAGTGTCCGACGATTCTGGGCCTGCCCCAGCTATCCTTAAGGCAAGGCCCTCGAATTGAAAACGAAAATACGGCGCTCGCCTTCGCCGGATGTCCGCCGTGGCAAGGCATGACTCGCTGGATCGTTGGGCCGCGGCCAGGCCAGAGTCCCGCTTTCGGGAAGGCGTAGGATTTGGGTATCACCGCGCGATGGCCGAGAATCATCATCTCACGCGAGCGATGGCGCGCCTCGACGCGCTGACGGACTGGGAGCGCCGGCCGCGGACGAAGATGCGCGTCGGCCTCGAGCCGATGCAGGACCTCGCCGTGCGCCTCGGCGACCCGCAAAAGTCGTTTCGCGTGGTCCATGTCGCCGGGACCAAGGGCAAGGGGTCGGTCTCGGCGCTCGTCGAGGCGGCGCTCGGGCGCGCTGGCATTCGCGTCGGCCGCTACGGCTCCCCCCATGTCGAGCGCATCACCGAGCGGATCAGCGTTCAGGGACGCGATGTCGACGAGGCCACGCTCGCGCGAGCCTTGAATCCGGCGCTCGACGCCTATGAGGCCGCCCGCGCGGCCGGCACGCCGGCGGCGAACGCGACCTGGTTCGACCTCCTCACCGCCGCCGCCTTCCTCATCTTCCGCGAGGCGAGCGTCGAGTGGGCGGTGATCGAGGTGGGGTTGGGCGGGCGGCTCGATTCAACCAACATCGTCGACGGAGAAATCGCCGTCGTCACCAACATCGAGCTCGAGCACACGGAAATTCTCGGCAAGACCCGCGCGGCGATCGCGGGCGAGAAGGTTGGAATACTCAAGCCGGGAGCCGTGCTCATCACGACGCTCGGCCCGGATGACGAAGCCGGGCGCGTGCTGCAGAGCCGAGCCGACGAGCTCGGCTCGCGGGTAAAGCGCACGCGGGTCGACCCCTCGGCGCCGATCGATGAGATCAACCTCGCGCTCGCCGCCGCCGTCCTCGGCGAGCTTCGCCGCAAGGGGGTGAGCGGGCGCTCCGGGGAGCCGGTCGGCGCGGCCCTCCTCGACGACGTCACGCGCGCCGCGGCGCGTCTCCCCGGGCGCATGGAGCGCTTTGACGTCCAAATCGGGCCGAGACGCCTCCCGGTCGTCATGGACGGCGCGCATGTGCCCTTCAACATCGGGGCGGTCTTACGCGATCTCGCCCTCAACGCCGATCTTTCCGGCCCCTGCGTGGCGATCGTCGCCCTCGCCGCGGACAAGGATGCTCAGGGTTTCGTGGCCGAACTCGGCGGCCGCGCCTCGACCATGCTGTTCACCGATTTGCCCGGATCGAGCCGGGGCCGCTCGCCGGCCGAATTGCACGCGCTCGCAACCTCTCTTGGGCTTGCGAGCGAGATCGAGCCGGACGCGAAGATCGCCCTCAAGCGCGGCCTTGAGCTGGCGGCCCGAGCCAACGCCTGGCTGCTCATCACCGGCTCGCTCTATCTCGTCGGGGCGCTCCGGGGCGCGGTCGGCGAGGCGGCCCCAATGGCGGATAGAACCGGCGAAGCGCCTGGCTTCGGCCGGGCGCCTGTCGACGGGCGCGGCTGATGGCGCTGGATTCCCCGCTCATGACGAAGGCGCGGCTCGCGCTGTCGACCGTCTTCGGCTTCTCGGACTTTCGTCCCGGACAGGAGGACGTTCTCGCCGCCACGCTTCGCGGGCGAGGACGTGCTCGCGGTCATGCCGACCGGCAGCGGCAAGTCGCTTTGCTTCCAGCTCCCCGCGATCGTCCGCGGCGGCTTGACCCTCGTGGTTTCGCCGCTGATCGCGCTGATGCGCGACCAGGTCGCCCAATTGCGCGAGGCCGGGGTCGAGGCGGCGAGCCTCAATTCCTCCTCCGATCCCGACGAACGCCGCAGGGTCGCGCGAGGCCTCGAGGAGGGTTCGCTGAGACTTCTCTATATCGCCCCCGAACGGCTGTTGCGCGACGACATGGTCGCCGCCTTGAGCAAGCTCAAGGTCGATCTTCTCGCGATCGACGAGGCGCATTGCGTCTCGCAATGGGGGCACGATTTCCGCCCTGAATATTTGCGCCTGCGCGAGGTCGCGGAAGCGTTTCCTGGCGTTCAGATGATCGCGGTGACCGCGACCGCGGACGCCCCGACCCGGGCCGAAATCGCCGAAAGGCTGTTCATCCGCAGCCCACGGGTTTTCGTGCGCTCGTTCGACCGCCCGAACCTGTTTCTCGCCATGCGGCCGAAAGCGGACGCGACCCGCCAACTCGTCGCGAGGCTCGAGGCGCACCCGGGCGAAGCGGGCATTGTCTATTGCGCGTCACGGCGCCGGACGGAGGAGCTCGCGGCCGAACTCGCAAGCGCCGGCCGGCGCGCTCTCCCCTATCACGCCGGGCTCGATCATGCCTCACGCGCCCGCAATCAGGACGCCTTCCTGCGCGAGGACGATTGCATTGTCTGCGCGACCGTCGCCTTCGGCATGGGAATCGACAAGCCTGACGTCCGTTTCGTCTTTCACGCCGACATGCCCTCGTCGATCGAAGCCTATTATCAGGAGATCGGCCGCGCCGGGCGCGACGGCCTGCCCGCCGACACGTTCACGCTTTACGGCGCGGGCGACATCGAGCTGAGGCGGCGCCAGATTCTCGAGAGCGCTGCGCCCGAGGAGCGCAAGCGCGTCGAGATGATGAAGCTCGACGACCTCGTGGCGCTTTGCGAGACGGCCCGCTGCCGCCGCCAGACGCTTCTCGCCATGTTCGGCGAGGAGTCCGGCCCATGCGGCCATTGCGACGTCTGCCAGGGGGCGGTTCGGCTGATCGACGGGCGGGTCGAGGCGCAAAAGGCGATGTCGGCCATTCTGCGCACCTCGGGCCGGTTCTTTTTCGGCCATCTGGCGAATATCCTGTCCGGCAAGGCGACCGAGGCCGTCCAGCGCCACGGCCACGACGAGCTCAAGACCTTCGGCGTAGGCAAAGATCGCACGCCCGCCGAGTGGCGCGGCGTGCTCAGGCAATTGCAATCGGGCGGCCTGATCGGGCGCGATGGACATGACCGCGACCGGCTGATCCTGACGGAAGAGGGCCGGCGGGTGCTGCGCGGCGACACCCCCTTCGCTCTGCGCGAGGATGTGGTGAGCCGGAGAACGCGCCGCCGGCGTCCTGCGGAGGCCGGCGCGGCGGGCGATGCGGATTCAGAGCTCCTCGCGGCGCTCAAGGCCCTGCGCGGCGCGATCGCGGCGGCCCAGAAGCAGCCGGCCTATGTCATTTTCGCCGATCGGACGCTGATCGAAATGGCGAAGAGGCGGCCCGGCAGCCTCGACGAACTGGCCGGCGTTCATGGCGTCGGCGCGGTCAAGCTGCAAAAATACGGCCGAGCCTTTCTCGCCGTGATCCGGGAGCCTGGCGGCGCGTGAACCGCCCGAGGTCGAGACGGCGCCCGCGGGCCTCCTGCCGAATGTTGCGGGCATTCGGCGGGCGCTATGAGAGCTTTGCGTCTCCTTCGTAACGAAATCGTGGTGGTTACTCGCAGAGCGATGTATGAAAACTATCACCCAGACGCACTAGACCGTGCCCGGATGTCCGAATCCTGCGACGATCGAGATCGTGATGGACCATGTCAATCCGGACCAACGGGTCTTAGCGCTGCAACCCGCTGAGGAACGCGGGATCAGGGTTCACAATGAAAGCGCCAGCGTCCGACCGGGCCCCAGCCTGCGCTCACGCGTGTGAGGGCGGGAGCGCCCTCTTCAGTGAAGGCGAAACTCGTCAGACCCTGAGCGATGCCCTCACCGGTCGCCTTTATGAACGCTTCGCCAAGAGTCCAATATCTGTAAAACAGCGCCGAGCGCGCAGGCCCTCCCGGGCGGGCAGCCAGCGCTGCCTGCCCCTCCGGGCCAAATGCCGTTCTCGCAACAGCCATGAGATCAGGGATCGGTCGGCGCCGCTCGACGTCAACGCCGACGGCGCATCCCGCCACTGCGATGGCGACGCAGCCACGGGTGTGGCTTATGCTGAACTGCACTGCCCCGCATCGCCCCGTGTGATCAAGATAGGGCTTTCCATTCACACTAGCTGCGAAGCGCAGCGCATGAGGCGCACATCGCAGCATCGGTCCTAACAGCGCGCGTAGCCCGGCGTGGGCGGCGGTGAAGGCCCAGCGGTCCGCTTCGAATCGAAACCTTGCCGCTCGCGCTCGTTCATCCTCGCTGAGATGACTGAAAAGATTTGGTCCGCCGCAAGGATCGGGAGCGCCGAACCAAAGAATGAGTTCGTCCTCACTCGGCGTCGATCTCGTTTCTATGGCGAGTTCGTGCACAACGCAGACGCTTAGTCGCTCGGACGCAGGACGCTCCAGCGCCCAAGCCCACGCAAATTCCGGAGGTGGCGCGACCAGGGTCCGGACGAAGGTATCGATACTCAGCCCCTATTTTTGAACGACATTATACAGCAGCCGACCAAGCATCACGACAAGGCCGTTCCAACGTGGGGTCGTGCGCGTCGCCTCCCATTGCTGATCGCCTCGGCACCCATCGTCCCGCATCGAGCGCGTCGCGAAGCCGTGGCTGGTGTAGGCATTATCTGCAAAAAAGCTTCCTCGTCGTCACGGATCAGCGCTTCGCCATGCGTCCGTCATGCCCGTCGGCCGACCTCATCTCGGCTCGGTGTACAAGCCCGCTCCGCAAGTCCACCGCCGGATGCGCCTTGTAGTCGAATAGGTCTTGGCCCGCTTGACCATGAAGTGCGCGTCCGGATCGCGCTTCCGGAACCTGCATCCGGGTGGGTCTTCTGGCGGCCGAAAGGCGTAGAATTTACCGCCTTTCGGGCAATGGCGCCGATGAAGGAAACGGAGGTATTCTTGACGAAACACTTCTGGAGAACGAGTGCAGAATTTCTTCCTTTCCCTCGGACAAGGCGGCCGGCGAGCTGTCGAGCCGGTCCGTTTGCCTAGCTTTTGCCGACGTCGCGGCGTGATTTGCCGCCGCCACAGCGATCGTCGGTGACGGCGTCCAGATGAATTACGCCGAACCCGATCGTGTCCCTACCGCATTGGGGCTCGATTGCGATGCGCCGGGCTGCGCCGAGGTCAGATTGTCGGGTCTCATCACGCGTCCTTCCGTTGGAATCGATCGCCGTGATTTTGGAAGGATTGAAAGCCGGCGGCCCATCAGAGCTGCCCAAATACATCCGTTGTGTCAGGGGTCTAAGCTTGACCGAGATGCTGAGATCTCAAATACCTAGTTTCCATTATCCTGGAGGGTCGTAATGCGAAGTGCATTAGTATGTGGCGCGGGTGGTTTTATTGGAGGGCACTTAGTCAAACGCCTGAAGGCGGACGGATTCTGGGTTCGTGGCGTTGATCTGAAAAACCATGAATACGCGATAAGCGAAGCCGATGATTTTGTCATTGGAGATCTTCGCGATCCCTATTTCTGTAAGCAGGTGATCGACCGTCGGTTTGATGAGGTTTATCAGCTGGCGGCGGATATGGGCGGCGCCGGATTTGTATTTGTTGGCGAGAATGACGCCGATATTATGCACAATTCAAGCCTAATTAATCTGAATATCCTTGATGCTTGCTGCAGAAGATTGATTCCGAGGGTATTTTATTCTTCGTCTGCCTGCATGTATCCGGCCTACAACCAGACAAACCCGGACTCGCCAAACTGCGAAGAAAGTTCCGCTTACCCTGCGGCTCCGGATAGCGAGTACGGGTGGGAAAAGCTGTTCAGCGAGCGGCTCTATCTTGCTTTCGGCCGTTGTCGTGGGATCGAGGTTCGGATCGCCCGCTATCACAACATCTTCGGCCCTGAGGGGACCTGGGACGGCGGCCGCGAGAAGGCGCCGGCTGCCCTCTGCCGCAAGATCGCGATGACGCCAAATGGGGGAACGATCGACATTTGGGGCGATGGCAAGCAGACCCGATCCTTCCTGTATGTGTCGGAATGCGTCGAAGGAACAGTCCGGCTGATGCGCTCCGGCTTCGAGGGACCAGTGAATATCGGCTCCGATGAGATGGTGACGATCAATCAGCTTGCCGATAGCATCATGGCCATCGCCGGCAAGAAGCTCGAGAAACGGCATATTCCGGGACCACTTGGAGTTCGGGGCCGCAATTCCGACAATAGATTGATCAAGGAGAAGCTTGGCTGGAGACCCGAACAGCCCCTTTCCGCTGGTCTAGCCCTCACATACGCGTGGATCGACGGCCGGGTACGGGCAAAGACAGGAGCGATTGCGTTTCCGCAGGCCGCAGAATGACCTCGCCTGGGCCGACCGCACGACTAGGTCTGGACGACGCGGTGTTTATCGGGCAGGTCGATCTGGCGCGTCGGGACGCTGGCGCCGAACATCTGTTTCGGCTGCAGCCCGGGACGGGCCTGCATCAGCCACAGGACGCGCCCCATTGGGTGGAGACGGTCGGATCGCGTTCAGTTTCCTACACCTTCGTCTATGAGACCCGTCAGGGTCGGATGCGGTCGCCGGTGCGCTCGTTCAATGCCTATCTGCGGCGCCTTCGTATCGATCCGGCGCGCCCGGGGGAGCGCCCGGCGCACGATGCAGTGAAGGCTGCGGCCATGGCGGCGGCGATCCCGGTGCGCAGGCAGATCGGCAGAGCTGTATGATCGGTTTTGCGCTCGTAGATAGGGATCTTTTGCCCTGTGGAAACAACCGCCGTAGTAACGAGGTGCGACGTGTCCGAAGTACTGGAAAGTCCAAGAGCCTCCGCAGTAGCGAATGGCGGGCGGATGATCGAACTCGATCGGGATGTGTTCCACGAGAAGTTTAATCGCCGGCATTTTGTCTTCCGGCACCACCTGAGCAACCACCCTCTGTTCCAGCTGCCCAGGCTCATTGAATTGGCGCGGAGCACCGCGGCGACGCGCCCGGACGATTTGTACTACGACGCGGGCGTGCAGGACGTTCGGCAGCGCTGGGGCACCGCTCCCGCCCCGTTCCCGGTAGACGAGACAATCGACCGCATCGAGAATGCAGGTGCGTGGATCGCCTTGAAGCGCGCGGATGCCGATGCCAGCTACGCGGCGCTGCTGGATCGCTGCATGTCGGACATCTTGGAGGTCAGCGGTCGCCAACTTGAGCGCAAGATGCGCCGGAAGGAGGTGATTGTCTTCATCACCTCGCCGAACCGACTGACGACCTACCACATCGATAGCGAAAACAACTTCCTGCTGCAGCTGAGCGGGAAGAAGCAAATCAACCTATTCCGGCCCGAGGATCGCGAGGTAACACCCGAGGAGGAGGTCGAGCGCTTCTACTCTGTGGACACCAATGCCGCGACCTACAAGCCGCATCTGCAGCACCGCGCCGACGTGCTGATGATGGAGCCGGGCATGGGCGTGCATATCCCGCTGAACGCGCCGCATTGGCTGAAGAACGGCGACAACATCTCGATATCTGTGAGTATCAACTACCACAGCTACGATAGCGAGCGGGCTGCGATCTACCGGACCAATTACTATCTTCGCCGCCTGGGCCTCAGTCCAACGCCGCCATTCCGTGCGCCCATGCTCGACCAGTTGAAGCGCCCCGTCGGCGTAGTATTGGGTCAATTGCACGACCGCTTTCGTTTCCAATTACGTAAGCCATAGCCAGATCCTGGATACGGCACAGGGCACGATGTGAGTTCCGCCATTTCAACAACGGCCGGGCAGGCCGCCCGTTACGCCACAGACGCCTCGATGAACCGGGCGGAGGCGACGGACTATCGAGTGGAGGAGCATCCGGCGCCACCGCTGGTGTCCGTCATCATCCCGACCCTGCATCGCCCGAAGCTGCTGATGCGTGCGCTGGCGAGCGTCTTTTATCAGACTTGGCGTGAACTCGAAGTCATCGTCGTCGTTGATGGCCCCGATCCCGACACGATCGTCCTGCTTCAGAGGATCGACGATCCGCGCTTGCGCGTCATCGCAAATGCCCAATCGTTGACGGCGGCGGGCGCGCGCAACGTCGGAATGGATCACGCCAAGGGTGAATGGATCGCCTTTCTCGACGATGACGACGAGTGGCTGCCCGAGAAGTTGGGCAAGCAATTGGCCTATGCGGCTGACCGGAGCCCTGCCCTTATCACGTGCCTTAGCTGCGTGGTGACGCCGACGGAGTCGTTCGTGCGCCCGCAAGTGATCTACGACAACATACTGCCGATTGACGAATATCTATTCGATCGACGCTCGCCATTCGCTGGCCGCGGCTTCATCCAGACCTCAAGCTACCTACTGCCACGCAAGCTCTGCCGCGACCTGCGGTTCCGGGGCGACAATCCTCACGACGACTGGGATTTCCTGCTGCGGCTGTCAAAGCAAAACGCGGTACGCGTAGAGACAGTGCCAGAGATCCTAGTCAAGCTCTACGTCGACGATGCTCGGCCGTCCCTGAGTAAGAGCGGTACGTGGTTATCCTCACTAGAGTGGGCCGAGCGGATGCGGCCCCTGCTAACGCCTCGCGCCTATAGCGGCTTCTGCCTGGCCGTGGTGGCTCCTCGTGCAGCGAAGGAGCGCGCGCGCCACGCCCGGACGCTACTGCTGTACCGCGCGTTCCGCCACGGCTCGCCACGACTTTGGCGCGTTGCAGCATTTCTTGGCCTTTGGCTGACTCCGCAAGGCGTGCTCGGACGCATGCGCGGGACTGTCCAGTAAAGCATGGCTATGACCGAGGATCGGACGCGGTCTGTCTTGGCGACAACAATTGAGTTGGCCATTTCGCCTGCGGGTCGATCAATTTCAATTGAGGTGAGAGGTCGTGGCTGTCGCTCAAGCTGAATTCGAAACAAGGCGCAGCCTGACGAATTCAAGCGCTGAAAATCAAAGTCCTTTGGTCTTCGTCCTGCGAAAAGGGGGGACGAAAACGCCATTTTATTTCATATCCGCCGGGGCCGACGAGCCGCGTCTGGCGAAATTAATGGGAGAGGACCGTCCGATATACGGGATTCAAGTACCTTGGCCTGCGGATTGGCTGGAGGCTGCGAAGAGTAACGACGTCTCCTCAATTCCCCGTCTGGAAGAATTCGCGGGCCTTTTTGTAGAAGCTCTGCACGAACACTTAGGATCAGGTCGGTGTATCCTTGCGGGCCACAGTTTCGGGGCCATCCTCGCTTTTGAGGTCGGGCGACAATTCCAAATGCGAGGTGGAAAGGTCGACGCCGTCGTGATAATCGATAAAGCCGCGCGCATGGAGGGCATTTATCGTTTCGTGCTGAGGAATTTGCGACAGTGTTGGTTAGGAACGCCTGCTGATGCTGGGCGCTTGACCGGCGCGGCGCTTGCAGGCCGCATCAATCGATTTGCGCTTACTTTGCGGTGGCTGTTGGGAAAGGCGAAGGCGCGCGTCGAGCGAACGCTGTTGCCCGATTATGGGGAACTGACTACGACGTTGGATGTCGAAGGCCTTCCGCTCCGCTGGCCGACGCTCATGCGCTTCTATAGACATATGCATCGAAGTTATCGCCCTACGCCGCTCGGCTGCCGCGGGATTGTAATTCGAGCGGAGGGGAATGACCGTTACGCGGCCATTCGCGCGGCTGATAAGCAATTGGGATGGAACGGACTTTTCACTAAAGGCGTCGTGGCAGTTGAGTTGGCCGGGGTTGATCATAACTCGATCATCCGCGAGGGGGCCCAATCATTAGCTTCGGCGATTATAGGAGCGCTAGCAGCCTCTTGACGCCGGGTGTCGACTTTTTGTCGACGGACAACCGGCCAGAAGGGATTCCGAGCGGTCTGCCAGAAGCTCTCCCTCCCGCCAAAAGCTCGTGATAACAGCGGGAGCCTCGCTAGGCTAGGCAGCCCGACGCGTATAGAGTATCCGGCTGGCCAGCTTACGAACCGGGTCCGGGGCCGTTCCGTACAACTTCTGGGCGGCGGCGTTCAGCATCTCGAAGCGTCGGACCTCGCGCGAGAAGCTTGGTTCGAGCGGACGAATCTGCTGTGCAAATCGTTCGCGCACCCATTCGTAGAGTTCCACATCGTAACGATTCATCTCGGTCAATTGGTGACGCGTGGCCTTAGATATCCGCTCAATCGGCGGCCGACCCTCGTCTGTTTCGGTTTTGCGGCCCGCGTTCTCATTGTGCCGCCGGAATATGACCCGGCGCAAAGGCCAGCCGTAGAGTCGCTTTAAGAACCAGATCAGCGCGGTGAACTGCTCTAGCGCAGCGGCAGCAATGAAGCGCTGCTCGATGTTGTCCTTTGCCATTTTAAGGTGGCGAGGCTCCACCGGCGGGGCCGAGATCGGCCGCCCGTGCGGGTCCCATGGGGCGTCGAGTTCTGGACACCCGCTCAATACCCGAACTTGGTGATTGTCGGCGTCTAAGCCGATTCCGCTTTCGAGGTATTGCTCCAGCGAAAGATTCTTAATGAAGGGATAGCTTATCAGATGGGTCTCGGTGCGATTATGGAAAAAGCTCGAGATCACCCGATCTACAGGATGCCGTACGACCGTAAAGAACTTGCAGGGCCTTGCGAAAATCGTGTCAACGTCCATTGCGACGTGCGTGCCAATCAGGCAACGGATGGACTGTTGCTGCTCAACGGTGAGTTGTCGGAATTTCTGAGCGACTCCCTCGGTGGGTCGAATCAACAATGCGGAGGGCACCACCAATTCATGGGGATAGAACCATTGACCAGGGAGGCAGTGCTCAAGCACTTGGTCCATGGTGTTGCCGCCGGTCTTCGGCAACCGAAGGAAAATTAGCACATCAGGCGGAATAAGGCCTGGAATGCCTGACATTTGGGAATTGAGCCGAGTCACTCTGCGATACTCCTGTTGAGGCAGACGGGTTCATTCTGATTCTAGGTCGTCCTTCAACGCCGGCCCGGGTCTGGCTACACCGGCGTCCAACCCGACGCCTCCCGATGCGCCGCCGCTTGAGGTCGGAGCAGGCTGCGCATCGCGACCGCCGTCCTCGCGCCCAAAAGCTTCGCGCCGTTGCTCCAGGTTTGGTCACGTGGGGAGCTCGGTCTGATCCCCAGACTCCGAAGCCGCCGATTGGTCTTGTAGACTAGACCCAGCCGCTGAATGGAGGCGAGATCGAAGCAACAGCTGACCGCTATCGACACCTGATCCCTGTTGTGGGCCCAATGCGGGGCCATGCAAGGGACATGAACGCCAAATCCCGCCCGGAGATCGTGATCCGTTCCCTCGCTCTGCCGATCGGGTTTAAAGGACGCTGCGCTTTCGTCCCCATTGAAAAAGAGTTCCCGCTCCTCGTCGGTGACGAGGGTGCGGTCCGTCTGGTCGAAAACCGCAAAAGACTTGTCGCCCGCGACTTGGAGCAGGTAATTGACGTCAGAATCGATGTGGAACGCTGTTATCCGGTGCGGCGAGGCGATCAGGATGTTGGCGCGGCCAACCAGCACATCCCCGGCCATCGTCGGGCCGACGAGCCTTATGATGGTTTTTAGGACGTCGCAGAAAAACGGACCTGCAATCGGATCATGAACGACGAACTTCAGGATGACGAGCGAATCGTTCTCCTTAATGTTTTCAAGCGTCTTCCTTAGGGACTGGCGCCGGTCGGCGCCTTTCTCCCACCGGTCGGTCACCTCGGCCGGACCGTTGGACCAATAGCAGCCGTCGTACTTCTCCAGCCGGCCCGCGAGGTCGATAAGACTGGACAATTGTAGGAGCGGATGGCCGGACAGGCCGTGCCGAAACATGAAGGTCGACCGGTTGTAGGTCGACGGGAACTGCCCATCGGGGTCGGATAGGATCTCTGGCGACATCACATTCCCCTTTCATCCTGTCGGATCAATACGGCGACCGTGCAGAGCCGATAACCATTGGAATAGGCAGTCTGTAACCGGGCTTCGAGGGTCATTTTGTACTCGCCTCGTCTCATGCGGGGCTTTTCCATGTCTGCAACCGAACGCTAGGAGATGGGTTGGAAAAGAGTGGTGATTCCTCACCGTTCAGTATCTTCCCAAAGAACGCTGCTGAATAATCGGCCGCGATCCGTATTGCAGCGCCGTTATTCTTCGGCCCGAAGAGCAAAGCGCGGCGCCTCAAATAGACCGAGTCGTTGAAATCTCCGTGTTCGCTGTCCACGGCGACGACGTATACACCGCCATGCTTCGTAAATTCCTTGGTAATACGGCGATCATCCATGTCATTCAGTATAGCCCGATGGCGACGCTCGGGATCTGAGCTGCTGAGGTCGGCCGGCGTTGCCGGGGGAGTGTCGTCGCTGATGATCATGAATGGTTGTTCGATCCAACCGCCGGGCGCCGCATCGAACAGCCACCCGTCAATGTTGACTGCGGCTTTCAGTCTCTGATCCCGCCAGCACGACTGCACGGCGATCGCGCCGCCTAGCGAGTATCCCACGACGCCGATACGATCGAGTTCAAGACGACCACGGAACCGGCCAGCGGGGTCGATACGATCCAGCGTCTCCAATGCATCGATGACACGCGATACCGCGTTCGCGACCCTGGTAATTTTTTGATGGGCGACGCCGACTGTGTGTTCGAACGCAGCCTGCGACGACAAATCAAGGCCGGTGGTGGCGGCTTCGCCGGCTGATTCATCCACGCCCGCGCACGCCGGATCGTCATATCCGATCGCAGCAACGATGAAGCCACGACTGGCCAGGTCCTGCACAAAGACGGTGTTTTCCCCCTGCGAGCCGTCCCACGCAGGCAAGTACACAAGGATTGGATACCGCGTTCGGCGCGCCGAGAGCGAGGCGTTCAGTGTTGCGCTGGTGCGAACCCACCGCGCAACCGAAAATAAGCCCGCGCCATTCGGACGGTACGGCGCACGTCCATCGCCGCTCCCCGGCTCCGCCGGATACCAGAGCTGTACCGACAGCGGGCAACCTCCGCTGGCCGACGGGAGCGAGACTGCGCCGGGGCGATCGATTCCCCACAGAGCCGTTCCCACCGGAAATGGGCCGGCGGGCGGCGGTAGATAAGGGATAAAATGAATTCCCACGACAATTCCCAAAACGAGAGCCGCGAAAACAACAATCACTGACAGGGGTTTCCAAAAGACCGCGCAAGACACTGCGATCGAACCCAATATCGCCGGAAATCCCGGCTTCGATCGGTCTCCGGACGCGGCGGCTCCCCTCCAAGCTCGGCTGATCGCGCGCACGACGCTATGACTTCGTCACGATATTTGGATGCGCATCCGTGACGTCGTGCACGACATCGTCAATGTCGGACCGGAGAGCAGCCTCGATAGCCTTCGCCATGATCGATGCGCCGGGCTCTTTGAAAACTGTGAAGTGATCGCCTGGAACAACGACCAGATCGACGCCATTTGCCGCCATTCCATCCCAACCCAGCTTAGGATCGAGGAATTGACCGGCCGGCTCACTCGTGCTCCGGAAAATGGTCAATGGCGCTCCAATGGGTGTTGGGTTGTAATCATGCACCATCGCGGTTGTGTAACCGAGCAGCCAACGGTCGTAAGCTTGCGCCGTGGCATAGGCAGGTTCCGCGGCCCCTTCGGCGATTGGATCGCGACGATAGAAACGGCGCATCGTGCTGCGATTGGCAATGAAGTCCCAGAACGATTTTTGCCCGGACCGCACCGTGGCCCAGTCCAACAGGATCAACCGCCACCTATAGTTGTAGTCCGCCAGCTTCGATCGAAGCCGGCCGAGACGCTTGAAATAGCCCGGAACCCATGTGTCGATCATGAAGACGCGCGATACAACTTCTCCGGACTCCAGGAGCTGACGGGCCGTCTCGAACGCCAGTGTGCCTCCATTGCACCATCCGACCAACGCGTAGGGGCCTCTGGGCTGAATTTCCCGGATCAGTCGGACATATTGACCGGCGGTTTCCTTGATCGTGACGGGCAAGTTGTCTCTTTCGGTCGACGGATCGAAAAGTTGCAGCGCCGCGATCGACAGATCTTCGTTGAGGCGCTGCGAGAGCGTCAGGAAGATGCCCGTGTTATTGATGGCGAAGAGGCTGCGCTGGGCATGGCGCGACCCTATCCGTACAACCTCGCGGAAGTCGAAGTCCTGCTGGCGCGGGGAACGAAGCAGGTTGGCGAACGCAGTGAAGCCGGGCGACTCGAACAGCGCGGACATGCTGATTCGATGCCCAAACGCGGCCTCAACACGGGCGAGCAGACGAGCGGCGAGCAAGGAGTGACCGCCCAGCTCGAAGAAATCCGCAGATGCGTCGACCGACTCCACCCCAAGGATTTCCCGCCATATTTGCGCAAGACGGGTTTCGAGATCGTCCAACGGCTGCAACCGAGCGGGTCCGGCCTTTTGCTCGGGACTAGGCAGGGGCAACGCCCGGCGGTCGATCTTGCCGTTCGGCAGCAGTGGGATGACGTCAAGAACAACGATATCCCGTGGCCGCATGTAACCAGGCAGCATCGCCGCAACGTCGGCCCGGAGCCCTTCAATGATCTGCGCGCGACGCGCCGCTGTGTCGCCACGCAGTTCGACATAGGCAAAAATGGCGGTCTCGCGGGACGCGATTTCGCCGGTAATTGCGATCGCACGGCGAACCGCGTCGCACCGCAACAAAACCGCCTCGATCTCACCGAGTTCGATCCGGAAACCGCGCAGTTTGATCTGTTGGTCGGTCCGGCCGATATACTGAAATTCGCCATCCTGGCGCATCCGCACCAGATCGCCGGTCCGGTACAGTTTCGCGCCTGGCGCGCCGCGGAACCGATCGGCCGGAAAGCGCTCTTGGGTCAGCGCCGGCATGTCCCAATAACCAACGGCAACCCCGTCGCCGCCTATCATCAATTCGCCGACCCCGCCCTGCGGAACGAGCCCATCGTTGCGGTCAACGATATAGAACTGCGTGTTGGCGATCGGCGGCCCAATCAGGATCGGGCCGTCGCCGCGTGTAATGCGTCTGGCTGACGACCAGATGGTCGTCTCCGTTGGGCCGTACATGTTCCACAGCTCGGGGCTGCGGTCCAATAGACGATCCGCCAGATGGCGGGGCAGGGCCTCGCCGCCGCACAGCATCCTCAGTTGCGGATCGCCTCGCCAGCCTGCTTCAATCAAAAGCTCCCACGTCGCCGGCGTCGCTTGCAGAACGCGCGCCCCCGCCCGCCTCAGCAAAGACAGCAGCAGGCGCCCGTCCCTCGTTTCCTCCTCGCCGGCGATCACGACGTTTGCGCCGACCGTGAGTGGAAGGAAAAGTTCCAGTGCAGCGATGTCGAAACAGATCGTAGTAACCGCGACGATGGTGTCTCGCGCTGCGAAGCCGGGCGTCCCGCGCATGGCGCAGAGAAAGTTGGTCAGCGCCCCGTGCGGAATTCTGCACACCTTTCGGTTGGCCGGTCGAACCCGAGGTGAAAATGACGTAGGCGGTATCCTCCGGACTGATCGAAGGCAGCGTTGGCAATTCGGCCGTTGTCCCCGGCTCGGACATATTGTCGATCGCAACGATCGGCACAGAGCGCAGGGACAGCGGCACGATCTCCGATTGCGCTAGGATAGCAACCAACCCTGACTGTTCGATGATTTGGGTCAGCCGTCCGGGTGGGTAGGTCGGATCGAGGGGAACGTAGGCGTTCCCCGCTTTCAAGATCGCCAGCGGGGCAATGACCAGATCAGCGGTCCTATTGACGAACACCCCAACCCGCGCATTCGGTCCGAAGCCGAGGCTTATCAGTCGCCGCGCTAGCGCATCGGAGCGTTGCTCGAGCTCCCGATAGGTGAGCGATTGCGCTCCCGCGACAATTGCGATGGCGCCGGGCGTCTTCGCCGCCTGACGCGCGAAGAGATGTGGGAACGTCAGGTCGCGGGGATACGCAACCGCGGTGTCGTTGCACTCGACCACCAGATGGTGACGTTCGCTCGCATCGACAATCGGGATGGCCGCGATGGGCAGCGTCGGGTCGGCCGAGATCGCAGATAGGACGTTAACGAAATGCCGAAGCAGCCGCTCGATCGAAGTCTGCAGGTAGAGGCCGGTGTTGTATTCACAGGACAGGCGCCAGCCTTCCGGCCGCTCGACCATAAAGAAATTCAGGTCATGTATCGCGCCGGCTGACCACGAGGGTAGGTCCACGAGCCTGAACGTCCCATAATCGGCGTTTTCGATGAATGATCTTTGGTAGATGAAATTCACCGAGAAGACCGCATTATGACCTGGGTGGCGCTTTGGCGTCAGGACCTCGATGATCTTCTCGAGCGGCATCGCTTCATGCTCGAGCGCATCCGCGATGACGCTACGGGCCCGATCCAACAGCGCAGCAAAGCTCGGCTCACCCGTCAGATCGGCTCGCAGCACGAGGGTGTTGACGAACAGCCCGACGAGATTTTCAGTCTCCACCTGGTCTCGCCCGGCGACTTGTGTCCCCACCGCAATGTCTGTAGCGCCGGTATAGCGATGCAGCAGTGTGACCAGGGCGGCGTACGCCAGCATGAACAGCGTGCAACCATTTAGGCGAGCAACCGCGCGGAGCCTGTCTGTCAGGTCCAAGTCCAGCAACTGCGATTGGATGGCTCCCGTCGATCCTTGCATTGGCTTGCGTGGGAAATCGGTCGGCAGCTCGAAAAACTCAACTCCGCTAAGGGCGCGGGACCAATAAGCGATCTCCGGCGCGAGGCCGCTGGCGACCGTCTCCCTTTGCCAAGCCGCGTAATCGCCATAGGTGACCGGGAGAGTCGGTAGGTCCGGGTGACGGCCCGCCTGCAAAGCCGCACAGATGACGCCCATTTCGCGCGCCAGCAGGCCGATCGACCAGCCGTCGCACACAGCGTGATGCGCGGTGACGAGTACGATGGCGACGTCGGGCCGCACCCGGACATGCGTTACGCTGATCAACGGCGCGATTGCCAGGTTGAACGGCGTCGCCGCCTCGATGCGTGCGATACGATCGCACTCTGCGAAGGCCTCAGCCTCGGCCAGCACCGTCAGATCGATGCACGGAACGCGCAATGAGACGTCGGGCTGCACGACCTGGAACGGCTCTCCATCAATCTCGATGAACGAGGTCCTCAGCGTTTCGTGGCGCTCGACAATCTGAGCGAAGGCTTTTTCAATCAAATTCGCCGACAGATCGCCCTCGATGCGCCACCGCACCGCGACGTTGAGGGCGGGATTGCCGGGTTCGAGCTTGTCCAGCAGCCAGAAGCGCCGCTGCCCTAGGGAAGCAGGATATTGAACGTTAGGCTGCGTTCTCATCGAGGTCGATACGTTCGACTCCTCTGCCGTCGCGGTTACGTCGGTCTCACTCAGCCTCGTAAGCGTCGGGGCGGGGTTCATGTCGCCCCACCCCGTTTGGCGCTGACCGGGTACAGCCGTCGCAGTGGGTTGGGGCGCGATTCTGGAATTGCGGACGGCCTGTCAGCCTCTGTCTCCAGCAGCGCCGCCAGCGCAGCGACCGTTCGATGGTCTAGCAATTGCCGCGCGCTGACACGGATCCCGTTGCGATTGGCGCGCGCCGCGATCTGGAACAGATGGATCGAGTCGGCTCCCAGGGAGAACAGATCGCTGTCGCGGCTCACGCGGTCCAACTTGAGAACCCCCGCCCAGATCAAAGCCAGCGATTCTTCCAAGGGCGTCTTCGGTGCTGCGAACGCCTGTTCCTGCGGGGCCGTGACGTCTGGCGCGGGCAGCGCGGCGCGATCGAGCTTTCCGTTCGGCGTCATTGGCAGGCAGTCGAGCCGCACCCAGATCGAGGGGATCATGTAATCCGGCAGGTCTTCGGCGAGGCGGGTGCGCACCACGGCATCCGGCGTCGCTTCCGCCGAGACGCCGGCCAGATATCCGACCAGTATCGGCTTGGCCGCCGTGTCCTCGCGCAGGGCGACCGCGGCCGGTCCGACGCGGCGGGACAGCACCGCCTCGATTTCCTCGAGCTCGATGCGGAAGCCACGCAACTTGATCTGCGTATCCGCGCGGCCAAGAACCTGGATCTCGCCACTCGGCAGCCGCCGGGCGACATCGCCGGTGCGGTACAATCGGGCGCTTAGCTTGAATGGGTCGGGGATGAATTTGTCGGCGGTCAGTGCGTCCTGCCTGAAATA
This sequence comes from uncultured Alphaproteobacteria bacterium, assembly GCA_963753135.1. GTDB lineage: Bacteria > Pseudomonadota > Alphaproteobacteria > Rhizobiales > Beijerinckiaceae > Roseiarcus. The sequence goes on along the minus strand of CAVWBA010000014.1, from coordinate 76,949 downwards.
TCCCTTGGCGACACCCTCACCGCCAATATGCAGCTGGCCGGATACGCCGAATGGCGCAGGCTGGTCGTAGCGGTCGAGAACGTGCAGCTGCGTATTCGCGATGGGCCGGCCGATTGTGATCGGATCGCTTCCGGCCAGAACTTCGCCGCAGGAGGACCAGACCGTCGTTTCCGTTGGCCCGTACATGTTCCACAAGGCGCCCCCGCCCTCAAGGAGCCGGTCAACCAAGTCGCGCGGGAGCGCCTCGCCGCCGCACAGCATTTTGAACCCTGGCCGAGAGCGGAAGCCGGCCTCGAGCATGAGCCGCCATGAAGCGGGCGTGCCTTGCAGGATCGTCGCCCCCGACCGATCGATGGCGGCAAGCAGCCGGTTCCCGTCCGAGACGTCATCCCGCCTCGCAATCGCAACCGTCCCCCCAACCAGCAAGGGCGTGAAAAGCTCGAGCGCGGCAATGTCGAAAGCGATCGTTGTGATCGCGAGAAGCGTATCGGTTCGTCCTACGCCGGGCCGATGCGCGATGCTGCACAGTAGATTGACCAAGGAGCGATGCGTGACCTCCACCCCTTTCGGCGCCCCGGTCGACCCCGATGTGTAGATCAGGTAAGCGGTTGCCTCGGCGTTCGTATTGGCGCTGGGCGCCAAAGCCGGCAAGCTCTCGATCGCCTGCCGCTCCGACTCCAAGTGGACAACTGCGAGGTCCGGCGGAAGTTCGAGCTTCGCGGAGAGGCTGCTGACCACGCCTGAAACGCCGGCGTCGGAAAGGATATAGCGCAGCCGCGCCTGCGGATGGGCAGGATCGAGCGGAACATAGGCGAAGCCCGCCTTCCATATCGCCAGGAGCGCAATGACCATGTCCGGCGAGCGTTCGACCAGGACTCCGATTCGCCCGCCATCTGATCCGATCCGCGCGCGCAGGTGATGCGCCAGCCGGTTGGCCCGCGCATCCAGATCCTGGTAGCTCACGGTGGCGCCGTCGAACGCCAGCGCAACGGCGCCGGGAGTTGCACGCGCCTGTTCCTCGATCAGCGCGTGGACGCATTGCGTGCGCGGATAGTCGGCGCGGCTGTCGTTGAATCCTTGGATAATCTCGTGCAGTTCGGCGCGGGGGATGTAGGAGATCCGGGTGACGGGCTCTTTGGAGTCCGCGACCACCGACTCAAGCAGCGCCTCATAGCACGCGAGCCACCGAACAATCGTTGCTTCGTCGAACAGGTCGGTGTTGTAGTCGCAATCGATGCGCAAGCCTTCCGGGGACTCGATAACGTTCCAGAAAATATCATAGTTCACGAAGGCCTTGGCGTTCGGCTCGACGTCGATCGACAGTCCAGCGGCTTCGATCCGGCTCGTCAGCCGCTCGAGGTTGAATTGGAGTTCCGTCAGCGGGAGCCGGTTGACCTCGCGCGGGGGCGCAAGCTCCCGTACGATCGTGCCCAACGTGTAGTCTTGGTGCTCGTAAGCGTCGAGCACTTGTCGGCCGACAGAGCGCAGATGGTCCGCGAACGACGCCTCGCGAGCCCAACCGCCGCGGATGGGCAGGAAATTCACGCAATGGCCGACGAGCGCCCGGTCCTCGACCAGCGATTGTCCCGCAGTCGGGACCGCGACCACTAGCCCCTCTTCCCCGGCGAGCCGCCCCATCAGCGCCTCAAAGGCGGCGAGGAGCGTCACAAACAGCGAGCAGCCCTGCTTGGCGCCGGCGGCCTTCACCGAACGATAGAGCTCTGCACCGATCCGCCGGCCGGCTGTCCTTCCGGCATAGGACTTCATCGCTGGGCGCGGCCGATCCGTCGGCAGGTCGATCGGTCGGGGCGGATGCGCGAACTGCGCCGCCCAGTAGCTCGCATTCGCCGCATGTTCCACGGGGGCGCGGGCGGAGAGCGCCCGAGCGAACTCGCTGAACGGCAGCACGGGTCCGAGATCGGGCTGCCGGCTGTTCACGCAGGCTCGCGTAAATCTCCGCCAGTTCTGTGATGATGACATTGACCGACCAGCCGTCGCAGATGATGTGATGGGCGGTCAGGACCAGCGCGTGCGCCGTCTCGGAGAGCTTGAACAGCCGCGCCCGGATCGGCGGCCCTTCGACGAGGTCGAACGGCGTTGACGCGTCCGCCTGGAGGTACGCGGTCAAGGCGCCGTCCGCTGAGGTTTGCCCCTGCGAAAGATCGGTCATTGGGCAGGGAAAATCCCTGTCCGGCGAGATGGTCATCGTCTCGCCCGTGGGGCTGAACCTCGCCCGCAGCGCGTCATGGCGCGCCATGATCGTTTCCATAGCAGTGCGCAAGGCGGAGAGGTCGAGCGGACCGTTCAACCGGAGCGTCACGGATTCGTTGAACGCGCAGGACGCCTCATCCCCGTTCTGCGCGGACAGCCAGATTTCGGTCTGGCTCTCGGTGAGCGGCACGGTCGCATTGGTAAGGTTTGCTGCGGTCTCGGCCGCCGCCAAGGCCGTTTCGACGCCACCGATGATTCCGTCCCGCGCCATCTCATCGAGGCTGTCGTCGAACGCGGCGGCGATCCGCGCAACGTCTTCTTCGCTATGCGCCGCGTTCAGGAACAGCGGGAACCCGTCCTGGACGTAAATGCCGCGATCGCGCAGGTGGTAGAACAGGAGTCCTGCAAGCGGCCCGTCGGCGTGCAGGGTAAAATAGAGAAAGCTCGAGTAGCGCTCCACTTTCGCCTTGAGCGAATGCCGGGCGAAAATCTCGCTTAGCGCTTCGGCCAAATCGGCGGCGCGCCCGGCGATCCGCTCCTGCAGCGCCGGGCCCTGCGCCTTCAGGTGTTTCAGCACCGCGCGCACGCCCGCCAGCACGAGGGGATGGCGAACGAAGGTGCCGGCGAAGAACGTCGGGGCGACTTCGGGGACAAACTCGTCGCCGTAGCTCCATTGGCCGCCATCGAGGGCGTCCATGAATTTCGCCTTGCCGGCAAGGATGCCGATCGGCAGCCCGCCGCCGATCACCTTTCCGTACGTCGCCAGATCAGCCCGGATTCCCGTCACGGCTTGCATCCCGCCGGGATGAGTGCGGAAGCCGGTGACGATCTCATCCATGATGAAGGCGACGCCCTTATCCGCCGTGATCTGGCGAAGGGTGCGCAGAAATTCGAACGGCTGCAGATCGGGATGGCGGCTCTGCACCGGCTCGACGATGACCGCCGCCAGATCGTCGGCGTTCTGCCGGATCCATTCGACCGACTCCGGCGCCCCATAGTCGAGCACGACCATGTTCTCGACCGCGGACGGCAGAATGCCGGCTGCAATCGGCGCCGAGCGTGGAGGGCCTCCCGGCCGGCGGGCGCTGCGCACCAGAACCTCGTCGAACTGGCCGTGATAGTCGCCGTTGAACATCACCACCTTGTCGCGGCCCGTGACGGCCCGCGCGACGCGCAGGGCGGCCATCACCGCTTCCGAGCCGGTGTTGCAGAACGTCATCCGCTCATTGCCGGTCATCTCGGTGAACAGCGCGGCGACTTCGCCCGCCAATTCCGCTTGTGGCCCGGTTGCGAAACCTCTCTCCAACTGCTCCTTGATCGCCTCGACGACGAAATCGGGCGAGTGTCCGAACGCCGTCGGTCCATAGCCGTTGACGAGATCGATATATTCGTTGCCGTCGATGTCCCAGATGCGCGAGCCGCTCGAGCGGTCACAGATCAGAGGGTAGACGAGTTCCTTCCATTCCGGTCGGAAGCCGGCGGCCGCCCGGGGATCCGCGAGCGTTGGCCGGGCCGCAGCCGTGCGCTGCTTGGAGCCTCCCGTCTTCGCAGCCAAACGCGCTGCGAGCGCGTCGATGTGTCGTCTCTGCCCGGGAGAGACGGCGCCGGCGCCGCGGGCGTCGGCCCGATAGGCCTGGAATCGCGAAGGCTGCCGCTCGGCCTCGGATACGGCCGCAGGCGCTGCCGCGTGTTGTGCTTGAGAAGCAGACGCAATCGTCGGGGACCCCGATCCAGCGGCCACAATGACGCTGTCTGACGACCCCAGCCGCTTAAGCGCATCCAGCTGCCCCTGGATCAGGCTCGACATCGCCTCCATCTGAGCGCGCATGATCTCCGCGACGCCGGCGTTCGTTCCGCCTAGGCCGGTCGGCGGCGGGGCGAAGGCGGGCGCCGGCGGGCTGACGACCGCGGTCGCCGCTGCGGGCGCGGACGTGGCGACCGGACGCTTCACCGCGGCCGGCGCCTCCGCCCGAATGAAGCGCTCGAGCGCGTGGATCGTCGACAGATCGCCGAGCAACTGACGGAAGGCGATTTTGACCTTGAGACGGCGCTGAATCTGTTGCGCGACCTGGCTGAGCAGGAGCGAGTCGAAGCCGAGTTCGAGGAACGTCAGGGTCGCCGCAGGATCGACAGTTTCACCAGAGACATCCTGCAGGATCTCGGCGATCGATTCGCGAATTCCGTCCATCTCAGCCTCTTGAGCCTGCCCTGATCCAGCCAGCGAAACCGCGGCCGTCTCCGCCTCAACCGATACGATTGCAGGCGGTGATGAAAACGCTCGGCGCCGAACTTGCCGCTCCCCTGGCGGGCGCCTCGATCCAATGGCGGCGGCGCTCGAACGGGTAGGTCGGCAGCGATACGCGTGAGCGCGGTCCGTCCCCAACCGAAGCCCAATCAGGCGCGACGCCGCTGACCCATAGTTTCCCCAGCGCAGACAGCATGGTCTCTTCGTCGGCCGTCGGATCGCTGGCGTCCGGCAGCGAACCGAAGGTCCGACCGACGAGATCCCGGACTGTCTGCAGCGCCAAGGTCGAAAGGGTGACCCCGGGCCCAACCTCCAACAGAATCGAAGGGCCCGCCGCCGTGAGCGTCTTGACCCCGTCGGCGAAGCGGACGGGGTCGCGCGCGTGCCGCGCCCAATAGGCAGGCGATGTCGCCTCATCCGTCCGAATCCAGTCGCCGGTGACGCTCGAAATATAGGGCGTCGACGGTTCGTGCAGCGCAACGTCCGCTACCCGCTCCGAGAGCGGCCCGATCATCGGCTCCATCATCGGCGAGTGGAACGCGTGCGATGTATGCAGCCGCCGATGAGGGACTCCCCGCGCATCGAGCTGCCGCATAACCGCACCCAGCGCCTCATGCGGTCCCGCGAGGACTACGTTCGTCGGGCCATTGATCGCCGCGAGCGCGACCTCATCGCCAACCAACGGCTGGACCTCGGCCTCCGACAACCGCACGCTGAGCATGCCGCCCGACGGCAGCGCTTGCATCAGCCGCCCGCGCGCCGCGATGAGACCGAGCGCGTCCGGCAGGGAGAACACGCCCGCGAGATGTGCGGCGACGAATTCACCCACGCTGTGGCCGACGCAGGCCGCGGGGTTCACCCCCCAGCTCTGCCAGAGCCGGGCGAGGGCGTAGGACACCGAAAAAATGGCCGGTTGGGCGACGCCGGTCAGCGCCAGACGTTCAGATTGCGACGGATCGTCGCGGCCGTAGAGCGCCTCGATGAGATCGATATCCTCCGCCGACAAGATCTCAGCGCAGCGATCCAGTTCAGCGTGGAACACTGGGAAGCGCTGGTAAAGCCCACGCGCCATCCCGACGTATTGCGCGCCCTGTCCTGGAAACATGAAGACCACGGACGGCGGCGCGTCGGCTGCTTCTCCCAGGTTTACGCGGGGAGAGGGCGTTCGGGACAGCAGGGCCTGAGCGTCCGCATGATCCCGGCAGGCGACGGCGAATCGGTGACGGAAGCGCCGGCGCCCGCGCTGCAATGTGAACGCAATGTCGGCGAGTGGCGCGTCAGGGTTCGCCGCCAGATGGTCCCCGAGCCGCGCCCGCATCTGCGCTAGCGCGGAGGGGGACCGCGCGGAGAGCACCAGCAGCTCCGGCCGCGGCGCCGCGTTCGCCACGACGCGCGTGGGCGGCTCTTCCAATACCACGTGGGCGTTCGTGCCGCCCACACCCAGGGAAGTCACGCCGGCGCGACGCGCTTCGACGCCACCCGGCCAAGGAGCGCGAGTGGCGTTGACGAAGAATGGTCCGCCTTCGAACGCGATGCGCGGGTTGGGGGCCTGGAAATTCAAACTCGGCGCCAGCTCGCGGTGGCGGAGCATCAGGGTCGTCTTGATCAGGCCAGCCACACCCGCGGCGGCGTCCAAGTGGCCGATGTTTCCCTTGACCGAACCAATAGCGCAGTAGCCTTGCGCCTCGGTCGACTTCCGAAACGCTTTGGTGAGCGCCGTGACCTCGATCGGATCGCCTAAGGGCGTTGCGGTGCCATGACACTCTATGTAGCTTATGCTGTCAGCTGCGACGCCCGCCTGCGCCAGAGCCTGCTCGATGGCGGCGACCTGACCGTCGACGCTTGGCGCGGTGAAACCAACCTTCCCAGCCCCGTCATTGCTGAGGCCGCAGCCGAGGATGACGCTGTAGATCTGGTCGCCGTCGGCGAGCGCGTCCTCCAGTCGCTTCAAGAGGACGACGCCCGCGCCGCTGCCGAAGATCGTGCCGGTGGCGGACGCGTCGAACGGCCGGCAATGACCGTCCGCCGAAACCATGCCGCCTTCCTGATGCAGATAGCCGCGATGCTGCGGAAACGAGACCGATGCGCCGCCTGCCAGCGCCATGTCGGACTGGTACAAGAGCAGGCTCTGGCAGGCTTGCACGACCGCGACCAGCGAGGTCGAGCAGGCAGTCTGAACGGTCAGAGCCGGGCCCCGCAAGTCCAGCTTGTACGCCGCGCGGGTAGCGAGGAATTCTCGCCCTGCCCCCATGAGGACAGGATAATCGCCGACCTGAAACGTATCAGTGAAGTCCTCGATGACCTTGCGATCGCGACAGACGTTGTTGAGAAAGTACGTGTTCATGCTGCAACCGGCGAATACGCCGATGGCGCCTCGATAGGCTGCGGGATCGTAACCGGCGTCCTCCAGCGCCTCCCACGCGCATTCAAGAAAAATGCGATGCTGCGGGTCCGTCAGCGCCGCTTCCCGATCGCGCATGTCAAAAAATCCCGCGTCGAACTGGTCGACATCGGGGAGCACCGGGCGAGCCTTGACGTAACTGGCCGATGCCCGCGTCGATGGCTCGACGCCGTCTTCCAGTTGGTCATCATTAAAGAAGGTGACGCTCTCGACTTCGTTACTCAGATTCCGCCAAAACGTCGCAATGTCCTGCGCGCCCGGAAATCGCCCCGACATGCCGATGATCGCGATACGGCCTTCGGTTTCGTTCGCCCCGCTCATGTCGTCACCGTTCTTCCGGCCGTGAGCTGCGCGCGGCGCAGAGCGGCAGAGCGCTTGCTCGCGCGTTCGGCGGTCGAAATGAATGTCGTCGCGCCGTCGATCTCGCCATCGATTTTTGCTGCGGCTGCCTTGATATTTGGATGGCCGAACAAATCGACTGCAGTCAAAATCGGTCCGAATGCCTCGACGAGTTTCGCGTGAATTCGAATAAGGTCTAAAGACGACGCGCCGAGATCGAAGAAATTGTCCTCAAGCCCAATGCCATCCCGCCCAAGAGCATTGGCCACGATGTCCCGCAGTTGGCTTTGCGTTGAGCCGTTCGGCCGTGACAAGGCGGGGCCAGCCGCGGGCTCGGAAGCAGGTTCGAGGCCGGCGAGTTGCCCGCGGTCCACTTTCCCGTTTGGCGACAACGGTAAAGACTCAAGGACAGTGATCGACGCGGGGACCATGAAATCCGGCAGCCGCGCCCGGAGCGATCGCCGGAGCGCGTGGGGATCGAGGCCGCGGGGAGTCACAAAGGCAGCCAAGGAGCGGCGGCCCGTTGGATCGACACGAGCGATGACAGCCGCGTCTTGAACCGTTCCTTCGGACCGAAGATCCGCCTCGATCGCGTCGAGCTCGATGCGCTTGCCATTTAGCTTTATTTGTCGATCGACTCGCCCAAGGAATTCAATGATTCCGTCTGGCCTCTGCCGCACTCGATCCCCGGTGCGATAAAGACGAGCGCCGCTTTGTGGCGCGAAAGGGTCCTCGACAAACTTCTCTGCGGTAAGTTCTGGCTGGTTCAGATAGCCCAACGCCACGCCCGCGCCGCCGGCGTAAAGCTCTCCTTCCTCGCCGACCGGGACAGGCCGCCTATCGGCATCGAGGACGTAGACATTTGTATTTTGAATGGCCGATCCGATCGGAATTGGTCCCGAGGGCGGCGGACTTCGTGGGATCGTGTAGCAGCACGTGAATGTCGTATTCTCGGTGGGCCCGTAGCCGTTGACGATACGACAGTGCGGCAGCGCGCTCAGAGCCTTGGCGACGTGCGGAGGTGACAATACGTCGCCGCCCACGATAAGCTGGCGCAACGGCTGCAACCCGTCCAGCCGACTCTCGACCATGAGATGAAACAAGCCGGCGGTCAGCCAGAGCGTCGTGACGCCATTCACACGAATGGCTTCGGCGATATCGTCGAGAGAAGGGTGCGGGGCCGAAACAATTGCCAGCTTTCCACCGTTGAGAAGCGCCCCCCACAGTTCAAAGGTTGAGGCGTCGAACGAGAGAGGGGCGAGGTGAAGAATCACCTCCTCTGGCCCCAGGTTGACGAAATTGCAGTCCGTCACCAGGCGAACGATGCTGCGATGAGGGATCAGGACTCCCTTCGGACGCCCGGTCGACCCAGAGGTGTACATCACGTAAGCTAGATCGTCCGCGTCAACCCCAGTGTCGCCGCCACGGGCGTCTTCCGCCGCCGCCCCGGTCGCCGCTGTCGCAGGGCCACCCGAAGGTTCGATCAACCCAGAATGGCTAATATAACGGATCTCGCCGCTCCAAAAATTTGAAATCCCGACACTCTGCGGCAACGCTTGCTCAACGAGGGTGAGGGTTAGACCGCTGTCACGGCAGATATATCTCAGCAATTCTGGAGGATAGGAGATATCCAGCGGAAGGTAGGCGCCGCCGGCCTTCAATATTCCCAGGATTGCGGCGGTCGCCGCGATTGAACGACGCGCAACGAGACCAACAATCTGGCCTCGTCGCAGCCCAGCGCGCCGCAACTGAGCGCTGATGCGTGTAGAGAGACGATCGAGGTCGGCGTAACTAATCTGGACACCGTCGCACCCGAGCGCCGTGGCGCGCGGAAATCGCGCGGCGACGTCGGCAAATGCCGAACCGACGGACGGGATCGAAACCTCGCCCGCCTCCATGTTCTGGGCGAAAGTAGAAATTCCCAACCCCTTCTCCAGAAGCGTTCTGGAGACAATACGGCCGTTGCCTCCATAGCGCCATTGCCCGAAAGGCGTTCAATCCTACGTCTTTTGGCTGTGGCAGCCTGTCCAAAGCCCTTTCCGGTCCGATTGAATTGGAGGGATTGCCTGCCACGCGACGGCAACGGGTCATTCGCCGACGGGCTTTAGCAGGCTGCTGAAAAAGTGACTGGGTTTGCGCAACAGGGGAGGCGGGGGCGACCGAACTCCAGCCGTTCGACCAGCTGCCGCTCCGAGCGGATCGAATAGAGAAGCTGCAGGTCATCCGCTCTGGGCGCGGCGCTCGCTGTCGACTTGTTCACGCTCTGGCCGCGCGAGGCGGACCCGACACGGCGCTCTCCCTTTCGATCCAGGTCGACGTCCTGCTGATGGTCGTCGTCGGCGGCAGGGCTCATTGCCGGTCGGATAACCCGTCCTTGTGCATGCCTTGAGCCAGCCATACCTAGCGCCGAGCATCCAAGGAGGGAGACCAGTATGAAAGTCGGGATCATCGGCTCCGGCGTGGTCGGACAAACGTTGGCCGCGGGATTCGTGAAGCACGGTCATGAGGTTGAGATCGGCACGCGCGAGCCTGCCAAGCTCAAAGACTGGTTGGCGAAGAATCCTGGCGTCAAGGTCGCCTCGTCCGCCGACGCGGCGGCGTTCGGCGATCTCGTGGTCCTCGCGGTGGCGGGAGAGGCCGCGGAGGCGGCGCTGAAGCTCCTCGGCGCCAGGGCGCTTGAGGGCAAGACGGTGATCGATGCGTGCAATCCGATCGGCGGCGGTCCGCCCGTCAACGGCGTGCTGCCCTTCTTCACGCCCCAGAACGAATCGCTGATGGAGCGGCTGCAGAAGGCTTATCCGACGGCGCATTTTGTCAAGGCGTTCAATTCGGTCGGCAGCGGGCAGATGATCAATCCGCATTTTGCCGGCGGCAGGCCAACGATGTTCATCTGCGGCGACGACGCGAGCGCCAAGAAAACGGTCGCGCAAATCCTCGACCAGTTCGGCTGGGACACGGAGGACATGGGCGCGGTCGAGGCGGCGCGCGCCATCGAACCGCTCTGCAAGCTCTGGTGCATTCCCGGCATCGGCAAGAACGACTGGTCGCCGCACGCGTTCAAGCTGCTGCGCTGATTGCAGGCTTGGGTCTGACCCGCTTCAGGCCTTCGCGGACGAGTCGATAACCGCGCGCACTTTATGCGCCAGGTCTTCTTGCGTGTATGGCTTGGCGAGAAACTGCACCCCGGGGTCAAGCCGCCCGTCATGGATGATCGCGTTTCGGGCATAGCCGGTGGTGAAGAGGACGGGCAAATCAGGTCGCAGGGCGGCCGCCTCGAGCGACAGCGTCCGCCCGTTCATGCCCTGGGGCAGAACGACGTCAGTGAACAGGATGTCGACTCGTTCGCCGTCGTGAAACGGCGCTAGCCCTTCGGCCCCGTTGCGCGCCGAGAGCACTGAATAGCCGAGATCTTCCAGCAGGGTGACGGTCGAAATGCGCACGTCGTCGTCGTCCTCGACGACCAGGACGACTTCGCCCGGACGAGCTCGCGGGATCTCCACGCTTTCCGCGTGCGCAGCCGCAGGCACGGATTCGATCCGTGCCGCACCCTCCATCCGCGGTAGGTAGATCTTGGCGGTGGTGCCATGGCCGACCTCGCTATAGATGCGGATGTGGCCTTTTGACTGCTTGACGAAGCCGTAGATCATCGCGAGCCCAAGCCCGGTCCGCATCGGCGCGCTCTTGGTGGTGAAGAACGGCTCGAAGACTTTGCTCAGGTTCTCCGGCGGAATGCCGTCTCCAGTATCGGTGACCGAGACCAAGACGTACTGCCCGGGCGTCACATCGCCGAATTGCCGGCAATAGACCTCGTCGAGAAATGCGTTCGCGGTCTCGATGGTGATTTGGCCCCCTGTCGGCATCGCGTCGCGCGCGTTGACGACGAGATTGACGATCGCATTCTCAAGCTGGCTTGCATCCACGAACGTTGGCCAGAGTCCGCTTCCCTGGATGGTCTCGATCGAGATCGTCTCGCCGACCGTGCGGATCAGCATGTCGGAAAGGCTCGCGACGAGTCGATTCAGGTCGACTTGCTGTGGGGTCAGGACCTGTTGGCGGGAGAACGCGAGCAGGCGCTGAGTCAGCGAAGCGGCGCGCCTCGCGCCCTGCAGCGCCGCAGCGACAGGGCGGCTGATTGCGGCTGCATCTCCCGACTGGACACGACCAAGACGCCGCTCGACCGAGTCGAGATTGCCGATCACGACGGTCATCAGATTGTTGAAGTCGTGAGCAATGCCGCCGGCCAGGAGGCCGACCAACTCCATCTTCTGGGTCTGGAGCAGCATCGCCTGCGTTTCCTTGCGCACGCGCGTCTCCTCCGCCAGAGCCATCGAATGCTCGCGCAGATCGTGGATATAGGCGCCGTTCATGGCGAGCGAGGCGATCGCGGCCAGCGCGGCGGTCACTAGGCTCGCGGTGACGAGCGCGAGCACCAGGCTTCGCGCTTGCGCTTCCGCGGCGAGGCGCTTGCCGAGAAGGTCGCTTTCCGCTTGATAGAAGTCGTCGAATGCGGCGCGAAAGTCGTCCGTGACCTGCAAGCCGCGCCCGGATTTGACGGCGTCGACGGCGCCGGCTGTGTCGCCTTTGCGGGCGAGCTCGACCGGCCGTGCGCTCTCCGCCATCACTTCGCTGATCGCCATGCGCATGCGCTCGAGACGTCGGATCTGAGCCGGATTGTCGGCGACGAGCGATCGCAATTCCTCGAGCGAGGGAGGAATGCGGGCGAGCGCCGATTGATAGGGCTTGAGAAACGCCTCGATGCCTGTCAGGACATAGCCGCGCTCGCCGATCCTGAGATCCTGCGTTTGCCCAAGCAGTTTAGTAGCCCTGGCTTCGACCTGGAGCGAATGTGCGGTCCAGTCCGCCGCGCTGTTCACGCGTTTGACCATAAGCGCCGCCAAGATCCCCACGAGGATGAGGAAAGCAAGGCACACAGCCGCCAGCAGAGTGGCGGCCCGCCGGCCGAGATATGGCAAGGACCAGCCGCGCCTCAATAAATCCCCCGCCGTCGACATTTCCCGTGGTGATCCCCGATGCTGGCTTCTCGCCATTGTGCAGCGAAAGGATTGTGGTACGCTCAGGCGACGGTGGCAACCGGAGGCGGAATGGCGAGGATTCTGATCGTTGACGATGAGCCCTTGATCACCGCCATGCTCGAAGACTGGTTGTCGGAACTGGGCGATAGCGTCGTGGGCCCAGCGCACAGTCTGGCCAGGGCGCTGGAATTGGCTGGCGGCGACATCGATGCTGCGATCGTCGACGTGTCGCTTGGCAAGGACAATTCTTATCCGGTTCTCGAGGCGTTAATCGCGCGGGGCCTGCCATTCGCGCTGGCGACGGGCCACGGGCAGGAGAGCATCGAGCCGAGATATCGTGGGCAGGCGACGCTTATGAAGCCATTCGAATTTGCGACGTTTCGCCAAGCTCTCGACCGACTGCGGGCGGCGGAGCGCGGCATGGGAATGGATGCGCTAAATTCGTCGTCGCCGGGCGCTATCTCAGCGACGCGTTGATCGCCTCCAAGGCCTTCGACCCTGGGCACAATTCGCGCTCCGTGAGCTCGTTGAGCGGTCGCGCCACGGTGCCGAGAACCTCATGCAGTTCGTTGGCCTCATCATCGAGATAGATGAGGCCGGTGGCGATTTCGCCGGCGATCCGGGCGCGTTCGAGCGTGGCGAGCGCTTGGGATCGATCACGGCAATCATGAGCGGCGTCGAGCTTGCGAAGGACGATCGTCGAACCGTCGTGCATCGTGACCGCTTGGCTTCCGCCCTCCGCGTAGTCCACCTCGATCGGTTCGCGCCCGGTGATGACGTCGAGCGCGTTGACGGCGATATTGTGCTCGCGCACGTGGTCGAAGCTCTTGGTCGAGCCGACGTGATTGTTGAACGTGACGCAAGGCGAAATGACGTCGATGAACGCCGCCCCCTTATGCTCGAACGCAGCCTTGATGAGCGGCACGAGCTGCGCCTTGTCGCCGGAAAAGCTGCGCGCCACGAACGAGGCGCCGAGCCCGATCGCCATGCCGACGAGATCGATCGGCTGGCTCTGCGCATCGGCGCCCTTCTTGCTCTTCGAACCACGATCGGCGGTGGCGGAGAATTGACCTTTGGTCAGCCCATACACGCCGTTATTCTCGACGATATAGACCATGTTGACGCCGCGCCGCATGGCGTGGGCGAACTGGCCGAGCCCGATCGACGCCGTATCGCCGTCGCCGGACACGCCGAGGTAGATGAGGTCGCGGTTGGCGAGATTGGCGCCGGTCAGCACCGAAGGCATGCGCCCGTGCACGGAGTTGAAGCCGTGACTCTGGCCGAGCATGTAGGTCGGCGTCTTGGAGGAACAGCCGATGCCGCTCAATTTCGCGACTCGGTGCGGCGGCAGGCTCAGTTCGAAGCAGGCATGGATGATCGCGGCGCTGATCGCGTCGTGGCCGCAGCCGGCGCATAGCGTCGACATCGATCCTTCATAGTCCCGGCGGGTGAAGCCAAGCGCGTTGACGGGGATCGAAGGGTGATGAAACTTGGGCTTGCCAAGATAGGTCATTCGGCGGCCTCGAGCGGTTGCGGCGGCGCCGGCTCGCGCAGCCGCGCCGCGATTTCGCGATGAATGAAGCGGGCGGAGGTCGGCATCCCGTTGAAGTGGAGGATCGGCGTCCAGCGGTCTGTCGCGACGCCGAGATCGGTCGAGATCAGCGTGCGCATCTGCGCGTCGCGATTTTGCTCGACCATGAAGATCAGATCATGGCTGCCGATGAAATCCTGGACCTCGCGGGTCATCGGAAACGCGCGGATGCGCAGGGTGTCGACATAAAGGCCTTCGTCGGCCAGCATCTTCTGGGCTTCGTCCATCGAGGCGGCGGTCGATCCGTACTGGAGGACGCCGAACTCGGGTCGGCTTCGTCGCCCGCTTGAGCACCGGCCGCGGCAGGAAGCCGCGCGCGGTCTCGAACTTGCGCTCCAGCCGCTCCATGTTGTCGATATAGGGCAGGCCTTCCTCGGTATAGCGTGCGAAGCGGTCACGGCTGGTGCCGCGGGTGAAATAGGCGCCGCGCGTCGGATGGGCGCCGGGAAGCGTGCGATAGGCAATTCCGTCGCCGTCGACATCGTCGTAGCGTCCGAAATTCGGCGCCGTTTCCAACTTCTCGAACGAGAGAACCTTCCCGCGCTCGTAGACGCGGGCGTCATCCCACTGGAACGGCGCGCAAAGGTGCGAATTCATGCCGATGTCCAGGTCGAGCATGACGAAGACAACGGTTTGCAGCCGCTCGGCGAGATCGAAGGCGCCCGCGGCGAATTCGAACGCTTCGTTCGGGCCGTCGGGAATGAGCAGCACGTGCTTGGTGTCGCCGTGCGAGGCGAAGGCGCACGAGAGGAGGTCGGACTGCTGGGTGCGGGTCGGCATTCCGGTCGACGGGCCGCCGCGCTGCACGTCGAACACGACGACCGGAATTTCGGCGAAATAGGCCAGGCCAAAGAATTCCTGCATCAGCGAGATGCCCGGGCCGGAGGTCGCAGTGAAGGCGCGCGCGCCGTTCCAGCCAGCGCCGACTGCAACGCCGATCGCCGCGATCTCGTCCTCCGCCTGGAGGATTGCGTAATTCTTCTTGCCCGTCGCGGGATCGACGCGATAACGCTCGCAATTGCGTTCGAACGCCTCGGCCAGCGAGGTGGATGGCGTGATCGGATACCAGGCGCAAACCGTCGCCCCGCCATAGACAGCGCCGAGCCCCGCGGCGAAATTGCCTTCCACGAGAATGCGGTCGCCGACGGCGTCGCTGCGCCGGACCCTGACGCCGAGCGGACATTGGAAGCGGGACTTCGCATCGTCGCACCCGATCTTGAGCGCGCCCAGGTTGGCGGCGATCAGCTTGTCCTTGCCCTTAAACCGCTCGCGGATCAGCGTCTCGATGACTTGAAGCTCGATGTCGAGCAGCGCCGCCAGCGCGCCCACGTAGACGATGTTCTTGTAGAGCTGGCGCTGCCTGGGGTCGGAATATCGGGCCGCGCAGATTTCGGTCAGCGGCATGCCGAGGACAACGATGTCGTCGCGCAAGCTCCCGGGCGGCAGCGGACGGGTCGAATCATAGAAGAGGTAGCCGCCGGGTTCGAGCGCGGCGACATCCTGCGCGAAGGTCTGCGCGTTCATCGCGACCAGCATATCGGCGCCGCCCCGCGCGCCGAGCCACCCTTCCTCGCTCACCCGCACTTCATACCAGGTCGGCAGACCCTGGATGTTCGACGGGAAGATGTTGCGCGGCGCGATCGGCACGCCCATGCGCAGGATCGAACGCGCGAAAAGGAGATTGGCGCTTGCCGATCCCGAGCCGTTGACGTTGGCGAACCGAATGACGAAGTCGTTTACAGCATCGATCGGCATGTGTGTCCGGCTTGCGCCATCTCGAGTGTGAACTTCATCATGTCCCATGCGCCAGTCGGGCAGCGCTCGGCGCAGAGCCCGCAATGCAGGCAAAGATCCTCGTCTTTGACCATGATCCGCTGGGTCTTGACGGGCTCAGAGACATAGATCGCCTGGGACAGATTGAGCGCGGGCATCATCAGCGATCGCCGCAACTCCCCCTCGGGCGCATTGGGCACGAAAGAGATGCAATCGATCGGGCACACGTCGACGCAGGCGTCGCACTCGATGCACAGGGGCGCGGAAAAGACCGTCTGTACGTCGCAATTGAGGCAGCGCTGCGATTCGCCGACGGCCTGCTTCAGATCGAAGCCGAGCTCGACCTCCGTCTCAATGTTCTTGAGCGCGAGCGCATTCTCGACGTGAGGAACCCTAAACCGGCGGTCGAGAGTGATCCCATTGTCGTACGACCACTCGTGGATGCCCATCTTCTGGCTCACGAGATTGATCAACGGATCCGGACGCGCGCGCACATCCTCGCCCCGGCAGAAGGCGTCGATCGAAATCGCGGCATCATGGCCGTGCGCGACCGCGGTGATGATGTTCTTGGGGCCAAACGCGGCGTCGCCGCCGAAGAAGATCTTCGGCAGGCTCGACTGGAACGTCACTGGGTCGACCGTAGGCATGCCATCGAGACCGAAGGCGACGCCCGCGTCGCTCTCGATCCAGGGAAAGGCGTTTTCCTGGCCGACCGCAATCAGGACGTCGTCGCATTCGATTGTCACGTCCGGCTCGCCGGTCGGCGTCAGGATGCGGCGCCCGCGCACGTCTTTTGTGGCCGCCATTTTCTCGAATACGACGCCGGTCAGGCGGTCCGCGTCATGCGTAAACGCCTTCGGTGCGAGAAAATTCAGGATCTCGACGCCCTCGCGCATCGCGTCCTCTTTCTCCCACGGCGAAGCCTTCATCTCGGCGAAGCCCGAGCGCACAACGACGTGGACCTCGGCGCCGCCGAGGCGCCGCGCCGTCCGGCAGCAGTCCATCGCCGTATTGCCGCCGCCCAGCACGACCACGCGCCGGCCGATCGACGAGACGTGGCCGAACGAAACGCTGGCCAGCCAGTCGATGCCGATGTGGACGTGGCTCGCCGCTTCGCGCCGCCCCGGAATCTCGAGGTTGCGTCCGCGCGGCGCGCCGCAGCCGACGAAAATCGCGTCGTAGCCTTCGCCGACGAGGGCCTTGAGGCTGTCGATGCGGCGAGAGGCGACGAACTGGCCGCCGGTCGACAAGGCATAGCCGACCTCCTCGTCGATCACTTCGTCGGGCAGGCGAAACTTTGGAATTTGGCTGCGCATCATGCCGCCGGCGCGCGAGTCGGAATCGAACACCACGACCTCGTAGCCGATGGCGGCGAGATCGCGCGCCACCGTCAGCGACGCGGGGCCGGCGCCGACGCAGGCGACGCGCTTGCCGTTTCGCTCGGTTGGCGCGCCGGGGAGAAGGGCCGCGATGTCCTGCTTGTGATCTGCGGCGACACGCTTCAGCCGGCAAATCGCGACCGGCTGTTCCTCAAGCCGTCCCCTGCGGCAGGCGGGCTCGCACGGACGGTCGCATGTGCGCCCCAGAATCCCTGGGAACACATTCGACTTCCAATTGATCATATAGGCGCTGTTATAGTCTCCCGCGGCGATTTTGCGAATGTATTCTGGTACGGGAGTGTGCGCCGGGCACGCCCACTGACAGTCAACCACCCTGTGAAAGTAATTCGGGTCCGAGACGTCCGTCGGATGCACGACTTCTTGTCCTTCCACCCGTTCCCGATCCAGCAACGCTTCCGAAGCCATCGTTACGCCAGCCCTCGGACAAAACTTTTAAAATCGGGTTTGTGGGACGACAAAAGGTCGTGAAGCGGGTATTTCATTGCTGTTTTCGCGTCAACTGAGCGTCCGCGCACCGTGTAAACGCTCAAATTGCCTCCCTTAAACGCGGCCAAGTATCCGCGAGCCGATAGCCCGAGGGCCACGGATCGTCGGAAGTCGAGCATATACTGGCTGACGCCGGTAATCCAGGCCCGGCTCGAAATAATCGGAACGATAGCCGGCCAGCACCCGATCGCGGCCCGGCGCTTGGTGTTGAATTTTTCGCCGATCCTCCAATCTTTCGGGGCTCGTTCCTTGTCTTGGTCGGCAATGCCATTCCCAGTCCGAACGGTTGTCAGCGCGGTGCGTCTCAGCGAAGTCGCGCGCATGCCAGAGAGCGCTACAGCTCGGTCCATTCGGGCAAGCGGGCCCGCGAGCCTATCAGTTCCGAGGCGGCGTCAAACAGGCAAAATGGGGGAGAGGCGCTTCAGATCGTCGGAAGCCGCATCAAGGCCGCGGCTTAGCCCGCGAATTCTTTATGTGCATTTGTTTTACGGAAAACGGAAGCCATGCTACAGTTTTCCCAATCGTCGGACCGAGCCACGGGTTGGCTTGGCTGGCCGGGAGAAAGACAGGGAAATGAGCGCTTTGGACGTTTGGCGCACAACCCCAGAGGCGAGTGGAGAGGGAAGCAGTTTTTTTAATTTTTTCGGCCGTAACCCTTTGAAAAGTCCCGATTCCGCCAAACAATTCCAAATAAATCCAAGGATATTTGCTTGGATTTATTTGGATTTGCTTGCGAGAGACTCGCTCGCTGGTTGAATCTGGCGCGCCTCGCAGGCCAGCGTCGGTCGAGCCGTCCCGCCGCCTCAGGCAATCCGGTCGCAGGAGGCGCCTTACTCCAGTCAGAACGGGTGGTATTGAAACATCCAAGTCTCGGTCAGGGTCTCGCCGCCAGACTTAAGGAACGCGCGCAGTTCGACCGGATCCTTGCCGTCGACAACAAGGTCGAACTGCGCGCGCCAATGGCCGGCGACGCCGTCAGGAACGGCTTCGACGAGCTGGTAAGGCCCGAAACTTCCGCGAGAGGTCGACACGACGAGTTCGGGTTTGACGCCAAAGGGGAGATCTCGCAACGGTCCGCCCAAGAACTCGACCATGAACTTCCTCACGCCCTTCGGACGCGGCAAGCCAGGCTGCCCCCCGCGGCCGAGACGGGTCGCCCATACCGGCGCGAGCTTGCTCGGATAGGGTTCGTTGGCGAGCCAATGCAGGCGGTAGTTGAGATTGAGCTCAGCGCCTACGGGAATGGGATCAGCCGGCACCCACATCGCGACCACGTTGTCGTGGATCTCGTCGTCGGTTGGGATTTCGCAGAGCTGGATTGAACCTTTCCCCCAGCCTTCGCCGGTCGGACCCGGCAACGGTTCGACCCACAGGCTCGGACGCTTGTCGTAAAAGACGCCATCCAAGTAGTGATCGAACACGCGGTCGCGCTGAAGGAGACCAAAGCCGCGCGGATTGTTGTCGACGAAGGCGGAAACCATGATGCGCGGCGGATTGTTGAGCGGCCGCCAGAGCCGCTCGCCATTGCCCGACCACATCGCGAGACCGTCCGAATCGTGAACCTCGGGGCGCCAGTCGATCGCGGTCACCTTCTTGGTCTCGGAGTACCAATACATGGACGTGAGCGGCGCGATGCCAAAGCGCGACACCTGTGCGCGGGTGAACATGGTTGTCTGGATGTCCATGACCACGCCCTTGCCGCGCGTCATCAGGAATTTGAACGCGCCGACAACGGAAGGACCGTCCATTAAAGCATAGAGAGTGATCGTGTCTCCAACGCCGGGCTCGATATAGAAGTCGGTGAAGTCGGGAAACTCTTCCGGCCGATCGGCGACTGCGACGTCTATCGCGACGCCGCGCGAAGACAGGCCGTATTGCGCGAGCTCGCCGATCGAGCGGAAATAGGCGGCTCCGAGGAAGGCGACCCAGTCGTTCTTGCGCCAGTCGAGGTTTCCGTCCCGCGCTTCCTGGACGCGCAAACCTGCAAAACCCGCGCCCTTCGGCAGGTCGCGGGCTGGGGAATCCGCCGGCATGTCGAAATAGGACTGATCGTAAACGATCTGGCGAGAGTTGCCAGCGTCGATGACATGCATCTTGACCGCCTTCTGGAAGAACAGGCCAAGGTGGAAAAACGTGACAGGAAATCGGCCAGGTCCATTGGCGAACAACGCATAGTCGTTGCGGTAGTGGATCTTCCCCCACTCCTCGTAGTTGATCTTTTGCACCACCTCCGGCGCCGGGCGAGGCGGCGGAACGTAAGGCGCATGGGCGCGGTCGCGCGCCTGTGACTTAAAAAGCTCATACGAGAACGGGACTGGCGCATCGAACTGGAGTCCATCCACCGGGGCGCCCAACGCTTCCGCAAGCGGATTCAGCGTGGCGGCGGACGCGGCCGCGGCCTTAAGCAACGTGCGGCGATCAAGGCGTTCGGACATCAAGAACCTCTTCGATCCGGCGCTCGGCTTACGTGATTTTCCTTGAAGAGAGGATCCGCTTTCTTCTCACAGACGCACGAAAGTAAGGTAAACGGACCTCCGGCCATCGAAACGCGCCTTCGCCTCATAGCGCGTTGGACGCCATCCAGGCCAAGGCAGGCGCCAATCCTCGGCTCGGGCGGCAGTCCAGCGGAAGTGTGGAGAAGCGAGAAAGCGAGAAAGGGTCCAACCGGCATAGTCGTCGATGTCCGTGGCGAAGCGAAACTCGGCGCCTTTGCGCATGACGCGCGCCAGCGCCGCGATGAAGCCAACGGAGACAACACGCCGCTTGTGGTGGCGCCGTTTTGGCCAGGGGTCCGGATAAAGCATAAATATGCGTGAAAAGAAGGCGTCCGGAACGGCTTTGATTACCGCTTGAGCGTCGCCGCGCCGCAAGAGCACATTGGAAATCTCGTCGCGCTTGAGCCCCGCAAGCGCCGCGACCACCCCATTGAGAAACGGCTCGCAACCTAGAAGCCCGACATCCGGATTGGCTTTGGCCTGCTCAATGAGGTGTTCGCCGGCGCCAAACCCGATTTCCAGCCACACCTCCCGAGGCGCCGAGACGAACGCGCGCCCCTCGGCCAAGCTCTCTGGCGCAATTGAGAACAGCGGCAGCGCCTCGGCGAGCAGACGTTTCTGGCCCGCGCGAAGCACCTTGCCGCGGCTGCGTCCGTAGAAGCCACGAGCCACCGGAGAGTCTTCGCGTCCGTCGACGCCTGTCATTCGACACGACCGGGGAACCACCAATTACGCGAGAGCGCCCAGTGTATCCGCGAGATCAGTCTTTTCCCAAGAGAACCCGCCGTCGGCCTCCGGCGCGCGGCCGAAATGGCCATAGGACGATGTCCGCGCGAAGATTGGACGGTTCAGGTTGAGATGCTCGCGAATGCCTCGGGGACTCAGGTTCATCACGTCCATCAGCGCAATCTCGAGCTTATCCTCGTCGATGCGACCCGTCTCATGCAGATTGGCGTA
This sequence comes from uncultured Alphaproteobacteria bacterium, assembly GCA_963753135.1. Classification (GTDB taxonomy): domain Bacteria; phylum Pseudomonadota; class Alphaproteobacteria; order Rhizobiales; family Beijerinckiaceae; genus Roseiarcus. The sequence goes on along the minus strand of CAVWBA010000014.1, from coordinate 56,018 downwards.
GATCGATAGCGGGCGCGCCACCCCAATGGCGTATGAAAGCTGGATGGTGCAACGATCGGCCAAGCCGGCCGCGACCACGTTCTTGGCCAGATATCGCGCCGCATAAGCCGCCGAGCGATCGACTTTGGTAGGATCCTTACCGGAAAACGCGCCGCCCCCGTGCGGAGCCGCGCCGCCATAAGTATCAACGATGATTTTTCGGCCCGTTAGGCCGCAATCCCCATCGGGCCCGCCGATGAAGAATTTTCCGGTCGGATTGATGTGCCAAACCGTTTTCGGGGTGATCCACCCGTCAGGGAGCGCCGCCTTCACGTACGGACGCACGAGATCGGCGACATCCTCGGATGTGAGCGACTCGACCAAATGCTGATGGGACACGACAATCTGGGTCGCCTCGACCGGTTTGCCGTTTTGATAACGGACGGTCACTTGGCTTTTGGCATCCGGTCCTAGGGTCTTCTCGGCGCCCGAGTGCCGGGCCTTTGAGATCCCCCTCAGGATCTTATGGGAGTAATACAGCGGCGCTGGCATAAGCTCCGGCGTCTCACGGCAGGCGTAACCGAACATAATTCCCTGATCCCCTGCCCCCTCGTCCTTATTTCCGCCGGCGTCTACGCCTTGCGCAATGTCCGCTGACTGGGCGTGCAATAGCACTTCGACCTTGGCGTTCTGCCAATGAAACCCGTCCTGCTCGTATCCGATGTCCTTGATCGCATTGCGGACCGTTGCCTCCAGCTGTTGGTCGGAGATCTTCGGCCCACGAACCTCGCCGGCAATTATAACCCGATTCGTCGTGGCTAGAGTCTCGCAGGCGACGCGAATCTGGTAGGGATCGAGGCCAGTCTTTGAGCCTTCACGAAAGAACAGATCGACAATCTCATCGGAAATGCGGTCGCAAACCTTGTCTGGATGCCCTTCAGACACGGATTCACTTGTGAACTCGTAATGTTGACGGGCCATTTGCACCATCTCCTGCCGGCGTCTTTCGCCATAAGCTTTGCGGCCTACAGGTCACCCCCAGGCGCACGCCGCTGCTTTTGACAGTGGCCGTTCGGTCCGTCAAGCCGTTTTGGCCAGTTTGTTCGATTTATCGAACGGGCAAGTCTTCGACGGCCTCGTCTTGTGGCGACGCCAACGCAATAACGAGGTCAACAATCTTCCGTCGCACTTTGGGGTCGCGAACTCGCAGAAACGCGCGATTGAGCTGAAGGCCTTCCGTCGAGGCGAGGAAATCGACGACGTAGGATTGCGGATGACTCTTCAGCGAAACCTGGTTCTGCCGAATCCGCCGGCGCCCCTTCGAAGAAATAACCAGGCGAGACTTCAAGTACGCGCGCGGTATGCTGAAGACGACTTGCGCTGATGCGGTTGGAGCCCTTTTCATACTTCTGGATTTGCTGGAACGTCACGCCGAGAAGCTCGCCCAGTCTGCTCTGACTCATGCCGAGCATCGTCCGCCGCATTCGCAATCGCGCGCCGACATAGACGTCGACGATGTTGGACACTTTGGACATCATTTTGAGCTCATGCCCCATAGCCATCGCAGCGCCTGCGCGAGAATCATTGACCTAAGGGAAATGAGATAGCTGACACTCGGATAACGCGCAAGGGTGTAGTTTTGCAATCGGCGGTCTTCGTTTACACCCGACCCTTTCCCCTGAGAGCGGCCGCCAGAAAGGCCAATCCGATCAGCATCGCGCCAATCGATCCCAAGTGTGACTGCAACGTGGGCGCGAGCGCAACGGGCAATTCGGCGTCAACGACGCCCTCCGCGCCGAGTGGAGCGACCGCGATTTCGCGGCCGAGGCCGTCCAAAACCGCCGAAATTCCGGTATTGGCGTCGCGAATCAATGGGAGCCCAAGTTCGATCGCCCGCAACCGGGCCTGCGCAAAATGTTGATAGGGCCCCGGCGTCAGGCCGAACCACGCATCATCGGTGACGTTCAGGAGCCATCCTGGCCGCTCGGCGCGGGACACGAGATCGCCAAGCTCGATCGGAAAGATCGCCTCGTAGCAGATGAGCGGCATCGCGTCCGGCAAGCCCGGAATATGAAGGATGCGACGGCCCGAGCCGGGCTCGAACCCACCGGGAATGTCGACCATCTGCGCAATATGCGCCTGCTCCAGCAGGCTCGCGAAAGGCACATATTCGCCGAACGGCACCAGATGCTGCTTGTCATAGCGCTGCGCCGACAGTCCGTTCCGGCCGACAATTTCGATCGAGTTGAAGTAGCGCGGCGGCCCGTCTCCGTCCTCGCGCCGCGCCGCGCCGGTGATCAGCGTCGCGCCGTCCCTGAGAAAGTCGACGATCTCGGAAAGCGCCAGCGGGTCGCGCGATAGAATGAACGGGAAGGCCGATTTGGGCCAGATCAGATGGGTGACGTCACGAATCCCGGAGCGATCGGGCGAGGTCGCGCGCTCCGACAAGTCGAAATAGCGGCGCAGGATCGCTTGGCCGTTCTCTGGGCCAAATGACGTGTCGTCTTGAGCGACATTGGGCTGGATGAGGCGCAGTTTCACGCCCGGCACGGTCGCGCTGGCCGGCGCCATGAGCCGGAACTCGCCGAAGGCGGCCATGAGAACCAGCGCGAGAACCGCGACAATCGTCGGCGCCAGATCGAACCGGCTGTCGCTCACCCGCCACAGCGTCGCCGGGACAGCGAAGATTGCGATTGTCAGGAAGGTCAGTCCATGCAGGCCGACGAGCGAAGCGGTCTGCGCAAGCGCGAGATTGACCCCCAGCGCCATGCCGAGGTCGTTCCAGGGAAAGCCGGTAAACAGGAGGCCGCGCGCCCATTCCGCTGCGCCAAGCCCAAACGCGAGGGCGAAGATCCGCCAAGGCCCCGGCGACCAGAGGAGGCGCGCGAGCGCGAATCCGGCGCCCGTAAAGACGGCGAGCGCCGCGGGCAGCGCCACGACCGCAAGCGGCAGCGCCCACGCGAATTTGTCGGCCTCGACCAGAAGCGCCGATCCGACCCACCAGAGGCCGGCGAGAAAATAGCCGAAGCCCATCCACCAGCCGGCCCCGAATGCGGCGCTCAGCGAAGCGACACGCGGCCGACCGGACGCACGATCCTGCGCGCCATCGATCAACCAGACGGCGATGGTCAACGGAACAGCGATCAGCACAAAGATTGAAAACGGCGGCAGCGCCAACGCCCCTATCGCCCCCGAGATGAAGGCGATGGCGCGCCGGCGCCAGCCCCAGGACAGAATGACGCCGTCGATGAGCGAGGCCAGGCCATTGGCCCGGGGCAGCATCGTGGAATCGGCAACGCTCAAGGCAACGCCTCTCCTCATCGGTCGAATCGCCATTTCCGACCATAGCCCGAACCCGGCCTCATGTTCAACTCGGACTTCGCGCGCGAGTCTCAAGCGCGAGCCTTGAGCGTGGCCGTCATGAGTGCGGCCTCAATCCTACCGCCTCCATTGCAACCTGGCGGCGAGTCTGGGTGCAAGGAGAGCCAAGGAAAACCAAGGAAAAACCGTTGGATTGGCTTGGTTTTATTTGGCCGAATTGGGGCTTTTCAAAGGGTTATGGGGAAAAAAATAAAAAAATCGGAATCTTTTGAACTCGCCTCTCAGGTTGCGCTCCAATTCTCAAACGACATCCAGTTGGCCGCCTCGCTCTGCCCCTTCTGCGGCTCCTCGCCGGCGCCGGCCGGCCCTTCGGGCGCCTCGGTCTCGCCCGGTCTCCCAGCCCTTCGATCGCCCCGGCTTCGCTGAGCGCGTCGGGATCGGCGGGAAAGCGACCGTGCTTCTTCAAATATTCGCGCGCCGCGTTCCACGTCTCGTCGACGCCGAGATTGGCGGCCACGCGGTTGATCTTCTCCATGAGCTTCCTGCGGTCCTCTTCGTCATAGCCCTGGTGGGCGACGGCGACGGTCTGGTAGCGGTCGAGCCGGTCGAGCACCTTCAAATAGGGGGTTATCGCCCTGATGTCGCCGGCGGCGACCGCTTCGGCGGCGAGCTGCATCAGGGGCGCGAGGCGATCCAATTGCAGTTTCGCATGATCGGCGCCGCTGTCGACCGAGCGTCGCTGCAACACCTCGGCGACGATCTGCCGGACGCGCTCGCGGCCGACCCCTTCCTCGGCCGCGATCTCCTCGTAGCTTGCGCCTTCCCTTAAGCGGCCGAAGATCCGCTTCCGACGCTGCATCTTGCCAAGCGCGCCCAAATGCCGGCGCGCCGGCGCTGTCTCCTGAACCATCCGACTCTCCTTCCGCGAGCGGCTCGCCGCCGCTGTAATGAAAAACGGCTCAGGATAGCATATCTTCTGAAAATCGTAAAGCAATTGATTTCCGGGGCCCTTAGCCCAGCCAGACGGGTGGAGTCGGTTAGCGATTTTTGCCGTCTTGCGGCGGCTTAGTTTCCCATCCGCCAGGGCGAACGGCCCGTCCAGGCGCTCAGCGTCTGCTCAGCCCACTCTACGGACTTGTCCGTGTGGCAAAGCGTGCAGGGGTTGGGCACGTTGAGCGCTTGTGTGGTCGCTGGGGTGATGAAGCGGAAGGTGTGGGCGTGCACCTTCACGTCTCCCAGCGTCTCTTCGATCAATGGCATATGGCAGGAGACGCATTGGCTGCCTGTGCTATCCAGCTTGTGATGGGTGTGGGCGGGTATGCTGTCGGCGAATGGACCGATCGGCGAATTTGGCCCGTGGCAGCCGAGGCAAAGCGCATTGCCCTTCTCCCGCAGCATCGCGACGTTGTCGCTGCCGTGAGGATCGTGACATGAGAAGCAGGTCACGCCCCGCGTGTACATGAGGCTCTGGACGAAGTCGTTGCCCTGCATGCGGTTCTTGTGCGCCGTCCCGTCGGGGAAATGGGTGAAGGTCAATTCCCCCAGCTTGTGTGGCTCGAGGTCCCAGTAGTCGGCGAGTCGCTTTCCCATCTGAAATCCGACCGCCCAATCGTAATATTTGCCGTCGATCGGATTGGCCTTCGGACGGCCTTGTGAATGGCAGCGAATGCAGGTGTCGTTGGCGGAGACATAGTCGAGCCGCGCCGGGTTGATGATCGTTGTCCGCACGGGATCGGCGACATGGGCGCTGCCAGCCCCGTGGCAATCCTCACAGCCGACGTTCCACTCGGTGACGCTCTTGGTCTTGATGTCGTAATTGACCGAGTGGCAGCCGTCGCACAGCGGCCCAGTCGGGCGCTGCATATTGTCTTCGGGATAGAGCGGCGCCCACCAATCGGCGTTCTTCGGCACATGGTAGGGCAGCCAGCGCGCGTGCGTGATGTCCCACTGCGCAGGCAGCGGGAAGTAGTCGTCGCCCCGGCGGGTGAAATAGCGCTGCTTCCACCGGCTGCCGTAGACAAAGGCGACATCGTCCTTCGTGAACGTCAGGACGGGATCAGGCTTGGACATGTCGGGAATGAAGGCGTCTGGGTGCTCATGCGGATCGCGCACCACATTGGCCATGCGCGTCTTCTTCCACCGGGCGTAGATTTCCTTGTGACAGGACTCGCAGGCGGCTGAGCCGACGAAATGGGCCTCGATCGGGTGAGTCGGCGTCGCTCCGTTGGCGGAGCCGGGAGGGGCTGTCGGCGGCAAGTGGCGGAGGAAAGCTACGATCTGCCAAACTTCACTTTCCGGCAGATCCCAGGCCGGCATCGCGGTGTTGCGTATGCCGTCATTGATGTAGGTGAAAATCTGACCGTCGGTCAGCGCTGGCAGCGCTTGGCGTAGGGACGGCGCGCGTGGGTAGACATGTTCGCCAATGGTCGTGCGGCCGTTCCCGTCGAAGCCGTGGCAGACCGCGCACTTCTGCTGAAAGGTAGATCCGCCGGCGGCGATATTCGCTTCGTCAGGCTTCAGAGGATTGGCGCGAGCGGCGGCCTCGGTCGGTACGCTGTGTAAGAGCAGCCAGGTCGCGACTTCCGTTTCTATTGCGGGCGGCGCCGGGCGCGCGCTCGACAAGCCGGGGAGCGCAAACCGATAGAGAGCCGCAGCTCCCAGGACGAGCAAGACAAGACCTGCGAAGATAACTTTCTGCATTACTTTGTCTTCGCCGAATGCGGTTGGGCAGGCGTTTGCCGTTGAAGTGGCCCCTCCGCGATTTTTTTAGGCTTGTTCGTGGGCCAATCGTGCGTTTCGTCGCTTGCGTCACGAGCCCAGCGATAGAAGGCGTCGTAGAGCGTCATGCCCGCTGCAAGCTGCTCGAGATCGTCGGAGTACATGCGCGACAGTCCAAGCGAGGCGGCGACCAGCCCGGGCGCTTCGGGCGCGAGATCGAGGCGGGCGGTATCCGCGCCCCTGATCATCGCGGCAAGTTTCGCGAGCGGCGGGGTTCGAAGCCCCAGTTCGTCGAGCATCGTATCGAAGGTGCAGAGGTCGCCGCGGTGGCTCCAGAACACCCCTTCGATATCGAACGGCGCGCCGTTGAAACGTTCTGCGACCGCGTGCACTTCCGCTGGCGAAACGAACAAGAACACTGCGGCGGGATCGACGAAGCGGCGTATGAGCCAGGGACAGGCGATGCGATCGATCTTCGGCCTTGAGCGCGTCACCCAGACCGTCCGCCCCTGCGAATCGCGAGGGGGCAGTTTATCTTCGGGCACGAGCGGCAGGCCCGCTTGCGCCCAAGCTGCATGGCCGTCGAGAAGAACTTCGGCGGAGGATGCGGAAGCGTGACGCAGCCAAGCCGCGACGCCCTCGCTGAGCCCCCGACCGTTCTTGCAGATCACCACCGCCGAACGCCCTGTGAACTCTGAGCCCCAATCCGCAACCGTCGAATGGGCTCGACGAACGGCGCCAGGAACGAAACGCGGGTCGGCGGCGAAGTCCTCCTTAGGCCGCACATCGACGAGCACGGGGCCGTGTGGCACGCCGACCAGACGCCAAAGCTTTTCCGAAGAGATGCTGTTTAATGACGACACAATGCGCCCTCGAATGAAATCGGGCGCGATTCTTCAGCTGTCGCCTCGTGGGGAGATCGCTTCCCCATAAACGTAATCATAACTCCGGGCGCTGACCCTTTGTCAACGCCCGGCTGGCCGAGCCGCCAGCACAGTTCGACAAGGCCGGCCCTCTCATGGTCGGCTTGCGCCTCTCTTGATCAGCAAGGGAACGAAGACCGCATGAAGGAACAGCATGTTTTTACCGGCTACCGACGATGATGCGCCGGGCATCGTCACGCTCATGAACCGCGCCTATCGGGGGACGCGGCTGGCTGGAGTACGCAGGAATCTTATCTTTCCGGCGATCGCATCAATGAGGATGTTCTGCGCGCAGACCTGGCTGCGAAGCCTCAGGCTTCGCTCCTGAAATGGGATGAGCCCGAGGGCGGCTCCTTGCTGGGATGCGTATGGATCGAGCCTCTCAACGATAACGTGTGGTATCTCGGCTCCTTGGCGACCGATCCGACGCGGCAAAACAGCGGGCTCGGCAAGATTTTGCTCTCGGCCGCCGAACAATGGGCGCGCGAAGGGGCGGGACGCGCATCCGAATGATCGTCGTGAGCATCAGGGAAGCGCTTATTGCGTGGTATGTTCGACGTGGCTACGCCAAAACCGGCGAGACCGAGCCTTTTCCCTACGGCGACGATCGGTTTGGCGCGCCGCTCCGCGATGATCTCAGCTTCCTGGTCCTTGAGAAGGATCTCTCCGAACGCGGGACTTGAGGCGGAGAGGCGCAAAAGCGCGTCGGCGCGATGTCGTCATGGCTGGCGACGAACGTGCTTGTCCAGCCAGGCCGGGTAGCTCAACAGATCCCCTGGCGCAAATGGGGGCGGGCGGCGAGCGGCCATGACGGAAAGCGCGGCGCGCAGGTTTCGTTCGATCGAAGACAATTCGCCGAACGCCTCGAATCCTAACGTCCACCAGACTTGTTTCTGCTCAAGTTCGATTCGCGTCAGTTCGACGTTGCAGCCCTCGTGAGGAAGGGGCCGATGGTCGGCCGGCGCCTCGTCTTTAGCCATGCGCATCTCCACTGGCTCAGCGCCCGTCATGTCGAATTTTCTCAGCCAACGCTGCTTTTTTGTTTTGACGGTGGGCAGATCGCGAAGCGTCAACGCGGACGATGGCCATTTGCACCAGATCTGGGCTTCGCCGACAAACGGCGCAGGAACGTGGGATTCGGGCAGAACGGCGACGAGGCCCTTTATTTCGACACCCGGGTTTTCGCCTCGTCGCTTGATTCCGAGTTCCGTTTGGCCCCGCTCATGCACAGTATTCGTCCTCACGACAGCCTAGGCCGGGGGATGGCGAGCCTGATCGAAACCAGGCGTCGAACTGGTCAGGACATGCATTTGCCCAAAACCATCGCATTTCCGCCGATACGATCATGCCAGCGGCCTCTCAAGCAGCGACCTGCGTCCTCCCAAGCGCGATGTTCTACGGACCCTGCTTTAGGGGGGACTTCGGCTTTCTTAGCTCAAAACTGGCAGGTCTGGTCTCCGCCCGAAAAGGGAACCGCCCTCGTAACAAAACCTGCGCCGCCGCCGTACTCGCCGGCGACTGAATAGCAGTCACCGTAACTTTGCCTGGTTGTGGAGACATGAAGTGGTCGCCTCGCCGGTTGCCGCCGCTTGCGTGTCCGAAGGTTCGCGACCTCAGACCTTTGGATCAGCGGCGCGGAATAACCATGCGTGTTCATCGATGAATCGCGGAGGGTGCTCGTGTCTGAACCCGAACACGTCGACGTTCTCATTCTCGGCAGCGGAGGCGGCGGCAAGCTGACCGCCTGGCAGATGGCGAGATCAGGACGCCGGACCGCGGTCGTCGAGCGCAAATGGATCGGCGGCTCGTGCCCGAACGTCGCATGTCTGCCGAGCAAGAACGAAATTCACAGCGCCGAGGCCGCGCATTTCGCGCGCACTGGCGCCGAGTTCGGCGTGATGACCGGCCCGATCAAGGTCGACATGGCGAAGGTTCGCGAGCGCAAGCGCGTCATGGTGCAGGGGCTCGTCGAGGCGCACTTGAAGAACTACAGGGAAAGCGGCGCCGAATTGATCATGGGGACCGGCCGCTTCGTCGCGCCCAAGACCATCGAAGTGAGCCTGAATGACGGAGGGACGCGCACGCTGGTCGGCGACAAGGTGTTCCTCAACGTGGGAACCCACGCAGCCATTCCCAATGTGCCGGGCCTTAAGGACGCGAAGCCGCTCACTCATGTCGAAGCGCTCGAGCTCGACATCCTGCCCGCGCATCTCATCGTGATCGGCGGCGGCTACGCCGGCCTCGAGTTGGCGCAGGCCTATCGCCGCTTTGGCTGCTGAAGTCACTGTCGTCGAGGCGTCGCCTCATCTGATGGCGAGGGAGGATGAGGACGCCTCGCATGAGATCCGGCGGATCCTCACCGGCGAAGGCGTCAAGATCCATGTTCCCGCCGAGCTCCTCAAGGTGAGCGGCCAGTCCGGAAACGCGGTCAGCATTGCGCTGCGCACGAGCTCCGGGGAGCAAACGATCGAGGGCAGCCACATCCTCGTCGCGGCCGGGCGCATTCCGAACACGGCGGGCGCCGGGCTCGACATCGCCGGCGTCGACTTGGACGACCGCGGCTTCGTTAAAGTCAACGAGCGGCTGGAGACGAGCGCGCCGGACGTCTGGGCTCTCGGCGAATGCGCGGGCAGCCCGATGTTCACCCACATATCGGAGGACGACTTTCGCATCGTTCGCGACAATCTGAGCGGAGGAAAACGCAACACGCGCGACAGGTTCATTCCCTATTGCATGTTCACCGATCCGCCGCTTTCGCATGTCGGATTGAGCGAGCGCGAAGCCGAACGTCAAGGCGTCAAAGCGCGGATCGCCAAGCTGCCGATGAAGGCGGTCCTCAGGGCGCAGGCGACCGGCCAGACGGAAGGCTTCATGAAGGCGCTCATCGGAGAGAGCGACGATCGCATTCTCGGCTTCACCATGATCGGCGCTGACGCCGGCGAAGTGATGGCCGTCGTGCAGACGGCGATGATGGCGGGCCTGCCCTACACGAAACTGCGCGACGCCGATTTCGCGCACCCGACTTTTTCGGAAGGCTTGAACTTCCTGTTCTCCGCCACGTTGGATCGGCCGAAGTAAACTTCCCTCCACGGTCTTTGCCGGCGCATCGCAGCCGAAGCCGCGCTCGGCCTTCGGCGGGATGCACGGGGTAATGAACGGCCTCGGCAAGACGACGGGAAGACGGACACAAAACCCTATGAGCGCAGAGATCGAGCATCTGGCGTGGGTCGCGGCAAAGGCCGGGCTGCTGTATGCAACGGCGATCATCGGGCTGCGCTTCGGCAAACGGCGAATTCTGGCGGAACTGTCCCCGTTTGACTTCGTCGCGGCTGTGGCGGTCGGGGCGATAGTGGGCAGAATTCCGAGCGCTTCCGACGCCGATTATCCGTCCGGGGCCATCACGCTGATCGCGGTCTTGTTCGCCCACGCCGTGGTTTCCCACTTCCGCCGGTATTCGACCGTGGCGCGTCTTGTCGACCAAAGTCCGAGACTGCTCGTCGCCAACGGGAAGATAATGGAGGACGGACTTCGGCGATCGGGATTATCCCGAGCGGATGTAGAGAGCCTACTGCGCCAACATGGAGTGCATGAAGTTAGCGAGGTCGAATACCTGATTCTCGAGGAGGGAGGAAAAGTTTCGATTGTCGCCGATGGCGCGAAATCCGGGCGTTCCGAGACCGATTTGTTTTCAGATGTGACCCGGGGTCCGACCCGTGGAACAGCCGACGTGCTCACAACGCAGACGTGAGCTTATGACCTCCGTGCGCGCCGAGGCAGGGCGGCGCCGTCGGACCGAAAGATGGACCGGACATTGTCTCGCCGCATTCAGTCACCCTCGGCCTTGAGCCGATGGCGATGAGCGGCATGTTTGGCGGAATTGCCCACGTCGCCATGCTGCTCCACCGTCTCGCGCGTCGATCGCCGACGCGGTCGCGGCGCCCCCGATCCGGCAAAGCCTTTGCGTTCGTATCTGTATAAGCCTGCGAAACCAGACGAGGAATGATTGGTTTTGACTCCGTCACCGTATAGGAGGGCAACGGCATGGAAATGCACCAAATCCGTTATTTTCTAACGGTCAGCGAGACGCTGAATCTGACCAAAGCGGCCCAGCGCTGCAACGTCGCCCAACCCTCTCTCACCCGCGCGCTCAAGACCCTCGAGGCTGAGTTGGGCGGCGAGCTTCTCCGGCGCGAACGCAACCTCTCGCATCTGACGGAGCTCGGCCAACGGGTGCTCCCTATGCTGCGCCATTGCTACGAAACGGCCGCCTCGGCCAAATCGGTTGCCGCATCCATTCGCAACAAGGAGGTGGTCCCGCTCTCAGTGGCGCTGTCGCACACGATTGGGCTCAAACCATTTGAACCCGTGCTGCAAAGGCTTTCTCGTACGTTGCCCGGCTTACAACTGAAATTGCTTCGGGGCTCACGCAGCGAGGTCGCCGACTACCTGAAATCCGGAATAGCCGAATTGGCCATCGCCGGCCCCCTTGGCGAGGCATGGCCACGGCTTGACGCCTTCCCGCTATTTGACCAGCCATGCGAGGTCGGCGTCGCTCCGGATCATCGGTTGGCGACCAAGGCCTATGTCGACTTCAAGGATTTGCGTTCCGAAAACCTCGTGATCGACACGAGCTGCGAATTGACCGAGGAATTCCAGGCCAGACTGAGGGCCAATGGCATACTTGAGCCCTCAATCCACTACGTGACGAGGCGGGAGGACCAACTGGCCTTGCTCAAGGCGAAACTCGGTGTCGCGATCGTGACCGTCGCCGGGGCGGAAATGAATGGGCTGGGCCACGTGCCATTGAGGCGACTCGATCTGCGTCTCACTGTCTCTGCTTATACCGTCGCCGGACGGGAGAGAGGAAACGCCTCTGTCACGCTTTTGAACATGCTTCGAGCTGCGAATTGGGCCGTTGACTGAGGAGCGCCGGGGTTGATCTCCATCCATAGCAGAAAAGCATCGATTGGTTAGCCAAACGGCATTTCCGCCGGCGCGGACCTGCGTCTAGCTTTCCGCAGCAAATCTTTCCGAAGCGCGACACGGGGTTCTTTCACAGTTCCCTCGATTGCTGGTCGCTGACCAAAGGCAAATCAGCAGCTTAGTGGTTCGCGTCTTCGATCCCAGTTCAGGAGCAGCGTGTATGATCGCTTCGGCGTTCCCGTATCAGAAGCAGCGGCGGCGGGTGCTCGGCCGCGAGATGGCGCCAGGAGAGAGATGATGACGACAAACAATGTGGCGGTGGTGCTCGCGCACGGCGCCTGGGCCGACGGATCGAGCTGGGCCAAGGTCATCATGGCCCTCACGGCGAGCGAGGTCAAAGCGATCGCCGCGCCGTTGCCGCTGACATCGTTCGAGGACGACGTCGCCGCGCTCGACCGGACGCTCGAGCGAGTCGAAGGACCTGTCGTCCTTGCCGGCCACGCCTATGCCGGCGGGGTCATCGGGGCGACCCGCAGCGACAAGGTGCAGGCGCTGGTCTATGTCGCGGCGCTCGCGCCCGACGAAGGCGAAACGGTCCTGGATATGTACGGCCGCGGGACGCCGCATCCCCTGGCGCCGAAGCTCGTCCCGGACGCGCATGGGCTCATCTATCTGCCCGAAGCGGCCTTCGCCGCCGCCTTCGCGCAGAACGCCTCGAAAGAGGAGCTCGCGGTGCTGGCGGCGGTCCAGCGGCCGATCTCGCCCGCCTGCATCACCGTCAAGGTCGAACGGCCTTTATGGAAGGACCGTCCGGCATGGTTCCTGGCCGCCGAGCAGGACCGCATGATCGTCCATGACAATCAACGCTTCATGGCCGAGCGGATGAAGGCTCGAGTTCAGTCGCATCCCGTCGATCACGCGCCGCTGGTGACCGCGCCTTCGACCGTTATCGACATCATCCGGGAAGCGATCGACGCGGTCGTCAAGGGCTGACGGTCTTGTATCCAGGCCACCCGCCCCAGCCTCAAATCATCGCTGCGGACCTGCCTGGCATTTGCCGCCGCGGACCTATTCAGCGGTGGCGCAAGTAAGAAACAGCATGAACGACACCGTGAACGCTCTTATCCGTCAACTCTCGAAGGCCGCTCCGTTCCGCGGCGATCTCGACTATCACTTGATTTGCGCCGCGATGGTCTTCAGCTTTTATATATTCAGCTACCAGAAGTGGTTCAGTTTCGAAGCTCATCAGATTACCCCGTTCATCAGCCATAGCCCGCTGGTCTTCTGGCTGATCCCGGCGTTTGGGGTTCGAGGCGCGAGTTTCTTCCTCGGCACGACGGAATTGGTGTTCGGCACGCTGATCCTGCTGGGCTTCTGGGACCGAAGGCTTGGCATGCTTGGGGCGCTTGGCTCGATCGTCACTTTTCTTGGCACCGTCACCATCATCCCGTTCTTCCCCAACGCATGGGCGGCGGAGGCAGGCGGATTTCCGGCCATGTATCTGCCGGTCGCCTTCCTCATGAAGGATTTCCTCTTCCTGGCGGCGTCGTTCTACCTCCTCAAGCAGGATCTGACACGTGCGGCGAGGGACATCGCGCCGCATTGAGTCCGTGACTGACACGAGGCGCAAGACAGAATCCGCATAGCCGGCCAGTCGCCGTGGTCGGCCAGGCCCCATGCTGGCGCCGTCATCGCGGCGACGCGCGGCGACAACGTTATTGCTAAAGCGAAAGGAAGAAGCATCATGACCGCCATCCATTATCGCACCGCCAAGGTCGATGGCCGCAACGTGTTCTACCGCGAGGCGGGCTCTCAGGGCGCCCCGAAGCTGCTCTTGCTGCATGGCTTCCCGACCGCCGGCCACATGTTCCGCGACCTCATCCCGCAGCTCGCCGATAGGGTCCATATCGTCGCGCCTGATCTGCCAGGCTTTGGCAATTCCGACATGCCGCATAAGGCGAATACATTTGACCAGATTGCCGAGACGATCGACCGCTTTACCGAGACGATCGGCTTCGACCGTTATGCGGTTTACGTGTTCGACTACGGCGCGCCGACTGGGTTCCGCCTCGCGGTCAAACATCCCGATCGCATCACGGCGATCATCTCCCAGAACGGCAATGCGTATGAGGAGGGCCTAAGCGAAGGCTGGAATCCGATCCGCGCCTATTGGCAGGACGCTTCGCCCGCGAACCGCGAGGCGATCCGCGCCTTCCTCAAGCCGGAGACGACCGTCTGGCAATATACGCACGGCGTGTCCGACCCGACGAGTGTGTCGCCGGACGGCTATACGCTCGACAACTTCTATCTCGCCCGGCCCGGTGTGGCCGACGTGCAGCTCGACCTGTTCGGCGACTACAAGAGCAATGTCGCGCTCTATCCGGCGTTCCAGAGCTATTTCCGCGCGCACAAGCCGCCGCTGCTCGCGGTGTGGGGCAAGAATGATCCCTTCTTCCTGCCGCCGGGCGCAGAAGCTTTCAAGCGCGACATCCCGAACGCGACCGTGCGCTTCTTCGACACCGGTCATTTCGCGCTCGAGACCCACGCAACGGAGATCGCGGCGGCCATCCGCGACTTTCTTCCACGCTAAGCTCGCTTCGAGGAGGAGTTGGAATGGAGACATCAGTCGCCATCGTCACCGGAGCGAGCCAGGGCATTGGCCGGGCGACGGCCGTTCGTCTTGCGCGTGATTTCTCCGCGCTCGTTCTCGTCGCGCGGGACAGCGCGAACCTGGAGAGCACGGCGGAAGCGGTGAAATCAGCGGGCGCAAAGACGCTCGTCATCGACTTCGATCTCTCTCAGCCGACGGCCGCTCAAGCCGTGGTCGATCAGGCGCTTGCCACCTTCGGCCGGATCGACGCCCTTCTCAATATCGCCGGCGCCGTGCCGCAGGTCGATCTCTTCGAAATGACCGACGCGCAGTGGGAGGCGGGCCTGGCGCTCAAACTGCACGGGGCGCGACGGCTGACGATCGCCGCATGGCCGGCGCTGAAGGCGGCGAAGGGCGCCGTCGTGCTGATGTCGGGCAATTCAGCCCAGTTCCCGAAAGCGCCCTACGCTGCGGTCGGCACGATCAACGCGGCGATTGTCGCGCTGGCCAAGGCGTTTTCGGACCGCGGCATAGCCGATGGCGTGCAGGTCAACAGCGTCCTCCCCGGCCCGGTGATGACTGGGCGGCGTCGGTCCTATCTCGAGCATTGGGCGCCACTGCACAACATGACGGTCGAGGAAGCGACAGCGAACTTCCCCAAGGAAGCCGGCATCGCCCGTTACGGCGAGCCCGAGGAGATCGCGGAGCTGATGGCTTTCCTCGTGTCGCCCGGCGCGCGCTGGATGACGGGCTCGACCTTGCGCATGGACGGGGGCGAAGTGAAGTCGATCTGAAAGACGCCGCCGTTCCTACTCCGGTTCGTCCGGCTTCGCCTCAGGCGTCGGCAACGACAGAGGCGGCTTTTCCGCCTGCGCGGTGAGCGGCCGGATCTTGACTCGCTTAACGCGGCGCGGGTCGGCGTCGAGCACCTCATATTCGAAATCCCCGGGGCCGTTCAGAATTTCTCCGCGCGTGGGAACACGGCCCGCCGCCGCGGTGATGAGCCCGCCGATCGTGTCGACCTCCTCGGCTTCGGGAAGCGAAGCAAAATCGAAGCCTGTCGCTTCGGAGACGGCGTCGAGCGGCGCGCGCGCTTCGGCGATCCATCCGCCGTCCGTCGACGCGTGCAGCTCGGGCGCCTCGGCCTCGTCATGCTCGTCCTCGATGTCGCCGACGATCGACTCCATCACGTCCTCGATCGACACCAGTCCGTCGGTCCCGCCATACTCGTCGATCACCAGCGCCATGTGAGTGCGGGAGGCCTGCATCTTGAGCAACAGGTCGAGCGCCGGCATCGACGGGGGCGCATAAAGAACGGGCCTCAGGATTTTTGCCGCCGAGAGCGGCATATCGAGCCCAGGCTGGCCGTCGCCGTTGGAAGGCTCCTCATGCCGCGCCTTCATGAGCCCGAAGCGCGGATCGGAGGCGAGGAAGACGACGAAGTCGCGGATATGGATCATGCCGCGCGGATCGTCGAGCGTCTCGTCATAGACCGGCAGGCGCGAGTGGCCGGCGGTGCGAAAACAATCGAGCACCTCGCTCAAGGGGGTATCGAGCGAGAGCGCGATGACGTCGGCGCGCGGCACCATCACGTCCTCGACCCGCACGTCGTGCAGCGCGAGCACGTTTTTGAGGATCGCGCGCTCTTGAGGAGTGAACTCCTCGCTCGCGCTCTCCTCGATCGCATCCTCAATGTCGTCGCGCGCCGACGCGGGCGCCAATCCGAACAGCGCCCGCACCCGCTCAATGAGGCCCGGAGGCTGCTCCCGCGAAACGCTTACAGACGGCGTTTCCGACGCCGGTCCGACCTCGTTCGTCACGGTCATCCGCCAATAAACTCGCGTGCATAGGGGTCGGCTGCCCCGAGCCGCGCCAGAATTCTTGTCTCGAGCGCCTCCATGCGCTCAGCCTCCGCGTCCGTCTCGTGATCGTACCCGATCAGGTGCAGAAATCCATGGGCGATGAGGTGGCGATAATGGTCCGCGAGCGGGACGCCAAGGTTCTCGGCCTCGCGCGCCAGCGTTTCATAGGCGAGCGCGATATCGCCGAGAGACATAACGGCGCCGGATTCCTGGGCGACCGCGGCTACAGGCGCAGGGAAAGACAGCACGTTCGTCGGCTTGTCGATCCCCCGCCAGCGCGCATTGAGCGCGCGCAAGGCGGCGTCGTCAGCGAGGCAGAGGCTCACCTCCGCGCTCTCAGGGGCAATCCCGCCGCTCTCCAAAGCCGCGGCGGCGATCGTTTCGCGTGCGATCGCGCGCGCGCGGGGCAAGCCGCGCCACAGCGGCGAGGGAACGCTGATATCGAGCGAAACCTTCATCTGGCCGCGTTTGGCTGTCCCTCTCCGCTCGCGCGTCCATAAGCCTCGACGATCTGGCGCACAAGATCGTGGCGGACCACGTCGACATGGGTGAAGCGGACGTGGCCGATCCGCGGGATCGACTTGAGGAGCCCGATCGCGTCGCCGAGCCCCGATTTCTGTCCGGGCGCGAGGTCGATCTGGCTCGGATCGCCGTTGACCATCATTCGCGAACCTTCGCCGAGGCGAGTCAGGAACATCTTCATCTGCATGGCGGTCGCGTTCTGCGCTTCGTCCAACAGGATCGCGGCCTTGGACAAGGTTCGCCCGCGCATGAAGGCGAGCGGCGCGATCTCGATCATGCCGGTCTGGATGCCCCGTTCGACCATGCGCCCATCCATGAAGTCGTAAAGCGCATCATAGATCGGACGCAGATAGGGATCGACCTTGTCGCGCATGTCCCCGGGCAGGAAGCCGAGGCGCTCCCCGGCTTCGACCGCGGGACGCGACAGCACCAGCCGTTCAACGAGACCCTGCTCGAGCAGCGACACCGCGTGTCCGACCGCAAGCCACGTCTTGCCGGTGCCGGCGGGGCCTTCGGCGAACACCAGCTCATGCTTGCGGAGCGCCGCCAGATATTGGTCCTGCGCCGCGCTGCGGGCTCGCACGACGCCGCGCTTGCGCGTCTTGATGACGCCGAAAGTGTCCTTGGAGCCCTCCTCGCCCGGGAACAGAAGCCCCTGATAGGCGCTTTCCGCGATCACGCCCTCAACGTCGCCTTCGCTTGCGGGCTGGCCCTGCTTGACGCGCTCGTACAGCATCTCGAACACGCGGCGCGCCTGTTCGCTCGCCTCGCGCGGGCCCTTGATGACGACCTGGTTTCCATTGGCGTAAGCCGAGACGCCGAGAGAGCGCTCGATGCGCGCAATGTTTTGATCGTAATGGCCGAAGACGACGGAGGCGGCGGCGTTGTCGGGGAAAGCGATGGCGATTTCCGCAGGTTTGGATTCGCGAAGCGTCGGATGGATGACCGGGGGAGCGGCGGCGATGCGCGACGGCGAAGTGTCCTGTGGCTTCAAATTCGCTCTCTCCGTTGGTTCCTGTCCAGGTTCAGAATCATCCCTCACACTACTAAAGTCCCGATTTACGACGCTGGCGAGACAACGCGCCCGCGCAACGAATGCGGCTCGGCGGCGAGTATCTCGACTTCCGCAAGCGCCCCGATCAGCGACTCCGGCGCTTCGGCGAACACCGACTGCATATGGGGCGACCGTCCGATGACCTGGCCCGCCCGTCGGCCGCGCTTCTCGAACAGGACCTCGAGGCGGCGTCCGATAGCCTGCCGGTTGAAGGCCTGCCTCTGATCCTCGATCAGCTCCTGAAGCGTCGCAAGCCGCCGGGCTTTGGTTGGCTCGTCAATCTGGTCCGACATCTCGGCGGCGGGAGTGCCGGGGCGCGGCGAGTATTTGAAGGCGTAAGCCGAGGCGAATCCCACCGCTCGAACGAGAGCGAGCGTTTGATCGAAGTCGGCGTCGGTTTCCCCGGGGTAGCCCACGATGAAGTCCGAGGAGAAGGCGATGTCCGGGCGCGCGGCGCGCACGCGCGTCACTACGTCGAGATAGTCGGTGGCGCGATGGCGGCGGTTCATCGACCTTAGCACAGCGTCCGAGCCGGACTGGACCGGCAGATGGAGATAAGGCGCGAGCGCGGGCACGATCGCGATGAGCCTGGACGAGGTCCTCGCTCATGTCATTGGGGTGCGAGGTCGTGTAGCGAACGCGGCGGATCCCGGGGACGGCCGCGGCGGCGCGGATCAATCCGGCGAGCCCGATCGGTTGGCCTCGGCAGTCCACCCCATGATAGGCGTTGACGTTCTGGCCGAGCAGGGTGACCTCTCGCACCCCGGCGCTGGCGAGGCGCGCGATCTCGTCGAGAACGGCGGCGGCGGGGCGCGAGGCCTCGGCTCCGCGGGTATAAGGCACGACGCAGAACGAGCAGAACTTGTCGCAGCCCTCCTGCACAGTCACGAAGGCGGCGACGCCGCGACGACGAATCGCATCCGCCGCCCTGGCCGGAAGCCGCGAGAATTTGTCCTCCGCCGGAAATTCAGTGTCCACGACGCCAGGGCGGACGCGCGCCTCGCTCAGGAGCTCAGGCAGGCGATGGTAGCTCTGCGGGCCGACGACAATGTCGACCGCGGACTGGCGGCGCAGGATCTCCGCTCCCTCGGCCTGAGCGACGCAGCCCGCGACGACCAGCATCGTCCGGCGGCCGGCGCGCTCGCGTTCCTCCTTGAGCTCGCGCAGCTTGCCGAGCTCGGAATAGATCTTCTCCGAGGCGCGTTCGCGGATATGGCAGGTGTTGAGGACGATGAGGTCGGCGTCTTCGACGCGCGTGGCCTCGTGGTACCCCGCCTCGGCGGCGAGATCGCCCATTCGCTCGGAATCATAGACGTTCATCTGGCATCCGAACGACTTGATGAACGCCCGTGGGTGCGATTCCCATGTGGGACTTGCAATCCCATCCGCGTCTTCAAGCACAATCGATTCGGACAATTAGGGGCTCCAGAGGGTCCAACCCATAATGTAGGGGCTTTCGCGCCGCAGGGAAATAGCCAGCAGTCGAGAACCGCTCGGTTCCGCGCAGAAAGTCAATTTATGAGATGAAATTTGAGCTGCGTGGCCCGCCGCTCATCTGAGCGGCCTGCGCGTCACGACGGCTGCGGGCGTCCCGTCGAGGCGGCGATATCAGCCGGTCCGCCCTCCACTTCGATAAACCGAAGCTGCCAATTCTACGACGCCCGCAAGCGCTCGCGCCATGGCGCGGCTACGGTTGCACAGACCCGCTCCACCGTTCCCGCCAGAGCGCCGAACTCGACCGGCTTGACGAGAAACGCGTCAAATCCGGCCGCCGAGGGGGAGCCTCTGCGCTCATCAAACGCGTTGGCGGTCAGGGCGACGATCGGCGTCGGCGACCAGCCGCACGCCGCCTCGAGCCGCCTCAATCGGCGCGTCGCCTCGTAGCCGTCGAGGCGCGGCATCTTGAGATCCATCAGGATGACGTCAAACGGGCGCAACTCGAGCGGCGCGATCGGCGAGGCGAGATGCAGCGCCTCCTCCCCATCGCGCGCGCGAACGACCTCGAAGCCCAGGCGCCGCAAGGCTTTTTCAGTGATGAGGGCGTTGATGTCGTTGTCCTCGGCGACGAGGGCGCGGCGGATCGAGGGGGACGGTGAGAGGCGGGACAAAGGGCTGGGCGCGGGTTCAGAATCCCACGCCGCGCGCTCGAAGAGCGAGCGCGCACGGACCGGCTTGACCAGCCAGCCGTCGAAACCCTTGAGCGCCATCTGCCCAAAGGCCCGCCGTTCGAACGGCGAAAACAGCACAAGGCTGCGCCGCACGCCCGCTTCGCGCGCGGCCCGGGCGAGCTCGTTGGTCGCCTCGGGCCCAAGCGCGCAATCGACAATGACGACGTCGGGTGTCTCGGGGCCGCTCAGCGCCTCGAGGCCGGAGTCGAGGCCGCAAGCGCGCTCGACGCTGACGCCAACTTCGGCGAGTCGCGCCTCCATGGCCGGCGCCTCGAACGGCGAATCGGCGATGATGAGGGCGCGCGTCCCCTCGGGGGCGCGCCGCCTCGTCTCCCGGGCGGCGGCGAGCGTCTCGACCGCGGCGCATTCAGGCAGCCGGACGGCGAAGGCGAAGATCGACCCCCCGCCGGGGTTGTCGGCAAGCGTCAGATCGCCGCCCATCAAGCGGACAAGCTCGCGTGAGATCGCCAAACCCAGCCCCGCGCCCTCGAAGCGCTCGGCCTCAGAGCCATCGCCGTGCTCGAAAGCTTCGAAAATGGCCGCGCGGCGGGTCTCTGGCACGCCGGGCCCGGTGTCGATCACCGAGAACCGAACCGCGCCCGTCTCGCTGCGCTCGACGGTCACGCAGACGCCGCCCTGATCGGTGAATTTGACCGCGTTTCCGCCGAGGTTGGTGAGGACCTGGCGCAGGCGGCGGCCGTCCGCGCGGACGAAGCGCGGGGCGGCGGCGCTGAACGAGCAGGCGATCTCGATGCCTTTGTTCTGCGCGCGGGGGGCAAGAAGCTCGACGACGCTCTCGGTGAGCCGACGGAGATCGACCGTCTCGACGACGAGGTCGAAACGTCCCGCCTCGATCTTGGCCAGATCGAGGATTTCGTCGACCAGCGCGATGAGGGCGCTTCCCGAGCTGCGGATCGCCTCGACGTAGCTTGCGTTTTCGGGATCGAGCGAGGCGTCCCGCAAGAAGTCGGCCATGCCCATGATTCCGCTGATCGGGGTGCGGATCTCATGGCTCACCGTCGTCAGAAAACGCGATTTGGCCTCGGTGGCGGCCTCGGCCCGGTCAAGCGCGCCCGCCGCTTGCTTGAGCCGCCTGACTTCGTCACGCAACTCATCGTTCTCGGCGCCGATCTCAGCCTCACGAGCCTCCATCCGACGCGCCGAGCGGGCAGCGGCTGCGACGCTCGCGACGGCCAGCGCGACGATCGCACCAGCCGGAAGCCACAAGGCGTTGGCCGCAACGTCCGTCAACCCCGCCCCGAAATCCATTCGCAATCCCGCGCCGTCCGGCCCTGCGCCGGTCCGCTCTGCGGTCCATGATTTCAGGCGGCTGTTGCGAATCCTTTCTCCAATTCCGCCGAATTGTACGCGTTCCCCAAGTTCTCCAAGTCACGCCGCCGCAACCGCGCGGTCCGGCGCGCCGCGATAGGAGAGGGCTTCCGCGAGATGCGCGCGACGGGTCGGGACGCCGCCGTCGAGGTCGGCGAGGGTGCGAGCGAGCTTCAGCACCCGATGATAGCCTCGAGCCGACAGACGCAGCCGTTCGGCGGCGTCGCGCAGGAGCGCCATGCCCGCTGCGTCCGCATTCGCGATCTCCTCCACGAGGCTGGCGGGCGCGCCGGCGTTGCACACGACCCCGTCGAGCCCGAGCTCGGCATAGCGCTTGAGTTGGATCTTGCGCGCCGCCGCCACCCGAGCGGCGGCCTCCGCCGACCCCTCTTGCGCCGCCGGCGCCATCAGATCCGCAGCCGAAACCGCGGGCACGTCGACCACCAGGTCGAAACGGTCCAGCAGGGGACCGGAAAGGCGGCCAAGATATTGCGCCACGCACCGGTCGTTCGGCGCGCGCTTGCAGGCGTAGCCTGGCTCGTTCGCCATGCCGCAGCGGCACGGGTTCATCGCCGCGATCAACTGGAACCGCGCCGGATAGACGACGCGATGATTGGCGCGCGCGATGGCCACCTCGCCTGTCTCGAGCGGCTGGCGCAAACTATCCAGCGCCTGGGGCTGAAACTCCGGCAATTCGTCGAGGAACAGGACCCCATTGTGGGCGAGCGAGATCTCGCCGGGCTTGGCGTGGGCCCCGCCGCCGACAAGGGCCGGCATCGAGGCCGAATGATGGGGGCTTCGAAACGGACGCCGGTCGGTCAAGGCTCCGCCCGCGAGCGCGCCGGCGACCGAATGGATCATCGACACTTCGAGCAGCTCGCGAGGCGTCATGGGCGGCAGGATCGAGGGCAAGCGCTGGGCGAGCATCGATTTTCCGGCGCCCGGCGCGCCGTTCATCAGAAGGTTGTGACCGCCGGCGGCGGCGACTTCGAGCGCCCGCTTGGCGCTCTCCTGGCCCCTGATGTCGCGCAGGTCCGGCTGCGGGCCGGCCGCGGCGCGCAAAGCGGGTTCAGGACGCGACAGCACTTGCGAGCCCTTGAAGTGGTTGGCGAGTTGGATCAGCGAGCGCGGCGCGAGGATGTCGAGATCGGCCGAAGCCCACGCCGCCTCGGGACCGCAGGACGCGGGACAGATGAGGCCTTTGCCGGCGCCGTTGGCGGCGATCGCCGCCGGCAGCACCCCAGCGACGGCGCTGATCGCGCCATCGAGCGCAAGCTCGCCGATCACCGCAAAGCCGTCGAGCGCGTCGGGCGGAATGGCGCCGATCGCCGCCATCACCGCAAGCGCGATGGGCAAGTCGTAATGGCTCCCCTCCTTCGGCATGTCGGCTGGCGCGAGGTTGACCGTGATGCGCTTGGCCGGAAGCGCGAGGCCCGAAGCGATGAGGGCCGAGCGCACCCGCTCGCGAGACTCGGCCACCGCCTTGTCGCCGAGGCCGACGATGGTGAACGCGACCGTGCCCGAGGCGATCTGCACCTGGACATCGACCGGCCGAGCCTCGACCCCCTCGAAGGCCACCGTCGATACGCGCGCCACCATATCCGCCCCCCGCCCGGGCTTTGCCGTGGTCAGAACATTTGCAGAACAATGACCTGAGCGCAAGGGGCAAATGAGGGGTATGCCCGCGGGGATCGCGAACGGCGCGCAAGCGGGCCTTGGCTGCGCTCATCCGTCTCGCGGCGGCGCGGCGTCAGACGTTAGACCCGATTTGGGTTTTCTTGGCGCGGGGTCGTTTGGCTGCGAAAACCCCCGTTAAAGCCTATTGGATTTCCTTGGATTTCCTTGGATTCTCTCGTCCAAATCTAGACTTTTCAATGGGTTATGCGGGATTTTCGTCGGAGTTATTTTCGCGTTGCTTTCGGTGGCATGGAGAGGCGGGAAATGCGAGACCGCGGTCGTGTAGCTGAAAGCGCCGGATTGTTCATGAGAAAAGCTTAAGCCAGTTTCTGATTTTATGCAATCAATCGTTGTCGTATGATCTACTTTTCCGATTTTGCCCGAGGGGTTCTTCCGGTAGGCCGCGATCGAGAGTAGACAACCAAGGCTTGAACAACCGCCGAGAACGCTTGAGTTCCAGACGGGGCTCGCTCAGGGCGGAGGATCACGCATGAACGACAAGCTCTTTCCCACTCGTCCGATTCTCGCGGTGTCGGCGGCGGTGTTCCGGCAGGGCAGGGTACTCATCATACGCCGGGCGCAGGCGCCGCTGATCGGCCATTTCAGTCTGCCCGGGGGCAGAGTCGAGGTCGGCGAGACGCTCGCCGCCGCGCTCGCCCGGGAGCTTGAGGAAGAGGTTGGAATCGAAGCCGAGATCGTTGGCTTCAACCGCCATGTCGAGGCGATTCACCGTGAAGGGGACCGAATACGCATGCATTTCGTCATCGCCTCGTTCGTCGCGCGGTGGGTTAGCGGCGAGCCGCGCCTGAGCGACGAAGTCGACGCCGTCGACTGGATCGATCCCGCCGGCCCCTTGCCAGCGCCGACGACGCCGGAGCTTGGCGAAGTCCTCGCGCGCGCGGCGCGGATCGAAGGTCAGCGCGTGTAAGCCTGTGGCTCATGCGCGTGAGCCCGATTAAGTCTGATCCTTGACGCACAGGACTAAACCGCGAAAGAGATCGCTGGATATTCGTCCCAAGTTTGCCCGCGATAATGCCGTCCCGTGGCTTTCTTGTTTGTGCCGCCCCATTGTTTGAAGAAGAACGCCACGTCTTGCGCGCGGCATTCGTCGTGAAGCTCGTCGACCCAAGCCTCATCAATCGCCCGTGCGCTTGGGCCGGACTCGCCGCCAACAATCGCCCAGTGTATTCCCTGAAAATTCACCCGTCCTACCGGTCCAATAAGAGGCTCAAAAGAAACGAACCTCACCACGGCTGGCGCGGAGCGCAGGTCGTCAATACGGCCAACGTATGCAGCTTTCTCGACTGAAGCGCCAATCCAGACGTTCGCTAGAATGTTTGGCCCGCGATTGAGTAGGAAGTCACGCATTCGGTCTGGGCGCTTGGTAAGAATTTGGAATTGGTACTGCGGCGCCTTCGCCATGATGTTCCAGACGCGTTCGATGTCTTCAACAGCGACTCCCTCCTGAAAAAGGTCCGACATCGAATTGACGAAGATTTTCTTTCCGCGCTTCCATGCGAGAGGCGCCTCCATCGCCTTTTCGTTGACACGCAGACGCCCGGTCCAAACGAAACGTCCGCCGCTCTTCCTTGTGACGCCTCGATAAGAGGGTGCGCCCATCGCCTGCAAACGCGCCGCCATCCGCATTGCATAGCAATTGGTACAGCCAGGCGACACCATCGCGCAGCCGACTACGGGGTTCCAGGTTGCGTCCGTCCATTCGATGTCTGACAAGCCCGCCATTTTATTTCCGCTTCATGACTGCTTCCGCAATGCGGCTGCCTATTTCCCAAGCACGCTGATTCGGATTGCCGCAGGCGAAGATCAACGAATACCAGTGACCACTTCCTCTGCCCAATGGCAGCCATTGATTTAGAACATGGCCGCGAAAGATGGGTTTCATTCGTTCGATCATTAAGAGGGTCGCAGCGTCTGCGGTCGTTTCCTTCTCGCTGATCGCTACATCGCCAAACAGCGTTGGAATCGACCGCTGCCGGATCAGAACGTTTCGCCAGTCCGCGGTTCCGTACAGGCGATCCAGCGATTGCTCGGCGCTCGCGACCACGGCGCCATCGGCAGAGATTTGCCGATTGACCCCTATGCCAGCGGGAAACAAGTACCAAAGGTCGATGTTGCACCGCGCCACCGCTTGGAGCGTGGAAAAGGAAACTTGGTTCCCGAAAGGATCAAGAAACAGAACTGAGCGCGTTGTAGTCCAGTTGGTGCGGGTGCAAAAATCAATTACAGCCGAGTTCGCATCGGCCTGAATGACGGATATGCGCGATCTCAGTTCGGAGAACTCCGTTTTAAGCTTGAGTAGTTCTTCTACCTTGCCTTTCATTTGTTCCACGAACACATAATGGTCGAAGCTTGGTACAACCCGAAGCGCTCTGCGAGCTGATCCCTCTATAAAGTTAGGGCCGTCCGCGTCTTCGCCAAAGATAGATGCCGGAGCCGATACGCTCGGCAGGTCTCCGGTTCCGGCAAACGCATCGAAAAAGACAGTGGTGAAGCGCTGCTTTTTCATCACGGTCTGGAACGCACGCAGGTATTTGTCGATTGCTTCCAGCTTTCGAAGCGTATGCTTTCCTGCGAATGTTGACTGCCGCGCCATGAGTTGCCCCAGCATTTAGAACATAAGTAGAACAACTTGCTTCTCGGTGCAATCTCGCTCCCTTCCCGCTCGCTCTGTTATGTCACGTGAGCGCATCGCGCGGTGCAGCCGTGTTTGCCAAGGCCGCAACCACAATCTGGGGTGTCTTTGGCTACTTCTTTCCCGCCGCCAGAAAAGCCTGGAACGCGGCGTGCGCCTCGGGCGACTTGAGGGCGGCGCTGAAGGCGTGCCTTTCCGCCGCCATCTGCGCTTTCAAGGCCTCGGGATCGCCGCGCATGAGGCGGCGCGTCGCGAGCAGCGCCGCGCGCGGCTTGGCCGCGAGCGCGGCCGCTCTTGCCATGGCGTGCGCCAGAAGCTCGCTCTGCGGCAGGACGGCGTTGACGAGGCCAAGCCTGAGCGCCTCATCGGCGCCGAAGGGCTCGGCGAGCAGAAGAAATTCGGAGGCTTTGGCGCGGCCGAAACGCTGCGGCGCGAGCAGCGAAGAGCCGGCCTCGGGCACCAGGCCCAGATTGACGAAGGGCGTCTGGAAACGCGCCTGCGGGCTCGCGTAGACGAGATCGCAATGCAGGCAGAGCGTCGTCCCGACGCCGATCGCCAGGCCGTCGACCGCCGCGATCAATGGCTTTTCGAACTCGGCGACCGTGGTGACGAACCGCCATGCCGGAAAGTCGCCCGTCTCGCGCAACCCGACAGCAAGAAAATCGCCGATGTCGTTGCCGGCGGTGAACACGCCGCCCTTGCCGCTCATGACGAGAGCGCCGATCTCGGGATCGCGCGCCGCCGTTTCGAACGCCTCGATCAGCGTTTCGTACATTAAGCCGGTGATCGCGTTCTTCTTCTGCGGCCTCGCGAAGGCCGCCGATAGAACCGCGCCCTCGCGGGCGACTTCGATGTCTCCCGTTTTCATGGTGTCTTGGCTCATGCGCTCTCCGCCAGGATAGACTCGTAAGGCTCGAGCGCCGCGCCGCCCGAAGCGATGGCGCGCGCCAGTCCCGGCGCGGCGACCGCGACTTTCTCGGCGAAGAAGCGGGCGAGGCCGACCCGCCCCAGTTCGTTGCTGTCGCCGTTCGCCGCGAGCGCCTCAGCCGCCAGCCCCGCCTTCGCCAGGCAGGCGCCGCCGAGGGTGAGCCCAAACAGGCGAAGATATTGCGACGCGCCCGACAAGGCCGACTTCTGGTCGTGGCCCACGCCACTTGAGCATCATGCGCGTCGTCTCCTCGAGCGCGTCGGCGGCCTCGTTCAGGCGCGCGGCGGTTAAGCCGAAGCCCGCGCCTCCGCGCGCGGCGACGTCGCCCGCGACGGCGCGGATGCCGGCGATCTCGTTCTTGACGGTCTCCCCGCCGGCCAATGGCAGCTTGCGCTGCACGAGATCGATCGCATGGATGCCGTTCGCGCCTTCGTAGATCGCGGCGATACGCGCATCGCGCATATGCTGGGCCGCGCCGGTCTCCTCGATGAAGCCCATGCCGCCGTGGACCTGGACTCCGATCGATGTCGTCTCGTCGCCGATGTCGGTCGAGAACGCTTTCGCGATGGGGGTGAGCAAGGCGGCGCGATTGGCGGCGGCCGTTCGCTCATCTTGCGTGAGGGCGTGGTCGGCAAGGTCAAGCGAGACGCCGGTCAAGCAGCAGATCCCGCGCGCGGCGTGAACGTTGGCCTTCATGGTCATCAGCATGCGCTGCACGTCGGGGTGCTCGATGATCGGGGCCATGCCGTCTGCTTTCGATCCCCGGCCCTGGCGGCGCTCGCGGGCGTAAGTCAGCGCCTGCTGATAGGCGCGGTCGGCGATCGCCACGCCCTGCGCGCCGACCGCGAGCCGCGCCGCGTTCATCATCACGAACATGGCGTTGAGGCCGCGATTCTCCTCGCCGATGAGCCAGGCCTTCGCGCCGTCGTTATCGCCATAGGCCATGACGCAAGTGGGGGAGCCGTGAATGCCGAGCTTGTGCTCGATTCCAGCGCAGCGCAGGTCGTTGCGGGCCCCAAGCGATCCGTCGGCGTTGACGAGGAATTTCGGCGCGAGGAAGAGCGAGAGGCCGCGCGTGCCCGCGGGCGCGTTGGCTAAGCGGGCGAGAACGAGATGGATGATATTCTCGGCCATGTCGTGTTCGCCGTAGGTGATGAAGATCTTCTGGCCGAACAGGCGATAGGATCCATCCTCGGCGCGTTCCGCCCGGGTTCTCACGGCGTTGAGATCGGACCCCGCCTGAGGCTCGGTGAGGTTCATGGTCCCCGTCCACCGCCCGCTGACCATTTGCGGCAGATAGGCGTCGGCGAGCTCGCGCGAGCCGTGCGCCTTCAACGCCCCGATCGCGCCCTCGGTCAGGAGCGGGCAGAGCGCGAAGGCCATCGAGGCGCCGTTCCAGATTTCCGTGGCTCCGACGTTGACGAGATGGGGGAGGCCCATGCCGCCGAACTCGGGCGGCGCGGAGACGCCGTTCCAGCCTGCCTCCGCCCAGCGCCGGTAGACGTCGGCGAAGCCCGGGGCTGTTCGCACCACGCCGTTCTCATAAGCCGCGCCATTGAGGTCGCCGATCCGATTGAGCGGCGCGATCTCCTCCGTGGCGAAGCGCCCGGCTTCCGTGATGATGGACGTCACCGCTTCCCAATCGAGGTCGCCCATGCGCCCTTGGCTGAGGAGGCCTGGCAGATCTGCGACCGCGCTCAACGAAAAGAGGATGTCATGGACCGGCGAACGATAGGGCATCTCTCACGCTCCTCCCTGTCGAAGACGAGGGCGATCGGGTCCGCCCAGGCTCGTCAAGCCGCCCCGGTTGCCGCGGCAGGGACAAAAGAGCTTATGTACAGTCAGGTTTTCGCGCAATGCGGACGAGTCAGGAGATATGGCGCTCAACCGCAAAATGACCCGCTTGGCGCAGGCAAGCCCCGAGGCGATCGCCAACGCGGCCGTGTGTCTCCGCGCCGGCGGAACTCGTCGCCATGCCGACCGAGACGGTCTATGGGCTCGCGGCGGACGCGACCTCGGATAAGGCCGTTGCGGCGATATACGCCGCCAAGGAGCGGCCCGCCATCAACCCGCTCATCGCCCATGTGCTGGACATTGAGGCGGCGCGAGAGCACGCCGTTTTCAGCGCGGAGGCCGAGACGCTGGCCGGCGCGTTCTGGCCCGGGCCTCTCACTCTGGTTTTGCCCGCGGCGTCAAGCTCAAGGATCAGTCTCTTGGCGCGCGCGGGGCTCGACACTGTGGCGGTTCGCTCGCCGTCGCACGAAACGGCTCGCGCCCTCATCGAGGCTGCGGCCGTACCCCTCGCGGCGCCCTCGGCCAATCGATCGGGCGCCGTGAGCCCGACGACCGCCGCTCACGTCGTCGCCGATCTCGACGGGAGGGTCGATTGGATCCTTGACGGAGGCCCATGCCGTCATGGTCTCGAGTTCGACGATCGTCGCCTGTTTGAGCGGCCAGCCCCAGTTGCTGCGCCCAGGCGCGATCACGCGTGAGGCGCTCGAGTCGGCGCTCGGCTCACCCATTGATTCGATGAGCGTGTCGCGGACAGCGCCGAACGCTCCGGGCCAATTGGCGTCCCATTATGCGCCCAGGGCCGAGCTTCGGCTCGACGCCGCCAGCGCATCATCGGATGAAGCCGTCCTTGATTTTGGCGACTCTCTGAAGGGCGCGGCGGGAGCGCGCCTCGATCTTTCGCCCTCCGGCGACCTCATCGAGGCTGCGTCCCATTTGTTTTCCTATCTGCGCGCCCTGGACGCCGCCGGGGCGGTGCGGATTGCGGTCGCGCCGATCCCCGCCCATGGGTTTGGGGCGGCGATCAACGATCGACTTCGTCGCGCCGCCGCACCGCGCAACGTCTCGACATGAGGGTTAGCCGCGCACCTCAAAAGCAGCCTTCGAATATAGTGAGGAACTTCGGATCTTCCGCATTGCGGCGTGCGGAGACCGGCGGCGACGAATCGTTGGAATCATGAACTCAGGATTGAGCTGGGACGAATTTCGACTGGTCAAGTCAGTCGCGGAGGCCCATTCGTTGGTTGGGGCGGCCGAGATTCTCGGCGTCAATCATTCGACGGTGTTTCGGCGCCTGGCTGCGTTGGAGTCTGCGGTCGGCGCGCGGTTGTTCGAGCGCTCGCGCTCAGGCTACGAACCCACGGTCGCCGGCGAGGAAATGATCGCGTTGGCTTCCACGATGGCCGAGTTGGTCCTCGAATTCGAGCGCCGGGTCGCTGGCCGCGACATCAAACCGACGGGTGAACTGTCTGTGACAACTCCCGAAGCGATCGGCCAGCATTTCATGCCGGCGATCATAGCTCAGTTCCAAACTCAAAACCCGGGCATAGTGGTTGAACTGACCCTGTCGAATCAGTCGCTCAATCTTTCTCGGCGCGACGCCGACATCGCGATTTGCTTGACCAATGACCCGCCGGAAACATTGGTTGGAAGGAGAATCTGCACCGGGCGATGGGGCGTCTACCGCCGGCGTGATCTGACCGCGGAACTTGGTCCGGAGGCGATCAATTCGGTCCCATTTATCGGATTTACCGATAATTTCGGCACGGCGCACTGGCGCCGGTGGGTAGAGGCCAACATTCCTTCGGAACGACTGGTCGCCCAAGCGAACTCAGCGCATTGCAGGCTCCAGATGGCGCTTCAGGGTCTTGGGGCGACGTTGCTGCCCTGTTTCCTTGGCGATGGGCGCCCCGATTTGACGCGCGTCGGTCCTCTCGTGCTGGAACTCGACCTGGGCCTATGGATGCTGACCCATTCCGATCTTCGCCGCTCGGCGCGGGTGCGCGCTTTCATGGATTTCGTCGGGGCGGAGCTCATAAAGCATCGCCGCGCGATCGAGGGAGAGGAAACTCTCGAGGCGGGATAGCGTCGCTTGGTCCCGCGTCCGTGTGGTTCACCAGTTCGAGAACCGCCCCTCGATTTTTCCGAGGAACGCCGCGCGGCGTTCGGGCCTCGAATGATTCATGTCGTAGTGAGCAAGATAGTCGCAACGGGCGCCGGGCGCGCAGATCCGACGCATGGAGCGCGTCAAGAAGCGGCGCGGGGGATCGCCCATCATCATCGTCAGCCACCGCCCGCCGCCATAGGTGCAAACGACGGCGAGACGCTTGATGTTGTGAAGACAGGGATTGTACGAGCCGTCTTCGCTCAGAGTGAAGCTGACTCCCGGCAAAAAAACTCTGTCGATGAATCCCTTCAGGATCGCCGGAAATCCCATGTTCCAGACAGGGAAGGAAAACACGAGCGCCTCGGCCGCCAGGAGGCGATCCACATAGGGAGCGACGTTGCGACGATTGACGGCGACGTTGTGATAATCGATCCGATCCTGCCGCGACATCACCGGATCGAAGCCCTCGGCATAGAGATCGCAATCGTCGACCTTATGCCCCTTTGCGCGCAGGACCTCGACCACCTTCGCATGCAGGCTCGAGGTGAAACTCGTCTCGACCGGATGGGCGAAGAGCACCAGGACCCGCAACGTAAGCTCAGCTCTGCGCCGCGCGCGCTCGCGCCTCGAGGCCAGGGAAGAGGAAGCTCTGGCGCGCGGAAAAGTCAAAATCAGGGTTCTCCCAGGCGATCATTTTGCCGGGATTGAGCAGCCCCTTGGGATCGGTCTCGCGCTTGAACGCGAGCTGGATCGCATCGGTCTGTTTCATGCCCCCCTCCTCGAGGGTGTAGCGGTGGGGGTTGAAGATCATCGCGCCCATCGCTTCGTGCTCGGCGATGATGTCGTTGAGCCGCGCTTCGGTCGTGAACTTGACCAGCGGCAGTCCGGCGAACCCGATCCGGCCGTTGAAGCGGATAAGCTCGAGATGTCCACGAACCTCATCCCCGTAGCGGTCATGAATCCGCTTGATAACCTCAAGCGCCCTTTCGCTGGGATAGCGCACTTGCAGATAAGTGATGCGGGGATCGACGCGCAAGGCGCGAAGCGTGGTGTGATTCCAGGTCAGTTCGTAGTTGGGCGGCAGGCCGGCGAGCGTCTCGGGCGAAGCGCGGCTCGAGTTCGAGCAAGATCCGCGCATCCTTGTACGGCCGGGTGAAAGCCTGGAAGGCGTCGAGCGCATGGGGAGCAATCATGAGAATGACGACGCTGTCGCCGGGCGGAATGAGCGCACGGTGGCGCAGAAAATAGTCGTGCGGCGCGGGACCCGCGACCACCGTGACGAGTTTCTTCAGGATGCCGTCCTGCTCGCCGAGCGCCAAGGCATAAGCTGTCGCGGCGTCGAAACTGTCAAAGCCGACGATGACGTCAACCCAATCGTAGTGCGCCGTGAGCGGCGCCTCGACTTCGGTGATGATTCCGTTGGTGCCATAGGCGTGCACCGCCTTGTGCAGATCCTCGCCTGAGAGTTCGAGCGCGCGCGGCTCCTCTTCCATCGTCATGACGCGCAGCCGCAGCACGTTACCGAAATCGCGAAGGCCGCCCCATGCTGATCGAGCCGACGCCGCCGGATCCTCCGGCGACGAACCCGGCGATCGAGGCGGTCCCGCGGGTTGATGGGAACATCCGCAATTCCTGCCCGGACGCTTGCAGCCGCCTTGTCGACGTCGATGAGGAGCGCGCCCGGCTCGCAGACAACGCGTCCCCACTCGATCGAGCGGATCTTGTTCATCTCGGCGAGATTTAAGAGCACGCCGCCCATGAGCGGCATCGCCTGGCCGTAATTGCCGGTCCCCGCGCCGCGCGGGGTGACCGGAATGCCGAGCTTGTACGCGGCCGCAAGGACGGCCCGCACCTCCTCCTCGCTCTTCGGCGAGACGACGACGTCGGCGGTCACCGTCTCGAGCTCCCGCTTGAGCACGGGGGAATACCAATAGAAGTCGCGGCTCTTCTGCTTGACCAGGATGGGATTGTCCTCCCATTTGATTGGACCGATCTCGGCGCGCAGCGCCGCGATGTCGTAAGCGCGGCTCATGGCGCGAGGCCCTTGAGCGTGTCGAGCTCGGCATAGTCGGGAGGCGCGGCGCTTGAGGCTTCGCCGCTTCTGACAACGATGCGATCCGATTGCGGACGGGCAAGGAGCTCCGGAAAATCGCGCGCTCTCGTCAGGATGAAGTCAGCGCGTCCGCCTTCACGCAGAACGCCGAGGTCGAGTCCCATCGCCTCCGCCGGGGAAGCCGCGACCGCCGGCGCCCAGTCGGCGAACGGATAGTCGAGGTGCAGGATTCGCACGCCTTCACGCCAGGTTTCCATCATGTCGAGATCGCCGTAGGCGTAAAACGAGTCGCGCGTGTTGTCGCTGGCGATCATCACTTTGACGCCGGCGCTCTTCAGCTCATGCAGCGCGGTGACGCCGCGCCAGCGCGGCGTTCGGCCGGCTTGACGGTCCTGCAGGTACATATTGCACATCGGCAAGGACACGACGCTCAACCCCGCGCGGGCGACGGCGTCGATTGTCCTTCGCCGTTCGTCGTCCTCCTGCCGCGCGAGCGAGCAGCAGTGGCCGACCAGGATGCGGTTCGGAAAGCGGCGTTCGATCGCCATGTCGGCGACGACCTTGAGCGAGCGAGCGGCCGGATCGGCGCTTTCGTCGACGTGGAAGTCGAGCTCCCAGCCCTTGCGCTCCGCGAGGTCGAAGAGGACCCCGAGCGCTTGATTGAGGTCCGGGACCGTGCGGGTGACCGCGCCGAGGATCCCGCTCCCATGGATGTCGACCATCGCCTCGATGTCGGCCATGTGGGCGGCGTCCGCCACATGGTCGAGGGTGAAAAGAGGCGACGCCTGCAGCTCGATCCGCCCAAGCCAGCGCTCGCGCGCCTCGGCGAACACCGGCCAGCTGATGCGCGTCTGCGCGCCCACGCTGTCGATATGCGTGCGAAGGGCGCCCGTCCCGTGCGCGTAGGCGCAGCGCAGGCTGAACTCCATGCGCGCGGCGACGTCGGCGGCGCTCCAGTTGGCCGAACGGTCCTCCATTACGGCCTGGAGCGCGCTCGGGAAATCTCCGACCGGGTTCCGCTTGCGCCGCCAGATATGGCCCTTGTCGATATGCGTGTGGACGTCGACGAAGAGCGGCAGCACGATGCGCCCCGACAGTGCGACTTCCGGCGTGTCGCCGAAGTCGACGGCGCCGGTGGGCGCGATCTTCGCGATTGCGCCCGCGTTGACGAGGATGTCGACGATGGCGAAGCCGTCAAAGTCGAGCGGGCCTAAGGGCTCGGGCAGCGAGCGCCCGAGCACGCGCGCCCGTCTCAACACATAAAGCGCGGAGCTGGGTAGAACGAAGGGCGCGGCCGCCGCCGATTGGCGTTCCATCGGGCGTAACGGCGGTGAGGCTCTATGCGTTTCTCGCGAATTGTTCATGCGAGGTATCTTGCGCCCCTCATTTGGGGCGCCGATCGAGGCCGACGCCCTTGTCGACGAATTGCAGCGTATAGGCCTTCTTGTAATCGATATCCGGCTTGACCACGCCGGCCTTGACCATCGAATCGTAGAAATTCTTGATTCGCTCGTCGGTCATGGCCCCGATCCCGAGCTTCGCCGTGTCCCCCGAGTCGACCAAACCATATTCTTTGATCTTGCCGATCGAGAAGGCGATCTGCTCATCCGTCATATCCGGATTGTCATGTTTGATCATCGCGTTCGCTTTGGAATTGTCGCCATAGAGATAGTTGTACCAGCCGATCGCGGACGCGTCGACGAACCGCTGGACGATGTCGGGATGATCCTTGACGAGATCGGCGCGGGTCTCGATGGTCGTCGCATATGTCCCGTAGCCATTGTCGGCGAGCAGGAAGATGTTCGGCTTGAAATGCCCCTCGCGCTCGACCGCGAACGGCTCGGAGGTGACATAGCCTTGCTGGATCGAGTGGGGATCGGCGAGGAACGGCCCCGGATTGAACGTATAGGGCTTGACGACTTCCTCCTTGAAGCCATAGGCCGACTTCATCCACTGGTAGAAGGTCGCGAGCCCCTCCTTGCCGACGAAGGCCGTCGTCGCCTTCGGCAGATCGCTCCACTTGTCGAGCCCAACCCCCGGATGCGACATCATCACCTGCGGGTCCTTCTGGAAGTCTGCCGCAACGACGATGATCGGGACGTCGCGCACGACCGCGTCGAAGGCCAGAAGAAGATTGCCGCCCATGTAGAAGTCGAGTCGCCCGGCCGCCAAGAGAAGCTCGTTGTTGGCCTGCGGCCCTCCCTGGACAATCGTGACGTCGAGCCCGTATTTCGCGTAAGTCCCGTCGGCGACCGCCTGGTAATATCCGCCGTGCTCGGCCTCGGCCAGCCAGTTGGTGCCGAACGAAACCTTGTCAGCCGCGAGCGTGGAGGACGCCGCCACGCAAAGTCCAAGGGACAGGACCGCGCCAACGAGCTTCATTGTTTGCTCCCATCTGGAATTGCAATATCGACGCCTGCAACTTGGGCGCCATTCTTGAGGCTGTCCCCGAACCCTGCCGGCCCGCTGGAGACCCTAGCAGATGCGCAGATTGAACCCGAACGCGATCCACCCGCCCTTCGCCAATTATGCGCATGGCGTGGAAATTGCCGCTGGCTCGCGCGTCGTCTTTTGCTCCGGCCAATTGGGAATTGGCCGCGACGGCGTCGTTCCCGAAGACGTGGAGTCTCAGGCGCGCCTTTGCTTTCGCGCCATTGTCGCAATCCTCGGCGAAGCGTCGATGTCGCTTCATGACCTCATTCGCATCAACGCCTATGTCGCCTCGGCCCAATATTTGGGCGGCTACATGAAGGTGCGTGACGAATTCGTGAGCAATCCGCCGCCGGCGTCGACTTTGATGATCGTTCAGGGTTTCGCTCGGCCCGAATTCAAAGTCGAGATCGAGGCCGTCGCCGCGCGCGCCCCTTGAAGGGAGATTTTTGCATGCCGCCAACCAAGTTTTGGGCCGAGATGAGCTGGCGCGATTTCGCCGCCGCCGACATGAGCAAGGTCGTCGCGGTTCTGCCGGTGGCCGCGGTCGAACAGCACGGGCCGCACCTGCCGGTCGGCGTCGACATGTTCATCAACGAGGGCTATTTCGCAAGGGCGGTTCAGCGCATCCCCGACGATATGCCGGTGTTGATCCTGCCCATCCAGGCGATCGGCAAGTCCAACGAGCATATCGAATATCCGGGCACGTTGACGTTTTCGCTCGAGACGGTCACCCGAGCCTGGACCGAGATCGGGGACAGCGTCGCCCGCACCGGATGCCGCAAGCTCATCTTCATGAACTCGCATGGCGGCAACGTTCCGGTCATCGACGCGGTGGCGAGAGAGTTGCGCGTCCGTCATCGCATGCTCGCGGTCCACGCCGCCTGGCACCGGCTGGGCTATCCGGCGGACCTGTTCTCGGCGCAAGAGCGCGCGCATGGCATCCATGGGGGCGAAGCGGAGACGTCGCTGATGCTCGCCTTCAGGCCGAAGACCGTGCGCATGAGCGAAGCTCAGAATTTCGTCAGTTCGGCGATCGGAATCGAGCAGGAATTTCGCCAGCTTCGCGTCACGCAGCCCATCGGCTTCGGCTGGATGGCGAGCGATCTGCATGCCCTGGGAACCGCCGGCGACGCCTCCAAGGCGACGGCCGAGAAGGGCGAAGCCTGCGCCGACAACGCGGCGGACGCGTTTCTGGATCTCTTGCGCGACGTGCTCGCTTTCGATCTCGCGCGCCTCCAGCCGGGGCCGCTTGCGGGCTCGAAAGGGCAGGCCGGGCTCTAGGGTCGAAACCTGATCGCCGCGAGCGCGAAGTGTAGTAACATAACAAATTGGTATTTTTTGGTCTTTGTTGGCGCTGTTTTGAGGTACGGAACTAAACGGGGTCGCAAGCCGCTGATTCCATTAGGGCGCGCCGGTAAAATTACCGCTACGCTGGTTTTGTTTGCGGCCATCCCCCACGCGATCCGAGCCCCGTCAGCGAGACTTGAGATAGGCGCGCCAGCCGCCGAAGCGTGAGATGTCCTCCGCCGTCTTGACCGCCTCGGCCTCGACCAGGAAGCCCTTCACCGAGCCGCCGTCCTTGAGCCGAATCGCGCCTATTCCGAGCGGCGCTGGGATCTTGGCGACGAAGGCGCCGAAGCCCGCGCGGTCGAGCGTCCACACCTCGGCCTTGATGGCGGCGCCGTCGCCATCGCCGACCCGCAACAGCCCCGGTTTTGCGGGAACTGAACCGGCCAGCGCGAAGAGCCGGTAATCCGCCGTTGTTTCCACTTCGCGCGAGAAGGCCGCGCCGAGTTCGACGAGTTCGCGATTGAGCGGCAGGCCCGAGAGATGCGCCCCGACGACCGCGATCTCGATGCGATCGTTCGGAACGCGAGACGCAGCTTGCGGCGGCGGAGAAGCGGACGCGCCGGAACGGGCCTCGATCGTGGCCGCGACGCCGGCGACGAGGCCATCGGCGCCGGCGGGCGCAATCAGGGTCACGCTCGACGGCAGCCCGTCGACGCGAAGGCTCGACGGAACGGCGATCGCGCAGAGATCGAGCAGGTTGACGAAGTTGGTGTAGGTCCCGAGCCGGGAATTGAGACGGATCGGATCGGCCTCGACTTCTGCGATCGTGTAAGGGCGCGGCATGGTTGGGACGAGCATCGCGTCAAACTCGGACCAGATACGGCTCGTCTTCCGCTTCTGATCGGCGAGCCGGTAGAACGCCTCGAACGCAGCGACAGCGTCAAACTTGCGCGCGCCCTCGATAATCGAGCGCGTGATGGGATGCAGAGCCTCGGGATTGCTCTCGATCAGCGGCTTCACCGCGGCGTAGCGCTCAGCGACCCACGGACCTTCGTAGAGCGCGCGGGCGACCTCGGCGAACGGCTCGAAGTCGAAGGCGACAATTCGGGCGCCGAGCGATTCCGCGATCTCGATGTCGCGAGAGAAAGCATCGGCCGCGCTGGCGTCATCGAAGA
Source organism: uncultured Alphaproteobacteria bacterium (assembly GCA_963753135.1). GTDB lineage: Bacteria > Pseudomonadota > Alphaproteobacteria > Rhizobiales > Beijerinckiaceae > Roseiarcus. The sequence continues at coordinate 18,522 of CAVWBA010000014.1, read as the reverse complement.
ACTGCCGTTGATCCGCGCGGGGCACGCCCAGCCGAATTCCGCTCGGGAAAGCCGACAGCGCCGGCGGAGGGAACGGGCGACAGTAAGCGTCCTTCTCGTCGAAACCGCACGCCGCCTGAAAGACTGCGAACGCGTCAGCGACATCGCGCGCAAAGACCGAGACCGTGTCGAGCGTTCGGCAGGCAGGGACGACGCCGGACGCGGAGAGTGCGCCGAGGGAGGGCTTCAGGCCCACGATTCCGTTGAGCGCCGCCGGCACGCGCCCTGATCCGGCCGTATCGGTGCCAAGCGAGAACGGGACGAGGCCGGCGCCGACCGCCGTCGCCGAGCCGGAGCTCGACCCCCCAGGAATGAGATCCGGACGCAACGCGTTGCGTGGAACGCCATAGGGCGAGCGGACGCCGACCAGGCCGGTCGCAAACTGATCGAGGTTCGTCTTGCCGATGACAATCGCGCCCGCCTCTTCAAGCCGTTCCACGACGAACGCCGATTTCGCGGGGCTGTAGGCGAACGCTGGACAGGCCGCCGTCGTGGGGAAACCCGCGACATCGATATTGTCTTTGACGACAAACGGAACGCCATAGAGAGGCTTGCCCTCGAGCCCTGACGCCTGAACGCGCTCCGCGATCGCCACAGCCTCGGACCTTGTCCGAATAGCGATGAAGAGCGCGGGATCGTTATGGCTCTCGATGCGATCGTAGGTCTCTTCGATCGTCGCCGTCAGCCGCTTGCCGGCGGCGTGCGCGGCGTGAAGCGTTCCGATCGTGACGGTCATATCGTTCGAGTCCCTTGGCCCGCATCGTCGCGTCCCTTAGCATTCAACGAAAGCAAGAGCCGCGCAAATTCGGCTGAGAGCGATTGCCTGTGGCGAACTTCAGCGGCGCCGGAGAAAAGCTTAGGCGTTTGCGCTCAACATTCGGGCGCGGCGCCGAAAGATGAGGCGCGCTCGACAACGAGGTCGATCGCCGCTATGAGCAGCCGCTGATTTAAGGCCGCGCGACATGACCAACTTTCCGCCCCCTCGGACAATGACGCGCGATACGGTCCACACTCAAACAACGTCGGCCGGGCAGGCGCGGCGTTGCTCCGTATTCGAAGAGGGAATTGCGTGACTGCGAATGCGTTCGATCCGGAAGCCATGGTGGACGCGATGGGGCCGCTGCTCGGGTTGACGCTGACGCCGGAATCGCGCGCTCAAGCGATTACGCATCTCAAGATCGCGGCGGAGCACGCTCAGAAGCTTCTTTCGGTCCCGCTGGCCGATGAGGAGCAGCCGGCCCCGGTCTTCACGGCGTGACTGCGAGGCTTCTCGACGGATCGGCGCAAGCGATCGCCGAGGCCGTCAAAAGCGGCGCGGTTAGCGCGCGCGAGATTGCGCTGGCGGCGCTCAAGCGCATCGACGCCCGCAACGGCGCACTTGGCGCCTTCACCGACCTGACGACTGAGCGCGCGCTCGCCGGGGCCGACGCCATCGATGCGGCCCGGGCGCGCGGAGAAAGCCTCGGGCCGCTCGCGGGCGCGCCGTTCGCGGTCAAGAACCTATTCGACATTAAGGGGCTCACGACGCGCGCCGGATCCAAGATCAATCGCGACCGCGCGCCGGCGCAAACGGACGCGACAGCGGTCGCGCGCCTGGAAGCGGCCGGAGCCGTGCTTGTCGGCGCGCTGAACATGGGCGAGTACGCCTACGACTTCACCGGCGAGAACACGCATGACGGCCCTTCCCGCAATCCGCACGACCTTGAGCATATGACCGGGGGATCGTCCGGCGGATCGGGCGCGGCCGTGGCCGGCGGCCTCACTCCGATCGCGCTGGGCACCGACACCAACGGCTCCATTCGCGTGCCGAGTTCGTTCTGCGGATTGTTCGGATTCAAGCCGACCTATGGGCGCCTCAGCCGCGCCGGCGTGTTCCCGTTCGTCGCCAGCCTCGACCATGTGGGGCCGCTTGCGCGCTCGGTCGGCGACCTTGCGCTCGCCTATGACGCCGTGCTCGGCCGCGACGACAGGGACCCGGCGCAAGCCAATGTGTCCGCAACGCCAGCATCGCAAACCCTCAGCGACGGCGTCGCCGGCCTGCGCATTGCGAGGCTCGGCGGCTATTTCGAGCGCTCAGGCGAAGCGAGCGCATTTGCCGCCGTCGACACGGTCGCGCGCGCCCTGAAAGCGGACCGCGTCGTCGAACTCGGCGGGGCCGATCAGGCGCGTTCGGCCGCCTATCTCATCAGCATGGTTGAAGGCGCGGCGCTTCATCTCGAACGGCTGCGCACGCGTGGCCCGGATTTTGATCCCGACGTTCGAGACCGGCTGATCGCTGGCGCGATGCTTCCCGGCGCCTGGGCCGCACAGGCGCAAAAATTTCGGCGCCTGTTTCGGCGCGAAGCGCTCGCGCTTTTTCGTGACGTCGATATCCTGCTTGCGCCGGCGACCCCGTGCCGGGCGCCCAAGATCGGGCAGAAGACGTTTGTTCTCGACGGTCGCGAAATGCTGGTCCGGCCTAACATCGGGCTGTTCACCCAACCCTTGTCCTTTATCGGCTTGCCTGTAGTCGTGGCGCCGGTGTGGACAGATGGCGAGAAGCTTCCGATTGGCGTCCAGATCGTCGCCGCCCCCTGGCGAGAAGATCTCGCGTTGCGCGTCGCCGCAGCGCTAGAGCAGGCCGGCGTCGTTCGCGCGCCGGTCGCAACATTGTCTTGACGAGGCGAAAGTGGTTGAGCGCGACGCTCGATGGGCCGGCCGCAATGGCGCGAAGGCCGCGATACGCGATCGAGTATGGAGCGCGCTGGTCGAAGCCCGAGTCAATGTCGGCCCTGTTTTCGACCGCATTCCGAATTTCGTCGGCGCGGACGCCGCCGCGAAACGGTTGAGCGAGCTCGACGAATGGCGGCGCGCTCGCGTCGTCAAATGCAATCCCGATCCGCCGCAAATTCCCGTTCGCCTGCGCGCGCTCTACGACGGCAAGCTCCTGTTCTCGCCGGTTCCCTATCTCACCAAGGGCTTTCCCTATCTGCGCATCGATCCCGACAAGCTCGCGGCGAAGGGCGTGGACTTCGAGACCGCCGCCACCGCGCAGGGGTTCATGCAGCATGGCGAGCCGGTCGGCTTCGAGGACATGCCGAAGCTCGATTTCTGCGTCGTTGGCTGCGTTGCGGTCACGCGGTCCGGCGGGCGCACCGGCAAAGGCGCTGGATTCGCCGATCTCGAGCAGGGGCTCTTTCGCGAACTCGGGCTCGTCGGCGCCGGTACGCCGATCGCGACAACGGTTCATTCCTCGCAGGTCGTAGACGATTCCGCTGTGGTCATGGAAAGCCATGACTCGGCCTTGCACTTCATCGCGACGGAACTCGAGCTGATCGCGACGCGGACGAAGCACCCGCAGCCGAGTGGCGTGGATTGGGACAAGGTTCGCCCAGATCAGTTCGCCGACATCCCATTCTTGAACGCGTTGCGCGACACGATCGAGCGCCGGAGGCGGACACAGTGATGCTACCCATCGTTGATCTCACGCGATTGGGCGAAGACGATGGGGCCTCGCTGACCCGAATCGGCGCTGAGGTCGGCGCGGTCTGCCGGGACGTCGGCTTCTTCTATGTCGTCAACCACGGCGTGGAGGCGCGGCTCATCGCCGAAGCCTTCGCGCAATCGCGCGAGTTCTTCGCGCTGCCGCTGGCCGACAAGCGGCGGCTCGCGATCGAAACGGTCGGCGGCAACCGCGGTTATTCCGGGCTTCTGCATGAGGCGCTCGACCCGGCGCGGGGAGCAGACATGAAGGAGGCCTTCAACGTCGGCCTCGACCTCGCGCCGGACGACCCGGAGCTTGTGGCGGGGAAGCCGTTCCGTTCGCTCAACGCCTGGCCGGAGCTGCCGGGGTTTCGCAAAACGGCGCTTGCCTATTACGAAGCCTGCGCCGCGCTTGGCGCGCGATTACACCGCGCCTTCGCGCGCGATCTCGGACTTAAGCCCGACTTCTTCGCCGACAAGTTCGATCGGCCGATGGCGACGCTGCGGTTCTTACACTATCCCGCGCCGTCCCGCGGCGCCGATCCGCAGACGGGCGCGGGCGCGCACACCGATTACGGCAACCTCACGCTGCTCGCGACCGACGATGTCGGCGGCCTCGAGGTGCGAACCCGCGCCGGACAATGGATCGAGGCGCCGGTCGTTCCCGGCGCGTTCATCGTCAATATCGGCGATTGCCTGATGCGCTGGACCAACGACGTCTATGTCTCGACGCCGCATAGAGTGGTCAATCGCAGCGCGAAGGAGCGCTATTCGATCGCCTTTTTCTACGATCCGAATCCGGACGCGATCGTCGAGACGATTCCCTCCTGCCTCAAGCAAGGCGAACGCAAGCGCTATCCGGCGGTCCTCGCGGCCGACTATCTCAATCACCGCCTGGACGCGAGCAAACCGGCGGAAGCCGCTCGCCAGCGCTGAAGCGGCCAACTCCGCCGCGTTGCGCTTCAGCCGCCCGGAGGTCTGCCCGTAATAGGCGCCCGCCCCATGCTTGCGCTTGAAGTGCTTGTTCAGGAGCTCCTCCTCGATCTGTTCGAGGTTCGGCGCCAGTTGAAGCGACATGAGCGCCATATGCGCGATGCACTCGACCGCGACCGCGTTCTCCAACGCTTTCGCCACGCTTGACCCCCAGGTGAAGGGCGCGTGACGGTTGACGAGAACGCCTGGAAAATCGGACGGGTCGCGGTTCTGCATCGTTTCGACGATGACGTTGCCGGTCTCCCATTCGTAATCAGTGGCGATCTCGCTCGGTGTCATCTTGCGTGTGACCGGGACCTCGCCGTTGAAATAGTCGGCGTGGGTCGTGCCGAAGTTTGGGATCGGCCGGCCTGCCTGGGCGAAGGCGGTCGCATAGGACGAGTGGGTGTGGACCACGCCGCCGATGGTCGGAAAGGCGAGGAAAAGCCTGCGGTGGGTCTGCGTGTCCGACGATGGGTTGAGACGCCCTTCGACCTTGCGTCCCTCCAGATCGACGATGACCATGTCGTCCGGCTTGAGCGCCGCGTAATCGACGCCGCTTGGCTTGATCGCGAACACCCCCGACGCACGGTCGACCGCGCTCGCATTGCCGAAGGTGAGATTGATGAGGCCGTGCCGCGGCAAGGCGACATTGGCTTCGTAGGCTTCGCGCTTGAGCTCCTTGAACATCGCCTCGTTCCGGCTCAAGCGCGGAACCCCTGCGCGAGATAATAATAGACATCGTTATTGCGCAGGTCCTGCTTGAACCCCGCGAGCGTGGTTTCCGCGCCGATCGGGATGAGCTCAATGTCGGCGATGGTCGCGAAGTCCTCGAGCATCTCGCGGGTCACGCTGTAGCTGTAGCCGGTATGATGCGCGCCGCCGGCCAGAATCCACGCCGCGCACGCTGTCTTGAAGTCTGGCTTGCACTCCCAGACAGCGCGGGCAACCGGCAATTTGGGCAGGGCAGGGTGGTCCACCGCGGTCACCTCATTGACTAGCAAGCGGAAGCGCGCGCCCAGGTCGATGAGGCTTGCGTTGAGCGCCGGGCCGGGGGGCGCGTCGAACACGAGGCGGACCGGGTCCTCCTTGCCGCCGATGGAGAGCGGATGAATCTCGAGCTTGGGCTTCCCCGCCGCGATCGTCGGGCAGATCTCGAGCATGTGCGCGCCAAGAACCTGATGGCCGTCCGGCGCCAAATGATAGGTGTAGTCCTCCATGAACGAGGTCCCGCCCTTGAGGCCCTCGCCCATGACTTTCATCGCGCGCACCAGGGCCGCGGTCTTCCAGTCGCCCTCGCCCGCGAAGCCATAGCCTTCGGCCATCAGCCGCTGCGGCGCGAGGCCGGGCAGCTGCCTGCAGCCCGTGCAAGTCCTCGAACGTGGTTGTGAACCCCTTGAAGCCGCCTTCCCCGAGGAAGGCGCGCAGGCCGAGTTCAAGCCGCGCGCCATACAGAAGGGACTCGTGTCGGGCGCCGGACTTGCGCAGCTCCGGCGCCACCGCGTACCGCTCCTCGTATTCGCCGGCCAATTCCTTCGCCGCCGCGTCGGAGACGGCGTTCACCTGAGCCACGAGATCGCCGACGCCATAGCCGTTGGTCGCGAACCCGAACTTCATCTCTGTGGCCACCTTGTCGCCCTCGGTGACGGCGACCTGTCGCATGTTGTCGCCGAAACGGCAGAATTTCGCGCCCTGCCAATCGGCCCATGCGTGCGCTGCGCGCATCCAGGCGCCAATCCGGTCCTGCACCTCCGGATCGGACCAATGGCCGACGACGACCTTGCGCGCGAGACGCATGCGCGTGTGGATGAAGCCGGCCTCCCGGTCGCCATGCGCCGACTGGTTCAGGTTCATGAAGTCCATGTCGATCGCGTCCCAGGGCAAGTCGCGATTGAACTGGGTATGGAGATGCACGAACGGCTTCTGAAGCGCGTTCAAGCCCCGCACCCACATTTTCGAAGGCGAAAACGTGTGCATCCAAAGGATCAGGCCCGCACAGTTCGGATCTGAATTCGCGTCGAGGCAAAGCTTGGCGATTTCGTCCGGCGTCGTGAGCAAGGCCTTGAAGCTCGTCCGCAACGGAAGTTTCCGCGAGTTCGCCAGCGCGCCCGCAATCTCCCGCCCGTGAGCCGCGACCTGCTCGAGCGGTCCGGGCCCATAGAGATGCTGAGAGCCGCAAACGAGCCAGATTTCAGGAGTGGCGAGATTGATCATGGTCGCCTCGTTTCATGCGCGCTGTGCATATTTGATGTCCAAAAGCCTTTTCATGACTTGCGACAGATCCGCGGATTTCGTCAGTCCCCCGAAGCTGTCGTGCAACTCGCGGTAGAGGGCGTAGAGCTGGTCGTAAACCGCCCGATGCTCGGCAGCCGGCTTAAACGATTCCGGCTTCAGCGACGTCATCGCCGCTTCCGCGCTGGCAAAGTCAGGATGCGCCCCGGCCAAGACAGCAGCGGCGATCGCCGAGCCGAGCGCGCAGGTCTGGCTCGAGCCTGCGACCTCCATCACACAGCCAGTGACATCGGCATAGATCTGCATGAGCAGCGGATTCTTCTCGGCAATGCCGCCCGTGCACACGACCTGGTCCGTGCGCACCCCGTATTGCTGGAGGCGCTCGATGATCGCGCGCGCGCCAAACGCCGTCGCCTCGATCAGGGCCCGATAGATATCCGCCCGCGTCGTATAGAGGTCCTGACCGAGGATGAGGCCAGTGAGCCGCTGGTCGACGAGAATGGTCCGATTGCCATTGTTCCAGTCGAGCGCCAGGAGACCAGCTTGTCCGGGACGCTGCTTCGCCGCCTCCTCGGTCAATTGCGCGTGCAGCGTCGCGTCGCCGCCCAAGATCGACCTCGACCCACCATTTGAATATATCGCCGACCGCCGACTGGCCGGCTTCAACGCCAAAAAAGCCGGGCAGAATGGCGCCTTTGACGATGCCGCAGATGCCGGGGATATCCGCGATCGGCTTCTCTGCCGAAACGACCGCGCAGTCGCAAGTCGAGGTGCCGATCACCTTGACCAGCGTCCCTTCGCGCACGCCACACCCGATCGCGCCGTAGTGAACATCGAATTCTCCGATGGCGATCGGAATGCCTGCGGGGAGTCCGAGCTTCGTCGCCCAGTCGGCGCAAAGCGAGCCGGCGGGCTCGCTCGCGTCGTAAGCTTTTTCGTAGAGCCGGTCTCGAAGTTCGGCGAGACGCGGATTGAGCGCCGTCAGGAATTCTTTGTCCGGCAGGCCGCCCCAATCGTCGGAATAGAGCGCCTTGTGACCCGCGGGGCAGACCCCACGTTTGACCAATCGCGGATCGGCGACGCCGGCGAGCACGGAGGGAATCCAATCGGCGAGTTCGACCCAGGAGTAGGCGGCGCCGAATGTCTGCGGAGCGACATTCAGGCAATGCCAGAGCTTGGACCAGAACCATTCCGAGGAGTAGACCCCGCCGCACTTGGCAATGTATTGCGGCCGGAGCTCGGCTGAGAGCTCGGTGATCCTGGCCGCCTCGCGCCAAGAGGTGTGATCCTTCCACAGCCAGCACTGTGCGTTGAGGTCGGCCTTCCACTTGGCGCTCAGCGCGAGCGGCTGGTTCTTGTCGTCGACCGGAATTGGGCTGGACCCGGTCGAGTCAACGCCGATGCCGACCACTTTCGAGCGGTCGAAATCCAGCTTGCGCTCGGCCTCGGCGAGCGCCCCCTGGACGCTCTCCTTGAGGCCGACAAGATAGTCGCCCGGATGCTGGCGCGCCAACAGGCCGTCTTTCGGATCAAGCAGAACGCCTTGCGCGCCCGACGGGTAATCGACCACCCGACTGCCGTATTCCGCTCCGTCCGAACAGCGGACGACAAGGGCGCGGACCGAGTTGGTTCCGAAATCGACGCCTAGGGTAAACATGAGCGCTTACGTGCTCCAGTCTCCAAATGAACGCGCGGCGATGCGATCAGGCGTCCGCCTTCGCGGCAAGGCCATCGCCCACCGCTTAGCACGGCGTCCGCGATCCCGCTTCGTCGACGCCCCGTTTTCAAGCGCGTAGCGCCTCGAAGCGCTGCGGGATCGATACGGACCGCTGAGCCATCCTCCTGGATATTCGATGCGTTCGGGCGCCGTCATGTCGTTTGGCGATATCTCGGAAAGCACCCGCCCGCGGTCGAGCACGACCAAAGCGATCCGCCAGCTCATGACACTGCGCCAGGTTGTGCTCGATATAGATGCTGGCGCGCCCCAACTGTCAGCATCTTCACGTTTCCATCCCGAAAAGCGTTTCGGGTCGGCGTACGCCAACCCGGATTGCCTTTTGCCTCAAAGTAACCCGCATGGGAAGCAGCGGCTGTGGTTCGGCGCCTGGATCTTGCGCATCGACAGCTACTCGCGTCGAGGAACTGATGTTCTCACCAAGTGGACCGAGGAGTCCGATTACAAGAACCGTTCAATCCCTCTTATCCAGTCGGCGGGGGTCACGCCCCGCTGTTGCCAGTTGATTGACATCAGCGATGCGGCCATCGCGAAATAGAGATTGGCGTAAAGGGTGCGGGCCACCCTCGCGACGATTGGGGGAGGAGCGAAACGCTCGGTTCCCGACCAGCCCCTCGCCCATTGCCCGAGATAAAATTCGACCACGACGGCCACGCCCAGGAGGAACCCCATGAGCCAATATTGCCACCCAAGGCTCGCGCCGCTATGCCACACGCCGAAAAGAATAAAGACCGTCATCGTCGCGACCGCGGACGACTGATAGCGGGTCAGCCAGGTTGCGCGCCGCATCAGAAAAGCGGCCAGCGGGAAAAAGACTATATCCCTCATCCATTCCGACAGGGTCATGTGCCAGCGCGTGTACATTTCGGTGATGCTTTGAGAAAAGTACGGCCGGTTGAAATTCTCCTTTACCGCAATGCCCATGAGACCGGCGACGCCGATCGAAACATCGTTCAGACCTGAGAAATTGGCGTACATATAGATATAAAAGCCAATTATTGCTATAAATACCTCGTATATATGATGCGTTCTGTAATCAACAATGAATGCATCTGGGCTAAGTTGTAAGAATACTCCAGAAATAACCACAACCTTTGCGGCTCCTTTGAGGATTCTCAACAAGCAGTTGGTTGCATCCTCTTTCTTATACGCCGATCCAGCGTTAAACGAACTTTCGAAATAGCTATAGGGAGAGATTGGCCCAATGAGGAAGGTTGGCACAAAGAAACAATGTGCGATGTAGTCCGGGAATGACATCATATTGATTTTGCGCTTACTGAGCTCCCACTCTACATGGGCGCAACGAAACAACATATAGGAGAGTCCAACGAAGAACAGGAGGCCGGTTGTCTTGGCAAAAACTAGCCATGCGATCGGGGGCACAAAGCCGAGCAGGAACAGATGGCGGGATCTCTTTTGGGCGACCCGGAGCAATACCCAGAACACCGACAAGAAGAGAACGTACAACAACATCGACCGTGCGCCGGATTGTGTTCCCGTAAAGAATATTAGCCACACCGCGGCAATGTTGATGAAAGCGAAGATGACGCTGCGAGTCGCGCCGACTGGCATTAGGCGCGCAACAGCGGTCGCAATTCCAAAATAACAGAGGCCGACAAGGGCGGTGGTTGAAAAAATCAGATCTGACATGTTAAAACTGCGCGTACAGGACGCCAGCGTCCATGTTGAGTGGAGAAATGTTGGCAAACAGCCCAACTGACAGAAGCGCCAGAAGGCAGAACAAAATTAGAAGAAAAGAACGCATTCGTCAGCCTCTGGTTTGCTGAAGCAACGTTTGGAGCGCCGGACCGAAAACCTCCGCGCTTCGACGAGATCCGTTCGAATTAAAATGTAGGTGATCGTAGTAATTTTCTTTTATACGCTCGGCCGAGATATTTCCAAACATCATCTGGGACGATGCGGCGATGATAGGAACTCCAAGCGCAAGGACTTGACTCGATACCTCAATCCCCTGGCTGTTCGCCATTGGCAGCAGCATAAAGGCAAGGACCACGCCATTTTTTTCGCATAAGGTTCTGATTGCGGGAAGATAAGCGGATTCGATCGGCGTGAGCGGCCTGTCGGTCAAGATCACTCCGGCAGGAAGCGAGGCTCCTGGACTTATTATTATGGCTGGTTGTGGTTTGTCCGGAGAATCGTACTGGACAAAGGCCGCTCGAGGAGAGGTTTTGTTCTCTTGGTACCCCTCATCGGGTGTCCAACTCCCTCGTGTCCGTTCAAAGTCAGGAAAATCCTCCATCGTTCGGTATCCCTGCCGGGATAACGACCCGGGGTGGATGATGGAAGCCAGAGCGAGCCGCGGTCCTATCATCGCCATCTCCGCATAATCGGTGACGGCGAGACCGGGGGCTTTGATATCCAGCCCTGGATCGGGCTGTCCCAGGGTGCGGAGGTATTTCTCGCCCGGATGGCTATCGACCTGGGGAATATCGGGATAGTTTATGACGACCAACCGTACGTGGCGGTGGATAAGGAAGTCCTTCAGAAATGTATAACTCAAATCATAGCCGTTAAATCTGGCGGCGATTGTTTCAGACCTCAGAGGCCCGTCTGGAGTATGCACGTCTTCGCGAAGGGCCGTGTGGTTGATCGCCATCAGCATTCTTGAATTGCCGAGGACGAGAATATCGAGCGGTCCCGTCTCCTTCAGGACTTGGCTCGTGTGCCAGTCCGATGGGCCAACGCGCTTGGACATCACGAGATATCGCGTTTCGGGGCTTACGATGAGCGCGGTTAGAATCGGCGAGAGCAAAATCCCAGCCAATGCCGCGATCCAGACGACAAGATGCCCGGTCCCCGAAAAGGCCGGCTGCATGGGCGGCGGCGGTCGAAATTTCATTTCCTACACTCCAAACGCCCTGTCACTCGATGGTCATGACTTCACCTAAGCCCTAACAATATCCAGCAAATCTTAGCGTAGTGAAAAGCCCAACGGGTTGTATGCCGAAGATTTTGGTTGCGTTGTGCAATCTAATGTTGCTTGTTATTAGGGCCACAGAGCGACAACGGCAAGGCCAACTTGCGAGAGCGGCGCTAATCCGGACGGATGAACGAATGCACACCAACGTTAACCATAGCAAATCCTGGGCCCGGCGAATGAATGAGCGTTATCTAACGATGCGGGATTTGCTGAACGATAGAGTTCGGCGACGCAAAAATGATCTCTGCTACACGTTTCTTGTTGGATTCGAAGTTCGAACTCAGTGGGATTATTCGGATCTTCACCGTGAGGTCGCCAAAGTTTGCGCACATCTGCGGAAAATCGGATCGATGGGCAAGCGAGCTTTGCTGGTTTATCCGCAAGGTCCCGACTTTATGGCGGCCTTTTTGGCCTGCCTATCTGAGAATGTGGTGGCGGTCCCCGTGCCGGCGCCCGAGACCTGGAATCTCCTTCGCACCATGCCACGACTGAGGGCGGTGTCCGAGGACGCTGACGCCGCCTTTGTCCTGACGACCCGGAAGATTTTCAATTTGGCCTCGGCCAGCGGCAGCAAGCTTTGGGATTTCGAGGGCACGCCATGGATCGTGACCGATGAACTCGAGGAAGGCGACAGCGACTTGGGTGACGACCCGATCGGCGCCGCTGCGCCTGCGTATTTTCAGTATACATCAGGATCGACCAGCACCCCGTCAGGCGTGGTGATCTCGCATCAAAGCTTGATACATCATCTCGGCGCGCTGCATAAGTCCTGTGGCTACGGTGACGGCGTGACCGTGACATGGATGCCTCATTTTCACGACTACGGCCTAGTGCAGGGCTTATTGCAGCCGCTGTTCAGTGGCGATCCTTGTTATTTCATGTCGCCGCTGTCGTTCCTCAAACGGCCCGCACACTGGCTTGGCGCGATCACCAAATATGGGGGCACGCATTCTCAAGCCCCAAATTTCGCCTATGAGCATTGCATTCGTCGAATAAGTCCCGACGAGCGGGCCGGTTTGAACCTTGCGACCTGGAAAGCTGCTGGAAATGCGGCGGAGCCGATCAATCCCGACGTGTTGGAAAAGTTCATCGAGACGTTTGAGCCATGCGGTTTTCGAAGGGCCGCCTCCGCGCCTGCCTATGGGCTTGCCGAAGCAACGTTATTGGTCTCGTCCACACGACTCAATTCCGGCCCGCGCGTTCTCGACCTGGACGCGGACGCCGTCTTCAATGGACGCGTGGTTCCTGTCGAGAAAGGCCGCGCGGGTCGCAAAATTGTCAGTTGCGGCGAATTGGTGGGCGACACAAAAGTCGCCATCGTCAATCCGGAGAATATGACCAAGCGCCGCGCTGACGAAATCGGAGAGATTTGGGTGTCGGACCCTGGGGTTGCCTCAGGATATTGGAATCAGCCGATCAAGTCTCAGGAGATATTTAATGCATACTTGAAAGATACCGGAGAAGGGCCTTGGCTTAGGACCGGGGATCTGGGTTTTTTGCAGAATGGCGAGCTTTTTATCTCGGGCCGGCTCAAGGACATGATCATCATCCGCGGCGCGAACTTTGCTCCCCAGGATATCGAGTGGACTTCGCAAAAGTGCCACCCCGCGGTTGAGAGCGGAGAAAGCGCCGCTTTTCCACTTACGATCGACGGAGAAGAGCGCCTCGGCGTCGTCCAAGAACTGAACCGAAAAGACCATCCCTCGACTGTCGACTTCGAGGGCGTCACCGCCAAGATTCGTGAGCAGATTTCTTTGGAGTTCGATGTTCGCGCACACGCTGTGGCATTGGTCAGGCGAGGGACAATTCCAAAGACATCAAGCGGGAAAATACAGCGCCGGGCGTGCCGCGCCGCGCTGTTAGACGGGAGTCTTGAGACAATATTCGTGCTGAACGACGGCCCGCTCTCATAACTTATGGAAATTTAATCATGAACTTGCTTGCTACGACCATTCCGAAGACTGGGCTGACCGAAGCCTTGGAGTCCCAGTTGGGTGATCCCAAAAAACCTGAGAACCCGTTGTCATTCTCTTATTCCAAAAAAATTGACGAGACTGAACAGTTTCCCGAAGAGGCGATTCGCTGGCTGTACGACCACGAACTCGCGCGACACTACGTCCCGGAGGAGTTCGGAGGGTCGTTTCGCTCGTTCTCCGAACTGGCAGACGTAATTCGCGTGCTCTCGCGTCGCGACGTGTCGAGCGCCGTCGCATTCTCCACATTGTTTTGGTCGTTTTTGGCTTGGGTTGGCGGCACGGACGAGCAAAAGCGATGGCTTGCCAAATATATCATGGAGCGGCACGGGGCGATGTGCCTTGCCTATTCAGAGAAGGAGCACGGCGCAGATTTGGCGGCGAGCGACACCGTGGCGCGACGGACCGCGGACGGATTCGAGATCACGGGCGAGAAATGGCCCATCAACCGCGCGACCGTCGGTGGGCTCTGTTTTGTGTTGGCGACCACGAACCCATCCGCCGGCGCCAGCGGTCTATCGCTATTCATGTTGGACAAAGGAGACCTGGACCCCAGGCGCTATTCTAATTTACCAAAAATTCTCACTCACGGTATGCGCGGTTCGGACATCAGCGGAATCAAGTTTGAAAACTGCCCAGTCCCGGCGGGAAGTTTGCTCGGTGGAGAAGGAGGCGGGCTTCAGCTTGCGTTGAGAGGGTTCCAAATCACGCGAGCGCTTTGTGCGGCTATTTCGCTCGGAGCCGGGGACACGGCATTGAGGACCACACTAGGCTTTGCGATGAATCGCAGGCTCTACGGCGGGCTTGTGATCCATCTTCCTCACGCGGCGGCGGTGCTTTCCGACGCCTTTCTCGATCTCCTCATTTGCGACTGCGTGACAATCTCTGGGCTGAGATCGTTTCATGTTGCGCCAGAACAATCCAGCCTTTGGGCGTCAATTGTCAAATACTTCGTTCCAACGACAATCGAAACAATGATCCAAAGCCTTTCGGTTGTGCTTGGAGCCCGCTACTACATGCGCGAAGAGCACGAATGGGGAACGTTTCAGCGGATCGTGCGTGACGCCGCAGTCGTCAGTCTGTTCGACGGAAGCACAGTGGTGAATTTGCATGCGCTGATGCTTCAGTTCAGGCACCTCAGCCGACGTCGCGCTGCGCGCGGCGATCAGGACGCCAGGCTTGGCCAAATCTTCGATCTGAACAGTCCCGTGCCGCCATGGAACGGCCAAAGACTGAGTTTGGTGAGCCCTCAGGCGAATGAAGCTCTAGAGGGTATTGAGCACAGCCTTAAGCAACTGAAGGCTGAGCGGGCCGCGAATAGCGCTGACCGCGACCAGATCGATCAGATCTTGGCCCTTGGAGAGATGCTCAAAGGCGAGATCGGAGCGCACAACGCTCACTTTGTTGAATCCGAATTCGAACATGGCCATCAGCAATCCGCCGCGATGTTCAGAGCGGCGCAGAGATATTGCGCGCTTCATGCGGCCGCATCGTGCCTTCATAGCTGGGTCTGGAATCGAACCAATAACTCTTCGTTCTTTGCGAAGGGCAAGTGGCTAGTCCCAGCACTTGCCAGGATTTTTGACAAACATCTCGATATCCACCACGATGATGTCATAGACGCGTCTCGGCCGGAGCTTCTGCAAGAGCTGCAGCGGCTCTATCGGGACAATCGCATGTTTTCAATTAGCGAGGCTGTCCTAGGAAACTGAGACGGCGGTGTTAACGTTGGTGCCGAACCACGGCCGGGGGAAAAACATTATGTCGAACGCCAAAAATCTGGATGAAATGCGAGCGTGGCTGACTGAGCGTATATCGGCCGCGCTTAAGGTGAAGAATGGGATGGATCCCGACGCGCCGTTTTCAAAGTACGGATTGCAGTCCATCGACGCCGTGATTTTGGCGATGGAAATTGAGGAACAGGTCGGCGTGGAGCTGCCGCCGACTTTGTTGTGGGAATACAACACAGTGAATGAATGCGCCTCGTATTTGGTGAACACCGGATCGGAGATGGCGGCCTGACTTGGGCGGCCTGCACCTGTTTAGCGGCGCGATGACGCTGAAAGCGAAGGCGGAGCGTCTCGCCCCAGGCCAGGAGGGCGGCGCGCTCTACTCGACCGCCCCTCCGGCGGCTCGCGACGCCTCATGGGTCGCCCTGCCCTGTATCTGCGGGCCAATCGCGCACCCGGCTCAATGCAGGCATGGGTGGCCGAGCTTGACGGCTAAGAGCGCCTGGCCTGCAAGATCAGCCTCGATTATGTCTGCGCTCGCGCGGCAACGACGCGCGCCTCGAAATTCCGCCCACGCCAGACCTCGTCCGCTTTTCGGCGCCAGGTGAAGACGAGCTTGCCGCCCGGCGCCATCCCCGCCGTCGGCAGTTCCGCCACATGCAAGCCGACGCCCGTGTCGCTCGTCGCGACGTCCGCCTGGGTCTTCCATTCGTCGCGGGTGTAGCGGACGATCGACTCCTCGGGAAGATCGAGCCGCAGCATCTGTCCGACGGGAAGGCTGGCCGTCGGGCAATCCTCACGCCATGGGCGACAGCGGGCGGTCCGTTTCTTGCCGAGGTAGCGGCGCATCGTATGGGGAGACATGTCGAACACTCGGCCGTCCGAGAGCGAGCGTAACAGCTTCACATATTCCCCATGCGCCCACACAAGGGGCATTGCCGAGCCGGACGGCTTGCCGGGCGCGAGTTCCTTGCTGGGAATGGGCTCGGCGTCCCACACCTGCTCGGGAATAAGGCCGCCAGGACTGGTCTGCGCCTCGATCGTCGCGAGCAGCGCCTCCGCCTCTTTGCGCTTTCCCGCCGCAAGCGCGTAATGCGCCCGTTCGCCCGCCAGGAGCGGCCAGACACGGCCGATCCCAACCCCGTCGAAGGGACTTCCGTCCGCCTTCTCGCCGTAGCCGTCGAGGTTATAGCGGCGCCAGCCGGGCCCTTGAGGCAGGTCGACCTTGAGCAGGTGATCGATGACCGCAATCGTGTCGAGCACGCGCGGATCGTCAGGCGCCCTCAACCCGAACCGGACAAGCGCGATCGCGTCGGTGCTGATGAGTTGGTCCGCGGGGATCGCTCCGCTTCCCACCTCGTGGTTGCGCACCTGGACCAGTCCATGAACGTCCGGGCAACCCATGGCAGGCGATTCGGGAGCAACCCGTATGTAATAGCCGTGGACGCCCGCTTCGCGCGCGAGCGGCGTATCCTCGACATAGATCCAGTCCTCGATCTGCTCGTTCCAGGCGTCGGCCGTGTCGCGCAGCAAACCCGGAAGCGCCTCGACGTCGCAGGCCTCGGCGATCTCCGCCGCGGCGAGCAGCGACGCAATGGCGACAGCAAGCGTGAAGGGCGTATAGCCGGCATTCTCCTCCCAACGGTCTTGCTTGGTTCTGGGCCCGGTGCGCAAGACGAAGCCCGCCGCGCGCTCGACCATCGGCCAGAATTGTGGGAGGTCCGGGGGCCCGAGCGCGCCCTCGCGTCGGGCCATATCCAAGAGCAGCATGGGGAACGCGCATTCATCGAGCTGCACGCCGCTCCAATAGGACGCGCCGTCCAGCCAATAGTTCTGCCGCCACGATCCGTCTCCCTCCTGGGTCGCCCGAAGATAACGAAGGATTCGGCGGACCTCGCTGTACGCGCCGCACGCGAGCAGCGCGCCTCCGGTTTCGCAAAGATCGCGGGGCCAGACCAGATGGTAGCCCCCCATGTCGTCGTCGCCCTTGCTGAAGCCCCACGGAATAGACAAGCTGGCGATGAAGCCTCCTGGGAACGCCGGCGCCTCATGGACGCGAAGGATGTTGGCGCTCACGCGATAGATGTTCTGGCCATGAGCATGCCGCTCCATCGTGCGCAAGGGAGATTGCCAAGCGCGCCATCCTGACGAATAGTCATTCAAAATTGTCTCGAACGGGCTCATGCTCGAAGTCCGCGCGTGATAGGCGGCCTCCGCCGAGGTGCGGCCAAATCCGACCGCCAGAACCGAGGCGCCGTCGGCTCCCATAGCGAGCTCAGCTGACAAAGCGACATTGCCGTCAGTCGCGCTGTCGTACTGGTCGATCAGCCGCCCATGGTCGCGAAGCTGCCGCCATCCGTCCGAGGCGCCGACGAAGCCGACGGACCTGGCGAGGAAGGAAGGGCTTCCCAGCATCGCCAGATGCGTGCCGCCGCCAACGGCACACAGGATGTCGTGCCCTTTGTATTCGCCGCGCTGGCCGCTGTTGTGCGCCCCTGCATTGACGAGGTGCGGCGCCAGCAAGGCGAAGAGGCGTAGTCCCGTCTTGGCGGAGTCCTCGAGGCGAATGTGCAGCACGATCGAATCGCTGCGCGGATCCGCGATCACCTGATTGATCATGCGGAATTGTCCGCCGCGATGCGTACTGGTCAGCCGGAAAGCGGGAACCCCGTCTTCGATCCGCTCGACGACGGTCTCGCAGTCGCGTTTGACCTCGGCGAAGAAGGCGTCCCCGTCGGTGACGATGAACCCGAGATCACGGACGCAAGCCTGGTCAACGCGGGGATAATAGATTTCATTGACGATGCCGTGGCTGATGGTGAACCACACCCGGCTGCCTTGGGTGAGCGCGGCGCCGACACCGTCTTTCGCGCTTGAGGTCCATCGAGGTGGAATTCCCGGCCACCCTGGCGCTTCGACCATGTCCACCCCTTAGAAGCGCCCTTGGCGCCGTCCCCGCTCCGAAAACGCAAACACGGGTCCTGAGTATCGACGACGCAATCGTCCGACAGATAGAACATCGTCGCGCTTCTGATCTTTTGGTGTTAGCATTGCGCGGGCTCGCTTTCAAACGAGCTGAACGGGGCCGCTTATCTCCACATTACTGTCGAAGCGGAGACAGTGATGAGCCTTATTGATCGGGCCATGAAGGCCAATGAGTAATTCGCAAAGGTACCGAAGCTAGGCGCTGTACGGCTGGGCCGTCAAACGAGGATCAGTCGTGTTCAATCCGTTCGAGCGCGTGCCCGTCGCCGCGACCGTCCGCCGCGACATCACGCTGCCAGACGAAAAAATCGTCGCTGTTTGGTGGGGAATCGAGGGGTCGGGCTCGTTCGCAGGTATCGTTCGGACGGTCAGCCTGACGGGACAGCGGCGCGAGGAAGTCGCGGGCATGACTTGGAACGAGCTCGACGACGACCTTTCGATATGGACCATCCC
>CAVWBA010000013.1:0-155901 GCA_963753135.1 uncultured Alphaproteobacteria bacterium | reverse complement strand
CTCATTCTCAAATCTGGGTGACGGGACGCGCTTCAAAACCGAAGCCTGGCGAATTGAGAAGGAGGGATCGGACCGGCGACACGTCCTGAAGTCCAGACAGGCTGCCAAGGCTCAGCAGTCTGACCTTGCCAGTCGGGCCCTGGTTGGGAGCCTCTCGAACATCGCCTTCACCTTTGCAGGGCTGACAAAATTGGGCGTCGACCCGGACACCCTGGCAACATTTCCGCAGGACTTTCGCGACGGCATGGCTGCGCGGGCGGCCATATTGGGGGACAAGGGCGATGCGGCTCCCGAAAAATGGAACGGCTACCTGGGATCGTCCCAGGTCGATGGCGTGATATGGCTCAATTTCAGACTGTCGTCGCGCCGCGCGGACGACATTCTGGCCGAATACGAGAAGCGTATTGATCAGGCCAAGGCCGTTTTCCCTTTGGCCTGGTTTCCTCCTTGTCCGGCTCCGAAAACGCGACGCGGCGGCGGGAATGAGGAGGGTTCGAAGCCGGCCCAGGACGACGCGCCGAAGACGGTCGCGGGCGCCGAGGTGCTTCATGTCGAATTCGGAATGGCGAACTATGCGCAAGAAGGCGAGGGCAAGCCGTATCGCGTTGAACATTTTGGATATCGCGACGGCGTGAGCCAGCCCTATGCCAATCTAGAGCTGGATCCGCCGCCCCCGGGCGGGGGCACGCCAAGAGACGACGGCAGCTGGGCCCCGGTTGCGACAGGCGAGATCCTGCTCGGCCATTTGGACGAGGATGGCCGTGTCCAGCACCTGCCCGCCAACAGCGCATTGAGGACGAATGGCACCTACATGGCGCTGCGGAAGCTCGAACAGGACGTCGTCGGCTTTCGCAATTTTCTCAAACGGCATGAACAGGAGTCGCAAGCCCCGCTAGGTCCGCAGATGGTCGGGCGATGGCCCGACGGTTCTTCGCTGGTCAAGTTTCCAGAAGGCCCGGAGCAGCTTGGACCGTATTACCGCGGTATCAACGATTTTCGTTACCAACGCGACGATCCTTTCGGTCGGCGGTGCCCGATCGGCGCGCATATTCGTCGGGCAAATCCTCGCGACACCAACGACCGCGACCAAGCGCGCCGGCATCGCCTATTTCGACGCGGCATATCTTACGGGGGACCGCTGCTGCCGGCGAACTCCCTCGACGATGAATGTCCCCGGGGCCTCATCTTCGTGTCCATGCAGGCGCGGCTGGACCGCCAGTTTGAGTTCGTCCTCACAAGTTGGCTTGGCCGCGAGGAACTCGAAGGGCAGGCCGGGGCCAAACTGGACCCGCTCCTCGGCGACCACAGCGGGCGCCTCGAAGACGCATTTCAGCCGACCGATAGGTTCGGCCCCGTCACCGGACTCCCTCGCTTCGTCACCATGCGCGGGGGAGACTACTTCTTCATACCGAGCGTTTCCGCGCTTGCCGGATTGCACAACGGCGACGCCTTCCCGATAGAGAACGACACTGACGCTCCGTTGCCGCAAGACGCCATTGGATCTATTCAGCCCGCCCAGACCGACAATTCGAAGCAACTTATCGCGTGCGGAAAATTCTGTTGGCGGAAGGGGAACCGGGCTGTAAGCGGCTGCCGCCGATCGTCACGCAACTCTTCCCTAACGGCCCCGACATGCCCATCAATTCGGTTCTCGTCGGCCGGTACGATTATGTGAAGCAGGTCCTGCAGGACGGCGCGACCTATTCGACCCGGAGTCTCGGTCAAAGAGCGCTCGAGATCACCGGCGGGCAGCCTCTTTTGATCAGCATGGCCTGCGACGACCCCGAACGCATCCGGAGGCTTAAGCTTCTCCATGATGCGCTGGCGCTTCTCAAGCCGCCCCCAGTCTTCGAAATCGCCGACGGTTTCGTTAAAGCGGCCCTGCAACGGGTCGCCCCGCTAGGCCGCCTCGACGTGGTGAAGGACTTTGGCCATGTCGTCCCGATCCTGTGTGCGGACGCCCTGTTTGGCGTGCACGGCCCGGACTACGTTTCGGCAACCGGCGTGGCATCTCTCTTCGGCCGCGTCGACATGACGGATATTCCCGACGATTGGCTGAGGACCCTGCCGCCGATCGAAGACTACGCCAAACCGATCGCCGCGATGCAGGCGTGGACCCGGTTGTCCTTCCTGCAAATCTTCGTCAACGTAGTCAACGCCGGCGAGATTGTGGAGGCAGCGGAACGCGCGACCCGCGAGTTCCTGCGGCAGATCGATTCCCTCGTCTTCGAAGCGCAAAGCCAAGTCTCGGCGGCCCCTCCAGGCAACCTTCTGCAAGCGCTCGTCAAGGTTCAGAGATCGGCGCAAGATCCGAGTTTCGGCCGGAGATCCAGCTGATCCTGGCGGAATTTGCTGCCGGCTCCGTGGAAACTGTGAACGCCGCGCTCGCCAATCTTTTCGACTATCTGCTCGACAACAAGGAGATCGTGCGGCTGGCGCTTTGCCGGGTGATGAGCCCATCGAGGGACCGGTCGTTCGAAGAGCTAATGCACATACTCCAGGAGCCGAGCGCGGAGCATACGGACATTCTGGACCGCCTCATATTCGAAATCCTGAGATTCAAACCGATGGGGCCGATTTCCTTCCGCGTCTGCGAAGCAGACGCCATGATCGGCGACTGTTCCGTTCCGAAGGGCACAGACGTCATTCTTGTACCTGCCGCTGCGATGGTCGACCAACGCGCGTTTCCCAATCCCGAAGAGATCCGCTTCGATCGTCCTCTCGACAGTTACCTACACTTTGGCGCTGGTTGCCACACTTGCGCGGGGCAACGGATCGACGATCCGATCGCCTATCGCATCGCTCTACCCATGTTGCGCGCGCTCTTTCTTAATCTGGCCAGCCTCCCAGGACTTCGCCGCGCCGCGGGTCCGGAAGGGGTCCTCAAGCAAACCTATCCGACTCTCGCGGATAGTCTGGTCATGCGCTTTGAGCCGACATGACCGAAACCGACCGGAATAGCTGCTCGTCAAGTCCCAGTTCCGAAAAGATCCTGCGCGCCTCGCCCAGCGCCGACGAGGCGGCGTCGGACTCGCTTTGGATCTCGTGAGCTTTCGCTTTCAGGTACAAACATTCCGCGACGAACGGGCGCAGCGAGCGTAAGCGCGCCTCAACGAGCGCGTCCTCAGCATGTCGCAGCGCAAGGCCGGCGTCGCCGCGAACCATTGCCTGTCTTCCCTGCTCGAAGATCGCAAAGGCGCGATGGACGACCTCGCCGCAATCGTCCGCGATGCGACGAGCGATCTCAGCCTCACTCGCGGCGTGCGCCGTTTGACCCGTCAATCGATAGGCTTCGGCGAGAGCGAGTCGCAGGTGAATCCAGGTGTACCTGCCCCCGAACTTGTAACTTTCTCGCTCGACCGCGCCGACGAGCACGGGTAAGGCATCGTTGGCGCGCCCTGCTCCGCAGAGGGCATGCCCGAGCCAGGCTGATACAATCGGGTTCATCGTCAGCACCTCCCCTTTTCGGCAGAGGTCAAGCGCGGCGCCGAGTATGTCGACGGCGCGATCAAAGTGGCCGAGTCGCGCAAGGAGGTTTCCGCGCCCGGTCTCGATCATGACCCGCCCATGAGGTTCCGTCGGGTCCGGGTAACTCTCAGTCTCCCTAAGCAGGACCTCAGCTTGAGAAAATTCTCCAAGCTCAACGAGACACCAGCTTGCAAAGGCTCTGGCGAAGGCGCTCGGCGCCGCCGGCCATCCGAGTTGTTTGTTCTCCAAGCCGCCCTGCAGCATCGACAACACGCGCCGGTGTAGATCCACGGCTTGTTCAATATCGCCCTGCGCGTGGCGGATATTTGCGAGATTGAAGAGAACCGAAACGACGATCGAGAAATCCTTTGGAAGCTGCGCTAGGGCCAACGCCGCCTCGGCCCGATCTTGAGCTTCGCGGTGTCGACCCTCCATCCATAAAGCGAAGGCCGTCTGCGTCGAGGCAGCGGCGCGTCGCCTCCGATCGCCTATCAACTCCGCCAGCCGCACCGCTTCGCTGATGAGTTCGACAAGCTTGTCGTTCTCGCCAAGAGTATGGAATGCGGTGAAAGCCGCCAGACGCAGGTCGATTGCTCGCGGTACGCCGAATTCTGGCGGCAGCTTGCTGGTCGCCTCGATGGCGCGGTTGAAGAGGCTGATCGCCTCACGATTCGCTGAGCGGCCTACGGCGCTGGAATAAGCCAAGCTAAGGTAGTGAGCCGCCTTATCCCACCGCTCCGATTGGATCGCGTGTTGCGCGAAGATCTGGACCAAATCCGCGCCTGGATGCGCGAAACGCTTCTCGTAGGCGTCGAGGACGAGACCATGCAGTCGTTTGCGATCCGAAAGCAGTAGGCCGCTGTAGGCGGCTTCATGCATGAGGGCGTGCCGGTATCGCAAGCCTGGCTCTGGCGCATCATTGCGCCGCGCCACAAGTCCCGACGCGACCAGCCGTTCAATGTCGAGACCCACCTCCTCCGTTGGACGCCCCACAACCTCCCCCAGCAAAGAGGCGGAGAACTCTCGGCCGATGACGGCTCCGACCTGCGCGGTTCTTTTGGCCGAGCCCAGAAGGTCCAGCCGGCTGTTGAGGCTCGCCTGCAAGGTCGTCGGCAGAGCGACCGCGCTCCGCGCGCCAAACCTTTCGGCGGGAACCGAGGCCCAGGCGCGTTGTTCGACAACGTATTTCGTCATCTCCTCAAGAAAAAGGGGAATCCCATCTGCGGAATCCGCGATCCTCAGAATCGTGGATTCCTCCAGGGGGGCGGAGGTGGCATGGCGAACCAGAGTTGCGCTTGCGTCTCGATCCAATCGCTCCAACGCGAGCCTTGATACGTGCGGGCCGACAGACCAATCAGCCGCGAACGGCTGACGGCTCGTGATGGCCAGCAGGATCGGTACGTTGACAAGGCGCCGAACCATGAGGTGGAGCAGATGGTCTGTTGTCGGGTCCGCCCATTGAATGTCTTCAACGAGGGCGATGAGTGGTTGCAGTCGGGCTCGACGCACAACGAACTCAATCAAACCGTCGAGAGTGCGCTGTCGTCGAGCGGCAGGCAACTCCACGAACTCGACATCGGCTTTGTGGGCAGCAAAGAGAACCGCAAAGCGGTCGATCATCTCGGCATCCTCTGGGAACAGAGGGCCGGCGGAGCCTACGATTTTCTTTCGCCGCTCATCGGGTCCGATCGCCGTTTCGAGTCCGAAAGCTCGGGACATCTGTTGCAGGATGGGATGAAGCGGTGTGTCGGCATGAAGAGGGTCGCATTGATACCGGAGGCACGCGTCCGCGACAGGATGGAGCTTCTCAACCAGCGTCTCGAGCACCCGGGATTTTCCAATTCCGGGCTCCCCGCTTACCAGCATAACCTGTCCATTGCCTTTTTCGGCGCGCCGCCAGGCCTCGAACAGGACGGCGAGCTCTCCATCGCGGCCGACGATCGGCTGCCCTGCGATGCCGCGGGCGGAGAAGCGGCTCTGGTGACGGCGCGGCTCCAGAACGCGCCACGCGTGGACCGGGTCCGAGAAACCCTTTAGGGTCAGCAGTGGCAACTCTTCCAACAGGAAGCCCGCCTTTAGACCGTCACATGTCGCAGCATCGACGAGCACCGCTTGGGATGGCGCGGCCGATTGAAGTCGTGCGGCGAGATTGGGTGTTGACCCCACGACAGTCTCCCAACGCCTTTTTGCACCGAAGATCTCGCCGACAACCACATCTCCTGTCGCAATGCCGACCCGGCAGTTCAGATACGCGCCAGCGCCGACCTCCAATCCCCCCACGTCTTGGATGATTTCCAGTCCCGCCGCTGCGGCTCTCTCGACCTGATCCTCGTTGGCGACGGGCCAGCCGAAGTAGACAAGCATGCCGTCGCCGACGAGCCGGTCGATATATCCTCCGTACCGTTGGACGATGCCTTCCACGATTCGTAAATACCGGCCCATGATCGAGCCAAACTCTTCGGGATCAAGACGGCTCGCGAGGACCGTCGAGTCGACGAGGTCGCAAAACAGTATTGTCAGCCGTCTTCGCTCGGGAGCGGTGTCTAGTCTTTCATTGGCAGACCCGGGCGAGGGCTGAATCGCCCTACGCGTGTCGAGGGCCGCCGACTTGCGAAGAAAGCGTTTTCGATCGCCGAGCGGCAGCCCAAGCACCAAAAGATCTTTTTCGGTTAGGTCAAGCACGACGTCAAGATCGAGGCTGTGTTCCCGAAACAGCTCAAGGTGCTTGCTAAGACCGATCGCTTCTAGCCAAGAGGCTAAGTCTGCATTCGGGGACATGTTTTCCTCCCCAGCGAGCGCAACAAAAAAGTTAGGAGCGAAATCTAGTGCCAACCTGCTTCGTAGCTAGTGCGTTACATTCATCAGGAGCCAAATAGAACATTTGTCGAATTCGATTTCAACGAGATGCGAAAATAACACCGAGACCATACCACGTCCGTACGGATTTTCGTGTCGCCGGCGAGCGGGCCGCCTGAAGAGACGGAAGGTGCGCCATTCGAACTCCAGCGGTGCTTTTGCCAATCTCTTGACAGATCCAGGTTTTAAGAGACGCCTCGATCTTAGTCGGGCTGCATGGATTAAACTTCTGTAGGAATTTTGCCTTTGGTGCGGGCAAATTTGAGTGCTTGCGAAGCCATCAGGGGAATGACTGATATTCCGCATTGCCATCGTCCGTAGCTTGCCTTCGAACGACCCCGATCCACACGACGCTGCCATAGACATCCTTCAATCGTACGTCCGTTTGCGGAAGCCGCGCGACCTCATTTGATTGGCGACAATTTGCGCTAATCGGCCGTAGCACGCAGCATGTACTCCAACTGGCCGGAAGCAGACCGGCGGCTTCGGACGATCGCGGGCAAATGGGGGACGTTGGTTGAATGGTGGTCACACGGCACGGTTCCGTCGCAGCGGACATTCGTCGTGAGCGATTGAATCTGGTGGGTCGACGCGAAGCGGTCATGCCGACGCATCGGCGTCGTGCTTGCGGCGCAGTGGGAGACAGCCGGCAAGACCGGCCTCGCCATCCGGCTCACCGAAAACGACGAATCCCCCGCTCTACGCGGATTTGCTCTCCTTGGCCCAGGACGACGTCCGCGTCCAGCTCGAGCTGGAGGCGTCGCTGCGGTGTTTGTCGGCAGCATGTTTCATTTCTCCTCTGGAATACTGGTCTGTTCCGTTGGCGCTGTTAATCTTGAGTGTCGCTAACTCGGCGATCCCCAGCGCGACGACCGTAAAGGCCGCGCCGATGTAGCCGAGATTGTGCGCACCCACTACTGGAAGCGCCAACGCACCGACAATGCCAGCGGCGGTGAAGCCCAGGTAGCTGCCGGAGGTGTTCAGGCCGAGGACAACTGGCACCGAATGCGGCGCAACGGCTACCAGCCGGTGTTGTTGGGGAGCCAGCAGCCCCCAAGCGACTGCGCCCCAGATGGCGACGGCAATTGCGGTCGTCCAGAGGTTCGCGCTGGCGAAGGGAAGCCAGGCCAAGACGAGAGCAAGCATGACCAGCAAGGCGACGATGACCTTCCGATTGCCGATCGAGTCGGAGAGGCGCCCGGTAATCAGGTTGGCGACCATACCGCTTGCTCCCCAGAGCACGAGGAGTGCGCTGATCAACATCGTGTTGTGTTGGAGCACGCGGTCGAACACGACAGTAAAGTAAGTGTAGCAGGCGAAATGGCCGGCCTGGTACACGAGGCCTGTGAGCAGCGTGAGCGCAACCCTCGGGTCGCGAATAGGCGCCACTCGCGCCGCCAGGCGATCGCCGGCGGCAGCGCAATATGCGACAGCAGCGCCCACACCCCGAGCCCCGAGGCGCCCGCGAGCGCCGAAACGAACACCATCGTCCAGCGCCAATCGCCTAGGCCGCCGATGACCGCGCCTACTGGCGTTCCAAGGGCGGTGGACGTGGTCAAGCCGGTGATTACAACCGCGAGAGCGAAGCCGCGCTTCTCTGGTGGAACCATTGTGGCTGCAGCGCCGGTTGCAGTCGGCGCGAACATCGCTGCGCCAAGGCCTGCCAGGACCCGGGTAGCCAGTGCAAAGGCATAGGTCGGGGCCAGCGCGGTGCCGAGGTTTGCCACCACAAAGGTCGCTAGTCGATTGAATCTAACGCTTGGTGCCCTCGTCTGACGGCTTGGATGATTTTTTCGGGGTCAGCGACCCATTGGAAGGGCTTTGACTTGGCGTTGTGATCATCGAGGAAGCGGTTGATGGCGGCCTGCAGATCAACCACGGATTGGAAGACGCCGCGCTTGAGGCGGCGCTTGGTGAGGGTCGCGAAGAAGCCCTCGACGGCGTTGAGCCAGGAGGCCGAGGTCGGCGTGAAGTGGAATGTCCAGCGCGGATGGCGCGCCAGCCATTTTCGAACCTCGGGGTGCTTGTGGGCGGCGTAGTTGTCGAGGATCGCATGGACGGTCTTGCCGGCGGGGACCTCGCGCTCGACGGCGTTTAGGAAACGGATGAACTCCTGATGCCGATGGCGCTGCATGTTGCGGCCGATCACCTTGCCGTCGAGAACGTTCATCGCGGCGAACAGCGTCGTTGTGCCATTGCGCTTGTAATCATGAGTCATCGTTCCCGCCCGACCCTTCTTCATCGGCAGGCCGGGCTGGGTTCGGTCGAGCGCCTGGATCTGGCTCTTCTCGTCGACGGAAAGGACAACAGCGTGCGCCGGCGGATCGACATAGAGCCCGACCACGTCGCGCAACTTGTCGACGAACGCGGGGTCTTTGGAGAGCTTGAACTGCCGGATGCGGTGTGGCTGAAGTCCGTGGGAGCGCCAGATGCGCTGCACGGAAGAGACGCTGACGCCGGCTGCCTCCGCCATCGCTGCGCCCGTCCAATGCGTGGCTTCGGCCACCGGCGGCTCCATCGTCAGCGTCACGACGCGTTCGGCGACAGCGGGATCAAGCTTCGGGATGCGCGACGGCCTCGTCTTGTCGCGCAGCAGCCCTTCAAAGCCCTCGTCGGCAAAGCGTTCCTGCCAGCGCCAGACGCAGGTCTTGGACTTGCTCGTCTCGCGCATGATCGCGCTCGTGCCGACCCCTTCCGCGGTCAGCATGACGATCCGTGCTCGCCAGACGTGCTTCTGCGGGGCGTTCCGGTCGCTGACCAGCGCGCGGAGCCGATCGAGGTCAGCCGATGAGACGGAAAGGGTGACGCCAGCTCGCATCCCCCAAACTCGCACGCCCCAAGTCCGGTCGGAATCCCTGATCGGATTCAAATGTCAGATTTGATCCACTAGGCTCGACAACAACAGAGTTTTGCGCGGAACACGCGCCGCAATCGCGGCGACCGTCGGCGCCATAAGAGCATACGTGATGGCGTAAACTGTCGTTACCTGGCCCGCCGCGCCGATTGGCACCCGGAACGCGTGCGCGATCTGCGGAAGAATTCCCGCCATGACAAAGCTGTCGGTTCCAAGCGCGAACATCCCCAAGGCCAACGCAAGCAGACGACGATCCATATCAAGGCTCCTTTCGAGGAAGGGGTTCGGATCGCAATCCATGGAAGCCGCGAGCCGGGGATGTTTGCTCGGCGCGTGTTGGACTGGGCCTAGCCCGGCTGACTGTGAATTTCCCGAAGCGTTAGGCGTTAAGGCCGCCATCGACGGTCAACGACGTTCCGGTAATGCAGCGTGCAGCCGAGCTTGAGAGGAACGCCACCGCGTCTGCAGGTACGTCAGCTTAACGAATATGGAGTGGGCAGCGGGGTAATCGCGGAGCATGTCGACTTTCCGTGCCCCCCTCTATCGCCGCCATCGTTTTCCGCCTGAAATCATCAGCCATGCGGTCTGGCTCTATTTTCGGTTTCCCTTGAGCTTGCGCATGGTCGAGGAAATGCTGGCGGCGCGCGGAATCTGCCTGACCTACGAGACGGTGCGCCAATGGGCGATGAAGTTCGGCAAAGCGTTCTCCGATCAGGTCCGCCAACGGGCTCCGGCTCGCGGCGACAAATGGCGTTTGGATGAGGTCGTGATTTCGATTGCCGGCGAACCCGACTGGCTTTGGCGCGCTGTCGACCAGAATGGCTTCGTTCTCGACGTCTTGGCGCAGCGTCGAAGAGATGGCCGCGCTGCGCAGCGGCTCATGACCAAGCTCCTGAAATCTGCGGTCACGCCGCCGCGCGTGATGGTCACGGGACAAGCTCAGATCTTACGGCGCGGCGCGCGCAAAGCTGGGTCTTCGCCTCGAGCATCGCCAGCATAAGGGCCTTAACAATCGAGCGGAGAATTCTCATCTGCCGACACGGCGACGCGAACAGATCATGAAGCGCTTCAAATCGCCCCGACAGGCGCAACGGTTCTTGGCCGTTCACGATCAGATCGCAAACCTCTTTCACCTTCCCTATCCAGACCATGCAACCGCCGAGGATCGTCGCGCTACGCCCAAGCGCGCCTTCTGGCCCCGCGCCAGTCACTCCCAATGATCGAACGAGCGGGCTCGGAACTGTTCGCGAAATTGCGCGGTCGAGTTTGGCATGAGTTCGCCGCTGCCCCAGTCGAGGATCACGGCGTAGCGGCGCACGGCGTCGAGCGCATTGATTTCGCCGGCCCGGTATTTGGTTGCCACCGCCTCGGGGGCCTCTTCCAGCCATCCGCGCCGACGGGCGCGGATGGCTGCGCGCTC
Organism: uncultured Alphaproteobacteria bacterium; assembly: GCA_963753135.1. GTDB lineage: Bacteria > Pseudomonadota > Alphaproteobacteria > Rhizobiales > Beijerinckiaceae > Roseiarcus. Next base: position 145,303 of record CAVWBA010000013.1, on the reverse strand, counting down.
GCGTTCGGTCGCGTCCCTGTCGACCTCGTAAGCGCAAAGATCCTTGTCGATCACCCGAAGGATCACGCCGTAGTCCATGGCGGCGCGCTCGATCGAAACGTAATCGTCCGCGACATCCTCCTTCACCTTCTCCGGATCGCGCAACAGGGGATCGCCGTAACCGCCGCCGCCCGCGGTGGGCCGACTGAACAGGTCGCCGGGCTGCAACGGCACGTCGGAGAAGACCGAGCCGAGCCATGTGTCGTCATTAGCTCCAGCGCGCCGGATGTGCAGGCCGTGCGGCATCGAGGGAAGGCCGCCGTTGGTGCCCCAGACCACCGCGCGCTCGCGGTCGCAGATGTAGGAAAGAACGGTATTCTCACCCTCGCGCAGGATAGAGGCCTTGCGGGCGCCAACCCCGCCGCGCCACTTCCCAGGGCCGCCTGAATCCTTCACGGCCTCGAATTCGGTTGTAAGGATCGGCGCTCCGCGCTCCTGGCCTTCGACGGGCTGCGATAGCATTCCGGTGCCGAAGGAGGCCTGGGTCACATTGGCGCCGTCCTTACCATTGCGGCCGCCCCACCCGCCGGGCAGCCAGTCGTAGAACATAAAGATAGGCTTTTCAGGACTGCGCGCGTCGTTGCCGCCGGTAAGCAGATATTCGATGTTGAAGGTGCAGGAAATAGCCCGGTGCGGCATGATGCCGGACCAGATCTCGTAGATCGAGTTCATGATCTTCTCGAAGGGCATCAGGAAGCCGGTAACGGCCACCGGCCATTTCGCGCTGACCACTGTGTCGGGCGGGGCCACGATCTCGATGACGCGGTAGAGGCCGGAATTCAGCGGTAGGTCGGGGAAGAAGGTCTTCATGCCAGCGACGCAGCCCGAAAAGGTGGCCCCAAAGGCGGAATTGTAGATCGACCCGATGGTCGGATGACTGCCGGTGAAGTCGTAGATGACCTTGTCGCCCGCGATCGTGGTCTTGACGCGGATCGGGATCATGCCCTCGCCGCCCGACACGTCGCGGTCGATGTAGTCCACGGTCTCCCACGAGCCGTCCGGCAGAGCCTTCAGGCGTTGGCGCACAGTGCGTTCGACATAATCCTGCACCGCGGCCATGCCGGCCACCACAGTCTCTTTGCCGTATTTATTGACGAGCCGCAGCACCTCGCGCGCCGCGACATTGGTGGCCTCGGCTTGTGCGTGCATGTCGCCGATGAGGGAGGCCGGGTCGCGGGTGTTGCTGGCGATCATATGGGCCACATCACGGCAGAAGCGGCCACGGTCGAAGATGCGCACGGGCGTGATGCGCAGACCCTCGCGGAACATGTCCTTGGCCATGACGTCGAAGGAGCCGGGCACCGAGCCGCCCATATCCGACCAATGGCCGTTCGACTGGGCGTAGCCGATCACCTCGTCGCCCACGAAAATGGGGCGGATCAGCCGGACGTCGCTGAAATGGGTGCCGCCGGCATAGGGGTCGTTGATCATGTAGACGTCGCCGGGATGCATGTCGCCTTTGAAGAACGCGATCACAGCCTTGCACGTGTAATGCAGCGTGCCGACATGGACCGAAATATCGCCATTGCCCTGAGCCACGCTGTCGCCATTGGCGTCGTGGAGGGCGTTCGAGAAGTCGCGGTTGTAGATCACGAACGAATAGCAGGTCCTCAGGATCTGTTCGGCCATCTGGTCCACGGCCGTAATGAAGGAGTTTTTCAAAACCTCGAAGGTGACGGGATCGAGCTCAGCGGTCGCCGACATGCTCAGGCCTCCTGACGAAGAATGATGTTAAGCCAGCCGTCCACCTCGGCGGTAAAGCCAGGGGGGACAACAGTGGTGGAATCGACCTGCTCGACGACTGCCGGCCCTTTGAACGCAGCGCCCGCAGCCAGATCTGGCCGCCAATAGACGGGTGTCTCGGCGCCGCAGTTCTCGGCGAACCAGACGCGGCGGTGGGATCGCGGCGCAGCGGGCGCGCCCGAGGGCGCGGTTTTCGCGAGTTCCGCCTTTGGCACGATACCCACGGCCTTCAGGTTCAAGCGGAACAGGCCCACCGGTGTGTCGTCCCGGCGGAAATTATATTCGCGATCGTGATGCTCGTGAAAAGCTTCGACAAGCGGGGCGAGGTCGGTGATCGGCGAGAGCGCGGGCACGGCAAGCGAGCGCCATTGCCCCTGATACATCATGTCGACAGTGCGCTGCAGCACCACGTCCTTCGCCGCTACGCCCTCGTGGGCGAGGCGCTCGGCGGCCTCGTGCTCCAGCGCCTTGAAGGCGGCCTCGATGGCGCCGGGATCCGCTTCAGCGGCGGGCTTCAGATAGCTTGTCGCAAGGTCGTGCTGGACGTCGACCAGCAGGCATCCCATGGCCGAAGTGATGCCCGGATGCGGCGGCACGATAACGGCCGGGATCGATAGTTCCCTAGCAATGTCGGCGCCGTGCAGCGCGCCTGCGCCTCCAAAGGCGACGAGGGCGAAGTCACGGGGGTCATAGCCGCGGCTGATGGAGATGAGCCGCACCGCATTCGCCATATTGGCGTTCGCGACCCGGATGATGGCGTCGGCGGCCTCTTCAAGGCCGAGCTTGAAGGGTTCAGCGACGCCTGTGCGCACCGCATCGCGCGCTTTCTCGGCGCTGAGGTGGAGACCTCCGGCGAGCTTCGCGCCGAGCCGCCCAAGGGTCACGTTGGCGTCGGTATTGGTGGGCACTGTATTGCCATTGCCGTAGCAGGCAGGGCCGGGATTCGCGCCGGCCGATTGTGGGCCGTTCCGTAGGCCGCCCGCCTCGTCGATCCAGGCCAGCGAGCCGCCGCCGGCCCCGATGGTCATAACCTCAATCGACGGGAAGCGGATCGGGTAGCCGAACTCGACGAACCAGTCCTTCGTGACGCGCGACTGGCCTTCGTAGGCGAGCGACACGTCGCAGCTCGTGCCGCCCATGTCGAGGCCGATCGAGTTCGGAAAGCCGCATTGCGCGGCGATGTGGCGGCTCGCGATGGCGCCCGCGGCGATGCCGGAGCCGGCAAGCCGTCCGGCGAATTCCTTGACGCCGCGCGGCGTCATCACGCCGCCGCCCGTGTGCAGCAACAGAAGGTCGCTTTTGTAGCCGGCGTCCGCCAGCCGAGCGCCGAGTCGCGTGGTGTAGTCGACCACGACCGGACTCAGGGCGGCGTTGACGACTGTGGTAGAGAAGCGTTCGTGCTCGAAGATCTCGGGCAAGATCTCCGAGGAAATCGATACTGGAACGCCAGGGAGCGCCTCGGCAAGAATTGCCTTCATTCGCTGTTCGTTGGCCGGGTTGGCATAGGCGTTCATGAAGCAGACCGCAACGGCCGCGACGTCGCGTTTCCTAAGGATGCGGGCGACCTCGCGCGCGCCGTTCTCGTCGAGCGGCGTGACCACCTTGCCAGAGGCGTCGACGCGCTCCGCGACCGTGAGGCGGTCGCGTCGCGGCACATAGGGCGGCGCCACGTCCTTGTAGATGTCCCAAATATCGTCCTTGTTGGCGCGGCGAATCTCGATCACGTCGCGGAAGCCCTGGGTGCAGACCATGGCGGTGCGAGGCAGGCGCCGCGTGATCAGAGCATTCGTCGCGACCGTCGTGCCGTGCGAGAACAGAACGACGTTGGAGAGGTCCACGCCACCCGTCTCGAGCCCCTTCATCACGCCGTCGATCGGATCCGGGGTCGAGCTGGTCTTGGCGATCCGGATGACGCCCGTGTCCTGATCCAGGATGCAGATGTCCGTGAAAGTGCCGCCGATGTCGACGGCCACGCGCAGGTTGGTCAAATTACGCTCCTCGGTGACAGTCGATCCGGCTCATCGCAGCGGCATCGCCACTGGCCGCATCGGCGCGCCGGTGGCGCCGCGCAGCTTGATGCAGGCGCCGAAGAAGGCGAATTCGTAGAGCTTGTCGGCCGCCAACTCGTCGAGTTGGGCCATCTCAAGGAGAGGCACCCCGGCTTCGGCGAGCAGGTAGGTATGCACCGGGAAGAAATTGAGCCCAGGGGCGGCGGGCGTCTGCTCGAGGGTGAGGTTGTCGGCCCCGATCATGATAGCGCCGTGCTTGGTGAGGTATTCGGCGCCCTCACGATTGAGGCCGGGGGTATCTCGCACAAAGGCAATGTCGGGCCAGAGATTCATCTGCCCGGTGCGGATCAGCACGACGTCGCCGACACGTAGCTCCGTGCCCTGGTGTTTCAGGCAGGCTTCGAGATCCGCCTTGTCGACGGGGTGGCTCGGCGGGAGCCTGTCGACGCCGTGCATGGCGGCCACGTCGAGCAGCACACCGCGGGCCAGGATCGGCGGATGTTTCTCGGCGCCGCATTTGGTCCAGGCGCGGCTGCCGAGATATTCGTCGACAGAGAAGCCGTTGAAGATCTTTCCGTTGTAGCCGAAATGGTTGAACGTATCGATGTGCGTGCCGCAATGGGTGTACATCGATATGCCGTCGCCCGAATAGGCGACGAGCTGGTTGGCCTCGAGGCTCGCGCCCATGGAATTCCCCGCCACCTCGCCGCGCGGCGTATGGGTCATCCAGATCTGGTAGGGCTGGTCGCCAGCCCCGAACCAGCCGGGCATGCCGACGAAATTATCAACCGACAGGTCGAACATCTTCGAAGCGTCCGCCCGGTTCAGAATGGCTGAGCGGGAGGCGCCGTCGATGAGATGCAGCATGCCGATCTCGTCGTCGCTGCCATAGGGGCTCTGCGTCACTTCGTGAAATTTCGCGCTGTAGGCGATGATCTTGTCTTTGGCGGCTTCATCGACGTAGCAGGCGACGCACATGGCTCATCACTCCTTGGCAGGATCAGGAAACGGCGTCGCGCCGATCAGTTCGGCGTGACAGCTTCGACAAGGATCGCGTCACGCCGCAGGCATGCCGGCTTCGACCCAAGCCGTGGTGAGTTTGAGACTGCGCGAAAAGCGCTCGATCATATCGTCCACCTGCGCTTCGGTGATAATCAGAGGCGGACAGAAGCAGACCGATTCCCCGATGGCGCGAACGATCACTCCGTTGTCCTGGCCCCTTTCGTAACAGTAGGAGGCCACCTTGCCGGGCGGGTCGAACTTGGCCTTCGTGGCTTTGTCGGCGACGAGCTCCACAGCGCCGATGAGACCGACGCCGCGCACCTCACCGACGAGCGGATGATCGGCGAACTCGCGGAGACGGGCCTGCATGTGCGCGCCGACCTTTTTTGCGTTCGCAACGAGGTTTCGCTCCTCGATGATTTTCAGGTTCTCGACCCCGACCGCCGTCGCCACCGGATGACCGCTTGTGGTGAATCCGTGCCCGAAGGTGCCGAGCGCCTCGGACCCGTCGGCCACGCCCTGGTAGATCTTGTCGCTCATCACCACCGCGGCGAGCGGCAGATAGGACGAGGTGATCTGCTTCGACACCACCAGGATGTCCGGCCGAACGCCATAATAGTCGCAAGCGAAGGTCGTCCCGAGGCGGCCAAAGCCGTTGATCACTTCGTCGGCAACCACCAGCACATCGTATTTGCGGCAGACCGCTTGAACCTTCTCCCAATAGGTCGAGGGCGGCGTCAGCACGCCGCCAGCCCCGATCACGGGCTCGCCGATGAAGGCGGCCACCGTATCCGGTCCTTCCGCCACGATTGTGGCTTCGAGCTCGGCCGCGAGACGGCCCGCGAAGACCTCCTCGGTCTCGCCAGCTTGCGCAAAGCGATAGTGATGGGGCGTCGTCACATGCTTGACGAAAGAAAGCGGCAGGTCGAATCCGCGATGATTCGTGGGCAGGCCAGTCAGGCTGCCGCTCGCGATCGTGATCCCGTGATATCCGCCAGTGCGAGCGATGAACTTTTTCTTCTCAGGCCGTCCGATCGCGTTGTTGTAGAACCAGACGAGCTTGATGACGGTGTCATTGGCCTCGGACCCGGAATTGGTGAAGAAGACGCGGTCCAGCCCCGGCGGCGACATCCTGACCAGCCGCTCGGCGAGTTCGATCGAAGGCTCGGACGATTTGCCGGAGAACGAATGATAGTAGGGCAGCTTGGCCAATTGTCGAGTCGCCGCGTCGACCAGGCGCTGCTCGGCAAAGCCTACGCCCACGCTCCAAAGGCCCGCCATCGCCTCGATATATTGCTTGCCCTGGTCGTCATAGACGTAAATGCCCTCGCCGCGATCGATCACCATCGGTCCGGTCTTTTCGTGGCGCCTCGCGTTCGTGTTCGGATGCAGCAGGTAGGCGACGTCCCGCGCGTGAATCGAATTCGGGATGACGTTCATAAAGAACCTCTGGTTTTCAATTTGAAGAAGGGGAAAGCGATAGGCTTGGCTAGCCCTTCAATCCGTAGACGGATTGCGCTTGCTGGGGCGTGATGAAGCGGTCGAGGAGATCTTCCTTCACTAGGCGAGGATCGCGCTCCTCGGGCGGTCCCCAGCCTCCGCCCGCCGGCGAGGAGATCTTGATCCGGTCGCCCGGCGCGATCGGGACATTGGAGAACTTGCTCGGCGAAACCTTGTTGAAGGCCTGGGTGATCGTCAGCCATTCGTCGCTGCCGTTGCGCTTTATGAAGAGCTCCGCTTTCGCGCCCTCATGGCCGCCATGGATTCCCCATGGGCTCACTTTCTGGCGGTCGCTCATATAGCTGAACGTCATCGGCGTGTCGGTGCAGCGCACGGTCTTCGACAGAGCGAGGCCGCCGCGGAACTTGCCCGGGCCGCCCGAGCCGTCGACCAGCTTGAACTCCTCCACATGCCATGGAAAGCGGAATTCGAACACTTCGACGGGGATGTGCGGGCAATTGCCGTTGATGCCGCCGACCGCGTCGTTGCCGTCCGCAAAGCTGCGGCCGCCCCAGCCGACGGGCGTCAGATCGTAGCAGCAGAAGAACTCGCCCGTCTTGGCGTCCGCGCCGCCGAACAGGAAGTTGCTGTGGCTGGCGCCGTCAGTCGCGGCGGAGCGGTCTTTCAGGCCAGGCGCAAGCGCACCCATCACGACGTTGGCGATCCGGCAATGTGTCTCGGTGTTGCCGCCGACGGACGGGCCGGGAAAGTTCACATTCACCACCGTACCGGGCGGCGCCAGCACACGGATCGGCCGGAAGCAGCCGGAATTCTTGGGTATGGTGGAATCGGTGAGCTGCAGGACCGCATTGTAGGCCGCGCCATGCGCCACCCCCAACGTGCCGTTGATCGGCCCTTTCGCCTGTGGCGAGCTGCCATAATAGTCGACGATGAGGTCGCTGCCCTTCACAGTCACCTCAGCCTTGATGGTATAGGGCTGGTCGGTGATTCCGTCATCCTCCATCACATCCTCGAAGGAATAACGGCCGTCCGGGATCTGTTCGATCTCAGCCCGCATGCGCCGCTCGGAGTAATCCATGAGGCCGTGGACGTTCTCGAGGAAGCTCGCCATGCCGTATTTCCTGGCGAGATCGGCCATCCGCCGCTCGCCGAGGTCGACGGCGGCGATGAGTGCGCGGAAATCGCCGTAATTATAACGCGGCGTGCGGACATTCGCGAGCAGGAGCCGCCAAACGTCGTCGACGTCCTTGCCCGCGCGCTTGATCTTCACGGGCGGCACGCGCAGGCCCTCGTGAAAGACTTCCGTCGCTTCGCCCGCAAAGCCGGCCGGCGCCATGCCGCCGACCTCGCATAAATGCCCGATCGCAACCGCAAAGCCGATCACTTTCCCACCGACGAAGACCGGCTTGAAGATCGTGTGCTCAGGCGTGTGAAGACCGCCCCGATAGGGGTCGTTGTGCAGAAGGACGTCGCCCTCTTCGAGCTCGTTGATGTCGATCTCGTTGACGCAGGATCGCAGAAGGAGCGGCATACCGCCGATCATCGAGGGGCAGAAGTCGCCGGTCGCCACCAGTTCGCCGCTCGGCAGCGCGAGACCACAGGTGAAGTCGAGCGACTCGCTGAAAATGGTGGAATAGGAGGTGCGCATGAGGGTCACACCCATGTCGCGGCAAATGGAGACCAGGATGCCTCCAACGATGTTGAGAGAAACCATGTCCATGGGCGTTGCTCCGACGGTTCTCTAGTTGGTGGAGATGAGGAGGTTGCCGAAGCGATCGACCGTGAGGCTCTTGCCGGGGCTCAACACGGTCACGGAGGCGTGCTCTTCCACAAGCGCGGGACCTGCAAGCGTGTGGCCCGCGCGCAGACCGTCCCGATTGTAAACTGGCGTGTCGATCCAGCCGCGTTCGAACCAAACCGGGCGCTTCGATGCGGGCACCGCTTCCCCCTCGGCTTTGCCGATCTCGGGGAAGGCCAGCTCGCCGGTCGCGGCCGTGCCGGTGACCAGGAAATTGACGATCTCCATATGGTCGTCAAGCCGGAAGCCGAAACGCGCGTCATGCTGCTCGTGGAACGCCTCGAACAGGCGGGCGATCTCGGCGTCGGTGAACGCATCGATGTCGATGGGGATTTCCAGCTCGTAGTTCTGGCCGAGATACCGCATCTCGACAGCGCGTGTGATCGTGATCTCATCGTGGCCTTGCGCGGCGAGCTCGCCCCGGCATTCTGAGACCAACGCCGCCATCGCAGAGCGTGCGCGCTGCGCATCGAATGAGCGCGAGTTGAGCTGCACAGTCCGGTAACGGTCGACCCGCGCGTTCGCCATGGTGAAGCCGAAGGCCGAAAACTGGCCGGGAAAATTCGGCACGAGGCCTTTCGGGATCGAAGCTTCGGTCATGAGATCGCTGATGTGAAGGGGGCCAGCGCCGCCGAACGCCACGAGCACGAAATCGCGCGGGTCGAGGCCCTGTTCAGTCAGCACGGTATGGAGCGCGCCTACCATGTTGTTGTTGGCGATTCTCACGATGGCGAGCGCGGCTTCTTCCACCGATAGGCCCAACGCGTCGGCGATCGTTGCAACGACCGTGCGGGCAGCCTTGGCGTCGAGGCTCATCGTCCCGCCGAGGAAATTCTCGGCGGAAATGCGGCCAAGCGCCACATTCGCGTCGGTGACCGTCGGCGATGCGCCGCCGAGCCGATAGCACGCTGGTCCCGGATTGGCGCCGGCGCTCTCGGGGCCGACCACCAGCATGCCGCCTGCGTCGATGCGGGCGATCGAACCCCCGCCGGCTCCGATGGTGCGGATGTCGATCATCGGAATCTGGATGGGCCGCCCCCACTCGATCTCGAAATCGGTGGTGAACCTTTCCTTGCCATTGACCACTGTGGACACATCAGTCGACGTGCCGCCCATATCGAGGGTCACAAGATTGGGCAGGCCCAAAATTTCGGCGGTCCGTTTGGCGGCGATCACGCCGCCGGTCGGGCCGGACACGGCGATCTGGATCGGCGCTTCCACGGCCTTGTCGAGAGTCATCTCGCCGCCATTGGAGCGCATGACCACGATCTTGGCGCCGATGCCGCGCTCGTTGAGGGCGCGGCGCATGCTGCCGAGCTGCTTGTCGACCACGGGCTTGATAAAGGCGTCGCAAATCGTAGTCGAGGAACGGAAATGTTCCTTCCACTTCGGCAGCACGTCATACGAGATCGACACGGGGATATTCGGGATCTCGTCGGCGAAGATGGCCTTGATGCTCTGCTCGTGGTCCGGCGTCAGGTAGGAGTGGAGCAGCACCACGGCGATCGCGTTGACCTTGCCGTCGGCCTTGATCTCGCGGGCGAGCGCACGGACCTGGCCTTCGTCGAGCCGCTGGAGGGTCTCGCCCGACGGCCCGATGCGCTCATCGATCTCGAAGGCGTGCCGCCGCTGCACGAACGGCTTCGGTTTCACCCAGGCCAGGTCGTAGTGGTGCCTGCGATTGCCCCGCCCGATGAACGGCACATCCTTGAAGCCGCGCGTCGTCACATACGCGACCGTGGCGCCCTTGCCCTCGAGCAAGGCGTTGGTGGCGACCGTGGTGCCGAGCCGTATTCCGCTGACGGCGTCGGTCGCGCCGAAGGCCTTGAGGCCGGTCATGATCCCTTCGATGGGATTCTCGGGCGTCGACAGGTTCTTCCATGCCTGGAGGGTATTGCCGTCCTGGTCGTAGGCGACGAAGTCCGTGAACGTCCCCCCGATGTCGATGCCCAAACGGTAACTCATGGGATTGGATCTCCGTTTCCTCGAACTGGTAAGACGGCGGCTATGGCGGCCCCATAATCGACGGGCGTGGCATGCCATCCGTTGGCGCGCTTGGCCCAGAAGGTCTCCCTGATCTTCATCGAGATCGGTCCCGGCCGATCGTTGCTCATGATCCGCCCATCGATCCGGCTCGCCGGCATCACACCGCCCGCTGTAGTCGCGAGGAAGATCTCGTCGGCCTCACGGGCCTCGTCCGCCGAGACCTTGCCGACCTTGGCCGAGATGCCGAGGTCACCACAGATCTCCAGGACGGACTTGCGTGTGATCCCCTCCAGCACACCGGCGTCCGGCGTGACCACGAGGCCGTCCGTCACCATGAAGACGTTGAAGCCCGGACCTTCCGTGACGTTGCCCTCGCCGTCGAGCAGGAGCGCGAAGTCAGCTCCCCGATCGAGCGCTTCGAACTGGCCTCGGGTGAGGTCGGCCCAATGGAAATTCTTTGCGGTCGGGTCGACGGAACCGGGAGGTATGCGCAAGGTCTGGGCGATGATGAGGTGACCTCCGCGCTCCTGGACTTCGGGGCTCATGACCCAAACCCAGGGAATGGCGAAGGCTGCGATGTAGTTGCGCGCATGGACGGGATGATAAGGCTTGCCGGGCGCTGGACGACCTCGGAGGCAATCCATCGCGACATAGGCGTTTCTCAATCCGGACAGCGCCACGCAGCGATTGAGAATTGCCTTAATCTCCTCGTCGCTCTCCCGAGGTTCGAAACGGAATTTTTGCATCGAGGCGCGAAAGCGCCGGATGTGATCGTCGAGGCGGAAAAAGCTGGCGTCCCAGACTCCCACCACGTCATACGTGACGTCGGAGCGGCGGTAGCCCCAGTCCGTGATGGGGATCGCGGCCTCGCCGATCGGCATGTAACGACCGTCGATGTAGGCGGCGCCGCCGGCGAAAGGATTGTCTGGTCGCAGATCGTTCATGCCGATGTTCTCACGCGACGGCGTTGGAGTCGCTCTGGAGGGTTTGCGTGGCCGCCGCGTTGGCGGTTTCCGGCGTCGCGCCCTTTGGAGCGGCGATAAGGGTCAGTTCCTTGCCGCCCGAAACGCCGTTCGGGCGGAAGATGAGGATGAGAGCGAGCAGCACCCCTAATCCCAGTTCACTGCTGCTCTCCGGCAGCTTGAGTTGGGTCGAACCGAGCGTCACGCCGTGCTCGGCGAAGCGCAGCAGCTGAACGATGACGGTCACCACGATGACGCCAAGCTGACCGCTCCGCTCAGGCTGCCCATGCCGCCCACCACCAGCATGGCGATGGTGATGAAGGACAGACTCAAGTAGAAGGTGTCCACCGTCAGGATGCCGAGAAATTGGGCGTACAGGCCGCCGCCGGCTCCGACCAGCGCTGCGCTCAACACGAAGGCGATGAGCCGCATGCGGATGGTATGTACGCCGCAGGCCTTGGCCGCAACGTTGTCCTCGCGCGTCGCCCGCAGCATCAGCCCATAGCGGGAGACCTGGAACAGGTAGGCGCTGATGATCCCCGCAGAGGCGAAGGCGAACGCCACCCAGGGTCCGACCGCGGTCGGAATGCCGACCAGTGACGAGACGCCGGCCGTCACCGAGTCCCAGTTCGAATAGACGCTGTTGACGATGATGAGGAACGCGAAGGTCGCAATGGAGGCCGCAATGCCATTGAGCCGCAGGATCGCGAGGCCGAACAGGGACGCGACGATCGCGGGCAGAACGATGGCGCCCGCCATGGCGACCGGAAAGGGCCATTGATTCTGCGCAAGGATATCCGGCAGGCCCTGGAGCATCACCTGCTTGAAGCTCGGCTCGGCGGTCGCCCAGCCTGCCGCATAGGCCCCGATGCACATAAAGCCGATCTGCCCGAATGAAATGACCCCGGAGTTTCCGATGAAAACGTAAAGGCCCACCACGACCAGCACGCGTATGAGCATTTCGGTCAGCGTCACCTGAAGGCTATCGAGGCTGCCGATATCCGAGATCGCGGCCACGACGGCGAGGATGACGATCAGGAGAACCGGCGTCTGATGGCGGACCATGAAGGCGCGCATGAGCCGTCCCTCAGACCCGTTCGACTGTGGTTCGGGCCGGCAGTAGGCCGGCGGGGCGTATCAGCAGAACAAGGATGACGACCCCGAACGCGAAAGCGTCTCGGAAGGCGCGCAGATCCGAGGGCAGATAGGCCTGCAGCATGGTGACGATCAGTCCGAGCGCGAAACCGCCGACGACCGCGCCCGTGAGATTGCCCATGCCGCCAACCACGACCGCCACGAAGGCGAACAGGGCGAGCGGCACGCCCATCTGATGCGTGAGCGAGCCGGACTGCGTGACGTAGAGCAGGGAAACTGAGGCGGCGAGGATGCCGCTGATCGCAAAGGCGAGCCCGATTACGATATTGCCACGCACACCTAGATATTGGGCCATGCGAAAATCCTCGGCGGCGGCGCGCATCTGCACGCCGTAGGGCGTGCGCCTGAGGAACAGCGTCAGGGCCACCATGAGGACGAGCGTCACCACGAGCGTGATGAGCTCCAGCATCGGGACGCGAAGCCCGCCGATGATAGCACCTGCACGTTGGCGCCGCTCCAGAAGCCGACCGCCTTCGGACGCGCGCCGTAGAAGATCAGGATGCCGTTCTGGATGATGTAGCTTACCGCGAAAGACGCGATCATCAGTGTCGGCGAGGAGGCGGTTCTAAGCGGCCGAAAGACTGCCGCATCGGTGATGAGCGCGGCGACGACGACGATCATCGAGATCGCGATAATGACCGCCGCGGGCGTCCACGAGCCGATCAGCAGGCGCGCGGTGACATCCGCCGACGGCACGATCAGCGCGTAAGCGCCAATGGTTATCATGTCGCCATGGGCGAAATTGATCAGCCGCAGGATGCCGAACAGCAGGCCGATCCCAAGCGCCGTCAGCGCGTAGATGCTGCCGAGCGCCAGGCGTCGACCAGGTATTGCAGAAATTCGATCATGCGGCCGTCTCCACCGGCGGGCTGTCGCCGCTCCCGAAGCCGAAATAGGCGTGGCGGATCGCCTCGCCGTCGCGAAGATCCGCTGCTCGGCCTTCCAACTGGACCGTTCCGCTCCGCAGCACGTAAATGCGATCGGCGAATTTGAGGATGCGAGTCGAACTCTGCTCGTTGATCAGCAGCGTCATGTTCTCGCGCTGCCGAAGCTCCAGGAGGATCTCATAGATCTGGTCGATGATCTTTGGCGCGAGGCCGAGTGACGGCTCGTCGACCAGCAGGAGCCGAGGCCGCGTCATCACGGCGCGCGCTACCGCCAGCATCTGCTGCTCGCCGCCTGAAAGCCGGCCGGCGGGATAGCGCAGACGTTCGCGAAGCTCGCGGGAAATGATCGAGAAGGCGCTCCATGTCGCTGCGCGCGGCCGCCCGATCGCCGAGCATGTAGCCGCCGATCTGCAGGTTCTCGGCGACTGTGAGCGTTCCGAAAATATGCCGGCCCTCGGGCACGAGCGAGAAGCGAAGCCGGGCGATCCGCTCCGGGCGCTGGCCGAGAATGCTGCGGCCGTCGAGGCGGATGTCGCCCGAGACCGGCGTGACGCCGCCGGCGATCGCGGCGAGCGTGGTCGACTTCCCGGCGCCGTTCGGTCCGATGATGCAGACCACCTCGCCTTCGCTGACCGTCAAGCGAAGCATCGCGCAGCGCAACCAGGTCGCCGTAGCGGACCGATAGATTGTCACCTCGAGAAGGGCCGCCATCACGCCTCCATGCCCAGATAGGCGGCGAGCACCGCTTGATCCCTCTGGATCTCCGCAGGGGCCCCTTCGGCCAGCGTCTTGCCGCCATCGAGGACGTGAATGCGATGCGAGATCCCCATCACGACGCGCATGTTGTGCTCGATCAGGAGCACACCGCAGTTGAAGGCCTTGGGGATCGACGAGACGAGCTCCATCAATCCTTCGCATTCGGCGTCCGACATGCCGGCGGCTGGCTCATCGAGCAGCACAAAAGCCGGAGGAAGGACCATCGCTCGCGCTATGCCGAGCCGGCGTTGGTCGGTGTAGGCCAACGCGCCCGCCGGCAAAGCCGCCTTGTCGCGCAAGTCCCGACCCAATCGAGGATCGCGTGCGAATGCGCGATGGCCTTGCTGCCGGGGGAGCCCCAAACCAACCGCAGCGACCTCCGCATTTTCAAAGCACGGACATCTCCTTGAACAAGCGTCCCGCCTGGAACGTGCGGGCGATGCCCATTTCCCGGAAGCGCGTGGGCTCCCAGCCGGCGGTGTCTTGCCGTCCGACGAGCACATGGCCCTCGGTCGGCGCCTGAAAACCGGTGAGGCAATTCACCAGCGTCGTCTTGCCCGCGCCATTGGGCCCGATCAACCCGAAGACCTCATGACGCTTGACCGTCAGGCTCACATCGGAGATGGCGGCCAGGCCCTGGAACCGGACAGTCAGTTTTTCGGCCGACAGTTCCGCCGCGTCGACATTGGTCGGATCTGTCGGCGTGACCGCCAAGGCGGCAGGGACTTGATTCATCGATTCAAGCCATGCTCGAGTGAGGGGGACGCCGTCTCTGACGAACGACGCCCCCGCGATCGTGACGCGTTACTCGCTGCCCTTGAGGCGATAAAGCACGGCGTCCGGGATCGTTTCGGTGATCTTCCATTCCTGGACCGGCGTCTCCTTGCCGTCTGCGTAGGACATCACAAACATCGGCTCAGTCGTCTGGATGTGGAGCTTGGGCGTGAAGGTCCGCGGTCCGAGAACAGTCGGCTCGTTATTGGCCTTGTTGAGGATTGCGACAACCGGCTTGGCGTCCGCGGTCTTGGCTTCCGTGACCGCCTTCGCCCACATGTCGAGGAAACGCGTAGATCGGGTAGGCGTATTGGGTGGTCGGCGGCTTGCCGAACTTCTTCTCGTAGGCGGCGGAGATGGCGTTGACCGCCGGCCGCGGGTCATCCTTCGCCAGCGCCTGGGAGGGCAGATAGAAATCCTTGAGGCCCGGAACCGAGTTCAGCCAATACGTGCCGTCCATGGCGGTGGCGCTGAAAACGGGCAGATTGATCCCCGCGGCTCGAAGCTGGCGGAGCGAACTGGCCGCGCCCGGATTGGTCGAGCACAGCATGATGTGGTCGACGCCGTCCTTGCTGATCGCGTCGCTCAGACGAGTGATCTGCGAGCTGATGGTCGGGTCGAGACCCTTGAACGTGTCTTTGCCGACGATGACGCCCTTATCGACCTTCATCATCCAATCGTAGCCGGCGCAGACCGACTTGTTGTACTCGATCGTCTCGTCGATCAGCATGTAACCCTTCTTGAGGCCCTTCTTTTTCATACCCCAGTCGGCCATGACAGCGCCTTCGAGCTGACCTGCGTTGTTCGCCGTGAACGAGAGCGGACCCACGCCAACCACGCCGGCCTTCGGATCCGAGGCCCCCATGAACACCGAAATGACGCCAGCTTTCTGAGCCTGAAGGCCCGCGGGCGCTCCGTAGTCGTAGTCCGCCGAAACCAGAAGCAGATTGGCCCCCTGTTGGATCAGGGCCTGCCCGACCTTGGCGCCCTCAACGCGATCGGTCTTGGTGTCGCCGCTGACGACCTTGATGGGCTTGCCGAGAAGGCCGCCCTTGGCGTTCTGCTGGTCGACCCAGAGCTGCGCCATTTTGTACGCCTCGCCGTCGTAGGCCTCCATCCAGCCTGTCTCGGCGACCGCCATGCCGATGGTGATTCCGTCTTCGGCGTGGGCCTGCGGAGCCGCCGCAATCGTCAACATGCTGCAAGCCAGCGCCAATATCGATGCCTTCGTTTTCATCTCAGTCTCTCCCAAACAGGCCGGCTCGCCGGCATAAGTGTGAACGTCGTTCGGCCTCTATTGCGCGGCGACCTCGCCCTGCCTGCGCGACGCGCGGTCCCTCTCCCAATTGACGCACCAAACTGAGCAGTAAAGCTTGCCATCTATAAGTTTAGTCTCTTGCATATTCTGCTTTGAATCTTCGAAAATAAGGATTCCGCAATTTGGGCATTTAGTATAGCTCTCGATATACAGTTTGTTCTTTGCAAATCTCATCGATCCTCTCCATCCGGAAAGACCCGCTGCATCACCAAGTCGTTAGAACTCCTCATCGGTGCAGACCATAGCCTCTAACAGCCCTGCGCGACGATGCATCGCATGCACATCGGCCCAGGTGGTCTTGAGGTGATGCTGCATCGCGGCGACAGCGCGCGCGGCGTCGCGCGCTTCTAGCGCCTCAACGATCGGGACATGGGCGGCCGCCGTGAAAGCCAAGCTCTCGAGTTCAAGATCCACGCACGCGATGAGGATCTGCACCTCGGTGTCAATCGCCTCATGGGCCCGGAGGGTCTGACGGTTGCCCGACAACTCGCAGATCGTCCGATGCAGCGCGAGATCCGCCTCGCGCATGCCAGTGACATTGTTGTCTGCAGCGGCCTCGAACATCCGGTCCTGGATGGCCCGCAGACCGACGAGATCGCGCTTTCTCATGCGCGGAACCGCCTGCTCGATGGCGAAGGATTCCACGCAGATACGGAACGAGAAGACATCGTCGATGTCCTGGACCGTGAGCACACGCATGTGGTGCCCCCGGCGGGGCGATGAGACGAGGTAGCCTCTTTGGGCGAGACCGGAGACAGCTTCCCGGATGGGATTGCGGCTGATGCCTAATTTTCGAGCCAATTCCGCTTCGTTGATGCGACCGCCTGGCTTGAGACGGCCGGACGTCATTTCCTTCAGCAGGAAGTTGCGCATCTGGTCAGACAAACTCAGCGTGTCGAAGAACGAAATTGCCCCCTCCCGGACTAAACATCTTGGCCAGATCCAAGCCGGCCCTTGCGGCGCGCAATTGCAGACTGTGGACAGACAGCGAGACGAGTCAAGGGTTTCGCCGATCGAAATCGGGGGCCGCCGCTCCAATTACGCAGCTCGGCAAACTGAACTGCCCTGGAAAATGGGCGCCAATCGTCAACGTCACCGCAATGCATAACTCTTCCACTGGCAAGCCGCTGAGACTTACCTAGCAATGTTCGTGCCATTGAGATTGACTGTTGCGTAGGAAGGTTGCCTCTCGAACGGCGCTCGAACAAGGGCGGCGTGACCGCAGATTTCAGGAGCTTGGTCATGAGCGCTGCGCAGCGCGGCCATCTCTTCGACGCTGCGCCAAGACGTCGAGAACGAAGCCATTCTGGTCGACGGCGCGCCAAAGCCAGTCGGGTTCGCCGGCAATCGAAATCACGACCTCATCCAGACGCCATTTGTCGCCGCGAGCCGGAGCCCGTTGGCGGATCTGATCGGAGAACTCTTTGCCGAACTTCATCGCCCATTGGCGCACCGTCTCGTAGGTCAGGCAGATTCCGCGCGCCGCCAGCATTTCCTCGACCATGCGCAAGCTCAAGGGAAACCGAAAATAGAGCCAGACCGCATGGCTGATGATTTCAGGCGGAAAACGATGGCGGCGATAGAGGGGGTCACGGAAAGTCGACATGCTCCGCGGTTACCCCGCTGCCCACTCCATATTCGTTAAGCTGACGGTACCGCTCTGCGCGCCGCGACGGAGCGGTCGCGGCGAACGGGAGGCGGAGGAGCGGTATCGGTAGAATTGGGCACTCGATGGTTTCCCTCAAAAGCTGATGGAGAACAAAACTAAACAAATTCTAGGATAAGCAAGACAATGTCGACAGATAATTTCGACTTCCCAGAATCTAACCCTCGGCGGCGTGGCCACGGTCGAAACGGAGGGACCGGCTTTCGGCCAAGTTTAGAGCGGGATGAGATCGGTTTGAACCGCCGGCGTGATCGCGAGGAGCGAAGCGACATGGCGATCCAGGAGCCGCCAGGCGCCCGATGGCTCCTGGACCGCTTCGCTTACGCTCGCGATGACGATCCTGGTTCGACCTAATTAGTCGCATCGTGCGCTGGGGCCCGCCCGGATTCGCGGCACCGCGGGGTTCGCGGAGCCGTCGATCGCTTCACAGGCGGATCGTCTTCCCGCCCTCCTGCGCCGAGCCGACTACGGCTTCGAAGATCTTGACATTGTCGAGGAGCTGGGCCGGCGTGAAACGATAGGGCGTTTCTCCCGCGACGGCGCCGGCCCAGGCCTCGAAATTGGCCGTCACCGTGTCGGTGGGCTGAAACGTCGTAACCTCACGCGGCGCGTTCGTTCCCTTGCAGAGCGTCACTATGGTCGGCTTGCCCTGGTCCACGTTTCCTTCGCTCACCACCTCGACCCAACCTTTGTCGCCGAAGACGGTGACGCGGCCGTAATAAGGGACGCACGACAGGAGCGTGACGACGCCACAGACTCCGGATGCGAATTTGACGGTCGCCGTGACGAAATCGGTCGCCGGCGGATCGAAGATGAGACTCGACGTCTCGGCGCGGACTTCGACTGGCGAGCCGAAATATGAGCAGCAAAGGTCCGTCTGGTGGATCCCGGTGGCCGTCATCATTCCCGCCGGCGCATGTCGCGGGTCGAGCCGCCAGTTTGAGCGATCGATATTGCGGAAAAGATCGTGGCTGATGTTGGCGTCAAACAAGAGCGGCTTGCCCAGGACCCCTTCGCCGATCAGTCGCCCGACGAGTTCGAAGCACTCCTCATACCGTCGCTCGTGACCGATTCCGAGCACCTTGCCCGCCCGCGCGCTCGCGTCCAAGACGCGCGCCGCGCCCGCCGCCGTCATCGTCAGGGGTTTCTCGCAGAAGAGCTCCTTGCCCGCCGCGAGAACCTGCAGACACTGCGCTTCATGCAGCTGATGCGGAGTCGCGAGGACGACGCCATCGACATCGCTGTCGGTCAACACCGAATCCAGACTGGAGACATAGTTGACGCTATGGTCGGCGAGAAAGCGGTTCGTCGCTTCGGACGCGATAGGATCAACGCCGCATACGACCTCGAAGCGCGGGCTCTTTTTCAGACAGCTGATGATCTGCTTGCCCCACCACCCAAGGCCCGCGACCGCGACGCGCATCGGCATGTTGATTTATCTCCAAGGTTAGGGAAAGAGCGCCATGGCCGAATTGAAGGAGCGCTTGGCCTGCTCCTTCAAGGGCAGCATGCGGTGATCCTTGCTGAGGATCTCTACCGACCAGAAGCTGTCGAACCCCGTCGCCTGGATCGCCTTGACAAAGTCTGCGGGCCTGAACGAGCCTTCTCCCGGCAGGAGCCGGTGGTGCAGGGTGTCGTTCCAAAGTGTGCCCACGATCTCCGACGAGGCGTCGTTGAGCTCGACGGATTTGACGTAGCTCTTCGGCAACTTCGCAACCTCCTCATAGGGGATGCCGCCGCGCGCCATATGCCAGATGTCGATGCAGAGCCCGCCGTTCTCGTGTCCCGCCCTGCTAATGATGGCGTCGGATACTTTGAGATCGCGGATGTTGGTGAAGGGAAGCACCTCGATCGCGATGGTCGTCCCTGCCTTTTCCGCGTCCTCGCACAGGCTCGCGAAGGCCTCGGCGTAACGGGGAATGTCGCAGCGCTCTTCGTCGAATTTCCCGCCGATCTTGATGTCCCTTGCCTTCAGTTCTACGGCCGCTTCCAACAGATCCTTGCGAACGCGATCGGACGCCGCGCGTTTTTCGCCCTCACCGAACCAGTCGGCCAGGAACTCCACCTCGAAATGGACAATGCCGTTGTCGCCGCAGATCCGGCGCATCTCGGGGAAGCCGATCTTGTCCCTGACGGCGACGAGATCCTGATGCACGATGCCGAGGCCGGTATAGCCCGCCGAGCCCGCCGCCTCGACGCGATTCCGGAACGGCAGCGAGCTGACCTCGGTCGGCCCGTTGGGATAGGTGTCGCCCGCGAGGGTCCAATGGCCCGCCAGCAATTCAACCTTGTTGCTCACGGCGCCCTCCCGAAGCGCAACCCGATGCGCCTTTCCCTATGCTTCTTTGCCCCGATTCTACGGGACCCGGACGAACCGGCTGCTCCAATTGGACTGTCTGTCAGAGTAGCGCAGCGCCAGATGTCGGGCGCCCCGGAATATGACCGAAATGAACATGCAGGAGACGCCGCCGAGGCTCCCAGCGCTGCCGGCCGGACGGACCGCTAGTAATATCCGGCTCGGCGCATGACTTTATCAGCCTCCATTTGGGCGTTCCTGAGCGCCGTCCGGTCTGAGACCTCGTCGCGCAGCGCCCGATGAATCTCCTCGCCGAGGATCGCCTCAAGCGAAAGATATTCGGGCACCGGCGGCCGAGGCCAGCCTTTCAGCAGGTTCTGCTTCGCCAATTTGTCGACGACGCTCACGATCGGCGACGTCGCCGCAGCCTCAGGGTCCGCCGACACGCTGAATCGCGGCGCCACCGGGAAGCCGTTTTGCACGTTCGCCTTCATGGCCTCGGGCGAGGTCATCCAGGCGATCGCCTCGAAAGCCAGCTCGATTCGCTCCTCCGGAAGATTCGATGGAATACACAGGAGGAATCCTCCCATCGGGTTGTTCGAAGCCCCGCCGGGACCCCGAGGCTGCGGGATGTAACTGACCTTGCGCTTGACGGCGGAGCTGATGTCATTCTCGAATCGCGCCGCCCGCACGGTCCAGCAATAAGCGAGCGCCGTCTCACCCGTCAGGAAGGAGACCGTGCGGCGGTCCCAGTCCATTTCCAGGATGTCTGGCGGAGAGACCTCTTTCAGCTTGTGCAGATAGTCCAGAACGCGCATCCCCGCCTCGGAGTTGATCTGCGGCCGCAGTTGCTCGCCCCGCGCCGCGTCGACGCCCATGGCGAGATGGGTCTTGGGAATCCGCAGGATCGACTCGCCGCAACATCCCATCAGGAACATGAACGTCGAGGCGATCGGCATTCCCCGTCCGCCGTTCCACGCAATGCCGTAGCGCTCCTTGGCGGGCGCGTGGAAATGCTTCGCCGCTGCGACCGTCTTCTCAAAGGTCGTCGGATATTCGCACCGATCCTTTTCGAACAGATCCTTCCGCACCGCCAGAAGCTCGATGGTGCAGTAGATCGGGATCCCGAAGTGCTCACCGTTCCACGAGCCCATCGACCACACGGAAGGATGAAAGTCGAGGGGTGAGATTGCCGAGGACTTGATGTATCCGTCGAGCGGAATGACAAGCCTCTTTTTCACCGCTTCGCCAAGCCAGGGCGCATTGATCGCAACAATGTCGTATTCCAACTCCCTGAGCGCCGCATTCTCAATTAGTCGCTCGTGCAGTCGAGGAAGTTTCCGGAGATCGAAGCTCTTCCGGGAGGCGATGTTGTTGCGGAAATCCGCCCACATGTTCCTCATGGAGAGGAAGTAATTGTCGTCGTTCAGCAGGAAGCGGAGCTCATGTTTCCCGCGGAACAAACTCTCGATCAGGTGCGGTGGCGGAATGATCTGAGCCGCGAAGTAAGACCCGCCGAAATAGTAGTCCTCGTCGCTGTCGTTTTTAGAGCGGAAGCCGAAGGTCTCGGCGAGAAGAAACTTGATCCTGCGTGCGTATTGCAAAAAGCTGTCTGACAGTTCCTCGCTCGGCCGAAGCCTGAACCTTTTGCCGGTGTCGCTCAAAGTCTCGGTTACGATATGGCCGCTCTCCAGCAGAGCGTGAATGCGGCGCATCGCTGTCGCGTGGGGAACCTGCGCCACAGAGGCAAGCGCGGATAGCGTTACCGGCGCCCCGGTCAGATGGCTCTTCATGAGGAAGAGGAGCATGTTCCATGTCGCATCCTCTTCCGCGATCGGGATCACCTCCTGGAACGGCTGTCGAACGCGCTCAAGGAATGTAATAATTCGCAGGAGTTCGTGCTCGGTCATTCGAAAGCTGTTCGGCCTCTCTTGTTTGGGCTCTCCCCACCCACTGGGCCTGCTTCCACGGTAGTGTCCCGTGGACATGCTTGTCGAGTCCGCGCGCTTCCCCGCGCCCTCCATTTGCGGTCCTTTCGCCGAAAAAACGAGACTAGCGAGCCAATTGATCAGGGAATGACACGGTCCGCCCGCAAGGCGGCGAAGAGATCGCAGAAAGCCTCCTCCGTGCCTTGATAAGCGAGGAAGCCGCCCTTGCGGCTCCGCGCCATGTCGGTCATCACTTCGATGGGCCGGCTAAGGTCGAGGTCGGTATGCCACGGCGACGCCACACGCCACAGGTCCGCCTCGACGAGCCCAAACTTCTCCGCCATCATCCTCCACGCTGGAGCGTCATTCGCCATTTGCCCCTCGAGAGGCACGATTTCTCCTCCGAAGCCCTTCCACTCGACGCCAAACCACGCCGCGAGCCGCGGCCACATCCAGCTCCAACGGAAAACGTCGCCATTGACGATGTTGTAGGCCTCGTTCTTGGCGAGATCGCTGGTGCTGGCCCAGAGGAGCTGCTTCGCCAAGATCCGAGTGTCGGTCATATCGGACAAGCCGTTCCATTGCGCAGCGCTGCCGGGAAATGTGAACGCGCGTCCCTCCTCCTTGCAGATGGAAGCGTAGGCGGCCAACGTCGTTCCCATATTCATGGCGTTGCCGATCGCCTTGCCGATGATCGTGTGAGGTCGATGGACGCTCCAGGTGAAGCCGTCACGCTTCGCCCCGGCATAAAGCTCGTCCTCCTGAGCGTAGTAGAAATTGGGCAGCGGCAACCTGGGCTGCTCCTCACGCAACGGCGTCGGCGGCGGCGTTCCAGCTTTGACATACGCTTCGAACGGGCCAAGATAGTGCTTCAAACCAGTGACGAGCGCGACATGCTTGACGGCGCGCGCAGCCGCGACCGCCGCAAGCAGGTTGCGGATCATTCGGCTGTTCACTTCGATGTTCTCGGCCTCTGTGGCCTGGCGGGACCAGGTGGCGATGTACACGTGGGTGGGCTTCAGCCCGCCAAGCGACGCCTTTAGCGTTTCGGGATCGAGCAGATCGGCCGCGACATGCCGAACGCCCGGAACGAGGCCTTCGGCTTTGCGGGACAGCCCATAGACTTCGGCGCCGCGCGCAAGCAGCTCCTGGCAGACGCCGCGCCCAGCTATGCCCGTCGCGCCGACGACGAGGCCAACGATGTTCATGCGTTCCTCCCTCCCTCCTCCGGCCCGAGGGACAGCGCCTTACGCCCGCCGGAGGAATTCAAATCCCATCGGTGCGCCGCGTCACGCCATCTTGACCATGACTTTCATTTCGTTCCCGCTCGGATTGAGGAGCGACCGGAAGCCCTTTTCCACGATCGCCTCGGGGGCGATCCGGCCGGTGATGATCTTCTCGACCGGGAGCTTGCCGCTGGAAATCATGCGGATCACGCGCGGCCACATGGTGATCTCGTAGCACCACGTCGCTTCGATCGTGATGTCCTTCATGGCCCAAAGAGCAGGGTCGACCACCGCCTTTCGAACATGGAGCCCGGTTTGCACAACAGTTCCATGGTTTCGCACCGCCTCAACACAGGTGTTCAAGGCCGCCTCAATACCCGAGCATTCGATAGCCGAGTCCACGCCGACGCCTTCCTCGGTGTTTTCACGGATGTATTCGACGACGTTGACATGCTTCGGATCGAGCACCGCGGACGCCACGCCAAGGCTTTCGATATGACGACGGCGGTTGGCGTTTGGCTCGCTGACAATGATCTGGGAAGCGCCGAAGGCGCTGCAAATCAGGATGACCAGCGCCCCTATCGGGCCGGCCCCTGTGATCAAGACAGTGCTTCCGCCAGTCACCTTCGCGCGATCCACGCCATAAAGCGCAACCGCGGTCGGCTCGACCATCGCGCCCTGTTCGTCGGTGATCCCGTCGGGGATCAAGTTCGCATTGTAGTCGTTGATGACGGCAAGCTCCCCCATGCCGCCCCAGGCCCAGCTCAAGCCAACGCAACCCATGCTCGGGCTCAGGTGGTTCAGGCCACGTCGGCTGTAATAGTCGTCAAGCGGCATGATGAGCGGCTGGACCGAGATGCGGTCGCCTTTACGAACCCGTGTGACCGAGCTTCCGACGTCGATCACCTCGGCGGAGAATTCGTGCCCAAAAATCTGCGGCAGCACCGCCCCGGTAAACTTGTGCGGCGCGGCCGGCGTGACAATCGGGCCGGCTGCGAATTCGTGGAGGTCAGTCCCGCAGATCCCACAGGTGAGTGGCCTCACCATGACCTGCTTCCCATCCATCGCAGTCGGAGCAGCCACGTCCTCGACGCGCACGTCCTCCTTGCCGTAGAACCTGACCGCCTTCATCGTCTCCTCCGCTTCGGATCGGCGCCGCAGCGCAGCGGTCCTCTTGATCAAAGGATAGCGCCCCGGCCATGCAAGGGGCGCTATGAAATGTTCAGAATGAGTTTTCTGCCTCCTTCGTTCTCGGCCGGCGTTCGAGCACACGACGTTCACGCGCCAAAATAGTCATTCTGGAGATTTTAGCTTGCATTAGGCAGCGGCATCTTTGGCAATCTTGTTCGGTAAGCAATTCGGGCGGGAAGCGACCAATATGGCATCCGGACATAAACCGGCCGTTCAAAGTAGGCCGCTATTGAACGATGACATCGGTTTGGATCGGCGGCTCGAGCTCTTCCGCCTCCAGGTCGAGATCCGGGACTGCGAGAAGCGCGCTCACGACCTTTTCTTTCAAAACATGATCAAGGGCACGAGCCATCTGTCGCTCGGACAAGAAGCGGTCGCGGCCGGATTTGGCGTCGCGATGCAGAAAGGCGACAAGTCGTTCTGCACGTACCGCGGCCACGCCCACACGCTTGCGCGCGGCGCTTCGATGGAAGGGATGCTTGGCGAACTTATGTTGCGAGACGTTGGTCTCATGCGCGGCAAAGGCGGATCGATGCATCTGACCTCCGTCGAACATGACGTGTTGGGCTCATACGCGATTATCGGCGCCCACCTTCCGATCGCCTGCGGCTCTGCCTGGCGCGCCCAATATCTCGGCGAAAAGGATGTGTCGGTCGTCTTCTTCGGCGACGGAACGACGAATATCGGGGCGTTCCACGAGGCCCTGAACTTCGCCTCTGTCTGGAAGCTGCCGGTTGTTTTCGTCTGCGAAAATAACCTTTACATGGAATACACGCCGATCGGTGATGTGACGGCGGTCAAGCATCCAGCAGCCGATCGGGCTTCCGCCTATGGCCTGGAGCGGATCGTGATCGACGGCAACGACGCCGACATCGTTTTCCGTACGGCGCAGGCGGCAATTGAAAAAGCGCGTCGTGGCGAAGGGCCTTCGCTCCTCGAATGTCTGACTTACCGGCATTCGGGCCATTCCCGCGCGGATCCGGCGAAATACCGTCCGCCCGGGGAGCTTGAGGAATGGCTGAAGCGCGATCCGGTCGTCATCTACCGGGAGCGGCTCAAGGACTTCGGCATTGCCGAAGAAACGATCACCGCGATCGAGGCCGAAAGCAAGCGTAAGGTGGAAACGGCGACCGCCATCGCAAAGGCCTCGCCGCCCGCGCCCGTCGAGATCCTGACGACCGATGTGTATGCGGATGGAGGCTGGGCGTGGCGGAACTGAGCTATCGCGACGCCGTCGCTCGCGGCATCGCCCAGGAGATGGAGCGCGATAATCGCGTCGTCTTCCTCGGCGAAGACGTCGCCAAGGCGGGCGGCGTTTTCAAAACAACGGTGGGGCTTTACGAGCGGTTCGGCCCGCTGCGGGTGCGTGACACGCCGATTTCCGAGCAGGCGATCCTAGGCGCGGCAATGGGCGCGGCAATGACAGGATTGCGGCCGATCGCGGAGATCATGTTCTCCGACTTTCTCGCTGTCTGCTTCGACTACGTCGCCAATGAGATGTCGAAGCTTCGATACATGACGAACGGGCAACTCTCCTGCCCGCTCGTGATCAGAACCGGCAACGGCGGCGGAGCTCGGTTCGGCGCACAGCATTCCCAGTCGATCGAGAACTGGACGATGATGATTCCCGGCGTCAAGGTCGTTGCGCCTTCATCACCCAGCGATGTGATCGGCCTGATGGCGGCCGCCGTTCGCGATCCAGACCCCGTCATCTTCCATGAGCACAAGTCTCTCTACGCGACGAAAGGTGAGGTCCCCGACGGCGAAATCCTCGATAAGCTTGGAACGGCGAAGGTCCTTCGATCCGGCCGCGATTGCACGATTATCGCGCTCGCCTTGATGGTTCCCCGCGCGCTCGAAGCGGCGGAGGCTCTTGCGAGAGATCATGGGATCGACGCCGAAGTCATCGACGTTCGGTCTCTCGTGCCGCTCGACACTCAAACCATCTTGGGCTCAGTCGCAAAAACCGGACGCCTTTTCACAGTTGAAGAGAATCCGAGGCTGTGTGGCTGGGGCGCGGAGATTGCGTCGATCGTCGCCGATGAAGCCTTCTGGGATCTCGATGGACCGATCGTGCGCATCACCACCCCTCATATTCCCTTACCCGCAGCCGACCATCTCGAGGATCTGGCGCTGCCTAGCGCGGCGCGCGTCGTCGATAAGGTTCGCCGCGTGCTGAAGGCCTGATCCTATGAGCGATCCTGTCCTGATGCCGCAACTCGGCGAAACGGTTGCGGAGGGAAAGATCCTGACCTGGTTCAAGTCGATTGGGGACGAGGTCAAGGAAGGGGACAATCTTTTCGAGGTCGAGACCGACAAGGTGACGATCGAAGTCCAAGCAGTTGTTGCGGGGCGACTTACAGAGATTCGAGTGGGTTCCGGAACTGTCGCGAAAGTCGGCGAAGCCGTGGCGATCATTGCGGCCGACGGGAAGGCGACGGCGAACGCGCGAACCGCGCCGCCCTCGACGCAAAAAGCGAAGGCCTGGCGCAACCCGTTCGAGGAGGTCTCGACGCCCAAGGATCGCTTCGGTCCTGCCAAAGGACCGGATGGCGTCCGCGTCACCCCGCTCGCACGCCGGTTGATCGCACAGAACGGCGCGGACATCAGCAAGCTTGCCGCCGAGGTCAAGGCGAAGGGCTTGCCGCGCATCGACGAGCAGGCTGTGCGGGCGTTCCTCGCCTCGCCCGCGGCGGCCCGCACGCCAAGCGCTTCGGCCGCGCCCCTTGCTCCGAGGGAACCCGCTGTCTCGACGGCGGGTGAAACAATCACGCTGAACACGATGCGGCTCAGAACTGGAGAGCGTCTGGCGGAAAGCTGGCGAACGATTCCGCACGTCTTCCAGGCGATTGACGTTGACTTCAGTGCAATTGACCGCGTCCGTGGACGGCAGAAGCAAGCGTTCAAGGAGGCGAATGGGTTCTCGCTGACCTATCTGCCCTTCATTGCGCGCGCTGCGTGTCTCGCGATTGAAGCTTTTCCTCAGGTCAATGCGCGTTTCGACGGAAAGAGCTTGTCGGTGTCGTCTGCAATTCACCTCGGCGTCGCGATCGACCTATCGCATAACGGCCTTGTCGTCCCGGTAGTCCGCGACGCAGGCGATCTAACGGTGGCGGGGCTCGCAAAGGCGGTGCGTCGTCTCATCGATAAAGCCCGAGCGGGCAAGCTCGGTCCCGATGATCTTTCCGGTGGAACGTATTCGATCAGCAACAACGGCGCCTTTGGAACAACGTTTACGGCCCCGATCATCAATGCGCCTCAGGTCGCGATCCTTTCGACGGACGCCATCCAGTTGAAGCCCGCGGTGGTGTCGACACCGGAAGGCTCATTTGTGGCGCCGCGCACGATGGGCATGGTCGGGCAGAGTTTCGACCATCGGGCGTTTGACGGAGCCTATTCTGGAGCCTTCCTGTCGCGCCTGAAGCAGCTTCTTGAGACGCGCAAGTGGGAAGACGAGTTTGGCGGCAAATCATGACGATGGACGCCGGGGCTAGCGGACTCACCAGGATTCGAAGAGAGGAACTCATGAAATACAACAGGCCGCACGCAACCGCCGCCTGGGGCATGATGGCGAAGGACTGGGAACAGGGGGTCGATTATCATCGTTTGTCCGTCGATCGCTTGAAACGTGCCCAGGACGCAATACGCCATGCCGGACTTGGCGGCGTCCTCTGTTTCAACTTCGACAATATCCGCTACGTCACGGCGACTCATATTGGCGAATGGGCGCGCGATAAGTTCTTCCGCTACGCGCTTTGCCCGGCCGAGGGAAAGCCGTTCCTGTGGGACCCGGCGCCTCCCGCCAAGCGCATTTCCTCGCCGTGGGTCTCCGACAACGTCGCGGCGCCGCTGACGACCATGCTTGGCGCTATTCCGCCATCGATGCATGTACAGCAGGATTTTGCCAAGCAGATCAAGAAAGCGCTGACGCATTACGGCATCGACAAGGAGCCCCTCGGCATCGACCTGATGGAAATCGGCATGTTGCGAGCGCTCGAGGCCGAAGGAATCGAGGTTGTCGACGGCCAGCAGGCGATGCTCGACGCGCGCGAGGTCAAGACGGCCGATGAGATCGAGCTACTCAAGGTGGCGGCCTCGATGGTCGATGCCACCTATGTCGACATCGCTCGCGCAATCCGTCCCGGCACGAAAGAGAACGAACTTGTCGCTATTGCAAACGATCGTCTCTTCCGGATGGGCGCGGAGCGAGTTGAATGCGTGAACTCCGTATCAGGGCGCCGCGGACGCCCGCATTCGCACACGTTTTCAGACCGCATGATTCAGCCAGGCGACATGATTTTCCTGGATATCATGCACGCGTTCAATGGCTATCGCACTTGCTATTATCGAACCTTCATTTGCGGCGAGCCGAACAAGCATCAGGTCGATGCCTACGAAACGGCCTCCAAGTGGATCAGCGCCTCGATCGACCTGGTCCGTCCGGGCGTCACCCCCGACGAGGTCGCCTCGGTGTGGCCCGACGCTCAAGAATTTGGCTATCGCGACGAGGCGGAGGCGTTCCTACTGCAATACGGCCATGGCGTCGGCCTGTCGCTCTGGGAGCGCCCTATCTTCTCCAAGCGCTTTCGCGGCCAAAATCGTCCGCTCGTCGAGGGAATGGTCTTCGCGCTCGAGACTTGGAAAGGCGCAGACGACGGCTCGGGCGCAGCCCGCATCGAGGAGGAGGTTGTCGTCACCAAAGACGGGTGCGAGATCATCACGAACTTCCCGTCGGACCGGCTGATTTCCTGTGGCCTCCCGGGATGCGAAGTGTTCTGACCGGAGAGCCGGATGTCTAGCGATAGCGCGCGGACCGAGATCAAGACGAGAATCCCCGTGACTCTCGTTACGGGGTTCCTCGGAAGCGGGAAAACAACATTCATCAATGCCGCGCTTCGCTCTCCCGAGCTTGCGAAGACAGTCGTGGTGGTTAACGAATTCGGCGAGGTCGGGCTCGATCATCAGCTGTTCGCCAGCAGCTCCGATTCGGTTGTCGTGCTGGAGAACGGTTGCCTGTGCTGCACGGTCCGAAGCGACCTCGTCGGAACGCTGAATTCCCTCTATCACGCGCGACAAGCGAGCGAGATTCCGAGTTTCGACAATGTTGTCATCGAGACATCCGGTCTCGCAGAACCTAGCGCGGTGCTGCAGGCTTTTCTGTCGGAGCCGACGCTCGACGGACTTTATCGGATCGCGGGCGTGGTCACGCTCGTGGACGCAGTCAACTGGCGGGGAACCGCCGAGACCCACGATGAGGCAGTGCGGCAAGTTGCCCTGGCCGACCAGATACGCATCACCAAGCTCGACCTTGTCGACGACAAGGAGAGCGCGGCTTCCCGCCTCCTCCTTGAGCTCCGACGGATCAACCCTTCGGCGGAGATCGCGGAGATCGACTGGTCGTCCGCGGCCATTGCGAGACTGCTGACGGCCGCTGGCTTCGATACGACTGATCGGCTTGCCGATCCACGACCATGGCTCGACCTGCAAGCCTACCAGAAGGCGTCGGACGATCATCATCATCACCATCGTCATGATGACGATCATGATCACCATGGCCATGACCGCCTCACTCATCTGCAAGGCCGGGGAATCGAGAATTTCGTGCTGATGCGCGACACTCCTCTGGCCCGCGAGGAAGTCCAATTCCTCCTCGAGGGGATCGGCCAGAATCTGGGCGCCGGGCTGTTACGGGTGAAGGGGTTGGTCAATGTCGCCGAGGAGCCGGGTCGGCCTGCGGTGATCCAGGGCGCGCAGCATCTTCTGCACACAATGACCTGGCTCGACCGCTGGCCCGACGCCGACCAAAGGACACGGGTCGTCTTCATCACGCAGGGCATCCAGCGAGAAAGTCTGAAGGAGATCATCGATCTGCTCGATCGCGTCAGCTCGCGAACTTTCAAGGCGCGCGCAAAGGGGCGCCGGGCGCAGGAAGCTGCAAAGGCGACCGCGCAGACGCAATGACATTCGACATCATCATCATCGGGTCGGGACCCGGCGGTTATGTCGCTGCGATCCGGGCGGCCCAGCTCGGGATGAAGACGGCCATCGTCGAGCGCGAGCATCTCGGAGGAATCTGCCTCAACTGGGGCTGCATCCCGACCAAGGCGCTGCTGCGTTCAGCGGAAGTCTTCGAGCTCATGCGCCATGCGAAGGATTATGGTCTCGCGGCTGACAACGTAAAAGTCGACGCCAAGGCGATCGTCCAGCGCTCTCGATCTGTGTCGGGACGTCTCAGTCGCGGCGTCGAGGGGCTGCTGAAAAAGAACAACGTCCAGGTGATCTGGGGTGAAGGGCGACTGACGGCGCCGAGCCGCCTGTCGGTGTCGGAGCCTGTCGCACGCTCCGACCGGCCGCGTCCCGACAAGCCTGCCGCCGCTCTGGGGCCGGGAGACTATTCCGCGGACCATATTATCGTCGCCAGCGGGGCTCGGCCGCGCGTTCTGCCTGGCCTGGAGCCCGACGGTGAACGGGTATGGACCTATTTCGAGGCCATGGTTCCGCAGCGGATTCCCGAAAGCCTGCTCGTCGTCGGTTCCGGCGCTATCGGCATTGAATTCGCTTCCTTTTACAGCGGGCTCGGCTCCAAGGTCACGGTCGTTGAGGCGCTGCCGCAGATCCTGCCTGCCGAGGACGAAGACATCGCGAAATTCGCTCACGCCCAGTTCGAGAAGCACGGGATAACAATCCGAACCGCAGCGAAGGTTGTCAGCGCGAGGCGCGCCACGAATGGCCAGATCGTCGCAAGGATCGAAGGCGCCAGCGGCGCCGAAGTGAGTGTAGACGCCGTGATCGTCGCCGCCGGCGTGCAGGGAAACGTCGAAAATCTCGGACTTGAGGCCGTGGGCGTCAATTTCGATCGCGGCTGCATCGCTGTCGATGAATACGGCCGGACAAACGTCAGGGGCGTCTACGCCATCGGGGACGTGGCGGGAGCGCCAATGCTCGCTCATAAAGCGGAGCATGATGGCGTCGTCTGCGTCGAGGCGATCGCCGGCCACCCGACCCACCATGTCCGCAAGGAGTTCATCCCGGGCTGCACATACAGCCGCCCCCAGATCGCCAGCGTCGGCCTCACCGAGGCGAAAGCAAAGGCGGGCGGCCGTCAGCTCAGAATCGGCCGCTTCCCGTTCGCCGGCAACGGCAAAGCCATCGCACTCGGAGAAGACCAAGGACTCGTCAAGACAATCTTCGACGCTGAGACGGGGCAACTCCTCGGGGCGCACATGGTCGGCGCGGAAGTCACCGAGCTGATCCAGGGCTTTACCATCGCGATGAATCTGGAGACGACCGAAGACGAGCTGATCCACACCGTCTTCCCACATCCGACGCTTTCGGAGATGTTGCACGAGAGCGTCATGGACGCGTACGGCCGAGCAATTCACAAATAGCACGCAGGATGCAACGCATGTCCGCGCTCGCTGATCTGCGCGTGCGTGGTCCCAGCGGCGCGGCGATCCGCCGCCGCGGCCGCTGGCGATGAGGCGCCGATCGCGTCAGACCAGGATCATTCCGCCGTCCGACATAATCACCTGGCCGGTGATATAGTCGGAATCCGAGGAGGCGAGGAACGCAGCGATGCCATCCAGGTCCTTGGGCTTCGACGGATAGCCAAGCAGAATGCTCGACGAGAAGCTCTCGATGAACTCCCCCTTCTTCTTGATCACGCCCTTGTCGATCATATCCTGCTCAAGCCCATCCCACAGCGGCGTCACGACGACGCCCGGAGCGAAGGCGTTGACGGTGATCTTGTGCTTGGCGAATTCGCGGGCGCCCGCTTGCGTCAGCGATATGACCGCGGACTTGCTGCAGCAATAGGGCGCGAATTCCGCATAACCCTGACGGCCGGCGATCGAGGCGGTGTTGATGATCTTGCCGCCGCCGCCCTGAGCGATCATTTGCCTGGCGCCTTCCTGAATGCCGAGCATCACGCCCCAGCCATTGACGCGCATGATGCTATTGAAATTGTTCTCGTCGACGTCGAGGAAGGGCACCGGCTTGTTGAAGCCGGCGTTGTTGAACAGCACGTCGAGTCGGCCAAAGCTGTCCACGACCTTCTTGATCGCAGCCTGGACCTGGGCGCGCTCGGCCACGTCCACCTTGACGCCGATGGCGGCGCCGCCATCCGACTTGAGGCTTTTGGCGACCGACTCCGCCTTCTCTCCATTTAGGTCGGCGACCGCGATCGAGGCTCCCTCTGCCGCAAGGCGCCGCGCGATCCCTTCGCCAATCCCCTGCGCGCCGCCCGTGATCATAACCGACTTGCCTTTAAGCTTACTCATGGGCTCTCCGTCCTTCGTCCTTCGTCCTTCGTTTCGGGTTCGATAGGGCGCTGCTTCGCTTGCGCGCCACGATTGGCGCGCTCCAATCACGATGAAGTCTGAGGGCATTCGCGAAATGGAGCGCGGCAGGCGCTACTCGTTGTAGGCGCTGTCCATCGTCATGAAGCGCATGTCGACGTCCTTCTCCAGAAGATCCATCCGGCGGTTGAAAAATGCAGTCAGAAGCGACGTCTTCAGATGCGTGTCGAGATCCGGCTTCGACCGCCAGTTCTCATAGAAGATGAAGTGATTAGGATCGTCGTTGCTGACGTGAAGGTGATAGTCGACGCAGCCCTCTTCGGCGCGTGTCGGCTTCACGAATTCGCGCAAAGTGGCGAGAAGCTCATCGCGCTTCTGAGGCTTGCCTTGCAGAAAGGCGATCAACGTGAGTCCCGGATTCATTTCACTCCTCCCCTCGATGTTTTAAAAGCGGAGCGGAGGGCGTCCGCTGCCCCCACGGGTTCGGCAGGCGCCAACACGCTACCCTTACGCCGCTCTGTTCTGCAGAGTGATCTTGATGCACTTGTCCGCCTGCTTGCCAAGTTCGAAGGCCTCGACCGCATCGGTCAGCGGGAAGTGATGCGTCTGGATCGGAGTGAGGTCGAGCCCGGTCCGCTCCAAGAAGCGGATCGCGTCCGGCCAGACGCCGGGCGAGCCGATGCTGCCCTTCATCGTCAGGTTGCGCATCTGGATGTTGCCGAGCTTCGCTGGAATCATGCGGCCGATGTTGATCCCGATCATCGCCACCCGGCCATTCTCCTTCGGCAGGTCGAAGACGATCCCGAGCGAGGCGTCATGGCCGGAGGCTTCGACGACGAGGTCGGCGCCCCCGTCGGTGAGCTCCATGACGCGCTCGACCGCGTTTTCCTTGGTGGGGTCGACGGTCGCCGCCGCGCCGAGCTTCGTCGCCGCCGCCCTGCGGGAAGCAATCGGATCGATCACGATCACCTTGGCGCGCATTCCGATCGCAGCCGCGGCGGAGACGAGGCCTATCGTGCCGCCGCCCGACACGACCACGGTCTGGCTTGCATCCGTGCCGCCGATATTGCGGATCGCGTAATAGCCACAGGTGAATGGCTCGATCATCGAGCCGGTGGCGTCCGTGACCGTCTCCGGCAGTTTGTGGATCCATTCCGGCCGAACCTTGAAATATTCGCGGAATGCGCCGTCCATCGAGAAGCCGAAATGGTGGACGCGGTCGGGCAGTTTGACGACGCATTCGCCGACGACGCGGTCGCCCGCCTTGAAGCCCTTCACGCCCTTGCCGGCCTCGACAACTTCGCCGATCCACTCATGTCCCGGCGTGACGGGATAGCTGATCGGAATGATATAGCGCCCGTAAAGCAGCTCGTAGTCAGAGTGGCAGATGCCGACCTGCCGCATGCGGACGAGCACTTCCGTCGGCTCGAGCTTCGGCTCGGCGATATCCTCGACGACCGGCCGGTTGGGTTCCTTGAAGATCAGCGCTTTCATGTCATTCTCCCTAAGCAACGGCCTCGACGCGTCCGGACGACGCGCTTCGGACGATGGATTCAAGCAGCGAGATATTGGCGACGAGCTGGTCGCCGGTGATCGGGTAAGATCCCTTGCCCCTGACTGCGTTGGCGAAGGCTTCGAGATTGTCGAGGACCGGCTCGGCGGGGCCAACTTCCTCGGTTGCGATCCCCTCGCCTTTTTTTCCTTTGATGACGACCCAGCCCTCGGGCGCCTCGACATGCGCCTTGTCGCGCACGTCGACCCAGCCATGCGTCCCGTACACGGCGAAGCGCGAAACGAAGGGCATCGCGAGGTTAGCCGAGATGTAGGACGTGCCGCCGCCCTTGAAGCGGATATAGGCCGACAGCGTGTCGCCGCCGGGCAGTTTCGAGCCGCGCCGCTCGCAGGTGACGAGAACCTCTTTCGCCGGCCCCATGAGCGCGACCGAAAGATCGGTCAAATGGATGCCGGTCGCGGTCATCCCGGCGGCGGGCGCATGCTCGGCCTGCAGACGCCAGTTGGAGGGATCGAGCGACAGGAACTTGTCGTGGCCGAAATCGGCCTCGATCTGCAGAAGCGTTCCAAGCCTGCCGGCGGCCGCATCCGACAGGATGGCGGCGATCGGCGGCTCATAGCGGCGCTCGTGGCCCATGCCGAGCACGAGACCGGCGGACTTGCAGAGGTCGACCGCGGCCGCCGCCTCCTTTCGGCTCAGGGCGAGCGGCTTTTCGCAGAAGACATGCTTGCGCGCCGCGACCGCCTGCCGGATCTGCTCGCCATGGAGCGCGTGCGGCGTCGCGAGAATGACTGCGTCGACCTTCGGGTCGGCGAGCGCCGCCGCCAGGTCCGGCGTGACCGGGACGCCGAGCTCAGCGCCAACCTCCTTCGCGGCGGCCTCGTTCGGCTCGACCGCCCGGACGAGCCGGATCTCCTTGCCTTGAGCCTTGATGAGCGCGCCCATCTTGCGACCCCACCAGCCCAGACCAACAAGCGCTACGCCAACCATTCGAGACTCTCCTGTAATCCTTCGTGCAAAGAGCCCGGATCAAGCGGGCGGATACGGCATCACGACCAGCGTCGTGGCGACGTGATTTCCTCGGTTGACGATTTCGCGCGTTTCATTCGGCGCGACAGTCAGCGAATCCATCGGATTGAGGATTGTCTCCGCGCCGTCGATAATGACCGCCACGCTGCCCGCGAGGCAGACATAAACCTTTTCCCAGGGCGAAGAATCCGGCCCAGCCCCGCCCCCCGGCAAAAAGTGCGAGATCCCAACCCACTGGTTCTTCGGACCGTCGGGGTCGAAGCCCTGGAGGCGCAGACCCATGAAGCCGCGATGATTGGGCGCATCGTAACGAAGCGCCTCGCTGAACCGTGTGACTTTCATTGCCCCTCTCCTTGCTCACCGGTCATGCCGAAATCCGTTCCCGCACTCGCTCAACCAGCCTGCGGATGTTGGCGGGATCGGGTTTGAGCCTGCCGCTCTCGATTTCAAGCGCCATTTCGACAATCGCCGCATTGACGGGCGCCGCGAGGCCAAGGCGCTTCGCCTCGGCAACGATCGTTCCGTTGAGATCGTTCACCTCGCTGTGGCGCTGCTTCATCCAGTCCTGCAACACGGTGGTCTTGGTCGAAGGCAGCGTGAAACCTTTGAGCAGCGTCTCGAGCAGGAGATCGACCACGCGGTTGGACTGGCCGACGTCGGCGTCGGTCAGGCCGAAGATCGGCAGGACGGGATGACCAAGCGCGACGCCGACGTCGAGCGCCTCCTGACCCGAGCGCAGCATCAGCTCCCGCGATTCGGGGTTGGCCGCGCCTTCGTGGATCGAAACGCCGAACAAGGCGGTCGAGACGAGCGTCGTCGCGTTGCTGACGAGCTTCATCCACTTGGTCGCCTGAATATTGTCGACGACCGACACCTTGCCGGCGCGCCGGAGGAGCGCCGCGATCTCTTCCGCCCGATCCTTCGATTGGCCCGGATTGGGCCCGACCGCGAACCAGGAGCGCTCATGGTTGGAGTCGCGCACGCTGATTCCAGGGACCATCATCGAGGAGGAGATCTCGATCACGCAGCCAAGCGTCCGCTCCGGCCCGACGACGTCGGCGATCGTCTGCGTTGTCATGCCGTTCTGCACGCCGACGAGCAATCCGTCGCTCTTGAGATAGGGCTCGATGAGCTGCGCCGCCCAGCGCGAGTCGTAAGCTTTCACCAGCATCAGCGCGACGTCGAACTGTTCGCGGAACGTGCAGACGTCGCAGAGGTTGAAGGCCCGCACGGGGACGGTCAGGACCTCGCCCGGCATCTCGATACGCAAGCCACTCGCCCGCATCGCCGCGACATTGTCCGGCCATTGGTCGATCAACACAACGTCGAGACCGGCGCGCGTAAGGTCCGCGCCGATCGCCGCGCCATTCGCCCCCGTGCCGAGAACTGCGATCTTTTTGGCCATGCGTTTCGTTCGTTCCCTTCGGATGGTCAGATCCGCTCGCCGCTGCCCGAGAGATAGAGCGCCGAGGCCGCGATCACGATCACGCCCTTCAGGATATATTGCACCTGGACCGGCAGTCCGAGCAGGATCACGGCGTTGAACATGACGATCAGAATCAGGACGCCGAGCAGCGCGCCGAATATGTTGCCGCGGCCGCCAGTGATCGCCACCCCGCCCATCACTGCCGCCACGATCGAATCGAGCTCATAGCCTTTGCCCGTCCACTGATCGACCTGGCCGACGTAGCCGACCAGAAACAGGCCGGCGATCGCGGCAATGACCGAACACAGCGTGTAGCAGCCGATAATGATCCAGTCGGTCGGCAGGCCGACAAGCATGGCGCCGCGAACGTTGCCGCCGACCAGGTAGATCTTCCGGCCCCATTTGGACACGAGCAGCAGATAGCCCAAGACCGCGGCGAGCACGACGAGCGCGATCAGGTTCACTGGCACGCCGAGGACCCGCCCGGCGCCCATCGTCGCGAAGGCCGAGGGGAGCGTGCTCCCGGTCGATCCCTGCGTGTAGAGGAAACGCAGCCCCTGAAGCACGATCGTGGTTGCGAGCGTGGCAAGGAATGGCGAGACGTTCCGCTTGGCGACGAGGAGGCCGTTCGCCAGCCCAACCACCACGCCGAGCGCGATCGCCGCCGCGAAGATCACGGGGACCATGGAATTGTCGGTAGCGGCGAAGCCGGTGGCGATGACCGCCGAGGTCGCCATGACGGACGCGACCGAAAGATCGACACCCCCGACCAACAGGACGAAGGTCTGGCCCAACACGACGATGCCGAGCGGCGCGGCCTGGGTGAGGATGTTGGCGAGATTCTCGGGCTTGAGGAAAGCCGGCGACAAAAACGAGACGACCAGAGCGTTGGCGATCAGGAAGCCGAGCAGGCCGTATTTGCTGAGCAGTTGCCGGGTCGGAAAGGCGTTCGCTGGACCGTCTCTCGGAAATTCGCGGGAAGTCGGTTCGCTCACGTCCGCTTCCCCTTGTCGACGTGAATCGCGACGGCGATGATGATGATGAGCCCCTGCACGATCCACTGGTAGAAAGTCGACACGTCGAGGAAGTTCAGGATGTTGCTAAGGAGCGAGATCAGATAGACGCCGAGCAGCGTTCCGAGAGGACCGCCCCGTCCACCCGATAGCGCCGTTCCTCCGACAACCACCGGAGTGATCGACGCCAGATCGAACCCGTCGCCCCGCCAGGGATCGCCGCTGCCCATACGGCTTACGAGATAGACGCCCGTAAGGGCCGCGCAGGCGCCCGATATGCCGTACGCGAGCATCATGGTCCGCGCCACCGAGACGCCTAGCAGCCGCGCGCTGCGCGGGTCGCCGCCGACGGCATAGATGGCGCTGCCCGCGCGTGTCCGGTGCAGGAAGACGCCGGCCAGCGCGAATACGGCGACCATCGCGAGCCCGCCGTACGAGACGCCAAAAATGCCGCCGTAGGCAAAGGTCTCGAAGTCATCAGTGACCTTGCCCACCGGCGCCAACGAATAGAGCAGCGTCGAGCCTTGCAGGATCGCCGCCATGCCGAGCGTGACGATGAGCGGATGAACCCGAAGGTAGTGGGAGAGCGCGCCATTGACGGCGCCGATGGCGGCTCCGAGCACGATGACCCCGACCACGACTGGAAGCACCATGTTGGGATCGCCGTCGATCCAGCCGGAGGTGAAATTCGAGGTCAGCGAAATCATCGCGCCGACCGAAAGGTCGATGCCTGCCGTCAGGACGACGATCGTCTGGCCGAGACTCACAAAGCCAAGCGCTGCCGACTGCTGGAAAATGTTGAGGAAGTTGCTGACCGTCCCGAAACGAGGGCTTGCCGCAAACCCAATCGCGATCAGCAGCGCCAGGAGGGCGGTCACAATCAGAAGCGGCACGGGGATCTGGCGCGCCGCCTGCCAGGCGCCGGGCCGGACGTCGCCCGTCACCGCGCTCATGCGTTCCTCCTTGCGCCCGCCTCGTCCTGCCGGGCGACCGCCAATTGAAGCACCGCATTCTCGGAGATTTCAGCGCCGACAAGTTCTCCGGTCTTACGTCCTTCACAAAGCACGATGACCCGATCACATAGGCCAACGACCTCGGGCAGCTCCGAGCTGATCATGATGATCGCGAGTCCCTGACGGGCAAGCTGCCGGATGATTCGGTAAATCTCGACTTTCGCCCCGACGTCGACCCCTCGCGTCGGTTCATCGAGGATGAGCGCCGTGCGCGAGGAAATGACCCAGCGGCCGAGAAGAACTTTCTGCTGGTTTCCGCCGGAAAGCGTCGCGACCGACGCCTCCGGGCCGGTCGCCGCGATGGCGTATTTTTGAATCTGCTTCCTTGCCATCTCCTTCTCGATGCTCCGATCGAGGCGGGTCGAGGAGCCCATTGTGTCGAGCACCGGCGCAGAGACGTTGGCCGCGAGATCGAGGAGCATGAAAAGTCCCTCGCCCTTCCGGTCCTCGGTGAGAAAGCCGAGGCCGCCCGCGATTGAGCGCGACGGCGACGGTTTGTGCGTCGCCTGGCCAGCGAGCCGGATGGAGCCGCCGTCGAGCGGGAGGCTGCCGAACACGGCATGGGCAAGTTCTGTTCTCCCCGCGCCAACCATGCCAGCGACGCCGAGCACTTCACCCTTGCGCGCCTCGAAGCTCACGCCTTTCACCCGGGCGCCGACCAGGACGTCCCTTGCGTCGACAACCGTTTCGCCGATTTCGTCGGCTGCCGCCTTCGCCGGATAGATGTCCGCGAGGCTGCGGCCGATCATCATCGACACGAGCTTGTCGTGATTGACGTCGGCGATCCGCACCGAGCCGACCAGCTTGCCGTCCTTCAGGACGGTGGCGCTGTCGGCAATTTCAAAGATCTCGTCGAGCCGGTGCGAGATGAACACGATCGCCACCCCGCGCTGCTTCAGCCGGCGAACGATCGCGAAAAGCAGCTCGACCTCATGGCCGCCGAGCACGGCGGTCGGCTCGTCAAATACAATTAGTTTCGCGTCGGAGTTCAGGGCGCGAGCGATCTCGACCATCTGGCGATCGGCGACCGACAGCCGCTTCACCTTCTCATTGACATTGATGGCCGCGCCGAGATCCTCAAGCAGAGCGCTCGCGCGCGTTGTCATGGCCCGCGCGTCGATCAGGCGAAGGCTGTTGCGCGGCTGCCGGTTGACGAAAATATTCTGGGCGACCGTCATCTCCGGAAAAAGCGCCAGCTCCTGATAGATGACATGGATGCCGGCCGCCTGCGCCTCATGCGGCGAGGACCACTTGACGTCCTTCCCGTCGAAGCGAAGCTCGCCCTCATCGGGCGTATAAGCGCCAGCGATGATCTTGATGAGTGTGGATTTGCCCGCGCCGTTTTCTCCAAGGAGAGCCCGAACCTCGCCGGCCACAACGGAGAAATCGACGCGATCCAGTGAACGCACGCCCGGAAAGGACTTCGATATGCCCTTGGCTTCAACGATCATCAGGCCGCGTGCGCCTCTGCCAGATAGCCGGGCGCGCCTGTCAGGGCGCGCCCAGCGATCGCCCCGTTACTTCGGATAGTCGACAGAGAAGGTCTTCGGATCATAGTTCGGCCCGAGACCGGACGACAGGATCAAATCCATTGGCTTGTCGAGGCGGACGTAATCCTCCGCCCACATGTCGGCCCGGACGGAAGGCGTCTCGTCGCCCTTCGAGACGACGACGTTCGAGTTGATGATGTAGAGCTTCGGCACCGAGGCGCCGGACAACACCTTAAGAGCCACCTCGACCGCAACGCCGCCCATGGCAGGGGGATAGTCGAAGTTGAGCACCGGAACCTTATTCTCGATCGCCATCCGCAGGCAGCCGTTGAGATCCGCGCAGGTGGCCGGCGGAATCGTGCCCGGCTTCCAGCCGGCCGCGACGAAGGCCGCGATCGAGCCGCCGCCCTGAACGCCCGAGTCGTTCCAGATGCCGTTGATGTCGTGGCCGTACTTCTGGATCATCGCCGAGACGATCGACTTCGCTTTGGCTGGGTTCCAGTCCGTGTACTGCATGTCTAGGATTTTGATGTCCGGATACTGTTCGAAGATCGATTTCGCCGCCGCAATGCGAATCTCCGCGGGGCTCGCGCCCGCCTGCCCAGGCAGCATGATAATGTTGCCCTTGCCGTGCAGCTTCTCGACCAGCCACTGGGCGAAGAGCCGGCCGGTCACTAGGTCGGAAGCGGTCACGAAGCTGACGAAATTATCGGACGTCACGCGACGGTCGACCATGATGACCGGAACGCCGCTCTTCATCGCCCGCGTCACCACCGGATCGAGCGCATCCGCCTTCGAGGCGCTGATGAGCAGGATGTCAACGCCGCGTTGCAGCAGGTCCTCGACGTCCGAGACTTGTTTCGACGGATTGTTGTTGGCGTCCGTAATAATCAGCTTCTTGATCACGTCCTTGTGCTTGGCCGCCGCCGCCTCGATCGATTGCAGCTGCGCCAGCCTCCACGTGTTGTCGACCGAGGCGTTCGAGAAGCCGATCACGTAAGGCGGAGGCTTCTTGTATTTGGTCGTGTCGGTGTATTGCAACGGCACAGGCGACCAGATTTCAGTGCGGGGCGCGCCGTGGTAACCGTCATGTTTGTCTGTGTCCTGAGCCAACGCCGCTCCAACGAACGACATCGCGAGCGCAGCGCAAGTCGCCGCGACCTTCAAGCTCCACCTTCTCATCCACACCTCCCTTTGTGACCCCGTCTCCTCGGCGGGGGTGCTCTTGCTGCGCAGCCTTGGCCATTCAGAGCCGCTGGCTTCGTCAGCAATTTGATTCCTGTCTTTTGTCTCCATCGTGGTGGACGCAGCTACGAAAGGTCTGCTGTCCATGCCGCACGCCGGATCCGCGCCTTCGTTATCCTCGCAGCCGCAAACCGGGCGACCCACGGTCTGTGGTCAATCCAGTCTTCGCCGCCTACTGGGCGGTGTAACCGCCGTCCATCACGAAACTCGTGCCCGTTACGAAGAGCGCCTCGTCCGAGGCAAGGAAAAGGACGCAATTCGCCACGTCTACGGGTTCGCCGAGCCGCAGCGGGTGCTTCTCCTTCATCATGTCGAGGTAGGCCTGACGGCCGCGCGGATAGGTTTCCGCCGCCTTCAGGAAAAGCTCGGTCATCGTCGACCCGGGATGGACGGCGTTCACGCGGATGCCGTTGCGCGCGTAGCACATCGCGTCGGTCCGGGTCATCGAGAGGATGGCGCCCTTTGTCGCGTGATAAGCAGGAATATCGTCGTTGCCGATGAGCGCGTAGATCGAGGAGAAATTCACGATCGCGCCTCCGTTCTGCTTCATCATCGGCACAACGGCGTATTTCGTGCAGAGGAAGCTGCCCTTCACATTGACCGCGAAGACCCGGTCCCATTCCTCACCAGACATTTCATGCGCGAACTTGTTGGCGCCGGGAATGGCGGCGTTGTTGACCAGGATGTCGAGCTTGCCCCATTTCGAGAGGACGGCGTTCACCGCTTGGGCGACCTCCGGCTCGTTGGTGATGTCAACGTTGCTGTAGACAACGTCGTAGTTTTGACCGGAAAGGTCTTGGGCGAGATGCTCGCCCTCGTCCTTGAGGACGTCAAAGATTGCGACTTTCGCCCCCTCCTCGACAAAGCGCTTGACCGTAGCCCCGCCAATGCCGCGAGAGCCTCCCGTCACAATTGCAACCTTATCGGCCAGCCGGTTCACGCGGTTTCCTCCGTGCTGTTTCATTTTCTACTCAAGGAGACCATTCTTTGCCGGCGCCGCGCACCCATGAATTTCACCGAAATGAGTATTTGCAAGCTTAACGAACTCACGCGGCAAAAAAGAACGCCCTGCGCTTCAGCGCAGGGCGCAGGCGGGAGGAAACCCTGCGGGAGAAACATCGATGGCGCGCCATACTTCGGGCGCCGACGCTCTCATAGCTAACGGGCCGTCGCGATCTGCGGAACCCATATTTTATCAAGAATGAACAAACCTCACGACGCGAAGTCGTGGTGTCGGGCGAAGAACGATGTCAGCCGCCCGCGCGTCCTCGCACGGCCGAGTAGACTAACGCAGCGATCAGGATCAGCGCGCCCTGAAAGACGTACTCATAAGTCTGCGACAGCCCGAGAAAAGCGACGACATTCAGCACTTCCGTGAGCAGCAGCGCGCCGATCGCGGCGCCGATGAAGCTGCCGCGGCCGCCGCGCAGGCTCGTGCCGCCGAGAACCACGGCGGTAATGCTCGACAACGTATAGCTCACGCCCTGCCGAGGGTCGCCGACGCCAATCTGGACCATCAGCATCACGGCCCCCAGCGCGGCAAAGAGCGAACACGCGATATAGCCGAGGACGACGACCCGGTCGATCCGCAGGCCGATGCGCCGCGCCGATTCTTCGTCCGATCCAACCGCGCGAAGCTGCCATCCCGCCCGCGTCTTCCGCAGCACATATTCACCCGCAATGACGCAAACGACGAGGGCCAGGAATGCAATAGGAATCGGCCCGAACTGCCAGGTGATTGCTTGCGTGACGGATGTGTTGATGTAACCGCCCGGTCCGTCGCGAAGCAGAAAGCTGCATCCTTGCAATCCAATATACATCGCGAGCGTCGCGGCGATGGGAGTGAAGTTCGCAAACCGGATAAGGCAGCCGTTGATGGCGCCGACAATGATCGCACCGGCGAATATCAGCGCGAATCCCGCCAAGAGCGTCATCGTCGGCTGACCGTCGTTGACGAAAAACGACGCGATCACGACCAGAAGACCCGCCAACGGGCCGACCGACAGATCGACGCCCGCCAACAACAAAGGAATGGTCTGACCGAGCGCGATAAAGCCAAGCGCCGTCGCCAGCATGAGGATGTTGGAGATGTTGAATGCGGAGAGAAAATTCGGATTGTGATAGAAGGCGAAGAGCGCCAGGAGAACGGTCGCGATCGCCAGTGGAACGGCGGGTGCGTTGTCCGTTTGCAGGAGGCGCCGCCAGTCGCTTCGTCCCGCGTGAGCCTCCGGCCGTGGCCCGTCTCCTTCAGCGTCAAGGTGGTGCTGGGCGCTGACCGCCGCCGCGACGATACCGGCCTCGACAACATCATTGCCGCTAAGCGTCTCGACGACCCGCCCGCGCGACAGCACGATGACCTTGTCGCACAACCCTTCGAGCTCCGCCGCATCGGACGAATTGACCACGACGGGCGTGCCGCGATTGGTGATCTCGCGCAGGATACGGTAGATTTCCACGCGCGCGCCGACATCGACGCCCTGAGTTGGCTCGTCGGCCACGATTAGGCCGGGCTCGGCGAGCAGCGCGCGCGCCATCACGACCTTCTGCTGATTGCCGCCGGAGAGCGACCGGACCGGCGCCTCAAGGCTCGCCGCCTTGACAGCAAGCGATTTGAACGCGTCCGCGACGTGGCCAACCTCGC
Source organism: uncultured Alphaproteobacteria bacterium (assembly GCA_963753135.1). GTDB lineage: Bacteria > Pseudomonadota > Alphaproteobacteria > Rhizobiales > Beijerinckiaceae > Roseiarcus. Next base: position 101,439 of record CAVWBA010000013.1, on the reverse strand, counting down.
GATTGCGGCGGACAATCCCCAACGAGGCGAATCTTCCAAGCGCCGACATGGACGCGTTCTCGCGAATGGTCAGCCCGCCAGCCAGACCTTCGACAAGCCGATCGGAAGGCATGAACGCCGCCTCGTGCACGAGATCGTGGCGCCTAAGGGCGCGCCCGCCAAGGCGGATGGCTCCCGCAGATGGCTCGAGGCCGGCGAGGGCGCGCATCAGCTCCGATTGGCCGTTGCCCGCGACTCCCGCAACGCCGAGAATCTGCCCGGGCCTTACGTCGAAGCTCACGTTCCTGAATTTCAGGCCGCCAAGCGCCTCAACAGAGAAGTTGACGTCTCTCGAAGCATCCTGTGTCTTGGGCGGAAAGGTCGATCCGAGCGCGCGTCCTACGATCATGCTCAACAGGGCTTCGTCGGTCACCTCCGTGACGGGCGCCTGGCCCCGCACGCAGCCATCGCGCAGCACAGTCACCCGGTTTGCGATCTGTCGGACCTCCGCCAGGCGATGCGTGATGTAGATGACCGCGGCGCCGTCCTTGACGACGGCGCGAATGCGGTCGAACAACATGTCGGTCGACTTGCGGTCGAGCGACGCCGTCGGCTCATCGAGAATGAGCACCTTCGGCCGCATCGCCAATGCTTTCGCGATTTCAAGCAACTGCTTCTGAGCGACGGTGAGCGAGTCAGCGCGCATCCGCAGCGGGAGGTCGAGGCCGACGGCCTTCAAGATTTCCTCCGCGACGTTGCGAGGCGATCGCCCCGCAAACAGCGATTGCGGCAGCGCGACCCGGAGATTGTCAAGCACCGACAGATCGTCGAGGATGGCGGGGTGCTGATATGAGATTGCTATTCCGAGCGCCGCGGCCGTCTCCGGCGAGATCGGCGACACCGCCCGTCCGTCGAAGTGGATTTCGCCGGCGTCCGGCTGGTTTACGCCCGAGATAATGCTCATGAGCGTCGACTTGCCGGCGCCGTTCTCTCCGAGCACGGCGTGAACTTCTCCGCCGTGGAACTCGACGCTCACATCCGAAAGCGCGGCGACGCCCGAATAGTTCTTCGAAATCCCGGTCAGCCGGAGGGTCACGTTTCCGACCGCATCTCCGCCGGAATCGTGGTCGTTCGCGATTGCACTTTCGACAGCCAAGGCGCTCATCCGCATTGGGCGACACTGGTCGCAACAAAAAAGCGCGGCCCCGAATGATGTCAGGCTGGGGCCGCGCGATTTGTCACTTGTTGATCAGCTTCGCCTGATCCTCCGGCTTCATCTGGGCCGAAAGATAGATGTCGCCAGGAAGGTCTTTGCGGCACTCCACAGAGTGAGGCTTGCCCGACACCGAATCCTCGAAGTGGGGAGCCACGAAGACGTCCTCTTTCGGAGTCTTCCCGCCGGTCGCCAGGGCCACGGCCCATTGAACCGCCAGGCGCGCGTTGTCGTTGCCGGTCGCCACCGTGAAGAGCTTGAAGTCCGGGTTGGCGGCGTGGTTGTCGGTCCAGAAGCAGCCGAGGATGTTCCCGTCCGAAGTGGCGATCGGGGGTATCGACCGGTTGAACTTCTTGAAGACCGGAAGCGCGCCGACCAGCGACGGCCCGAAGTCGGAGACGATCACGTCGATCTTCGGATTCTTCGCGATCTCGGCGGTGAGAACCTGTTGAGTGAGCGCGGGGTCCCAGTTGGTCACGTCGAAGGGCGACGGGTTGATGAACTTGTACTCAGGCCCGAGGACCGACTTGAGACCTTCGAGCTCACTCAGCCCCTGACTGTTGCCGGCCGGGCCACTGATGAACAGCACGTTGCCCCCCTTGGGCAAGATGCTCTTGATCCACTCGCCCCAGCTCACACCGTCCTGCTTCTCGGAGGCGCCGACGTACTTGGAGTAGTTCTTGCCCGCTTCACCGCCGACGACAACACGGTACGGAACGACGACTTTGCCGGACTTGTAGACGCTGGTCAGCGCGGGCAGCACTGCCGGGCCCGCGTCGCCAAACACGACGAGCGCGTCGATGCCGCGCGCGCCCATGCTCTTGATGTCGGAGATCGCCTTCTGCGTGTTTCCCTGGCCATCAGCATATTGATACTCGGTGATGCTCGGGCATTTCAGGGCCTCTTCCTTGGCGGAGGCGGTGGTGATGACGCGCCAGCTGTTGCCCCCGAAGCCGTCGAGGAAGGCGATCGACGCCTTCTTCGGGCCACACCACGAAGGCGTGTCCGCATAGGCAGCGGATACGCCCATGCCCAGCGCCAAGGCGGCGGCGAGTCGCCGTCCGCTCCGCAAAAAATGATCGTCTCATCGTTCTTTCCTCCTCTTGAGCAGTGCTCTGTCCTTTGGCTCACCGGAATGAATAGATGGCGATGCCAAATCCAAGCGCGAGCGCCTGAATGATGGTCTGGGCCGAATAGGGAACGCCTACGGCCAGCGCGAATTGGCTGAGTTGAGTGAGGAAGAACGCGGCGATCACCGTCGAGACTGGGAAGCCGCGGCCGCCGAGAAGGGACGTTCCGCCCAGGACCACGACCGCGACCGAAGGGAGGAGAAGCGAGTCTCCTTGAAAGGCGGTCGGCTGGCTCGTGATCCCGGCAAGCAGGACGCCGGCGGTGCAATAGAGCAGCTGCGCCAGGACATACGCCATCGTCTGATAGAGGCGCACGCGAAGGCCGACGGCGCGTGCGACCAGCGGATTTGCGCCAATCGCCTCGTAACGGCGTCCAACGACCGTCTTCTTCATGACGAAGACCACGACGATCAGGATTGCGAGAGCGAAGTAGATCGAGTTCCCTACGCCCAGGGTGTCGCCTCCGGCAATCGCGGCAAGCAGCGTGCTGGTCGATCTCGGCACCCCGCCGGAGACGGCGAACACGCCACCGTAGATCAAAGCGTTCATGCCGATCGTAGCCACGATCGAGTTCAGACGTAGGAGCCCGACCATCATTCCGTTCACGGCGCCAGCCACCAGCGCGCAGCCAAACGCCATCAGCACCGCTGGCAGAAGATTGGCGTTGTTCCCCGCCGTCACGTGCGTCGAAATCACGACCGCGAGCGACACCCCGCCCGCAACCGACAGGTCAAAGCCGCCCTGCTGGACAACCAGCATCTGGCCCAGTCCGACAATCGCCAGGATGGCCGCAAACGGCAGGCTTCCCGAGAACGCGCCGTAGCTCACGCTCGAGGGCGCAAACAGCCGGCACGCGACGATAAGCGCCGCCGTGGAAAGAACGACCGTCAGGAACTCTCTAGTCAGAGGGAATTGGAAAGGCTGGCGCCCCGCAAAGGCGCTACTGGCCTGATCACTGGTCGCTTTCATCCCATTGTTCTCAGGGACAGAACTAGCCAGGTTTGAGCAGTCTTCAGGACGACGCCGCCAAAACAACCGCGAACCGCGCGGCTGAACGTTGACCGAGGCCGCTTCGCCTCCTGCGGGGCGCGCGATTACCAAGTGCTGGCGTCAAGCGACACTCGGCGTGTCTGGAATTTCCGCCCCCTCCGAACCCGAAATTTGGAATACCAAAAGCGGATTGAGTCCATTTTGACGCATCCTCCGTCCGGCCTGCCGCGATCCCGGCAAAACCGTGCTTTCCCTGCCCGGTCGTTTAAGTTCAATCCTAACAAACTTGGGCTATTGGCCCCGGACTGATTTATTCAAAATGGATCAATGCGCCTTGCTGGCGAAGTCGACTGACGACATGCTCTTCCTCTGGCCTCGGCGAGGCAAAAGCGTCGCGCCACGGTAATTTCGCGGAATCACCGAACCATTTTAGGCTAGAACGCACGCTCCGGGACGGTGCTCGACGCGAGCCTTCCACATCCAGAATGGCGCACCAAATCGTCTAGCCGCGCAGTTTTTTCGCGCCTCAAAGTTCGCGTTCGTTGTTAGACGACGACATAGCGCCCGAAGCGGCTTCGCAGCCATCCCCGCTTCTATCTCCACGAATTTGAATTGGCCATCGTTTGCGTTGAGCGCGTCCAGATCGGCGCCCCCGAGCAGCGGCGCAGCAGGCGTCACCATCGCTCCGACCCTGGAGGTCGCATCGATCGTCATAAGCGTCACCATGAATCAGGTTAGCGGCGCCAAGGATCCGCATGCCGCTCGTAAGATAGGATAAAGCCGCGCGACTCAGCGCAACTAGCCTGGAAGTCATGATCGTCTCTCCCTAGACTCAAATGTTGTTCTTTAAACCTCGCGCTCCGACGCTTCAGCCCAAGCGCGAAGGGCGACTCGCATCGTACACGATTTCGTGGCTACGCCAGCGCAAAGGCATGGCGATCTTCGGTTGCGCGCCTGATGCGCAGTTAGGCCGCCGTGGAACGAGACCGTATCCCGGTTATGGCCGCCACAAGATCTGAAGCGTTCACCTCCTCGCGATTAAACTCCGCCACCTTGCGTCCGAGCCTCAGGACCACAATACGGTCGGCCACTTCAAGGACGACGTCGTGAAGGTCATGCGATATGATGATGACTGAGCGCCTTTCCGACTTCAGTTTGCGGATGAGCCGCACCACCCCACCGCGCTGCTCCACGCCCAGGGCCGCCGTCGGCTCGTCGAGCAGCACCACGCGTGGGTTGCGCATCACGCAGCGGCAGATCGCTATGCCCTGGCGCTGTCCTCCCGAGAGCCGCCCGACCGGCGTGCGCAGCGACCTAATGGTCGTGACGCCAAGTTCGCGGAGCGCCTCCCCGGACAGCCGTTCCATTGCGGCGTGCCGGAGGCGGCGGCCGGTCGAGGCCGATGTCGTGATCTCGTTGCCGAGAAACAGGTTCTGAACGGTATCGAGATTGTCGCAAAGCGCGAGGTCCTGATAAACGGTCTCAATGCCTAGCCGGCTTGCGTCCTGCGGGCTTGTGATCTCGACCGGCCGGCCGCTGAAGAAGAAGGCGCCTTCGTCAGGTGGCTGCGTTCCCGAGATTGCCTTGATCAGCGTCGATTTGCCTGCGCCATTGTCGCCGACAATGGCGACGATCTCGCTGGCGTAGATGCCAAGCGAGACGTCGCTCAAAGCCGTGACGCCCCCGAAATATTTGCTGGCGCCGCGAATCTCAAAGACGCGCGGCGACTCTTCGGCATCGACCTTTGTCAGAGCGCCATTCCTCTCCTGAGACATCCAACCCGCCATGCGAGGCTTTGGCGCCTGGAATGCAAAGTCCAGGCGCTAAATTCTCAACAGCTACTTGTTCATGTTCTCCTTGCAGGTGTCGGTCTTGGCGGCCGGCCCCTTGCAGATGTCCTTCCAGGTCCAGACGCCGGCCTTCACCACGTCGCCGACGTTAGACTTGTCAATCATTTCGACCTCGATATAGGCGGTCGGGACTTTCTCGAAGCCGTTGTCGTAAGAGCCGTTGATGTGGCCCGGCTCCGGTTGCTGCTTCTTGATCGCGTCGATCGCGAGCCGCGCGGCGCTGTCGGCGAGAAGTGAATAGTTCTTCATCACCGTGCCGTGCTGGAGGCCAAGCAGGATGTTTTGCAGCGTCGTGACGTTGGCGTCCTGGCCGCCAAGGATCTTGATCTTTCCGGCGAGGCCCTGCGAGACGAGCGCCGCCAGCGCTCCCTCCGCCGTCCCGTCGTTCGAAGCGACGATTGCTTGAAAGTCGCCGTTCGTCTTGGTCAGACACTGCTCCATGATGTGCTGGGCGTCCGAGGGATTCCAATTTGGAACGTAGTCCTCGCAGACCACCTCTATCTTTTTGTCCTTGATGAGCGGATCCAGATACTGGTCCTGCCCTTCCTTGGTGGCGCGGGTGTAGAAATCGCCCTTATTGCCGTAAAGCCGAGCGATCTTGTATGGGCCGCCTTGCGAGAGCGCTGCGGCGGCGTTCTTGCCTTGGGCCTGTCCAACCTTCAGGGCGCCGAATTGCGTGTAATAGGTGACCGGGCCGCCGGTCGCCTCATGCTCGTAGGCGATCAGAGGGACGCCCGCCTTCTTGGCCGCGTTGAGAATTCCGCTCGCAAGGGACGGGTCGGACGCGGTCAGCACGATCGCTTTCGCCCCGGCGGTGATCGCCGCCTCGACCTGTTGCTGCTGCTCCTGCGGATTATTCTCGCCGTTGACGACCTCGACCTTCATGTTCGGCGCATATTTCTTCATCGCCGCGACGAAGTCGGGCGCGTCCTTCTGCACGAAGCGCACGGTGGTGTAATTCGGCAGCATCATATAGACCGTTCCGGTCAGCGACGGGTCCGGTTCCATCGCGGCCGCCGCGCTCGCGCAGCTCACCAGCCCTGCAGCCAGCAAGTTCTTCATAAGCGTTCTCATTTTTGTTTCCTCCTCAATTGGTTTATGTTCGGATTTTCCTCTCGCGCGCCGTGCTCATGCCTCCGCAGAAGCGCTGCTTGAGAAATTGTGCACGACAGAGTTGATCGAAGTCGCGAGGATAAGCACGATGCCTTGCGTCGCGAGCTTGACCTCGGTGCCCAGACCCAGAAGGTCGATTCCGTTGGAGATGCTGGTGATCGCCAGGGCTCCGAACAAGGCCGACCAAGGCGAGCCTCTGCCGCCGAAAAGGCTCGTGCCTCCCACGACGGCGGCCGTGATCGCTTCGAGCAGCAGCGTGCCCATGCCCGACGATTGCGCCGAGACGCCGAGAAGGCGGGAAGCGGCCAGAATGCCGCCGAAAGCCGCGAATCCTCCGCAGATCATGAAAGCGGCGATGCGGATCCGGTCGACCTTGATGCCAGCGCGAACCACCGCGCTTGGATTGGAGCCAGCCGCGTATAGATAGATCCCAAACCGAGTATGCGAGCCGACATACGACAGGACGATGATGGCGAGGATGAACAAAAGTAGCGCGACGGGGACCCCGTTGTGCGCATTCAGAGCGGCTACCGCGACCGCGACGACCAACAGCACGGCCAGCGTTGGAACCACGACATTTTTTAGGATGGTGACGTGAAGGCCGGCCTTTATCGCGTCAGAGACCGAAAGATACCGGAAGAGTGCGAAGGCGGCGGCTGCGAGCGCTACAAGCGCCCAGCTGAGGGACTTGTGGATATAGGAGCCGGCGAGAAAGGTCAGGTCGGTGCCGAAGAGATTGATCTGCCCCGTTCTCGGCAGCAGCCGCAATTGGACGGCTGCAAGAATGAGCGACACGCCGAAAGTCACAAGGAAGCCCGGCGTCCGTGTCCAGGTGATCCAGCGAGCTTGAAGAAAGCCGACCGCGACGCCGAACAGGACGCCCGCCGCGATCGCGGCCCAGACCGAAGTGTCGAAGACAAGAAGCAGCTGGCCGGTGATCGTCGCAGCGACGCCACTGACCGCAGCCATTGACATATCGATCTGCCGAATAATCAGCACAGGCACGAGCCCAAGCGCCAGCGTGCCGGTGACGATGCTCTGAAGGCTCAGGTTCGAGAGATTTCTTGGCGACAGGAACTTTGGATCCATCGCCCCGAAAAAAATCCAGATCAAGGCAATCGCGGTGAGGATGGGAACATAGCGCCATTCACCCGACAGAAGCTCGACGAGGCGCGGTGTGAGTGGCGCTCTGACGGTCACAGCGGGGGCTTCAACAGAACTCATACGCTCCTCTCGAGTTCAGGCTCCGAAGATGCTCTCCACGACATCCGATCTGCGCGGCGGCCTTTCACTGACTGCGCACAAAAATCCGCTCCGTCGGTCGTATTGGGCTGCCGCGGTCGATCACGTTGACCATCCACCCGACCGCGAGCCGCTCAAGCCGCCGAATAGCCCGCGTCCGTCATGATGAGCTGGCCGGTAATCCCGCTCGCCGCGTCCGACACCAGAAAGCCGATCGTAGCCGCGATTTCGGAAGGCTGAAGCAGGCGCTTCATGGGGATGTCGCCGATCCACGCCTTCATGACCTCGGGTTGCTCCAAGCCGACTTTCTTCAGCATCTCGGTCTCCGTGTAGCCCGGCCCGACAGCATTGACGCGCACGTTATGCGTCGCCCACTCGACGCCGACGACGCGACACAGATGAGCGACGCCCGCTTTGGAAACGTCGTAACCCGCGTGAAGCTCCGGTCTTACGGCCTTGACGCCGGCGATGGAGGAAATGCAGACGATGCTACCCGCCTTGCGCTCGACCATCCGCTTGCCGAACGAGCGAACGCAGAAAAATACGCCGTCGAGGTTGATCTTCAGACAGCGATGCCAGTCTTCGTCCGAATGCGTGGCCGTGGGAGCCTCATAGGCGACGCCTGCGTTTGCAACCAGAATATCGACAGCTCCAAATTCCTTGTTGAGCGCGGATGCGACCTTCTCGACCTCGGCGCTGTTGGTGACGTCAAGCTTGACCGCGGAGGTCTGGCAGCCTTTTTTGGCCCACTCCTTCGCTGCGCTCTCGACGCGGTCAATAACGTCCGCCAAAATCACTCGGGCGCCCAGCCCGCACAGTCGTTCGGTGATCGCGCTTCCGATTCCTCCGGCGGCGCCGGTCACAATTGCGGTCTTTCCCTCGAGCGAATAGTTTTTTAGCGCATCTATCGCCATCGCCATCCAGTCGATCCTCCCTTGGGCTGTCATCCTCTCGGCCTCGATGGTGGATCGCGGCCGAAGTTCGTTGACACTCCCACGGGCTGGCGCCCGTCCATATCTAAAAGATTCTCAATTTGGATGATGGCCCTTGAGACGCTCGTCGGACCTTTCGCGGAGTCGACCGCAATCTCGATGCCGAGCCGAGCACGGTCGGCGAGCGATCCCGCAGAGGCCGCCGTCATCGGGCGCCAGGGCGTCGCCCCGGCCACTTAGCCTGCCACGCCGGCACAGGCATCGGTGCATGAATGCGGCTCAAAGACTGGGCATTGTCAGTGGATCATGAGCTGGACGCAAAGCGCATCCGCCATGGGCGTGGACGAGAATGAATGCAGCGGCAGTGTCTCTAGCCTTGGCCTCCATAGGCGTGGCCACGGAGGGAGGCGCTTCCCGGCAAACTCTCGCCGGACCCGCGTCAATTCGTCGCCACATCGCGTGGGCAGAATTTTTTGTGTGGACAGGCGTCGATCAGGACCGGCTGCTCGCCTCGCGGATGGCGCCGTCGCCGGCGGCCTTACCCCATTTGACTGTGTGGAACGAACTTGTTTGAATATGCACGCGCGCCTCTCGGCGCGCGCTTCTTGGGGGACGCTCAACGCATGATCGAGAACGGGACGCACAATGTCGACTTCGGCGCGGAGAGGTTTGGATTCCGCGACCTTCAGGCGATCCACTGGAACCTCGGCGCGTCGCAGCTCTATGAGCACGCGCTGCAACGCAACGAAGCGCAAATCGCCGCTCATGGGCCCCTCGTCGCCGACACCGGCGCGCATACCGGACGCAGCCCCAAGGACAAGTTCGTGGTCCGCGACGCCGAGACCGAAGCCACGGTGTGGTGGGACAACAACAATGCGATGACGCCCGCGCATTTCGACGTCCTCCTCGCCGACTTCATCGCTCACGCCAAAGGCAAGGAACTCTTCGCTCAGGATCTCCACGCGGGCGCGGATCCCACTTTGCGCCTGCGCACGCGCGTCTTCACCGAATATGCATGGCACTCGCTGTTCATCCGCAATCTCCTGATCCGTCCGCCGCTTGAAGATCTGGCCGCCTTCGTTCCGGAGCTGACGATCGTCGATCTGCCGTCGTTCCGCGCCGACCCCAAGCGGCATGGCGCGCGGAGCGAGACGATGATCGCCTGCGACTTTACGCGCAAGATCGTGCTCATCGGCGGCACGAGCTATGCGGGGGAAATGAAGAAATCGGTGTTCACTGTCCTCAATTACCTCCTGCCGGCGAAGCAGGTCATGCCGATGCATTGCTCGGCCAACACCGGCGCCGAGGGCGATTCGGCGATCTTCTTCGGCCTCTCCGGCACCGGCAAGACCACGCTCTCCGCCGATCCGCACCGCACGCTCATCGGCGACGACGAGCACGGATGGGGCCGGGGCGGAATCTTCAATTTCGAAGGCGGCTGCTACGCCAAGGCGATCAAGCTGTCGCGCGAGGCGGAGCCCGAGATCTATGCGACGACCGAACGTTTCGGCACGGTGATGGAAAATGTGATGCTCGATCCCGTGTCGAGGATTCCCGACTTCGACGACGAATTGAAGACCGAGAACACCCGCATCGCCTATCCGCTCAACTTCATCGCCAACGCGTCGGCGACCGGCCGCGCCGGCCATCCCAAGAACATCATCATGCTGACCTGCGATGCGTTCGGGGTGTTGCCGCCGATCGCGAAACTCGATCCCGCTCAGGCGATGTATCATTTCCTGTCCGGCTACACCGCCAAGGTGGCGGGCACGGAGAAAGGCGTCAACGAGCCCCAGGCGACGTTTTCAACCTGCTTCGGCGCGCCGTTCCTGCCCCTCCATCCGACCGTTTACGGCAATCTTCTGCGCGACATGGTCGCGCGTCACCACGTCGATTGCTGGCTCGTCAACACCGGATGGACCGGCGGCAAGTTCGGCGCGGGAAGGCGCATGCCGATCCGGGTGACGCGTCGCCTGGTGGCGGCCGCGCTCGACGGTTCCCTGCACCGCGCGGATTTCCGCACCGACCCCCACTTCGGCCTCGCCGTGCCAAGCCATGTTCCGGGCGTCGAGCCCCACATCCTCGAACCGATCAAGACGTGGCGCAACAAGGCCGAATTCGCCGAAGTCGCCGGCCGCCTGGTGAAAATGTTCCGCGACAATTTCAAGCGCTTCGAGACTCACGCCGACGAACGCGTCCGCGCCGCCGGCCCCACGCCGCGCATCAAGCTGGCCTGAGGGAACGGGTCGTGTCGCAGTTTGAATTTTTATCGGGCTTGACGCGCCTCGCTCGCCTCCCCTGCGATGCCTGACGGGAAGCATGGCGGTGGCGGGAGCCGCAAAGGGGCTTTACCGAACGAAGGCTCCGCGAAGCGGGGCAGATTATGCCTTCGTCGATTATGGGTCGCCTCCGCTATTGGCGAAATGACGAGTGTGGCGTTCGCCTCCCGGCCGGGAAACTTGTAAGAACAAAGCCTTCCCTTCTGATAGCTCCTCCCGACATCGGTTCAACGCGCCGAAGCTCGTTGAAAAGCGGCGCAGGTCAAAACGCGATTTGACAAATTGACGGGCGGGCCCACCGCAAAGGCGTAGGTTCGGCCTTTTCCAGCCGGGGTTACTCTTCGGGAGTAATATTGTTATATCCCGCGTATAACAGGAGGTCCCATGCCGGCGCTGAAACCCAGGTCTGGCGCGATGCGCGCGCGCAAGTCGACGCGCAAGCCGCCGCGAAAGGCGTCCTTCAAACCGAAGGCGCCCAGCAAAGCTGCGACAGGGCCTAAGAAGGTTAGGGCCAAGCCGCAGCAGCGCGCGCCAGCCGAAACAAAGAGCGTCGCGCTCCGCAAGGTCGGCGGTTCGCTCATGGCCGCCATCCCCGCCGGCGTGGTCAAACGCATGGGCCTCTCTTCGGGCCACGTCCTCGCCGTCGACTCCGATGGCAAGCGCCTGATTCTTGAGCCGAAGGCGCCGGCGACGCCGAAACGGTACACGCTTCGCCAGATCCTCGCTTCGTGCAACTTCGACCTGGCGAAGACGGACGAGGAGCTGGAGTGGGAGGCAGCGCCGCGCGTCGGCCGCGAGGCGCTGTGAGGCGCGGGGACGTCTACGTCGTCGACCTCGATCCGACGGTGGGCCACGAAATCAAGAAGCGACGCCCGGTCCTGATCGTCAGCCCGACCGAGTTCAATCGCAGAAACATGCCGCTGGTCGCGCCGATTACGAGCGGAGGCGCGGCGGCGCGGCTTGGGCTGATGACGATCTCCCTCACCGGCGCCGGGACGCAGACGACCGGCGTCGTGCTGTGCAACCAGCTTCGCACGCTGGACATCCGGCAGCGCGGCGGTAAGCGCATCGAGCATTTGCCCGACGAGATCACCGGCGCGGTGGCGGCGCGCATCGCCGACATTTACGAGCTTGGCGAGTAAACACCGCTGCACGGCTCGCCTGCCCATGCAGGCCACAATTGCCGGACCAATCCGACAGTTTGCCTGGGGGGGGGGTGAGAGATTTTCCTGGATCGCCCGCGGTCGCCGAGGCGACGCGCGAGCGCAAGCTATCGCCTGGCGACAAAAATAATTTCCGCAAAAAAGTTGACTGCTATCGAAGCTAAGGCAGTTGTCTTTCCCGAAATCGGGAAGACGACGGTGAGCAAAAGGACTTGGAGAAACCTCGTTTCGCAGGCTCGCGCCGTGCTCAAAGACCAGCCGCGGCAACAAAGGGGGTTCAGCCGCTAAACGGGTTTAGGTCGCCTCGCTCTCGGCCCCGATTGTCCCGAGCCGCGCGCCAGGCGGGCCTCGTGTTGAAATGCATGGATGGCCCGGACGGGCGCGACCGGTCTTCTCCTTCCCAACCGCCAACAACACCTAACGGTGCAGGAGTTGGAATTTCATTTGCGATTCTCAGTATCAAATGCTACTCTATCTATGACGCTTTCCGATAAACCGCGGCGCAGTCGCTCACGGGAAGCAGAATTGGCATGGTTGATGAAGCCGCGGCCCTTCGACGGATCGGCGGCCGGCGGCATGAGGATAACCGAAGCGAGGCGATCCAATGGATGTCGGTTGGGACCTTCCCGCGCAACCTTAGAGGCGAGTTGGGCGGCGCCGCGATTTTTTTATTTTTTCGCTCGTAACCCTTTGAAAAGGCCAGATTTGGCCAAATAAAACCAAGCAAATCCAAGGATTTTTGCTTGGTTTTCCTTGGCATCTCCTTGCACTCAACTCGCCCTCAGGTTGCATTGAGCGCGGCCCATTGCCGGCCCCAAGCGCCGGACGGGCCTTCAACTTCGTGCGCGGGGATACCGCCCGGGCTTCGCGCTATTTCGCCGCCAGGGCGGCCATCCGCTCCTTCGCGCCCGTCGCGCCGGCCGCGAGGGCGCGGGCGTAATAGTCGCGCGCTTTCGCCTCATCGCCCTTGAGCCCGACGACGCCGAGACGGCCGAGGGTCGCCGGATCGAACGTGTCGCCGAGCGCGACAAGCGCGCGGGCGTCGCCGGCCGCCGCGGCGCTGACGAAGAACGCGCGCGCGGTCGCGATGTCGCCCTTGGCGAAGGCGGCGAGACCTTCGGCGCAAAGCCGGCGCGCCTCGTCGATCGGAATCGCCAGCGTCGCGCCGGGACCGTCTGGCGCCTGCTGGGCGGCGGGCTGCTCGCGCAGCGCGGTCGCGAGCTTGCTGATCGCGGACCTGTCGATCGGCTGAGCCATTAGCGCGGGCGCCGTACGCTTGGCTATGGCGGCGAGCGGGGTGACGAAAATCGGCTGCTCGACCGCAGCCTTCACATGCATGGCCGACGGCTCGAGCCGGGGCCACGCGGCCAACACCAGCATGCCGGCGATCACGGCGGCGAGGACGCTCGAAAGCGCTTTCCAGGAAATGGCCAGCGTTCGTCTCCCTACTGCATCAGCCCGCGCCAGCGGGTCAGGCCTTCATAAAGTCGATCCGAATCCGCCGCGCTTGGCCAGCTCGTGGACGCCGCGGCCGACTTCGCCGCGGCCCGGAATGTCTCGAGCGATCCATCGGCGGAGGGTTTCTTCGCGTCGAGCCAGCTTTGCGCCGCCGCGAGCCGAGGCCAAGGTTCGGTCGGCCACGAGGCGTCGGCCGCCAAATTGACCTCGCGCCAATGCGAATCGCGCTCCTCGCTCAGGAAACCGCCATAATTCTCAAAGAAAACTCGCGCAATTCGGCCGAGCCCATCCGTGCGCGGCGATCCCGGGGCCGCATCGAGCGCCACGAGCGCCATCGGCTCGCCGACCGTTTGGACGGGAATGGCCGGGTTGACAAGGTTCGGCCGGTCCGCCGCGGTGACCTGGGCCGGAGCGTAGACGGGCTCCAGCGTCGGCGACCACGGAATCGGGACGATGTGAAAGCGACCGTCGCCGCCGAAATCGTTGAGCGCAGGCGATTCTTCCGCGCCGAGTACGACGACCGCGTCGACCTTGCCCGCCGCCAGCCGGTCGAGCGCTTCCGGCAATGGCTCGTTGGTCTGATTCGCCGTCACGCCCAAGCGCGAAAACAACATTCTTCCGCTGGTCGACGTGGCGCTGTCCAGGTCGCCGAAGCTTACCGTTTTACCCTGCAGCTCATTGATCGATTTGACTTCGCGAGGCGCGATCACCGCCACGGTCTCGGGCGCCAGGCGGGTTACGTAGGGCGCGCGCTTCATCCATTCCGGATCGCCCTTCGCGCCGGAAAGGAGGCTGTCGAGCGAGACGATGGCGAAGTCCGCCACGTCGCTCTTGAGGACCTTTCCGAGCCCGTTCGGCGAGGTCGAGCCGACAATGGCGCGCCCTGGCGCGCCGGTCGTGCTCATGACCGCCGCGAAATCCTTGGCCATCCGGCTCGCCCTGGCGTCGCCTGGATCCGCAAGGACGGTGAACTCCTTTGCAACCGCTGGTTGGGCCGGCTCCGGCGCGAGCGCCAGGATCGGCTTAGCGGCCGCTGGCGCGATAGATTGGCGCGCGTATCGGCTGAGGCTGCCGCCCCGCCAGGCGCCATGCCACAGTATTCGTTTGCCGTTCTTGTAGACAGGACGGCCGTAAGGCACCATGCCATAAGGGATTTTCTGGGCCTCGGCGGCAAACTCGCCCGTCGCCAGAACCATTGCGAGGCTGAGCCCGGCCGCCGCGCACACGGCGCCGCGCCGCCGCCCAAGCTTCCCCAGACCAAAAGACAAATGAATCGGGCGCCCGCCCTGACGCGTTCCCTTCGTCATCGCGCGGAACCTTGGCCAGCAAATGCGACCTCATCAAGGCAATCAAGACAGGGCGGGCTTGCAGAATTGCGGCCAAATACTGGGTTTAATGGGGCCACTGTGGCTACGCTATGACGCAGCGGCGATGACGTCGAGGGCGGCGTCGAGCTCCTCCCTGCTGACTGGCGCGAGCGTCGGGCCGTCAAGATAAACGAGCGCCGCGCGGATCGACGCTTCACCATAGAGCGGCTGCAAAGCAGCGCGGTAGAGCGCAAGTTGGGCGACGTGGGACGAGGCCGGCCGATCTGGCTTTTCGCCGAGTTTGAAGTCGACGATGAATACACCCTGGTCGGTTGCGACAAGCCGGTCGAGACGCCCGTTGTAGGCAAGGTCGGGACGCCCCACCCGCCGGAGCAATCCCGCGAGCGGGACTTCGCCTCGCGAGTCGGGCCCAAAGAGAAAGCTCAATTCCGGCGCTCCGATCGCCGCAAGCACCTTGGAGGCGAGCGCGGCGCGCACTGATTCGGCGAGCGCGCCGCCCCAGGCGCCGAGGTAAACCATCGCCGCGCCCGGGCGGCGTTCAGGCGGAAGGTTAGGCAGCATCTCAAGCAGAGCATGCGCGAGCCTCCCCTCGAGGGCTCGTTCCGAATCGCCGCCGCCGACGCCGCCGGCGCGTGAAGGGTTGAGCAGAGCAGGCGCCGCCTCGGGCTGGGCCTTGGCGACGAGCCAACCAGGAAGGGCCTCGAGGACGGGAGCGGACGCAGTTTCCGCCCCACCCTCGGCGCGGAGGCCCTCGCCGAAGCGCAGGATCGTCTCGCCGCCGCGGAACGGGGCCGGCGCTTCGACAAGCGCATCGGCAAGGCCCGCATGGATGAGATCGTACCAGCAATCGGCTGGACGGGCTTTGGAGTTCAGGTAACCGGCGACAATGAGGCGCTGAGCCGCCCGAGTCATCGCGACATAGAGCAGGCGCCGATGTTCGCCCGCCTGAGCCGCGCGCGCCTCGGCTCGCGCCATGGCGACCGCGTCGGCGTCTTCGGCTGACTTCCTCGCCCAGGCCAGGACCGGCGGGTCGCCCGGCCTTGACGAGAGCCGCATCAGCTTGGGCTCGTGCCGCGCGTCGGGACCGCCGCAGGAATCGGGCAGAAAGACGATCGGCGCTTCGAGCCCCTTGCTGGCGTGGACGGTGAGCACGCGCACGCCCTCCGTCTCGACCTCCATGTCGCGCTTGATTTCGACATCGGCGGATTCAACCTGGCTAAGAAAATTGTGAAGCGACGGCGCCTCGCGCTGCTCATGCGTGAACGCCAGGGTCAGGAATTCGTCGATCGGGTCGGCGGCTTCGGGTCCTAGCCGGCCGATCAGCGCTCGCCGACCGCCGTCCTTGCCGAGGAGGCGCGCATAAAAGGCGAAGGGCGAAAGCGCCTTCGCCCGCTCGCGCCACGCGGCAAGCCGGCGCGTGGCCTCGATCGCGGGACCTTCATCCCAGGCCATAAGCGCGTCGGCGAGCGAGCCGTTCCGTCCCGCCGCGATCTTCATAAGAGAGTCGTCGTCAAAACCGATCAGCGGCGACTTGAGCGCTGAGGCCAGCGTCAGATCATCGTCCGGCAGCAGCGCCGCGCGGCCAACGGCGATGAGGTCCATGACTGCGATATGGTCTTTGAGCTTGAGCCGGTCGGCGCCGGCGGCCTTCACATCCGCGGCCTTCAGCGCCCGGATCATCGCTTCGAAAAAAGCGTTGCGGGTGCGCACCAGGATCATGACGTCGCTTTCGCGAACGGGCCGGATTTCGCCGGTGCTCGGGTCGATCAAGCGCTCACGCGAGGTCGGCTTGAGCCAACTCTTGATGACCTCGGCGATCCGCTTGGCGAGAACCACCGGTGGGTCGTCCTGTGCCGGCTGCTCAAGCACGCGCCAGTCTTCCGGCTCCGGCGCCGGAGGCGGGGCGATCGGCGGCCACAGCTCGACCACGCCTTTCAGGGCGCTCCGAATCGCGTCGTGTTTCGGCGGCGGCTCCCCCGCGGCTGCGACGCCGCGCCACGCCAGTTCGGTCCGAAAGGTCCTGTCGACGGCGTCGAGAATTTTCTGCGCCGATCGGAACGAGAAGGTTAAGGGCGCCTCGGCGAACGGCCGGTTCGACTCGCGATGACGCTTTTCGAACGCGCGCCTCATTTCCGCAAACATCTGCGGCGCCGCGCCCTGGAAGGCGAAGATGGACTGCTTCTCGTCGCCGACCGCGAAGACGGTGCGGTTCTTGGGCCGCGCGCCGGCGCCGGCGAAAAACTCGGCGCTGAGCGCGGCGAGAATGCCCCATTGCGGCTCGGACGCGTCCTGGGCTTCGTCGAGCAGCAAATGATCGAGCCCGTAGTCCAGCTTGTGCAGCACCCATGCGGCGCTCGAGCGCGTCACCAGCGTGAGCGCGCGCACGATCTGATCGTTGAAATCAAGCGCGCCGCGCTCGGCTTTCATCCGCGCGAATGCGGCCAGGATTGATCGCACGACCACGAACAAGGCGGCGCTGCGTTCAAGCGTCAGCGCGGCGCGCCTGCGCTCGCGCAAGGGAAGCAAACGACCTTGCTCGCGACGTAGGTCTTCCTCGAGCGCCGGAAGCTTTTCGCACAAGCCTTTGGTCGTCAGTTGGCCATTCTCGCCGCCGTGAGGACCGCCCTCGCCATCGTCCTTGAACAACGCCTTGAGCAGCGCCTGGACACAAACTTGGCGAGCGCCGTCTTCGTTCGCCGCGCGAAGGTTCTCGGCAATTTTCTGGTCTTGCTTCTTGCCGGCCTCGAGGGCCTTCGCCCACTTTTCGCGCCGCATGCGCCCGACGTCGCCGCCCAGCATCTCCGCCTCGACGCTCGCGACCGTCGCGCCGGGCTTAAGACCGAGGGGAGCGCTCAACGCGGCGGCATAGGCGAGCGCATCGTCATGCGCGGCGAACGTCTCGGCGCGGCCGAGCGCCTCCGTCAGAAGCTCATCGAATCTGGCCGCGCCCGACTCGCGCGCGACCAGATCGAGCGCGCCCGCGCTCTCGCTCGAGGCGCTGAGCTCGGCGAGCGCAGCGTCGCGCGCCTCACGCAAGAGCCGCTTCGATTCGCTCTCATCGAGAACGTTGAAGTGAGCGGGCACGTTCGCCTCGAACGGAAAGAGCCTGAGCAGCCTCTCGGCGAAGGCGTGCAGCGTCTGAATCTTGAGGCCGCCTGGGCGTCTCGATGGTGCGCGCGAACAATTGCCGAGCGAAGACGAGGTCATGCGGACTCGGCGCGGACGCCCCGCAGTCGACGATGGCTTCCGTCAAGGCCTTGTCGTCGAGGCTCGTCCACTGCGCGAGTTTCGTGAAAACTCGATCGGCCATGTTTGCGGCCGCCGCTTTGGTGTAGGCAAGGCAGAGGATCTGCGCCGGCGGCGTTCCGTCGAGCAGGAGCCGCAGCACCCGCTGGGTGAGGACATGGGTCTTGCCGCTGCCGGCGTTGGCCGACACCCATGCCGAGCTCTTCGGGTTTGAGGCCAGGGCTTGCCGGCGGCGCAGGGCCTCGGGAACAGCGAGGGAGCGGCTCATTGCGCGTCCCCTGAATCGCTCTCGCCTCCGGTCGCCGACCATTCCTTGACCCGCGCGAGATGGTCGTAGTCCGAGAAACGGGGGACGAATTTGGGGAACGGGCGCGACAGATACGGCGTGTCCGCGCAGGCGAACGCATCGAGCAGCATCTTGAGCCCGGCAAAATGCTGCTCGGCGAGTTCGAGGATGTTCTCCCCCTTTCCGCCGGCATGTTTTTCTTCGCCGCCCGCGGCGCCGCCAAGCTTGAGATAGAGCGCCTCCTCGGCGTCGAGCGGGGGCAGCCCCTCGAACCCTCCCTGCCGCAGCATCTCAGCTTCCAAAGTCAATTGCGGCGAAAACCCCGCCTTGACTTCCTTCGCGATCGGCGGCGCTCCGCTCTTGTAGTCGATGAGCCGCGCGCCGCCCGATTGCAGGAGATCGATCCGGTCCGCCCGCGCGCTCAGCTTGAACGGCGTTCCGCTTGCGAGCGGCACGGCGATCGCGCCCTGGCGCTCGACCCAAATCTGCGCGATCGCGCTTCGGGTTTTGCGCTCGAAGGCGAGGAAGAAATCGAGCCCCTTTTCAATATTGGGCCATTGGAGCGCGAAGGCCGGATCCTCAAGGAGCAATGCAAAACGCGCTCGCGCAATGGACAGAAGCCGTTCGCGCGCGTCCGGCGGGAGTGCGCCGGACGGATAGGCCTCGGCAAACTCCTGCAGCGCCGCGTGCCACGCCATCCCCGTCTCGCGCGGCCGAATGTCCCCCTCGACCGATTCCAGCGCCTTCAGGCGCAGAACATATTCGGCGTAGATCGCATAGGGATCGCGCCGCAAAGTCTCGATCCGAGTGACGCTGAGCGCTTTTGGCCGAAGTTCGACCGGAGGGCGCGGCGCCGGCCTTCGCTGTGGTCGGAATTCGGTCGGCCGATCCAGGGCGCGCGCGTAGGCGAGATAGCGCTGGCCGCGCTCTTCAGGCTCGGTCATGGCCTTATGCCCGGCTGCGGCCGCCATGCGCTGAAGAAAGCGCGACGCGACGGTCGGCTGGCCGCCGCGCTTCTTCGCACGGCTCGAGGATCGCCTCGCGCGCCCCGAGCGCGGAGACGAAATCATGCGCCGTCTGGCCGATGCGCCGCTCCGGCGCGGACAAACCCAGCGCAGCGCGCATCGGGCGGTTGAGAAAGGCGTCGGTCTCGACCGCCGGGGGCCAGACCGTTTCGTCGAGCCCCGCCAGAAGCACGCGATCGAAGCTCAAGAGACGCGCTTCGAGGAGACCGAGGATCATGAGCCGCGGATGGCCGCCGCTCGCCGGCGGGGCGCGCGCCGCGGCGAGCGCATCGTCGAACAAAGCGGCGTATTCGCCGAGCGCAGCCGGGAAGCTCTCGGCCGCAGCCTCGCTCCATTCGTCCATGAGTTCCGTCAATGGCTCGAACCCGTGCGCGTCCTCCGTTACGCCGCGTGCTCCCGTAACTACGGCCGCGAGTGCAGCCCGGTGCTGGGCGAGGCAGTCGCGCAAGGACGCGCTGGAGCCAAGCGCGCGCAAGGGCGCGAGCATGGCTACGACGTCGCGCGCCAGCGCTTCCGCCGCCTGCCGGTCGCGTTCGCGGAGGCGGCGGATCGCGGGATGCGCGTGCTGCTCCTCGGCGGCCGCGCGCGCCGCCGCGAACGCGCGTTCCAGATCATCGAGCGAGGCAAGCGGGACGGCGCGAAAGACGGCGAGCTCGAGCGCGCGCGTCGCGGCTTCGACCTCGCCAAGGGAGCGGCCGAAGCGGACCGCGGGATGGGCGAGGAGCGCAAGACAGGAGCGCGGCGTGAACTCGATCGCGGCTTCAAGGATCAGCCTAGCCAGCGCGCCCGCCGAACTTTGCCCCAACGCGCGCCCGGCCGAACTTTCGACCTCGACGCCCCAGCGGGCGAGCTCGGCCGCGACCCGGCGCGCGATCGACGGGTCGGGCGTGATGAGGGCTGCGGTCTTGCCCGGCGTCTCCAGCGCCTCCCGCATCGCGATCGCCAGCGCCAGGCCCTCCTCGTTCTCGTTGTCGGCGATGACGAGCGTGACGCCTTGAAGCGCGGTCGCGAGGGCGAGCGGCGACAAGGTCCAGCCCCGTTCGCGCCAAAGATCGGTCGATTCCGCCGGACGAAGCGCTTCGCTCAGGAAGGCGGAGCGCGCCGCAAGCTGAGGCGTGGGCGAGCCGAGGGGCGCGACGTCCTCGCGCTTGACGCCGATCACGCGAATGAGCCGATGCAGCAAGGCCTGCGGATGGCCCGCGAGGCCGAGGGAACCGTCCTCGCTCGCGCCAATCATCGCCCATGTGCGGTCGTCGAGATTGACGTCGAGGTCCGGCAGCACCACGGCGCCCTGTGGCGCGCGCGCGATCGCAGCGATGAGCCGGGCGGTGGCGCGATTGGCGCCGGTCGAGCCGGCGATGATGGTCGGACCGCGCCGCGGGCTCTCGAGCGCTTTGATTTCGTCCTCGATCAAGAGCGCGATCCGCTTCGCCCGGTCGATGAGGCCGCGCTCGCTGAGCCATTGCGGCCAATGGGCGAAGGCGATCTTGAGGAAATCGAGGGTGATGCGCCAATAGGGATCGTAGAGCTCGGGCGCGAGCGTTCCGAGCCTCGACCAGGGCGCCCCCTCGATGATCATGTCGTCGATCAATGCGGCGAGATCGCCGGCCAGCGCGTAAGCCTGCGCGGGCGTCGCCGCGACGAGCGCGGCCTCGGCTGGATCGAAGATGAGGCGCCCATCGGCGTCGGCCTGTCGAATCGCGCCCTTGAGCGCTTTTCCCCAGGCGCGGGTCAGGGTCGCGAGCGCGTGGCGGCGCGTCAAGGCGCCGACCGCAGGCGGGACCGCCGCGCGCGCCTCCTCGCCCTCGGGGTCAAACCATGCGGCCGTCTCGTCCGGCTCGAAGGCGCCGAGCGGAGCAATGCGCGGCAACAGCAGGCTCGATGCGCCGCTCGCCGAAAGCAGCGCCTTGGCCAGCGCTTGAGCGGCGCGCTGCGTCGGCACGTAGATCGTGGCGTCGGTTAGCGCCATCGGCCCGCCCGCGCCCGGGAAGCCGTCGATCAGCACGCCATCCAGAAGCGCGCGGCTCAGTGTCGGCAGAAACGGCGCCCCGGAGGGAATCGTGAAGACTCGCGGCGCGCGATGGCCCATGCGCGCCTTTTATGCGGCGCGCGCGGGAAGGCAAGCGCGTCAGCCCTGCAGAGCCGCAGCCAGCCTTTCCCACGCGTTCTCGTCTCCCGGAATCCCGAATCGCAGCCAAGTCCGCTCGTCCGCGAAGGGGCGAGCGAGGATTCCCGCGGCGAGCAGCCGCTCGAAGGCGGCGCGCGCGTGGCTTGATGCGCCGCCAATCGAAACAGGCGCGTTCCACCGATGATTTGCCAGCCGGCCCCTTGCAGGAGCGCGTCGAGCCGCGCGGCCTCCTTGGCCGAGGCGCGCGCGCATCGCCTCCAGCCAATCCGAATCGGCGAGCGCGCGCATTCCGATCGCAATCGCAGGCCCGCTCACCGGCCACGAGCCAAGGGCGGCCCGCAATGACGGGACGATGTCCGCCGAAGCGAGCGCGAAGCCGAGACGAAGTCCCGCCAGCCCATAGGCCTTGCCGAACGAGCGCAGCACGATCGCGCCGCTTGCGGGCAGCATCGGCGCGAGGCTCTCCTCGGGGTCTAGAGCCTGCTGCATTTCGGCGGAATCAATGACGTTAGCGCACCCGCCCCCTCTTGTGGGGGCGGGCATAGCCCGTCCAGTGGACGGGCTTTGGGGGGAAGAGACGCGCCGAGGCGATCCGCGCGTAAACTCAAGAGCAAAAGGGTCGAAATCGGCGAAGGCCTCGTCGACGATAAGCACGCCGCCGCGCCGCGCAAGGCGCTCGTGCAGGGCTAGGAGGTCTCCGCGCGGAATGATCCGCCCATCCGGGTTGTTCGGATTGACCACAATGGCGACGTCGAGCCCGTTCATGTCCTTGAGCCGCTTCGCTTCGGCGACCCGAGCGCCTACGGCCGCGAAGGCCTCCGCGAAACCGCCATAGGTTGGCGTGAGCGCGCCGACCGCGCCTCGCCGCAAGATGTGAGCGAGCGCATGGATGAGCGCCTGCGAGCCGGGGCCGGCGACCACGCTTGCGGCGGCCACGCCGTAACGGCGCGCGGCTGCAGCTTCGAGCTTCGCCAGCGCGCCCGTTTCGGGCAGCCGCGACCACGCTTCCGGCGCAAGATCCGGCAAAGGATAGGCGTGCGGATTGACGCCCGTAGACAGGTCGATCCAGGGCTCGGGCGCCTGGGGCACGAGCCGGCGCGCGACTTCGAGCGCGCCGCCGTGATAGGTGAACGCCCGGTCGTCGGTCCAATTCAAACCCGTCATCATGTGGCTTTCGTTTTCGCTGCCGCTCGCGCTCGCCGCCACTATCGTAGAGGCGCTGATCGGCTATCCGGCGCCTCTCTATCGCGCGATTGGCCACCCCGTCACTTGGATGGGGATTTGGCTCGCGTGGCTTGAGGCGCGGCTCAATCGCGCTGACGTGGGCTTCGCCGCGCGCCGGGCGGCGGGCGTCCTTGCCCTTGGGCTTTATCTCGCGCCGGTCGCCTTCGTCGCCTGGGCGGCGACCCGCCTGTGCCTCTCGGCCGGAGCGCTCGGCTTCGCCGCGCTCGCCCTTCTCGCCGCGAGCCTGCCGGCGCAGCGCAGCCTTGCGATCCATGCGAGGGCGGTGGCCGAAGGGCTCCACAGCGGTCTCCATGAGGGCCGCCGCGCGGTCGCGAAGATCGTCGGGCGCAATCCGGACGTGCTGGACGAGGCGGGCGTGGCGCGCGCGGCGATCGAGAGCCTGGCGGAGAATTTCTCGGACGGGGTCGTCGCGCCCATCCTGTGGATCGCGCTCGGCGGCCTCGTCGGCGGCGCGCTCTACAAGGCGATCAACACCGCCGACAGCATGATCGGGCATAGAGACGAACGATACGAAGCGTTCGGCTGGGCTGCGGCGCGGCTCGACGATCTCGTCAATCTGCCGGCCTCGCGGCTCGCGGCGCTGTGGCTCGTTCTCGCCGCCGTCCTGACCCCGGGCGCCTCGGCGCGGGAGGCAGCGCGTGCGGTATGGCGCGACGCGCCACATCATCGCTCGCCCAACGCAGGCTGGCCCGAAGCGGCGATGGCCGGCGCGCTCGGCCTCAAGCTGGCGGGACCCCGCGTCTACCGCGAGACGCTGGTCGACGACGCCTTCATGGGAGACGGCCGACGCGAAACGGGCGCCGCCGACATCCAGCGCGCGTTGCGACTCTACAGGCGCGCATGCGTAATCCAGGCCGTGACGCTCCTGGCGGTGTCGGTTATCCTCTCGGTCGGAAGCGTCGCTATCGGGAGAGAATGATGAGGGGTTCGCTCGGACGCGTTGCGATCGGCGTGGCTGCGCTCGCCTTCATGGTCGCCGAGGCCGATGCGAGGATCACGCATATTGAGATCACCAAAACGGAGCCCGCCTTCGGCGGCCGGTCCTTTGGCGACGCTGGACCCTATGAGCATCTGATCGGCCGGGTCACGGGCGAACTCGATCCCGCCGATCCTGCCAACTCCGGTATCCAGGACATCAACCTCGCGCCCCGCAATGCGCGGGGCATGGTCGAATATGTGACCAATATCGAGCTCCTGAAGCCTGCCGACCTGGCGCGCGGGAATCGCATCCTGTTCTTCGAAGTCAACAATCGCGGCAATAAGCTTGCGCCCGTAAGCTTCAATGAAGGGGTCACTGGAGGCGTCGCCGACCGCAATGCCTTGTCCTCTCCCGGCGACGGATGGCTCATGCGGGCCGGCTACACAATGGTGTGGTTCGGATGGGAAATGGATGTGCGTCCAGGCATGTCTCGCATCGGCATGCCGGCGATTGTGGCGCACAATCACGACGGCTCTCCGATCACCGGCCTTGTGCGCTCCGAGATCATAACGCCGGTTCCGGCAATGAGCGTGCCGATCAGCCTCAGCCAGCAGATCCAGAACTATCCGATCGACAGCTACGACTCTTATCCGACCGCGAGCATGGACAATTCGACGCCGTTTGCGGATGGATTTCTGCCGACGCTGACCGTCAGGGCGCGAGAGCAGGACCCGCGGGAGCCGATTCCGAACTCGGCTTGGACCTTTGGAACCTGCGCGCAGGGCGGCGCTTTGACGCCAGACGAGAAGCACGTCTGCCTCCGCGACGGCTTCAAATCGGGACATCTTTACGAATTGATCTATCGCGCCAAGGACCCGACTGTCGGGGGCTTAGGATTTGCCGCCGCCCGTGATCTTGGCGCCTTCCTGCGCAATTCCGACAAAGACGACGTGGGGACCGCGAATCCGGTCTATCGACCCGACAATCTCGCGATCATCGAGGGAAGCTCGCAGAGCGGGCGGATGATTCGCAGCCTGCTTGCGCTCGGCTTCAATCGCGACGAGGCGGGACGCCGCGTTTTCGACGGCGCCTTCCCGCATATCGGCGGCGGCCTCATGCCGCTCAACATTCGCTTTGGCCAGCCGGTGCGGGCTTGGGGTGAGCAGACCGATCATCTTTATCCGGCTTACGACTTCCCCTTCACCTATGCGCGCCAAACCGATCCTTTGACCCAACGAACGGGAGGCCTGTTTGACCGGTGCGGCGCGACCGACACCTGTCCGAAGCTCTTTCATGTCGCGACCGCGCTCGAGATGTGGGAAGGGCGCCAATCGCTTGGCCTGACCGATCCGCTCGGCCGAACCGACGTTGCCGATCCGCCGAATGTCCGCACCTACATCATGGCGAGCACCCAGCATGGGGCGGCGCCCCTGCCGCTCGCCGCGCGTCCGCCCTTCGGCAATTGTCAGCAGCAACCGAATCCGAATCCGCAGATCTGGACGATGCGCGCGCTGCTGACCGCGTTGACCGCATGGGTGCGAGACGGAGTTGCGCCGCCGCCGAGCGCCAAGCCGCGCACAGCCGACGGCACGCTCGTTGCCCCAGACCGGGTGCGGTTTCCTGAGATCCCCGCGAACTTTTATGGCGAAGTGGAGCGGCCGGCGGTTTCGCCGCTGCGAATTTACGACAATCTGCACGTTCTCGATTTTGGCCCGCTCTATCGCGCCGAAGATTCGAGCGGAATCATCACGCGCGAGCCCCCGCAAGTCGGATCGGGAGGCTATGGGATTCTTGAGATACAGGTCGACGCCGACGGCAATGATCTAGCGGGAATCCGTTCGGTGTTCTTGCAGACGCCGATCGGCACATACACCGGCTGGAATCTTGGCCGCAAGGATCGCTTCGAGAACGGCATGTGCAATTTGCAGGGGAGCTTCATTCCGTTCGCAGCTACAAAGGCTGAGCGCATCGCGGCGGGCGATCCGCGGCTGTCGATCGAGGAGCGGTATCCGACTAAGGATGTCTATCTCGCGGCGTTCAAGCAGTCGGCCAACGATCTCGTGGCGCAGCGTTTTTTGTTGCCTGACGACGCGGCTTTGCTGATGAAACGCGCCGAGAGCGAGGGGATCCGCAGCGCCCCTTGAAGCCATCGGCGATTTCGCTCCGAACCGGCCGAATCTCTCTTTAAAAACAGAAACTGTGGAAAAGCGTTTACTTTTTGGGAAACGTCGGTTACGATCGTAGGATCGCCGTCAAAGCCGAGAGCCTATGTCCAATCCTTCCGAAAGCGAAGAACGCGTGCCGAAACCCACGCCCTCGCCTGCGTCCCGGCGCTGGACGCCGTCGCGGCGGAGGCCCACGAAAAAACATCTCGTCGAAGTCCCTTCGTAACCCCTTGAAAAGGCTCGATTCGGACGAGAGAATCCAAGGAAATCCAAGCTTTTCCAACCCCTCTTGAGGAGGCTTTCCGCCCCCAAAGCCGGCCCATCCAAGACAATCCAAATTCCGGCGCGGGCGATCTTTCGCAGGTCGCCTAGCGCGCAGCCGCGAGCAGCGCATCACAATCGAGATGCGCCTCGCAATGATCGGCGAGCGCGTCGAGCGTGCGCTCGATCGTGGCCTCGTAGCTGATCGCGGTCGCCGTTCCAAGGATCGCGAGCCACGCCGCGCGCTGTCGGTCGTCGGCGAACAGCCCATGCACATAAGCGCCGGCGATGCGGCCGTCCGCCGAGATCGCGCCATCGAGGCGCCCGTCGGCGAACCGCAGGAGCGGTCGGGCGCAGTCGGGACCTGCCGTCTCGCCGACATGCATCTCGTAGCCCCGGAATGGCGCGCCATTCGTGAGGCACGCGCCGTCGACTTGGCTGAGCGCCTTCTTAGCCGTCAGCCGAGTGGCGACATCAAGCAGGCCCAGGCCCTCGACCTCGCCCGGCGGTCCCTCCATGCCGTGCGGGTCTGACACGGTTTTGCCCAGCATCTGATAGCCGCCGCAAACGCCCAGCACGCGCCCGCCGCGTCGTGCATGTGCGAGGAGGTCGATATCCCAGCCCTGCCCACGAAGGAACTTAAGATCGGCGATTGTCGCCTTGCTTCCGGGCAGGATGATGAGATCGGCGAGCGGCAGCGGCTCGCCCGGGCGCACGAAGGCGAGCCGCACGTCGGGCTCCATGCGTAGGGGATCGAAATCGTCGAAATTGGCGATGCGCGCCAGCATCGGGATGACGATGGTCACCGCGCCACTTGCCCGCGACTTTCTGTCGCCGAGGCTGAAGGCGTCTTCCGCCGGCAGCCGCGCAGCCTCGGCGAAGAATGGCAAGAGGCCGAAAGCTTGCCAGTGCGTATGCGCTTCGAGCGCCATCATGCCGCTGAGGAACAGGTTCGCGTCGCCGCGGAACTTGTTGACGATGAACCCGACGATGGTCGCTGCGTCGTCAGGCGCGAGCGCCGCTTTGACGCCAAGTATCTGGGCGAAAATGCCGCCGCGATCGATGTCGCCGATCAGCGCGACGGGGCAGTTCGCAGCGCGGGCGAAGCCCATATTGGCGATGTCGCCCTCGCGCAGGTTGAGTTCGGCTGCGCTGCCCGCGCCTTCGACGAGCACGAGATCGGCTTCTGCGCTCACCCGCGCATAGCTGTCGAGCACGGCGCTCATCAGTTTGGGCTTAAGCGCCTGAAACTCGCGGGCGCGCGCATTGCCAATGACCTTGCCCTGCACGACGACCTGCGCGCCGATTTCGCTCTGCGGCTTGAGCAGCACCGGGTTCATGTGCACGCTCGATGAAACGCCGCATGCGCGCGCTTGCAGCGCCTGGGCGCGGCCGATCTCACCGCCGTCGTCGGTCACGGCGGCGTTGTTCGACATGTTCTGCGGCTTGAACGGGCGGACGCGAAGCCCGCGCCGGGCAAAAGCGCGGCTTAAGCCCGCGACGACCAACGACTTGCCGACATCCGATCCCGTCCCCTGGAACATCAGCGCTCGTGCGGTCACTTCCCACTCCCCATAGCCCGTCGAATGACGGGCGTCCTTCCAGACGCCCTATGCCGGGAGAGGGGTCGGGGGTTGAGGGACGCGGTCGGCGACCCCGCCACAAACCAGGCTGGCGCGGTCAATGCCCGAGTGTTCAAAACTCAACACCTTCTTGCGCCCGCACTCCGGCAGCGAAGTGATGCTTGACGAGCGTGAACTCCGTGACGCAATCGGCCGCTTCGATCAACTCCGCCTTGGCGTTGCGGCCGGTGACGACGACATGCAGGCCGGGTCGCCGCTTAATGAGCGCCGCGACAACTTCGGCAAGCGGCAGGTAGTCGTAGCGAAGCGCGATATTGAGTTCGTCGAGCACGAGGAGACGGATCGAAGGGTCGGCCATCATGCGCCTGGCCTCCGCCCAAGCGGCGCTCGCCGCCGCGACATCGCGGGCGCGGTCCTGCGTCTCCCAGGTGAAGCCCTCACCCATCGTGCGCCACTCGGCCTGGGCGCCGAAGCGCTCGATGGCCGTGCGTTCGCCTGTCGACCATGCGCCCTTGATGAACTGCACCACGCCAACGCGATGGCCGCGTCCGAGCGCGCGCAACGCGAGTCCGAAGGCCGCGGTCGACTTGCCTTTGCCCGGGCCGGTGTGGACGATGAGCAGGCCTTTTTCCAGAATTGGCTTGGCGGCGACTTCCGCGTCCTGCGCGGCCTTGCGCTTGGCCATTTTCGTTTGATGACGGTCCGCGTCGGTCATGTCGATTCTCGCACGGAGAGAAGGGCGCCGGCCCAGTTTTTGACGCCTAGCGCTCCGGATCGAACCGTGCAAATCCGGGCAAAGTCGCCGACAAAACAAAACCATAGGTTGCGTGTAGTTCAGGGACCGTTCAAGACCGCAGCCCTAAGCTCCCCCGATTTGGGATGTCCACGAAGTCCGACAGTGCTGCTAGAATTGCCAATGGAGCGACACAAGAACAATAGAGATCCGTTCGCTCCGTCATCGGCGTCAGCGTTGGCGGAATGCAACTGCCGGCGCGTACTCATCAGCAAGCGCCAGTGGATTGCCAACGATGGGTTCTTTTGTTGTCCCTCGGCGTCGATTCCTGCGGGGCTTGGCCTCGCTGGGGGTTTGCGCGCCGGCTGTCGTGCGCGCTTCGAGCCTCATGCAGGTCAGCGCCCCATTTTGCCGTTCTTCCCCCCAGCCTCCGCCGTGGGCGGCCGCTCAGGATGCGCTCGCCCTGTTGCAGCAGGAAATGGAGCGCCGATTCGCTGAAACGCTGTTCGGCGCAGAGACTCTTTCAGCGAACGGGGAGAACTCCGTCGTAACCCAGCGCCCCGTCTTGGCGGAAACCAAAATTACAGCGTTGTGGGAGCTCAGAACGTCGTTCGGGCCTCGAGGCGCGCGCCCCAAATCGCTGGCAGAGTTGCCCGCCGAAGTCCGGGCCAAACTTTCTCGATGTTTGGCGCCTGCCCCGATGCAGCCTTTGAGCCGTGGGCCGGTCGGATTTCCAGCTCCGCAGCGGGGCGCAAGCGCGTCGCGCTCCATTTGACAACCCTTCTCGAAGCTGGGACATAAACCAAAGCACGGTTCCTCGATTTGACCGAGGATGAAAAGGGAACACGGTAGGCTTCCGCCGATCCGTGGCCGCCCCCGCGACTGTGAGCGGCGTGCTGACGCTTCTCGCCACTGGACTTTTCACAAGGTTCGGGAAGGCGGCGTCGGCGATACGCTGCAAGCCAGGAGACCTGCCGTGCTGCGCTATGGATCCCGAAAGGCCGCCGGAGGGGCGGTCAAGGAGCGTTTGTGACCGGCCGACAGACTTTCGATCTCCGCCGACCTCATTATTCGCTGGCTCGGACTGACGAGCCATGAACGCCGAGAGCGGCCTATCCGCCGCCGCCACCTTGCTGGTCTGCATCACCTGCAAGTCGGACGAAGGGCCAATGGGGTCGAGCCTGTTCGAAGCGCTCAACGAGCGCCTCGCCGCCGAGCCCGATATCGCGCTCATGGCCGTCGAATGCCTGTCCGTGTGCAAACGGCCGTGCACGATCGCGCTCGCCGCGCAAGGCAAATGGACTTACGTCATCGGGGACTTGAGACGCGAGTCGCACCTTGAGGACATCGTCGCCGCCGCGCGCCGCTATGCGGCTTCGCCTGAGGGAATCGTTCCCTGGCGCGAGCGGCCCCTTTCTTTTCGCAAGGGCGTCGTTTCGCGCACCCCACCGCTTGCGCCCGCCGAAACGGCGCCCGCTTAAGGATCGGCTCCTCATGCTCGCCAAGACGCCCGTCACCATCGTCACCGGCTTTCTCGGCGCCGGCAAGACGACGCTGATCCGCCATCTCATGGCCAACGCCGGCGGGCGGCGGCTCGCGCTCATTATCAACGAATTCGGCGACGTCGGAGTCGACGGCGATCTTATCAAGAATTGTTCGGATGCGGCCTGCCCGGAAGACGCGATCATCGAACTTGCCAACGGCTGTATCTGCTGCACGGTAGCCGACGATTTTGCGCCGGCGATCGCGAAACTCCTGGCCCGCGAACCGAAGCCGGATCACATCGTGGTCGAAACCTCAGGCCTCGCCTTGCCCAAGCCGCTCATCAAGGCCTTTGACTGGCCGGACCTGCGCTCAAAGCTCACGGTCGACGGCGTCGTTGCGGTGGTCGACGCCGCCGCTGTCGCGGAAGGGCGTTTCGCGGACGATCCCGCGCGCGTCGCCGAGCAGCGTTTGGCCGATCCGTCGCTCGGCCATGACAATCCGCTCGAGGAGGTCTACGAAGATCAGCTCATGAGCGCCGATCTCGTCGTGCTCAACAAGGCTGATCTCGTCGACAAGGAGCGACTTGACGCGCTTAAGGCGAAAATCGCTGGGGCTTTGCCGCGCGCGGTCAAGATTGCATCCACTCGAGAGGGCGTGATCGACCCCGACGTGCTCATCGGCATGAACGCCGCAGCCGAGGACGATCTCCACGCGCGTCCCTCACACCATGATGCGGAAGGCGAGCACGATCACGACGATTTCGACACGTTCGTCGTTACAATCCCTGCAGTCCGCGATCCGGATACACTCATCGATCGACTCATCGCGGCGACGCGCGCTCACGACATCTTGCGCGTCAAAGGCTTTATCGACGTCGCCGGCAAGCCTCTGCGGATGCTGGTGCAGGGTGTGGGGCAGCGCTTTCGTCGCGACTTCGATCGGCCCTGGGGGGTGGATGAGCCGAGGCTCGGTCGCCTGGTCGTGATCGCTGGGCGAGGCGTCGACCGCGACGCCGTCGGCGCAGCGCTCGGCGGCTAAGCTCCGGCCATGCATGTCCCCCGGATCGAGACGAGGACGTTCGACGAGACGGTCGAAGCGCTCGACCTGGGCCAGACGCCGGCGGACATTGTGTTCCTCTCCTTTTCCGACAGCGACCTCAACGCTCTGGCGCGCGCCTATGACGCTCTGCCTACGCCGAAGCCGAGCTTGAGGATCGCTTCGCTGGCCGCCTTGCGTCATCCGTTCTCGGTCGACCTCTATCTCGACAAGGTGTGCGCACGAGCCAAGCTCGTGGTGGCGCGTGTGCTCGGCGGAGCGGATTATTGGCGATACGGCGTCGACGAACTCCAAGCGCTGGCGCGCCGAAGCGGCGTCAAGCTGGCGCTGCTGCCGGGAGATCGGCGCCACGACGCACGCCTCGATGAGGCCTCGACGCTGGACAGCGACGCGGTCGAGCGCATCTGGCGCTACTTTGACGAGGGCGGCCCCGAGAATATGGCGGCGTGCCTCGCCTTTCTCGCCTCCGAGATTGGAGGCGCGGCGGACGCTCCGCCACCTGTTTCCGTGAGCGCCTTCGGCCGCTTCGATGGCGCATGCTTCGAGGCGGGCTCCGACGCTGGCGCGCGCCCTCATCGTCTTCTATCGCTCCATCTATCTCGCCAACGATCTTGAGCCCATTGAAGCGTTAGCGCGCGCGCTTCGCGACAAGGGCTTTGCGGTCATCAGCATCTTCGTGACCAGTCTCAAGGACGAGGCGGCGCTTTCGCCGTTGCGCGCCTTCCTCGACCGACAGCGTTTTGACGTCGTGCTCAACGCCACCGCCTTCTCCGCGCGCCTGGATGCAGAAGAGGGAACGGCGCTCGACGCGCTCGATGCGCCGGTTTTGCAGGTCGTGCTGGCCGGCGTCGGCCTCGACGCTTGGCGCGGCTTCTCAGCGCGGGCTGGGGCCTTCGGATCTTGCGATGCATGTCGCGCTGCCGGAGATCGACGGGCGCATCCTCACCCGCGCCATCTCGTTCAAGGCGGCGAGCCCGCGTGACGCGCAGACCGAGTTCGCAGCGGTCGCGCATCGGCCGCTCGCCGACCGCGTCGACTTCGCTCGCCGAATTCGCTCGCCGCTGGGCGAACCTCCGGCGCAAAGCGCCGTCGGACAAGCGCCTGGCCTGCGTGCTGCCGGATTATCCGGCGCGCGGCGGACGCACCGGCTATGCGGTCGGGCTCGATACGCCGGCGAGCGCCATCGCGATTTGCGAAACCCTGCGCGCCGCCGGCTATGATGTGGCCTGCGGTCTTGATGCCCCATCTCTAATCGCCGCTCTTGAGGACGGGCCGCTCGAGGCGGCGCTGACGCTCGCCGAATACGAGGCCGCGCTCGCGTTGGCCCCGCTCGAATTTCGGCAATCCTTGTTCGCCGCGTGGGGCGAACCTACCGACGATCGCGACTTGATCGGCGGGGCGTTCCGGCTCCGCTTTGTGAGGCTTGGCAAGCTCATCATCGCCGTCCAACCCGACCGCGGCGACGCATTGTCGCGCAAGGGCGACTATCACAATCTCAACCGGCCGCCGCGCCACGCCTATGTCGCATTCTATTTCTGGCTCGCGCGCCAGGAGACGGTCGACGCGATCATTCAGCTCGGCGCGCATGGCACGCTCGAATGGCTGCCTGGCAAGGCGGTCGCGCTCAGCGAGAGCTGCGCGCCCGAAGTTCTGCTTGGCCCAACGCCGGTCATTTACCCGTTCATCGTCAACAACCCAGGCGAAGCCGCACAGGCCAAGCGCCGGATCGGCGCCGTCACAATCGGCCATCTGACGCCGCCGTTGATCGCCGCCGGGTCGCATGGCGCAGCGCTTGAGCTCGAGGCGTTGTTCGACGAATTCGCGGAAGCGCAGGCGCTTGATCCGCGCCGGGCGCGCCTCATCGCGGCTCTCATTCTCGACCGCGGGCGCGACAGCGGCCTGCTCAAGGAATGCGCCGCCGACGGCAAGCCGCCTGACGAGGCGCTCGTCGCCCTCGACGCTTGGCTCTGCGACCTAAAGGACATGCGCATCGGCGATGGCCTGCATGTGTTCGGCCGCTCGCCTGAGAGCGCTGACGGCTTCGCTCCCCCCTCTCCTGTGGGAGAGGGATCGGGGGTGAGGGTTTCGGAGGGAGAAGGATTGGGCGAGCGCGTGGCGGCCTCAGGCGCCGCTGAGTCGCTCGGGTTGTTGCGCGCGCTTGGCGGACGGTTCGTCCAACCCGGCCCGGCTGGCGCGCCGGCGCGCGGCCGTTTCGACGTTTTGCCGACCGGGCGCAATCTCTACGCCATCG
Source organism: uncultured Alphaproteobacteria bacterium (assembly GCA_963753135.1). Lineage (GTDB taxonomy): Bacteria > Pseudomonadota > Alphaproteobacteria > Rhizobiales > Beijerinckiaceae > Roseiarcus. The sequence goes on along the minus strand of CAVWBA010000013.1, from coordinate 68,379 downwards.
ATCCGCGCTCTGCGCCGACCCGCAACGCCTGGGAGATCGGGCGCCGCGCAGCCGAAGAGATCTGCAAGCGTTACGCGCAAGATCATGGCGACTGGCCGAAGCGCATCATGCTCGACCTTTGGGGCTCGGCGACGATGCGCACCGGCGGCGATGATCTCGCGCAAGCGTTTGCGCTGATCGGCTGCCGGCCGACCTGGGACGCCGCCTCAACTCGCGTCAGCGGCTTCGATGTCCTGCCGCTGGCGATGCTGGGCCGGCCGCGGGTCGATGTGACCTTGCGCATTTCCGGCCTGTTCCGCGACGTGTTTCCGAGCCAGATCGCGTTGTTCGCGGCGGCCGTTCGCGCCGTCGCCGCGTTGGAGGAAAGCAGCGACGACAACCCGCTGGCCGGTTTTGAGGGCGCGGCGCGCATATTCGGCGCGGCGCCCGGCGCTTATGGCGTCGGACTCGGCGCCCGCATTGCGCGAGGCGACTGGAAGGAGCGGTCCGAACTGGGGGAGGCCTATTTGGCGGCAACCAGCCACGCTTATGACGGCGAAGGCGACGCGCGCGAAGCGGCGGGAGACTTCCGGTCGAGGGTCGCCGGCGCCGAGGCCTTCGTTCATGTGCAGGATTTGCCGGGACAGGACGCGCTCGATGCCGACGCCTTCGCCGAGCATGAAGGCGGCTTCGCCGCCGCCGCGGCCGAGGTCGGAGCGACTCCCGCCCTCTACCATCTCGACTCGACCGCTCCCGGCGCGCCGAAGATCCGCACGCTCGGGCAGGAAATCGCGCGCGCCCTTCGCGGACGCGCCGCCAATCCGCGCTGGATTTCCGGTCAGATGCGCCACGGCCATCGCGGCGCGGCGCGAAATCGCCCAATCGCTCGACAATCTCTATTGTTTCGCCGCCCTGACCGATGCCGTGGACAGCGCCCAATTCGATCTCATGTTCGACGCCACGCTCGGCGACGACGCCGTGCGCACGTTTCTTGTCGGCGCCAATCGTCAAGCCGTATGCCACATGGCGAAAATATTCGATGAGGCCGCGAGGCGCGGCTTCTGGCTCTCGCGGCGCAATTCAAGCGCGCGTATCTTGGCTTGGCTGCGCAAGGAGGCGGCATGAACGCGGTCACCGTCCGCCAGCCGTCGCCACCCTATCGGAAAGGCTGGTGTCCGGGGGCCTTGCGGCCGATGGAGACTGGCGATGGGCTGCTCGCACGCGTGCGGGCGTCGAGAGGGCGGCTATCGCTCGATCAAGCTGCGGCCTTGGCGAACGCCGCGCTTCGGTGCGGCAATGGGGTGATCGGGCTCTCGGCGCGCGCCAATCTGCACCTGCGGGGGTTGAGCGCGCGGACGCTGCCCGCCCTCCAGGCGCGTCTCGAAGACGCAGAACTCCTCGACGCGGGCCCCGAAGTCGAGCGCTTGCGCAACATCGTTGCAAGTCCGCTCGATGACGTCGATCCAGAAGCTTCGTTCGATCTCGGACCCAGCGTCGTGGCGCTCGAGACACGGCTCAGAGAGGACGATCACCTTCGCCGGCTGCCGCCCAAATTCAGCTTCGTCCTGGATGCAAAAGGGCGCCTGCCGCTTGGCGACGTCGACGCCGACATCCGCTTCGACGCCGCGGGCGACGGAACGTTCGGGGTCACTCTCGCGGGCGAAGATGCACTCGCTGTGCAATGCGCGCCCGACGCGGTCGGCGATGTCGCCGCGGGGCTCGCCAATGCGTTCCTAGCGCTTGCGGGCGATGGTGAAGGGGCGCTGCGGCGGATGCGCGCGCTGGTCGAACGCGAAGGCGCTGAGGCGATCTTCGCGAACGCGGCTCTCCGCCCGAAGCCATGCAGCCGGCCGCAACGGAGCCCGGCGTTGCGCGAGGTTTTGGGCGCGCACGCTTACGGCGCGGGGTTAGTTGTCGGCGCAGCGGCGGCCTTTGGCGAAATCGAGGCGGCTCGCCTCAAGGCGCTGGTTGAACGCGCGCGCTCCGTCGGCGCCTCTGGTCTAAGGCTCACGCCTTGGCGCGCTTTTCTGATCGTGGGCGTCGACCGGCACGGCGCAGAGTCGCTAGTCGATGCGGTCGCGGGGTTCGGATTGATCGTCGATGCTGGCGATCCGCGGTTGCGCGTCGCCGCGTGTCCCGGCGCGCCAGCCTGCGCGCATGGGCTTCGCCCCGTACGCGACGACGCGACGCGCTGGGCCCAGACGCTGTCAGAGAACAATGGCGTCGTGCTCCACGTCAGCGGCTGCGCCAAGGGATGCGCCAGGCCAACGACGACAGCCATGACCGTCACCGCGACAACGAGAGGCTACGATCTCATTCTGGGCGGCAGAGCGGGCGATCCGCCGGCGCGGCGCGGCCTTACGCGCGCCGAAGTCGCGCAACTTCTCGCTCGCGAGGGCGCAAGCCTGTTTGCCGGCGCGGGACCAACGTGAAACCAAGCTACGCATACGAGAAGGACGCCGCGGCGATCTACCGTCGCTCGTTCGCAATCATCCGTGGCGAAGCCGACCTTGCGCGCTTCTCGCCCGTCGAAGAGCGGGTCGCCGTGCGGGTCATCCACGCCTGCGGCATGGTGGAGGCCGCCCGCGACATCGTGTTCTCCCCGGGGGCTGCGGAGGCGGCGCGCGAAGCGCTTCGTGCCGGCGCGCCGATCTTCTGCGACGCGCGCATGGTGGCCGAAGGGGTCACGCGCGCCCGCTTGCCGGCGAACAACGACGTGATTTGCACGCTGAGCGATCCCTCGACGCCTGAACTCGCAGCGAAGCTTGGCACGACGCGCACGGCGGCGGCGATTGAGCTCTGGGCGCCGCGGCTTGGCGGCTCCGTGGTCGCCATCGGCAATGCGCCGACCGCTTTGTTTCGTCTGCTCGAACTCACCGCCGCGGGCGCGCCGCAGCCAGCGGCGATCATCGGCATGCCGGTCGGCTTTGTCGGCGCGGCCGAATCGAAAGAGGCGCTGATCGAGAGTGGCTTGCGCTCCATCGTCGTCCGCGGGCGCAAAGGCGGCAGCGCAATGGCGGCGGCCGCCGTCAATGCGCTGGCGAGCGACATCGAATGACCGCGTTTGGCCGTCTCTATGGCGTCGGGATCGGCCCCGGCGATCCGGATCTGCTCACTGTCAAGGCGACCAAAGTCATCGCGGCCTCGCCCGTCGTCGCCTATTTCGCCAAGGCGGGACGGCGCGGCAATGCGCGCTTGATCGTCGATTGCTGGCTGAAGCCGTCGCATGTCGAGTTGCCGCTCTACTACCCGATGACCAACGAGACGCATTTCGACGATCCGCCCTATCGCGATGCGCTGGCGCGCTTCTACAAGGAATGTACAGTCGCGATTGCGTCGCATCTTGAAGCTGGCCGGGACGTCGCGCTTTTGAGCGAGGGCGACCCGATGCTCTACGGCTCCTTCATGCATCTCTTCATTCGCCTGCGCGACAATTTCGATGTCAGCATTGTGCCGGGCGTGTCGAGCATTTGCGGGGCCTGGGGTGTGGCTGGCGCGCCGATGGCGTGGGGGGACGATGCGCTCGTCGTCTTGCCTGCGACGCTGCCGCTGGGTGAGCTCAAGCGCCGGCTTGAGCTCGCCGACGCGGCGGTGATCATGAAAATCGGCCGCAACTTCGCGCGCGCCAGGGAGGCGCTCATCTCGGCAGGCATGGCGGAGCGCGCCATCTATGTCGAGCGCGCGACAATGGCGGGCGAGGTCGTGACCCCGCTGTGTCAGAAGCAGGACGAATTCCGCGCCCTATTTCTCGCTCATTCTCGCGCCCGGCAGAGGGCGGCGCCCGTGACGGGACGCGTCATGATTGTGGGGCTTGGTCCGGGCGCCGCCGAGTGGATGACGCCGGAAGCGAGCGTGGCGATTGAGGCTGCGAGCGATATTGTCGGCTACGGCCCCTATGTTGAACGGCTCGTATTGCGGACGGACCAACGCGCCCACGCGAGCAACAATCGGGTTGAAATGGAGCGCGCCCGCCTCGCATTAAGCCTTGCGGCAGAGGGCCGCGCAGTCGCAGTCGTTTCCGGCGGTGATCCGGGCGTGTTCGCGATGGCGGCGGCGGTGTTCGAGGCCATCGAGGAAGACCCGCAATGGCTGAAGCTCGACATTGCCGTCAAGCCCGGGGTGACCGCAATGCAAGCGGCGGCGGCGCGGCTTGGGGCGCCGCTCGGGCATGACTTCTGCACGATCTCGCTTTCCGACAACCTCAAGTCCTGGGCCATCGTCGAACGGCGCCTCCGCGCGGCTTGTGACGGCGATTTTGTCATCGCGCTTTACAATCCAGCATCGCAGGCGCGTCCGACTCGCATTGTCGAAGCCTTCGACTTGCTGCGAGCTGTGAAGGCCCTGACCACGCCAGTCGCCTTCGCTCGCGCGGTGGGACGAGCCGACGAGAAGCTCACGCTAACGACGCTCGGGGAAGCCGACGCAAGCCTCGTCGACATGGCGACTCTGGTCATTGTCGGCTCGAACGAGACGCGCTTCATCCCGCGCGACGGCGCACGGGCCTGGATGCTGACGCCGCGCGCTTATGGAGCTTGCCGATGAGCAGCGATCCAGCTCATGACGGCATCGAGATCGTGCAGCGTCTCGGCTTCGGGCGCGGGCGGCCGGCGCACAATGACGACTTCGATTCCAAGCGCGCGCGCCGCTTCGATCTTGGGATAGGTCGCGTGGCCGCCGCTGTTCTTGGTGACCAGCGCCTCCACCCCCTCGTTGCCCATAAGCGTGACTTCGTCAGCGAGCGAGAAGGGCCCGCGCTTAAGGATCAGCTTGCAGCCGGGCAGCATGTCGATCTCCGCGGGCCGGTCGATCGCCCGGACGATGTAGCGATGCTGTGGGGCTCGCGCGAAAGCCGCAAGCTGCAGTCGGCCATGCGTGAGGAAGACTGTGCTCGGGCCGGGCCCGAGAGCGTCGACGGCCTCATCGATTGTCGCGACCTCGATCCAACGATCGCTGGGGTGCGGCGTCCAAGCTGGTCGGGTCAAGACGACAAGCGGCGTGTCGGTCGCTCGGCAAGCCGCGACCGCGTTCGCGGATATGCGCGAAGCGAACGGATGCGTCGCGTCGATGACGGCGCCGATGCGCTCGCCGACAAGAAAAGTGGCCAAGCCGGCGACGCCGCCGAAGCCGCCAATGCGTTGGGGGATCGGCGCCTGAGCAGGATTGGCCGTCGCCCCGGCGAGCGACAGCATCGCCGCGATATCGGGCTTATCAGCAAGCCGGCGCGCAAGCGCGCTCGCCTCCGACGTGCCGCCAAGAATGAGCAGACGAAGCGGCTTCAGTGGGCGGCTCCATGAGCAAGGAACGCTGGCTTGGCCTCGTCGGCATCGGCGAGGATGGGATCGACGGCCTTGTTCCTGCCGCGCGACGCCTCATCGCGCAAGCGGACTTTGTCGTAGGCGGCAGACGCCATCTCGCGCTTGCCGGATCGTTGGAAGCCGAGACGATGGCTTGGCCGTCGCCGATCGAGAACGCTCTCGACGCGATCGAAAAACGCCGTGGGCGCGCTGTATGCGTGCTCGCCAGCGGCGACCCATTCTTCTTCGGGGTCGGCGCCATGCTCATGCGTCGTTTCGGGCCAAACGAAATGATCTCAATCCCGTCGCCCTCCGCCTTTGCGCTTGCTGCGTCGCAACTCGGCTGGAGCCAACAGGACTGCGCTTTGCTGACGCTTCATGGTCGCCCGCTCGAAGCAATCATCCCGTATTTGCAGCTCAATGCGCGTGTTTTGGCGCTTTCATGGGATGACGCTACACCGGCCAAGTTGGCGACGCTCTTGACCGCGCGCCGCATGGGACGATCGAGGCTCACGATCTGCGAGGCGATGGGAGGACCGCGCGAGCGCATTCGCACCACGGAAGCGCAAACGTTCGCGCTCGACAATGTCGCCGCCTTGAACACGGTCGCGCTCGAGGTGGTCGCAGAGCGCGACGCCCGCATCCTGCCGCGCGCGGCCGGGCTGCCCGATGACTGGTTCGAGCACGACGGGCAGATCACCAAGCGCGAGATCCGCGCGATGACTTTGTCCGCTCTCGCGCCGCGACGCGGGGAGTTGCTGTGGGACGTGGGCTCGGGCTCCGGCTCGGTCGCCATCGAATGGATGCTGGCCGATCCCGTAAACGGCGCGGTCGCGATCGAGCTCCGCCACGACCGCGCTCAGCGCATCGCCCGCAACGCGCTGAGCTTCGGCGCTCCCGCGCTTTCGGTCGTCACGGGCGAGGCGCCGTATGTCTTCGCCGACCTGCCCCGACCAGATGCGATCTTCATCGGCGGCGGCGCGAGCGCGCCAGGCATAATGGACCGCGCTTACGACGCCCTGCCCGCGGGCGGACGGCTGGTCGTCAACGCCGTGACTCTGGAGACGCAAGCTCAGTGTGTCGGCTGGCGCGCGCGCTGGGGCGGAGCGCTTACGCAGGTCGCCATCGCACATGCCGAGCCGGTCGGACGCTATTCGGGTTGGCGCGCGGCCATGCCAATCGTGCAATGGCGGCTCGTCAAGCCATGAGGCGGCAAGCCTCGAGTTCGAAATCGTCGCCATCGGCGTTGGCTGCCGCGCGGGCGTAGCAGGCGGGGCGATCGCGGCGCTGGCGCGACGCGCACTCGATGAGGCTGGCGCGCCCGAGGGCGAGCGGCGCATGTTCACGCTCGCCGCCAAGGCGGATGAGCCAGGCCTCATCGAGGCGGCCCGCATCATCGGCGTCGCCCTCACGACGCTGCCGATCGCCGCGCTCAACGCGCAGGCCGGGCGCATCCTGACCCCGTCGGTGCCTGCGCAAGCCCGCTTCGGCGCGCCTAACATCGCCGAGGCGGCGGCGCTCGCGGGCGCAGGTGTTGGCGGACGGTTGCTCGGGCCGCGGCTCGCCGCCGATGGCGCGACCTGCGCGATCGCCTTGTCTCCGCAGCGGCCATGCGACGACGCAACTTGCGCCGTCGCTCTAACCCCGGAACAACGATGACCGTTCACTTCATCGGCGCGGGGCCCGGCGCTCCCGATCTCATCACCGTGCGCGGGCGCGATCTCATCGCGCGCTCACCTGTCTGCCTCTACGCCGGCTCGCTCATCCCGCGCGCGTTGCTCGATCATTGTCCCAAAGGCGCTCGGATCGTTGACACAGCGCCGCTCAATCTCGACGCCATCATCGCGCTCTGTGTCGAGGCGACCGCGCGAGGCGAAGACGTCGCGCGGCTCCATTCGGGCGACCTTTCGATCTTTAGCGCCATGGGCGAACAACTGCGCCGCCTGAAGGCGGCAGGGGCGCCATATACGGTCACGCCGGGCGTGCCTGCTTTCGCGGCCGTCGCAGCGGCGCTCGAACGCGAACTGACTTTGCCGGGCCTCGCGCAATCCCTCGTGCTGACGCGCACCTCGGGGCGCTCCTCGCCCATGCCCGAGCGCGAGACGCTCGCCAGTTTCGCTGCCACCGGCGCGACGCTCGCGATCCATCTCTCCATTCATGCGCTTGAAGATGTGGTCGTCGAGCTCACGCCATTCTATGGGCCCGATTGTGCGGCGGCAGTCGTCGCGCGCGCATCATGGCCGGACGAGCGAATTGTGCGGGCGACGCTCGGCGAAATCGTGGGCGAACTGCGCGAGGCGCCGATCGAGCGCACCGCGCTTATCCTTGTCGGCCCCGCGCTTGGAGCGCAAGACTTTCGCGAAAGCGAACTCTACAACGCGGACTATGTGCGCCGGTTTCGCGGCGGCCGCTCGCCGGAGCAGGGCGAATGACACTGCTGGCGCGGTTCCTCATCCGGAGCTGTAGCCCGTCGCGAGACGGGCGTTCTTCCGAACGTCCTGTGGCGCCGCCTTCTCCCCGAGGGAGAAGGGACGCTCCCGGGAGACGGAGCACGGCTTCCCTTCTCCCTCGGGGAGAAGGTGGCGGGCGGAGCCCGCCGGATGAGGGTGCGGCGCTAGGCCTTCCGAAACCCGCTGCGCGCGAGCAGGCGCCCGTCGCGGCCAACGACGATGGTCTCAAGCTCGCCCGACTGGCCGGCGAGCACGGCTGCGGCGGTCGCCCACGCGCCGTCAGCGACCAGGGCCGGCAAGTCGAAGCCCGCGGCCTCGGCGAGTTCGAACCCATGCAACCCGCTGTTGGCGCCGGCGATCGCAGCGACGAGCGACGGCGCGCCGCCCGCGCGCGCCACGCGGCTCGACAGCGCCGCAAGGTCGACGGCGCCGCGCTTCGAATGCAAGTCCAGCTTGCCTTCGGCAAGCTTCGTCATCTTCGCCGGGCCGCCGGCAATGGTGAGGCGCGGGACAGGATGTTCACGAAGGTACTTCAGGAGCCCGCCGACGAAATCGCCCATCTCGATCAGCGCGTGATCGGGCAGGCCGTACAGCGCACGGATCGCAGCCTCGGAGGTCTCTCCGGTCGCCGCGCCGATGTGGACGCAAAAGCTGGCGCGCGCGACGTCCACGCCACGGTGGATCGAGTGAATCCAGGCCGAACACGAATAGGGGATGACGATTCCGGTCGTACCCAGGATCGACAGGCCGCCGAGAATGCCGAGTCGCCCGTTTGCAGTGCGCTCGGCGATTCTCTCGCCGCCGGGGACCGAGATCTCGACGATCGCGTCGACGCCAGCGCCCAGCCTCGCGCCCACCTCTTCGAGATTGGCGCGGATCATCGCGCGCGGCGCGGGATTGATCGCGGGCTCCCCGACGGGCAGCGGCAGCCCGGGCCGGGTTACAGTCCCCACGCCTTCGCCCGCCTTGAAGCTCACGCCTGCGCTCACACGCGCGCGGCGGACGGTTGCGACGATCAGCGCGCCATGGGTGACGTCCGGATCGTCGCCAGCGTCCTTGACGATGCCAGCCCGGGAGAAATCGGCGCCAAGCTCGTGTGTGGCCAGGGCGAATTCCGGCCTCAAGCCTTTCGGCAGCGCGACGGGAACCGGATCGGGAAAACGGCCGGTCATGAGCGCTTCGAAAGCGGCCCGAGCCGCGCCTGCCGCGCAGGTGCCGGTGGTCCAGCCGCGCTTGAGCGGCGTCGCCCTCTCTGGGTCGCTCATGGCCGCTGGCCTAGCGCGCATCCGTGACCTTGCCTAGGCTTTGGACATGACCCACGGTCTCATGATCGCCGCCCCTCGCTCGGGCAGCGGCAAGACCACGGCGACACTCGGCCTCCTGCGCGCATTCAAACGCCGCGGCGTCGACGTCGTCGGCCTCAAGTCCGGCCCTGACTATATCGACCCGGCCTTCCATGCCGCGGCGTCGGGGCGCGAAGGCGTCAACCTCGATTCCTGGGCGATGAGGCCGAGCCTTCTGGCTGTGCTCGCGGCGCGAGCGGCGAGACAAAGCGCGCTTGCGCTCTGCGAAGCCTCGATGGGCCTGTTCGACGGCGTCCCGGCCGAGGCCGGGCGCACCGGCGCCTCGGCCGACGTCGCTGCCGCGCTCGGCATGCCAGTCCTGCTGGTCATCGACGTCACAGGTCAGGCGCAGTCTGCGGCGGCGATCGTCAAGGGCTGCGCGGCTTATGACGAGCGGCTGAAGGTCGCGGGCGTCATCGTCAATCGCGTCGGCAGCGAGCGCCATCGCCGGCTCGTCGTCGAAGCGATCGAGGCGATCGGTGTTCCGATCATCGGCGCGCTGCCGCGCAACGACGCAATTGCGCTGCCGGAGCGGCATCTCGGCTTGGTGCAGGCAGGCGAGACGGAGGCGCTCGACGCGCGGCTCGAGGCGATCGCGGATTTCATCGAGGCGCATGTCGATTGCGGTCGGATCCTCGCGTTGGGCGCCGATCTCAACCTTGCTTCGTCTGCGGCGAGGCCGGCCGCAGTCCGGCCGCCTGGACAGCGGATCGCGCTCGCACGTGACGCCGCGTTCTCGTTCGTCTACCCGCACCTCGTTCAAGGCTGGCGGGCGGCGGGGGCCGAGATCGTTCCCTTCTCGCCCCTCGCCGACGAGCCTCCGCCTTCCGATTGCGACGTCTGCTGGCTTCCTGGCGGCTATCCAGAATTGCACGCCGGGCGGTTGGCGGCGGCGGCGCGATTTCGCGAGGGTCTCAGGCGCTTCGCGGAGACGCGCCCGGCGCACGGCGAATGCGGGGGCTATATGGCGCTGGGCCAGAGCCTGACCGATGCATCCGGCGTCGCTCATCCGATGGCGGGCCTGCTCGGCGTCGAAACCAGTTTTGCAAAGCGCCGCATGACGCTCGGCTATCGCGAGGCTCGCCTCGCGTCGGATTGCGCGCTTGGGAGCGCTGGCTCGGTCCTGCGCGGCCACGAGTTCCACTATGCGACCATCGTCGCGAGCCACGGGGACGAACCGTTCGCCTTTGTCCGGGACGTCTACGGCGCGCCGAAAGCGCCCGCAGGCGGGCGAAGGGGCCAGGTCACCGGTTCGTTCTTCCACGTCATCGCGGAGGCGTGACGCTAGGCGGCTGACAGCGCCTGTGCCTCGGTGCTCTCAGGCATTTCCGAGGTCGGCAGGAAACCTTCGAGCGCGGGAGCCAGGATGGCTTGCGCCTCGTCCGGGCGGCCAGTGGCGACCGACTACGCGGGAAGAAGCGCATAGCCGCGCGCGCATTGTGCATTGGCGACGGCGATTGCGGTTTGAAAGGCTTCCTCGGCTGCAGCTGAGGCTTCGGGAGACCGGCCGCCTCATCCCACCCGCCAAAAAAAGGCCGGCTTACCGGACAGATCGTGCGCTAACTAACTAAACCGGACATATCGTGTGCTACCGACATTTCTGCGCCGGTGTGTGTCTGCGCCGGTGTGTGTCGATAGCGAATTAAGTTGTCCGGTTTTGGTAGCACATCAAATGTCCGCTTCTTCTGGTTTTGTTCTCCTGTGGGCGGGGTGGGCAAGCCGGAGGCTTGTCCCATCGGGCTTTCGGGAATCTGCAGTTTGAGCGTGCGGTAGGACACGCAATTGTCCTGGCCGACCTGCCGCTCCTCCTCGACGCACAGGATCTCGTCGAGGTCGACGCCCGAATGGGGGTGAAGGCCGAGCCCTCGCCGGCCGGCTCGACCGCAAAGCGGGCGTTGTGTTCCGGCAGATAGCGGTCGCGGATGAAGGCGTTGGCCGCCTCCACATCGGTTATGCCGGCGAGCCGGAGCTCCTTGGGCAGCCGGCCCTGAAGCGTGCCGAACATCCGTTCCGAACGGCCACGGGCCTGGGGAGAGAAAGCCCCGATATGCTCGATTCCGAGCTGCTCAAGGGCTCGCCCGACCTGGGTCGGTGAGCCCCGATCGATCTCGCCAGCCTTGGTCGTGCGGAAATAATGCGAGCCGCGGTCCGTATAGAGGCTCATCGGCAGGCCGTGCTGCGAGAAAACCTCGCTTAAACCGCGGAAGGTCGAGGCCGTGCCTTCCTCCTCGATGAGAAACGCCGAATAGATCGCCCCCGTCGCGTCGTCCATCGTGACGATGAGATCGAGCGGCGCCTCGCCCTCGAGCCATTCATGCCGCGAGCCGTCCTGATGCAACATCATGCCCGGCAGCGGACGCCGCTCGCGCTTCCTGCGATGCGCGCCCTTGCGCGGCGCCTTGGGCACGACGACCGACCACTGCAGATGCAGCTTGAGCCACGTGTAGCCCCAGCCGAAGCCGTGGTCCCTGATCAGATGCTCGTGGAAATGCTTGACCGTGAAGCCCTGGTAGCGCTCGCGATAAAGCCGCTCCACCTCCTCGGCCCGGTCCGCCGGAACCCGCCGCCCCGACGCCTTGCCGAGCCGGCCATCCAAGAGCCCGGCCTCGCCTTCCTCCTCGTACCGCCGAGTCCAACGCCGAAATGTCCGCTCGCTCACCCCCAGCAACGCCGCCGCCTCTTCCTGATTGAGCTCCGCCAATTCCCACCGGTGAAGCAGCGTCAAAAACCTCGCCATGCGCACGGCCTCTCGGGCTTCCCTCCGGCGCATCCAACCCCTCCCAAAAGGGCGGACTTACCGGACAGATCGTGCGCTACCTAAACCGGACATATCGTCTGCTACGGACAAAAATACAGCAATTAATTGCCGAAAATCAGAACTCGAGGTAAGCTTGCCCTCATGAATGATCCTGCCTCCCGCAAGCCAGAATCGAGGTGCCCGTTCCAGTGTCTTGAACGCCAGGGGCAAAAACCGGCGAGAAAAACTCCTGCTCGCCTTTGTGCTGCGTAACTACGCTCGGTTTTTTCATTCATTCCCGCCCGAGCGGCGCCGGTCGCCCGATTCCATCGCGCTCGTGCAGCTGATGATCACGCTACTTGTGACCTTCACGGCAATCGTGCTCGGCCTTCATCTCGGTCAAAGCTGGGTTCGACGCCGCCTATAACGCTCGCGGCCACGACGCGGCGCAACTTGCGCAGCTCGACCGCTGCCTGCGCAATTATGGTCCCGAGACCGCGCCAATTCGCAAGCAGTTGCGAGGATATGTCGCCGCGGTGATCGCCAGCACATGGCCTGACGAGCCGGCTCCTGTCAGCCTCAAGTTTCCGGACCCGGCCGAGATGCCAGGGATGGGAGAATCGCCGCTCCTGTCCGATGTCTTGAGCGAGGTCGGACGCGGAGTCCGCGGGCTTGAGCCGACAGACGCCTTCCACCGGACTAAGATGGCTGCGTGCGTCGAACAATATGGCGACCTCTTGAACGCCAGATGAAAGGTGATCGAGGGGCGCGGCCATCCATCTCGTCGCCATTTTACTGGGTCCTCGTGATCTGGCTTTCGATCCTATTTGGGTCGTTTGGCCTGACGGCGCGGCCCAACCCCATGGTGATGACCATGACGGCTTTGTTCGCGCTATCGATCGCGGTCTTTGTCATTCTTGATATGGATGAACCCTATGGCGGACTGTTCGGCGTGCCCAGCACCTCAATGCGCAACGCGCCCGCCGACATAATGCGCTCCGACTGATCAGACGCTGGACCATGCGCGGCGTTGGGTCGAATCCAGCGATAGGAATCGGGTTGCATTTAGGGCTTGCCGACGCATCTTGCGCAAATGAGCAAACGGGAAGCGATCCAATGAGCGAAGGCGCCCAGCACTACCAGGCCTTTGAGTCGGCTATGGGCTTCTGCGCGATCGCCTGGAGCGACGCGGGGGTCGCGCGCTTTCAGCTGCCGACGAAAAGCGCCGACGCCGCCGACCGGTTGATGCGCCGCCGCGCTTGTGGCGCAGCGCCGGGTGCGCCGCCGGAAGAGGTTGCAGCTGTCATCGAGGCGGCGAAACGGTACTTTGCTGGCGAAGAAATGGACTTCTCACGGGTTCAGCTCGACCTTGCTGGCCAGGGCGCATTCTTTGTTCAGATCTATGACGCCCTGCGCCGGGTCGGCTGGGGGCGCACCACCACCTATGGCGCGCTCGCCAAAGAGGTCGGCGCGGGTCGCGAGGCGGCGCGCGACGTCGGCGAGGCGATGGCTCGGAACCCGGCGCCGCTGATCATTCCCTGTCATCGGGTGCTGGCGGCGGGCGGCAAGGTCGGCGGCTTCTCGGCGCCCGGCGGCTCAAAGACAAAGATGCGCATGCTGGAATTGGAGGGCGTTCGCGTCGGACCGCCCGAAGCGGCGCAGCAATCCTTCAGCTTCTGAAGACGAAAAGAGAGACCGTCTCGCGACGGTCTCTCTTCAGGTTGCGGATCGAATTCCCGGGATTAGGCGGCCGCAGGCGCCGTCTTCCCGCTGCGCCTGCGATAGGCGACATACCCCATCCCGGCGAAGCCGGCGAGCATCATCGCCCAAGTGGACGGCTCCGGGGTGCCGGGGGTTCCGCCGCCGCCAATGGTCCCTCCAGCAACACTGAGGCGCCAGATCGAGTCCGTTTGCGTCAACAGCAGCGACCCGTCCGTTCTGTCGGGAGATGTGTAGTCGCCGCGCGAGCCATTGTCCGCGATGATCGTTTGGTTCCCCAACGCGTCGAGGAGCGCGACGAAGCCATCGTTAGAGTTGACAACAATGTCGCCGTTGAGCGCGCCGCCGCTGATGACGCCCATTCCATCCGCGCCCGACACCCCGAAGGAGCCGTAGACCTGAGTCCCGGTGGCGATGTCAAATCCGGTGACGCCGGTATTGTAGACAGTCTTTCCGTCCGGCGAGACCGTGACGCCGTCGCTGCCTGCACTGGTCACGACGCGAAACGTTGGGGTCGCCCCGCTGACGTCGATATCGATGATCCCGGACCCACCTGCGCCCAACAAGTGGCCATTTACGGGATTCGTCCAAAGACCGTTCGTGACCGGAATATTGGCGTATACCGTATTGACGGTTCCATCGTTGTTGAGTTTGACGAGCGCGCCGCTCGGGTTGCCGCCCGCGGGACTAAACCCAGTGCTGCCCCACACGGACCCATTCGAGTAGGCGTAGGCCGGCGGAAAACCGGGATTGGGCGTGCTACTGAGGGCGTTGCCTACCGTCTGCCCATTGATATCCTTGAAGACATAGTTGAGCCCAGTTGCATCATTAACGATGACATTGCCGTCGCTGTTGACCGCCATGCCCAGCGGGCCAACCCCATCATTTGGAAAACCGGAAACAAACTCGCTCAGCGAAAACCCGTCGGCGATTCCCGCCGCCGTCAAATCCAACGCATTGGCTGCCGAACTGGCGATCGCGAGCGCGGCAAACGAAAAACTCCCTACAAGAATGCTTCGCTTCATTGCTTCCCCCTGTCGTTATGGCAAATGCCGCCAAAATCCGGACGCGGCCGCCGGAAACACATTTACGTGAACACGATGACGTTACGTAATTTTAATGAAATGTCAACTGGCAGGTTGCATCGGGATAGCGCGAGTTCACATCGCTGACTCCCCCAGCGCCTGATCGAGATCGCGGATCAAATCGTCCGCCGTCTCGAGGCCGATCGACAGGCGCACGACGTCATCGCCTGCCCCTGCAGCGACGCGCTGCTCGTCGGTCAGTTGCCGATGGGTGGTCGACGCCGGATGCAGGATGAGGCTTCGCGTGTCGCCGATATTCGCCAGATGCGAGAAGAGGCGCACGCCCTCGACCAGCTTGACGCCGGCCTCGAACCCGCCTTTGACGCCGAAGGTGAAAACAGCGCCCGCGCCTTTCGGCAGATATTTTTGCGCAAGCTTGTAATAGGAGCTGTCCTTCAGGCTCGCGTAGGAGACCCATGCAACCTTAGGGTGCTGGCTGAGGAATTCCGCGACCTTGCGCGCGTTCTCGACATGCCGCTCCATCCGCACATGCAGGGTCTCGACGCCGGTGATCGTGAGGAATGCGTTCATCGGCGCAAGCGCGGGCCCAAAGTCGCGCAAGGCGACCGCCCGCGCCTTCATAGTGAAGGCGAAATCGCCGAAATTCTCGAAGAACCTGAGCCCATGATAGGCCGGCTCCGGATCGGTCAGCGAGGGAAAGCGGCCGCCTTGCGACCAGTCGAATTTGCCCGAACTCGACCACGACGCCGCCGAGCGCATTGCCGTGGCCCGCGAGGAACTTGGTCGTCGAGTGCACGACGATGTCGGCGCCGTGCTCGATCGGCCGGCATAGGTAAGGCGTCGCCAGGGTGTTGTCGACGATGAGCGGCAGCCCCGCCTCATGCGCGATGTCTGCGACCCGCTTGATATCGACGACGACGCCTCCGGGATTGGCCAGGTTCTCGATGAAGATCGCCTTGCACCTCGGCGTCAGGCTTTTGCGGAAGTTCTCGGGCTCGGTCGGATCAACGAAATGGCAGGTCCAGCCGAGCTTCTTGAACGACAGGCCGAATTGGGTGAGCGAGCCGCCATAAAGATTGCGTGAGGCGACGAATTCGTCGCCCGGCTCCATCAGCGTGAAGAAGGTCAGGAATTGCGCCGCGTGCCCCGAAGAGGCGGCGACCGCCGCGCGCCCGCCCTCGAGCGCGGCGATGCGCTCTTCCAGCACCGACACGGTCGGGTTGGTCAGCCGCGAATAGATGTAGCCGAAATTGTGCAGGTTGAAGAGCGAGGCGGCGTGGTCGACGTCATCGAACACATAGGCCGTCGTCTGATAGATAGGGGTCGAACGCGCGCCAGTCGTCGGATCGGGCGCCGCGCCGGCATGGATCGCGCGGGTTTCGAAGCCGTAGTTCAGATTGCGCGGAGGCGCCGGGCGGGCCTTGACCCGGCGCTGCAGCGGCGCCGCCGCCGGACGGTTCTGGATAATGCCGCTGTTGACGCCGCTCCACGACAATTCGCCGCCGAGCCGCCCGAACTCGATCTTGGGGCAGCGGTTCATGATCACTTCGAGCCCGGCCGCCTCCGCCGTCTTCGCCGCCGCGTCGTTCCGGACGCCCAGTTGCATCCAGACCACCTTGGCGCCGATGGCGATCGCGTCCGCGACGATGGGGGGCGCATCCTCAGACCGCCGGAACACGTCGACCATGTCGACGTGATCGGGAATGTCGCGCAGCGACGCATAGGCCATCTCGCCCAGCAGAGGCTTGCCCGCTATCCCCGGATTGACCGGGATCACGCGATAGCCTTTGCCCTGCAGGTACTTCATCACGAAGTAGCTGGGGCGGTTCCAATTCGCCGACGCGCCGACAAGCGCGATCGTCCTCACCCGCTCGAGGATCGCGCGGATCTTCGCGTCGGAATAGGGTATCGGTTCGAGATCGGCCATGCGCTGCTCTCTGATGGGAGGCGCCCACTCTAGCGCAAATGGCGGCCGGCTTCAGCGAAAGGAGCGCGCCTGCCCCGAGGGCGGGCGCCTTAACGAGTCCGTTTTGAGCGATTTCAAAGACTTGCGGCGCGGTTAACGAGTCGTTCCGATTTCCCGCTCAGGTCGGGCGGCCCGAGAGCGAGCCCGGCCGCGCCGTATCGTCCTTCTGTTTGGGCGCATAGGCAGCGAGGGGCCTCGCCGTTCATCGGCCCTTCTGAAAAACCATATACCGGCTGACCTCTCCTGGCAAGAAATTGTTGGTTTCCACCCGGCTCGAGGCGCTCGACCCGGTGCTTTCGCGGCACACGCCCCGGGCATTCTCATAACCGGACCGGTGGAAGAGCGCGCCAAGCTCGGCCCCGACAACCGGGAGCGGACCGCAGACAAAGACGGCCATCAGATCTCGCTATAAAAGTCAGCCGATTATCGCCATTTCAGTCGAAAACCGACGATTTTGCACGAAAAGGCGCCCGAACAGGGCCCTGAGCGGAGGCTCGCCAGGCCGCGTTTTCGTCCTCGTTTCAATCGGTGCCGCCCGTAGCTAACCTATGACGAGGCGTTTGAGGGTTAGGTGTTTTCCGACCGCCGCCCGCGCAAATCGGCGCCCGCCGCTCTTTACCATGCACTCACTGGGGGGACGGACTCTCGCCTGCCCTCAAAATAGCGTCTTCCATTAGTCGCTGCGGTTGGCGAAAAAATAGGCGATCAACAACTTGAGCCCCAAACTGTTCATGGTCGGTCGCTTCCGCGACCGGTTCAGAACCGTAAAGATTGAGATATGCTGTGAGGGCGAGCCGAAAGAGGGGTGCAGCAAAAAACAACACGGATGTTTGGCATTTTTCCAATTTCGCAGTGTCTCGATCAACTCGATTTCCGTGAAGAAAGTCATTGCGGACCCGATATAGATGTCCGTAAATTTCACCAGCAACGTTTGTCTCAAATGACTTCTTTCCGACTGTCGCTTTCCGGTCTCGTATCCTCATGGCCGGCCGCAGCCATTCGACACGGCCCAATAGCGAGAGCACTTGTTTGGAGCTGGACCGAACGCCGTCATGAGCCAAAATTTCGAAGGCGCTTACCCACAGCGCAACAACGCGACCCATATCATGCTCACTTGCGTCTCGGCCGCCGGGCATCTTGGACGCGGCGCGTGCCATATCCAGTGCACGAAATAGCCGTCGATCGTCGGCACATTCCTCGCCATTTGCGAAGTATCGTTCCCACCGAGCGGTGAGGGCTTCCAACAAGGGGACGTCGAGATGCCCCGAGTTCAAAAAACGGTTGGGTATGGCAGGCGTTACCTGCGGCCGAAACTCCTGGATGTGGTGATAGCCAGTCAGTCCGGGTGTGTATGCGATGATGCGACCATCCATATCTGGTGTCAGGAACCATGGGTAGATATCGAAAACCTCTGAATAGAGAAAACCGCGCGCCCGCTTACTCGTCATGGTTAGGGCATGGCCTTTGACAACTGCGCTGGCGCAAACCGCGTCTCGAAAACCTCCGAAAGCTGCCACGGTCTTCACGCCGCTGTTGGCATCCTCACGAACCATCCCGATTGTGGGTAACATCTGATTCCCAAACTCGTTTCGAAATGCGTGGAGAAAGGTCGTCAACGCTGGTTTGTTGTGCGCTGCTAACAGCAGTCGCTCATCGTTGCATGGAACGAGAGCGGCGTGAGAAGCCTCAATCGGCAAGTCGATGTGGAGATTGGGCATGGCCCACGCGGGTATCCAAGGACCGCTCGTCATTCTCTGCCGACCTAGACTAATTACGGCCTGGGCTCCGGCTCCCGCTTTTCCAACGGCAGGCCGGCCGCGGCCCAGCCGTCCGAGCCTTCCGGATACCAGTCGACATTCTTGTAGCCGAGCGCGAGCGCGCGCTTGGCGGCGTTCCAGGACATCCAGCAATCCTTGAGGCAGTAGAAGACGAGAGGACGCGGGCGGCCGCCCAAGGCTTTGTCGAGCCCGCGCCGAAAATAGTCGAGCATGACGGGAGCGAGCTCGCCATAGCCGGTATCGGGGAGCCACAGGCTGCCGGGGATGTCGGAGCGCGGCTTGTCTCGCCAGACGACATCGGCGGGCAGGTTTTTCGGGCGCGGGGCCTGCGGCAAGACATCGATGAAAGCGGCGGCGCCGGCGCGCCACATCGCCGCCGCCTCCTCGGTCGTGAGCACGCGCCCGCCCTTGAGCGTCGTGGGGGTCGGCGCCCGATAATCGCTCTCACGATAGGAATCCGGCTCAGGCGGCGCGTCGCCGGCCGGCGACGCAAACGTTGCAAGGACAGTAAAGCCAAGCGCCGCAACCAGCGCCCATCGCAGGCTTGAACTTTTCAATCTCACAACGGCTCTGTCCCAGTTCTGCCCGTGGTGATCTTTAGCATGTTACGAGCGGGTAGAACCGCAATCGTCATCGCGAGCGCAAGCGAAGCGATCCAGGGATGAAGAGAGCCGGAACGGCGGCTCTGGACGCCGCGTCGCTTTGCTCCTCGCGATTGCAGCATCTGCCGCCACAGTCGACGGCGTTGTCCGCTGTCAGCGGACTGGTATGCTCCGCTCAAAATGTTAGTCTGGAACATGCGTTGGCTCATCGGCGTCCTCATCGCCCTCGTTTTCTCAATGCAAAGCGCGTTGTGCGCCGAGGCTCTCTCCCCGCTGGCGGTCCAGGAAGTCGCGCCGGGCGTGTTTGTCCATACCGGCGAAATCGCTCTGATGAGCGAAGAGAATTTGGGTGACATCGCCAATATCGGCTTCGTGATCGGCGACAAGGGCGTGGCGGTGATCGACACCGGCGGCAGCGTGCCGGTCGGCCGGGGACTGCTCGCCGCCATCCGCGCGCGCACCGACAAGCCGATCCTCTATGTCATCAACACGCACGAGCATCCCGGATCACGTCTTCGGCAATGCAGCGTTTGAAGGGCTTGGGGCGACGTTTGTCGGCCATCACAATTTGCCGCGGGCGCTCGCGATGCGCGGCGCATTCTATCTCAAGGCGTTTCGCCGGATCATCGGCGACAAGCTCGTCGATGAGGTCAAGATCATTCCCCCCACCTTGACCGTAGCCGACCGCATGACGCTCGATCTCGGAGGAAGGACGCTGGAGTTGCAGGCCTGGCCGCCGGCGCATACGGATTGCGATCTCACCATCCTCGATGACGTCACGCGGACGCTGTTCGCCGGCGACCTTGTCTTCGTGAAGCACCTGCCGATCATCGACGGCTCTCTGAAGGGCTGGCTGGTCGACCTGCCCGGATTGGCGAAGGTTCCCGCCGTGCGCGTCATTCCCGGCCATGGGCCCGTCGACCTGCCCTGGCCTCAGGCGCTCGACAGCGAGCGGGCTTATTTCGAGGGTCTCGCCAAGGACGTGAAGGCCTCGATCGCCAAGGGCGAGCCGGTCGAGGGCGCGACCAAATGGGCCGGGCAATCGGAACGGGATGACTGGAAGCTGTTCGAGGACTATAATCGCCGCAACGTGACGGCGGCCTATTCGGAATACGAGTGGGACCAGTAAAGGCCGACGCTCGGGATGGAGGCGTTTCGATGGCGCAGAATCTCAGCAGACGACAGACCCTCGCGAAGCCTTGCGCTCCTTTGCGCGACCGGCGGACGCGCTTTCGCTCAAGCCGACCAGGATCCTGAACTCCTGGCCAGACCTCGTGCACCTGTTCTTCAACGATGCGACGATCGTCGAGGACCCAGGCCTCGTCGCCTTCGAGGCGCCCCCGCGCGCCGAGGATGCGGCGCTGGTGCCCGTGTCGTTTTCGGCCAGATTGCCGGAAGGCGACAAGCGGCGCGTCGTCAAGCTGACCCTCGTCATCGATCAGAATCCGGTGCCGCTGGCGGCCGCCTTCACGCTCGGGAAGACGGCGAGCGACACGCGCATCTCGACCCGGGTCAGGGTCAATTCATACACCAACGCCCGCGTGGTGGCGGAACTCAGCGATGGCTCGCTGCATATGGCGACGCGCTTCATCAAGGCGTCAGGCGGATGCTCGGCGCCCATGGTCAAGACCATGGACGAAGCCATGGCGACGCTCGGCCAGATGAGGTTCCGCATCCTGCCGCCGACGCCGGAGGCGCCGAACGAGGCGCTGCTCATGATCCGCCACCCGAACAATTCCGGCCTGCAGATGGATCAGGTGACGCGGCTCTATACGCCCGCGCGCTATATCGACAAGCTCGCCGTTTATCAGGGGCCGGATCTCGTTTTCTCGATGGCGGCCGGCATATCGATCTCAGAAGACCCGAACTTCCGCTTCACCTTCAAGCCCAACGGGGCGAAGATGTTTCGGGTCGAGGCCGAGGATACGGCTGGCAAGGCCTTCTCCGGCGCATGGCCTGCAACGCGCGACGGGGCGTGAGGCAAGGCTGACTCTCATCGCCTGTCCTCGACAGGGGGATGAGAAGAACGCCGCTCATGGGAAGAGCGGCGTTGGGCTGAAGTCTGCAGAGGCGAAGCGCTACGCTTCAGGACGCGGCGCTCCTGCGCGACCCGCGATAACCCGCGACGCCAAGGCCGGCGAAGCCGATCAGCATCATCGCCCAGGTCGCGGGCTCTGGAACCGCGGATGGCTCATATCCGCTCAGATCCGAAGTCTCCGAGTCGATGACCGCGAGCGTGCCGGTGGTGAAACGACTGGCGTTGGTGTCGATAAAAAGAAGATCCGAGGTCTCGCCGGCGAGCAAGCCGCCCGTCGGGGCCCAGCTGAACCCTAGGGTGTGGCCGGGCGTGTCGCGATCGACCAAGCTCGGCGCGTTGACGCCGGCGTTGTCTCCGACGTCCGTCATGAAGGTCGCGAAATTGCCGGCGGTGACTCGCGCAATCGCGTCAGTCGAGCTCGCGCTATTGACGACCTGAATGATCCAAGTGAGGTCGCCGGAGCCGAAGGAGTTGGCTGTATCTTGGTAGACCCATTCGTCGATCGTCCCGGAGAAGGCGCTGTTGCTGAACGAGAGAGACCCGGTATTGGCGACCAGCGTCGAGCCGGCGCCCAAGCTCAAGAGATCAGGTGAACCGGATGTTCCTGGGTCAAGAACAATAGCGTGGGCCGCCGGCGCTGCGGCGACCACCGCGAACGCAGCGGAGGCGACCAGAAGAAGCTTCATCATCGTCAACTCCCAAGGGTGGCCTTGACAGCGAAAGTCTGCGACGCCCGCGCATCAAGGCGTGTGGTTGCTCTGTTTAGATAATAATCGCGTAGATTAAGGCTCCCAGCGCACAAGCTTGAGGTCGAGATTCGCTAGCAAAAGCAGGAGCGATGGGAGCAAATATTGTCTTGGTTATTTGCGTCCGTTTTTCAACCATCGAATAGCATTTTCGGGGCAAACGGTGGCCGTTCCCGGACCAAGAGGCCGCGGCGCCTCTTTTTTGCCTTGCCAGGCGGCCCGGCCCGCCGCCGCTGCTCTGGCTCGTCGGCACTGCTTTGTGGCATAATGACCAAAGCCGCAAAGGAAACCTCCCCGGCCGAACGAAGTCGCCAGCTTTGACAAACTCAGCGAACCCTCTCCCATCGCGAGGCGTCCTGGTTCCAATGGAGCCGAAGCTTTGGAGCGAGCAGCCGCACTACGTGTTGGGGCAGGACAGGACGACGATCGGCCGCGGCTCCAACTGCGACATTCGTATTGGCAACCCGACCATATCCCGAATGCATTTGGAACTGGCATGGCGGGCGGATGCGCTGATCCTCACCCATCTCAGTCCGGTCAACCCGACCTTTGTGAACGGGGCGCCGGTCGCTGAACCTCGCGATCCTGCGCAACGGCGACATCATCGAAGTCGCAGACGGGGTTGCGCTTCGAGTCGAGCTCTTCGACAGCGGCGACGAGGCGGCCACGCAGTTTCGTGGACGCGACGTGCGCCGGATGTACGCGATTCTGTCCGCCGATGTGTTCGGCTATGCCCGCTTGGTGGAGCAAGACGACCTCGCGACAGCCCGCCAGCTTGAGGGCTGCCTGAAGATCGTCCGAGACCGCGTCGAACAGATGGACGGGCGCATTTTCCAGGTTGCCGGCGACGGAATCGTGGCTTTGTTCAACAGCGCGGGCTCCGCGGTGAAATCGGCCGTCGTTTGGCAATCGGACATTGCGCGCCGCAATGCAGGGCTGCCGCCGGCGCGCAGAATGGAGTTTCGCGTCGGGATCAATTCGGGAGACCTACTTGTGACGCCGGTGGGCGCCATCATCGGCGACGCCATCAACATCGCCGCCCGCGTCCAGACCATCGCGCCGCCGGGAGGCGTTTTCATAACAGGCGTGGTGCGCGACCAGCTTCAAGGCCAAACCGACCTCAAA
This sequence comes from uncultured Alphaproteobacteria bacterium, assembly GCA_963753135.1. GTDB lineage: Bacteria > Pseudomonadota > Alphaproteobacteria > Rhizobiales > Beijerinckiaceae > Roseiarcus. The sequence goes on along the minus strand of CAVWBA010000013.1, from coordinate 45,556 downwards.
TTCGAGTTTGTCCAGAGCAATGAGATGAAGAATCTGTCGCGCGAGGTTCGGGTCTATCGGGTCGAGTTCTGATCTCGCGAACTTACCAAGCGGGACGCTAGGGCGACCGGCGCCGCGTATTGACGCAGGCGGCTCACCATCTCGTCCGAATATTGCCGTCTGAGGCCAGCCGCCTCCATGGCGTCGCCGTTAACCCGGCGAGTGATCGCGTCGATGTCCCATTGATCGGCCAGGGGCAGGCAGCCGTTGCTGGCCAGATACCAGCAGCCAGACAAAGCCGCCCCTTCGGTCGTATCGCAAAACTCCGCCGCCTGCTCGGCAGTCTTGCCGATCGCGCGTGCGAAGGCGGCATATTCGTCGCGCCCCGTGAGCTGAATGAGACCCCGTCCGCGAAAGCGGTAGCCGTCGCCGCTGGCGGCGTCCCCGTTGCCATTGACATTGGCGTAGACGAAATCAGCAAATTGTCGCTGATCGGCGCAATAGGGCTCCGCCGCCGCCGACGTCGGAAACAGCGCCGGCCAGACTTGGCATGCCCGATCGGGGCTGTAATCGAGGTCTTCAACAATCTCTCTCAGCGCCGGGCCTGCCTCCACCAGAAATTGCCCCATCGCCGCCGCGCGGCGCCGGTCGTTCGAGAAGTCGAACGTTTCGAAGGCCGAGATGAGAGCCGGAACCCATAAGGCCGAATTCGCCTCCGGACAGACGCTCCTCATCGCGGCGGCCAGAGCCGCCGCGCCTTCGTCGGGCCGCGGAAGCGGCGAAACGGTCGCAGGACGTCGCGGGACGGGAACAGGGGCGGCCTTTCCGAGGCCGTCCTCGTTCCCGGAATGATGACCGACATCGTGTTTTCAATGAAGTCCGCGCCGATATATCCGGATCCGGCGATTCCCAGCATAAGCTTCCAGTTGCCGGGGTCGACGGTGATGATGTTCTCGAGATTGAGCGCGATCCCGGCAATGATTCCAGCGATGAACCCGATCATCAGGCTCAGGACGAGATAAGCGAGGCTGAACTCAGCCTGCTCGGACGGCGTTGTCGAGTTGAGCGCGCCGGCGTTCTTCAGGCCGACAATTGCACGCACGCCCTGCCCGAGGACTCCGAGAAGCCCGCACAGCAACAGCGCGAGGAGAATGGTCCCGACGGTTGGAATGCTCCCCTGCGTGGCCATGCCCGCCCCTGACGCAACGGCGTCCTCATTGGCAGTGAATGCTTGACGAAAAACTAACGGATCTGGGCGGTCACTTGCCTCCCTTCGCCGCCTCCCCGACCCTCTTGCCCCTCGCCGCCACGTAAAGTCCGCTGCCGATGATGATGGCGTTGCCGATTATGATGGGCGGCGAGGGCGCGTCGCGCCAGATCAGCCAGCCAAGGATCGCGGCCCACAGCAAACCCGTATATTGCAGCGGCGCCAGCACTGCGGCGCGCGCGAAAGAAAGCGCCCGGACGACGCAGATGATGCAGATCATCGCGACAACGCCGACAAGGAACATGAGGCCGAGATCAAAAAGGCTGGGCGTCGTCCACGCCCAGGGAATGGTCGCCGCCCCGACCAGACCCGTGCCGATGAATTGCCAAAGAACGAGCGGCATCCAGTGGATGCCGCGAAGGTCGCGGGTGATCACCTGGCTCAGCGCATAGGCGATCGCTCCCATGAGCGCGATGGGCGCGCCCCAGGAGAGCATGTGCGGCGAGGGCCTGAGCGCAATGAGGACGCCGACGAAGCCGACCAGAACCGCGATCCAGCGAAAGCGCTCGACCTTCTCGCCGAGCAGGGGCGCCGAGAACGCGGTGACGATCAGCGGCGTCGCCATATAGAAGGTCATCACGTCGGCGAGCGGCATGGTGCGCGTCGCGTAGTAGAAGGCGAAAGTGTCCGCCGCCGCGCACAAGACGCGCAGGACCTGAAGCGCCGGCCGGCGCAGATCGATCAGTTTGACGCGCAGCGAGAGGACCATCGGGGCGAGCACGACGCCCGCGCCGATCGTGCGCAGCAACATCAGCTGGCCGACGCCATAATCCTTGACCAGCCATTTGCCGAGCGCGTCGTTGACCGCGAACATTGCAACGCCGGCGAGATAGAGGACGACGCCGAGGCCCGCGGTTCCGGAGCGAGGGATCGGCATGGGATCCTGGAGATCTTGCGGTCGTTGGCCCGCTTTGGCGCGTCGGCCCCGCGCAGTCGGGGACGGGGAAAACGTCTTGAGCCCAGAGGGGGCCTGGCAAGGGTCGAGAGCAGCGGGGCTCGCTTCCGCGAGCCCCGCTTAATCGTCAGCGCGAATAGAACTCGATGACGAGGTTCGGCTCCATATGCGTCGGATACGGCACCTCGGATAAGCCCGGAACGCGCGTGAGCTTGGCCGTGCCCTTGGGGTGATCGACTTCGACATAGTCGGGCACGTCCCGCTCGGCGAGCGCATTGGCTTCCATCACCAGCGGCAATTGACGCGAGGATTCCTTGATCTCGATGAGATCGCCGACCTTGACCTGATATGAGGCGATGTTGACCCGCCGGCCGTTGACCCTGATGTGGCCGTGATTGACGAACTGGCGCGCGGCGAACACGGTCGGCACGAATTTGGCGCGATAGATCACGGCGTCGAGCCGGCGCTCGAGCAACCCGATGAGATTGGCGCTCGAGTCGCCCTTGAGGCGAAGGGCCTCGACGTAATATTTGTGGAACTGGCGCTCGGAAATATTGCCGTAATAGCCCTTGACCTTCTGCTTGGCCTTGAGCTGGGTGCCGAAGTCGGTCGCCTTGCCCTTGCGGCGCTGGCCATGCTGGCCCGGCCCATATTCACGCTTGTTGTAGGGGCTGCGGGGTCGGCCCCAGATGTTCTCGCCCATCCGGCGATCGATCTTGTATTTCGCTTCTGCGCGCTTCGTCATCGCAATTCCTCTTGCAGTCGGTTTCAGGTTCAACGAGGAACGCGCCCTCCTCTGCGCTTGAAGGAGCGCCGACAGGCCTTCAGCCGAGCAAGGCGTAAGAGCCACGGGTGCGTCAAACAACAAGCGCGCTCCCGTTTGCCCGAGAGCGCGCCTGAAGCGCGCCCTCCTAAATGGCTCCGTCTCGGCTGTCAAACCTTTTCGGGGACCGCCGGGCGAGGCTTGCTCGCAACTGCAGCAAAACAATCCGGGCTCGATCGCCTATTGCAATCCAGAACAGCCCGGTATGCAGGCGTGGTATGCTTCAAAAGCATTACTCTACGGCATCTCTCGCCAAAGTGGTTAATTTTTTCTGCATTCAAGTGCCTAATTTGCTTCCGAGCGGCGAGTCATAGGGGCATCGTCATGCAATTTTCACATTTATTTGTGCGTCGCACCATTGACTTTCGCGGCGCACCAATCTAGCTAGCCCTGGTCTAGGTGAGGGAGCGATCCATCGGCTCGATTTTGAATGAGACCGAATGAGGAGGGCGGTTAACGAAAGGAGACCGCCATGAAGAAGTTCTCTCTCACGAAATTCCTGCGCGCACGCCGTGTTTATTGGAACGTCTTGCAGGAGCTTTCAGCTTATACCGATCGCGAATTGCACGACATCGGCATCGACCGGGCCGACATCCATCAGATCGCCCGTCTGGCTTCGCAGGAGAACGCTTAATACAAGCCTCAAATGGCGGCGCCGCTCATGGCGCCGCCATCGCCTCATTTCCGATTGTAGACGTCGTCGATTCGGACGATGTCATCCTCGCCGAAATAGCTGCCGGTCTGAACCTCGATCAGCTCGACGTCGATCTTGCCCGGGTTGGCGAGGCGATGGGTCGAGCCCATCGGCAAATAGATCGAACTCGTTCTCATGCACGAGCGTCACCTTGTCATCGAGCGTGACCTCGGCCGCGCCGCGCACGACCACCCAGTGCTCGGCGCGATGGTGATGCTTCTGTAAGGACAGGCGGCCCGCCGGGACGCACGACAATGCGCTTGACCTGGTAGCGCGAGCCCTGGTCGATGCTCTGATAATAGCCCCAGGGCCGGTAGTTGCGCCGATGCTCGGTCGCTTCCGGATGGCCCTGCGCCTTGAGGCTCTCGACGAGTTTCTTGACCTTGGCGGTCTGTGACCGGTCGGCGACCAGGACCGCGTCTCCGGTGGCGACGACGATCACGTTTTAGAGGCCGATGACAGCGGCCAATTGCTCTTCCGAACGCACGAGCACGTTCGATGAATCGATGACCACCGCCCGACCGCGCAGGCTGTTGCCGTCAGCGTCGCGCGGGCTTAAGCGCCAGACCGTCGACCATTCGCCGACGTCCGACCATCCGACGTCGGCCGTCAACACCACCGCCCTGTCGGTTCGCTCCATCACCGCATAGTCGATCGAGGTCTTCGGCGCCTTGGCGAAGGCCTCATGGTCGAGGACGACGAAGCCGAGGTCCTTTTTTGCAGCCTTGACCGACGCCGCGGTCGCCGCCGCGATCTCAGGCTCGAACCGCTCAAGCTCCTCCAGCATGACGTCGGCGCGGAAGACGAAATTGCCCGAGTTCCAGAGATAATTGTCTTCAATGAAGGCGCGCGCGCGCGCTTCGTCGGGTTTCTCCACGAATCGCTCGATCCGCCGCAGATGGGGATCGAGCGCCAGCGGCGCGCCCGGATGGATGTAACCATAGCCCGTGGCGGGATGGTCGGGGGTGACGCCGAAGGTGACGATTTCACCCGCATTGGCCGCCGCGTGGGCCTGCGCGCAGAGCCTCGCGAATTGCTTTCCGTCCTCGAACACATGGTCGGCCGCGAGCACGGCGATAACCGCCTTCGGATCACGCGCGGCCGCCCAGGCGGCCGCGGCGCCGACCGCAGCGGCGCTGTCGCGCCGGTCCGGCTCGAGCAGGACGGTCGCCTCGGCGCCGATCTCCTTCAATTGCTCGGCCACGCGAAAGCGGTAGTCGAAATTGGTGATGACAACCGCCGGATCGAACACAGCGGGATCGCTGACCACGCCGACGATCGTCTGAAAGGTCGAACGCTGCCCGATCAGGGGAATGAACTGCTTGGGCAAGCTCTCCCGCGATTCCGGCCACATGCGGGTACCCGATCCGCCACACATGATCACTGGCGTGATCTTCGTCATGCATTCCCCGGGTTGGCGCTCGCAGCCGCCAGCACGCCCTCCTTTGCAATAATGGCGCCGCTAAGGCAATGCCCAGATCCGCGCGCCGACCGTCACGCTTTGCGCGTCGACCGCCGCGCGCGGCTTAGGGAAGCGATAACGGCCGTCGCGGCGGCTGTCGCCGTGAGGGCCAGCGCGAAGGCGCCAAAAGCGGCGGGCAGCGACAGCGTTTGCGCAATGGCGCCGGTCATGAGCGGCGCGGGGAGGCGGCTCAACGCGCTGAACAGCGAAGCGGAGGCGAGCCCGACCGCGGGTCCGGCCGCTGCCTGGCGCGCCGCCAACGCGAAGCCGCACGGCACGATCGGGCCGGTGCCGACGCCGATGAGCGCGAAGCCCGCAACGCTCGCCGCGAATCCGGCCTGAACGCTAACCAGAGCGAAGCCGGCCGCCGCGATCACGAACGAAACGGCGATCATGCGAAGGTCGGCGACGCGAAGGCGAATGGCGTCGACATTGAACCGCAGCGCAGCCTGGCAAGCGGAAAAGAACGCTGCGCCGAGACCGGAAATCGCCGCCAGCTTCGGAGCCTCCTCGCGCAACAGCAGCGTCGACCACACCGACGCCGCGAGTTCCGCCGCGATCGAGACGCCGACGACGATCCCAAGCCCAATCAGAGCCGGCGCGAAGGACAATCCGATTCGCCCTATCGATCCGACTACCGCCGGGGCGGGACGGTCGGTCGCCGCGGCGCGGTGGTAGGCGACGCCCGCGCTGGCAAGCGCGAGCGCGGCGAGAACCCCCGCCGCCCAAGGCGCGGGCCCGACAGCGATCAAACTTCCCAGGATCGCGCCGAGCGCCATGCCGGCCGACGCAGCGCAGTGCAGCCGGGCCAGAATCGGGCGCCCCAGCCCTCGCTCGATCCGCGCGCCCTCGGCGTTCATGAGCACGTCGACCACGCCGCCGACGAACCCCGTGACGATGAGCGCGATTGCGACCCAAGTTTCACTCGAGGCGTCGAGCAGCGCGCATAGAGTCGCGCCGAAGAGGATTGCCGAGACGGATAAAGCCTGCTCGACGCCGAAACGATGCGCAAGCGCCCCGCCCGCCGACATGGCGATGAGATAGGCGCCGGTATAGACGGTCAGGAGAACGCCAAACGTCGATGCGTCGACACCGGAGCGGATCAAAATCGCGCCGGAGGCGCCGCCCCAGAGCCCGACGCCGATGCCGAAGGCGAAGAACATCGCGGCGACCGCCACATGGAGACGGGCGCCAAGGCCGGAGGCGCGGGGCGGCGGGACGGCGCTCAATAGTTTGCGGAGCGGACGACTGGGAAGGGGTTGAGGAGGTCGCGGACGGGGCGCTGGACTGGCTGCGCTCCTTTCTGCCCTTCGCCAGCGGGATCTCGACGGCGCAGACTTTGCGCAAGGTGTTCCGTTTGCTGGAGACGCAGGCGTTGCAGCGCGGCTTTGCGGCTTGGGCGGCGTCGGTTCGCGCCCAGGCGCGCGAGGTGATCACGGTGGACGGCAAGACGCTGCGCGGCTCGAAAACCTCGCCTGATGGGAAGGGCGCGCTGCATCTGGTCTCGGCTTACGCCACCGAGGCGGGACTGGTGCTCGCGCAGCGGGCCGTCGACGGGAAGTCCAACGAGATCACGGCGATCCCGGAGCTTCTGGACATGCTCAATCTCAAGGGCGCGATCGTGTCGATCGACGCCATGGGGACGCAGAAGGAGATCGCCCGGAGCATCGCCGAAAAGGGCGCGCACTACGGGCTCGCGCTCAAAGGCAATCAGACCGGCCTGCACGAGGACGCGGCGCTGTTCTTCGCCGATCCCGTGTTGGCTGCAAGTTGCGCGCGTGCGCAGGACACGGACGCCGGCCATGGCCGGATCGAAGAGCGCAGTTGCCGGGCCGCCGAGGCAAAGTGGCTCGCCGAACGCCATCCCGGCTGGAAAGGTCTGCGTTCCATCGCCGCCGTCACCGCCAGGCGCATCGACAAGAAGACCGGCCGCGAAAGCCTCGAGACCCGCCACTACATCACCTCCCTCGAACCCGATCCCAAGGCCATTAAGGCCATTCTTGCCGCAACCGCGCCCATTGGGGCGTCGAGAGCTTTCACTGGACGCTGGACGTCACCTTCGACGAAGACCGCTGCAGAACCAGAAAAGACGCCTCGCCGCTGAACTTCGCCGTCATCCGACACAGCGGCTACAACCTCCTCAAAGCCGATAAGACGCGCGGCTCGCTGCGCCGCAAACGCCTCAGAGCCTGCGTCGACCCGCAGTTCCGCACCAAGCTGTTCGCCAGTTAACGATTTAGGACTTTGCTCTGGCACGCGAGCCCACGCGAGCCCTTGCCGGAATGACCCCGGCAAAGTACCTCTCAATCCGCCGCGCCACACAAACCCAGCCGTCTCATATGTCCTGAGCCAGGACAAAACCTTGCGCGAGTTGGTCTTTGTCACTAGTTTCCCGGCCAAGCCAGTCGGCCGCCATAGCTCAGTTGGTTAGAGCGCTAGATTGTGGATCTAGAGGTCCCCCGTTCGAGCCGGGGTGGCGGTACCACTGATTTCAACGGCTTGCACGGGGCAAGAAGCCGACCTGTAACTCCCAAGGAGGTGGGGGTCAGGCTGGGAAGGCGTTGATGAGGGAGGGCGGCGTCGCGGGTGAGGGTTTGGAGGATGTTCCATCCCTGTTTTCTGGCCGTTGCGATGACGGAGCGGAGGGCGGCGAAGTCTTGAGCGGCGTCGAAAGTGCGGAAGGCGCCGGAGATTTTCATCTTCACCTTCATCATGCGCAGCGCCTGCTCGGCCAGGTTGTTGGTGAAGGGGACGTCGAAGTCGACGAGGAAGCGCAAGGTCTCGTCCTTGAAGTGATGCAGCCGGCGCAACAGGTTCTCTCCCGGCCGTCGCTTGGTCTTGCCCGTTGGGGCCTGAGGAAGGCGAGGCAGCTTGCGGTGGAACGCGAGCCCTTCGCGCAAGATGTCCCAGAAGCGGGTGTCGAAGCGCTCGAGAAGGGCTGGGTCGAGCGCGCTTTCGCCCCGCGCTTTGGCGTCCCCGACCGCCCGGTTGGCGTCGAGCAGGAGATCGCGCATGGGCGCAAGCCCACGGCTCCTGGTCGAATTCGATCAGCGCCTTGAGCTCCCGCAGGTGATGGGCGTTGCAGAGCGCGTGGCTCGCGCTTTCGAGGGCGCCATAGGATTTGAAGCCGTCGTGGACGATGACGCCGCCGGCAAGAGTGTTCGGCGCGTCGCCCCGCTTGTCCGAGACGCGGTAGAGGGTGAGGCTTTCGGTTGCGACCGTGTGCAGCCATCGCGTTTTGCCCGCGACGCGGAAGCCGGTTTCGTCGAGGCAGCGCACGCGCGCGGCGGCGACGAGCGCGCCGATCCGCCCGGCGACCGGCGCAAGCGCGCTGGCTCTTCTCCTCACCCAGTCCATCACGCTCGCCGGACAGAGGACACGTGTGATCCGGCGTGGAAAAGCGACCCCTGAGGCGGGGGTGGAGTGGGCCCCTGGGGGCGGACATGGGCGGACTTAACATTTGACCGGCAGGCTGGGCTTTCGAAGGACGAAAGCTTATGGCCAGGTATCGATCCCACAGCATCGAATTCAAGCGTCAAATCGCTCAAGAGTTTTTGGCTGGCGATACGCTTCACGGTTTGGAGAAGCGCCACGATCTCTCGCGCAATTTGATCCGTGTGTGGGTCGAACGATACCAAGCCGGCGCCTTCGACGAGGACGCTGCCGCGGCCGACCTCCTTCAGCAATACGAAGCGCGGATCGCCGCCCTCGAACGGCTGGTCGGCAAGCAGGCGTTGGAATTGGAGTTTCTAAAGGGGGGTCAACGAAACGCACCGCCAGCGAGAAGCGGGCCTACGTCCGCAATTGCCGGCCCGAAAGCGTCTCCGTCGCCGAAGGATGCCGGCTGATGGGGATCTCGCGCTCGGCCTACTATGACGCGCCTATGGGGGCGCCCGATGACACCGCCATCGTCGAGGCGATGAGCGCGATCCGCGACGCGTTCGAACGCTACGGTTGGCGACGCATGCAGGCCGCCCTTCGCCAGCAAGGCCTCGTGGTCAATCACAAGAAGGTCAAGCGCCTTATGCGCGAACACGATCTCCAGCCACGCATGCGTCGGCGATATGTGGCGACGACGAGCAGCGACCACGACCATCCGATCTTCCGCAATCTGGCCAAGGACAGGGTCGTCAACGGCGCCAATCAGCTCTGGGTCGCCGACATCACCTACGTCGCTGTCACGACGGGCTTCGTTCTCGACGTCTTGGCGCAGCGTCGAAGAGATGGCCGCGCTGCGCAGCGGCTCATGACCAAGCTCCTGAAATCTGCGGTCACGCCGCCGCGCGTGATGGTCACGGGACAAGCTCAGATCTTACGGCGCGGCGCGCGCAAAGCTGGGTCTTCGCCTCGAGCATCGCCAGCATAAGGGCCTTAACAATCGAGCGGAGAATTCTCATCTGCCGACACGGCGACGCGAACAGATCATGAAGCGCTTCAAATCGCCCCGACAGGCGCAACGGTTCTTGGCCGTTCACGATCAGATCGCAAACCTCTTTCACCTTCCCTATCCAGACCATGCAACCGCCGAGGATCGTCGCGCTACGCCCAAGCGCGCCTTCGCAGTTTGGCGCGACGTCTCCAAGATAGCTGCCACATTCCCATAAGAGGAAACAGCCCAACCGGCGCCACTCGGCGCGCCCATCGTCTCCTCAACTTGACGATAGCGTTGGCTGGGATGTTGACGGTCGAGCCAGCGCGGACGGCTTACGTTTCGCCGCGGAAGGTAAATTCGAGCTCGCCATCCAAAAGCGTGAACATTTCCTCGAAATCGTGACGATGCGGAGGCGGACCACCACCGTCCGGCACGAGCATGTCGATGAGGCAATAGCGTCCGGCCGTCTCCGCCCGCGACAGAAGAATTGTGTATGCGCCGCCAGCGACCGAGACATGTCGGAGTCCGGCGTCGTTGGGATCGGCGATCGTCAATCGACGGCTGGGATCGTCGGGCGGAATCGCAGAGGGCGAAGTCATTGCTGCTCCCTTTGTCGATTCCTCGTAGAGGGACTCCGCTCGCGTCCCGTGTCTTACTCCGCCGCTTGCGCAGGCTCCCACTCGCGCTCGCGCTCTTCGTGTTGCGCCATCGGCGGGGGCTTGCCCTTCTTCTTGGATCCCGTGAGCCACTTCGACACTTGATCGAGATAGAGATAGATGACGGGCGTCGTGAACAGGGTCAGCGCCTGGCTGACGATAAGGCCGCCGACCATCGTGTAGCCGAGCGGCTGGCGCATCTCCGAGCCGGTGCCGTGGCTCAGCATCAGCGGCACGCCGCCGAGCAGCGCGGCCATCGTCGTCATCATGATTGGACGGAAGCGCAACAAAGCCGCCTTGCGGATCGCCTCGTCCGGCGTCAGGCCCTCCTCACGCTCGGCGCTGATGGCGAAGTCGACCATCATGATGCCGTTCTTCTTCACGATGCCGATGAGCAGGATGGCGCCGATGAGGGCGACGAGGCTGAACTCGTAGCCGAACAGCATGAGGGTGGCGAGCGCGCCCAGGCCCGCCGAGGGCAGCGTCGAGAGGATGGTCAGCGGGTGGATGAAGCTCTCATAGAGCACCCCGAGGATAAGGTAGACGCAGACCAGCGCGGCGAGGATGAGCAGCGGCACGCTGGTCAGCGAATCCTGAAACGCCTGCGCATTGCCCTGGAAGGTCGTCGTCAGGCCCGACGGCAATTGGAGCTCTCGCATCGCGTGCTGGATCGCCTCGGTCGCGGGGCCGAGCGCGACCCCCTGCGCGAGGTTGAAGCTCAGGGTGATGGCCGGGAATTGTCCCTGGTGGCTGATCGAGAGCGGCGCGACCGGCGCGGTCGTCCATTTGGCGAAGGCGCTGACGGGCACCATCTGATTGGTCGTCGGCGAGCGGATGTAAATCTTGTCGAGGGTCGCCGGATCGCCCAAGAGGCTCGGCAGCACCTCCTCGATCACATAATAGGTGTTCACCTGGGTGAAATATTGCGTCACCTGCCGCTGGCCGAAGGCGTCGTAGAGCGTATCGTCAATGAGCTGCGGCTGGATGCCGTAGCGCGAAGCCATGTCACGGTCGATCTTGAGGGTCAGCGTCGTGCCGGAGCTCTGCTGGTCGGTCGCGACGTCGCGCAATTGCGGCAGTGATTTGAGCTTGTCGAGAATCTTGACCGACCAGGCATTGAGTTCGTCGAAATTGGCGTCCTGCAGCGTGTACTGGAACTGAGTTTTGGCGAAACGAGCGCCGACGGTGACGTCCTGCGCCGCCTGCAGGTAGACGCGCATACCCGGCACCTGCGCGAGCTTCGGACGCAATCGTCTGATCACCTCAAACGCGTCGACGTCGCGCTCGTCGCGCAGCTTGAGCGTGATGAACATGCGGCCGTTGTTCTGGGCCGCATTGCCAACGCCGGACCCGAGTCCCATCGCCATTGTGTCGACGGCCGGATCGGCCAGCACAATCCGCCCGACTTCCTGCTGCAGGCGATACATGTCGTGGAACGAGACGTCCTGACCCGCCTCGGTCGTTCCAAACAGAATGCCGGTGTCCTGTTGCGGAAAGAATCCTTTGGGAATGACGACGAACAGATAGCCGGTGGCGATCACTGTGCCGACGAAGGTGAGCAGCGTGGCGAAGCGGTGGCGCAGCACAAAATCGACGCCGCGCTCGTAGCCGTTGGCGAGCGCGGTGAAACCTTTCTCGCTGAGGTTGTAGAGCCGGCCGTGCCGCTCCTCGTCGTGGCTTTTGAGAAAGCGCGACGCCATCATCGGGGTGAGCGTGAGCGAGACAAACGCCGACACGGCGATCGTCATCGCGATGGTGACCGAGAATTCGCGGAACAGGCGGCCAATGATGCCGCTCATCATCAGGAGCGGGATGAGCACCGCGACCAGCGAGACGGAGATCGAGATGATGGTGAAACCGATCTCGGCAGAGCCTTTGAGCGCCGCCTGAAACGGCTTTTCGCCCTCTTCGATGTGGCGGGTGATGTTCTCCAGCATCACGATCGCGTCGTCGACGACGAAGCCGACCGATATGGTGAAGGCCATCAGCGACAGATTGTCGAGGCTGTAGCCGGCGACCCACATGAGCGCACAGGCGCCCAAGAGCGCCAACGGCACCGTCACGCTGGGAATGATCGTCGCCCAGATGCTGCGCAGAAAGATGAAGATCACCATCACCACGAGCGCGATGGTCAGCGCAAGCGTGAGCTCAACGTCATGCACGGAGGCGCGAATGGTGGTGGTTCGATCGGAGAGGATGCTTACGTGGATGGTCGGCGGGATCGAAGCCTGCAGCGTCTTCAACGTGCCTTTGATCGCCTCGACGGTGGTGATGACGTTCGCGCCGGGAATCTTGTACACGACAAGAAAGACGCTCGGCTTGCCATTGCTCCAGGCGGCCTGCGTCGAGTTCCTGCGGTCCCGCGACCGCCCGGCCGATGTCGCGCACGCGCACCGGCGCCCCGTTGCGATAGGCGATGATGACGTCGTTCCAGTCCTTGGCCTGGGTCAGCTGGTCGTTGTCCTGAATGGTGAAGGTTTGCTTCGGACCGATGAGCGCGCCCTTGGGACTGTCGACTGTCGCAATGCCGATCTGTTGGCGCACGTCCTCGAGCTGCATCCCCTTCTCGACGAGCTTCGCCGGATCGACCTGAATGCGTATGGCGGGCGTCTGCTGGCCGCCAACGCGCACGAGGGAGACGCCGGACATCTGGCTGAGGTGCTGGGCGAGGATGTTTTCGGCGGCGTCGTCGACGTCGATGACCGGCGCGACATCCGACTGGACGGACAGGATGAGGATGGGGGTGTCGGACGGATTGACCTTGCGGTAGGTTGGCGGGCTCGGCAGATCCTTCGGCAATTGCCCCGAGGCGGCGTTGATTGCGGCCTGGACGTCGTTGGCGGCGGCGTCGATGTTGCGGTTGAGATCGAACTGCACGGTGATCGCAGTCGCGCCGAGCGAACTCGTCGACGTCATCTGCGAGACGCCGGGAATTTGCGCGAGCTGGCGTTCGAGCGGCTGGGCGACCGAAGTCGCCATCGTGTCCGGGGAGGCGCCCGGCAGCGAGGCCGAGATGGTGATGGTCGGAAAGTCGACCTGCGGCAGGGGCGCGACCGGGAGCGACGGGAAAGCGACCAGGCCGACCAGAAACACCGCAACCATGATGAGCGTGGTTGCGATCGGACGATGGATAAAGGGCGCGGAGAGGCCTTTATACATCTGGCTAGGTTCCGCTTCCCGTATCGATTGAGACGATCGACCCGGGTTGAACCAGGAACTGACCCGACGTCAGGACGCGGTCGCCCTCCTTCAGGCCCTCTGAGATGACAGCCGTCGTCGTGTCCTGATGCGCAACCTTCACCTGACGAATCTGGGCGCGGTTCTGATCGTCGACGATGAAGACGTAAAGCCCGTTTTGACCATGTTGCACCACTTCGCTGGGGACAATCAAGACGCCCTTCTCCACGCCGAGCTGAAGGCCGGTGGTCACTGCCAACCCTGGCCAGAGCGCGTTGTCCTTGTTGTCGAACTCCGCCTTGAGCCGGATCGTCCCGGTGGCGGGATCGACCTGATTGTCGCTGATCGACAAGCGTCCTGTCGCAAGCTTCTTGCCGTCAGAACTCCATCACCGTGACTTCGGGCGAGCCTGCGGCCAGCTCCTCGTTGATGCGCGACACATGTTCCTGCGGCTCGGCGAAGATCACGGCGATCGGCTGCAATTGCGCAATCGAGACGATGCCGGTCTGCTGCCCGGCGCTGACGAGATTGCCCTCATCGATCAGGCGGAAGCCGGCGCGGCCGGAGATCGGGGCCTTGATGGTCGTATAGTCGAGCTGCGCCCTCGCAGCGTCGATCGCTGCGGCGTCGGCGGCGATCGAGGCAGTCAGCTGCAGCACCAGCGCGTTCTGCGTGTCGAGCTGCTGCTTGGTGGCGAAGTCCTTCTTGGCGAGCGTGGCGAAGCGGGTTAGATCAAGCTTGGCGTTGGCGAGGTTGGCCTCGTCCTGCGCCTTCTTGGCGACGGACTGGTCGAGCGCGGCCTGGAACGGCCTCGGGTCGATCTGGGCCAGAAGGTCGCCCTGCTTGACCATTTGGCCTTCGTTGAAGCCGATCTTCATGATCTGGCCGTCGACCCGGGCTCGGACCAAGACGGTGTTGTAGGCCTGCACCTGGCCGATGCTTTGCAGGACGAGCGGAAAATCCGCGCGCTTGACCGGCGTTACGGTGACGACAATTGGCGCGGGGCCGCTCGCTTGCGGCTGTTGGCCCTGCCCTTGCGCCGAGGCGGTCTGAGCGGGCGGAGTCCAGATCCTGTCGTGCAGCCGATGGGCGAGCCCGCCGGCGGCCGGAAGCCACCGATCCGCCGTCTCGGGCGCGGAAACGCCATAAGCGGCGGCTGCCCCGCACGCCAGGATGGCGATCCACACGAACCGAGCCAATCGCATGCTCGAAAAGCCTTTCTTCCCCCCAAAACAAACCGCGCAGGCGAAACGCCTTCACCCAACCCAGGGGCGCGCACGGGGCCGCGCGCCGCGCCGGATTCCCCAGCACGCTGCGTTTTAAGGGGCGCGGCTTCTCATGGGAAATCCGCCAATACCATCCTTTTGGCCGGCACGGGACATCATCAACCAAATTTGACCGGCGCGCCTATCCTTTCGCCACCCGACGTTTCAGGGAGCCTCGGGCGATCTAAAACGACGCATTCTGGGGAATGAACGCTTTAATCTGCGCCACCGGGACAAAATACTTGGCGATGTCTGTCGTGCGGGCCGGCGCACCGATTTTCAACGGTTGCTGCACGATCGAAAGCTTGCGGCTTATGATTCCGAGCAGGCATAGCTCGCCCGCGTCGAACACGCCCGAGCCGGAATTTCCCGTGCTGGCGACATCGGCGATGGCGGTGTCGAATCGTCCCCGCAGGTCGGGCGGAATCGCCTGGCGAGGCAAAATGCGAGAGGGCGCTGTTCTTTCGGGAATGGCGACTATGACCCTCTCGCCGGCAAAGGGCGGACGCTCGCACAGCGGCGTGCGCCGCATCTGCAGACTGACTGGCAGCTTGGTCTTGTCGATTGACAACAGCGTCAGATCCACGCTGTCGAGGCTGCCTTGCTTGACGAGAGTAGCCGGCAGGTCTTGGCCCGCGATGACGACATGGGGCTTGGTTTCCGCGACGTCGCCAGGCACGTGAGCGGCCGTCAGAACGAGGCCGTTGCCGAGATAAATGCCGTAGCCGGGCCACGATTGCTTGGGTGTGCGGTTGATGTGCACGGCGAGCGGCGAAAGGCCGGAAGGATCCGTTTGCGCCCAACCTAGGGCGGGGGTCAGCGCCGCCAGCAGGGCGCAGCCGAGGCTCAAGACTTTTGATCCGAGCGTCATGGATCCCTTTCTCTGGCGCGTCGCCGCTCCTCGCTGACACCAATGGGAGAGGACATAAATGCCCTAAGACAGTTCTTAAGCAAGCTTCTAGAAATGGGCTGATTGGAGGAGCGTGCTGAGGAGCGTCCGGATCGGTTCGGACAGCGTATCCCAGCCTTGGCCCAAAAGCGAGGAGAAGAGGCGAAACAGACAAAGCACCTCGATCAGCCCCGCAAAAATGAGGTTGAGGAATGTCGATCCTCCGGGGGCTCGCAGCCCCACCTCGTCACGCATCATATGGTCATAAGGAATCTTCTGGACATAGGAAGAAGTCCTTCCGAAAAATGAGAAGAGTGTGAGACCGAAATACTGGAGCCGACCTGATATAATGAATATGAACGAGTACAATAAACCAATTGTTGCGACGATAATCTCCGTATTGCGGTCGTGAATGTTGTCAAAAACAAACCACGTTGCGGCGAGTATAACCAGTCCCGCGACGAGTCGGAACAGAAACACCAGCGCGCTAAACATCGGAGCACCAGTTTGTGTTCATATTGTTATTAATCAAACCGCCGACGGCGACCGGGCAATCCCATAGCTCGGCAAAATTTGCTTGTCCAGACGCGGATCCGAGGACGGACAAAATTTCGAACGGCCAAGCGCTTCTGGGGTTAGAGAATTGGGCGTGCTGTCGTCGCGAGGGGCATCCATTCCTTCCGGGCGCTTGTGTTGGATTGAGATTCGCTTACACTGCGCTGCGTTATTGCGGCGGCGGTCGATGGCTGCCCCGCATCATGAGTCTGCGCAACCGCCAGATCAGCAGTGGCGACCGGTTTACGCCGCCGAATTTATCAACTAAGGATCGGGAATATGCGAAGACTGGCTTTCAGCGGGATTCTTCAATGACTGGCTGGACGGCGTTCTTTGAAGAATTGTGGGCCCGTAAATGACGACTGACACCCAAACCGCGCCTGAATCGGCGACTGGCGTCGCGGGGGCGAGCGGCCGACCCTTCCTTGCTGGCGGGCGCCGGTGGCGCTTGCCGATCGCCTATGGGTCGATCGCGACCGTGGCGCTGGGAATCGACTTGGCGCTGATCCTTGGAAGCGCGACGTTCGCCGAGGCGATCTATCATCAGGTCCCCGATGAGTTCGCAGGGGAATATTCTCACACTCTTGCAGCGGCCATCTTCGTCGCCATTCTCTTCGTCGCCGCGATGCGGGTGCAGAAGCTCTACAGCCCCACGCGTCTGATGGTATGGGACGACCAGGCTCGCGCCGTGCTGGGCGCCTGGTGCGGAGCCTTCCTGATCCTGGCGTCGGGCGTATTCAGTTGGGGCGTGAGCCACGACCTTTCGCGCGGCGACGTTCTCCTGTTCTGGGCGAGCGGCGTCGTGGCGCTTCTCGCCCATCGGGCGGCATGGAGGTTCGCGCTGCCGCGCGCACTGGAAAGCGGGGCGCTGCGGGGTCGCACGATCGTCAGCCTCGCGTGCGAGGAACGCGTGGCGCCCGAGTTCACCGAGGATTTGACCCGTCACGGCTACCATGCGGTGGCTCATTTCCAGATATCCGAAAGCGAAGAGGATTGCGGGGACGTCATCGAGAGCGTCATTTCGCTCTGCCGCTCCTCCGATATTCAAGAGATTATGCTGTTCGTCGATCCCGAGCACATGTCGAATGTGCGGTGGATCGCCCGTCGGCTCAGGGTCTTGCCCTTGCCTGTGACGCTGGTTCCGTTCGGAACGCTCGCGCTCTTGTTCCACCGCGCTCGCTATGACATCGGCGATACGGTTGCGATCGAGCTTCAACGGGCGGCGCTCTCGCCGACGGAGCAGGCGGTCAAGCGCGCGATCGACATCGTTCTCTCCGGGGTGGGTCTCGTGATCCTGTCGCCCATCCTCATCGCCGCCGCCGTCGCGGTCCGGTTGGACTCGCCGGGTCCGGCCCTGTTCCGCCAGACCCGCCACGGCTTCAATGGGCGGCCGTTCCGAATCTTCAAGTTTCGCACCATGACGGTGATGGAAGATGGGGGCATCATTCAGCAGGCGCAAAAGAGCGACAAGCGGGTGACGAGGGTCGGCAAATGGCTGCGTCGGTACAGTGTCGACGAACTACCCCAGCTGCTCAATGTGTTTATCGGCGACATGTCGCTGGTGGGGCCGCGACCGCATGCGTCCGCCCACGAACGGCATTTCACATCGGCGATCGAGAAATATGCGTTCCGCCATCATATGAAATCCGGTATTACGGGCTGGGCGCAGGTTCACGGCGCCCGCGGCGAGACCGATACGCTCGAAAAGATGCAACGACGCGTCGAACTCGATATTTGGTACATCAACAACTGGAGTATTTGGCTCGACTTCTCCATCATGATAAGAACCGTCCTGGTTGTGTTTATAGGCGACAATGCGCATTGAAGACGGGAGTTGCGCAATATTTGATCAATAAAGGCGTATGGCTTGTGCGCCAGGGGACGCGAGAGAGATAGACATGTCAATCGAGTCGCTGAAAACTGAGCCTGTTCGGGCCTCCTCCCTACTGGCCCGCGCCGAGGGTCGTGGCCTCAACCTAGTCTTCCTTGGAGCGCTTGCGGCCTCCTTCTTTGTCGCCTACTTGCCGACCTACCTGAGGCTCGCGGGCGGGGCATGGCGCACCGAGCAGGAGGGTCACGGGCCTCTCATCATGCTGGCTGCTGCGTGGCTGGCCTGGCAGCAGCGCGATCGGCTCAAGACCATCGAATTCCGGCCGGCGCTCATCGCCGGGTGGATCATTTTGCTCCTTTCCCTCCTCCTGATGGCGGTGACGCGCTCGCAAGATATCCCGATGATCGAGGTTGCGAGCCAGATCCCGGTGTTGTTGGGATGCCTGTTGCTCATCGGCGGCTGGCCGCTGGCGCGCGTCTTCGCCTTTCCGCTCGCCTTTCTTATCTTCTCGGTGCCGCCTCCGAACTGGCTGCTCGATGCGTTTACTGTACCGCTGAAAGTATGGATTTCCGATATCGTGTCGAATTTGCTTTACGATCTCGGCTACCCGGTGGCGCAGAACGGCGTCATGATTATGATCGGCTCTTATGAGCTGATGGTCAAAGACGCTTGCTCTGGCGTGAATTCGATTTTCGCCCTGTCGGCGATCGGCGTTTTCTATGTCCATGAGTTTGTGAGCAAGCACCCGATCCGGAAGCTGCTCTTGATCCTGTCTATTGTTCCAATTACCGTCCTTGCGAACGTCTTCCGCGTGGTGACGCTGGTTCTGGGAGCCTATTATATCGGGGTTGATACGATTGAGGGCCTGTTCCACGACCTCACGGGCATAGCATTGTTCATCTTTGCGCTGGTCCTATTCTTCCTTCTGGATCGCGTCCTCATCGCCGCCGAATTGCTGGCTGGAAGGGTGTTCGGATCGAGAAGCGCGAGAAGCGCCGCCTGACGGTCTGCGACGAAAATCTGGGGCTCGCGGTCCGACCGGGGCTGGGTAGTAGGCCGGATTGGCGGTTGCTTTACGTTTTCGGAGCATGGTGGGATAAGCGGAACGGCTAATAATTGCACGCGATCTAAGAATTGGACGCAGCTGATGCAGACTGTCTACGATTTCGTGACCGTCATATGTTTTATTTGCATTGTCGTCACCTACTTCATGTTTACTGAAGGAGGTATGAAAGTCCTGGCCCATTTCATGCTGCCGGCCGCGGCCTTCGCGATCGCCAATCAGGTCGGCAATCACGCCGGAAATGATCTTCTCATGAACGTCCTGGCTGTCGTCCTGATCGTTGCTGGAATTGGCTATACGTTCATTATCGTCAGGCATAGTCCCGCTTGATTCAACTGGCGCAGACGCGCTCGGAGACTATTGTTCGCAATCTGAAGGCGCTGGGCAGGATGGTTCGGCCCGCCGCCAGGAGCGGTCCGTGGGCGCGGCTTGCTGTCGCCTTGACGTGAGCGATCCGTTTCGGGCGAAAAAACTCCGAGAAAAGAGCCGGGCCAAGCGCCGGCGCCTCCAAGAGTTTGGCTGGCGGCAAAGGGCGCATACCCTCAGAGTTTAACAGCCTGATTCAGTTGTTGACAATGGCGGTCATTTATTGATCGGCCGGCGGGTTCTCCCGCTGCGACCGAGGCGCAATGGCATGATCACCGCCGAAGACATCCAAGCGATCCGCAACGCCGATCCCGGCGCCGTTTTGCCGGGCATCGACACCATGACCGGCAACCCATACGCCACGTCCTCCTTGCTCGACGTCACGAAAATCACCCAAAACACCCAGGCGCCCTACTATTATTCCCCATCCGCAAACATCGTTTATGTCAATCAGGCCGGCGCGGTGCTAAGCGGCATCGATTTTGGCAGCGCCACGGTGATTATCGACGCTGACAACGTCACGATTAGAGACAGCACTTTCACCGACACGAGCAGTTTTTGGGCCATAAACCAGGGCAGCTATAGCGGCGCCACAATAGAGAACGATACCTTTACCGGCAGCAAATCGCCAACCCAGAAGAATATCTGGATCAGTTCCGCTGGGGCCATAACAATAGAGGACAACACTTTTCTGAATTCGCCAGAGGACGCGATCGGAATTCAGCAAGGCGTTGTCACCGGCAACTACTTCTCAGGCCAGGGATACAACACGGGAGCGCATGGCGACGCGATTTATGTCCCGGATACCACGGGGCCCATCACCATCACCGACAATTTCATTGACGAGACGTCAAACGCCGGAGCGACGGGCGCTTCCAACACCACCATGCGCATTACGTCCGAATTCGGCAACACAAACAATGTCACTATCTCAGGCAATTTTATGCTCGGCGGCGGGTTCAACTTCGAAACTGCGGCTCCGAACCCAAATTACACGATCAGTAACGTTTCGATAACGAACAACTACGTTGGATTCGCTACGTTCGGTCAATATTTCCCCGGCACAGAAAATACGGCGACCGTCTCCGGGACTTACGACCGTCGACTTCACGAATCCGACCGATTCGACCAACGCCCTCGCGGCCTATGTCGCGGCTGGCCCTCCAACGGCGAATGTGGTCTCCTACAGCGGCGGGCAGGCGGCGAGCGGGCCCGCGCCGGTGACGATTTTGGGCGACGGCGTTATTTCCGCGCACTTGGCCGCCGCGAGCGGAGAGGCGAATTTCGTCGGTGGTTACGGCGAACAACTTCTGTTCGGCGGTCAGGGCGCGAACATTCTCACCTATCTCGCCCTTGGGGATGGCGGCGACCTCGTGACCGCATTCGATCCGGCGAAGGACGTCATCGATCTCAGCCGTATCGACGGTGACATCGTCACGTCCGGCGTTCAGAATTTCACCTTCATCGGCTCCGCCGCGTTCAACGGCGTCGGCGCTGAGGTGCGCTATCAGCTGAATCCGACAAACGACACCACAACCGTTCAGGCCGCCCTGGCCGGCGACACCACGGCCGATTTTTCTATCACGCTCTATGGACTCGTGCCGTTCACGGCCGCCAATTTCGCGCTCACCTCATCTCAGTCTTCGGCCGCTCTGGCGAATGGCGCGGCCTTGACCTACTCCCGGGTTCAGACGGCTGCCGGCGCGCCGACGGAATACGCATATTCGAACGTTCAGGGGAGAGCCTACACCACGTACGAATCGTTCTACGGCTCCGGTTACGAAAACCTCGAGGCGGATGATCTGAACCTCAGTTCGAACGAAGACAAGCTCGTCCTCTACGACCCCAGCCAGACGGTCACGCGAGGCGGCGGAAGCCGAAACCCTGACGGTCGGCGCGGGCAGCGATCCGCTCACCTACCATCCGGTCGAGACGATCGATGCGACGACCAGCGGCGCGGAGCAGTTCATCTTCAGCGCAGGCTTCGGCAAGGAAACGATCAACGGCTTTTCCGCCTCGGGCGCCAGTCCGGATTCGATCCAGCTGGCGAAGTCGGCGTTCTCCTATCTGACGGCCGGCATGACGCAGGCGGAGGACCTGGCGGCCGTCATGGCCCACGCCGCCAGGGGCGCATCCGGGCTGACAATCACCGACACGCGGGGCGACAGCCTCACGCTTACGGGCGTGACCCCCTCAATGGTCGCCGCCAACCCGGCCATGGTCGAATTCACCTAAATTCGAGGCCGCGCGGCCCGAGCGGCTGCGCCCGCATCTATCCGGCGTTTGCCGTCCCCGATTGCGCGCTCGCGGCGCGAAGGCGGGAGCGGCGGCTGAACGGCCATGCGATGAGGCGAGCCGCCGCCCATCCCCAGAGCGCCGCGAGGCCGCCGGCTGTCAGAGCGCCGATCGACAGGGGCTCGGCGGGTTCGTAGTTGTCGAGGGTCGAGCGCGCGACCTCAGGATCGAAGTTCGTCGCGACGACGTAGAGGCGCATGAGCGGACCGGCAGAGGTGATGGCCTGGATCTCCTTGTCGAGGCGCTGGGCGCGCTCGATCGCGCGCCCCATGGCCTCGCCGCGCTCGCGCGCCAAGGGGTCGGAATTGTCCGCGAGCCGCTTCAGAGCGTCCGCGCGGGTCAGGTTCTGGCGCTGAACCTCGCGGTCGAACTCGGCCACGATCCGGTTGAGCTCTTCGAGCGCGCCGCCCAGACGCTGGCGGTACTGTTGGGCGAATTCGGGCCCTTGCGAACCGATCAGTCCGGCCAGCACGGCGATGGCCAAGGCAAGTCTGCGCGCCAACATCGACTGCCCCGTCTGACGGACCCGGAAAGATCATAGCGCCTGCCCAACCGGTTTGAACGGAAGCCGTTCGTCCAGGCTCAGGTCAGGGGATAACGCGCGAGGCGGGGGCTTCGGACCGGGTCCGCCAACCAAATGCAAATAAATCCAAATAAATCCAAGGAAAATTCCTTGGATTTGTTTGGATTCTTTTGGTCGATTCGGGGCTTTTCAATGGGTTACAGCGAATCCAAATAAAAAAATTCCCTCTCCGCGGGGCCCTGTGAAGCTCTCCGTCTTTCTTGCATCGTCAGTCGCGTGAGAGGCACGGTCCTAGCTTCCGGCAGCATGAAACTTATATCATGAGATTCCGTATTGCGCAATACAAAACCGCACGCCGAATTTCGCACGGCCCGTGATAAAGTCCGCCCATGTCCGAGAGCGTTTCGGCGCGTAATTCTCTTTGGCCGGGCGTTCCTCTCGCGCTGGCGTCGGCCCTCCTGTTTGGGGCCTCGACCCCATTCGCAAAACTGCTCGTGGAAACGAGCAATCCCCAACTCTTAGCTGGTCTCCTCTATCTGGGAGCGGGCGTTGGACTGGCGATCGGTCAGGCTGCGCGCTTCCTCCTTGGCGTTCGGAACTCGGAGGCGCCGCTACGGCGCGCGGATGCGCCCTGGATGATCGCGATCGTGGCCTTCGGCGGAATCCTGGGACCGCTGTTCCTGATGCTGGGGCTCGCTCGCACGTCCGCTGCGTCGGGCTCCCTTCTCCTCAATCTCGAGGGACTGGCGACCATGGGGATCGCTTGGGTCGTCTTTCGGGAAAATGTCGACCGGAGGCTGCTCCTCGGCGCGGCTTCCATCCTTGCCGGCGCGGTCGCGCTGTCCTGGCGAGGGCAAGGCGTTCGCGTCAACGAAGGCGGCTTGTTGATCGCGGCGGCCTGCCTTGCATGGGGCGTCGACAACAATCTGACGCGAAGACTTTCGGCGGCGGACCCTGTCGTCATCGCGCTCATCAAGGGCGTGGCGGCTGGAAGCGTGAATGTGACGCTCGCGCTGCTTCTCGGGGCGCGCTTGCCATCGACGGCCACGGCAGGCGCGGCGCTCGTCGTCGGATTCTGCGGCGTCGGCTTGAGTCTCGTGCTGTTTGTGCTGGCGCTGCGTCATCTCGGCAGCGCCCGGACTGGCGCTTATTTCTCGCTCGCCCCGTTCCTTGGCGCGGTCATCGCGATCGCCCTCATCCATGAGCCGATCACGCCGCAACTTATCCTCGCCGGATTGTTGATGGCGTTCGGCGTCTGGCTGCATCTGACCGAACGCCACGCCCATGACCATACGCACGAGGCGATCGAGCACGAGCATGCCCATGTCCACGACGAGCACCATCGCCATGCTCACGAAGGAACGGTGACGGAGCCGCATTCTCACTCGCACCGGCATGAGCCGCTTCGGCATCGGCACGCGCACTATCCTGACCTTCACCATCGCCATGAGCACGGCTAAGGCCGTCGATGCGCTTCCACTTGGAACCGCTAGGCTCAAAGCCCAATCACGCTTGGCAGCCGATCGATCGAATGCCCCCTTTCGACGTGAAGCGGACATTCCAACTGCACGTCGAAGGGCGCACAAAGTTCCCCGGCCGGCCGCGCCTGCGCTCGCTCAGCCGATCAGTCGCCGATATTCCGACTCGGGTGTGCCGTAAGCATCGCCAGCGACCCGCGCCACTCCCTTGCGGTCTTTGATCGTGATTTCCCCCCGCCGGTAGGAAATTAGGCCTCGTTCCCGCAGGGACTTCAGCGCGACCGTCACGCCCGAGCGGCGCACTCCAAGCATGAGCGATAGAAATTCGTGAGTAAGCGGCAGGATGTCGCTCTGGATTCGGTCCTGCGCCATCAGCAGCCAGCGGGCAAGCCGCTCGTCTAGGTTGGACCGCGCGTTGCAGATCGCGGTGTAGCTTGTTTGCACGCCGAACGCCTGAACGAACTTCAACAGGGAATCGCGAAGGGGCTGGCTTTCCTGAATCGCCTGGCGCAATTGGCTCGCAGGAATGGAATGGCCCTTTCCGGCACCTGGATGTAGGTGGCATAGGGGGAGCGATGGTTGCCGAGCACGATCGGTAGCCCAGTCATCCCTTCACGGCCGATCAATCCGACCTCGACTTCCTTGCCGTTGCGCTGAACGGCGACGACGGAGGCGAAGCCAGTCTCGGGAAAATAGACGTCTTCGATCCTCTTGTTCGGCTTTTCGAGCATCTTCCGCAACCCGAGGGTCACAGCCTCGAGGTGAGGCGCGAGCAAATCGAAGTCGCTCGCTGAAAGGGACGAAAGCAATGTGTTGCTGCTGCATGACATCGGCGCTCCTCGCTTTCCAGGCGGGAGCACCAGTCTCTCAGCCACCGACGCCTGCGGCGTAGAGCCCAGCCGGTGATGCGCTCTATATACGCTTTCGGCAGCGCAATTGCCATGCGTCATTTTATACGGTTGCGGACCGACTGCATGCCGGCGGACCGCTCTGAGGTGGGAACGTCAGTCGCACTGTCCTTATTGGCCAGGCCAAACTCGCCAGCGCCGAAACTCCGCTGCCGCAAGTCCCCAAAATCGCAAACTGTACGATTTCGTACACTCAATCGGGAACGCTTTCGCCCCTCTTGCGTTTCATCCTTTCTGGGACCTCGGGCAAGATGGAGCGAGCGCCTTTGCAAGCTGCCCGAAAAGTCATCACCGTTCTCGTGGTCGAGGACGATTGGTTGACCCGTGAAAACATGGTGACCGACCTTCGGCAGGAAGGATGGGCGGTGTTGGAGGCGGCCACCGGCGCGGGCGCGCTAAGTGCGCTTCATGACGCCCAGAAAGTCGATCTTCTGATCACCGACATAGGACTGGCCGACGCCCTCTCAGGCTGGGACGTGGCTGAGGCGTTCCGAATCGCGCTCCCGGAGGCGCCTGTGATCTATGCTTCCGGAAATACAGCAAACGATCATCGCCAAGTCCCAGGAAGCGTCTTTCTCAGCAAGCCGGTAGCCGTTTCAGAGCTTACCGCGACCTGCCGCAAGCTTCTGGCGCGCCCGGTTTCATCCTAATCTGCCGTCGCCCCATTGAACATTTTCGGCAGATGTTTACAATGTTTACTTAAATACGCTGGAGCGGCAGCCAGAACGCATTACAAATAGACTTTTGGTACGGTTTCGGACCGATTTCGGTCTCGACAATCGCGCCATGGAGGCGCCAGCGTGGGGGCAGCTGCAAGCGCTTCCCCTGAATGAGGCGTTGGCGAGTGAGAGAGGGACCTGTCGCCAACGCCTCGGCGCCTGGAAGAAAGACAATGAACATCGCGCCATTTCTCGGCATAGAGGCCTTCGGTCCGAGTGAAATCAAGGCGATGTCGATCGCCCTTGATGAAGTCTGCAGCATGCTCGGCGTCCCCAGCGACAAGCACGAAGAAAGAGCGGTTCTCGCGGAGCGCATCATCGCCCTTGCGCGAAGCGGCGAACGAGATCCCGCGATCCTTCGCGACGGTGTACTGCGAGACCTTGCCGTGAGCGCCTGGCGAGGCATGGGCCGTTCCGACAGCGCTTCGCCGCGGTAGCGCGTCGCAAATGGACTTGAGCGCTTTCCGGGAATGACCGCTATTTGCGCAAAGCGGTCATAGACTGCATCCATACCGACGGCAGCCGTTCGCCCAAAACCGACAATCTGATTGAGTTTTGACTCTAGAGTCGACTACGAGGGCAGCGACGCTGGACGCGACTTTTTGACCAGCGCCGCGGTCGCGAGGTCGAGCGCCAGCGCCGCAACCATGGCCGCCGAACCGATCAAGAACAGCGGCCGATAGTCGCCGCCATTGCGGGCGAAGACGAAAGAAAGGCCATAAGCCGCCACGGCCTGCATGACCGCGAAGCCGACCGTGGCGAAACTCCAGGCCGCCTTCTGCTGTTCGGCATGGTGCGGGAGGAGCTCGGTTATCCGGCCGAGGACCAGGGGGACCGTCCCGGTCACGAATGACCCCATAACGACGCACGAGAGGATCAGCCAGATCCATCCCAGGCCGAAGGCTGGCATGGCCACTGCCGCAGCTTCCAGGAGGAAGGCGAGACGCAGCATCAGTCCGAACCCTATGCGGTCGGCGATGCGTCCCGTAGCCAGCGGCCCCAGGGTGGCGGCGATGCCGAAGAGCACCCAGAATTCTGAGCCGACCTGGACGCCCTCGCCCATGCCGCGCGCCACGAAGTCGACCAGGAAGATCATGTGCGGCATCCAGCCGATCCCGTTAAGGGCATACATGAGATAGAGCGAGCGCAGAGCCGGCAGGCGAGGCGCCGGGAGTTCGCGCGCGGGCGCAGTCGCCGGCGCGACGCGCGGCCATCCGCTCCACCCGATGACCGTGAGGAGGAACGACAGCGCCCCCAGACCGACCCAAGCCGCGCTGACGCCAAGTCGCAGCAGAAGCGGCACGAGTGTGCCCGAGGCGGCAATGCCGGCGCCAACACCCATGAAGATGATCCCGCCGGCCAGGCCTCGCCGGGAGGCGCTGACGCTGGGCAGCACGGCCGGCGCCGCGAGAACCATCAGGACGCCGCCGGCAAAGCCAGAGGCGAAACGCCAAGCGAAGAACCAGGCGAAGTCGAGCGGCAAAGCGCAGGCGAAGAAGGCGAGCGTGGCTATCGCCATCGACGCTCTCAGCGCGGTCACGACGCGCACGCGCGCCGAGATCGGACGTCCGAGAAGCGCGCCGGCGAGATAGCCAGCGAGGTTGGCCGCGCCGAGATAGGCGGCGGCCGCGGGCTGAAACCAGTGCGCGCCCACGATGGCCGGCAGGAGCGGAGAATAGGCGAAGCGGGCGAGGCCGATTCCGATCAGGCAGGCGCAGAAAGCGCTCAGAGACCCCGCGCCACGCGGGGGCGGGGCGGGAATAGGATAGCGGCTCGCGAGTGGCGGATGCGCTCAAGGTCATCACTCTAGCGTTTTGTTTGTGCGCAGCGAACTGGCCGCGTCCGCCCGCATAGGCGTAGTCGCGCTGCTCGTGGCCGAAGGACCGGCCCTGAGGAGGCCGCCATTCGATAAATAGGGCGCCTCGGCCTGTGGATGATTTGCGATTCTGGCTCAGCCGCTGATCGAAAAACGCATGGAGGTCGGCAGATCGCTCTGAGATATTGAGGACCGATGCGCATCACGTCCTCCGAGTGACGCCCGCTTGCCCATCGACCCGCGTGAGCGATCATCACTCAATGGACAGTTTGAAAGGAGAGAAACTTTGACTGACGCTCTGACGCACGGCGTGCACCATGTCGGACTTGCCGTTCGTGATCTTGACGAGGCCACGAGTTTCTTTTGCGGGACGCTTGGCTTCAAGGAAGTCGCCCGCAACGAGGCCTACCCGGCCGTGTTCGTCTCCGATGGAACCGTGACGCTCACCATCTGGCGTGTCACGGATCCTGGAAACGCGGTCGCGTTCAATCGCAAGACCAATATCGGCCTGCACCACCTCGCGCTGGCGGTCGCGGACGAGGCGGCGCTTGCTAAGGTCTATGAGCGCGTTCGCAACCACCCCGGCGTCGTGGTCGAGTTCACGCCCGAGCCTGTGCGCCCGGGCTCGGCCACTCGTCACTTCATCTGCGCCATACCCGGCGGCATTCGAGTAGAGTTCGCGACGCGCCCGAGCTGACGATCGGCGACGACCGCAAATCGTTCCTCTCTTTCCGCACCGCCTTAAGCCCTTTCATGAAACTCCGCGACGCCAAGCCTGGCGGCGGCCCGACGCGCGCTCGCTTCGCGCCGCGCGATCAGTTCGGCCATGTCTCGACGCGCCGCCTTCAAAATCTCGGGGGGCGCCGTTTGCGGGGTCCCGCTTCGAAAAGGCGGCTCCGGCGCATAGGCGATGTCGAGCTGGATGCGCTCTGCCGCGGGGACCCCGCGCACTTCCGCCACGAGCCGAAGGGCGCCGTCAATTCCCGCCGTGACGCCGGCCGCGAAGATCCATTTCCCCTCGACCACCACCCGCTCGTCCACCGGGATCGCGCCGAACCAGGGCAGGAGGTGGAAGGACGCCCAGTGCGTGGTCGCCCTTTTTCCCCGGAGAAGACCTGCGCCGCCCAGGAGCAGCGCGCCGGTGCAGACGGAGAGGACCTTCTTCGCGCCTTCCGCTTGGCTGCGCAGCCAGCCGAGGACCTCCTCATCCTCCATCAGAGCCTCCTGGCCGCGTCCGCCGGGGACGTGCAGGATGTCGAGCCGCGGCGCTTCCTTAAGCGTCGCGTCCGGCGCGAGGCGTAGCCCCATCAGGTCGCGCACTGGGCCTGGCGACTTCGCATAGATGCGATGGGTCGCATTCGGGATGCGGGAGAGCACCTCGAACGGGCCTGTCAGGTCGACCTGATCGAGGTCCTCGAACAGGAGCGATCCGATGTTCAGGTGGACGGTCTCGGGGATCATGTCATTCGCCTCTTGTCCGAGCGGGAGCAACCGCAGCGATCTTTAGGCCGCCGCGCGCCACGCGTGTTCCTGGAACATCGGCTCGAGCGGCGGCTCGGCGACGTTAAGGGTATAATTGGTGATGGTCGAGGCGGCGCTCACCGCCAGCGCCTCCAGCGCCTGGTCCGGTTTGAAGCCGGCGGAGAGCAGCGCGGTCACCGCCGCTTCGCCGACGTGGCCTCGCTTTTCGATAAGCGCCCGTGCGTAAGCCGAGAGGGCCGCATAACGCAACTCTCGGGGCGCGCGGTTTTCGCGGATCGCCCGCACGTCCGCGGGAGCAAGCCCCGCCTTCAGCGCAAGATAGCTGTGGAAGGCGACCGCCCAGGCGCAGCTGTTGGTGACCGCGTTGGTCAGAAGCAGCGTCTGGATCTCGGCCTCGGTGAAGGTCCCGCTGTGCACGCCCTCAAACAGCGGAACAAAGATGTTGGCCAAGACCGGCGAATTGGCGATGACGCCCGCGACGTTCGGGACCATCCCGAAGGTCTGCTGCAGTTTCTGAAGCGGCGCCCTGGACGCTTCGGGCGCCCGGTCGATCGTCTGGACTTCAAAGACGGACATCTCAACGCTCCTTCGCTTGGATTAGGCTCGACAACGCCAATTTAGGCGGGCACGGTTTGACGATGTCGCCAAACGCCCCACAAATCCCGCCAATCGCGCCACGGCGGGTGGAAGTGCTGGCCTTCCCGGACGTTCAGCTCTTGGACGTGGCGGGACCCGTCCAGGTGTTCGCCGCGGCCAACGACGAGGCCGATAGGCCCGGCGCGCCCTTGCCTTACCGAATCCGGGTGATCGCGCCCGAAGGCGCTAAGGTGCGAGCCACGTCGGGACTGGCGATCTCAACCGAGCCGCTGCCGGACCCGGCCGAGCCGCTGGACACTTTGATCGTGGCTGGCGGACAGGGCGCCATACGCGGCGCCGAGGATGCGAGCTTGGTCGAATGGCTTAAGCTCCGCGCCGGCGCCGCGCGGCGGACGGCCTCGGTCTGCACCGGCGCCTTCCTGCTTGCGGCGACGGGCCTCCTCGATCGGCGTCGCGCCGTCACGCACTGGGACTATTGCGATTTGCTCCGCCGGCGCCATCCCGACGTGACGGTGGAGCCCGATCCGATCTTTGTGCACGATGGCCCGATGTGGACCTCCGCCGGCGTGACGGCTGGCATCGACCTCTCGCTGGCGCTGGTGGAAGAGGACCTTGGGCGGGCGATCGCGCTGGCCGTCGCGCGCTACCTGGTGGTGTTTCTCAAGCGGCCGGGCGGACAGGCGCAATTCAGCGCGGCGCTCTCGCTGCAGTCGGCCGATGACCATTTCGCCGATCTGAACGGCTGGCTCATGGAACACCTCGCCGAGGACCTGCCGCTCTCGCGCCTCGCCGCGCAGGCGGCCATGAGCGAGCGGACGTTCCTGCGCCGCTATCGCGCGGCGACCGGCCTCACTCCGGCACGCGCGATCGAGCGGCTGCGGGTCGAGGCGGCCCGCCAGTTCCTGGCCGAGACTCGCCTGCCCGGCAAGCGGATCGCGGCGCGCTGCGGGTTCGGCTCGGAAGAGACGATGCGGCGAAGCTTTGTGCGACTCCAGGGCGTGAGTCCGCAGGACTATCGGCGGCGCTTTGGCGCGTGACGGTGGAAATGAGGTGACGCAGCCAACAAAGGAAATAGCTGCCGCGCCCGCTGGCGCTGGTCCTCCCTGGTTCATCCTGCGGTCATTCGCCGGCTGGCGTCCCCGTGACCTCGGCGCCGACGCCGTCGCCGGCCTGACGCTGGCGGCCATCGCAATCCCATCGCAGATGGCGACCGCCCGCCTCGCGAACTTCACGCCTCAGATCGGCTTTTTCGCCCTGATCGCAGCTGCGGTCGGGTTTGCCCTGTTCGGCGACAGCCGGCGGCTTTCGGTGGGTGCGGATTCGACCATCGCGCCGATCTTCGCCGGCGCGCTGGCTATGCTCGCGGCGGCCGGACCGACCCATTACGCTGCGGCTGCAGCGGCGCTCGGCGTCATGGTCGGACTGATCCTTGTTTGCGACGGGCGCGCTGCGCTTCGGCTTCATCGCTGATCTTTTGTCCATTCCGGTGACGACCGGCTTCTTTGTCGGCATCGCCGGCCACATTCTTGTTTCGCAGGCGCCGTCCGTGCTCGGGGTTGCGGTGGGTCGCAGGGTCCGCTCGCCGAGCAGGCCTGGTCCCTCGTCGAGCGAGCCGGGGCGGCCAATCTCTGGACATTGGCGATCGGCCTGGGCGTGCTCGCAATCATGTTCGCGGGGGAAGCCGTAAGTCCGCGCTTTCCCGGGGCGCTCATTGGCCTTTGCCTCTCCGGATTGGCGGCGGTCATGCTCGGTCTCGACGCCAAAGGAGTGGCGATGCTCGGATCCATCGCCGCCGCCGCTCCTCGTCTTTCGCTGCCGATGATCTCCTTGGACGAGCTTTACATCGTCGCGCCGCTCGCCGTGCTGATTGCGTTGGTCGTGATGGTGCAGACGGCGGCGACGACGCGCGCTTTCCCCAATAGCGCGGATGGTCCAGACGTTAATCGGGATTTCATCGGCATCGGAGCGGCCAACGCGTTCTCTGGTTTCATCGGCGCGTTCCCGGTCGACGCAAGCCCTCCCTCACCGACCGTCGCCGCGGAGGCGGGCTGCGCCTCGCAGGTCGCGAGCTTAGTCTCGGCTGCGGTGGCGACGGGCGTTCTCCTATTCGCGGGCCAAGCGCTCGCCCACGTGCCTTCTGCCGCGTTGGCGGGCGTTCTCCTCTTCGTCGCGATGCGTCTTGTGCATGTGGGCGTGATGCGCGACGTGTGGACGCGAAGCCGGGCGGAGTTTCTTGCTGATCCTTGCGACTGCCCTAGCGATTCTGGCGCTGCCGATCGAAGCAGGGCGTGGCCTCGGCGTGCTCCTGTCGGTGCTCCATGGCGTGTGGACGACGACGCGTGCCCAGGCGGTGGAATTGGAGCGCATCCCCGGCACGTCGATCTGGTGGCCTCACGACAGGGAGACGCAAAGGCGAATTCACTCCGGGCGTGCGGGTGATCGCTCTGCAGGCGCCGCTGTCGTTTCTCAACGCCTACAATTTTCGCCGCGCAATCGAGCGTTTCGTCAGCGGCGGCCCGCCGACGAGGCTGATCGTGATCGAGGCGAACGCGTTGGTCGAGATCGACTATACCGGCGCGACGGTGCTCGCCGACCTCATTCATCGGCTGCGCAACCGGGGCGTCGACGTCGCCGTCGCCCGGCTTGAATTCGCTCCGCGCGCAGCAGAGTTTCGACTCGGCTCGGATTGTTCACGCTGCTTGGCCGCGATCACGTGTTCCGAAGCGTGCAAGAGGCGATTGATGCGCTGGCCGGGTCCGGCCCAGATTAACGCGCGTTCGCGCGAACTCGATTTTTGCCGCCGGCAAAACGGCGCTATGTTGCGCGGAAGCCGCTCGCCGGCGTCGCGCCGAGGCGTGGCGCGAGCTTCAAGGATCTCGAGTTGCGAGCTTAAGCGTCCCATGGCTGACATTCCCATTGGCGTCGTCACCATATCCGATCGCGCCTCGCGCGGCGTCTATGAGGACAAGGGCGGCCCGGGCATCGAGGCGGCGCTCAAGGAGCTTCTGGCGACGCCGTGGCGGCCGGAGCGGCGCCTCGTTCCCGACGAACGGCCGGCGATCGAAGCCGCGCTTGATTGCGCTCGCCGACGAGGCGCGCTGCCCGCTCATTCTCACGACAGGGGGCACCGGACCCGCGCCGCGCGACGTGACCCCGGAAGCGACGGAGGCTGTCTGCGACCGAATGCTGCCTGGCTTCGGCGAACTGATGCGGCTGAAAAGCCTGGCCGAGGTCCCGACCGCGATTCTGTCCCGCCAGGTCGCCGGCACGCGCGGCTCGAGCCTCCTCATCAATCTGCCCGGCAAGCCGGCGGCGATCCGCACCTGCCTTGATGCGGTGTTCGCCGCGGTGCCCTATTGCATCGACCTCATTGGCGGCGCCCGCCTCGATACGAACCCTGAGTTCTGCACCGCCTTCCGGCCCGGGAGCTAAAACAGAGGCCATAGGTAATTTTCCCCTCTTCCGGAACTTTGGCTTTTTTGGCTTGTTTGCCAAATTGGGGAATGGTTTTTCTCCTTTTGCCCCCTAAATCAGGAGGAGTGGAGGTGGGGAGCCTATGTCGGTCGTTCAGATCTTTGAGCCGGAACCCGAGGTTCGCGCTGGAATGCGCGAGATCGGGGCGAGGGCGCGCGCAGCCGCACGACAGGTCGCCAACGCGCCGGGAGAGAAGAAGAACCGTGCGCTCCTGGCCGGAGCGCGAATCATCCGTGAACGCGCGGACGTAATTCTCGCGGCCAATGCGCTCGATTGCGCGGACGCCCGCGCAAAAAACTTAAGCGCGGCGTTGATCGATCGGCTCATGCTCAATCCGGCTCGGATCGAGGCGATGGCGCGTGGGCTTGAAGAGGTCGCCGACTTGCCCGATCCAGTCGGCCAGGTTCTCGCGACCTACACCCGTCCCAACGGCCTCATTATCGAACGCGTGTCGACGCCGCTTGGCGTGGTCGGCGTGATCTACGAGAGCCGCCCTAACGTAACGGCCGATGCTGGCGCGCTTTGTCTCAAGAGTGGCAATGCCGTGGTTTTGCGTGGCGGCTCCGACAGTTTTCGCTCATCCGCAGCCATCCATGACTGCCTGGCCATGGGGTTAAGCGAGGTCGGTCTGCCGGAGGCTGCGATTACGCGCGCTCCTTACGCCGCGCGCGAGGCGGTCGGCGAGATGCTTGAGGGCCTGGGCGGCGCGCTCGACGTCATCGTGCCGCGTGGCGGCAAGAGCTTGGTCGAGCGCGTTCAGCGCGAAGCGCGCGTCCCGGTGTTCGCCCACCTCGAAGGCGTGGTGCACGTGTACGTTGACCGTGCGGCCGATTTCGACAAGGCGCTAAACATCGTGATCAACGCCAAGATGCGGCGAGTCGGAGTCTGCGGCGCGGCCGAGACATTGCTGGTGCATCGCGCCGTCGCCCCGTTCCTGCTGGGCAAGCTGATCGACGCGCTCATCAAGGCAGGCTGCGCGGTCCGCGGCGACACTGCGGCTCGTGAGGCGGATTCGCGCGTGACGCCGGCGACCGAGGACGATTGGCGCACGGAATATCTCGATGCGATCATTTCCGTCCGTGTCGTCGACAGTCTGGATGCGGCGATCGACCACATCGAGACCTACGGCTCGCATCACACCGACTGCATTGTGACCGAGGACAAGGCCGCAGCCGAGCGGTTCCTGGAGGAAGTCGATTCCGCCATCGTCCTGCACAACGCCTCGACCCAGTTCGCTGACGGAGGCGAGTTCGGCTTCGGCGCCGAGATCGGCATCGCCACCGGGCGCATGCACGCGCGCGGGCCGGTCGGAGTCGAGCAGCTCTGCACGTTCAAGTATCGGGTGCGCGGCGACGGGCAGGTGCGGCCGTAAGGCGGAAAGCAGCGGTTCGCCGCGCAAGGAAATCGCCGGCAAACGCCGCCGCTCGCCGGAAGCTCGCGGGCGCGCCGGCGCGGCGCTCCATCGTTTCGCACAGGTTTTCTTCACGCCAGGGTTGATTGCGCGACTCCGATATGGCGGCTAAACCCTGCGCCGGTCATGCGAAAAATAATTCGTGTCCGGCGATTGTGACGAAACGGCGCAACACCTGCGCTGAAGCCGAAGGGTCGCGACGATGAAGTTCGAGCGCTTGCGCCTCACTGGCTTCAAGAGCTTCTGCGACAGCGCTGAATTCAGAATCGAGCCCGGGCTGACCGGCGTCGTCGGGCCGAATGGCTGCGGCAAGTCGAACCTCGTCGAGGCTCTGCGCTGGGTGATGGGCGAGAGCTCGTTCAAGAACATGCGCGCCTCGGGCATGGAGGACGTCATCTTCGGCGGCTCGGGCAGGCGCCCCTCGCGCAACAACGCCGAGGTCGGGCTTCTGCTCAACAATGCCGACCGCCGCGCGCCCGCCGCCTTCAACGATTCCGAGACGATCGAGGTCACGCGGCGCATCGAACGGGATAACGGCTCGACCTACCGCGTCAACGGCAAGGAGGTGCGCGCGCGCGACGTGCAGCTTCTGTTCGCCGATGCTTCGACTGGGGCGCGCTCGCCTTCGCTCGTGCGCCAGGGACAGATCGGCGAGATCATTTCCGCCAAGCCCCAGGCGCGCCGGCTGATCCTGGAGGAGGCGGCGGGCGTCTCCGGCCTCCACTCGCGCCGGCATGAAGCGGAGCTTCGGCTCAAGGGCGCCGAGGACAATCTCACCCGCGTCGAGGATGTGCTGAAGCAGATCGACGCCCAGGTCGACAGCCTCAAGCGTCAGGCGCGCCAATCGAACCGCTATCGTGAACTGGCCGGCGCGATCCGCCGTCACGAGGCGCTGGCGCGGCTCATAGCGTGGCGCGAACACGAGGCGGCGTTCGCCGACGCACGCCGGCGACTCGATTCCGACCTCCTCGAAGTCGCCGAGCGCACCCGCGCCCAAGGCGAGGCCGCGCGCCTGCAGGCGCTCGCCGCCGCCGCCCTTCCGGCCTTGCGCGAGGAGGAAGCGCGCCGCGGCGCGGCCTTGCATCGCATCGCGCTCGCCCGCGAGGCGCTCGAAGCGGAAGAGAAGCGCGCGAAGGAGCGCGAGGCCGAGCTCGAACGCCGCCTCGCGCAATTCAATGGCGATCTTCAGCGCGAGGAAGCGCTCATCGCCGACGCGGCCGGCGTCATGGAGAGGCTCGCGGCGGAGGACGCCGCCCTCGCCGAGCAGGGAACGCGGGCGGATGACGACGCCGCGCGAGCCCGCGAGGCGGAGGAAAGCGCTCAAGCCCGCCTCGCCAGCGCCGAGAGCGCGCTTGGCGAGGCGCAAGCCGCCGCGTCCGATCTTGCCGCGCGTCGCCGCGGGCTGCTGACGACGCTCGAGGAGGAGGGCCAGCGCCTTAAGCGCCTGGAAGCCGAATGCGCCGCAATCGAACGCGAGCGCGCGGCGCTGAGCGCGACGGGCTTCGATGAGTCGCAGCACGCGGCGCGCGCTCAAGCCGTCGCCGCGGCTGCCGAGGCGCTGGCCGAGGCCGAACGTGAAACTCAGGCGGCGGAGGAGCGCCACGCGCAAGCTCGCGAGATCGAGACGCGCCATCGCGGCCCCTTGGCCGAGGCCGAACGCGCGGCGCAGAGACTGGAGACCGAGGCGCGCACGCTCGCCGGCCTCCTCGGCTCGGACTTGAGCGGCCCGTGGCCGCGCGCAGTCGACGCGGTCAGCGTCGCGCGCGGCTATGAGGCGGCGCTTGGCGCGGCGCTCGGCGACGATCTCGAGGCCTCGATCGACGAGGCGGCGCCGGCGCATTGGTCGCTGATCGAGGCGGCCGGCGACGACCCTTCGCTGCCGGCGGGCGTCGACCCGCTTGGCCAGCGCGTCTCGGCGCCGCCTGCCCTCGCGCGCCGCCTGGCGCAGGTCGGGGTGGTCGCTCGGGCGGAGGGAAAGCGGCTCGCCCATGAACTCAAGCCAGGCCAGCGGCTGGTTTCGCTCGAAGGCGATCTCTGGCGCTGGGACGGCTTCACCGCCGCCGCCGAAGCGCCGACCGCGGCCGCGCGGCGCCTCGCGGAGAAGAACCGGCTGGGCGACCTTGAGCGCGAAGCCGAGGCGGCGCGGCAAATTGCGGCGGCGCTGAGCGTGGAAGCAGCGAGCGCAGCCGGCGCGACCCGCGAAGCCGCTGCCGCGGAGGCGGAATGGCGCGCCCGCGCCCGCGCCGCGCGGATTGCGTCGGACGCCGCTCGCGACGCCTTGGCGAAATTCGAGCGCGACCGGGCGCAGACCCTTTCGCGCTTGTCAGCGGTGGAAGAAGCCCATTCGCGCGCCGGCGCCGCCCGCAACGAGGCCGCCGAACGCAAAGGCGCCGCGGAGGCTGCGCTCAATGAGCTTGGGCCGGGAGCCGATGTCGCCGAGAGCCTCGAGCACGCGCGCGAAGCGGCTCAGCGCGAGCGGACCGCCTTCGCCGAGGCCCGCGCGACGGCGCAATCGATCGCCCGCGAAACCGCGGCGCGCGCTGCGCGGCGCACTGCAATCGTCGCGGAGCGGTCGTCATGGGACGAGCGGCTCGCCCATGCGCAAAGCCGCATCGCCGAACTCGCCGAGCGGAAGGCGGAAACGGAGCGGGAGCGGGCGGAATTCGCCGACGCGCCGACCGATTTCGCCCGCACGCGCCGCGCGCTTGCCGACGAGCATGCTGAGGCGGAATTGGCGCGCAAGGAGGCCGCCGACGCGCTCGCATTGGCCGAGACCGCGCTCGCCGACGCCGATCGCGCTGCGCGAGCGGCGCTCGAAGCCATGAGCGCCGCGCGCGAGCAGCGCGCCGCCTCGGAAGAGCGCCTGGAAGGCGCGCGCGCGAGGGACGAAGAGCTTAAGCACGCGATCGCGAGCGAACTTGATTGCGAGCCGGCGGGCCTCGCGGCGCTCGCGGATCACAAGGCTGACAAGCCGCTGCCCGGCGGGGTCGAGGTCGAGCGCAAGCTCGAAAATCTGCGTCAGGAGCGGGAGCGGCTCGGCGCCGTCAACCTGCGGGCTGACGAGGAGCTGGTTGAGGTTCTCGCGAGCCGCGACAAGCTCATCTCCGAACGCGACGATCTCACCGAAGCGATCAAGCGCCTGCGTGGCGCGATTGGAACCCTCAATCAGGAGGGGCGCGAGCGGCTGGTCGCGGCGTTCGACGTCGTCAACGCGCATTTCAAGGATCTGTTTTCAACCCTGTTCGAGGGCGGCCAGGCGGAATTGCAGCTCATCGAATCCGAGGATCCGCTCGAGGCGGGCCTCGAGCTCCTCGCCCAGCCGCCGGGCAAGAAGCCGCAGACGCTGACGCTGCTATCGGGCGGCGAGCAGGCGCTGACCGCGCTGGCGCTCATCTTCGCCGTGTTCCTCACCAATCCGGCGCCGATCTGCGTGCTCGACGAGGTCGACGCGCCGCTCGACGACTATAATGTCGAGCGCTTCTGCGACCTGCTCGGGGCCATGCGCAAGCGCGCCGACACCCGCTTTGTCGCCATCACCCACAACCCCATCACCATGGCGCGGATGGACCGCCTGTTCGGCGTCACCATGGCGGAGAAGGGGGTCAGCCAGCTCGTGTCGGTCGAGCTGGCGGAGGCGCAGGAGTTCGCCGAGGCGGGGTAGCGTGGTTTATCCGGCTGCCGACGAGCTGGCGTCCGCGCTTAAGGGGCTTCGCTTGAAATACTGGCTCGACACCGAGTTCATCGCGAGGCCGTTCACAATCGATCTCATCAGCATCGGGCTCGTCGCCGAGAACGGGCGGGAGTTTTACGCCGAGAGCAGCGAGGTCGACTGGTCGAAGGCGAGCCCGTGGACGCTCGAAAACGTGCGCCCGCAGCTCGACGGCAAGGGCATGAGCCGCGAAAACATCAGCTACGCCTTGCGCAATTTCACCGACGGCGACGAGCATCCGGTGTTCTGGGGCTATTTCCCCGCCTTTGATTGGGTCGCGTTCGTCGGGCTTTTCGGCGCGCTCGAGGAGCTGCCGTTCCACTTCCCCCAGCTCTGCCTCGACATCAAGCAATGGGCGATCGAGCTGGGCGATCCCGAGCTTCCGCACCAGAAGGCAGGGCGCCACCACGCGCTCGCCGACGCCCGTTGGACGAAAGAGGCCTGGGCGTTCCTCGCGAACCTTCATCCCGCCGGAGCCGACCGCCGCACTACCGGGCGCAAGAACCCCGGCCAGTTTGGCGCGGGAGCGCCTTCCCCCTCCATTGCAACGAAGACACGTCCTTCGTGATATTATACTAAATTATATTGTGTATTGTGGATTGCGAGCTGGGAATCGAACTCGCTAATCGCGCCGCAAATCATTGGAATCGCTCAAAACGGAACTCGTAAACTCTATCCCGGACGCCGCTAGGCGATTTGGCGACGGATGAAGAGGGCCGCGTTTGCAAAGCCGCCCGTCGCCACGCCAGCCTCAGCGATTTGGCGCCGAAGTTCGGGCGACGTTAGCGCCGCCAGCTCTTCTTCATAGCGATAGCCCGGCGCGGCTCCCGCGAAGCCTGATGAGGTCGCCGGATGCGTGTAGATTTCCGTGACCCCCTCGGGCAAATGCGCGATGAGCCCCAAGAGCCGCGAATGGGTCATGGCGCCGCTCCAGGCGAGCCCGAAAACCTGATCCGGCGCAAAGATGCCCGCTCGGCCGAGGCGCGCGTGCTGAACGCGGGCCAAAGGCGCCTGAGCCAAGGCCGAGAGATGCGGGACAGTCGCCTCCACCTGCGCGAGGACCGCGCGAGGCTCGAGCGGCGCGCGAACCGCCGGCGCCCCGAACTCCTTCGCGAGCTCGATGACCGCTGACAGAATCGAAGGATGCAGGTGAAAATGCTTATGCGCGGTGACGTGATCGAGCTTGAGACCGGTCGCGCGGAAGGCCTCGAACTGGGCGCGAATCTCCGCCTGCATCTGCCTGCGCACATGGGGCAGAAAGAACATCGCGGCGCCCGAAAGAGCCATATTTGACCGAAACCGACCGCGCTCGTCGGTGAGATCAGGCACCGCCGACGGCGGCAGCACCGGCTCAGCTTCGACCAGCGCCAGATGCAGCCCGACAGCAAGCCGCGGTAAGCGCCGCGCCAGCTCTGCGGCTTTGGCCGCCGCCGGCCCTCCGACCATCAGGCTCGCCGCGGTGAGGATTCCTTCGACATGCGCGCGCTCAATCGCCTGGTTGACCTCGTCGGCGAGACCGAAGTCGTCGGCCGTCAGAATCAGATATTTCAGTGCGCCGTCTCGTGCCGATCGCGCAGGAAGTGGAAGAACTCGACCCCCTCGCGAAGGCGCCGCTTCATGACCTCTGGGCTCTTGACCATCTCGCCCAGGATCGAGGCGATCTTGCCCGGGCGGAAATAGAAGCTGCGGTAGAAGGTCTCGACCGAATCGAAGATCTCGGTGTGGCTCAAGCCCGGATAATTCAAGGGCGCGATCTGCCTGCCGTCTTCGTTCACCAGGTCCCCGTTGGCGTCGTCGAGCCAGCCGTTTTCGAGCGCCTGCTTGTAGAGGAAGGTGCCGGGATAGGGCGCCGCCAACGACACCTGGAGCGTGTGCGGGTTCACCTCCTTGGCGAACTCGATCGTCTCCTTGATCGTCTCCTTCGTCTCGCCGGGCAACCCTAAGATGAACGTGCCATGGATCCTGATGCCGAGCTCGCGGCAATCCTTGGCGAACCGCTTGGCGACGTCGACCCGCATGCCCTTCTTGATGTTATGGAGGATTTGCTGGTTGCCGCTCTCATAGCCGACCAGCAGGAGTCTCAGGCCGTTATCGCGAAGCACCTTGAGCGTGGCGCGCGGCACATTGGCCTTGGCGTTGCAGGACCAGACGACGCCGAGCTTGCCGAGCTCTCGCGCGATCGCCTCGGCGCGCGGCAGGTCGTCGGTGAATGTGTCGTCGTCGAAGAAGAATTCCTTGACCTCGGGAAACGCCGCTTTCGCCCATTTCATTTCGTCGATGACGTGGCCGACGGAACGTGTGCGGTACCGATGGCCGCCAACCGTCTGCGGCCAAAGGCAGAACGTGCAGCGCGATTTGCAGCCTCGCCCCGTATAGAAGGACATATAGGGGTGCTTGAGGTAGCCGCCAAAATATTTGTAGATATTAAGGTCGCGCTTGTAGATGGGCGTGACGAAAGGCAAGTCGTCCATGTTTTCCAGGATGGGCCGGTCGGGCGTGTGCTGGATCTGGCCGTTGGCGTCTCGGTAGGAGAGCCCCAGGATCGACTTCCAGTCCCGCCCGTCCGCAACTTCCTTGATCGTGAAATCAAATTCGTTGCGCGCGGCAAAGTCGACGAGGGGCGCGGCTTTGAGGGTTCCTTCGGCGTTGACCGCGGCCTTGGCGCCGATCAACCCGACCTTCAGCGCCGGATTGGCGTCTTTGAGCGCCGTGATGGCTTTCACGTCGGAGGCGAAGGAGGGCGTTGACGTGTGCACGACAGCCAGGTCGAAATTCTTCGCCTGCGCGACAACCTCGGCCAGCGAGGTATCGTGCGGCGGCGCGTCGATCAGCTTGCTGTCCTTGACCAGCGCGGCCGGCTGCGCCAGCCAAGTCGGATACCAGAAGGAGGCGACCTCGCGCTTCGTCTGGTAACGAGCGCCGGCGCCGCCGTCGAACCCGTCGAAGGAGGGGGCCTGAAGAAACAGCGTACGCATCACCTCGCCTTTCCATCAAGATCCGGAGCCAGTTCGCGGCTCGGCCGTCGCAAGCAGCGTTCCATCCCGTGCGACAGCGAAATCCTGTCCCCGCCAGCTCACTCGTGTCGACCAGAAACTGGCGCAATAAACGATAAACGAGAGAATGTCCCGAGCGACAAGGAGGGCATAGTCGGGATTTAGCAAATCAAATTCGCGCGTGAGGCGATACTTCAAAAACAGGCGGCACGCCAGGGCGCATACGACAGCGGCCAATCCTGAAGCGTCGAATCCGCGAATGGCTACCGCGATCAGCGCCAAAGGCAATGCGTGGGTGAAGCCGCTGCCGATATATCCGAGGGGATCGACGGTGAAAATCGTTCGGGCCCAACGCAGTTCATGCCGAACCACCTCGCTCAGAGATTTTTCTTCAAATGTATGGGCGACCAGCATGGGGGGAACGATGACTCGAAGCCCGGCCCGACGCACCGCCCTGCCAATGGCGTAATCGTCAGCGAGCTGGTTGGCGACCGTCTCGAAACCTCCGATCCGAGATAATGTTTCACGCGACAAAGCGATTGTCGCGCCGAGACATGGTCTCGCCAGCCCCAGCGCGAGCCCAAGGATCGTGGCGGGCAGGAAATGATCGTTCACCGCCATGGAGGACAGCCGCGACCAGAAGCCGCGGCTTGGGAGGCCGTGATAGAGACAGGTGACCGCTCCCACGCCGGGTTGCGCCAAGCCGCTCGCCAGAGTTCGCAAATAATCTGGACCAACCGCCACATCGCTGTCGGCCATGACGATCAGCGGATGGCGGGCGACCCGCCCCATATTGATGAGGTTGGAGACCTTACGGTTCTCGCCATGCGCGGCGCCGTCGACGACAAGGTGAAGATCAAGATGGGGATAGCGCCGCATCAGCGATTTGACGACCGGAATCGCGCTGTCGTCCGGATTCTGGACGCCGAAAACGATTTCGACCTTGCCTGGATAATCTTGATGGAAATAGGTCTCGATATTCTCGGACAGTTGCGCCTCGGCGCCGTGCAGCGGCTTCAGGATCGAGACGTCCGGCCAGCCGGTTGGAGGCGCGTACGCGCGCTGTCGGACGAACCAGCGCGACGCCCATGCTGCGCCCAAGGCCGAGATTGAGCCGAGAATGCTGGCAGCAATGCAAATTGCGGAGAGCCAAGATGCGGTTAGTCCGCCAATCTGTTCGAGAGCAAAACCCATTTCCGATCCGGTTGGCTCCGCGGCGACCTGCGTGATGGCCCGGGATCTCAGAGGGCGATTCTCGATAAGATCGTGTGCGGACGACGACGATATGGTGGTCTTTTGGTTACAGCTTTGTGACGATAGCGGCAGGAATGGCCCACGCGGCCCCCATGTCGATGTCCTCAAGCCGAGGCGGGTTGAGGTTTCAGGCGCGAGTCCTTAAGTGCCCCTCGCTGGGGGGGTCTTTCACTATCGGAGCTCATGTGGCGCTGTGTTAGCCTGGGCAATGAACCGGCTCGCGGGCGCGGTTGCCGGAGAAGATAAGGCTGGACTGGCGCCGGAGCGTCTGTTCGCCGAGGCAGCG
Organism: uncultured Alphaproteobacteria bacterium; assembly: GCA_963753135.1. Classification (GTDB taxonomy): domain Bacteria; phylum Pseudomonadota; class Alphaproteobacteria; order Rhizobiales; family Beijerinckiaceae; genus Roseiarcus. The sequence continues at coordinate 3,317 of CAVWBA010000013.1, read as the reverse complement.
AAAGCGTCGCGCCTCGACGCCAAACCGTTCACGGACCCCCACCTTGTCGAGGCGCTTACCGCTCTGACTTCCAGTCTTTGTGAGGAGGCGCGGCTCACGCCCTTCGGGCGTCTTGCGGCGGGCTGGGACCTGAAGCGGATGCTCTCGACGCTTCTGATCTTCGCCGACGCAGAGCGCGAGGATGAGACGATCCTGCGGAGGCCATTCGCGCCGCCAATCTTCATTGCCGGCTTGCCGCGCAGCGGCACGACGTTCCTGCATGGACTCATGGCGGAGGATCCTGCCAACCGCGCCCCCCGCATTTGGGAGGCGATCTATCCCCATCCCAAACATCGCGCGGCCGAGTTCGGCGCGGGGCGAAGAAAGGTCCAGCTGCAGCTCAAGATCTTCAACCGACTCTCGCCGGGGATCAGAAACCTCCACCCAATCGAGGCGGATGCGCCCGAGGAGTGTATCGAACTCACGAGCCAAGTGTTCCGCAGCCCGCGCTATGACGACGTCTATCGCGCGCCATCCTACCGCGCCTGGCTTGATAGGTCCGGCTACGACGAGGGCTACCGGTTCCTCGAGCGGTTTCTGCGTCACCTTCAGGGCCCGGGCGCCGCGCCGCGACGCTGGATCCTGAAATCGCCCGAACATGTGTTCTCTTTCGATGCGCTCGCCCGCGTGTTCCCCGACGCGAGGCTGGTGCTCGTGCACCGCGATCCCGGTCATGTGCTCGTCTCCGCCGCGCGTCTCACGGAGCTCCTGCGCGCGCCTTTCACCGCGTCGATCGACCGGCGGGAAATCGGCCGCAAGGTCGCTGACTACTGGCAGGACGGGATGCGGCGGATGGTGAGGCTCGCGGATGACTTCGGCCTTTCCGCTGCGATCCCGGATCGCGCACGTCAACTACCGCTCGCTCGTCGCCGATCCGGTTGGAACTGTGGCGCAGATCTACAATGCATTCGGGCTCGAGTTCTCGCGAGAGGCGCGAGCGGCTATCGCGGCGAAAGTCGCTCGGGCCCCGAACGGGGGTTACGGCGTCAATCGCTATCGGCCCGACGAATTCGGAATCGATCCGGAACGCGAGCGCGAGCGCGCCTCGGCCTATGTGGAGCGATTCGGCATCGCGAGCTAGCCATTCGCGGTGAGGACGTGTCCAAAGCTTCTGGCGGCCATGACACGAGGGCTTGGGGGCGCGGGCAAGGGAACTCTTCGGGCCGGCCGCGGGTTCATTGGCAAGAGAGGGAGTCAAGGACACGCGCGATGCCCATGGTTGCTTACAAGGTGGCGCCCAATGGCCAAAAGTGGTTGGTCACTCGCGACGGCGAGCCGGGCATGAGTTACGTTTCGCAAGAAGCCGCTTACGAAGTTGCCGTCGCCGAGGCGGCGGGAGACTTGCGGACCGGCCACGAGATTCGGATCGAGGTCCTTGGATCGGCCTACGATCGGCTCGGCGACGGCTCGCTGACCGTCACGGACGAAGGACGGACGCAAGCCTGAGCGGCGGCCTCGACTCGAGTGGGAGTTGGACTAGCGCTGGTGGCTCCTAACCACGACGAGTCCATGGCTCGCCTATTTCGCGGATCGCCGATGAGATCGCCTTCCCTCGGTCTCGTCCTTGGCGGTTTCCCCACGACGCTCTTTCGCCTTCGTATGGCGCAAAAACTCCTTGTTCTCTTTGGGCGTTTGCTGATTGGAGGCGCCGGCCTCGCTGAGGGCGATCGCCACCGCCTGCTTGCGGTTCTTGACCTTCTGTCCGCTGGTCCCGGAACGAAGCTCGCCATGCTTGAACTCGTGCATGACGCGCTCGACGGTTTCCTTTTGCGGTTCGGATTCGCGCGGCCGCCATTTCTCATCTCCATTCGACATGCCCCGGCCTCATTTAACTTGGATCTGACCAAGCTGTTCCGCGGGCTTCCGGCTCGCGGAACGTCCGCTTGGGAACCGAGGCTGTCCGCGCTTGTTGAGCCGTAGGCGCTGTGGCCGGGATTGCGGAGGATTCGAGGATGAACGCCCGAAAAAGGCCCGGCGTCGAGTTTCCCGACTTGTACTCCCTCCGCCAGAGCGCCGCGCCCATGGAGGCGAGGTCTGCGGAATCGCTGCCGAATGAACCGGGGACATGGCAATTCGAGCCGAAGTGGGACGGGTTTCGGTGCCTCGCTTTCAAGAATGACGGCGCGGTCGAGCTCAAAGGGAAATCCGGCACGTCCTTGAGCCGCTTTTTCCCCGAAGTCGTGGAGACCTTGTTGGACGTCCCGTTCGAGGAGTTCGTCGTCGACGGCGAACTGGTCATCGAGCTCAACGGGCGCATTACGTTTGACGCGTTGCAGGCCCGGCTGCATCCGGCGGCCAGCCGCATCCGTCGTCTGTCGCAAGAAACGCCGGCGCGATTGATCCTGTTCGACATGCTGGTCGGCCCCGATGGCTCGCAACTGGCGGCGCTTCCCCTCACCGAGCGGCGGAGCGCGCTCGAGGCTTTCGGGGAGAAGGCCTCGAGCGCGGGAAGGCTCATCGTCACGCCCTGCACCCGGGATCTGGCGCAGGCGACGCAATGGCTCAATGATTTCAGTCGCGACGGCCGGGACGGGGTGGTCGCCAAGCGGCTCGACGGCGAATATCGCAGCGGCGAGCGGGCGATGATCAAGGTCAAGCGCTTGCGGACCGCCGATTGCGTGGTCGGAGGCTTTCGCTATCTGAGGGACAGCCAGGAGGTGGGCTCTTTGCTGCTCGGCCTCTACAATTCGCAAGGCCTCCTGGATCATGTCGGCTTCACCTCGACGATCGCCGATGACGAGCGGGAGGCATTGACCCAAAGGCTGCGCGCCTTGCGGGCGCCGCCGGGTTTCACCGGCCGCGCGCCGGGGGGCCCGAGCCGCTGGAGCACGGAGCGCAGCGGCGAATGGGAGCCGCTCAAGCCGGAGCTGGTGGTCGAGGTCCGCTACGACCACGTGACCAGCGAGCGCTTCCGCCACGGGACCCGGCTCTTGCGCTTCAGGCCGGACAAGCCGCCCCGACAATGCCTGATCGACCAGATCCTCGCGCCGCCTCGGGCCGAGAGCGGATAAAGCAAGCCGGGGTTCGTTGGCCCGGTCCGCTGTCAGCAAAAGGCCGTTCTAGCGCTGTGTGTTACAACCCTGGCGATACCCCCCGACCTCAATCCCATCCAAATGGCCTTCGCCAAACTCAAAGCCCATCTGCGCGCCATGGCCATGTGCACCATCGACGAACTCTGCAAGGCCATCGGCCAAATCTGCGATCTCTTCACCCCAGAGGAATGCGCAAACTACTTCAAAGCCGCAGGATATGGATTTAAATGACCCTCCGATGCTCTA
>CAVWBA010000012.1:0-115915 GCA_963753135.1 uncultured Alphaproteobacteria bacterium | reverse complement strand
GCCGGCGTGCGGAGTAAGCGGATCGCAGGCATTCGGCTGGATCAAGGCAGCGCCCGGGTAGCTCAACCTGCCCACGGTCGAATGGGCCTTCGCCTCCGCCGCCACCGCTTTTACAAATTTGGTCCGCGCGCCGAGGCTGGTCGGAGCGATGGCGTGACCGCTCGAAAGCGCCGTTGCTTCGCCGCGGCCCGCAACATCCTTTCACCGATCAACCCCATCACAAAGAGCATACCGACGGAGATTTGCGAAGGATCCACCAACACCTCCTCAGACACCCCGACGAGGAGAATTCCTCCGCAGCAGAGCAACAGTGTTTTTCCTAACTCGTTCGCTGGCGTGCGCAGGCATCGCATGGCTATCCAAATATTTCTGGCAAATACGATCGCAAAAAGAGAGGTTCCAACGCCCCCTACTTCAAGCAGCAATTCCCGCAGTCCGTTGTGCGCTTGCGGAACGCTCCAACCCAAATTCATCGAAATTTCATTCGCCACTGGATTGATCTGCGACCAGAACGCGCTAAACCCCCAACCGAGCAACGGCCTCTGTGCGATGTCGATATCAACGAAACGCCACAAATCGGTACGCCCGGTAAGTGTCGCATCCTTTCCGAGAAGGTCCAGAATGAGATCCGGCGACAGCAAAATTATGAGCAACGTTGGTATAGAGACGATAGTCATGATGATGAGAAAATACCTTCCAGAAACCGCTAGAAGGACTTCAACTGCACAAAAGAAAAACACCGTCATCAGAGAGGTTGAGGATTTAGCAGCGACCGTAAGGCCTACAAACAGTATGATCATTGCGACGCATGAGCGCGGATTGCCACCTCCCGACCTCATCTGGTATAGGCTTGCAAGCACTCCGGCGGCCAGGACTTGCCCTAGAACGTTCTTATGCGACAAGATCCCACGCAACGCCCCATCGGACATCAGGACTGTGGCTGGTGAGATCACAAGGAAAAGCAGAGAAGCGATCGCTGCCAGAAATACAAGCTTCCTCACCAGGCCCAAATACTCGTCTGCGCTTAGACTGTTCGCTATTCCGATCAATCCAAGGGTAAAGAATAAATATTCTACTGCGCGTCGGAACGAGGTTTGCGGATCGATTGACCAAAGTACAGACATGAAAAGATAAGCTACGATTGTCAGAAGGAGCGCAGCGCCTAGACTTATTTTTTTTGACTTTCTGTATCCGACCCAAAAAAGGAAGATGCTAACTAGGATTTGCAGAATGTTGAGAGACTGGGTAAAGGAGTCCCCGGTTTTTCCTGACCATTCTCCATATTTAAGACGATCGATGAAACCGAAAAATCCCGCTGCCTGCATGATGAAAAAGGAGACCGCGAGATAATACCCACGAAATGTTGTCGAACGAACGGGACTAGCGGACAGTCTGGGAATTCCCGTCATTTCAACTCTAGATCCTGTCGTGTCGAAAAGAACGATCGCAGAGGCTTGCTCCCCGTTTTGAGCCCGTGTCCGAGTGACGCAAATGATCCTCGGGCCCCGCTAGAGCGGCGGCGCCGTCGACTGCTAAATCCCGCTCACGGCGCCGACGCTTGGCGCATGAGGCGACGTTCATATACAATACACGGCGACGCCGTGCAAAACGAGGAGGCCCGCATCCCCGTCTACCCAGCGGCTGCCAGCCTGTCGCGGGGGCCAGCCTCGACATCGAACACAGCCGGTCGTCGATGGGCTTTACGTGGGAGGGCTTCGCCGAACTGGACGAGGTCTCCGGCGAGCGCTTCGCCGAACTGCTCGATGATGGCGGCCATTGAGATCGAATTCGCCTATCACAACGGCGACGAGGCCGTCCTCAAAGCCGAACGAGAGCGTGCTTCGACAGCCTGGTAGGACGGGCTACCCGCTTCGGTGGCGAAAAGCCCGCTTGCGCAGAAGCGTCCGGCTACTGGAGCTTGGTGCCCGAACTTTGCGAGCACTCGATCGGCCGACCAAGCGCTCGCAACCATTCAAACAAACTTGACTAGGGAGGGGTTTGCGGCGGCGTCGGCGGCGATCGTCGAATGGGACAGGCCAGCCAACGCAAGAGTGTCGCCGGACGAATCGGTTATCATGGTCGACGACGCCCCACTGGTCGAGTGCATGAGCAGCGCCGCCAGATCCGCGGATTGGCTCATTCCCGCGTTCAGATAGGAGAACGAGGATACCGAAAGCTGGAGCGTGTCCGCGTCCGATCCCAATGCATTGAACCCCTGGATGGTTTCGTGGCCGAACCCCGGATTGAAGACGAAGTGGTCCCCGGGTTGGGCGTCGATGGTTTCCGTCGAGCGATAATCCGACGAACTGAAGGGAAAGACGGATGAGCCCGCTTTGAGGGATTCCGTCCCCGAGCCTCGCGTAATCGTCACGCCGCTGGCGGTGAGGTCGAGTTCGTCGGAGGTTGCGCTAAGATTGATTTCCTCGCCGTACTGGTTGCCGTTGGCGGAAAACGACTGGGCTGGCACCGTCACACCGAGCGCGTTCGATTTTACGCTCGTCCCCGCCGAAGTCGTGTCGGTGGCGCTGTAGCCATAGACGCTTGGCAAGAGGACCGGCGTCGTGAAGCTCCAGGCGCCGGAGCTGTTTGCGGTTGTGGTTCCGTCGTTGGTCCCCGTGGTGCTCCACACAGTCACAGTGGAGCCGCCAACCGCCGTCCCCTTCAACGTCACAGAATTCGTTGGAATTGACCGCGATGTTGGTGAGGCTCGGAGCTGCCGGCAAGGCCTCCGCCGGAGCCGCTTCGGTTGCGTTGCTAACGACGGTTTTCGTTGCGGCAGGCACCGTCACGCCGAGGGCATTCGATTTTGCGCTCGTTCCGGCCGACGTCGTGTCGGTGGCGGTGTAGCCATAGACGCTTGGCAAGAGGACCGGCGTCGTGAAGCTCCAGGCGCCGGCGCTGTTTGCGGTCGTGGTTCCGTCATTAGTCCCCGTGGTGCTCCACACCGTCACGGTGGAGTTGGCCACTGCCGTTCCAGTCAGAAGTCACGGAGTTGTTGGAATTGACCGCGATCTTGGCGATGATCGGAGCCGCCGGGACATGCGCTGTTGGAGCGGTTGCGGCTGGCACCGTCACGCCGAGCGCATTCGATTTTGCGCTCGTTCCGGCCGACGTCGTGTCGGTGGCGGTGTAGCCATAGACGCTTGGCAAGAGGACCGGCGTCGTGAAGCTCCAGGCGCCGGCGCTGTTTGCGGTCGTGGTTCCGTCATTAGTCCCCGTGGTGCTCCACACCGTCACGGTGGAGTTGGCCACTGCCGTTCCAGTCAGAGTCAAGGAATTGTTGGAATTGACCGCGATTTTGGTGATGACAGGAGCCGCGGGTGGATTGCCGGTGACGGTTGCGGCAGGCACCGTCACAGCGAGAGCCCTCGATTTTGCGCTGGTTCCGGCCGCAGTCTTATCGGTGGCGGTGAATGCGTAGGCGCCAGCCGACAAGTCCGCGGTCGTGAAGCTCCAGGCGCCGGTGCTGCTCGCGGTCGTGGTTCCCAGCGGGTTCGCGCCGCCATCCGACACGGTCACCGTGGCGCCGTTCGGCGCGGTTCCCGTCAGCGTGACGGAATCGTTGGAATTGACCGCGCCTTTCGTGATGATCGGAGCCGCGGGTGGATTGACGGTTGCGGCAGGCACTGTCACGTCGAGCGTGCTGGAGACCGCGCTCGTCCCCGCCGCAGTCTTATCGGTGGCGGTGAATGCGTAGGCGCCAGCCGACAAGTCCGCGGTCGTGAAGCTCCAGGCGCCGGTGCTGCTCGCGGTTGTGGTTCCCAGTGGGTTCGCGCCGCCATCCGACACCGTCACCGTGGCGCCGTTCGGCGCAGTTCCCGTCAGGGTCACGGAGTCGTTTGAATTGACCGTGCCCTTAGTGACAATCGGAGCCGCGGGTGGATTGACGGTTGCGGCAGACACTGTCACACCGAGCGTGCTGGAGACCGCGCTCGTCCCCGCGGCAGTCTTGTCGGTCGCGGTGAATGCGTAGGCGCCAGCCGACAAGTCCGCGGTCGTGAAGCTCCAGGCGCCGGTGCTGCTCGCGGTCGTGGTTCCCAGCGGGTTCGCGCCGCCATCCGACACGGTCACCGTGGCGCCGTTCGGAGCGGTTCCCGTCAGGGTGACGGAGTCGTTAGAATTGACCACGCCGGCCTTGATCACGGGAGCGGCCGGGGCTGTGTTGGCAGGGTTGCTCACCACCTGCGTGCCCAGCGCGTTCGATTCCGCGCTCGTCCCGCCAGGGGTCGTGTCAGTGGCATAATACCCATAGATGCCAATATTAAGCACTGGCGTCGTGAAGCTCCAGGCGCCGGAGCTGTTCGCGGTCGCGGTTCCGTCGTTGGTTCCCGTGGTGCTCCACACCGTCACCGTCGAGTTCGCCACCGCGGTTCCCGTCAGGGTGATGGATTCGTCGGCATTTTCCGCGATGGAGGTGACCACCGGGGCCGCCGGCTTCTGGGTGTTGGCGGCGTTTGTTGGCACTGTAAGGCTAAGCGTGTTCGATGCCGCGCTCGTTCCGATCGAAATCGTATCGGTGGCTGTGAACGCATGAGCGCCACCGGCCAGGATCAATGTCGTGAAGCTCCATGAGCCGTTGGCCCCTGCGACCGTGTCTCCGAGGGCGCTCGTCCCGTCCAACACTATGACGGCCGAGCCCGCGATCGCGGTCCCGGTCAATGTCACGCTGTCGTTGGCGTTGACCACGCCGGAACTGACGACAGGAACGGCGACATTGGGGTTGCTCGTGTCATTGTTGGTGACTGTGTCACCAGGGGATTGATTGATAAAAATTTCGGCGACACTCTGCGCCTGAGTGTTTTGCGTGTCGTTTCCATACACGGTGTTTCCCGTGATGGTTGCGTTGTCCGTCAGGAAAAACTCGATGCCGGGACCGCCGTTGCTGTAGACCGTGTTGTTTTCAACCAGCACTTCGCCCGTGTAATTTGGATTGGTGTCGAGGATAATACCTTCGCCGTCCGTGATTCCACCGGCGCCGTTCGTTGGAACCAGTTGGGCGTTATCGTAGACGAGGTTGCCGCTTACGATGTCGTGAGGACCAGTTGCGGTGTCCGAGTTTACCGAAGTCGATATAGAGATACCGCTATTGCCGAACGCCGACCAATTTGCGTTGTTATGGACAACGTTGTTCAGGATCTGTACGTAGTCGGCGCCCTCCGTATAGATGCCGCCGCCGGGCTCGTTATACACTGTGTTGTCTTCAATTGTGATGTGGTTAGGCAATGGTACGCTGCTGCTTGGATTAATTGCTATTCCATTTCCGTCCAGGCTTGAGCTTCCCGTGCTGTACCCCGCTAACGCCGACTGCAAGGTGTAGTCAGCCGCATCGCCAACGACCGTAAAGCCCTTAATGACGATGTAGGACGCCTCGATATTGATAGCGTTCCAACCTCCGGAACTGTCAATGACAGGCGTCTGCCCCGGAGCAGCCTCGAAGGTGATCGGGGCGCTCGCGGTGCCGCTCGTCGTAATATCCAACGCATCCGCGTAAGATGGCGCAGTATAAGTACCATTCATGACTTGGACAGTGTCGCCTGCTTTCACGACGTTCGCGGCCGCCTGGAGGCTAGCCAAGGGAGCGCTCTGAGATGTTCCCGCGTTGTTGTTGTTGCCGATCTCCGAGCTAACGTAGTACGTAGTCATTTGTCATTCTCCCTGCTGACAAGCATACTAGCAACCGCCGTCCTGATGGCATCGCTTAGCGCTAACTACCGAAAATTTCTGAACTGTAAATATCAGTCCTCATGTTTGAGCGAACTACACAGGCTATCCGCGAAGAACATTGTCCACATACAGGCTGTATCTCCTTCGTTAACGAGTTTCGAAGGAGCGCACTATTTGAACATACTGTCAATATTGTGATGACGTAAAGCGACAGATTTGACTGCACAGATCTGCGCGCCCGATAAAGGGAACAATCCCTCGTGCTGCTATTGTGCAGCCGGATGCGCGCTCGGGTTCAGAGCGAAGCTGCCGACCCATTCCGTCAGCTGCCGCCTAGCTCGGCTGGGTCTTTGCGCGGCCTCGAAGGGTATCCTCGAAAAGCCCTCAGCGAGTGATCCGGCGCCTTAGGCGGACACCAGTCCGGCCACAAGCTCAAAGGTTTCATGCCGGATATGCTCGTGATTGTGCGCCGCGCCCTGAAGGCGTGAGGGAATGGGCGACAAGTGCAGCGGCGCGTTCCAGTCGCCTGCAAAGCGGCCGCTCGCCATAGGAGACGATCGCAACCGCCGGGTTCCCCCTCTCCGTCTCGCGCTGCGCGCGGTGACTCCGCATGCCCGGAGGATCGGGTGGTGAAACGCACCGCAAATCCGAGATTGCGCCGAAGGACTAATTAGCTGTTCAGGCGCCATTGCATCGGCTATTGAACGGCACCATAGTGGATTTGAATGTCAGGGGCGCCGCACTTGCCAAAACGTCCTGAGGACAAGGATGCTTGTGAATCCCTAGCTTTTTTGGAGCCGAGTTCGATCGCGCAAGCAAGAAACTCCGCCCCGTTGCCAGTTGCGACGCACTTACGGAGCGGGTGTCATCTGATTTTGGGAGCGCGAACCTCATTGTGGACTTGGTTAAAATGAGACCCGTTCTCTTGCTCTGTCCCGGCGGCTTGGAGCACGGCGGTGGTATTGGGCGGCAGATGGGCTATTTCCTATCCGCCCTGCCTCAAGTCGCGAAGACGCCGACCTATCGCGTCATCGATACGCGGGGGCCCTGGTTCCTCGGCAGCGCACGTTGGCGCATTCCCCTGTCCGCCGTCTACCTTATGGTTGCAGCATTGCGAATCGCGTGGATGGGGATCGCCGGCCGACCCAGCTTGATCCACGCAAACATCACGGGCCGAGGCAGCACCGCGCGCAAGCTGGTGCTGACGGCCGTTGCCCGCGCGGCGGCGCTGCCGTACGTCCTGCACGTGCACGACTATGATTACGCTTCGGACGTCCACGCGCGAGGCGGAGTGATGCAACGCTTGGTGCGCGGCATGTTCGCCGCCGCGGAGCAGACCATAGTGCTGGGGACTGAGGCGGAGCGCACTCTGCGCGCCGCTCTCGAGCTGCCGGACGCGCGTATCCTGGTCCTGCCGAACGCTGTGCCAGATCCGAACCCGACTCCGCGGGAAGGCCTGGGCGTGTGTGCGACGAGCCCAGTCCATCTTGTATTCCTTGGCTATCTCAGCGCCCGCAAGGGTGTGCCCGAGCTGTTGGAGGCATTGGCGAGCCCGGCGCTGGCCGCTCTGCGCTGGCGTGCGACGATCGCCGGCGGCGGTCCGGTGGCTGAATTCCGCGCCAAGGCCACCGCTCTCGGCCTCGCCGACCGGGTCGTCTTTTCGGGTTGGATCAATCAGCCGGCGGCGAGCGCCCTGTGCGCGTCAGCGGACATCTTGGTGCTGCCCTCGCACGCGGAGGGGCTGGCCATGTCGGTTCTAGAGGGGCTAGCGCACGGCCTTGCGGTGGTGGCGACGCCGGTCGGCGCGCACGCCGAGGTGATCGAACCGGACCGATCCGGCCTGTTGGTCCCGCCTGGCGACACCGCCGCGCTCAGCGCTGCGCTTGCTCGCGTCGTCGCTGATGAAGCACTACGCGAACGTTTGCGCGCCGGCGCCCGCCAGCGCTTCCTCGACCGTTTCGATGTGCGGTCCTACTCGATGCGCTTGGCCCAGCTGCATGCCGAGGTGCTCGGCAGTCGCGGCCTCCTCGGCGGGATCAAAACCGAAGCTCAGATCATACCGGCGCAATCGTCCGCACACGACAAGCCGCCCGCCATAGTCCCTCACTGCAAGATCTCGTCGGCCCGGTGTCAACGCGATCGGCCAGCGGAGCGCACCGCTCCTTCGGTCAGGCAAGCCGGAATTCGCCGCGAAGACTGCAAGAATCTCGATGAAGCTGCTGATTTCGTCTTACGCATGCGCGCCACATCGAGGCTCGGAGCATGCAATAGGCTGGAACTGGATCACGCAGGCGCATCGGCTTGGCCATCAGATCTGGGCGCTCCAGCGCATCACGAAAATTCAATCTTGCAAGCTTGTGAAGAACATAAGGAACTTGAGGGTATCGTCTGGGTGTTTCCGAAGGTCTCTGGCTGGCCTGTCAAGCAAGCGATCGAGCCAAAGTGGGAGCGAACTTATAACCTTCTTTGGCAGGTGAGCGCCACGAAGGCAGCCTATGAGTTGCAGGCGAGGATCGGCTTCGATGCGGTCCATCACCTGACCTGGGGTGGTGTCCGGGCGCCGACGTTCCTCGGCTTGCTTGGGGCGCCGCTTATCATGGGTCCGCTCGGCGGCGGCGAGACATCGCCACGATCTCTACGAGACGCCTTTCACCTGAAAGCCAGGATCACCGAAGAGGTGCGAGACCTGTCCAACAAAACGATCACGCTCAACCCAATAGTGCGCCATGGTCTGATGAGCGCTGCGGCGATCTTTACGAAGACGCCTGAAACCGCTCGCATCTTGAGCCCGGCAATGCAAAGAAATTGCATCAACTTTCTGAGGTTGGGCGAGATGGGCAGATCGCCCCGGCCCGGAGGCCGGAGGGGCCAGCGCGGCTGCTGTTTGCCGGCCGGTTGCTCTACTGGAAAGGTGCGCACATCGCTGTACGAACGCTGGCCGAAGTGGCGAGGAAGGTGCCGGACGTGCAATTGACCATCGTTGGCAAGGGAAAAGAGGAAGCTCGGTTACGAGCGGCGGCCGTGACCCACAATGTCGCCGCCAATATCCAATTCGTGCCATGGCTGCCTCAGACGCGCTCTTCGACTATACATGTCCCACGATCTCTTCCTTTATCCAAGCCTGCACGACTGCCGAGTGGAGTCGTGTTGGAGGCATTGTCCTTCGGATTGCCCGTCGTCTGTCTCGACCTGGGCGGCCCGGCGGAGATCGTCACAAGGGATGCGGGCGTAGTCGTGTCGACGGTCGGACGTGACACGACGCAAACGGCCGCTGCCATGGCGACGGAATTTGTGCTTCTGGGCTCTCCAGAATTGCTTGGGGCGCTCTCCCGCGGGGCTGTTGGTAGAGCTGCACAGTTCATATTGGCGACCCGCGTAGCGCCTTTATGCCCGGGCAATAGAACATCTGCGGGTGTGATCGCGTCACCGGCGCGGTGGTCGCTCGCCATTGGCCCAGTGCGGCCCCGGCGGATGACTAGGTCGCAAAGCAAAGGTGGAAAGGCGGTAAGAAAATTCACCAATTCGAGACCATTTTCGAGAGAAAATGGCCGAGCATAAGTTGCTTTTTACGCGGTAGAGAACTTCAGGGTAGCCTCACAAAGGCCGGAAGGCGTTTCGACTACAGAGAGATTTTTATGAAGAATATTATCCAGTAAGAACTACGGAAGAGGGTATCAGAATATCGACATGAATTATCTGGAACTATGAAACTGCTTGCGAGTGCGGAGCGGTGTTGCTTCCTGACGCGCTTGTCGCTAGCAGGCTGCTGAGGAAGAGGCCCGAGAAGCTGCTGGTGTTTGTTGTTCTGGCGTGATTCTTTGAGGATTGTCGTAGGCGAATCGCGAGGGATTGATGCGGGGGCGAGGGACAAGCGGGGCGCTGTTCTCATAGGTGGACGTCGAGGCGCGCATCCCGAGGAAGCTCCCGCCGCGGGCGATGCGGCGACTGACCGATGCGGCGCTGGCTGAGCTCGACCTGAGGTTTTCCGCGCTTTACGAGCGGATCGGGCGCACATCCATCCCGCCGGAGCGCCTTCTGCCAGGCTTTGCTCCTGCAGCTTCTCTATCCGATCCGCTTTCTTCCCTTGAATGATGCCGCCTATGGAACGCCCGCGGCGTTCGAGCCCGGCGGCGATCGGACGCTATATCCGGCTGGATATAGGAGACTACGCCGCGCGCCGGCGGCTTGCAACGTCAGAAAAGAGCGGCGCAGCGCAGCCGTGGGGGGGGCGAGCGAGCGCTAAGCAGAGATTCGTGGGGTGGCCAACGGATTGGGGCGTCGCTCACGGTTGAGATGGACGAGGGCGTCATGGATGGCTTGGTCGAGAGCGGCGAGATCTGTGAAGGTCTGGTGGGCGAGGTGGTGGGCCTTAAGATCGCGCCAGACCGGCTCGATTTCGTTGAGTTCCGGGGCGTATTTTGCCAGCCATTCGATGGTGAGCCAGTGTGCACGCTCGGCGAGCGCCGCCAGCGTCGCCTTGCTGACATGGATCGGGCCATTGTCGAGCACGAGAACGACCGGCTTGGCCTGCCGCAGAATTTCGTGCATGCGGTCCATAATCGCGCCGATCGAGGGCGAGTATGGCGATCAAGAAGGACACGCTGGACGATCTTTTGGCTGGCCGCGACCCGAAGGCTGCGTTTTCGAAGGACGGTCTTTTCGATGAGCTGAAGAAGTCTCTGGCGGAACGGTGCTGAACGCTGAGCTAGACGATCATCTCGACAATGAAGCCGCGGAGGGTTCCTGGAACCGGCGCAACGGCTCTTCAAAGAAGACGGTCCTGACGGAGACGGCCAAGATCGACATCCGCATTCCGCGCGATCGGGAAGGCACCTTCGATCCGAAGCTGATCCAGCGCTACCAGCAGCGGTTTCCCGGCTTCGACGACAAGATCGTGTCGATGTACGCGCGCGGCATGACGGTTCGCGAGATCCAGGGCCATCTCCTGGAGCTATCCGGGCTGGAGGTGTCGCCGGACCTGATTTCGACGGTCACCGACGCCGTGCTCGAGACCGTGGCCGAATGGCAGAACCGGCCGCTCGAGACGAGCTATCCGCTCGTTTTCTTCGACGCCATCAGGGTCAAGATCCGCGACGAAGGCCTGGTCCGCAACAAGGCTGTCTATCTCGCGCTTGGCGTCGCAGCGGATGGAACGAAGGACATTCTCGGGCTCTGGATCGAGACGACCGAGGGCGCCAAATTCTGGCTCAAGGTGATGAACGAGCTGAAGGCCCGCGGCGTCGAGGACATCCTCATCGCCGTCGTCGACGGCCTGAAGGGCTTTCCGGAGGCGATCGAGGCGGTCTTTCCGCAGGCCGCGGTTCAGACCTGCATCGTCCATCTCATCCGCAATTCGCTGGATTTCGCGTCCTGGAAAGACCGGAAGCCCGTCGTCGCCGAGCTCCGGAAAATCTACCGCGCCGCCGACGCCGAGGCCGGCCGCAAGGCCTTGGAGGCCTTCGAGGACGGCTCATGGGCCGCAAATATGCGGCGATCGGCCAGATCTGGCGGCGACAATGGGAGCAGATCATCCCGTTCTTCGCCTTCGCTCCGGCCGTGCGCAAAATCGTCTACACCACGAATGCTATCGAGGCCTTGAACGCCAAGCTGCGACGGCCGTGCGGGCGAGAGGCCATTTCCCCAGCGACGAGGCGGCGACCAAGCTCATGTTTCTGTCTTGCGCCAGTCGTCCGGGAATGGAAAATGCCGCCTCGCGAATGGGCCGAGGCTAAGACCCAGTTCGCCATCATGTTCGGCGATCGCCTCGTCAGAACCTGATGGAAACCCGGCCCCGCGCACAAGATTTCCAACAGGCGCGTTGTTCATCGCTCGCCCTAACCAAAGACCTTCCTGCCAGGCCATTACACCTCGCGAATCGGCGCAGGCAGACAACCGCAAAAAAACCTATCTGTTGGTTAGTCAAATGGAAGCTGCTTAGGCACCCCGTTCCCGCGCGTCCATCGCCGCCCGCCAGTGGGCGTCGAACAGCGCGGCGCCGAAGTCGAGCGCGTCGCTGGAGGCTTCCCGGAACAGCGTGAACGCGGTCGGCGGGCGAGCCTTCAGGCGGCCAGTCAGCGAGCTCTGCTCAAAGGCGAACTGCGCGTGGAATTTCTTCGCCAGGTTCTGCATGCCGACGTTCTCTGGCAGGCAGACGATCTCGATCGTCTCGACGCCATGGTTGGTGGCGGCGCGCAGGATGCGCTTGAACAGCTTTTCGCCGACGCCGCGCCGCCTGTAGCGCTCATCGACCGAAAACGCCGCCTCGGCCTGGATGTGGCTCCCGAACGGCGCCTGCTCGCTCCAGATCGCCTGGTTGGAGCGCAATTCCGCCGCTCCGACCATCTTGCCGTCGACAAACGCCCCGTAGACAAGGTCGCCCTTGCCGAAGCAATTCTGGGCGTAGCGGACAAGAAAATCGTCCGACATGCCGCCCCCGAAGCGCAAATGGCGGCTGCGCGGATCAAGGCTCAGAAGATGATCGCGAAACGCTTCCTTGTCCGACGGCCAAAGCCGCCGGACTTCCACGGGGGATGAATGGACTTCGTCCATGGGTCGACCTCGCCGATTTGGCCTCGGCGCTTCATCCCGTAGCTCATGTTGTGCGGCGCAACACGGATTTCAACCGGGCTTCAATCCGCGGCCGTGCCGAGTCTGAGCAGAGTTTTGCCAAGCACCTGGCGCTTGGCGATCGCGTCGAACGCCTTCCGGTAATCCTCCAAGGGATATATGGCGTGGACATGAACGCTCAAAACGCCGGTCTCCGCCCAATCCATCAGTTGGACCAAGTTTTCCCGATTCGCCTCCGGCTCGCGGGCGGTGAATTCGCCCCAATAGACGCCGCGAATGTCGCAGCCCTTGAGCAAGGGGATGTTGAGCGGGGGCCTCGGAATCTCGCCCGATGCGAAGCCAATCACCAGGAGCCGCCCCTTCCAGGCGAGCGAACGCAGCGCCGCCTCGGTCAGCGCGCCGCCGACCGGATCGTAAACGACGTCGACGCCCTTGGGCGTGAGTTCCTTGAGACGGGCGCGAAGATCGTCGCTTGCCGTGTTGATTGTCTCGGCCGCGCCGTAGCGGCGCGCAAACGCGAGCTTTTCCTCTGATGATGCGCCGGCGATCACGCGCGCCCCCATCGCCTTGCCAATCTCCACCGCCGCGAGCCCGACGCCGCCCGAGGCGCCAAGCACGAGAAGGCTTTCGCCGGCCTTCATCTCGGCGCGCTGCTTGAGCGCGTGCAAGGACGTGCCGTACGTGACCGAAAGGCCCGCGGCCTTGTCGAGCGCGAGACCGTCGGGAATCCTCGCCAGCCGCGCCGTGGGGACAGCGATCCGCTCGGCGGCCGCGCCATAAGAGCAGACGCCCATGACCCGGTCGCCGACGGCGAACCCGTGAACTCCTGCCCCCAGCGCGGCGACGTGGCCGGAGAACTCGCCGCCGGGCGAAAATGGCGGCTTGGGCCTGACCTGGTACTTACCCTCGATGATCAGCGTGTCGAAGAAGTTGAGCCCCGCATAGGCGACCTCGACCAGCGCCTCGCCCTCGCCGGCGGCCGGCGCCTCGACCTCCGCCACCCGCAAATTGTCGGCCGGACCAAGCGACGGACAGATCAGGGCTTTCATCATTCGGCTCCTAATTTTACTCATTTTTCAGTAACCAAATGCAGGATTGCAGTCCGGGCGCTGGCCGGCAAGGCGAAAGCCGGAATTTTGCCCGGATCGAACGGCAGGGAAACCGCCGCGGGCGTGGCCATAAGCCAAAGCCCGGCTCAAAGGATTGTTCTTGATGACGCGTCTTGTCCTTTCGTCCCTTCGCGCCCTTGGGCTTGCCGCCGCGGTTTGCGCCGCAAGCGCCCTCCTTCCCGCTAACGCCGCGACCAAGGCCAAGCCCGCGCCCAAGTCGAGCGCGAAGGGGGAGCCAGCCAAGCCATCGCTTGTCGCGACCTTCGGCGATTGGAACGTGTTCGTCGGCGAAGTCGGCAAGGGACGCATCTGCTACACCCTCGCGCAGCCGAAATCGCGCGAACCCGCAAGCCTCACCCGGGATCCGGGCTATGCGTTCATATCCGACCGTCCGGCGGAAGGCGTGCGCAACGAAGTGTCCTTCATCATGGGCTTCGACGTCGCATCGGGAGACACCGCGGATTCAAAGGCCGACGCCAAGCCCGGTGAGAAGGCGACAAGATCTGACGCCAGATCGAAGGCGTCCGCCGCCCCGGCTCCCGTCGCATCGGTCGACCAAGCGTCGTTCGAGATGCTCCCCAAGGGCGGAAACCTCTGGGTCAAGAACGCGGCGAAAGAGAGCGCGCTGATCGCCGAAATGCGTAAGGGCGCGAAGCTCGAGATCAAGGCCGCTTCGCTCCGAGGCCACCAATCGGTCGACACCTATTCGCTCACCGGCTTCTCCCAGGCGATGGATCGGCTGCAGAAGGAATGTGCTGGGAAGTGACGCAAGGGCTTGAGCCGCGCCTAGCCGGGGACGAAGTCGGTTAGCGGCCTTCTCGGCAGGGGAGCCACGACGTCGGCCGTCCGGTCCATTTGGGATTTCTTGGCTCGTGGCGCTTTCGCTGCGAAGACCACCGGTTATCAGGGTTGGATTTCCTTGGATTTCCTTGGAATCTCGTCATAATCTAGACTTATCAATGGGTTACGCCGGCTTAAAGCGGGGACAGTTCTTATCGGCACTTTCGGTGGCGTGGGAGCGCCGGAACACGGGCGGGCGCGCCCTGCGGTCTTGGGCTTGCGGAAGGGCAGGATTGTTCATGGGGCAAGCTTAATCCTACAGTTGCGTGTCTATGGATGGGCATCGTTTGTAATGAGCAATGGCGGCTTCGGCTTGATGGCGTCTTCGCCATAGGGACATGAAGGGTTTCGTCGTTTTCCCGCGCCGCTGGGTCGCCGAGCGCTCCTTCTGGTGGTTCGGCCGAAACCGTCGCTTGGCCAAGGACTACGAAAATCTCGCCGACACCCTCGCGGCCTTCATCGCCCTAGCTTGCATCCAACTCGCCATCAGGCGTCTCGCGCGACCTTAGACTTTTGAATCAGCCTCTAAGGCGAGATCCGTCGCCGAGCAGCATCGAGGCGTAGCCGAAGAACTTGCCCTGCTCGGTATGATCGTGAATGGCGTCCATGGTCACCGCCGTACTGTCGATGTCCTCGCGAATCCAAGGGGCGCAAGACCAGCTCAGGCGCCGCGTGGCGCCTCGCTTGTCAGACGCGTGATGATCAGGGCGACCAAAATAATCGCGCCATAGGCCGCATCGATCCAGAAAGCGGCGACCTGCGACAGAGTGAGCACATTCTGCAACAAGCCGAGAAGCACCACTCCGGTCAGCGCGCCAACGATGCGGCCCTGTCCGCCGTTGAGGCTGATGCCGCCGATGACCGCCGCGGCGAACACGTAGAAGATCATGTTCTGGCCCTGGCTGGACACGACCGACGCGATGCGGCCGGTAAGCATCAATCCGGAAAGGGCTGCGAGAAAGCTGCCGACCACATAGACGCCGATCGTAACGCGCGTGACTTGGACGCCGGCGACGCGCGCGGCCTCGACATTGCCGCCGATCGCATAGATCGCGCGGCCGACGCGGTGATAGCGCATGAAAAGGCCAGCGATCAGGAACAAGAAGCCTGAGATCCAGATCGAAACGGGAACCCCAAGCCATTTCGCCGTGCCAAGGTAGAGAAAGGAGTCTGGCAGATCGAATAGGGTCTGGCCGTTGGTGATGCCGAGCGTCACGCCTCGGAGCAGGATGAGTACGGCGAGCGTGGTGATAAAGGCGTTGAGCTTGAGCTTCACCACCAACAGCCCGTTGATGAGTTCGATTAAGAGCCCGAGAACCAAAACGACGGCGATGCCCTCGTATCCGTTGATGCCGATGCCGGAGCCGCCGATCGAGCGGTCCTTGATCATTAGCCAGGCAGCGACCATAGGGGCGAGACCGACCGTCGATTCGAGAGACAGATCGAACTTGCCGCAGATCAGGATCAGGGATTCGGCGATCACGAGAACCGAGAGCTCCGACGACTGCTGAAGGACGTTCATGAGGTTGTCGGTCGTCAGAAACGCGGGGTTGACGAAACTGCCGATGATCAGCACGGCGACGATCACCGGGATCAGCACGAGATCGCGGGAGAGCAGCGCGCTGAATAGAGACCGCGGCGACTTCACGGCGGCGCGCTCTGAACGTCAGCCATGTCAGTAGAGACCCTCGATCGCCGTAACCATCTCGTGCTCTCCCCAGCCCCTCTGGAAGCTGCGGACGATGCGGCCGCGGAAGATCACTTCTACGCGGTCACAGATGACGAGCTCGTCGAGATCGTCGGACACGATCAGAACGGCCATGCCTCGCTCCTTCGCCCCTTCGACGATCTCGAAGAGCGCGCGCTTGGAGGCGATGTCGACGCCCTGCGTCGGAGCGGCTAGCACAAGAACCTTGGGCTCCGACGCGAGCGCGCGCCCAACCATGGCCTTCTGCTGATTCCCGCCGCTCAATTCGCCCACTGGCTGCTGTCCCGAAGAAGCGACAATCCCCAGATCGGCAATTTGAGCCTGTGCGCTGCGCGCTTGCGCTGACGGCGAAATGAGGCCGAGTTGGCCCAGCTTTCCCCAGATCGTGACTGTCAAGTTATCGGCCAACGTCATCAGCGGAAACAGGCCTTGCACATGACGGTCGCGCGCGACGAAAGCGACACCCATTGCGCGCATGGCGCTGACGCTGCCGGTCGGCGCTGGGGCGCCGTTGATCAAGACCATTCCGTGCAGGGGCTCAATCAGGCCGACGGCCGCCGCGGCGACGTCTTCCTTTCCCGAGCCCGCCAGCCCCACGAGGCCGACGCATTCGCCGAATTTGACCTCGAGGTTGAAGTCTTTAACCTGACCCGGAAGGGCCACGTCGCGCATTTCGAGGCCGGTCCCATGGCCGCGGGCCCCATCCCTCCGTTTGGGCGCGTTTGAAGCCGGAGGCGCCACGTCTCCGACCATGGCCGTTACCAGCCTATCCTTGGAAAGCTCGCTTAACGGCGACTCGGCGACGACGCGCCCATCGCGCATGACGGTGACGGTCTTACAGATATCGTAGATTTCCTCGAGGTGGTGGGAGATATAGAGGAACGTGACGCCGTTCTCCTGCAGTTGGCGAATCCGGTCGAACAGACGGTTCACCTCGCGCCGCTCGAGTTCGGCCGTGGGCTCGTCAAGGATGATGAAGCGGCTGCCCTGCAGAAGCGCGCGCGCAATTTCAACGATCTGCCGCTGCTCGACGGTGAGGCGGGAAGCTTCGAGATCAGGATCAACATCGAGACCCCAGTCTTTGAGCGCCGCCATCGACTGATCGCGCAAGCGCCGCCAGTCGACAGTTCCGCCCGCTCTGGTGGGATGATTGTTCAGAAACAGGTTTTCTGCGACGGTCAGTTGCGGGATCACCATCCAGCGCTGGTAGACGCAGGCGACGCGCTCGCGCCAGGCCCGGCGATCGTCGGGCGCCGGCGCCGGCTGACCGGCGAGCCAGACTTCACCCTGATTGGGTACATGGATTCCGGTCAGCAGCCCGACGACCGTGGACTTTCCCGCGCCATTGCGGCCGACGAGCGCCCGCGCATCGCCGACCGGGATCGAGACACTGACGTCGTGCAGCACTTTGATGTGCGCAAAGCTCTTGTAAACTCCACGCGCCTCGGCGGCGAGCGGCGCGGTCATCGCGCGGAGGCCACGCGATTGGCGTGCGGGCTGGCGGGACATGGCGCAGCTAACCGTACTTTTCTCATTGGACCTTCGCGTCGCCTGAGGTCGCCGAAGCTTCCGTGGCGCCGTTTGCGCGCCCGGCCATCACTTGGCGTGCTGGTTGCCCCATAAGGTCGGGGCGTTTGCATTCGCCGCCGTCACGACAGTCGCAGGCAGATAGTCCATGAGATTGCTCCCGACCGTGACGATCTCGCTGTTGTGGTCGGTTGGGCCCGGCTTGAACGTTTTTCCGTCGAGGGCCGCCTTGGCGTAGAACGCGCCGTATTTGGCGTAGAGGTCGAGCGGCTGCGCCACTGCGACGTCGAGAAGCCCGGCGCGGATCTGCTCCATCGCGTAGGGCGTGCCATCGACGCTGGCGAGGAAGATGTGATTGGGCGCGCCCACTTTCGTTAGCTTGCCGGCGCTCTTCAGCACATTCAGCACTCCGGCCAGCATGACCGAGTCGCTCTGCATGTAAATCGCCTTCAGATCCGGTGTCGTCGTGATAACGGTCTGCGCCGCCGAAGCGGCCTTATCCGCTTTCCAATAGGTGGGCTTCTCGATGATCGTGATGTCGGGGAACTTCGCCTTCATGCAGTCGTTGAAGCCGGTCGTGCGGTCACGGCCGTTGGTGGTTGCCTGATCGCCCATCAGCGACAGCACTTTCCCTTTTCCACCGATCGACTTGCCGACGGCTTCGCAGGCCTTCGCGCCGATCACCTTATTGTCGGCGCGCACGATCATGAAGGTCTTTCCGCCCGCAGGGGCGATGTCGATCATCACAATTGGCACGTTTTTATCATTCGCGTATTTGACGACCGGGACAATCGCCTCGCTGTCAGCAGGATTGACGATCAGCGCATTGGCTCCGCTGGAGATTAGGTTGCGGACGTCGGTCGCCTGCTTGGCGGCGTCGCCATTCGCGTTGGTGCCTGGCAACGCTTCCATGCCGTCGGCCTTGATTGCGGCGATAGTCTGGTTGACCAGGATCGCCTGAAACGGATCGCTGAGAAACGGCGACGAGAACCCGATCTTTGGCGGAGCCGCGGCCGCCGCAAAAGCGGTGGACATAAGCGCGGCGGACACCGCCCCCGTCAAAAGCCGCCTCATCTCGTGTCTGGGGCGTTGACGCCTCATGGCCGTTTTCCTCCCATTGAATATACCGCCGGAAAAACCCTGGCGCTTCGTGCAAACTGGCAGCTCGGCGCCACAATCTCAAGGAGACAAATGTCCAAACTCGACATCATGCTAGCCAACTCCATCGGAATGTGGAATTTTACGCATGAAATCGACTTCGATAGCGAAGATTCCGATTGCGAAACCCCTGATACGGTTCTCTCTAGGAGCATCGGAGGGTCATTTGAATCCATATCCTGCGGCTTTGAAGTAGTTTGCGCATTCCTCTGGGGAGAAGAGAACGCAGATTTGGCCGATGGCCTTGCAGAGTTCGTCGATGGTGCGCATGGCCATGGCGCGCAGATGGGCTTTGAGTTTGGCGAAGGCCATTTCGATGGGATTGAGGTCGGGGCTGTAGGGCGGCAGAAACATGAGCCAAGCGCCCCGCTCGCGGATGGCTTGCTCGGCAGCCGGGCTTTTGTGGGCGGGCAGGTTGTCCAAGATGACGATGTCGCCTTTTTGCAGCGTTGGGACGAGTTGGGTGCGCACGTAGGTCTCGAAGATCGTGCGGTCCATTGGCGCGTCGATGACCCACGGCGCGGTCAGGGCGCCGCAGCGCAGTGCGGCGACGAAAGTCTGGGTCTTCCAATGGCCAAAGGGGGCCTTGGAGCGAAGGCGCTCGCCCCTCTCGCAGCGCCCGCGCGCCCGGGTCATCTTTGTGTTGGTTCCCGTTTCGTCGATGAACACCAGCCTATGGGGCTCGGTCTGCATCTTGGGCTGTCGTTCAGCCTTCCACGCCTCGCGCGCCTGGCGCACGTCGGGCCGATCGCATTCGGCTCACCTGAAGGCTTTTTTTTAAAGCTCAGGCCGTTGCGGATCAGCCAGCGCGACAGCGAGGCGGGGTCGGCTTTCACTCCGCTGGCGGCATGGAGTTCACCGGCCAGCTCCGGCATGCTGATGTCGTCCTTCTCCGCCACGCGGCGCAAGATGAAGACGCGGTGCGGGTCGAGCTTGCTGTGTCGCCAGCCGCCCAGCGCCTTGGGCGCAATCGCGCCGCGCTGGCGAAAAGCCGTCATTAAATTGATCACAAACGACGGCGACACGCTGAAATGGGCCCCCGCCGCCCGCCGCGAATGCCCGGCCTCAACGTAACTCACTACACGCTCGCGAAGATCCAGCGAATAAGGCTTCGGCATCGCAAATCACCTCCAATCCGGAAGTGAATCACATTCCCCTCCCCGCCGGAATCCCCCGCGATTCAATCTGACCCTCCGATGCTCGGCCTCCTGCATGACCTTCCGCTCGGACCGCCTTGTTGTGACGTGCGTCACAGCAATCCGCCGCGCAATATGATCCCTGGATTGAGCTGAAAAGCGTCCAAGCATTTGCGCGGGAGCATGGCCGGCGAGGGAGCCTTTCCATGCAAGCCGCGCGATCGCGAACCCGGCTTGCGGAAGTTCTTATGAGACCCAGCAAAGGGGGCGGATCATGAGCGGTCTCGCGGACGATCTGAAGCAGTACATGATCAATCGTATCACTGTGGACCTCGCGCCGGAGTGGGGTTATCAATACGACCGATGGAAGCGTTTTCTGGACAATACTGTCTCGCCGGCGTTTGCCGACGCCTTTAAGAGCCAGCAGGAAACGTTGAAAGCTTCCGAGAAGGCGAAGGAAGCTTTGTGGGACCTAGCCAAGATCGGCTTGTCCATCATAGGACAAGTCACGCTTTCTTGGGTCGCCGGCAAGATACAATATGAATACCTTGCGAAATACAATCCGACAATCAAATTCAAGACTGTGAAGGTGGAGGCCAATTATAAGGTCACGCTTTCCGGCCAGTATGTCGAATATGACAAGGTGGCCGGAAAAGTTTGCGCTGATATGTCTAAAGAGCTGGGGAAGCTTGGCCTTGGCGAGGTGACCAAGAGCGTGCCGATCAATGCCGTGAATCCGGCTGATGGCTCAGGAGTGGCGAAAGCCGGAGACCCGGACCAGTTCAAACGAGAGATAGGAGACGAACTGGACGATCAAAAGAAGAAACTTACAGCAACAATCGGCTCTTTCGCCGATCAGATCTTAAACTCGCAGCTCGACTGGGGCGGAGAGCAGGTCAAGCGACTCCTGAAGAAGTATCCAGAGCTGCCAAAATTGACGTACCAAGAGCAGCGCAGACGCGGGGAGTTGATGCTCAACGATGATCTTGACAAGATGCGGCAGAACTGGGCCGACAACCCAGTCTGGTTTTACTTCGGCAATATCCCGTTCAATTATGGCCGCTTCGAACTCGCTCGCACAATCGAACGCGAGCTGTGGGCCTTATGGGTGCTGGATCAGGACTATAAGGTCGAGCATAAGACAATGAGGTACAGGGGTGAGCTGTACGATTCCGATGTCGTCGCGGGCAAGAACGTCATGAACAAACCGATCTGGGACCGCCTGGTCGAGCTCCATGTCTTCAGAGCCCCGCCCGCCGTCAACGAAGAGAGCGTACCGCCCAATCCCGACGCTGATCCCAACGACGAGGAGAACCAGGCGGTGGAGGTCCCCTACAACTGGGACACCTCGTACCTGCCTATGCTGCTCTCCTGGGCCAATGCTCACGGCACGACCCCCCAGTCGCAGATTAGAGGCGTGTCGAGAGATCTTGGCAGCATTACAGGCGTTCACCAGTCGATTCTTCAGGGCGGTTGAATTCGAGAGCGGGGAGGGACCAATGGGCGCCGAGCCTCCAGAAGGCGGAGTCAAGATCAGGGTCTTGGCAAGAGAGCACGAAGTCGCCTTTGGGCCCGTCTCGGCCGGAGACACGTGGTCCTTTTCAGCAGAAGGCCAGTGGACGACCGGCTTCGTATCGTGCGGCCCCGACGGCTACCGCAACTTCCTCTACGACGCTCTCAAGTTCAAGCCGCGCGTCCACGGCGAGGCGCGGCTCAAGCTCATGGGCAAGTTCCGCGGCGCCCCCGACTCGGAGGCTTTTCCTATTGGCGCCGGATGCACCAGAACCTTCGACCGACCTGGCGTGCTCGTCGCCTTCGCCAACGATCGCCCGGAAGGTTACGCCGACAATCGCGGCGAGGTTGACCTTACCGCCGCGCCCGGCGGAGTAGCAGCAGGGCCGCCCGACGCCCTCGGCGGCTTCTCCGCCCGATGGCGCGACGTCGTCGACATCTACAATCGCACCGCCGGCGTGTCCGTCATCGCCGCCTTCGCCCTCGGCGTCTCGGGCATCCTTCTGTTCATGCCCCAGGGACGCGATCTCGTCCGCGGCGTTGGCGAAGACGGATTGGGCGGCTTAGCGATCGCCTTTGCGATCGGGCTCTTGTTCTTCGCGATTCAGGCCTGGAGCTGGTCGCGCATCGTCATCGCTTCGAACTACGGAACCGACCGCAAGCTCTGGCGGCCGCGCTGGCTCCTCGAATGGGGCCCGAGGGTGCTGGCCTTTCTGCCTTTCGCCGCGGCCGGTCTCGCGCTCCTGATCGGTTTCAAGTGGAATGCGTCCGTCGGCTTGGCCCTACTGGCGATCGGCGTGATCTTCCTCGGGTTGGTCGTCTTCCGAAAGCCGATGACGCGGCGTCTCGTGGGCGATGCCGAGACCGCGCCATGGGTTCAAGGCGCCTGGGTCATCGCCGGCCTCGCGATGCCGCTCGGCGCGATGGTGGTCGCCGTGCTTTGGCCCGCCGCAATCGGCGTCAAGCTCGGCGCGCCGGCGATCGTGTTCTTCGGGCTCGGCTTCATCATTCCCGTGATCACCATCGCCTGCCAGCTCGGCACCAGCCTCAGGATCCCGGTCACAGGCGCGCTCCTCCTGTGGGCGGTCCTGCTCGGCGTGTTCTTCGACAATCATGGGGTCGGACGCCGCGCGCTCGTCGCCGAGACGGGCGGTCCGATCGACCGTCCAACTTTGGAGGGCGCTTTTAAGCAATGGGCCGCTCGACCGCAGTCCATCGGCGCGAACGGCAAGAAGACCATGGTCCTCATCGCCGTGCAGGGCGGGGCGTCGCGCGCGGGCTATTGGACGGCGGTCGCGCTCGCTGAGCTTCAGACGGCGGCGGCGAAGGCGACCGGCAAGGACGGCAAGCCAATCGATTTCGGCGCCCACGTGTTCGCCATCAGCTCGGTGTCGGGCGGCAGCGTCGGCGCGGTCGGCTATTCCGCGATGCTGAAGACCGCGCCGCCCGACGTAAGAATCCCGACGAGTGACGCGAACGCGGCGATCTTCACCGACAATCTTCTTGGCTTCGCCGGCCGCGACGCCCTCGGACCAGCGCTTACGGGCATGCTCTATTCCGACTTGCTCTACCGTTTTGTGCCGCTATGGCTGCTTCCCGACCGCGCGGAGACGCTCGAGCGCGCCTGGGAAGAGGCGTGGGACGCCCCGGACGCCATGGGCGCTTCCCCGCACGCCGCCGGAACGATCAGCGGGCCCTTCCTCGCGCTTGCGCCCAAGGACGGCGAGCCCTGGCGACCGCTGCTTATCGTGCAGGGCGCGAGCGAAGGCGGCGGGCGGCGGATGCTGACGAGCGCTGTGAAGTTCACCTGCGACGAGGTCGACGCCGACGATCTCCTCGATGGAATCGGCCACGATGTCGCGGCTTCGACCGCCATCCTCAACGGCGCGCGCTTCCCCTGGGTCAGTCCGGGCGGCACGTTCACGCATCAGCCGTGCTACGCCAAAGAGGGCGATCCCAAGTCGAATGACCACGTTCTCGACGGCGGCTATTTCGACAACGCCGGGGCCGAGACCTTGCGCGAAATGACGCGCGCCATCCGCAACCTCGCTGGCGGCGGAGCGAACGACCTCGACATCGTCTTCATCCTGATCGGCTACGCCGACCACGATCCCGCCAAGCCCGCGCCGCAGCCAGCGCGGGTCATGGCCTGGGTCTCGGACCGCATCGCCTCGCTCATTCCCAATGACGTCTTTGCCCCGGTGCTCGGCCTCTACAACGGCATGGGCGCGCATGAAGCGCATCTGGCGCGGGAGATGAAGCTCGCCGGCCAGACCGCGATCATCGATCCGGACCCCTATCGTTCGCGGTTGGCCGGAGACGACCCGTACGCCGCGCTCGTCCTCTGCCCGGGAGAGGTGAAGCTGGCTAGCGGCCGGACCATCGCCTACGACCCGCCGATGGACTGGACCCTGTCGGGCGAAGCCAAGCGGTATATCGAGAATTCAGTCATCGCCGCCACCCCCGCCTGCAACGCCAAAGCCAATGTCGAGACGATCGAGGCCGTGGTGGGCAGGTTTGGGGGGTGAGACGCATGGCGGGTTTAGCGACCGCGTCTCAGGGCAGCGGCAGGATACTCTTGCAGCGTGGGGAGGTCCGACCCGCCATCGCAAAGTATGTCCGGAGCCGGGACCGACGGATGCTTGCTACTTCTTCTGTCCCTTCACATAAGCGATGTAACCCTCGACGTCCTTCGCCGGCTCGGCGTAGGCGTCGCCGAGCGCCTTCGCGACCGCGGCCATGTAGGTCTTCGCCCAGGCAGGGTAGGGGTAGTCGATGACTTTCAGGAATTCGAGGCTCGCCGCGAGGCGAATGTCGGCGATCGAGGGGTGGTCGCCGCCGACGAAGGTCTTGCCGTCGAGAAAGAACTTGTGGAACGCTGCGAGCGTCTCGCCGACCGCCTCGACCGCCGCCTTTTGCGCCTTCTCCTTCTCCGCCGGCGGTGGCGTCGCTCGCTCCAACCTCGCCCGCATATTGCGGAAAGCTCAGCGCCCCATAGGTCGCGCGCAGTGATGTAGGGATAGATCGTGCCGACGATATAGAACATGGCGCTATCCACCATCGCCCGCTTTTCCGGCTCGGTCGGATAGAACTTGTCGAGATGATGCTTGTTGCAGAGATACTGCATGATCGCGCAGCTCTCCCACAGCACGCCCTTCGGCAGGCCCGGCGCTTCCATCATGGGCGTCAGGTATGAAGGATTTTTGGCTGTATACTCGGGCGTTCGCGTCTTGCCGTAGACGTCGTCCTCGGTGAAATCGAGTTTCGCCGCGCGAATGAACACGCGCGCGGTCATGTTGTTGACGCTCGGCTTGATGACATGCAGCTTGATCGCAGACATGGGGCTTCCTCCGTTTGCTTATCTATTTCGCTATCTTTTTCGATGAGCTCAGGCGCGTGGCTGCGCTGGTAAGGGTCCTTTGGCGAGCGGTCCGCCGACAGGCTTTTGGTCCTCGACTTGATGAGGCTCTCGATCGCGTCGGCGATGTGAACTTCCATGATCGCGCGGTCGCCGCGCGCGACGCGCAGATTGTGCGCGGCGAACAAGACGTCAGAGCGGGCGAAGCCTTCGGGAGCGTCGAATTTCCAGCACGAGAGCTCGATCAAGAGCCCGAGCGGATCCTCGAAATAGATGGCGTCGAAAATCATGCGATCGCGCACGCCGGTGTTCGGAATGCCCCGCGCGCCGAGCCGCTCGACCGCCTGCATGAACACGGCGCGCGAGACGTTGAACGCCATATGATGCACGCAACCCGCTGTCAGTCGGCGTGCGGCGACGAACCGGCTTGCGGTCCTCGTTGGTGAATATGGTGATGAGTCGGCCGTCGCCGGGATCGAAATAGATGTGGCTCTCGCCGGCATTGTCGAGATTGGGCTGCTCGAAAATGAACGGCATGCCGAGCACGCCCTCCCAGAAGTCGATCGAGGTCTCCCGGTCGGCGCCGACCAGCGTGATATGATGCAGACCCTGGGTCTGAAGCTTTTGCATGGGGCCTCCTCCTCAGACTTTTTCGACGAGTTTGGACTTATATTCGCTGCGCGGGAGAGCGCCCGGGGCGACAAGCGTGATCTCGGTCGTCACCAGAAGCTTGTCGCGCACGCGGGCGCGGATGCGCTCCGCCAGGCCTTCCGACCTTCGCTCCTGGCATCAGTTCGACGCTGATCGGCAGCGGCGGCTCCTGGCGCACGCCGGGGAAACGCGGACGGATCACGATGACGCCGGCGACCGCAGGCTGAAATTCGTTGACGACCTCGCGCAAAGCTGAAGGAAAGACATTGACGCCGCGCACGATCAGCATGTCGTCGGTGCGCCCGATGCAGCGCACGCGCGGGCTCGTGCGTCCGCAGGCGCATTGGCCCATGCTCAGGCGTACGTGGTCGCGGGTGCGGAAGCGCAGAAGCGGCGTCGAGTGGTTGACGAGATGGGTCAGCACGAGCTCGCCGTCGGCCCCGTCGACAATCAGCTTGACGGCCCCGGTTTCGGGGTCGATCAGCTCGAAATGCACGAAGCCTCGACCGCTGAAATGCATGCCCGCCTTTTCCTCGCACTCGCCCCAGAGGGAAACGGAAATGTCGCCGATGCCCATGGCCTCGGTGACGCTCGCGCCCCACGCCGCTTCCAGCTTGGCGCGCATCGCGGGCTCGCCGCCGCCCGGCTCGCCCGCGACCATCACACGGCTGACGCTCGACTTCGCGAGGTCCCTGCCGCGCGCCTCTGCCCATTCGGCGAGATGAAGCGCGTAGGAGGGCGTCATCGCCACGACGGTAGGCTTCAGGAGCTCGACCGCGGCGATCAGCCGTTCTGTGTTTCCCGATCCGACCGGAATATGGCAAAGGCCGAGCCGGTCGAAGGCGCCAAGCGCGGCGCCGGCGACGAAGGGCCCAGCGTTATAGGTCGAGACGATGCGCTCGCCGCGTCTTATCCCTGAGGCCGCGTAAGAGCGCGCCGAAGTGCGCACCCACACTTCGAGGTCCGAGCTGGTCAGCGGAATATAGCTCGGCGTTCCGGTCGTGCCGCTGGTCGAATAGATGCGCACGATCTCTTGCGGAGAAGCGGTCAAATGCGTCCCGATCGGCTCGTCGGGCGAGCGTGTGCGCCTCAGTTCGTCCTTTTCGGTCAGCGGCACGCCTTCGATCGCGTCGAGGCCGCCGACCGCGCCATGTGTGGCGAAGCCGGCGCGCTCGAGCTTCTCGCGATAGAAGCGCGACCGCTCGAACAGATATTCGATCTGCTTCAGGTAGAGCGGCGCATCGGATCGCGCCTGATTCCCCCAAGGCGCCTGCTCGATCTCGGGCTCGACGATCACGAGGCTGCTCCATCCGCGTCTGCGACGTGAAGGATCGCCTCCTCGCCCTTCGAGGCCATCAGGAACCCGATTGGAGTCTCGGCCTCCTCGATGCAATGGGCGATGAGCCCGGCGGTGCGGGCGAGGATCGGCGCGGCGCGAATGAGCCCCGGGGGAACATCGACGTCCCGGAGCGTCGCGGCGATCGACATCGAGACGTTCATCGGCAGCGGCTTGCCCCAGGTTTGCGCCGCCGCTTTGGTCAGCGCGAGCGCCG
The DNA here is from genome assembly GCA_963753135.1 of uncultured Alphaproteobacteria bacterium. GTDB lineage: Bacteria > Pseudomonadota > Alphaproteobacteria > Rhizobiales > Beijerinckiaceae > Roseiarcus. The sequence goes on along the minus strand of CAVWBA010000012.1, from coordinate 89,132 downwards.
CCTCGACTGAGCGGCCGGCGATTCCGCGCTCGCGCGCGAGCGCGATCATGCGCTCGGCCCGCGGATCGACGGGCTTATGCAGCGGGTGGCCATATCCGGGGAGCGGTTTGCGTTCGTTTCGATGGTCGTGGGCGACATCGAGCGCCGCGACCTCTAACGAGCCGCAACGCTCGACGCAAGCCAGAACAGTCTCGATCAGCCTTCGACACAGATCAGCCGCGCCCAGAATGACCGTGCCGCAGCCGAGCACGCCGGCGGCGATCGCGCCCTGAAGCGCCGCCGGGTCGGCGTCGTAGGTCATGCGCGCCGCCTGGACCGACGGCGTGAGACCATGTTCGGCGAGCGCGACCAGGCTCAGATCAAGAAAGAAGCGCTGCTCATCGGTCGGCGCCCGGCCGGTCGCGAGGAGGAACACATAGTCGGTGAAGCTCGCGGCGCCCATGAGGTCATTGGCGAGGTCGCGGCCTCGCACCATGATCCGATCGCTCGACGCGACGGAGATCGCGGTTCGCGCCGCCCCCGGCTTGCCGATCAGCATGTGCGTTTCCTTCCGGTCCGATCCCTTCGCTTTCCGCGTGCGGCGAATGGATTTTGGACAATTGCAGGACGATATCAGACGGACCGCAATCTGGCGATCCGTCTGCAATCGCCGCTCGTCATGACGCAAGCAGGCGACGTGTGACGCCGCCCTCGCGTCCTCTTGTAGCGCGCGATCGGTTGGGTTGCGCGCCTCGATGCCCCATTGTACGCGGCGACGCGACCTGATTCTGCGACCTTATCGCCAGTGAGCGTCTCGGTTCGGGCGCTTCGACGAGGGCAAGCGTGGATGATGACGGTTTGGATCAGTCTTGGCGTCGCGCTGCTCGCTTTCGCCTTTGGCGTCGCCGGACTTTATCTGCAGCGGCTTCTGCCGGAGCCGCACACGTCGGATCGCTCGCGGGACATGATCGGGGCGATCGTCGGCCTCATTTCGCTCCTGCTCGCGCTCGTCCTCGGGACCCTGGTCGGCTCGGCGTACAGCTTCTTTACGACTCAGAAATCGGAGATTGAGACATTCGCCGCCCGGTCAATTCATCTCGATCTGGCGCTCGCCGAATTCGGCCCCGAAACTGCGCCGGCGCGTGCGCGGATGAAACAGCAGCTGCAAGATCTCCACGACATGGTGTGGGGCGGGAACGGCAACGAGGCCGCCAGCGCTCTCTTGGTCGCGGAGCCGATCCCGCACATCAAGGAACTGGACGAATATGTCGCCTCGCTCGATCCGAAGACGCCGGCCCAACGGCAATTCGCCGCAGCCGCCGCAGCCGACATTGCCGTGCTCGAGCAGACCCGGCTGCTCATCTCGCTGCAACTGGCGAGTTCGGTCTCCTGGCCGCTGGTGGTGATCGTCGTATCCTGGGCGCTGATCCTGTTTTGCGGCTATGGCGTGCTGTCGCGCCTCAATGCCACGACCCTCACCGCACTCGGCTTCGGCGCCTTTGCGGTGGGCAGCGCGCTGTTCCTCATTCTCGAACTCAGCCAGCCGTTCACCGGGGTGTTCCGCATCCCCTCCGGCGCCTACGATCAGATGCTGCAGTCCCTGGGATAAGGCGCGGCCGGTCTCAAGCCGCGTAGAGTTCGATGTCGACTGCAAGGCGGCGCGAGCCCCACGCGCCGGGCTTGGCGGCGAACACGCCGGCCATCCTGGTCCCGCAACCTGAGCACGCGCCGGAGGCGTCGAGCGCATAAGCTTTGATCGTATAGCCGTCGCGCCCGATCGCGCGCGCGCCGCAGGCCGGACAGAGCGTCGCCTGCCGCGCGGGATCGTGGACGTTGCCGACATAGACGTGGTGGAGCCCGTTCCTGATGGCGATGGCGCGCGCTCTTTGCGGCGTGGGCGGCGGAGTTGGCAGCGTCTCGAGCATGCGATAGTCGGGGTGGAAGGCGGTGAAGTGCAAGGGAACGTCGGCTTTGGGCTCGCGCGCGACCCATTGCGTCAGCGCGTCGAGCTCCTCGTCGGAATCGTTCTCGCCCGGAATGAGCAGCGTCGTGACCTCGGTCCAGACCTTCGTTTCATGAACGAGATATTTGAGCGTATCGAGGACGGGCTCGAGCGAACCGGCGCAGCGCTTGGCATAGAAGCGCTCGGTGAAGCCTTTAAGATCGACATTCGCCGCGTCCATCGCCCCGAAGAAGCGCTTGCGCGGCTCGGCGCAAATGAAACCGGCGGTGACCGCGACGTTCTTGATCCCTCGCGCCCGACAGGCGTCCGCGGTGTCGAGCGCGTATTCCATGAAGATGACCGGATCGTTGTAGGTGTAGGCGACGCTTGCGCATTGAAGCCGCTCGGCGGCGCGCGCGATCGTTTCGGGCGCCGCCTCAGCGCTTAAGCGCGCGACTTCCCGGCTCTTGGAAATGTCGTGGTTCTGACAGAAGGAGCAAGCGAGGTTGCAGCCCGCCGTGCCGAACGAGAGGACAGACGAACCGGGCAGGAAGTGGTTGAGCGGCTTCTTCTCGATTGGATCGACGCAGAATCCGGTCGATCGGCCGTAGCCCGTGAGCTCCATGCCGGCGCCGTCCGCACGCGCGCGGCGCACGAAGCAAAGGCCCCGCTGGCCTGGACGAACCTTGCAGAAGCGCGGGCACAAGCCGCACTCGATCCGCTCGTCGTCGAGCTTCCTCCCATGGTGGACGCGGCGCGAGAGGCGGCGGAGGTTCAAACATTCGATGATGCTATGAAGATTTGTAGCGTCGGAAGCGACAAGCGCAGGGTTGACGAAGGGCGGAAGCAGACCGCTCGGATGCCGTTCGTCTATTTGGACAAAATTATATAGCCCGCACCCCGCGACGATGGAGCTGGGCTCGCAGAGTCTGGGCGAAGGGGGAGTTAACGGGGCTCGAAGGTTCGCGTCGTTTGCCCGCCACATTCACCGCAGACCATCTGATGAACCTTGGTGCCAAACACGCCAAACCCAGGGTCTGAAGTTTCCTTTACAACCTTCATGGTCGCACCGCAGGGAGGACATTCCTTCCCCGCGGGCGCAGCGGCCTCTCTGCCGGCTGTAGTCTCTAATGCCTGAACCTTGCGCTCTTAGGCTTTTTTGCGCACGTCATTGCCAGGCAGAGTCCGGGATCGGAAGCGGAGCTGACGGAACCAGCGTCGCGACCGACACATGCGGCCATGACAAGCCGTTGAAGTTGAGAATGACCTTCTGGCTGTACTGGATCTGCGTCGACGTCACCTTGATGATCTTCGGGCCCGTGACCTGGACGGGCGGGTCGAGCAGATACGTTGGGACAGGAAGCCCGAACGGCGCGCCGCGCGGCTGGACGGTCGTCGGCGCGCTCCCGTTGGGAAAGTCAATGTGAAGCTGGTGCTCGACGGTCTCGATCCAGAAGATCGCGTCCATCTGGATGGCGTTGGCGTTCGCCGGGTTACCCGCGGCGTTGCCGAGCAGAAAGGCGATATTGCTCGTTCCTCCGCCGAAAAGCGGCGATTTCGGATTCGTGCTCACGATCATCGTGGTCGTGGACAGGATCTTCTGAACCGAAATCGCCTTTCTCAGCATCTGGTTCGGGTCGTCCAGAAGTCCCTGGGTGATCGTGCCGGCGTTGAGCCACGGGGTCAGGTCCTGCGGGATGCGCGCGGTTCCCTGTGTCGCCGCGGTCTGGCTCGGGAAGCGGATCGGCGCCCCGCCCCCGATTGGGAAGGGCGTGATGTCGACCGGCTGGATATTGGGCGGCCCGTTGGTCGTTGGGAGCACCACGCCCTGTGCGATGATCGTCGTCCCGTGCGGGATTGACGCCATGCGCGCAACCGAAATCGGCTCCTGTGGATCGGCGGTCGCCGGAACGCTGAGCCAGATGCCCGGCTCGAAATGGATGCCGGTCGGCGGCGCGGGATTGGTCACGTCGTTGATCGACTGGACGTAAGGAACGCCATTCATAAAGAGGTCGTCCTGGAGCATCCCGCGGTTGGGGATGGAGCCGAGGCTGGCGCTGAACGAGAGCGTCTCCGAAGTGAGGTTGAGCTCAAGCAGGTTGTCGCCAGGCGCCGGGGTCGGCAGGGGGAACGTCTGATGCTGCGGGCGGAAGATCGTGTTGAAGCCCATGCCGTTCCAGTTTCCGACGAAAACGGCAAGAGGTCCTAGGGGAGGCGGGGTCGCGGGCGCCGCGAGCGGGGTGACGCCTTCGAGGACGTCGCGCGTCCTCGGGCGAACCTGATGAATCTTGAAGCCCTTCGGCATGGAAAATGCGTTTTCGAGATGATCGCGGTCTGCCATGGAGAATATTCCTTTCAAAATAGGGGTTGGCACCCGAACGGGATCGGGCTCGAATGCTAAAAAGGGAACCGCACGCTATTCAGCCAAGAGACCGCGTTTATTTTTCTAGAAGATATCGTTATCTATATTGAGGACTGCGGCCTGGATTGAGTATGGCCATAATTTCCAGCTTCGCTCTGTGACGAAGCTCACCAAGCGTCGTCCGTAATTAGACCCTTGCGCAAAAACAGCCCATGCGAATTCAACCGGATCGCTCTGGCCGAAGTCAGAAAGGGCTGGCGCTCGCCCGCGAAATCTGTATAAGCGCGCGATCCGCGGGCCGGTTAGCGCCTTCGGATCAGCGTCGCGACCGACCTGGACGACATCCCGGTTCGGCCGCTTGTTGAATGCGCAGTTCCGCGCTCCACATCAAGGAAAAGCCGATGTCGATAACCACTGAGCGCAAAAGTGCGCTTATCAATCAATATGGCTTGAAAGTGGGCGATACGGGATCGCCCGAGGTGCAGGTTGCGATTCTCACCGAGCGCATCACCAACCTGACCAATCACTTCAAGACCCATGTTAAGGATAACCATTCCCGCCGCGGCCTGCTCAAGATGGTGTCGCAGCGGCGAACGCTTCTCGACTATGTCAAGAAGCAGGACGAGGGGCGCTACAAGACCCTCATCGAGCGCCTGGGCATCCGCCGCTGACAGGCGAGCCCCACGGAACGGGACGCCGAATCCAGCGCGTCTCGATCTTGAAACCGGGCGGCGGCGCGGCCGAAGCCCTTAAACCCAATGCGAGAGCCTGGCGTCATGGCAGGATCGCGAACGGCTGGCCTGCATGCCAGCCGCTCGCCGTCTTGCCGATGACGAGCCCGATGGACGGGCGGCATGGGCCGCAGGCTTTCGCATCCTCAACTCATGTTAGGATGAAGAAAGATGTTTGACATACAACGCGAAGAACTCGACTGGTGCGGGCGCAAGCTTACGCTCGAGACCGGACGCATGGCCCGTCAGGCCGACGGGGCGGTGCTCGCCACCTGGGGCGAAACCACCGTGCTGGCGACCGTCGTCGCCGCCAAGGAGGCGAAGCCTGGCCAGGATTTCTTTCCCCTCACCGTCCACTACCAGGAAAAGGCGTTTGCCGCGGGTCGAATTCCCGGCGGCTATCTCAAGCGCGAAGGGCGTCCCTCGGACCGCGAAACCCTGACCTCCCGCCTGATCGACCGGCCGATCCGCCCGCTGTTTCCCGATGACTTCCGTTGCGACACGCAGGTGATCGCCACGGTCTTCTCCTACGACCTCGAGAGCGACTCCGACATTCTGGCGATGGTCGCCTCCTCTGCGGCGCTGACCCTTTCCGGGGTGCCGTTCATGGGGCCGATCGGGGCGGCGCGCGTCGGGTTCATCAAGGGCGAGGTCAGAGTCAATCCGACGGTCGAAGAGATGAAAGACTCGACCCTCGATCTGGTCGTGGCCGGGACCGCGGACGCCGTGCTGATGGTCGAGTTGGAGGCCCAGGAACTCAGCGAAGACACCATGCTGAAGGCGGTGATGGCCGGTCACGCCGGTTTCCAGCCGGTCATCCAGGCGATCATCCGCCTGGCCGAGAAGGCCGCGAAGGAGCCGCGCGACCTTCCTGCGAATGATCGAGCGGAGGTCGAAAAGGCGGTGCTGGAGGTCGGGGAAGCCGATCTGCGCGCCGCCTATTCGCTGACCCAGAAGCAGGAGCGCTACGCCGCCGTCGACGCCGTCAAGGCCAAGGTCACCGCCGCGCTCGCGCCCGCAGGCGCCGAGCCGAAATTTCCCCCCGAACACATCACGGAAGCGTTCCACAAGGCCCAGGCCAAGGTCGTGCGCTGGAACATTCTCGACCACCAGCGCCGCATCGACGGACGGGATTTGACCACCGTACGCCCGATCGTGGCGCAAGTCGGCGTGCTGCCGCGCACCCATGGCTCGGCACTATTCACGCGCGGCGAAACGCAGGCTTTGGCCGTGGCTACGCTGGGCACGGGCGAGGACGAGCAGTTCATCGATTCGCTGGACGGGACGTATAAGGAGCGGTTCCTGCTCCACTACAATTTCCCGCCCTATTCAGTCGGCGAGACCGGCCGCATGGGCTCGCCGGGCCGGCGCGAAATCGGGCACGGCAAGCTCGCTTGGCGCGCCATTCATCCGATGCTGCCGACCCCAGCCGAATTTCCCTACACCATCCGCGTCGTCTCGGAGATCACCGAGTTCGAACGGCTCGTCATCCATGGCGACGGTGTGCGGATCGTCGCTGGCGCTCATGGACGCCGGCGTGCCGCTCAAGCGCCCGACCGCCGGCATCGCGATGGGCCTCATCCTCGAGGGCGAGCGCTTCGCGGTCTTGAGCGACATTCTGGGCGACGAGGACCATCTCGGCGACATGGACTTCAAGGTTGCGGGCACGAGCGAAGGGGTCACCTCGCTGCAGATGGATATCAAGATCGCCGGCATCACCGAGGAAATCATGGCCCGTGCGCTCGCGCAGGCGCGCGACGGGCGCATGCATATCCTGGGCGAGATGAGCAAGGCGATTACGGGAGCGCGCGCCGAGCTTGGCGAGTTCGCGCCGCGCATCGAGACCATGAAGATCCCGACCGACAAGATTCGGGAGGTTATCGGCACGGGCGGCAAGGTGATCCGCGAGATCGTCGAAAAAACCGGCGCCAAGATCAACATCGAGGACGATGGCACGGTGAAGATCGCCTCGAGCGACGGCGCGAAGATCAAGGCCGCCGTCAACTGGATCAAGTCGATCGCCTCGGAGCCGGAGGTCGGCCAGATTTACGACGGCACGGTGGTCAAGACGGTCGAATTCGGCGCCTTCGTCAATTTCTTCGGCTCGAAGGATGGCCTCGTCCACATTTCGCAGCTCGCCAAGACCCGGGTCAACAAGACCACCGACGTCGTCAAGGAAGGCGATCGGGTCAAGGTCAAGGTCATGGGCTACGACGATCGCGGCAAGGTGAAGCTCTCGATGCGCGTCGTCGACCAGCAGACGGGCGCCGACCTAGAAAAGACGCCGGCGGCCGAGCCGGCGGTGACGGCGGAGTTGTAAAACCGACCGAGAACCCCATATTGTGCGGTGCATCACAGCGCCGCGGCGCTTCGCCAGCTATATCCGCTGACGTTGTTAATTTCCGAGCCGTAACGCGTTGTTAACGGCTCGGAAAGGCCGAGCGCGCTATGGAGTTTGCGCTTAAGGACATGGGCTGAATCTCATGCGAGTGAGTTCTGCGGCCGCCATCGATGACGGCCGGCGTACAATTGCGATAGGGCGAATTCGGGCGGCGGGGCCGTGGCGCGCGGCCGGCGGTCCAGCCGCAGAGGCCGATCGCCAGGCGGCCATCGAGGCGCTAACGCGCGAAGCCGAGGATTACGGGGCCGACGCGGTCGTGGACGTCCAGTTCGACGTCGAAGGTTGCAAGGGCTGCGAAATCGACGGGCTCCGGCTTGAGCGGGTGATGGCCACGGGCCTCGCCGTTCGGTTCGCCGAGGCCGCCTGAGGCTACTCCGCCGCGTGCCGCATCTGTGAGCGCGCCGCCTCGCGGCGGCGAAGCTCGGCCTCGCGCTCCGGGATATAGTCGCGGGTCAGCGGCACGACCTCCTGGCGCTTGGCGATCTGAATCTGGAAAACCATGTGCGCGTCGACGCGGAATGCGGTTTCCGAACCGGCGAGGTAGAACTCCCACATCCGGCAGAAGCGCTCGTCATAGAGCTTTTTGGCTTCGTCCCACCGCGCCATGAAGCGCTCGCGCCACGCCCGCAGCGTCTCGGCGTAATGCAGGCGGAGAATCTCGATGTCCGTCACGTAGAGGCCGGCCCGTTCGATCGCCGGCAGCACTTCGGACAGGCTCGGAATATAGCCGCCGGGGAAGATATACTTGCGAATCCAGGCGTTGGTGACGCCGGGAACGCCGTTGCGGCCGATGGAATGGAGCAGCATCACCCCATCGTCCTTGAGCAGGCCGCGGACCTTGGTGAAGAACTCGTCATAGTGGGTGACGCCGACGTGCTCGAACATGCCGACCGAGACGATACGGTCGAACTTCTCGGGGATGTCGCGATAGTCCTGCAGCCGAAACTCGACCCGATCGGCGAGTCCGGTCTCGCGGGCGCGGGCGGTGGCGACGGCGAACTGCTCCTCCGATAGGGTGACCCCGGTCACGCGCGCGCCAGCCACCCCGGCCAGATAAAGCGCAAGACCTCCAAAGCCGCAGCCAATGTCGAGCGTGGTCGCGCCGTCCTTCGTCAGGAGCTTCGAGGCGAGGTGGCGCTTTTTTGCGAGCTGCGCGTCGTCCAGCGATTGGCCCGGATATTCGAAATAAGCGCAGGAATACTGGCGGTCGGAATCGAGAAAGAGATTATAAAGGCGCTGATCGAGGTCATAGTGCGCGGCGACGTTGCGCCGGGCGTTACGCCGATGGTTGCGCTGGTGCAGGCCGCGAAATGCGAGGCGCGCCTTGGCCAGCGCCCTCGCCCAGGGCTGACCCTCAAGGTCGGCAAGGTTGCGCGCGCCAAGCTCCAGGAGGTCGTAAAGGCCGCCTTTGGTCACGACCAACCGTCCGTCCATGTAGAGTTCGCCAAGCGCCAGCGCCGGATTGAGCATGAGCCGCCGTTCCGCCGCTGCGTCCAGAAGTTTTACGCCAAGCGGCGGCCCCGCGCCGTCGCCGTAGGTCTCGGCTATCCCATCTGCCGCCACCACTTCCAGGCGACCCCTACGAACCAGTTTCCGCAAAAAAGCTCGAAACGCCGCGCTCATCCCTCGCGTCCCAATCGACCGGCTCGGTCTTGAGGACCGCGCCCTTTGTTTTCATTATGTCACGTTACGGAAGGTTGTCAGGCCTTTTCAAGTCCGAATATGGGCCGGCCGGCATTCGGGCGGTTCAAATCCCTGAACCGGCGGGTCTTGCTTTGGCCAGATTCGGCGACCAAGTCCCCGCCATTCCACTTTCGCTCAGTTTGCGCTAGGGGACCGGATCGGCCAAGGATTCTCTTATCGTGCATTATATTTCGACCCGCGGAGCCGCGCCAACGCTGGGCTTTGCGGATACGCTTCTCACGGGCCTCGCCCGTGACGGTGGCCTTTACCTGCCGCTCTCGGTTCCTCTATTGCCGCCGGACGCGATCCGGGCGCTGAGGGGCGTTCCGTATGCGGAGGCGGCGGCGCGGATCATGGCGCCCTTCGTCGACGAGGACTTCGATCAGGACGAAATGAAATCGCTGACCGCGGCGGCTTACGCCGGTTTCCGGCGCGCCGCGGTCGCCCCCCTCGCGCAGATCGATGACAACCTGTTCGCGCTCGAACTTTTCCACGGACCGACGCTGGCGTTCAAGGATTTCGCCATGCAATGGCTGGGTCGGGCGATGAATTGCGTTTTGCATGAGCGCGGCGCGCGAGCGACGATTATCGGGGCGACCTCAGGCGATACGGGCGCGGCGGCGATCGAGGCTTTCGCCGAGCAGTCCCAGGTCGAAGTGTTCATCCTCTATCCGTACGGGCGCGTGTCCGATGTGCAGCGCCGGCAGATGACGACGGTCAATCGGGCAAACGTCCACGCGCTCGCGATTCAAGGCTCGTTCGACGACTGTCAGCGCATCGTCAAGGACCTGTTCGGCGACCTCGCCTTGCGCGACGAAATGCGCCTGTCAGGCGTCAATTCCATTAATTGGGCGCGGATCCTGGCGCAGATCGTCTATTATTTCGTCGGCGCCGTCGCGCTTGGCGCGCCCGACCGGCCGGTTTCCTTCGCCGTTCCGACCGGCAATTTCGGCGACGTGTTGGCCGGCTATTACGCCAAGCGCATGGGATTGCCGATCGAGCGCTTGATCATCGCGACCAACGAGAACGACATCCTCGCGCGCACGCTGGCCAGCGGACGCTACGCGCCAACCGAGGTCAAGGCGACTCAGTCGCCCTCGATGGACATTCAGGTGTCCTCGAACTTCGAGCGCCTCCTGTTCGAGGCGTCTCACCGCGACCCGAAGGAAGTGGTCGCCCAGATGAATGCGCTCGCCAACGAAGGCTCATTCGCGATTCCCGCATCCGCGCTCGCGCGCATACGCGCCGATTTCGACGCTTTCCGGGTCGATGAGCCGGCATGCGCCGAGGAGATGGGCCGCGTCTATCGCTTAAGCGGCATGATCATCGACCCGCATAGCGCGGTCGGCGTCCACGCCGCGCGAAAAGCGCTTGCCGCGTCTCCGGCGACGCCGGTCGTGGCTCTCGGGACGGCTCATCCGGCGAAGTTTCCCGACGCCGTTGAAGCCGCGACCGGCGTGCGGCCGCAGCTGCCGAAGCCCCTTGAGGATCTGATGGAGCGCAAGGAAGCGATCGTCGTCCTGCCCAACAGCCGCCGGGCGGTGGCCGACTACCTGCGTCAGACTGCGCGAGCCGCGGCGTGAGCGTTCAAGTTACGAGCCTTCCCTCAGGGCTCGCCGTCGTAACCGAGACGGCGCCCCATGTTAAGACCGCGGCGATCGGCGTGTTCGTCGGGGCCGGATCGCGCTACGAACGCGCGGACGAGCACGGGCTCTCGCATTTCATTGAGCATATGGCGTTCAAGGGCACACGCCGGCGAAGCGCCCGCGACATCGCCGAGACGATCGAGAACGTCGGCGGCGACCTGAACGCAGAGACCGGAGTTGAGCGGACCAGCTATTTCGCTCGAGTTTTGGGGAGTGACGCCGAACTCGCGCTCGACGTCATCGGCGACCTTCTCACCGACAGCGTGTTCGCTCCCGATGAGCTCGAACGCGAGAAGAACGTCATTGTCCAGGAAATCGGGGCGGTCGAAGACACGCCAGACGACCTGGTGTTCGATCTCGTCACCGCCACAGCGTGGCCGGACCAGCCGATCGGCCGGCCGATCCTGGGCACCCGGGAGGGCGTCGAGGCCTTCGACCGGACGGCGATCGACCAGTATTTGGGCCGCCGTTACAGCGCCGGCGCCACGGTCGTCGCCGCCGCCGGAGCGGTCGCCCACGATCATATCCTGGCGCTCGCTCAATCTCGCCTCGAAAGGCTTCCGACCGCCGCGGCGCCCGCCGAAGGACAGGCCGCCTATACCGGGGGCGAGACCAAGGTGAAACGGCGCCTCGAGCAGACCCATATCGTGGTCGGCTTCGAGGGCCGGCGGGCGAACGCGCCCGATCACGACGCGGCCCAGGTCTTCGCCGCCGCGGTGGGCGGGGGCATGTCGTCACGGCTCTTTCAGGAGGTGCGCGAGAAACGGGGCCTCGCCTATTCGATCTATGGATTCCACTGGGACTTCATCGATACCGGTCTGTTCGGCTTCTACGCCGGCTCGGCCGACCGGGATGTTGCGGAGGTGGTCGCTGCGTCGCTCGATTGCCTTGGCGAGGCGACGCATGGGCTCGAGGAATCGGAAATTCGCCGCGCCAAGGCGCAGATGAAGGTCTCCTTGGTGACCGCGCTCGAGCAGCCCGGGGCGCGGGTCCACCAGCTTTCGCGCCAGATGCAGATCTACGGCCGTCCCCTTTCCTTCGACGAGATGCTGGCGCGGGTCGACGCCATCACCGTCGAAGATGTTCGCAAAACCGGCGCCGCCATGCTTAGATCGTCGCCCGCCGTGGCGGTGATTGGCGCGGTCGGCAAAGCCCCCGGCCAGGCGAAGATCGCCCGTGCGTTGAAAGGGGTATGATGGCGCTCTTCGGCTTGACGCGGTCCGTTGTCCCGGAGCCTGTGCTCCGCGGCGATGGGCTCTATTTGCGACCGGCGTCGCTGGGGGACTATTCGTCATGGTCGAGGCTCAGAGCCGCAAGCCGCAGCTTTCTCGAGCCTTGGGAGCCGACATGGCCGGACGATGATTTGACGCGCGCCGCGTTTCGTCGGCGCCTCAAGCGGCAAGACGACGACATGGCTCGCGACGAGGCCTATTCGTTTCTCATTTTCGACAGCACGACCGATGAGCTTCTGGGCGGAATCACCCTCGGCGGCGTACGGCGCGGAGTGTCGCAGAGCGGAACGCTCGGCTATTGGATGGGCGCCCCGCACGCCGGCAAAGGACGCATGACTCGCGCGGTCGCCGCGACGGTCGAGTTCGCGCTCATGAGGTTGAGGCTGCACCGGATCGAAGCGGCCTGCATCCCGGAAAATGCGCCGTCGATCGCGCTCCTCGAGCGCAACGGCTTTAAGCGCGAGGGCTATGCGCGAGGCTTCCTCAGGATCAACGGGGCTTGGCGCGACCATGCCCTGTTCGGGCTGGTCCAGAGCGACTCGCGTCCACGACTGGCGTGGACCAATCTTGACTGAACTGACCCTCAAGGACCGCCTGCGCGCCTGCCGCGGAACGGGCTTCGTCTGCAGGGCGGCGAAGCGCGCCTCAGCGCCTAATGCCTTCGGGTGGAACCGTCATCGCGAGGAGCGGAGCGACGCGGCGATCCAGGAGTCACGGGGGGCTCGAGGTTCCCCTGGATTGCTTCGCTCCGCTCGCAATGACGACGCCGGTTCGAGGAAATCGCATCATGCTCTAGGCGCATGGCGCGGCCTCGTCGGCGTCGTGGTCCTTTTCGCTGCGCTGACGGCGTTGTGCGGGCCCGCCTGCGCGGTGCAATCCGTGAGGGTCTCGCCGGATTCGGACGCGATCGATCTGACCCGCGCCGTCGAGCGCTACAGCGCCCAGGGCGATCGCATCCAGGTGTCGACCGCGCCAGGCGCAGACGGCATCGTCCGCCGGATTGAGGTCAGCGCGCTCGAGCCCGGGGCTCAGCCGGCCTGGATCGTGTTCGCGCTGACCAACGATTCCGATGAGCAGCTGACGCGGCTGATTGTCGCGCCGCACTTTCGCTTCGTCGGCTCCGGCATCATCTGGCCGGACCTCGGCTCGTCGCGAATCACGACCATCACCGCAAGCCAGGGCGCGGCGCCGGAGCGTGAGGACAGCGCGGATTCCGATGTCTTTCGTTTAACCCTCGATCCGGGAACGACCGTGACCTATGTGGCGGAGCTGCGCACGCCGAACCTGCCGCAGCTTTATTTATGGGAGCCGGACGCGTTCAAGGACAAGTCGGCGAGCCTCACCCTCTATGAGGGGATTCTGATCGGCATCGCGGGGCTCTTGGCGCTGTTCTTGACCATCGTCTTCGTGGTCCGCGGCGCGATGATTTTTCCCGCCGCCGCGGCGCTCGCCTGGGCGGTGTTCGCCTATGTCTGCATCGATTTCGGCTTCTGGCGGAAGATGTTCAGCCTAGGCGACGCCTCGGAAAGAATCTGGCGCGCAGGCGTCGAGGCGACGATCGGCGCGACGCTCATCATCTTCCTCTTCGCCTATCTCAATCTGCGCCGATGGCATGTGCGCTACACCCATTTCGCGCTCGCCTGGCTCGTGCTGATGGCGGCGGTGGTCGGGCTCTCGGTCTACAATCCGGCGGTCGCGGCGGGGGTAGCGAGAATCTCCATCGCCACCGTCGCCGGCGTCGGTTTCCTGCTCATCCTGAGCCTCGCGGCGCGCGGGTCCGACCGCGCCGTGATGCTGATCCCGACCTGGTATTTGCTCGCGGTCTGGGTGGTGGCGGCAGGAGCGGCGGCGCTCGGCTATCTGACCAATGACCTCGCGGCGCCGGGCCTGGTCGGCGGCCTGGTGCTCATCGTCATGCTGATCGGCTTCACGGTGATGCAATTCGCCTTTTCGGGCTCCGGCGGCGCGATGGATAGCGGCCCCGACGCCGAGCGCCGCTCGCTCGCCATGACCGGATCGGGCGAAGCGATCTTCGACTGGAACGTGCTCACCGACGAAGTGAACGGCAGCGAGGCGATCGAAAGCCAACTGGGCTTGAAGCGCGGCGCGCTCGAAGGGCCAGCCGCCGGCTGGCTCGATGTGCTGCATCCTCTCGATCGCGACCGCTACACGCTGGCGCTGGACGGGCTCCTGCATCAGCGCTCGGGCCGGATCAACCACGACTTGAGACTGCGCGGGTCGGACGGACATTATTTCTGGTACGTGCTCAAGGCGAGGCCCGTGATCAGCGCCGACGGCGAGGTGGTGCGCGTGATCGGCTCGCTGTCCGACGTGACCGAACTCAAATCGGCCGAGGAGCGGATGCTCCATGACGCGGTTCACGACAATCTGACCGGCCTTCCCAACCGCGAGCTGTTCACCGATCGCCTGGGCGCGGCGATTCACTTGGCCCAGAAGCCGGGCGGCGCGGCCCCGACGGTGATGGTGATCGACGTCGACGAATTCCAGTCGGTCAACGATTCCTACGGGCTCTCGATCGGCGACTCGGCGCTTCTGGCGGTGGCCCGTCGCCTGGCGCGCGATCTAAACCCGGGCGATACGCTGGCTCGCCTGGGCGGCGACACGTTCGGCGCGATCGTGCTCGCCGATCCGGGCTCCCTGGAGGCGCCTGCCAGGATCGACGCCTTGCACGCAACCCTTGCCGCACCGATCAGCTTCGGCGAACGGGAGATCACACTCTCCGTTTCGATCGGCGCCGCGCACTACAATCCGAAGCTGCACGACAAGGGCGGCGATCTGCTCGCTGACGCTCAGCTCGCGCTCGCCAACGCCAAGAAGGCCGGCGGCGGTCGGGTGGTGATTTTCGCCCCCGCCATGCGCTCGTATCGCACCGACCGGCAGACGCTCGAGAACGACATGCGGCGCGCGCTCGAGCGCGGCGAGATCTCGATCCTGTTTCGGCCGATCGTCCGCCTCGAGGATCGCACGGTCGCCGGGTTCCAGTCGCTGATCCGCTGGCGCCATCCGAGGCTCGGCGTCCTGGGCGAGGACGAATTCCGGTCCGCCGCCGAGTTCGACCGGCGCGATCGCCGACATCGGCGCCTATGCTCTCGAGGCGACCGCCAGGGAGCTCGCGGCGTGGCAGAAGGCGCTCGAGGTCAATCCGCCGATCTTCGCCACCGTCGCCGCCTCCTCGCGCCAGATGCTGAGCCACGACTTGCTGCTCGACGTGCGCTCCGCCCTTGGCCGCCATTACGTCCAGCGCGGCTCGCTCAAGCTTGCCGCGCCGGAGAGTCTGGTGATGGAAAACCCGGAATATGCGGCGGCGCTTCTGCAACGGGTGCGCGAAATCGGCGCGGCCCTTATGCTCGACCGCTTCGGCGCCGGCTACACCTCGCTCGGCCACCTGCCGCAGTACCGATTCGACGCGATGCGGATCGACGCGTCGCTGGTCAGACCCAACTCCTTCGGCGCGCGCTCGCCCATCCTGCGCTCGATCGTGGCCATGGCCCAGGAGATCGGCATGGACGTCATCTCCGAAGGGGCGGAGACGGAATCCGACGCCGTCGAGCTTGCCCAGCTTGGCTGCCAATTCGCGCAAGGCGCGGCTTTCGGCCAGCCAATGAGCGCCGGCCGCCGCGCGGAAACTGATGGGGGCGGCGGTCGCCTGACGGGTGCTTTGTAGCCGCGACCGCCGGTCGCAGCCGACGCGGTCAGCGACCGCGTCTACAGGCGCCCATTAGCGAGTCCGTTTTGAGCGATTCCAATGGCTTGCAGCGAGATTAGCGAGTTGCTCGGGCTTGTCCTGCGGACATCGTCCCCCGCGATGCCCAAGGCGCTCGATGAACCGACGAGCGGGTCCCTTAAAGAATGCCACATTACTTCTGAAAAACCGTATCACGTCGGGGCCGGGCCAGTCAAGATATTGTCGATTCTTCCGTAGGCCGCTCCGGCGCCCGATCGGAGCGCCGCTTACCGCGAACCTGGCTTGAGATCCCGCCGGTAGCGGGCCAGCACCTGCGCTCGGTAGAGCGGGCGCATCGCCTCGTGGCGCAGGCGCTCGGCGAGGCTCATCGACTTGCGCTGGACCGTGCTGCCCCCGGTCTTGAGCGAAACGTCGCGGACCGGCGAGGGCGAGGCGACCAGCACTGGCTGGCCGGTCATCCAGGTCATTTGCAACGTCGTGTCGACCGGGCGGTCGAAGGGCAGGGTGCGGTCGAGGAGGCGCTTGGCGGCGTCGACCGAGACGATCTGCGCGATCGCCCTCAAAGGCGGCGCGTCAGGACGGATGAGCGTAAGCCCGCCGCGGCGCGCGACGGGCGCTCCGCCGCGGGTCGGCGCAGCCGGCAGCAGCACGTAATCCCAGGCCGACCGTTCGAGGGTGACGAACTCGACCAGCGCGGCGAATGCGGAAGCGTCGATCTCAGCGTCGTCCTCGAAGATGAAGGCAAAGTCGAGCGCGTCATCGAGGATCCGCCGCCAGGCGGCGCGGTGGCTGAGGAAAACGCCGACCTCGGTCCTCGTCAGCGGGAACGGATAGGCAGGCCGAAATCGCCGCCGGGCATAGACTTGGTCGACCTCCGGCGGCGTCAAACGCGCGCCGTCGACGGCCGCCAGGACTTCGCTTTCGATCGGGAGAGCGGCGCGCAGCGCCCGGACCGTGGCTGCGCGCGAACTCGCGCGCTCCAGATGGAGAATAAAGGCTTTGGGCCCGCTCAAGGCTGGTTCACTGTGCAAAGACCTGCAATAGTCCGGGCCTTAAGAGCGCGAGAGGGCCCTCATACTCGCCGTTCCGCGCCAAGTCATCCCGCTTGCCATTGGAAAAGGGAGAGGCGCCCGATGAAGATCACCGTCGACGTTGACTGCACGCCTCTCGAAGCTCGTCAGTTCATGGGATTGCCGGATGTCGAGCCGATGCAGAAGGCGGCCATGGCCGAGATCGAAAAGCGCATGATGGCCGAGCTCGAGCGCTTTTCTCCCGAGGCTTTGTTCAAGGCCTGGCTCCCGATCGCCGGCATGAACGCCGAATGGCTCCAGGAGTTTTTGAAGCGCGCGTCCCGGTGAGCGGGCAGGAATTGATATCGGTCAATTCCATGGTCTTCGTTCGGCGTTAAGCGCTTTTACGCCCTTCCGCCCACGCCAGGCGGCTCCTACATTATGCTCAAGCCGTGAAATCGCGGCAATCCGATTGTATGGGCTTGCTGGCGTCGCTTCGGGGCGCCGGCCTGCGCCAAAGGGGTCAACGCATGAATTTAGAGAAATATACCGAGCGGGCGCGCGGGTTCGTGCAATCCGCGCAGTCGCTGGCGCTTCGTGAGGGGCACCAGCAATTTACGCCCGAGCACGTGCTCAAGGTCCTCCTGGACGACGAGGAGGGTCTGGCCGCCGGGCTGATCGACCGGGCGGGCGGCAATTCCCGCCAGGCGCTGACCGAGGTCGAAGCGGCCCTCGCCAAGCTTCCCAAGGTCGAGGGGTCGGGGGCGGGCCAGCTCTATATGGCGCCGACGACGGCGCGCCTGTTCGACAACGCCGAGAAGATCGCCCAGAAGGCGGGCGATTCGTTCGTCACCGTCGAGCGCCTTCTGCTGGCGCTGGCGATGGAGAAGGGAACGCAGGCGGCCAAGATTCTGGCCAACGCCGGCGTCTCCGCGCAGACCCTCAACGCCGCGATCAACGACCTGCGCAAAGGCCGCACCGCGGACTCCGCGAGCGCCGAGAACCAGTATGACGCGCTGAAGAAATACACCCGCGACCTGACCGAGGCCGCCAAGACCGGCAAGCTCGATCCGGTCATCGGCCGCGACGAGGAGATCCGCCGCACCATTCAGGTGCTGTCGCGCCGGACGAAGAACAATCCGGTGCTGATCGGCGAACCGGGCGTCGGCAAGACGGCGATTGTGGAGGGCCTTGCGCTGCGCATCGTCAACGGCGACGTGCCGGAATCGATCAAAGACAAGAAGCTGCTCGCGCTCGATATGGGCTCGCTGATCGCCGGCGCGAAATATCGCGGCGAGTTCGAGGAGCGCCTCAAGGGTGTGCTCAACGAGGTCACCGCGGCCGCGGGCGGCATCATCCTGTTCATCGACGAGATGCACACCCTCGTCGGGGCCGGCAAGGCGGACGGCGCGATGGACGCCTCGAACCTCTTGAAGCCCGCCTTGGCGCGCGGCGAATTGCATTGCGTCGGCGCGACCACGCTCGACGAATATCGCAAGCATGTCGAGAAGGACGCGGCGCTGGCGCGGCGCTTCCAGCCGGTGTTCGTCTCCCAGCCCACGGTCGAGGACACGATCTCGATCCTGCGCGGCTTGAAGGAGAAGTACGAGGCTCATCACGGCGTGCGCATCACCGATTCGGCGATCATCGCGGCAGCCACGCTCAGCGATCGCTACATCGCCGATCGCTTCCTGCCAGACAAGGCGATCGACCTGATCGACGAGGCTGCGGCCCGCCAGCGGATGCAGGTCGACTCCAAGCCAGAGGAACTGGACGAACTCGACCGGCGCATCATGCAGCTCAAGATCGAGCAGGAGGCGCTGAAGAAAGAGACCGACACGGCGTCGAAGGATCGGCTCAAGAAACTCGCAAGCGAGCTTGCGGAACTGCAGGAGAAGTCCGACGCGCTGACCGCTCGCTGGAAGGCCGAGAAGGATAAGCTTGGCCAGGCCGCCAAGCTCAAGGAAGAACTTGACGCCGCGCGCAACGCGCTCGCCCAGGCGCAGCGCAAGGGCGACTACGCGGAAGCCGGCAGGCTTACCTACGACACGATCCCCACGCTGGAGAAGAAGCTCCAGGAGGCCGAGAGCCAGAGCAACAGCGTGCTGGTCGACGAGGCGGTGACCGCCAGCCACGTCGCGCAGGTCGTCTCGCGCTGGACCGGCATCCCGGTGGACAAGATGCTCGAGGGCGAGCGTGAGAAGCTCCTCAAGATGGAGGAAGAGATCGCGCGGCGCGTCGTTGGGCAGCACGAAGCGGTGCACGCCGTTTCAACCGCGGTGCGACGCGCCCGCGCCGGCCTGCAGGATCCGAACCGTCCGATCGGCTCGTTCATGTTCTTAGGCCCAACCGGCGTCGGCAAGACGGAGCTCACCAAGGCGCTGGCGGCCTTCCTGTTCGACGACGAGAGCGCGATGGTGCGCATCGACATGTCCGAGTACATGGAGAAGCACTCGGTCGCTCGGCTGATCGGCGCGCCTCCCGGCTATGTCGGCTACGAGGAGGGCGGCGCGTTGACCGAGGCGGTGCGGCGCAGGCCCTATCAGGTCGTGCTGTTCGACGAGATCGAGAAAGCGCATCCCGACGTGTTCAACGTCCTGCTCCAGGTGCTCGACGACGGACGGCTCACCGACGGCCAAGGGCGTACGGTCGATTTCCGCAATGTGCTGATCATCATGACCTCGAACCTCGGCTCCGAGTACCTCGTTAATTTGCGCGAGGGCGAGGACACGAGGACGGTCGAGAAGGAAGTGATGGGCGTCGTGCGCGGGCATTTCCGGCCCGAGTTCCTCAACCGCGTCGACGAGATCATCCTCTTCCATCGGCTCAGGCGCGAAGACATGGGCGAGATCGTCGACATCCAGCTCCGCCGCCTGAACCGGCTGCTCGAGGACCGCAAGATCGGCTTGAGTCTGGACGCCAAGGCGCGGCAATGGCTGGCCGAAAAGGGATACGATCCGACCTATGGCGCCCGTCCGTTGAAGCGAGTGATCCAGAAATGGGTGCAGGACCCGCTGGCGCAGATGCTGCTCGCCGGCGAGATCAGCGACGGCTCGACGATCAAGCTCAGCGTGTCGCACGGGCGCCTTACGATCAACGGCAAGGAGGTCGGGTCTCGGGACCAGGAGGAGCCGACAGAGAAGCCGACGGTCGTGCAGTTTCCGAAGACCTGATCGATGGGACGTAACTACGGTCCGACGTCCGAGCGCCTTGCCGGCGGCCGCGGCCCCCGGCGGGCGGGACGATTGCTTGACCGGAATCTTCGGTCATGACCAACGCCGTGGACCGGTTCGTCGGCGGATCGCCCGCGATGGTCGCCGTGCGGCTGATCGTCGTTTCGTTTGTCGTCGGGATCGTTCTCGAGACTTTCGGCCTCGATCCGGCGACATTGTTTGCAGACGCTTTGCGCAGCGCAAGGCAGATTGTGGAGCTTGGATTTAGCGATATCCATGAGGTTGGACGCATTCTCATGACCGGGGCGATGGTGGTCGTCCCGGTGTGGCTGGTGCTCCGGCTGCTCGATTCCAGCAAGCGGTAGCGATCGCAAAGCGTGTATTGCAGTGCGAAGGGCTTGACGCGCTCTGCCGGCGCTGATCCTTTACGCTGCGCGGATATCATCCACGGGGCAAATGTAAATGGCATTCTCTCATCCCCTCGCGAGGGCAGCCAAAGTGTGGACTGCGAAGACTCATGATGGGGGCGAGCAGCGCGTCCTTGTCATCGTCACCACGATTCCGCTGGGGCCGAACGACAAGGGATACAAGAAATCGCTGGTTGAGCGCCTGTCGCGCGCCGCGCGCGACTATCTGGCCGATTCGAACGAAGCCGCTTCGTTCCTGCTCATGAGCCGCTTGAGGGACTGGAGCGGCGGCGCCAAGGCCTGAGGGCGCAATTCTCCCTCGACCCCGACAAATTTGCGGTGATTGACCAGCCGTTGCGCCGGAAGGAACGCTTCTCATCAGGATTGACTGTGATAGATTGCCACCTTAGAGGCGCGTCGAAGATGCAGGGGATCTCCCGTCATTGCGCCGCAGGAATCGGGGACGGACGCCATGACCAACACAGCATCGGTACTAGGGCTTGGACCAGGCGCGGGCATCGCGCCGCTCAGGGGCAAATGGGGGTGGATTGTCGCTCTCGGCGTGGTCTACCTCATCGCCGGGATAATCGCGCTTGGCAGCGTCGTCATGGCGACCATCGCCAGTGTCTATGTCGTCGGCATCATGATGCTGCTCGCAGGCGTTTTCGAAGTCATCCACTCGTTCCAGATCAAGACCTGGGGACGGTTCCTGTTCTGGCTCGCCCTCGGGGTTCTCTACATCATCGCCGGGTTCGTGGCGTTCGACAACCCGCTGCTGACCGCAGTGTGGCTGACGCTCATTCTTGGCGCCGCGCTGGTCGCCTCCGGCATCATGCGCGTCTTCCTCGGCTTCAACATGATGGGCGGGACGCCGTGGGGCTGGGTGGTCGCTTCGGGCCTGATCACACTGCTGCTCGGCGTCATCATCCTGATTCATTGGCCAGTCTCCTCGCTCTACGTGCTCGGAATCTTTCTCGGCATTGACCTCGTGTTCGCAGGCGCAAGCTGGATTGGGGTCGGCTTGGGTTTGCGGCAAGCCGTCTGACGCCTGAAGGCGTGGGTGGTTCGGTGAGCCCGCAGGAGGTTTGAACCGGAGGGACGGGCGGGCGTCCCATTTTGGCCGACGGAGGGTTTTTCGTGCGCTGGGTCTATCTAGCCATCGTGATCGTGTTCGTCGCAGCGCTGATCATCTTCGTGCTCCAGAACACCCAGAGCGTCAACATTGCCTTCATCGCGCTTAGCGTCACGCTGCCGCTCGCCGTGCTCGTTTTCATCGTCTACGTGCTGGGGGCGCTGAGCGGCGGAAGCCTCTACGCGCTTCTCAGACGATCGGTCGCCGGCTCGCGACGCGCCTCATAGGGAGGTCGCTCTACTGCGCGCGATGGTCCTGCATCGGACGCACGAACGGCTCGTGATGGAAGAGCGGCCGGACCCTTCGCCCGGACCTGGCCAGGTTCGCGTGCGGGTCGAGGCTTGCGGGGTCTGCCGCACCGACCTGCATGTCGTCGACGGCGAACTCCCCAACCCCAAGCTCCCCATCGTCCCGGGACATGAGATTGTCGGCCGCGTCGACGCCGTCGGCGAACGAGTTGGCCTCAAGGTTGGCGCGCGCATCGGCGTGGCTTGGCTAGGCCATGCCGACGGGACCTGCCCCTATTGCCGCAGCGGACGTGAAAACCTGTGCGATGCGCCCTTGTTCACCGGCTATACCCGCGACGGCGGTTACGCCACCCATACGATCGCGGACGCCGACTTCGTCTATCCGCTTCCGGAGGACGCGAATCCGGTCGAGACGGCGCCGCTGCTTTGCGCCGGCCTGATCGGCTGGCGCTCGCTCAAGCTTGCCGGGGACGGGCGCACGATCGGCGTTTATGGCTTCGGCGCCGCGGGGCATATCATCGCCCAAGTCTGTCGCTGGCAAGGGCGGCGCGTGTTCGCCTTCACCCGGCCGGGCGACGCCCGCGGGCAGGCGTTCGCCCGCTCGATGGGCGCCGAGTGGGCGGGCGGCTCGGATGAAGAGCCGCCTGAGCGGCTCGACGCCGCCATTCTGTTCGCGCCGGTCGGCGCGCTCGTTCCCGCAGCGCTCGCCGCATTGCGCAAGGGCGGGCGGGCCGTCTGCGGCGGCATCCACATGAGCGACATCCCTTCGTTCCCCTACGCGCTCCTGTGGGAGGAGCGCAGCCTCGTCTCGGTCGCCAATCTGACCCGAGAAGACGGACACGAGTTTTTGGCGCTCGCGCCGCAGGCGAAGGTGCGGACCACCACCACGGCCTATCCGCTCGACAAGGCCAACGAGGCTCTCGACGACCTGCGCAACGGCAAGCTCGAGGGGGCCGCCGTGCTCGTGCCGTGAGGGCCAGCGCCTTTCGGCTGTCTCCGGCGGTCGATTGAATGCGCAAACCGATATCGGAATCTTGGGGGGGGGAGGCGTGATATGGAACTCGGCCTTCTTTCCAATATGCTTGTGAATTCGGAGCTTTATTGGCAGGCTTATGTGCCGCCGTTGTTTTCGGCGATCGCCGGCGACCGAACCAACGTAAGGATCGTGGAGCCTCCGCCAGTCGCTTGGTCGCGGTGCGCCGAGTGGAAATTGGTTCGTTCTCGAGTCAAAGCCTGCGACACGCTCTTTTGGTTACAACTGAGCGCGCGGCCCGCTCCACAAATCCACTTGGCGTCGCTAAGCAGATTGGGCGCTCGTCGGGCGAACTTCGTCATCGACGCGTGGAAGCCCGTATTGACCAAGATCGGGGTGGCGGCGACGATCGAGCGTCTCGATCCATGCTTCATCGCCTATCTGGAAGCCACGACAGAACTTAAGCGGCGTTTCCCGCTGGCGAAGTTCGTCTGGCTGCCGCATGCCGGCAACACGGATATTTTTTACCCGCGCACGGACGGAAAGCCGAACTTGGCCTTCTATATGGGCCGCCGCCACGCGCCTTTGCATCAGGCGCTCCTAAAATATTGCGAAGCGCGAGGTCTCAAGTATCTCTATTCCGATCGCTTCTTGTTCGGCGAGGAACTCGGGTGTGCGGCGTCCAGCGCTCAGTATTTCGTCGCTTCGCCGCGCGAGGTCCTCGACCCCAAGACGAGGACTGCGTTCAGCCCGCTCTCGCCGCGGTATTTCGAGGGGCTGGCGGCGGGAACGCGCCTGCTCGGCACTCTGCCCGCGAGCGGCGAGTACAACGCCCTTCTGCCGACCGACGCCTTGTGTGAAGTGTCGCTCGACGGTTCGGATCTCGCCGAACGTCTCGATCGGGATCGACAAAATCCGGACAATCGACGCGCAGTTGACGCAGCCGCGGCCTTGGTGCGCGAACATCATTCCTGGCGTCGGCGCGGGCAGCAAATCTACCAGTTTCTCGAGCATGGGGGCTCGCTGGATCTCCACTTGATGCCACACGCGCGAAATCGCGCCGACATCGCGGCAGCCTTGACCGCCTGATGAATGCGAAACGGTTGGCTCGTGTCGCTCACAGTGCCCGCGGGTAGAGGCGGCGGGGAACCTGGCGATCCTCTTGCGTTACCAGTTTGATCATCCGCGGTTCCTCAACTCGTGCGGCTTCCAGGCTTTCCGGCTCAACCTTTGTGTTAGTTGACCGTGCCCCTCCACCAAGCGCAGATTTATGATCTGGATACTTGACCTCCAGCACCACAGCCCCGCGTCGACCCCCTATCGGCGCGGGGTTTCCTTTAGAGCATGACAGGCCGCCGCGACGGGGGGCCGAAACTGAGAAGCCAAAGTTTGGCGCGGATCGTCGTCGATTTTTTCCCGGAGGCAGCGAATCTTGCCGTCACGGGCGGCCTTGACGCGGACACGCGCCCCAAAGGCCTGCGAAGCCACCGATGGCGCTTGATCTGGGCCTTCAGCTGGCCGCCTGTCGACGTCCAGCGTGCAATTCGGGGAATGGGCCATGAAGTTCACCGTGACCTCGAGGACAGGCGTCACCGAAGTCGTTGACCGTCCTGCAAGCGCGAGGACCGCCCTTGAGCTGGTCCTGGCGTTGCTCGGTCGCAAGCGAAACGACATTCGCATCTTTGACGAGGAGGGCCGGCGCCGAACCCCGGCGGATCTGTGCCGGCTAGCGGCCGATGAAGTTGCAATGCTACCCGATGAACCAGATCTCAGCTTCTGAGCCTGTCTAAGGCGACACCCGTGCTGACGCCCTCACTGCCGCCAGCGCCTTCCGACACATTGTTCATATCGCCGACACCGGTCGGCGATATGCGCCATTGGCATGGCCGACGATATTTTGTGCGGCGCAAAACTATAGGACGTCGCAAAAATATCGAGATCAGATAGAAAAATAGCTGACCTTCTCGTCGTCGAGCACACGCGACTTCTCAGCCGTCTCGCACATCTGTTCGATCGTGATCGAATTGAGATTGCCGAGAAAGGTTTCGGCCTCCCTACGCACGGTGGGATCAATAGCCCGCTCAATCAGAACTGAGTTTGCGCTAAGATCTTCCGGATCGGCTGTGCTCAGCGACATCGCGGTGCGCACGATCTCGCCCACTGTGATGCGTCGGCGGTCGCGCGCCAGCTCATAGCCGCCGCGAGGCCCGCGCACGCCCTTGAGGATCTTGGCGTGGACGAGACCCTGGAGCAATGTCTCCAGGTGGCGGGAGGGCAATTTGTGACGAGCGGCCAAAGCTTTGGCCGCGACCGGCGCCAAGCGTGAGTGCAGCGCGACGTCGACAACTGCGGCGATGGCGAGAACGCTCCGTCGCGATAGTAAATTCATGTCATCATCTCCTGTAATGAGTTGGCGGCTCGTCCAATGCCGCCAACAAGATATGAGAGAATTGGCCCGACGGTTAATGGAATTCAAATCACCATAATTGTGGTGTACCCGATGTGTGACTGCAGCGGCGAGACGCCCCCTTGGCAAAGGCGGGCCATTTCCTCGCGCGGCCGCACGGCATGATCAACCCGCTCGCGGCTCTGCGCCGATCAAGCGAGAGCAATCGAGCGGGGCCCGGCGACAAACTAGAAGGAAGGCTGTCGGCGTCCTAGACGCATTCAAAAGGGCCAGTCGCCACCATCAGGCCGACCTCTACCAGCTGCGGCGATCTTGACGACAGCAGCGTCCAGTCTCTTGGCGGCGGCGAGCGCTCGATCGTATTCAAGTTCGCCGGGGCTGCTATCGACCTCAATCGCATAGAATCGCGCCCAGGCCGCCGTCTGCTCCTCGCTAAGAGCTTGGAGCAGTGTGGTATTCGTAGTCCGATCGTTCGACAAACTCATCCTGTCCCCCGACGCGCAACGGCGGCGACCAACAATCATGCTTTGTAGTTCTCCTGTCAACTAATCAATTACGTGAATAAGCCCAGGGGGGTCAGGCCGCCTTCTTTCGTCCCTACTTTGTTCTCATCGGCGCTATCGTCAGGTTATGCTGGAAGATGAGGCCTTCACCCCCCGCCAGACTCCGCGACGGGAGATTTGCCTCTTTTTGGCGCTCACGGAGGCATTGGCCCGAAACAATTTAGAACGATTCTAAACTTGCTCCGAGCGCGTCCTTTAGAACTGTTCTAAAGTTGAAAGGACCGCACGTGCTTTATTGACTCACAAAATCAAGGCCGTTACCTGAGAGCATCCTAGTAGACGCCAGTGATCGGCGGGCCTCGAACCTGCTTTATAGACGGACCAGCACTCCCGATGTTTGCCGCCTATCTCATCATGCTGCGCGAAGGCGTCGAAGCCGCGCTGATCGTCGGCATTGTCGCGAGCTACCTCAAGCAATCCGGCCGCACGCGCTGGCTGCCAATGGTGTGGGTTGGCGTGGGCGCCGCGGTCGCGGTTTGCCTCGCCGTCGGCTTCGCTCTCGTCACCGCCAACCGCGAATTCCCCCAGCGCGAGCAGGAGCTTTTCGAAGGCCTGGTCGCGCTGCTGGCGACCGCGATCCTGACCTCGATGGTTTTCTGGATGAAGAAAGCGGCGCGGTCGATCAAGGCGCAGCTGCACGATTCGATCGACAACGCTCTGCGTCCAGGCGATCGCCAGGGCCTTGCGCTGATCGGAATGGTGTTCTTCGCCGTCGGCCGCGAGGGGCTCGAATCGCTCTTCTTCTTGCTGGCGATCATCCAGCAGAGCGAGGGTTGGGCCGTGCCGCTCGGCGCGGCGCTCGGCCTCGCTTCCGCAGTCGCCGTGGGTTTCGCGATCTACTATGGCGGCGTGAGGCTCAATCTGCGCCGCTTCTTCCTTTGGACCGGGGCCTTCATCATCTTCGTCGCGGCCGGCCTGCTCGCCGGGGCGGTGCGCGCCTTTCACGAGGCCGGGCTCTGGAACGGCTTGCAGAATACGGCCTTCGACTTGAGCTCGGTGCTGCCCCAGGACGGTCTCATCGGTACGCTGCTCTCCAGCGTCCTGGGCTATCAGGACGCGCCGACCATTGGCGAAGTGATCGTCTATTTCGCCTTCCTGATCCCTGCTTTGATCTTGTTCTTCTCGTCAGCCCGGCCTCAACCGGTAACCAGGGCCGCTTGACGAACTGAAGTTTCGCCGAGAACCAATAGAGGACGAACCCGTATGTCGGACGCTCGCATGAATTCGTCGAAGCTCGCCCGCTTCGGCGGAGCCGCGTTCCTTTGCCTTCCCGCGACCCTCGGCGGCCACGCGTTCGGGCAAGCGACGGCCGCTCCGATCGCCCCTGGCCCAATCCTGATCACTTTGACTGACGCCGGATGCGATCCTGCGAAGGTCGACGTCACCGCCGGCAAGACGACGTTCAACATCAAGAACGAAAGCAGGCACGCGGTCGAGTGGGAGATCCTGAAGGACGTCATGGTCGTCGATGAGCGCGAGAACATCCTCCCCGGCTTCGCTCAGACCCTGACCGCGACTCTCGACGCCGGCGACTATGCGATGACTTGCGGCCTTAGAAGCAACCCCAAGGGGATTCTGACGGTCGCCGCCACAAACGAGCCGCCGGCGAAGCCTTCGCCAATGGATCTGGTCGGCCCGATCGCGGAGTACAAAGTCTACGTGAAGGGAGAGGTCGATGTTCTCGTCGCGGAGACGAAGAAGCTGACCGACGCGGTCAAGGCCGGCAAGCTGGCGGACGCCCAGCGGCTCTACGCGCCGGCCCATCAGCACTATGAGCGGATCGAGCCGATCGCGGAACTGTTCAACGATCTGGACGGCTCGATGGATTCGCGCGAAGACGACTTCGAGAAGAAGGCGGACGACCCCAAATTCGTGGGCTTCCATCGTATCGAGAAGGGGTTGTTCACCGACAAGTCGACCGCCGGCCTGACGCCGATCGCGGACAAGCTGATGGCCGACGCGCTGGACCTGCAGAAGCGCATCGACGGGCTCACCATCGCGCCTAAGGATCTTGTCGGCGGCGCCGCCGACCTGATCGAAGAGGTGGCGTCGAAGAAGATCACCGGCGAAGAAGATCGTTACAGCCGCACCGATCTCTGGGACTTCCAGGCGAATGTCGACGGCGCGCAAAAGATCGTCGTGCTGCTCAATCCGCTGATCGTGAAGCAGGATCCCAAGCTCAGCGCCCGTCTGCGCGACAATTTCTCCAAGGTCGACGTTATTCTCGCCAAATACAGGACGAAGGATGGAGGGTTCGAGAGCTACGAGAAACTTTCGGATCACGACCGCACCGCGTTTAAGGCGCCTGTCACGGCCCTCGCCGAGGATCTGTCCGCGCTGAAGGGCGCACTCGGCGTCGAATGATTTGGGGCGTGCGAACCACATGAAGCCGCGTCAAGATCGAGGAGGCTGCCCTTTCTCGTCGGCTTCTTCCCAGGCCGACGGGAGCCGGGGCGGGCTGCAGCCGGCGAGGCGAGATCTTTTGCTTGGTCTCGCGGGCGGCGCCATTGGCTTGGGCCTCGGCTCTCAAGCCGAGGCCACGCCGGCCGGAACGCTCGCGCCCGGAGATGACGGCACGCAGGATAGCCAGCCGTTTTATGGCCTCCACCAGTCGGGCGTGATCACGCCGCAGCCGGCCGCCGCGCTGATCGCGAGCTTCGACGTTCTCGCCGAGGATCGCGCCGCGCTCGAGCGGCTCTTTCGAACCCTGACAGAGCACATCGCCTTTCTCACGAAAGGCGGCGAAGCTCCAACCTTGGACCCGAAGTACCCGCCGCCGGACAATGGCCTGCTCGGGCCGAATGTCTTTCCCGACAACTTGACCGTGACCGTCGCAATTGGCGCATCGCTGTTCGACGACCGCTACGGACTGCAGAAACTGAGGCCTACTCGCCTGATCGCCATGGAGCAGTTTCCCAACGACGCGCTCGAGGCGAACAATTGTCACGGCGACGTCGTCCTGCAATTCTGCTCGAACACCGCCGAAACGAACATCCACGCGCTGCGCGACATCGTGAGGCACACGCCCGACCTTCTCGGCCTTCGCTGGAAGATCGACGGCTTTCTGCCTCCCCACACGATCAAGAAGCTCGGCAAGGAGACGGTCCGCAACCTTCTCGGCTTCAAGGACGGCACCGCCAATCTCGACGCCAGCGACGCTAACTTGATGAACGAGATCGTCTGGGTCGAGCCGAACCCCGACGAGCCCTCCTGGACGTCAGGGGGAACCTATCAGGTGGTCCGCGTGATCCGCATGTTCGTTGAGCGCTGGGATCGCGACGCGCTGATCGACCAGGAACAAATCATCGGCCGGGAAAAGGCGGGCGGCGCGCCGCTCACCTACGCCAACGAGCACGACGCGCCCGACTATGCGGCCGATCCGAAGGGCGAGCGTGTGCCGCTCACACGCCCACATCCGTCTTGCCAATCCGCGCACGCCTCGAGACCCAATCCAGCCGTATCCTGCGCAGGGGCTATAACTATTCCCGCGGCGTGACCAACGCCGGCCAACTCGACATGGGGTTATTGTTCGTCTGCTTCCAGTCGGACCTCGCCGCGGGCTTTCTCACCGTGCAATCGCGCCTCAACGGCGAGCAGCTCGAGGAATACATCAAACCGATAGGCGGAGGGTATTTCTTCGTCCTGCCAGGGGTCCAATCGAAGGACGGTTTCCTCGCCGAAGGCCTGTTGCGCGCGGCGGCTTGAGGCGGCCACGGCGCAGATCGCCTTTTCGGGCCGCGCCGGGCTTTGGGGCGCAGGAACTGCGCCCGGTAGTCGCTGGTTTTGGCGTTCTTGGCCGCCCAGGCGCACTGGACGAGCGCGGTCTTCAACCACGGGGGCCCTTGCCCGATCGGGTGCGTTTGGGCTTGCCGGCGCTCTCGTTCTGAGCGGCGCACCGGCCCGCCCATGTCCGGTCTTGCGGCCAGGAACCGCCTCGACGTGCGCTGCGTTGGCGAGGACGAGCTCAAAGTCGCCGTCGCCCAGGACCTTCCACACGGGCAGCCAATAGACGCCGGTCGCCTCCATCGCCGCCACCGAGCATCCGCTCGATCTCAGCCATTCGAGCAAGGCCAGAAGACCGTCAGTCGTTGTCTCTACGTCCGGCATTCGCGCATCGCGCTCATCCCGGACATCGTGCCCACGCAGGCGGCCACGGTGTGCTTTGTGAACGTCCAAACCGGCGAGACAAAACGTTACCGCAGAAATTCCGGCCGAAAGCCCACCCGTTTCATTCATCGCTGTCGGCCCAAGGCCGGTCCCGAACTCGCGATGACGTTCTTTGCGATCAACGCCAGGGGTGGGCGGCGGCGATCTTCTGTTCATGCGCCTCGATCGCCGACGCCTCGACCAGGGTGAGGCCGATGTCGTCCAGCCCTTCGATGAGGCACTGCTTGCGGAAGGGATCGATCTCGAACTTGACCACCCCGCCGTCGGGACCGCGGATCTCCTGCGCGGGCAGATCGATCGTCAGCGTCGCATTGGCGCCGCGCTCGGCGTCGTCATGCAGCTTGGCGAGATCTTGCGCCGAGACCTTGATCGGCAGGACGCCGTTCTTGAAGCAATTGTTGTAGAAGATGTCGGCGAAGTCGGTCGCGATGACACAGCGGACCCCGAAGTCGATGAGCGCCCAGGGCGCATGCTCGCGCGACGAGCCGCAGCCGAAATTGTCGCCCGCGACGATGATCGTCGCCTTGCGGTAGGCCGGCTTGTTGAGGACGAAGTCGGGATTCTCGGATCCGTCCTCGCGATAGCGCATCTCCGAGAAGAGGCCAGCGCCAAGGCCGGTGCGCTTGATCGTCTTGAGATATTGCTTGGGGATGATCATGTCCGTGTCGATGTTGTCGATCGGCAGCGGCGCGGCGACCCCCGTCAGTGTCGTAAATTTGTCCATGTCGTTCGGAACTTTCTTCTATCCGCGCTTTCACCCGCGGCGTTAGCGACAGCGCCCCGTGTTGCTCGTTGAGGCCCAGTTCTCGTTAGAGCGGCTTCGCGGGACAATTGCCTTAAGACCTTTATAGATATTTCTCCAGCTCCTTGGCCGCGTCGTCGGGTGAGCGCTCGACATTGAACGCCTCGACGAAGGCGCCGTTCTTGTCCATCAGGTAGACGACTGAACTGTGGTCCATCGAATAGTCGCCATCCGGCTGTTTCTCACCTTTGCGGGAGAACACGCGAAAGGTCTTTTCCGCCGCCGCCACCGCCTCGGGACTGCCCGACAGCCCAATCATGGCGGGATTGAAGCTGCTGACATAGTCCTGCATCACCTTGGGCGTGTCGCGTTCGGGGTCCACCGTGATGAACAGCGCGGGGACCGGCTTATTCCCCATTTTGCTTAAGATGTCGGAGATCTTCGCGAGCTCGGTCGGACAGACGTCGGGGCAGTGGGTGTAGCCGAAATAGACTAGGAAGGGCCGTCCTCGCAGCGTCTGATCGCTGACCGTCTTGCCGTCCCCGTCCTTAAGGGTGAAGGCGCCGCCGATCAGGGCCGCGCGTGGCCTGTTTGACGGACTTAGGAGCATGAACGCCGCGAATCCCAGCACCACAACAGCGAGCGAGGCCGCGGCGGCACGGGCTACAAACGCCATCGATCGCGGCGCATTGTTGGGTTGAGCTTTGGGCATCGGACCTTCCATTCGGCGTGGGGCTGTTAGACGCAAAATTGGGCAATCTTCGGACGGAGGGTCAACCCGATAGGAACCTGCTATTGACCTTGCTTTCTGCGGGCGCCACGACAGGCGCCGGGATACGGGTCATGGTGCTCCGTCAACTCGAATATCTCGCGGCGCTTGCGCGCGAAAAGCATTTCGGCCGCGCAGCCGACGCCTGCCACGTGTCGCAGCCGACGCTCTCGGCCGCGATCCGCCTGCTCGAAGAGGATCTTGGCGCGCCGATCGTCGAGCGCGGCCATCGATATGTGGGTTTGACTCCACAAGGCCAAGTGGCCTTGGAGCACGCCCATCGGATTCTCGCCGAGGTCGAGAATCTTCGGCGCGGGCTCGAGGAGATCGACAAGGGCCTGACAGGGCGCCTTCGGATCGGCGTCATCCCGACCGCGCTGCCCATCGTTTCCCAGCTCACCGGCCCCTTCTACGCCCGCTTTCCGGGGGTCACGGTCGCGATCATCTCCATGAACAGCCAGGAGATCGATCGCGGGATCGAGGAGTTCGAACTCGACGTGGGCCTCACCTATCTCGAACTCGGAACCGATTGCACACGTTAAGACCAAACCGGTCTGCGTCGAGGAATACTTGTTTCTAACGCAGGTAAGCGGCCCGTTCGCCGACCGCGCGCATGTCACGTGGCGTGAGGCGGCGGATACGCCCTTATGCCTGCTGACGCCCGACATGCAGAATCGGCGGATCATCGACGGCGTCTTTCGCTCGGTCGGGGCGAAGCCGGTCCCGGCGGTGGAGACCAACTCGATCTTCAACCTCGTCTCCCACGTGAGCGCGGGTCAATGGTCGGCGATCGTGCCTCGCCAGCTTTTGCGCTTCTTCGGCCTGCCTGAGGGCACGCGGGCGATCGAGCTTGTCGAGCCTGTCGCCCAACGCACCATAGGCCTCGTGATGAGCGACCGGGAGCCGCCGTCGCCGCTCGCCCGCAGCCTGTTCGCAATGCAACTTCCCGGCAACATCGCCGCTTTGATCCAGCCCCCAAACCGGCTCGGGGAGGAGCAGGCGAACGCGGATCGATAGAATTCCCCTATCGGACATTCCAAACGTTCAATTTGAACCTAGGCCTCCTCGAGCGCATGTTTTAAGGACACTCGGGAGGATGTCTTGTCTGGCCGAATGGCCTTTGATCTGGATTTGGCGCGAACGCTGATCGACCGTAAGCGCGACGCGCGAGGCGCAACGCTGCCCATCCTGCACGACCTGCAGGAGCAATTCGGCTACATCGACGACGCCGTCATCCCGCTGATAGCGGACGCGCTGAACATCTCGCGCGCCGAAACGCTGGGCGTGATCAGTTTTTATCACGACTTCCGTCGCGCGCCAGTCGATGGCCATGTGTTGAAGCTTTGCCGCGCCGAATCTTGTCAGTCCATGGGGTGCGAAGACCTCGTGTCACACCTTGAGCATCGTCACGGGGTCAAGCTCGACGACGAGGAGGATCCCTCCGGGCTGCACGTCGAAACGGTTTATTGCTTGGGCAATTGCGCCCTGTCTCCGGCAGCGCTGCTCGACGGCGCGCCGATCGGTCGCCTCGACCGCGATCGGATCGATGCGATCGTCGCCGCCGCGAAAGGGCAGACGCAATGAGCGTCCGCGTCTTCTTATCTGCGGATTCTTCGGCGCTTTCCGTTGGCGCCGACCTTGTCGCAGACGGCATCCGAGACGAAGCGCGCCGGCGCAATCTCGACATCGAGCTTGTGCGCACCGGATCGCGCGGCCTCTTTTGGCTTGAGCCGCTCGTCGAGGTGGAAACCCCAGCCGGCCGCGTTGGCTACGGTCCAGTCGCGCCGGGCGAAGCGGCTCAACTGTTCGACGCGGGCTTCTTGAGCGGCGGCGCTCATCCCAAGGCGCTCGGCAGCGTCGACGAAATCCCCTACCTCGCCAGGCAGCAGCGCCTGATCTTCGCCCGCTGCGGCGTGACCGACCCCCTGTCGCTCGAGGATTATCGCCGGCATGGCGGGCTGCGTGGCCTCGAACGCGCGTTGACGCTCGGGCCGAAAGCGACGGTCGAGGAGGTTTTGGCCTCGGGCCTGCGCGGACGTGGCGGGGCCGGGTTTCCGACCGGGATCAAATGGCGCACGACCGCCGGGATCGACGCCGATCAGAAATACGTCGTCTGCAACGCCGACGAGGGCGATAGCGGCACTTTCGCCGACCGCATGCTGATGGAAGGCGATCCGTTTCTTCTGATCGAGGGCATGGCGATCGCCGGCGTCTCGGTCGGCGCGACCAAGGGCTATGTCTATATCCGCTCCGAATATCCGCACGCGTTCGCCACCTTTCAGCGGGCGATCGAGCGGGCGCGGGCGGGAGGACTGCTTGGGCCCAGCGTGCTTGGCTCGGCGCATGCTTTCGATCTCGAGGCGCGGCTCGGCGCAGGCGCCTATATCTGCGGCGAAGAAACGTCGCTCCTGGAGAGCCTCGAGGGCAAGCGCGGGCAGATTCGCGTCAAGCCGCCCTTGCCTGCGATCAAGGGGCTGTTTGGCAAACCGACCGTCATCAACAATGTGCTGAGCTTCGCGTCGACGCCGTGGATCCTCGAGAATGGCGCGAAGGCCTACGCCGCGTACGGCGTCGGGCGATCGCTTGGCTCGCAGCCGTTCCAGCTTGCCGGCAATATTCGCTACGGCGGGCTCGTCGAGCTCGCTTTCGGCGCAACCTTGCGTGAGCTCGTCGAAGGGTTCGGCGGCGGAACGCGCACCGGCCGGCCGATTCGCGCGGTTCAGGTCGGCGGCCCGCTTGGCGCTTACCTGCCAGAATTGCTGCTCGATACGCCGCTCGATTATGAGTTGATGGCCGCCGTTGGCGGCATGCTGGGCCATGGCGGGATCGTCGTTTTCGACGACAGCGTCGACATGGCGCAGCAAGCCCGCTTCGCCATGGAATTCTGCGCCAAGGAAAGCTGCGGCAAGTGCACGCCATGCCGGATCGGCTCGACCCGGGGCGTGGAGACCGTCGACAAGATCATCGCCGGCCGCGACCGCGAAAAGAACGTCCAACTGTTGCGCGATCTTTGCGAGGTTATGACCGACGGCTCGCTTTGCGCTCTCGGCGGGCTCGCGCCCATGCCCGTCCTTAGCGCGCTCAATCATTTCAGCGAGGATTTCGCCAAGACGCCGGCGCGCGTCGCGGCGGAATAGGAGAGGAGCCCATGGCGCTCTTGCAGGAACTCGACACCGGCACGCCGATCCGCACTGGCGAAGCGACCGTCACGCTGACCATAGACGGGCGCAAGGTCAGCGTGCCTCCGGGGACGTCGGTGATGGCCGCCGCGGCTTTGATCGACAATCCGATCCCCAAGCTCTGCGCGACGGACAGTGTCGAGGCCTTCGGCTCCTGTCGTCTCTGTCTGGTCGAGATCGAAGGGCGAAAGGGCACGCCTGCGTCCTGTACGACTCCGGCCGAAGAGGGAATGATCGTCCGCACCAAGACGCCGCGCCTTGAGCGGCTGCGCCGGGGCGTCATGGAGCTCTACATTTCCGACCATCCGCTGGATTGCCTCACATGCAGCGCCAATAACGACTGCGAGTTGCAGGCCCAGGCCGGCAATGTCGGTCTACGTGACGTGCGATACGGATACGCCGGCGCCAACCACTTGCAGGGGCCGACCGACGCGTCCAATCCCTATTTCACCTTTGAATTGTCGAAATGCATCGTCTGCTCGCGCTGCGTACGCGCCTGCGAGGAGGTTCAGGGCACATTCGCGCTGACCATTCTCGGCCGCGGATTTGACTCGAAGGTCGGAACGGGCGGCCTCGATTTCCTGTCGTCGGAATGCGTGTCCTGCGGCGCCTGCGTGCAGGCTTGCCCCACGGCGACCCTCAACGAAAAGCCGGTCATCGAAAAGGGAACGCCCGAGCGCACGGTCGTGACGACTTGCGCCTATTGCGGCGTCGGCTGCTCCTTCAAGGCGGAGCTCAAGGGCGACGAAGTCCTGCGCATGGTCCCGTACAAAGCCGGCAAGGCCAACGAGGGCCATTCCTGCGTCAAGGGCCGGTTCGCCTATGGCTACGCGACCCATAAGGACCGCATCCTCAAGCCGATGATCCGCGAGCGGATCGAGGATCCGTGGCGGGAAGTCTCCTGGGACGACGCCATCGCCTATGCGGCGAATGAATTCCGGCGCATCCAGGCGAGTTATGGGCGCGACTCGGTCGGCGCGATCAGCTCCTCGCGTTGCACCAACGAGGAAGTGTTCCTCGTCCAGAAGATGGTTCGCGCCGGGTTCGGCAACAACAATGTCGACACCTGCGCGCGCGTTTGCCACTCGCCGACCGGCTTTGGCCTTTCCAAGACCTACGGGACCTCGGCCGGCACGCAGGATTTCAAGTCCGTTGAAAAGGCAGACGTCGTAGTCGTGATCGGCGCCAATCCGACCGACGCTCATCCGGTTTTCGCCTCCCGGCTGAAGAAGCGCCTGCGAGCAGGCGCGCGTCTCATTGTCATCGATCCGCGCCGGACCGACTTGGTCAAGAGCCCGCACATTGAGGCCGACTACCATCTCGCCCTTAAGCCCGGGACCAATGTCGCCGTTCTCAACGCGTTGGCGCATGTCATCGTCACAGAAGGCCTCGTGAACGAGGCGTTCGTCCGCGACCGTTGCGACCTCGCCAATTTCGAGTCCTGGGCGCGCTTCGTCGCCGATCCCAAGCATTCGCCCGAGGCGACGGCGGAAGCGAGCGGGATTGACCCTCGCGAGCTGCGTGCGGCCGCGCGCCTCTACGCCACCGGCGGCAACGGGGCGATTTACTACGGGCTTGGCGTCACCGAGCATAGCCAGGGTTCAACGGCGGTCATGGGGATCGCCAATCTCGCCATGGCGACCGGAAACATTGGCCGCGAAGGCGTTGGCGTCAATCCGCTCCGCGGGCAGAACAATGTGCAGGGCTCGTGCGACATGGGCTCGTTCCCGCATGAATTTTCCGGCTACCGCCATGTGTCGACCGACGCCGTCCGCGAGACGTTCGAGCACATGTGGGGCGTGCCGCTCAGCAAGGAGCCGGGCTTACGCATTCCCAATATGATCGACGAGGCGATCGACGGCTCGTTCAAATGGCTTTACGTTCAGGGCGAGGACATCGCGCAGTCCGATCCGGACACCAAGCACATCACTGCAGGCCTGCGCGCGATGGAATGCGTCGTGGTTCAGGATCTCTTCCTCAACGAGACGGCGCGCTATGCGCATGTCTTCCTGCCCGGCGCGTCCTTTCTGGAGAAAGACGGCACATTCACCAACGCCGAGCGCCGCATCAGCCGCGTGCGGCAGGCGATTCCTCCCCTTGCCGGCCTGGCGGACTGGGAAGCGACAATGGCCCTCGCCAACGCCATTGGCGCGCCAATGAACTACACGCATCCAAGCGAGATCATGGATGAGATCGCGGCGACAACGCCGACCTTCAAGGGCGTATCCTACGCTCGTCTCGACGAGCTCGGCTCGATCCAGTGGCCCTGCAACGATGCCGCCCCGACGGGCACGCCGGTCATGCATGTCGACCGCTTCGTGCGCGGCAAAGGTCAGTTCATGCTGACCGAATTCGTCGCGACCGAAGAGCGCGTCGGACCGCGCTTCCCGCTCCTGCTGACGACCGGCCGCATCCTGTCGCAATACAATGTCGGCGCGCAGACTCGGCGCACCGACAACGAGCTCTGGCATGACGAGGACGTGCTCGAGATTCATCCCTTCGACGCCGATGAGCGCGGCGTGCGCGACGGCGACCTCGTGGCGCTCGCGAGCCGCACCGGCGAGATTTCGCTGCACGCCAAGATCACCGAGCGCGTGCAGCCGGGCGTCGTCTATACGACCTTCCACCATGCCGTCACCGGCGCTAATGTGGTCACCACCGACTATTCCGACTGGGCGACCAATTGCCCCGAATACAAGGTGACGGCGGTGCAGGTCAGGCGAACCAACCATTTCTCCGACTGGCAGGTGCGCGATCGCGAGCAGGCGGTCTCGGAGCGCCGGATCGAGAAAGCTTTGGCCGATGCGGCCGAGTGACGGCCCGGGCTCGATCGACGTTCCAGTCCGGGCCTTTTCCTACGATTCCGGCGCGAGCGGGCCAGAGATTGTGCGAGCGGTCGCCGTCGAGGCACCGGTTCAGATTGTCATCGGAGGCGCGCCCTTCGCCGTCATGATGGTGACGCCGCGGGACCTTGAGGATTTCGCCTGCGGCTTTGCCCTGACCGAACAGATCGCCGAAACGGTCAAGGATATTCGGGGCGTTGAGGTCGAGCGCGTCGAGGACGGGTGGAAGCTCAGGCTTGCGCTGTCCGGCGAGCGGTTGCAGGCGCATCTCGCGCGTGGCCGGGCGATGAGCGGCCGCACTGGCTGCGGCCTGTGCGGCATCGAGGATTTCTCCCAGATGCCTTCGCCCCGCCCGCCCCTCCATCCGCAGGCTCCGATTGCGCCTGCCGCCATCCGCGCGGCCCTTGAGGAACTCGAGACGCGCCAGCCGCTCAATCAACTGACCCGCGCCGTTCACGCCGCGGCATGGGTAGCGCGCGACGGCGCAATCGTCCTGGTCCGCGAGGACGTCGGGCGGCACAATGCGCTCGACAAGGCGATCGGCGCGCTCGTACGCGCCGGCGTCGCGCCGGACAGCGGGTTTTTTGTCATCACCAGCCGCTGTTCGTTCGAAATGGTGGCCAAGGTTGCGATCTTCGGCGCGGGAACCCTTGTGTCGGTCTCGGCGCCGACCTCGCTCGCGCTCGAGCGGGCTCAGCGTTTCGGCGTTCGCATTATCGCTGTCGCGCGCCGCGACCAGGCTTTATGCTTCGAGGAAAGGAAGGACGAGACCGGCGGAGGATTGGCGGCGTGACGACGGGCAAGATCGATAGACTTGTGCGCATGGCCAATCAGATCGGCGATTTCTACGCTTCCATGCCGGAGCCGGAGGCGACCGACGGGGCCGCTTCGCATCTGCGCATGTACTGGACACCGAAGATGATCCGCGAGATCATCGCCTTCGCTGATCAAGGCCATCCCGGCCTCAACCCGGTCGCGGCGCGCGCGGTCCAGTCGCTGAAAGAGACTGCAACGCCCGCTTAAGAACGCTAACGGGCTCATGTTTCGCTGGCCGCGCCCTCCCAATCTCCTGCGGCTTCTTGTCGGTCAGCACATCATCAACGGCGTGAGCGTCGGCGCGGGCGTGATCGTGGTCGCGCTCGTCGCCTCGACGATTTTCGGCTTCACGGCAGGCCAGCCGGCGACGCTGGGGGCGATATCCGCCAGTATTTCCGATCTTCCAGCGCCCTGGCGCGAGAAAGCGCGGACGCTGGTCTTCGGCTTTGCGTTGGCGATGCTTTCGACAATCGCGATCCAGCTCGCGCTGCCGTGGCCGCTCGTCGCGCTCATCATGATCGGCGTCATCAGCTTTGTGGGCGGCCTCGTGACTGGCCTTGGACGATGGGCGGTCGCGGTCGGCATGCAGGCCGTGATCCCCATGGTCTTCATTCTGGGATTCCCGCCCGAATCCCTTCCTGCCGCGTTTCGAATTGAGATGGTGTTCGCCGGAGGGGGCGTCGCCTACATCGTCCTTGCGCTTTTAGCGACGATTTTCACCGACGCCAGCGCTCGCCGCATGGTCGCAAGCGAAACGATCCGCGAATTCTCCATCTACCTGCGTACAGTTGCCGGTATTTTCGACCCGCACCAGGATTTGGCGGCCGCCTATGGGGCGACGATCCGCCAGCAGTCCGCGCTGGCGGAGCAATTGCAATCGGCGCGCGCGCTTTTGCTCGAGCGGTCCGGCAGGGCGGGAGAGCGGATGCGGCTGGCGGCCTCGATCGGCATCCTGCTCGACGCGCTCGACGCTCTGGTCGCCGCCCAATGCGACGTCGAACTCATCCGAACGACGCCTGGAGCGGCGCCGGTGCTGGCGCGGATCGGGGATGCGTTGCGGATTGGCTCGCTTGATCTTAACCATCTGAGCCTTGAGCTTCTGACCACCGGCCGCCCTACCTTGCCGCCCGACCATCAGCTCGCGATCGACGCGCTTAAGGATGAAGCCGCGCAGGTCGAAGCGGATGCGATGGATGCAAAAGCGCGCGCGGCGCTCGAGGCGGCAAGCTGGCGGCTCGTTCGGTCTCTCGGTCATATCCGACGCCTCGAACAGTCCCTATCGAACGATGCGACGGCGAGGGCCGCGATCGGCGACGTTGACCTTGCCGCTTTCATCCCGAAGCGGAACTACGGACCGAGCGCGCTTGCTCCGCATTTGAGCCCCGATTCGCCCGTGTTGCGATTTGCGACGCGCCTGTCGCTTGCGATGATGGCTGGCGCTTTGGTCGCGCAATCGCTCGGCGACCAGCGGCATGGCAACTGGGTTCTCCTCACGATCGCCGTCGTGATGCGCGCGGGCTATGGAATCACGCGCCAGCGCCGCGACGACCGCGTCATTGGCACGCTCGTCGGATGCGTGATGGCGGCCGGCTCGGTGGCCTATCTGCCGGCTGAAACGCTGGTCGCCGTCCAGGGCCTCGCGGTCACCGTTGTGCATAGCTTCGCGCGGCTCAACTACCGCATCGCTTCGACCGGAGCTTCGGTGATGGCTCTGGTGTCCTTGCATCTGGTGCAGCCGTCGGTCCCGGCGCCCATCCTGGCGCGGTTGGCCGATACGCTGATTGGCGCGGCGATCGCGCATCTCTTCAACTATTTCTGGCCACGCTGGGAATTCGTCGAGGCGCCGAAGCTGGCGAGCCGCCTACAAGCCCAGCTCGCCGCCTTCGCGCTCGCCGCATTGAGGAGCGACGTCAGCGAGCACGACTATCGCCTCGCGCGGAAGAATGTGATCGAGGCCATGGCCGCTCTCTCGGATTCCGCGGGCCGGATGGCCATCGAGCCAATGACGGCGCGCAGGGGCCTCGACGAGATGGCGGATCTTCTGATCAGGGCCTACAGCCTGGTGGCGCAGCTCTCGGCCGCGCGTCTCGCGGCTCAGACCGGCGCTCCTCTCCCGGATCCCGCGATTCGGGACTGGCTTATGGCGCTTCTCGGCGGCCCGTCCGGCGCGAGCGGCCCCGTCCCCGAGCCTCCAACGGGGCCGCTCGTCGCCGCTGCGACGGCCGTGACGACCGCCGCCCGCAATTATGAGCGCGCGGCGAAGAGTGGCGCCGTATAGAGTTCGCCGCCGCCGCGCTCGAACTTCGCTTTAAAGCCGCTTCTCGAACCAATGGTCGGCATATGGATTGTCATTAAAACGGGCGATTTCCCGGTAGCCCTCGCTCCGGTAGAGCGCGTGCGCTTCGGTCAGCGCCCGGTTGGTGTCCAGCCGCAGCGTCTTTACGCCCGCCTCGCGGGCGGCGGCTTCGAGCGTCCGCAACATCCGCCGCGCAACGCCCATGCCTCGCGCCGACGGCGCGGTCCAGACCCGCTTGATTTCTCCCGTGGCCTTGTCCACCCGTTTGAACCCGCCGCACCCAACCGCCTCGCCATCGAGCCGCGCGATCACGAAAAGCCCCGACGGAGGCGTCATGTCTGCGACGCTGGCGGAAGCGTCCGCATCGGCGTCAAACCCGCTTTCGAAACGCGCCGCAAGCTCGCGGAAGTACGCGTCCAGGCAGCGGCGCGCGTCGGCGCCGTCGGGGGGATCAGCAGAGACCGTGACCGACGCGGCTCGGATCAGCCGCTCGACTTCCCCCATCGCCGCCAATAAGCGACTCTGCGCGGAGGCGCTGAGCGGCTCCAGCATCGACGCGGCGAGATTGTCGGAGAGCTTGTCATAGGCCGCGCGTTCGGCGCTTCCTTTGCGCGTGAGGCTCACACGGCGGCGGCGGCCATCCCCAACCCCTTTCGCCATAGCGATCAACCCCTGCGTCTTCAGGGATTGCAGCAGGCGG
Organism: uncultured Alphaproteobacteria bacterium; assembly: GCA_963753135.1. Classification (GTDB taxonomy): domain Bacteria; phylum Pseudomonadota; class Alphaproteobacteria; order Rhizobiales; family Beijerinckiaceae; genus Roseiarcus. The sequence continues at coordinate 48,025 of CAVWBA010000012.1, read as the reverse complement.
CTGAGATAGCCCGAATCGAATCCCAGCTTGCTGCGGAGCGTGTGGACGTCGGCGCCATCGGCGCTGATCTCGAAAATGAGCCGCGCCTCCGCCAGCGGGCGGCCCCGCCGGAGGTAATCGACCTCGAGCACGCCAACGCGCTGAGTCACAAGGCGATTAAACCGGCGAATGCTCTGCAGCGGGCTCTCGTCCATTCTCTGACTCTAGTCAGATATATCGGACGATTTCAAGCCGCCCGCCTCACGAAACGGCTCTCTCCCAAAGGCAGAGGTTTTGCCGGCGAGCGAGAAGCGCGGCGCACGATACTGTGACTGGCGGCGCAACGCGGCGCGGCTACGGAACGGATTGCGGTCGAGCCGCAAACGGCGTTAGACTGGTTTCAGGTGTAATCGGCGCGCGCGTCGTTCCCATACTCATCGCGGTTCGCGCCCAAGAAAAAAGAGTCGAGGCCGGCTCGCGCCGCGGAACGCGCCCGCCCGCCGAGACGTTCAGGGCTTTGGGGCTCCTTGGTCAGGGAGACTATGATGCCAAACCTGGAATACGCACTAACGCCGGGCCACTCGCTTCGCTATCTGGACGTCGCGCCCATGATTAGCGCGCTTCGGTTCCAGCCTTCCGATTTCGAATACGCGCATGGCTGGCTCAACCATGTACCGAGCCGTCATCGCTTTCAGTTCGACCGGAAGGGCCGGGTGACCATTGACGCACTGTGTGGCTGCGCGGCTCTCTCGGTACGACCCGAGCAGGCGGACGAGCTCCATTCGATGTTCAAGGTCTGGAGACAGGACTACTGGGTTCCCCTGGAGACGAATCGGGAATTCGCGTCACACTTCGCCGAGCCGAACGCCTTCGTAAGGTTATTCCGTGATATCCGCATGGCTTGGCGACGTTTCCGCCGGCAAGCCGAGCCAGTCACGATCCCCGCCGACGTGCTTCCCTCGGCCACGCCGGCGGAATAGCCGGCGTTCACGCGCTTTAAGTCCGCGCCTATGCAGGCGCGGACTTAAATCATTCCCAGCTGGAAAACCGCTCCCGCCAGGCGATCCAGCCGACGAGTATCGATAGCGCCGCCGCGACAAGCGGCGCCACCGCGTGCCCGTACTCGCCGTGGAGTGTCACGGTCGCGAGCGCCGCCAACATCACCGCGCAGCCGAGCGCTGAGCCCCACAGCCGCGTGCGTGCCCGCGCCAGCAAAATGGCGGTCGTGAGTTCCAGCGATCCGGTCACGAAATGGAACCAGCTCGGGTATCCCCATTGCAGATATTCCTCGTAGATCGAAGGTGGGGCGAAGATGTTGCTGAGCGATCCCACGACGAAGAAGGCGGCAAGCGCCAAGGCCAAGACCTGGCGCCAGGAAATCCTAGACATTTGTCCAACCTTGTCTGATGAGGGCGCCGCGGAGGACCAGCCGGTCGCGCCCAAAGCAAGAATCTTCATATTCAACCTCGATCTTTCCTGGTGTTAGCGCCGCAGCTCACATCGACCGGGCCATTTTGAAGCTCTCTGCCCGGATCGAATAGACATCAGGCGCCGGTTGCGCTGCTCCGGACGGCCGGCCGCGACGCATTCATTCCGAAGGAGACGCGGATTTCCGGAAGAGGTCCCGGAAGTCGCCGATCCGCGGACCTACGCCGCGGCGGCTTTCCGGGCCGCGGAGAAAACATCGCGGGGGGACGTCGTGCCCAGGACGCGCTCCGTCCCCTCGACCCCTAGGTCCATCCATCCCGCGTTGACGGCCTCAAACACCGCTTCGGCCGGTCCGGTCTGGCCCTTCGGAATGCCGAACTGCTCGAATGCCGCCGGCCACTCCGCCCGCGGGACGGCAAAGGCTTTAACGTCGAGCTTCATGACTTCACCCAATTGCGCAGCGACTTCATCCGCGCTCACCATCGAACCGAGTTCGATCACCCGATGCCCCGACCACGCCGGCCCGCTCAGAAGCGTTGCGACCTCGGCGCCGATGTCGTTGGTCGCGACCATGGTCGATTTCCGATTTGTCGGGTTGTAGTAGACGGGCAGCGCGCCGCCCCGGGCGACGTGCAAGCCGTAAAGGAAGTTTTCGAAAAACCCGCCGGCCCGCACATAGGCGATCGGCAATGGCAGGTCGCGAAAGCCCTGCTCTAGAAGCGACAGGGCGGTGATCATCCCCAGCCCGCTGGTTCTGTTCGCGCCCATCGACGAGAGCGCGACGACCCGCGGCGCCGGCGCTTTGGTGAGCGCCTCGACATAGTTCGCGAGGACGCCCTTGGCTTCCCTGAAATCCGGCGAGGGGGCCCAGACGGTCGGCAACATCACAAACGCGCCGTCGACGCCTTGAAGCGCCCGCACGATGGCGGCCGCATCGTTCCAGTCGCCGTCGACCAGTTCGACGCCCTGGTCCGTCCAGCTTGCCGCCTTCGCGCGGTCGCGGACCAGCGCGCGCACCTTCTTGCCTTGCGCCAGCAAATGCCTTGCCGTCGCGCCGCCGACTTTTCCCGTAATTCCCATCACTAAAAACATGGCTTTTCTCCTGGCCCCAGATGGTCTATATTTGGGGGCAGGTCTCAAATAAAGACCTCGATCCTCCCCCGCAAGGAGGCAGTTTTTTGTTACCAGGAGAGACCAGGGGAACCCGCATGAGCACCGCATTGAGCGCGATCGAGCGATTCAGCCGATATCAATCGGACGACGCCCAGTCAGCAGAACCCGTATGCTGCCCGGTGCGCGACGTGCTCGACCGCATCGGCGACAAATGGAGCATACTGATGATCATGACACTCGCGACGCGACCGCAGCGCTTCAGCGAGCTTCACCGCGCAATCCGCGACATCTCCAAGCGCATGCTCACCCAGACCCTGCGCGATTTGGAGCGCGACGGACTGATCACCCGCCATGTCTTTCCAACCAAGCCGCCGAGCGTGGAATATCGTCTGGCCCCGCTAGGCCAATCCCTGCTGGAGCCGATGGCGAACCTCATCGATTGGGCCGACCGTCGTTATTCCGATATCCATGCCGCCCGCGCCTGCTTTGACGGCGCAGCCGGTGATGTTCCGCGCTGATTCTCCGCTACGCGGTCGGAAGCTCCGCCTCACCCGCGAGAAAATGCCGCGCGGCCTGGTGAAGCGACCTCGACGCCGATCAGCGGCCCGAGCGGATTGATCGCAACTTAGCTATACGCGACTCGCTCTGAGCAGAACGGTCGCTCCAAACAAGCTGGCGGGAGAGGGATCAACGCGCGAAGCTGACCGCGTTGCCCGCGTCGACGTTGAGGATATTGCCGGTGCTCTTGGAGGAGAGGTCGGAAGCAAAATAATAAACCGCCTCGGCGATGTCCTCCGGATAGACGGATCGCTTCAACAGCGAGCGCTGGCGATAAACCTCCTCGAGCTCGTCCTCGCTCACCTGGTTTGACGCTGCCCGTTGGCTCCGCCATTCGCCCTGCCAGATCTTCGAGCCGCGCAGCACGGCGTCGGGATTGACCGTATTGGCGCGGATGCCGAACGGCGCGCCTTCCAGCGCCAGGCAGCGCGCAAGATGGACCTCCGCGGCTTTTGCCGCGCAATAGGCTGAGGCGCCAGGCGAAGCGGCGAGCGCGTTCTTCGATGCAATGAAGACGATGCTGCCGCCGAGGCCCTGATCCTTCATGATCCGATAGCCCCCTCGCGCGGACAGGAAATATCCCGTCGCGAGGATCGCGATGTTGCGGTTCCAAAGCTCGAGCGAGGTGTCCTCAAACGCCGCGGCCGAGGCGATGCCGGCGTTGGCGACGAGGATGTCCAGTCCGCCAAAGGCGAGCAGCGTCTCCTGGAATGCGGCGTCGACTTTGCCCTCGTTCGTGACGTCGACATGGACGCCGCTCACAACATCCTTGCCGAACCTTTTTCCGAAATCGGCCACGGCTGCGTCGAGGCTCTGGGCGTCGATGTCGGCGAGCACGACGCAGGCGCCCTCGCTCATCAGCCGCGCGGCGATCGCCTTTCCAATCCCGCCCGCGCCGCCGGTCACCAGCGCGACCCGCCCAGCGAGCGATTTTGGCTTCGGCATGCGTTGAAGCTTGGCCTCCTCCAGCAACCAATATTCGATATTGAACGCCTCCTGCTCCGAAAGCCCGACATAGCGGCCGACGCTCGACGATCCACGCATTACGTTGATCGCATTGACATAGAATTCCGAGGCGATGCGGGCGGTCGACTTGTCCTTGGCGAAGGACAGCATGCCGACGCCAGGCACGAGATAGATGACCGCGTTGGGGTCGCGCATCGCGGGCGAATTGGGATGCTTGCAGCGCTCATAATAGGCGGTGTAGTCCGCGCGGTAGTCGGCGAGCGTTGTGTCTAGCGACGCGATCACCGCGTCGAGATTGCGTGCCGTCGGGTCGTACGGCAGCACGAGGGGACGGATCTTGGTCCTGAGGAAGTGATCCGGGCACGACGTCCCAAGCGCCGCAAGGTCTTTGAGATCGCGCGAGTTGACGAACTCCAGCACGGCGGCCGCATCGGTGAAGTGCCCGATCTTGCGTTCGCTTGCCGAAATGTGCTTGCGAATGGCGGGCAAGAGCTTCGCCGCAGCGTTGCGCCGATCCACCCGTGGCAGCGCCTCGACGCGCGGGCCGCCGAAAGCCGCCTTGGGCGCCTTTGCCGCGAGCCATTCCGCGGCCTTGTTGATCATCTCCAAAGTGATTCGATAGCATTCCTTCGAAGTCGGGCCCCAGGTGAACAGGCCGTGGCCGCCTAGCACCACGCCCTTCATGTTCGGATTGGCCTCAGCCATCGCGCCGAGCTTAAGCCCAAGGTCAAAGCCCGGACGTTGCCAGGGCAAAAAGCCAAGCTCTCCGCCATAAATCTCACGCGTGAGCGCCTCCGCGTTCTCGCTCGCGGCGATCGCAATCACGGCGTCGGCGTGAACGTGATCGACATGCGTGTGGGGAACGAAGCCGTGCAGCGTGGTGTCGATCGAGGTTGCGCGCGGATTGAGGTTGAAGGTGCAATGGTTATAGAGCGCGACCATCTCGTCCTCGTGTTCGAGGCCGCGATAAATCGACTTGAGGCTGAGCAGCTTGTCCATGGAGAGCGTCGAGAAGCCATCGAGCTTCATCGAGCCGATGTCGCCGCCCGACCCTTTGACCCACAAGACTTGCGTGGGCGCGCCGGTCAGCGGATCGGCCGCGGTCAGCTTGGCCGAGGTGTTGCCGCCGCCGAAATTGGTGATGCGCAAGTCGCTGCCAAGCAGGTTCGATCGATAGAGCAGGAGACCGGGATCGTCGAGGGTGGCGGCGTGCTCGTCATCCCAGAGATTGGGCAATGGAGCGTCAAAACGAACTTGATCGCCGCTCATGAGCTGTTCCTCTCAATACTCTTTCGGTTTTCATTCCCAATAGGCAAATGCCCGAAATGCGTCAACGCTTCTGCGCGATTGCGTGAGTTTGGTGAGCGAGTTTGATCGATTGACAGTCCTATAGGCGCGTGGCAGTGAAAGCGGTAACGACCAATTTCGGGGAAACGACAAGGTTCATGCGCGAGCGACAGCGCGTCGAAATCCTCCGCAATCTGCTCGCCGCGCAAGGCTTCCTCTCGATCGCCGATGTCATGGCGGCGACGGGGGTGTCCGCCGCCTCGGCGCGCCGGGACGCTGGCCGCCTGGCCGCCGCTGGTTACGGCGAGCGGGTCTATGGCGGCGTCCAGGCGGTCGGCGGCGCGCTGTCGTCCCGCATGACTCAAGCCTTGCTCGGCACGCAATCGTTCGACGTCAGCCGAGCAATCCACGTTGAAGCCAAACGGGCCATCGCCCGCCGCGCCGTGGACATGTGCGTCGACGGCGACGCGATCATCATCAACGGCGGCACGACGACCTTCGAGATGGCCGAGTTCCTGCGCCATAGGCGGCTCAAGATCCTGACCAACTCCTATCCTTTGGCCGAGTTTCTCATCCGCGAGACGCAGAACCGGGTCGCCCTGCCCGGCGGCGAGGTCTATCGCGAGCAGAAGATCATCGTCGCGCCCTTCGAAGACGACGCCATTCAACATTATTCGGCGCGCCTCATGTTCATGAGCGCAATCTCGATCGGCCCGCACGGCGTGATCGAAGGGGATCCGCTGATCGCCCGCGCGGAAACGAAACTTCTGCGGCGCGCCGACAAGTTCGTCGTCCTCGCGGACGCGTCGAAATTCGCTCAGCGCGGGAGCCTCGTCGTTTGTCCCTTGACGCGCATCCATGCGCTCATCACCGATCGGGCTGCGCCGCCGGAATCGCTCGCCATGCTGCGCGACGCGGGCGTGCAGACGATTGTCGTCGATCCCGAGACTTGCGTGACGGAGGCGGCGTGAGCGTGGAGCAGGAGATCGACGTTTCCCCCGGCCAAGTTACGCCGCTCCTCGAGGTGCGCGGCATCGAGAAGACCTTCCCCGGCGTCCGCGCGCTTTCGGGCGTGTCGTTCGACGTTCGCCCAGGCGAGGTTCACGCGCTGCTCGGAGAGAACGGCGCCGGCAAATCGACCCTGATCAAGATCGTGTCCGGGGTCTATCAACCCGACGTCGGCTCGATTCTCGTCAACGGAAAGCAAGCTCACTTTTCCTCCCCTGATGACGCGCGCCGCGCCGGCGTCGCGACGATCTATCAGGAGCTCCTGCTGTTCCCTGAGCTCAGCGTCGCCGAGAACATCTTTCTCGGCCATGCCCCGCGGGCGGGGATAGGCCGCATCGATTGGCGGGCGATGCGCGCCGAGGCCGCGCGGCTCCTCGACTCGCTCGAAATCGACGATCTTTCGCCTGATCAAATTGTCGGCGCGCTCACTGTGGGAAACCGTCAACGCGTCGAGATTTTGCGCGCCTTGTCGCACGACGCCCGCATCCTCATCATGGACGAGCCGACCGCGGCGCTGACCGAAGCGACGTGACGCGTCTGTTCGACGTTGTGCGCCGCCTCAAGCTGCGCGGCGTCGGCATCGTCTACATCAGCCATCGCCTCGACGAGATTTTTGCGATCGCCGATCGCGTCACCGTGTTGCGCGACGGCGCCTATGTCGGTTCGCGCGACGTCGGCGACACCAACGTCGCCGAACTCGTGCAGATGATGGTCGGCCGGCGGCTCGAGAGCCTCTTCCCGAAGACAGCGGCGCCGATCGGCGCGCCGGTCCTCGAAGCGCTTAATCTCGTGCGCCGGCCGCTCACCAAGGGCGTCAGCCTCACCGTGCGCGCGGGAGAGATCGTCGGCCTTGCTGGGCTCGTGGGCTCGGGCCGCAGCGAACTCGCGCAGACGCTGTTCGGCATGACGCCATGCGAGTTCGGCGAGATTCGACTCAACGGCGAAGGCGTGCGGATCGACTCGCCCGAAAGCGCGCGCGCGAAGGGCGTCGCTTATGTGCCGGAAGACCGCGGCACACAGGGCCTGGTCAGGGGAATGAGCGTCCTGCACAATTTTTCGCTTGCCGCGCTCGGCTCTCTGTCGCGCGCCGGATTTATCGACCGCGCGGCGGAGCGGCGGATGGCGCAGCGGGGCGTTGCGCGATTCAGCGTCAAGACAAGTTCGGTCGATGAGATCGCGGGCCGCCTCTCCGGCGGCAATCAGCAGAAGATCGTGCTCGGCAAATGGCTCGCCAACAACCCGAAGCTCCTCATCCTCGATGAGCCGACGCGGGGCATCGACGTCGGCGCCAAGGCCGAGATCCATCGCCTGATGAGCCAGCTCGCGGCCGAAGGCGTCGCCATTCTCATGATCTCGAGCGAATTGCCTGAGGTTCTGGGCATGAGCGACCGCGTGCTCGTGATGCGCGAGGGCCGGCTCGTGGCCGAATTCGATCGCGCTGACGCGACGTCCGAGGCCGTGGGCGCGGCGATGATGGGCGGGACGTCGAGCGAAGAGAGGGCGGCGTGAGCGCGGCCGCGATCGCAAGCTCGGCAAGCGTGCGGGGCGGCCTGTTTCGCCGTCTGGCCGGTCAGGAGCTTCTGCTCGCGGTCGCGATTGTCGCCCTCGCCATTGTCGTCGGGCTGATCAATCCGCGTTTTCTCGCCACGCGCAATCTCTCCGACATCCTGCTCGGCAACGCCTATATCGCGATCGCCGCCGTCGGCATGTCGATGGTGATCATCTCGGGCAATATCGATATTTCGGTCGGCGCCCTCATCGGGGTGCTCGCGACGGTCAGCGGTTCGCTCGCCGTCGCAGGCGCGCCGATCATCGTCACTTGGCTCGCGCCGCTCATCATTGGCGTCGCCGTGATGGCGGCGCAGGGCGCGATCATCGCCTATCTCAGGATTCCGGCGATCGTCGTCACCCTCGGCATGCTGTCGATCCTCAAAGGCGGCCTCATCAGCGTGACCGGCGGCAAATGGATCACCGACCTGCCGCAAAGCTTCCATTTCGCCGACCTCTACTTGTTCGACGTGCCGATGCCCGTCATCATCATGGTCCTCGCCACTGTGCTGGCGGCGCTATGGATGCGCAATTCGCCTACGGGGCGGGCAATCTACGCCACCGGCGGCAATGCCGAGGCCGCGCGCCTTTGCGGCGTCAACCCGCAGCGCACCGTCCTGATGGTGTTCGCGCTGCATGGCTTCTTCACCGGGCTTGCTTCGCTCGTCTACGCGACGCAACTGCGCGTGATCCAGTCGAACACTCCGCAAGGCCTCGAGCTCACCATCATCACCGCCGCGGTGGTCGGCGGCGTCAGCATCCTCGGCGGCGTCGGCACAGTGGTCGGCTCAACATTGGCCGCCATCCTCATCGCCGAGATCACGAGCGCGCTGGTGTTCATCAATGTCTCGCCCTACTGGACCGACGCGTTGCGCGGCGCGCTCATTCTCGCGACCGTCATCGCGGACATCTTGCGCCGCCAGCGCCGCGCCGCTCAAGGGTGGAAGCGATGAGCTTGGCGATCGAAATGAAGATCGTTTCGCGTGCCCCGCTGGCTCAAGCGTCACGAGACGCTGCTCGCGATCATTCTCCTGATTGCGCTGGTCGGTCTCGGCCTTTTGAACAACCGCTTTCTCACCCTCGACAACCTCCTCGACCAGGGTCGTTTCATCACGGAGACCGGGCTTATCGCGCTGCCGATGACCTTCATCATCATTACCGGCGGCATCGATCTCTCGGTCGGCGCGATCGTCGGTCTCTGCGCCATCATGCTGGGCTATTCCTGGAAGACGTTCGGCTTTCCCCTTCCGCTGGCGATCGCCTTTGCCCTCTTCGTCGGCGCCCTGGCGGGTTTCGTCAACGGTCTCATCATCACGCGGGTGAAGGTGCCGCCGCTCATCATGACGATCGCGACGCTCGCGCTCTATCGCGGTCTCGCCGAGGGCGTGAGCCAGGCGCGTTCGGTGCGCGGCTATCCGGAATGGTTCTATTTTTTGGGCCAAGGCAGCGTTTTCAGCGTGCCGACGCAGCTTCTCCTTCTCATCATCCTCATCGTTGTCGCAGGCGTCGTGCTCGACCGCACGACCTTTGGCCGCGCCCTCTACGCGATCGGCGCGAATGAGACGGCGGCGCGTTTCTCTGCGCTTCCGGTCGACCGGGTGAAGCTCATCATCTACACGCTGTCCGGGCTTGCCTCGGGGCTCGCCGCCTGGGTCCTCGTCTCACGGGTGACCACCACGCGGATGGATATGGGCATCGGCTACGAGCTCGACGTGATCGCCGCGGTGGTGCTCGGAGGAACCAGCATTTTCGGCGGCTCCGGCACCATCTGGGGCACGGTCATCGGGCTCGCGATGATCCAGCTCTTGAAGAACGGTCTGGCGTTGACTGGAGTCAAAGGCGACGCGACAATCGTCGTCATCGGGGTCGCGCTCATTCTCTCGGTTTTGATCGCGAGTTCGCTTGAGCGACGCCGCGACTGAGCGCGTATTTCAGAAGACCAACGCCGCAGATGCGGCATCCCGGGAGGATAAACATGAAAGCGAGTCTACTCACAACTACGACGGCGGCCTTATTCGCCCTTTCGTTCGCCGCGGGCGGCGCCAACGCCGCTGGCAAATGGGACGGCGCCGACGATCTGCCGACGAGCCCGCTCGCCTGCGACGCGAGCGGCGCCGCGGCTCCGGCGGCAGCCAAGCCGTACGACGGCGGCCGGCCGACCAACCCGCCCGACAAGGCGGGCAAGGAAATCACTATCGTCGACGTGCCGAAGCTGATCGGCATCGGCTATTTCAACGCGACGTCCAAGGGCATGCAGGACGCCGCCAAGGAGCTTGGCAACGTCAAGGTCACGACCGACGGGCCGACGGAAGCCAAGATCGACGAGCAGATCAAATTCATCGACAATTACATCACCCGCGGCGTCGACGGCGTTTTGTTCGCCGCCAACGATCCGGTCGCCATCGCTCCGGTCCTCAAGAAGGCTTTGTCGAAGGGCATTCACGTCGTCGGCTATGACGCCAATTCAACTCCCGACGCGCGCGAATGGTTCGTCAATCAGGCTGAGTTCAACGGCATCGGCAAGTCCATGATGGATTCGATGGCCAAGGAGATCGGCGAGGACGGCAGTTTCGCGATCGTAACTTCGACCTTCACCACGCCGAATCAGGCCCGCTGGATCGCCGAGATGCAGGCCTATACGGAAAAATGCCATCCGAAGATGAAATGGCTGGAGACAGTCGAGGCGCAGGAGGACAACAATCTCTCCTTCAACCAGGCGACGACCCTCATCAACAAATACGGCGACAAGCTCAAGGGCCTGTTCGGCATGACCTCGGTGGCGACGCCGGCTTCGGCCGAAGCCGTCACCAAGGCCGGCCAATGCGGCAAGATCGCCGTTGTCGGCCTCGCCACGCCCAATGCAATGAGGCCCTATGTCAACGCCGGCTGCGTCAAGTCGGTCGTGCTGTGGAACCCGGTCGACCTTGGCTATGCCGCGACTTACGTTATGCGCGCGGTCGTGGACGGCAAGCTGAAGCCGGGCTCGACCTCGGTCGACGCGGGCAAGCTCGGCAAGCTCAATGTGGTCAACGGCAGCGAAATCCTGCTTGGAGCGCCCTTCATCTTCAACAAGGACAACGTGACGAAGTTCGACTTCTAAAGCGTTCCCGCTCCTGACCCCTTCCTCATCCCGAGCTTGTCGAGGGACGACGGGGGGTCAGGGGTGGGGGACTTTCGTGCATGAACCGCTGCGTCGCGGTCTTCGACATCGGCAAGACGAACATCAAGGTCGTCGTTTTCGATCGCGGCGGCGAGGTTCTCGCTGAGCGCTCGGCGCCCAACGCGCCGCTGCCGCCTCGACGCCAAGTGGCCCTATCTTCAGCTCGACACCGAGGGCGCCTGGACGTTCCTCATCGGCGCGCTCAAGGAGCTTAGCGCGCGTTTTTCCATCGAGGCGATCTCGACCACGACGCATGGCTGCGCCGGCGTCCTCATGCAGAGCGACGGCCCGGCGCTGCCGCCGCTCGACTATGAGTTCGATGGATTCGCCGCCGTGGACGCCGCCTATGACGCGGCCCGTCCGCCCTATGACGAGGCGCGGTCGCCCCATCTGCCGCGGGGCCTCAATCTCGGGCGGCATATTTTTTATTATGAGCGCTGCTATCCGGCTCAATTCGGGCGGGCGACTGCATTCCTGACCTACGCGCAATATTTCGCCTGGCGCCTCGGCGGAGCGATGGCCTCGGAAGCGACCTCGCTCGGAGCGCACACCGACCTCTGGCGCCCCCATGAAGGCGATCTCTCGAGCATGGTCGACAGGCTCGGCTGGCGGCGCCTCTTCCCGCCCATGCGCAAGGCCTGGGATACGCTGGGAACGCTCAGGCCAGAAGTGGCGGCGGCGACCGGCCTCGCGTCCGACGTGCGCATCATCTGCGGCGCGCACGATTCGAACGCCTCTCTCGTGCCGCATCTCCTGTCCCGGCGCGAGCCGTTCACCGTGATCTCGACCGGGACCTGGGTCATCATCATGGCCGTGGGCGGAAAGGGCGAGCTCGATCCCAACGCCGACATGCTGGCCAATGTGAACGTGCGCGGCGAGCCGGTCCCGACCGCGCGCTTCATGGGCGGCCGCGAATATTCGGTCCTTGCCGGCGACGCGCCGGCCGACGCGGACGAAGCCGACATCAATCGCGCGATTGCCTCCGGCGCGCTTGCTCTGCCCGCATTCTCCGACCAGGGCGGCCCATTTGCAGCGCGGAAAGGAATTATTCAAGGCGAAGCGCCCGCGACGCCAAAGGCGCGCGCGGCGCTCGCGACTCTCTACTCGGCGCTCATGACCGCCCATATGCTGCGGCGCCTCGACGCGCCGGGCGACCTCATCGTCGAAGGCGGCTTCACCCGCTCGCCCGCTTTCGCCGCCGTGCTCGCCCGCCTCATGTCTGGCCGGCGGGTTGTGATCGCGCCGGCGAGCGCAGGCGCTGCAGCGGGGGCGGCGATGCTCGCCCATTGGGGCGAACCCCATCCGCCGCCGCAGCTCGCGCCGGCGCACGCTTGGGACCTGCCCGGTCTCGAGGCCTATCGAGATCGGTGGGAGCGAGCGCTTTAGGCGGCGACTTGCCGACTGGCGACGCCCAGGCGGCACGCAACCTTCCCGCCCCGATCTCGTTTCACGGTGTGAACAATATGGGGCGCGCATGGCGGGGAGCCCAATGTCGGCAGCATCGACGCGACCATCGGGAGAGATTTCGACCCTCGTTCCGGCGCGACTCGAGCGCCTGCCCTGGGGCCGCTTTCACGTTCTGGTTATCGTTGCGCTGGGAATCACCTGGATTCTCGACGGGCTCGAAGTCACGCTCGCCGGTTCAGTCGCCCCTGCTTTGAAGGAAAGCCCGGCGCTTCATTTCTCCGATTCCGAGGTCGGATTGGCCGGCAGCGCCTACCTGTTGGGAGCGGTCGTCGGCGCGCTTGTTTTTCGGCTGGCTGACCGATCGGCTCGGCCGCAAGAAACTCTTCTTTACGACCATCGTCGTCTACCTCGTCGCGACGGCGATGACCGGGCTCGCGTGGAACGGCCTCGCCTTCTTCGTTTTTCGCTTCTTCACCGGCTGCGGCATCGGGGGCGAATATTCCGCCATCAACTCGACCATCCAGGAACTGGTCCCGGCGCGCTATCGCGGCCAGCTTGATATCACGATCAACGGCAGTTTTTGGGTTGGCGCAGCGCTCGGCGCCTTGGTCGCGGTCGTGCTGCTCAATCCGGCGCTGATCCCTTCGGAGTTCGGATGGCGGCTCGCGTTCCTGACTGGCGCGATCCTAGGCCTCGCCGTTTTCTTCATGCGCATGTGGATACCCGAAAGCCCGCGTTGGCTCGCCATCCACGGGCGGGAAAAGGAAGGCGAGGCCGTCGTCAAAGGCATCGAACGGCGATTCGAGGACGCGGGAGCCAAGCTCGAGCCTGTCCCCGCAGACAAATCCATCCGCCTGCGCTCGCGTGACCATACGCCGCTGACCGAAGTGTTCGACACATTGATCAAGCGCCATCGGGTGCAGACGTTCGTCGGGCTGACGCTGATGGCGGCGCAGGCGTTTTTCTACAACGCCATCTTTTTCACTTACGCGCTCGTCCTGACGAAGTTCTACTCGGTCGGGTCGGGCGCCGTCGGCTGGTACATCCTGCCCTTCGCGGTCAGCAATTTTCTTGGGCCGGTCATTCTCGGACGCCTGTTCGACACCCTCGGCCGCCGCTTGATGATCACCCTGACCTATGGGCTCTCCGGCCTGCTCATGATCGCAGTCGCCGTCGCCTTCGAGCAGGATCTGCTCACGGCGATGGGCCAGACCATCGGGTGGATGATCGTATTCTTCATCGCGTCCCCGGCGGCGAGCGCGGCCTATCTCACGGTCAGCGAAACCTTCCCGATCGAAATTCGCGCCATGGCCATCGCGATCTTTTACGCCATCGGAACGGGGGTCGGCGGCGTCGCCGCGCCGCTCATCTTCGGCAAGCTCATCGAAAGCGGCTCGCGGGGGAGCATCTTTGGCGGCTACGTTTTCGCCGCTTGTCTCATGTTCGCGGCCGCCGCGGTCGCCGCGCGCTACGCCGTCAACGCCGAGCGCAAGCCGCTGGAAGAGGTCGCAGCGCCGCTCTCGGCGGTAACGTAAGCGGACCTGCTTCTATCGCGACGCGAACCGCGCCTTCGCCGCGTCCGTCACCGGCGTATACATGCCCACGAGCGTCCCTTCGGGATCGCGGAACTGCGCCGCGCGATTGCCCCACGGCATTATCTTCGGCGCTTGCACCACCTCGACCTTGTCCTTCAGGCGGGCAAATTCCGCATCGACGTCATCGACCTGGAACTCGAGGATCGCGGTGCGATTGGCGGCGGGCTCGGCGCTGCCCTCCTTGAAAAGCGCCACCGTTTCGACGCCCCCGATGGCGAGCGTCGCGGAAGGGGTCACGATCTCGGCGAATACAGGGGCAAGCCATTCGGCGGTCTGGCCCGTCACCATTTCGTAGAAACCGACCAAAGTCTTGATGTCGGCGGCGACGAGACGTGTTGACGCGAATTTCATGGGGCTTATCCTTTCGTTCCGCACAGTCGCTGCGGCGTTGCGAAGGGCCTTGTCGCACAAGCCTGCTGACACCATCCTGTCAGCAGGAATGAGCCATGCGACGCGCCGACCGATTGTTCCAGATCATCCAGATCCTTCGCCGATCCTCCCGGCCCGTGACGGCGGAAGCGTTGGCGGAGGAGCTCGAAGTCTCGAAGCGCACGGTCTATCGCGACGTCGCCGACCTGATCGGCCAGCGGGTTCCCATCGAAGGCGAGGCGGGCCTCGGCTATCTCCTCGCCGCCGATTACGACATGCCCCCGCTCATGCTGACCCCCGACGAAATCGAGGCGGTGATGCTGGGAGCGCAATGGGTTGCGGGCCGCTCCGACAAGGCGCTCGCCAATGCGGCCCGCGACGTGATCGCGAAGATCGCCGCGGTCGTTCCCGAGCGTCTGCGCCCGTTCATCATCGAGCCGAGCGTCGGCGTGAAGCCGACCTTCGCGGAGCAAAAGGAAAGCGTCGATCCGTCAGGCCTCAGATCGGCGATTCGCGAGGGCCGGAAACTGAAACTCCGCTACCGGTCGGAGGCGGGCGAGGACACTGAGCGAACAGTGTGGCCGGTCATCCTCGGCTACGCCGAGACGAGCCGCATGCTCGTCGCCTGGTGCGAGCTGCGCCAAGGCTTCCGGCATTTTCGCACCGATCGGATGGTCGAGGTCGAGACGCTCGACGAAGCGATAGGCCTGCGCCAAGGCGAATTGCGCCGTCGCTGGCAACGCTGGCGCGAGACGAACCCCCGCGTTCGTTGAGGCGCGCCGGCGCTGATGGAGGGGTGAGAGGGCCTCTCGTCACTCCCGGTCGCGGCGTTCGCGGGAATGACGTACACGTTGCTCAAGCGTGCATCCGCGCGCCTTTGGTGATCTTGTCGACGAGCTTCTTGTCCTCGCGCAACGCGAGGCCGACGACGTTCATCGCGTCGGGCGCATATTGCTTGACGGTTGCGCGGTTGGCTGCGTCGTGGCCGGTCGCGAACATGTCCTCGATATAGAGCGAGAACCGGATACGGCGCTCCATGGCGCGCCCATAGATCGTCTTCAGCGTCTCCCGGTCGGCGCTGAGAACGATCGTCGGCTGGATCAGAAGCGGATTGTAGACGTTGCCGGCTGCGTCCTCGTAAGGCTCGCCGAGAAGGCCAGGGTTCGCGCCGATGACGCCGCTCGTCAGAAAGGCCACAACGTTGAGCTTCTGCCATGTGGCGAGATCCTCGCGGACGACGACCGAGATTTTCGTGTCGAACATCGCTGCTCCTTAAGCCTCACTGGCGCTCTCTTGCGCGAGCCGCGTTCTTTGGCGATCAACCGTGCGCTCGCGCAACGAATCGTAGATCGGCGGATCATGCATGAGAGTGGGCGTGAGCATCGCCATCGCGCAGGCGCCCAGCATCGGCAACAGCATGGTGACGTCGGCCGTCATTTCGGTGGCGAGCACGATGCCGGTCAGCGGCGCGCGCACGATTCCGGTGAAAAGAGCGGCCATCCCCACGACAGCAAATCCTTCCGGCTGAACATTCAGGCCCGGAAGGGCGAGCTGACAGACCAATCCGAAGAACAATCCGAATTGCGCGCCAAGCACCAGCAGGGGAGCGAACAATCCGCCGGGCGTGCCCGCCGAATAGGAGAGCGAGCCCAACACGAGCCGCATGAGAAAAACCAGCGGGAGCAGGCCAAGCGCTCCAGCGCCGAGCAGTGTCCGCTGAGTGATCGGATCGCCGCCGCCAACGAGACCCGGGAGAACCCATGCCAACGCTCCGACCGCGGCGCCGACAAGCGCCGCCCGCGCTTCGACCGGCGCGCGCTCCATCGTCGTCATCGTTTGCAACAGCAGCCGATTGAAGACGACCGCCATCACGCCGGCGAACGCCCCGAGAACGAAGAAGAGCGGCCGTATCGCCACGCCCGGCGTGGCCAATGCCGCTAAGTGGAAGTCGGGGGCGTCGCCAAGAATCGCCCGGGAGACGGAGATTGCGCTGGCCGATGCGCTCAGCGCCGCGATCGCAACCCGCAATTCGAACCGGCGCACCAATTCCTCGAGCACGAAGATGGCGCCGGCGATTGGCGCGTTGAACGCCGTGGCGAGGCCGGCCCCTGCCCCGGCGGCGAGCAACACGCGGCAATCGGGCCAATTGCGTCGAAAGATCTTACCTACGAGATGGCCCAAGGTCGCAGCCATGTGCACGCTCGGCCCCTCGCGGCCAAGCGCAAGCCCGGCGCCGATCGCGAGTACGCCGCCAATGAACTTGACCGGAATGATGCGATATCGCGCCTGCGGCAATTGCTCCCTGAGAACGGCTTCGACTTGCGGGATGCCGCTTCCAACCGCCTGAGGCGAGATGCGGCGAACGAGCGAGGCCGCGGCGGCCGTTGTGGCCGCGCAGGCCAGGATCACCATCCCGAAACCCTCGGGCCCTTGCGCATGCGCACGGACGATGAGCGCATCGCGCAAGTGATCCGCCTCATCGAGCAGGAGGATGAAGAGGGCGACCCCGGCGCCGGAAATCGCGCCCACGATGAGCGCCAGAACGATCAGGAGCGTAAGGCTCCCACCCTCGCCTTCCGGTTCGTCGGCGCCGCTCAGTTCCGCAATCATTCGCGCAGCCGGTTTCCAAGCGCCAGATGGTGAAAATGAGCTTCAGTCACGTTTCGGATGGGATCCACAGCGCCTTCCGCCTGGCGCGGATCAGATATTTGCAAAATCAGAAATAATGAGCTATAGTTTCCTATGAGCAGGATAACACCCCACGAATACGAAGCTGGAGAGATCGCTGGCGAAGAAACGGGTGCTGGAGGCGATTTGCACACAACCTGTCACGCGAGTTAAGCCGGAGGGGATTTTTTTATTTGGATTCGCCGTAACCCTTTGAAAAGACCCGATTCGACCAAGAGAATCCAACGACATCCAAGCCTTTTTCCTTGGTTTTATTTGATTTTGCTTGGCGCCAACTCGCCTTGTGGTTGGTCCAGCAGCCTCAAGCATGCGCCTCAAAGCTCGTCGCCCGGCCCCTCGTCCTTGGTCTCGTATTTCATGATGAGAGGCGCCTGGGCGAGCGCGAACAGAAGCGTGAGCGGCAGGAAGCCGAAGGTCTTGAGCTTGACCCAGAGGTCGGTCGTCTGCGTGCGCCAGACGATCTCGTTGAGGATGGCGAGGCCGAGGAAGAAGAACGCCCAGCGCCAGGTGAGCTTGCGCCAGCCTTCTTCGGTGACGTGCAGGGCGCCGTCGAACAGGATTTTGAGAAGCGGCTTCTTGAGCCAGAGGCCGACGAACAAAGCCGCGCCGAACAGAATATAAAGCGCGGTCGGCTTGATCTTGATGAGCGTCTCGTCGTGAAAGACGAGGGTGAGCGAGCCGAAGATGAGGACGATCACCGCGGTCACGAGCGGCATGATCGGAATGCGCCTGAGCATCGCATAGGAAACGCCGAGCGTGACGAGGACGCACGCCATCAGGACGCCGGTCGCGGCGAAGATGCCGAGCCTCCCGTAGACGATGAAGAAGAGCGCGAGCGGCCCGAGTTCGAGCGCGAACTTGAGCATCGGATTGAGCGCCTTGCGCGGCGGCGCAGGGACGGTTCCGGTCACAGGCGTTCTACTCGTCTGGCGTTCTAGATTGGGCGCCGTCATGCGGCCTCTCTGTCGATCCCGGCGATCGCATCGGCGAAGTCGCGCGCGGTGAAGGGCTCGAGGTCGTCGACGCCCTCGCCGACGCCAATGAAATGGACGGGCAGCCCGAATTTGTCGGCGATCGCGACCAGAATGCCGCCGCGCGCGGTGCCGTCAAGCTTGGTCATGACAAGCCCGGTGACGCCTGCGGTGCGGCCGAAAATCTCGACCTGGCTGAGCGCATTCTGCCCGACCGTGGCGTCAAGCACGAGGAGCACGGCGTGCGGCGCGTTGGCGTCAACCTTCCGCATCACCCGGATGATCTTCTCAAGTTCGCTCATGAGCTCCGTGCGGTTCTGCAATCGCCCGGCGGTGTCCATGAGAACCACGTCGACGTTGAGCTCGCGGGCTTTCGTCAGCGCGTCGAAGGCGAGGCCCGCCGCGTCGGCGCCCTGCTCGCGCTCGACAATCGCGGAAAAGGTGCGCCGCGCCCAGATGCGCAACTGCTCGACCGCGGCGGCCCGGAACGTGTCGCCGGCCGCGAGCAGGACCGCCTTGCCCTCGCTCCTGAACTTGGCGGCGAGCTTGCCGATGGTGGTCGTCTTGCCCGAGCCGTTGACGCCGACGACGAGGATCACGAACGGGCGCTTGTCGGCATCGATCGTCAAGCGGGCGCGCCACGGGATCGAGCGCGCGCTCGACTTCATCGGCGAGGATCTGTTTCACCTCGTCCGGGCTGACGCCCCGCTCGTATCGCCCGCGGCCGACGGCGTCGCGAATGCGAGACGCCGCGGGGAGGCCGAGGTCCGCCTGAATGAGAATGTCCTCGAGATCGTCGAGCGAAGCGGCGTCGAGCTTGCGCTTGGTGAAAATGTCGGTGACGCCGCGCGCGATCGTCGTTGACGAGCGCGAGAGGCCTGCCCGCAGGCGTTGGAGCCAGCTCTGCTTCGGCGAGGGCGCGGCTGGCGTCGCCGCGAGGGCGGGCGGCGCTTCAGCCGGCGGCTCGGCTTCGATCGCAGCAGGGGGCGGGTCGAGCGGCGCAGTCGCGGGCTCGGCGCCGCCGAACCAGCGGCGCATCAGACCGGGCTTGCCCTTCTTGTCGTCCTCGTCCGACGCCACAAAACCTCCTTTAAGCCCGACCTATGCGCGCGCCGCCAATGGCGCCATACCACTTCTCCCCATGACGCCGGAAGAAACCATAGCGCGGCTCATCTACCGCGACGGGATGATGCTTGTCCTCAACAAGCCCGCCGGCGTCGCTGTTCACGCCGGCCCGAAAGGCGGTCCGAGCCTCGAGGACGATTTTGACGCCCTGCGCTTCGGCCTGCCGCGCAAGCCGTCGCTCGCGCACCGCCTCGACCGCGACACCGCGGGCTGCCTAGTGCTCGGGCGGCATCACAAGGCCTTAGAGAAACTCGGGCTCCTGTTCAAGCAGGGCAAGATCGCCAAGACGTATTGGGCGATCCTCGCAGGCGCGCCCAAAGACGAAGAGGGCGTCATCGATCTGCCGCTCGGCCGCCTTGATGACAAGCGCGGCTGGTGGATGAAGGTCGACCCGAAAGGCCAAAAGGCGCTGACGCTCTGGCGCGTCATCGGCCGGGGGACATGGCGCGGCGCGCCGATCGCATGGGCGGAGCTCAAGCCGCAGACCGGGCGCACGCATCAATTGCGCGTCCATTGCGCGTCGCAGGGCTGGCCGATTCTGGGCGATGCGATCTATGGCGAGCGAGCCGCGGTTCCGCTCCAATTGCTGGCGCGCAAGGTCATCGTGCCGCTGTCGAATTCAAAGCCGCCGATCGAGGTCGAGGCGCCCGCCCCGCCCCACATGCTGGAGACCCTGGCGGCCTGCGGGTTTGCGGGGGATGAACCTCTGTAGTATCCGCGGTCGTCGACCGCGGTGGACGCGGTCCAAAGGGCGTCCGGAAGGACGCCCGTCTCGACGGGCTACGGACCGCGTCTACATATCCGATTCGGCGGAATTGCTATTCGGCTCTAGCAGACGCAGGGCAGAACACGCGAAGCCGATGTCCGTCTGGGTCTGTGGCAAGGAAGGTCAGACCGAAGTCCTTCGTCACCGGCTCCTGCAGGATGGCCGCGCCTTTGCGCTTCCGGTCGGCGCAGAGCGCTTCGACTTCCCCGTTGCTTCCGACCGCCATCGCCAACTCGCCGGTGTCGGCTGCGCCGCGCGGCGCCGGCTCGACGTCGCGGCGCGCCCAGAGCCCGAGTCTGAGGCCTGGCGAGAGTTCGAACATGACGAAGTTCGGCGAGGAATTGATCGGCTGGCGGTCGAGCAGGCGAGCGTAGAAGGCGGCGCTCACTTGCGGCGCATCGACGTAGAGCAGGACGAAATGCGGCAGGCTCATGGGGTTGCTCCTTTTCTCGAAGGGAGCGCGAGCCTCGCGCACCGACGCGTCAAATTCCGTCAGCAGTCTCACACGGGACTCCGCTGATGAGACCGCTCGGCATTTCGTGAGCCCGCCGCGGCCTGATTTAAGAAAAAATCGACAATTCCTTGCCCGGAGGAGGGCGATCTGATATTGTTTTTCAGAAATACCGATGAGGCCGGCTGACGGTTTTGTCAGGCGCGACGAGCGGGATTTGGGCGTGAGCAGGCCAATGACTCCCAACCCTCACAGACATTGTTCCAAAAGCGCCAGCTTGGCGGTTGCGCAGCGAAAGTAACTCCCAAGCCCCCCTCTTGACTGGTGAGCAAATCGGGGTTGGAGCGCTCTCAGGCGGCGGCCGATTCCTGTTCGTTCGCTTCGACGCTCTCCATGAAGAGAGCGCCTCGTCCTGCGCAACTCCTTAACAATCCGCTCCCACCCCAGCTAATTTAACGGTCCCTGAATAGGATGCCGCCTGAAGCCCCTGTGAGCGCAAAGCGCGACTTCATCCTCGCCAACACTAGGCTCATCGCCCCGCCGCTCATTCCCGAGATCAGACTTCGGCTTGCCGATGAGGCCGTGCCGATCTGGGAGAAGACCGAGGAGGAGCTCGGCGCGATGGGTTTGCCTCCGCCGTTCTGGGCCTTCGCCTGGGCTGGCGGGCAGGCGCTGGCGCGCTACCTGCTGGATAATCCGGCGTTGGTTAACGGCAAGCGGGTGCTCGATTTCGCCTCCGGCTCGGGGCTCATCGCGATCGCGGCGGCCAAAGCCGGCGCGGCGGAGATTGCGGCTTCCGACATCGACGCCTTCGCCATCGCCGCAATCGAGGCCAATTCCGCGGGGAACGGCGCCACCGTCTGGCCGCGGCTTGAAAACATGATCGGCGCCGATGAGGGCTGGGAGGTCGTGCTGGCCGGCGACATTGCTTATGAAAAGGACCTGGCGGGCGCGGCGATGGATTGGCTCGCCTCGCTGGCGCGCCGTGGGGCGACCGTCTTGATTGGCGACCCGCGCCGGTCCTACCTTCCGCTTGACCGTCTGGACTGCGTGACCGAATATTCGGTGCCGGTGACGCGCGAACTGGAGGATTCCGAGATCAAGCGGACTGGCGTATTCCGCTTTCGGTGAGGCGGGCTTTGTGGCCGCAATTCGACCGCAGCTTGGGATTAGTCTCTCCCTGTATTATCCTGCTCCCACGGAACCCTTGGTGAGCCGGTCGCGTTTTTGCATTCTGGCATCTCATGAGGAGGTCTTTGATGCGCGCTCCCCACATCGCCATCATTACAGCCCTATTCGCGATTCCCTCCGTCGGCTACGCGCAGCAGGATGGACCGGTGGGCGGCAGGGTCGGCTCGGATCTCAGCACGTCGACGACGCAACCAAACGCACTCCCTTCGGCGCGGGCCTATGCCCCTCCCCCTAGCTCAGGCCATGCCGCCGGCTATACGGGCGCGGTTACGCCCGGGCAGGTCGTGCCGGACAATGTGCAGGTCACGCCGCGACCGGGGGGAATGGGTTCGGCCTTCATCGACGGCCACCGGGTGCTCGTCGATCCCTCGAACCGCATCCTGCGGGTCATCAATTAGCATGGGCGGCGGCCGTGCTTTGACAGCGATGGCTGGTCGCATATTTTGTCGGCGCCACCTGTTGCGTGTATGTTATGCTTCGAATTGACATTGAGCGGGCCATCGATCGCTCGCATTGAATTGGATCGTTCGTACCCATGAGCCAGGATCCCCGTTCGAGCTTGGAGCCGTCCTTGGACCGTGACTCCGCGACCGATATTGTCTATCCGTCGACCATACCGTTTTTGATCGTGCATCTGGCGTGTTTCGCCGCGATCTGGACCGGGGTCACGGCGGAAGCGCTGGCGCTGGGCCTCGGCCTTTATTGGCTCCGGATTTTCGCCATCGGGGCTGGCTACCATCGCTACTTTTCCCACCGGGCTTACGACACCAGTCGCACCTTCCAGTTCATTCTCGCAGTGGTCGCGCAAACCACTGCGCAGAAGAGCGTATTGTGGTGGGCGGCCAACCATCGCGACCACCACCTCCATTCCGACACCGAACTCGACGTTCATTCGCCACGGCGCATGGGCTTTCTCTATAGCCACGTGGGCTGGATTTTCTCCCGCGCTCAAAGCAGGACAAACTTCAGCCGGGTGGCGGATTTCGCCAAGTACCCCGAGTTGATGTGCCTCCATCGCTACGAGTTGGCGCCGGCTTTCGCGCTCGCCGTCATCTGTTTCGCCGTCGCCGGCTGGCCGGGACTGATCGTCGGCTTCTTCTGGAGCACCGTCGCCGTCTATCACGGGACGTTCTGCATCAATTCGCTTGCCCATCTTGTCGGGCGCCGGCGCTACGTCACCGGCGACGATTCCCGCAACAACTGGCTGCTCGCGATCATCACCATGGGCGAGGGCTGGCACAACAATCATCATGCCTACCAGAGCAGCGCACGCCAGGGATTCTACTGGTGGGAATATGATCCGACCTTCTATCTCCTGAAGCTGCTTGAGCGCCTTGGACTGATTTGGAATGTAAAGCGCCCGACCGCCGAGGTCATGCAAAACCGGCAGAAGCTCGGAAGTCGCGTGATCAGCCGCGCCGCCTCGCTGGTCGCGGAAAGCTACTATCCCGACCGTATCGCGGCCGCGGTCGCCGCTGCGCTGGGTAACAGTGGGTTGGCGGATCTCCGCGCTCGACTCGCCCAGTCGCAGCCCTTCGTCGCCATGGACATCTTCAGCGAATTCAACCTGCCCCACATTCCGACCAAAGCGGAGATCGTTGGCCGCGCGCGTTCGCTGCTCGCCAACTCGCCGTCGATGGAGGATATCGCCGCGAGGGCGCATGAGCTGCTTTTAGAGGCGATCGGCTCACGGCTCGAGACAATCGCGGCGCAAACCGCGCACTGACCCGCCGGAGCAGATCAGCGTCCGGGACCGGCTGCGGGCTCGCGCGGGGCGCCGAGCCATACGGTCGTGTTTCCCGGATCGAAAATGACGGCGCCGAAAAGGTTGAGAAACGAGGCGCCGAGTTGGGCCGCGGGTTGTTTCATGTCCGCGATCCCTCCGCATGAGTTTGGCGGCTTCACGACCAGATGGAACTTCTCTGTTTCGACGATCTTTTTCCCCTCTTGGTCTTCAATGGCCAGCGGCCGGCCCCTGACCCGATAGACGGGCCGGTGCTCGCGTCCGTCGCATGTCCAGATGTCGATGTCCTCGACCCGATCGAGCTTGGCGCCGCTCGCGACGAGCCGGTCAAACAGAGCCTCGTTGATGTCGACCGAGCGCGAGTAGACGAAGTCCTCGTAGCCGGTGTCGATCTGCGCCCAGACGCGAACGTCGCCCAAGCGCAAAAAGACGACCGGAACGTTGGGAAGGCCGGCGCCGACCTTGGAGGGGTCGGAAGAGAAAAAGCCGTTCTGGGCGACAGGCGTCAAGCCGCGCGCGAGCAACGCCTCGGGCCGACAGGATTCCGTGCTCAAGAACGCCGAGCTTTCTGTGAGCTGAACCGTAAGCCTGGACAGAAGATCATCGCCAATGACACCGAGCTGTCCTTTTCCCGGTTGAAGCATGAGGTAGTACCGGGCGAGATGAAAATCCGCTCGTTCAATGCCCGGAAGCGAAACCGCGGCCGTTTTGATTGACCCGTCGGGACCCGAAAACACCGCCGCCGACAATGAGCTGCGGGTCGCGCCGTAATCCAGCAAGAACGGTCCCCTGACCCCATCGGCGGCGAGTTCAACATAGGGAGAGGCGCCGGTCGGCACGCTGATCCGCGCGTACGATCGCCCTCCGCACAGCGCCCCCGGGTCCGTCTTTCCAATGTCCATGCCGAATCCGATTATAGGAAACGCGATCGCCGCGAGCGAGTGCGACAGGATCCTGACGGTCGCCGTCCACTTCGATAGGATCGGGCGCGGAGGCGCTATCAATGGCGCGCACGTCCTGGTCTGTGGCTGAAGGCGAGGCTTACAGGCTTTGTTCCCTCGCAAGAAGGGCGCCCGACATGCGGCAATCCTCGATCAACTACCAGCTGGGCAGCCTCTATTCGGTGATCACCGCGTTCCTTTATGCGACGCAGGAGCCGTTTTCCTTTCCCGCCGCCAGGCATCTCAATACCTTGCAATTCGTGGCGCTCACCCAGGTCTCCTTGCTCGTATCCATTCCCCTCTTGCTCAGTCGACCGGCCAGTCGCCGGGATTTCGCCGCCCTGTTTCGAAAGCCCCCCAACTATGCCTATCTCGCGGTCATCTTCGCGATAGGGATGACCGGCCTCCTTTTATACAACTTTGGCCTCAGCAACGCTCATCCGATCATCATCTCCGCAATTCTGAACCTTTCGCCGTTCTGGGCCGCGTTGGTGGCCCTCGTGCTGGCAGGGGTTCCGATCCCAATTTCGCGGGCCACCTTTTTTGGCTGTTTCGCTGGCGCATTCATCGGCGCCATGGCGGTCGCCTGGAGCCAACTCGGCGACAAGGCCATGTCAAACATGGGCCAATTGACGGACAGTTTTTTTCACGGCAGCTGGATCTATGCGATTCCCGTGCCATTGTGCTCGGCCCTTGGCGGAACCCTCGTCGGCAAGTGGTTTTCGTCTTATGACGAATCCGCGGCGATCGCCGCCAATTTTCTCACCGCAAACGTCATCCTCATTCCGGGCTGCCTCGCGCTTCTTTACTGGCGCAACGAGCTGAAGTTCGAAGAGCTCGAGCCGATCCTGCTGATGATCTTCGGCACGATTGTCGCCGCGTCGCTCGGCCGCGTGATGTATCAGATTTCGCTGACCGTCACCGGCGGCGACAACGGCTTTGTCACCATGTTTCTCAATCTGGTCCCCGCGCTGACCGCCCTCATATCGCTCGGGCTGTCGCACTGGATCGCCGACCTGCACTTCGTGATCGACCTGACCTTCTTTCTCGGCTCAGGGCTGATCGCCGCGTCGCTGGTGCTGTTTTCGCTGAAATCGTGGCGGCAGCCCGCTCCGCGAGCTTGAGACGCAGCCCGGGCGTCGAAACCTCGCTGTTCAGCATCTACCGCGACCCGGAGCCTGCGGGCCGTTGCCGACCCTCTTCCCGCTGAACCTGAGCCGCCGCCCGATCCGCTTGCCGCTGCGCTCGAGGAAGCCGGTTGCGCAGCCCAAGCCAGCAAATCTTGCGGCCGCCCAATCCTGACCCTTGTCGCTTGGGCTCGGTGCTGCCACTCCAGGTAGTTGCGGGCGCCGTTCGTCGTTCCGAAGGCTCGGGCGATCTGCAGTTTCAGCTTCTGACTTTCGCTTTGGTTGAAATAAGCCTTCGCGACGACAGCCTCCCCGCCTGGATCGAGCGCCGCGATCAACCCCTTCGCCAATTCCAGCTGATCCCGTTACGCCTTTCCGGACGATCCGAGCACGAGCTCGGCGAAGTACTCGGTATCGCCCTCGTTATACGGATGACGAAGTTTCTGCTGAAAGCTCGTGCTCGAATTAAATGCATCGTCTCGTGACGGCGGCTTCGACCGTGGCGGCTGTCACGAGTTGCCGATTGCTGTTCTTGCCGGGGAGCCGGAGCTTGATTGGCGGCTTTGCGTCCCGGTCGACAAAGCCAGGGACCTCGTCGACGTTGTTCTCCACATCTCGATGTGATTTTCGATATTTCTCGTATTGCGCTTCGAAAACCACCGGATCTTGTGTGTCCACGTTCCCCTTGAGGGTCTTCAGCATCTTGGTCGCCCCCGACATAACCGGCAATCGCGCTTGCCGCGATGACCTTGTCGATTTCCGAGGCGTCCCCATCGCCGAACTGGGCTTGCGGATTGAGCTTTGACATCAGCGACGAGCCTCCAGGCCAGCAGCTTCAGTTTCGCCGTCGTTGCTCGGCCGACCCATCAGGATTCCGGAACGCCCGAGCGCGAATGCGCGAATGACTCTCGTGTGACTATAGGTGAAGATTGGCTAGAAACTAAGGGTCCGTCAAAAGCCGGCCAGTCGGCTGGTCGGCGCCCCGGAGCGGGGCGAAGCCGGACCTAATAATGTCCTTCTTTTGAGTTCGGCAGGGCGGATGGAAGTGCGCGCGGCAAGTGAGCAATGACTCGCGTCGATCTTGCAATTGTACCACAATTGACCCAACCTCGTGTTTGCGCAGATGTCGAACGGTCAGGCGCTTGTAGCCTCGAATGTTCTCGTGCCGTGTAAACTGTCTGATGCTGCACGGCGGTCTTGTGACTGAGTGTAATGGGAGCTTAAACGGAATATGACAATCGGGAGGTTCGTCAATACCAGGATTGGCCATGGCCAAAACTGAAATTCTTATACAGCAAGATCCGATCGACAATAATTGGTACTTGGCCTACGCGAACACTGACACACGTTACAAGTTCGCGGGCGATTTGGCGCAGCAACAAGCCAATATCGAACTGCTTGCGACCAATAGCTCTGTCGTCCAGTCCGAACACTGGTCGACTTTGTTTGATGGCAGATGCCGGTCTGACTGCGGAAGACGTCATCGCCGGCGTGCGCCGGATGGCACGCATACCGCCCGTCGGCAACCGCGGCGACAAGAACGTTTTCACAGAAATTGTGGAATTTGGCGAGGCGTTCTGCCTAGTGTTAGGTATATAGCTTAGCGTTCATAGAGGTGTATAAGATCAGCAAAGTAACTACAATGAAGGAGGTAGGCATAATGCTTGCAGTCACATGGAGAAACACCTCGAATATTTATTCATGGAAACTCGGCCAGCATTTTGTTGCCCTACCTCCGCTCGGACAAGTGAATCAAACTTCCGCTGAGCGTCCTCATGGTAAGAAGTGGTGTCACGACTGCGCAAATTACACCGTCGTCTCTCAGTTACGCCGCGGATATGTTTTTTGTCTGGTATGCTGAGAGAGCGCCGCCGGCGAACCCGCCCATCTATTGGTTCGCAACACGGCTCAATCAACCGATTTAAGTGTCTATATTCGGATATGCCCCGTATTGGCAAATCTGCGCGGGTGGAGCGTCAAGTGTTGAAACAATCCCAAATTTGACCGATAACAGTCGGGCGGAGGGACAGAGCTTGTTCCGAACTCCGGTGTCAATGCCGGCCGAGCCCTATGAGTTTAATGCTGATGAGTTATTACCGAATAATCTGCGGATCGGTATCACGAGTGAGGCAGGTGACAGCGATTTGTCCCTCATGGTCCTGATCATGACGGATCCCTAAAACCAAGTGATTTAAACGCAAAGCCGGATTTTCTGTCGATAGCGCCTGACACTTGAATCCCGACAGGAATTCCGGCTTAGTCCTTCAACACGAAGCTCTTCGCTGGACTGTCACCTGGTCCGCCGAAATCCGGAAAGCTCGTTCAATTAGAGGCAACCGGGCCGATCGGCACACACGAAATAAAGCTTTTGGAGGCGGTGACATCAGGCGATGGCGACCTTGGGGCGTCACTTTGTCTTAGTAAACACGTCGGGGCATGCTCCCCAGAAACAAGCGCCTGAAGGGACAATCCAGGGCGCTTAAAGAAGCGCGTTCAGGCGCCGGGCGAAAGGGGTCGCGGCTTCTGCAAATCGCTGACCCCAGCGCTCGAAAAATCCCTTCCGGCTTTCCGCCAGAAGATATTCCGCCCGCCAGCGCCATTCGTCGCGGTCCTCGCGCAGGGCCTCATGATCCTCCTTGAGGCCGGCGACCACGCCCTTCAACGCCTCGAGTTCGGCCTCGACGACGCGCAGACGCGTGAAGAGTGACGGGTGCTGCCTAAGCGCGGGCGTTGCCGTTGCGTCCGACATAAGCGGGATCATGGCGCGCAAAGGTTATCGGAGCGCTAAATTTCGCTATTGCGCGAGGCCGCCGTGGCTCTCCCGGGGGTCCGAGACCTCCGACCGCCAAGGCGCGCTTTAACATGCATGGGTCTGCGAGCGACCGCTGGATGGCGACTGAACGCGGTGGTCGCGAGATCAGGGCTGAAATTTACCACCGCAGCGTGTTTTGGCGGCCGCGATTTGCAGAACTCATCGATTTTACGCTACCGGAGCGATATATGGGAAACGGGCAAAGGGCCCGCACCAAGAGATCGAAGGACTTCGTGAAAACCTTAAGACTTTTGGCAGCGCTTGCCGCTCTGACCCTGACCGCCGCGACGACTTGCGCCGCCGGGATCGACCTCAGCAACGCTCTGCAGCGGGGGAGGTGACCCTCCCCCTCCTTCCATCACGCCAAGCGGCTTCGTCCGCTTCGGACGTTGGCGATACGGGCGACGTTCTGATGGACGTGGGCGGTACGGGCGCCGACTCGACGCTGACGACCTTCGTCAACCGCGGCGTAGGCCTGGCCACTGCCGTGCCGGAGGCCTCGACCTGGGCGGCGCGCGGTCATCTTAGGCGCTTTCGTTTGGAGAGGGCGGAGCCTATTAGGGCTTAAGCAGATCGATACGAGGCCGGGGTGGCATACGGGCGACCAGGCGATGACGCGACGCCAACACTAGGCTAAGGCGAACCACGGCGTTCGTTGGCCAACGCCGAACGCCCTAAAAAGGTCGCCTATAAATCCGCCTGCAGGTCATTGCTGGGCCCGCCTCAATGTATGGGCTCATAGCCGACAATCTTAGATTCGAGGAGAGCGACAAGCTCCTTGGCCTGGCCACGAACTTCTCTGGAATGCGACGCAACGCCGACCGATAGCATCGTGATCCCGACAGCGCCGACGGCGGAGAGCAAGATTGTGACTTTCATAGAATTGTCCTTTCAAGTTCGCCCCTTTGCCGGGCCTACTCCATCGCGAGTTCGTTTTCTCATTTGGTGAGACGACCTGCCCGCAGCGATAAGCAGCGTGAGCTCGGAGAAGACTGTTTGGCGTCGACCCTTCGACCGTAGTCTCAGCTGCAACAGAGGATCGCGGCGCCAGCGCGCAACCGGTCCCCAGCGTAGGGTTGCCCATTCAACAGATAGAGGTCTGGTCTGACAGCAATATGGTAGAACAAGGCGAAGCTTTGGTTTTTACGGAGCGGCCGGGCCTCAATCTGAGACGCATGCGCATCATTGATGGGCGCCTGTCGCGCACCGCCTCGGCCAATTTCAGCCGCTCGGGTGAGTCATTGAAAATAATGGTGCTGCAAGAGAGGATTGAACTCTCGACCTCTCCCTTACCAAGGGAGTGCTCTACCACTGAGCTACTGCAGCATCCGAGGCGCGTCTAAAGAGCGCTCGGCTTCCTGCCATAGCAAAGGGGGCGTGGCAAGACGGGCCGAGGCGTTCCTCCGGTCTGCGCGCGACGCCGGCTCTGCGAATGGAGGCAAGAAGCAGTCCATCACGGACTCGGCAGCAGGTAGTTCTTCACCAGATAAGTGAGGCCGCGGGTCCAGGACTTGTCAGTGCTGCCGCGAATGTCGACGCTATGGACAAACGCGATTCTCTTAGCCGCGATGTCGGCCATATAGACGTTGATGTTGAGGATAAGGTCCGACACTTTCTGGACGACGATCCAGGCGGCATAATCGGCGCCGAGTTCTTTGCCGTAAGAGAACTCGCAGCCGCCACACGCGCCGATCTGGGCGCCGGCGCTGATTTTCGCTTGAACGTCGGCGGGAACGAGGACGAACTGATACCGGCCGGAGCCTTCGAGCTTCGCCTTGAAGAGGGACGCGATCAACGCGAGGCGAGCCCGCTCCGCGCTGGTTGTGGGCTCGAGATCCCCATGGTCGTTGAGGAACTCAACATCGAGCAAGGCGACGCTCTTGGGCGGGTCGGATGGCGCCGCCGCAGCCGCCGGAACGCCAACGGCTTCGAGGGTGAGGAACGCGGCAACGCCCAATGCGGCGAGCAAAGCGCGCCGGAGGCGGAGGCCGCGACCGACGCGGGTCGCGTATCCAGACGCCGCTTTGCTTTCCCGATCCTGCATCGCTCATCCTTATCCGAGCGCTTGTCCAGTCGTCCGGTCCATCGCAATATAAACATTCGTCCGGCGCTATCGGCTGTTTGCGTATGGAAAAAAGAGGAGGATCGCCCGTGCCCGCTAGGTTTACGCGGCTGCTGCTGAGCGTCGTCTTCGCCGTCGGGGCGGCTTGCTTGGCCACGGACGCGCCCGCGCAAATTCCGGGCGATACGATCAAGATCGGCGTTTTGAGCGACTTTTCCGGTCCCTTCGCCGATCAGGTCGGCAAGGGGTCGCTGGTCGGCGCCCAGCTCGCAGCCGAGGACTTCGCCAAGGATGCCGGGGGCCTCAAGGTCGAGATCATTTTCGCCGATCATCAGAACAAGCCCGATATCGGCGTCGCGATTGCGCGCCGATGGGTGGACGAGGAGGGCGTCGACGCGATCGTCGATCTCGCCAATTCCGGCGTCGGTCTCGCCGTCAACACGCTCATGCATGAGAAGAATCGCGCGATGCTCGCTTCCGCGACCGCGACCTCGGACCTCACCGGAAAGTTCTGTCAGCCGACCACCGTCCAATGGGCTCTCGACACCTGGGCGCTCGGAAACGCGGTCGGCCGCACGATCACCAAAATGGGCGGTTCGACCTGGTTCTTCATCCGCTTCGAGTATGCTCTCGGCAAGGCTCTGCAACGCGACGCGACCGAAGCGATCGTCAAGGCGGGCGGATCGGTGGTCGGCTCGGTCTCGCATCCGCTCGGCGCCACCGATTTCGGCTCGTATCTGTTGCAGGCGCAAGCCTCGGGCGCCAGAGTGATCGCTCTCGCCGACACCGGCGCCGACGCGATCAACGCCATCCGGCAGGCGGCGGAGTTCCAGATCGTCGGGCCTGACAGGCGGCTCGCGGCGCTCTTCCTCCAGATCACCGATATCGACGCGCTCGGCCTCAATGCGGCGCAGGGCCTTATCCTGTCCGAAGCCTTCTATTGGGATCTTAATGATGCGACGCGCGCCTTCGCCGCGCGCTTCGCCGAGCGGATGGGCGGCAAGATGCCGACCGAGGATCAGGCGGCCGCCTATTCGGCCACGCTCGCGTATCTGCGCGCCGTAAAGAGAGCGGGAACCATCGAGGGCGACAAGGTTGTCGCCGAAATGAAGAAGTCGCCGATCGACGATCCGCTCTTCGGCCATGTCGTGGTGCGCGCCGACGGTCGTGCGACGCACCCGATGTACGTGTTCAAGGTCAAGTCGCCGCAACAATCGAAGAGCCGGTTCGACGTCTACGATCTGATCGAAACGATTCCGCCCGAAGCCGCCTTCCGGCCGCTCGACCAGGGCGGATGCCTACTTGTGAAGTGACCGGCTAATTGAGGGCGTCGCTGCTTGCTGACCGGAGGAACCGATGAGCGAAGAGTCGAAAGAGCGGGTTTATACGCCAGACGAGATCGAGGCGCGGCTCAAACGCGATCTCCCGCACTGGCGTTACGAAAATGGCTGGATCAGACGGACTTTCCGCACCTCGAGCTGGAAGGGCACGCTGATGGTGATCAACGCGGTCGGCCATCTCGCGGAGGCCGCCTGGCACCATCCGGACATCGCCGCGTCCTACGCTTGGGTCGAAGTGAAATTGCAAAACCACAGCGCCAAGGGGATCACCGACAAGGATTTTGAACTCGCGCGAAAGATCGAGGACTTCGTCTCGTGGCGTCCCGGCACGGAGGGTGGGGCGCTCGAAGGCACGCCGACTGGCGACCAGCGTTTCGCCTATATCAAGTACGACGACAAGTGAGCCTGTCGGTGTTGGAACTTCCGCCTAAAATCGGCGGAAGCCAGTGGAGAATCATGGGCTTCGGGTTTCGCCGAGAAATACAAGTTATGCGCGTTATATAGGCGGAAAGTGACTCGTAAATTGGGCTGCAACCTATTGGAATCGCTCAAAACAGACTCGTAAACGGCCCGCCTCCGCTTGAGGTGAAAGGCAGCGGATTCAGCCTGCCTCCCGCAGGGTCTCAATCCGCGCCGCGATCGCTTGCCGCTCTTCGCCGGTCATCGCCGCCCGCGGGTTCTTGACTCGGATCTCGCCCACCACATGCGTAGGGCGCGCGGAAAGAACGAAGATGCGATCGGCGAGAGCAATCGCCTCATCGACATCATGGGTGACAAGCACAACGATCATGCGGCGGCTCTCGACGAGCCTCGCCAGATCGCCCTGCAATTGCCGGGCGAGCGGCGCATCGAGCGACACGAATGGCTCGTCGAGCAGGAGCAGGGTCGGGCGGACGGCGAACGCGCGCGCCAGGGCTACGCGTCGCGCAAGGCCAATCGAGAGTTCGCCTGGAAAATGCGCGCGGTGCTCGGAGAGGCCGAGCGCGGCGAACAAGGCCGCGACTTCAGCCTCGCTCGCATGCGGAGCGGCGAGACGCACATTGTCCTCGACGCTTCGCCACGGGAGCAGCCGCGGCTCCTGGAAAACCATGCCGACTTTCCCATGCGCCGGGATGTGGACCGATCCGTCGAAATTGCGATCGAGCCCGGCGAGAATGCGCATCAGCGTCGACTTGCCGCAACCAGACGGCCCGATCAGCGCGCCGGTCTCGCCTTCCTCGAGCGCGAACGAAAGATTGGCGATGACAGGAACGCTCTGTCCCGCTGCGGCGCGGAAGGATTTGTCAGCGACGCGCGCTTCAAGCCGCACGCGGTCGCCAACGGGAGACGTGACGTTCAAAGGGTTGCACCGCAAGCGTTTCGATGACGAGCATGATCGCAGTGAAGGGCAGCGCATAGGCGAGCAGCAAGGGGACGTCGAACAGCTGGAAGGCGGTATTGATTTCGAACCCGACGCCGTTTGGCCGACCCATCAGTTCAACGACCAGCACGATCTTCCACACGAGCGACAGGCCCGCGCGGGTCGCGGCGGCGAAATAGGGAGCGAGTTGCGGCGCAACGACATGGGCGAGCCGCTTCACTGGGGAGAAGCCAAACACCCGCGCCATTTCGTCGAGCCTCGTGTCGAGCGCGCGCACGCCCTCCCGTATGGTGACGACCGTGACGGGCAATTTGTTGAGGGCTACGGCGCCGATCGCCGCTGCTTCGTTGAGCCCTACCCAGATATAAGCGAGCACGATGATGACGAGCGCCGGCAGGTTCAAGAGCACGATGATCCACGGATCGGCTGCGCGATCAATGAGCGCGTTGCGTCCCATCGCGTAGCCGATCGCTGATCCGGCGGCCATCGCGAGCAGGAAGGCGGCCGCGACACGGACGAGCGTGACGCCGAGCGCCGCGAACAGGGCGCCCGACGCGGCCTCGGACCTCATCGTCATGAGCACGACCATCGGACCTGGCAGCAATCGCGGATTGGCGAAATGCGCCGCGATCTGCCACAGGCAGATGAGCGCGACGAGCGAGATGAGACGGGTCGTCACGTCCTATTCGCTCGTCGGATCGTAGAAGAGCGCGGTGTCGAGTTCCTTGGCCTTGCCGACCAGCTCCTCGCCGCCGATCTCGGCCAATCGCCGATAAAGCACGCGCGCGTCGGCCGCTTCCTCCGCGATGGCCCGTTTCGGCACACCTTCAAGATAGCGCTGGCGATAGACTTCAAGCGCCGCGTCGTCTTTCAGGCGGAGCCGGGCCTTGATCGGCGCCCAGGCGCTCGGATCTTCGGCCAAGATTTTGCGCGCCTCGGTCGTCGCCGCGAAAAAGCGCTTGAGAGCGTCCTTGTGCGAAGCGGCGAAGGCCTCATTGAACACATAGCCGGTCATCGCCACCGGGCCGCTCGCGCCGAGCGCCTTCTCGACATCGGCCATTTCGATCGCGCGGCGGAAGCCGCGCCCCTCGAGATCGGCGGAGAAATTCCAGAATTCGAGCGCCGTCTCGGTCTCGCCCTGGACAAGCTTCTCGGCGATGAGCGGCGGCGCGCCGTATGACGGACGGGCATCCTTGACGAGGTCCAGACCTGCGCCGAGCGCCGCCGCCCGCAACATGAGCCAGCTCTTGTCGAGCGGTCCGCCAGCGACGCCAACGGACCGGCCGGCGAGATCGGCGATGCCATGGATCGGCGAATCCTTTGGCGCCATCACCGCCCCCAGCGCGCTCGAATAGGGCGTGAACAGGACCTTGTCGCCGAGCGCGCGTTCGCGCGCCGCCCAGAGCCAGTCCGAGACGACCATGTCGGCGCCGCCGCCTGCGAGCGCGACTTTGGCCGCTTCGGTGGAGGCAAGTTCGGTCGTCTCAATATCCAGATTTCGCGGCTTTGTCGAGCCCGTGCGCTTTGATCACCTCGATTTCCCAAGACGCGGTTCCGGTCTTCTGGATCGCGATGCGCAGGCGGTCGGCGTTTTCCGCGCCGGTCGCCAGACAGGCGCTCGCAGTGACGGCGAGGGCGGCGAGAAGCAAGCGTGTAATCATCGGGATTCCTTGGCCTCGGCCGCCCATCACCCGCCCCGGCGCATCAACATGCCGCGCGCCGGATCGTAGGCGATCACCGCGCCGCCGAGGAAAGCGACTGTGCATCCCGCCACGACCGCGAGCGCCAGCCAATTGATCTGTTGGTAGAAGGCGAAGCGAATGAGTTCGACCGCGTGTGTGAACGGGTTCAGCTGGCAGACGGTCGCGAGCCACGGGCTTCCCTCTTGCACGCGCCATAGCGGATAAAGGGCGGAGGACGCGAAGAACATCGGAAAAATGACGAAGTTCATCACGCCTGCGAAATTCTCGAGTTGCTTGATGAGCGACGACAACAGCATGCCGAGCGCGCCAAGCATCAGGCCGGACAGCGCCAGCGCCGGCAGCACGGTCAGATAGCCCCACCAGGTCGGCGGCTCGATCTCCCAGAAATAGGCGACGACAAGAAACGCATAGACCTGCAGAATGGAGACAGCGACGCCCGCGATCAGCTTCGATGTCAGGAGAAACCAGCGGGGTGCGGGGCTGACCAGCAACATGCGCATGCTGCCCATCTCGCGGTCGTAGACCATCGACAGCGATGACTGCATGCCGTTGAAAAGCTGGATCATCGCGATCAGCCCTGGCGTGATGTAGACTTCGTAGAGAACATAGGTGTCGTAGGGCGGCATGATCGACACGCCCAGCGTCTGGCGAAACCCGGCTGCGAAGATGAACAGCCAGACCATCGGCCGCACCAGCGCGGAAATGAAACGCTCGCGCTGATGAAGAAACCGCAGGCTCTCGCGCCAGACGATGCCGTAAAGGCAGATCATGCGCTGCGTCCAGCCGAACGGCCGCTCACTGTCGAGAACGGCGTCGGTCACCATTCGTCTCCTTCCCGCCCGCCGGTCAGCGATGTGAACGCTTCTCCAATCGACCGCGCGTCAGCCGCGCCGACGATGGAGCGAGACGGACCGTCAGCCAAGACCCGCCCCTTGTGGAGAACGATGACGTGGTCATCGTCTCGAATTTCGTCGACGAGATGCGTCGCCCAGAGCGCTCCCATTCCTTCGTCCGCGACCAGGCCCCGTACAACCTTGAGGATCTCCGCCCGCGCCTTGATATCGAGGCCAGCTGTCGGCTCATCGAGCAACAGCATGCGCGGACGGTGCAGAAGCGCACGCGCAATCTCGACCCGCCGCATCTGACCGCCGGAGAGGAAGCGCACCTTGTCGCGAGCCCGATCGGCGAGGCCGACGCGGCCGAGCTGCGCCGCGCTTCGCTCGCGCGTTTCGCGCGCGCCAATGCCATGCAGCGCGCCATGATAGGCGAGGTTCTGCGCGACGCTGAGATCGGGATCGAGCGTGCGCTGCTGAAACACGACGCCGAGGAGCGCGAGCGCGGCCCCGCTCTCGCGCGCTACGTCGCGGCCGAAAATGCGCACCGTCCCCGATCGACTCACGTAAAGATGCGTGATCACCGAGAAGAGCGTGCTCTTGCCCGCGCCATTCAAGCCCAAAAGCACGGTGAAACTGGCCGGCGCGACCGCGAAGCTCACGTTGTCCAGGGCGATCCGCGCGCCATAGGCGTGCGACACGCTCTCGACCGACAGCGCGCTGACCGCCGCCTTCGGCATTACGTCGGCAACGACAGTCATTGTTTCGAGATCGCCACCCCCCAAGGAAAAGAGCCGACCGGAATTGATTTGATCACCTTCAGCGCCGCCACATCAATGACCGAGACGTCATTCGAGACGCCGTTGGTCGACAACAGATACTTGCCGTCCGGCGTGAGCTCCAATTGCCAGACGCGCTGGCCGACCAAGAGATATTTGGTCACCTTCTTGGTCGCCTGGTCGATGACCGCGACGCGATTGGCGGGACCCAGCGCGACGAACCCCAGCTTGCCGTCGGCGCTGAAGCGAATGCCGACCGGCTGGATCAGCTCCTTTGCAAGCCCCGGCACCTCAAACGTGATCGTATGCGTGATCACGTGCTTGACCGGGTCAATGACGCTGATCGTTCCGCCGACCTCGGACGACACCCACAGCTCCGAGCCGTCCTTCGTGTATTCGGCGTAGCGCGGACGGGGAGGCACAAGAATGTTGGCCACCGACTTCTTGTTCCGCCAGTCGATGAGGTGGGCCATGCTGGTCGTCTCGGAAGTGTTGACGACGATCGAGCCATCCGGACTGACCGCCACGCCTTCCGGTTCGACCCCAACTGGGAATTCGCTGACCACCTTACGCGTCGCGATATCGATTGCGGTCAGCAGCGCGTCGTTTTCGTTGGCGACGAAAAGAAGTTTCCCATCCGGGCTCACCCGCAATTGCTCGGGATCGGGCCCTGACGGCAGTTCGCCAACCTCCTTCAAGGTCTTGGTGTCGATAATCGCGATCGTGTCGTCGTCGCCGAGGCAAACGAACATCAGCGCATCGTCCTTGCTGAGCGCTATGCCGCGCGGCCTTTGGCCAGTCTTGACGGTGTGCGTGACCTCGAGCTTGTCCACGTCGATGACGGAGATCGAATTGCCTTTCTCGTTGGTGACATACGCCGTCATCGCTTGGGCCGAACCCGAAAGCGTCCAGAGACTGGCCAGAAGGGCGAGAGCGGCGGCGCGGCGCGCCCATTTCACTGAAGTTTGCATTTGGTCTCCGGCCTGTCGAAGCCAAGGGTATCGAGTTGCGAGGTCTGATGCAGGAAGCCTTCCTGGGGCGAGACTGAGACCGTGCCCCGGCCGTCGGTGAGGAGGATCGGCTGACGCAGCTGCTGGTTCCAGTCGCGCACGGTAAGCCCCTGCCCCTTGAACGCGCCGAGCGTGAAGCTCGGCGACAGAAGCTCCTCACGGATCGTCTTCGGGTCGGCTGATTTGGTGTGCGCGACGGCGTCGCCGATCAAGCGCATGGCGACCCAGGCCTGGTTGTCACGCTCGTTCATCCCTCGCTTGAAGAGGCGCTCGAAGCGGTTCTGCAACTGCGCGGCGCCCCAGAGTTCGTGCGAGGGGTCCCAGCTGACCGGCCGCAGTCCGCCGGAGCCCGCGACCGGTCGAGGATTCCAGGTGCGATAGGGCAGATAACCCGCGAAGACCTCGTTTTCGTCGGCGGCGACGAGCACGTCGTAATCGGGAGCGTTCTGGGTGAAGACCGGCATCTGTCGCTGAACCTGGACGGCGCCGGAGTCCGAGCGCCGGCCTCCGCCGGTGTCCTGGTAGACGCGCTCCTCGACGATTTTCGCGCCGAATTTCTTGGCCGACCGCCGATAAGCCTCGGCGAGCAGTTGATCCTCCGGGTGCGATCCGACCACCAGGAGCCAGCGCCGCCACTGCTTCCAGATCAGGTATTGCGCGAGGCCGTCGGTAAGCATCGAACGTGTTGGAGCGACGTGAATCACGTTGGCGCGACAGTCCTCCTCGCGGAGGCGATCGTCTGGAGCGCCGGCATTGAACACGAGCGCGCCTGAGGGCCGCGCCGCGTCGGCGACTGCCAGAACTCCGGCCGCTGGCAGATCTATGATGAAGAAGCGCACGCCCTCGGCGAGCATATCCTTCAGCGGCCCAACCGGATCGTCGCCAGGGGCGAGCTTGGCGTCGACGACCGAGAAGGATTGGTTGAGGAAGCGGCCGGTGGTGTTGTTGTCGTCCATCGCCATGCGTGCGCCTGCGACGAAGTCGTCCGCCGGAGGAATGTCGAGGATCGAGATCGTTTCGCGAGAATGCGCTTCGTGGATCACGCCGACTTTGACCGCGAGCGGGTCTGCTTCAACGGGCTGCGCCGCCGCCGCAAGCAGGGCGAAAGCGGTGACCAGAAGGGCGCAAAGCGCCTTCAATTCGCGGCCGCCCGAAGAACCGTGGGACGAGCGGTAGAGCTTTGCTTGAAACGTGAACATTCCGCGGGGCAAATCCTTATCATCGAAGCGGCTTGCCGAGGTCCAAACCCTGGCGTTGTCACCGCTTCGAGGCAGGCGATGGTCAGACAGACGCTACCTTCTGGCGAGAAGCCCCCGCGGCCCCGGCCTCATCGGTAGATAGGTTTAGTGAGAATTCGACGGCGCTACTCGGCGGTTCGTCGAGGCGTTCATCACCCGGGGAACCGGGGATAGCTAGAACTCGACGCCATGGAGATCGGCTCGCGCACCGGCCCTAGGGCTCGCCTAACGACCTTCTCTCCATCTTCATCCGCCCTTTATAGGCGAACAGACTGTCACATCTGCGCCGAGAGATAAGCAGTCACTTCCATGCCGGCGCAAACTTCGACAACAACAGGGACATTCCAAGCCATAGCTTCAACTCCTTGAGTTTCTCTCCTCGTGGGTCAGGCCCACAGGACAAACGTAGCATCCCTCGCCCGCCGCGTCACGTCCCTTGAAACGCTCAGGCTTGGCTCAATGCCCGAGACGAGTGCAGAAACGGGCCCCCTATCCCTGGAACGGCGCAATTGCTAAGTCACGGGTCCGCGACGGCTCGCTTCGCCGTGAGGGCCGGCGCGGGATACCCAGACCCGGGAGGACAATGTGAAGCTGAAGACTTTTTCGCTTGCGGGGGCGGCGCTCCTTGCTTCGATGAGCGCCTCGATGGCGCAGGACGCCGCAGCTGGCGAGAAGGTGTTCTTCGCCAAATGCAAGGTCTGCCATATGCCTCCCGACGCCGCGAAGAGTCTTGTCGGCCCGAGCCTCGCCGGCGTGGTCGGGCGGAAGGCTGGTACGGTCGAGGGCTATCATTACTCCGACGCCAACAAGAATTCCGGCATCACCTGGGATGAGGCGGAGCTCAAGAAGTACCTCAAGGATCCGAAGGGCTTGGTCCCGGGAACGAAGATGGTGTTCCCCGGCCTGCAATCGGAGCAAGACATCGACAATGTCATCGCCTACCTCAAGCAGTTCGGCCCCGACGGCAAGAAGATCTGACTGGCGGCGCGGCGGGGCTTCACATCGACTCCAGATCGGCGGCGACGATTCGCTGCTCGTGCAACGCGGTCGCGATCAGGGCGCCTGAGGCGCCCGCGGCCTTGAGCGCCGAGAGATCACGCGCGTCGCGCACGCCTCCTGCGGCATAGAGTTCCCGCCCGCAGGCGAT
Source organism: uncultured Alphaproteobacteria bacterium (assembly GCA_963753135.1). Taxonomy (GTDB): domain Bacteria; phylum Pseudomonadota; class Alphaproteobacteria; order Rhizobiales; family Beijerinckiaceae; genus Roseiarcus. The sequence goes on along the minus strand of CAVWBA010000012.1, from coordinate 8,319 downwards.
CGACCGGATCGCCGCGAACCGTGCCAGATCGGGACCTGCGCCGCTGCCGACTCGCGCAAGAGTCATGACGATGACGCGGCTTGGCCAAAGCGCGGGTTTGGCCAGGATCTCGGGAGGGCCTTGAAAGGCATCGCCGCGGAAGTCGAGCGAGAGCACGACCCGCTGCGAGTCCCTGTGGCGCGCGATGAGCGCACTGTCGCATTGAGATTCGCTGCCTATGATCGGCGCGCCCAGGTCCGCGTCGATGAGCGCCTCGATCGCGGCGGAGGCCGCCGCGCCGTTGTCGACCCATATCCGCAACGCTGGAAACTCGTCGCGAATGCGGCGCAGCGTCTGGACATTGTCTCCGTGGCTCTGGATCGCGTCGAGATCGGCGACATAGAGCGTCGGGAAGGGATAGACCGCGAGTAAGCCGCGCACGACATCCACGGCGCCGCTGGTCGGCGAAAGGGGCGAATTGAGCGGGCGGTAGGACGCCCGATCACCGCTTCGCGCGTGGACGACCTGGCCATGCATGAGGTCAATGACTGGGATAACCTGCAAAGCGGCGGCCTCCGAGGGTTGGTGCAGAGGGGACTCGCCTCTTGCGAAAGGGACTGGCGGACGCGTGTCGCGGGCAATCGCCGACCCGCCGGTCATAGCACAACCGGTGATCGAACATCATGAAAGCAAGTGCAAGCAAAACGGCTATAAAGGGGCATAAACGCTAGTAAATCAGCACTGTGGTGGGGCGTCGATCTGGTCATCCGCCGTCCGTTGGATCGTACGAGCAAGCCTGCTTAGCAGAGCGGCGCCCCGGATCGCCCCTGAAGGCCGGAAAGGGGGGGCCGCGCGCTTGGCCTTTTTCGTTCGAAGTGTGACGTGGATCACAGCGGGCGCTCCGGCATGGCGTTAACCCTCCGTCAAGAGGTTGGAAGGAATTGCGTCATGAAGAGGATCTTGGTCGCAGCGGCCTGCCTGCTGCCGTTTGGGTTAGCCGCGGAAGCAGGCATCAACCGACATTCTCCCGAGGCGGCCGTGAAGGCGGTTTACACTGCGGATGAAGCGGCTATTCAAGGCCGCGGCGATGGCGTCATGGGCGACAACATGCTGCGGGCGCGGTTTTTTTCGCGCTCGCTGTTGCGCTCGATCGCGGCTGAGGAGATCATCGCAGGCGTGCGCAACGGGCCGCCGGCCGTCCTCCGCGATCCGTTCAGCGATTTGGCGCCCCACCTTGTCGCCCTTAGCGTGAACCCGATCTCGGAAACTCGCGACGGCGCCAAGGTGCTCGCCGAGTTCGCGCGCGGCGACGGCGCGCGGGAGCGATTGACCTACGCCATGCTGTTCGAACGCGGCGAGTGGCGGATCGACGACATTGTCTATTCCACGCTGGATGGCGCAAGCCACACCCTGCGCGGCATGCTCGCGGCGAACTAGCGCAAACGATCGCGAGCGGTTCGTCGCGAAACTCGAGCGCGAGAGGAGGCCTAAATCAAGGATGCGTCATAGGGCGTAAGATCCCATTCGCGAGAATGGGCTGCGGACGCACCGCCCGGGGGGCGGCGGGCCTTTTTGGATCGTCCTTGATTTGGTTCTCCTCTCGCGTTTCTTTCTCCGCGCTCTGCGAAGAGCGGCGGATTTAGCCGTACCTTACTCCCAGCCCATCGATCAGCTCTCGCAACCTTGTTCGCCGCCGGCCAGGAGAAAGGGCCCGGGGGCGGCTCCATCCTGTCCGTCGTCGTCGAAGCTGGTTGCTCAGGAGACCCAAACGAGCGAACATGGTGTTCGATCGCCTAGACTGTCGGTTGAGACGCCCGAGGCAAATCGTGGGCGACCCCGAAGCCTCGTAGACCCAGTGAGGCCTCTCATGACGCCTGAGCCCCTGGAACAAGCTGCCGAATGGGCTTTGCAGGCTCGTCGGCGCGTGCTGCGCCTTTGCGTTACGTTCGGCGCCGCCATCGTCGCTGGGCTCGTCGGATCGAAGCCGCGCCGGGCGGGCGCGGCGGCCGCGCCAGTCTCGGTCGACACCGCCATTGTGTTGGCGGCGGACGTTTCGCGCAGCATTGACGACGACGAATTCGCGCTGCAGCGTCGCGGTTACGCGGACGCGATCCGGAACCCGAAACTCATCGACGCCATCTCCACCGGGCCGCACGGCGCGATCGCGCTTGCTTATGTCGAATGGGCCGGCGACGGCGAAGAGCGAGTGGCGGTCGACTGGACGGTGATCCGCAATCAAGCGGACGCGAGCGCCTTCGTGGCTGGGATGACCGCGGCTCCGCGCGCCTTTATCGGGCGGACCGCAATCGGCACGGCGATCGATTTTTCCTTTGCGCTCTTTGCCGAGGCCGCCTTTGAGACCACCCGGCGGGTGATCGACATCTCGGGCGACGGCACCAGCAACCAGGGGCGTCTTGTGACCGAAGCGCGCGACGCGGCCGTCGCAGCGGGCGCCGTGATCAATGGGCTCGCGATCTTCAACAAGAAGGCGGCGGCGATGGGCGGCTATCTCGCCTTGCACACCAACCCGCCCGGCGGCCTTGCGCACTATTATCGCGAGAATGTGATCGGCGGCTCCGGCGCATTTGTGGTGCAAATCGACGATTTCAACACTTTTGGCGAGGCGATGATGCGCAAGCTCGTCACCGAAGTCGCTTACGCGGGCCACCGCGCCGGCTGAGCGCGCCCGTCGCGCTTATTGCAGCCGCGGGCGCTTCATGAAGGTCGAGCGGTCGGCCGAACGCACCCGCAAGTCTATCGCCCGGCCGTCACGGACGATTTTGATCGGAACCTCCACCCCAGCAGGACCGAGGCTCCAGACCTGACGATAGAAGTCGCCGAGGCTTTCGATCTCCGACCCGCCGACGCCCGCGAGAACGTCGCCGCGGCGAATTCCCGCTTCCGCCGCCGGTCCATTTTCGGCGACGCTCGCGACGATGATTTCGTCGCCATTTTCGGCTGAAAAAACCCCAAGCCACGGCCGCGCTGGCTTATTGACCCGACCGTAGGCGAGCAGATCGTCGAGAATTGGCGGCAGAAGATCAATCGGCACGATCATGTTGATGTCGCGCGGACCTCCGCGCTCGCTGAGCTGCTCAACGTGCAACGAGCCGACGCCAATCAGCTTGCCCTCGCTGTCGATTGCGCCGGCGCCGCCCCAGAACGGATGGGCGGGCGAAGTGAAGATCGCCTCGTCGAGAAAATATTCCCAATAGCCGGCGAATTGCTGCTTGCCGACGATCATCGCGCGCACCGGTTTGGTCCCTGCGCCGGCGGCGACCGTGAGGGAATCGCCAAGCTTGGCCTCGCTCGAGCGGCCGAGCTCGAGCGCTGGACAATTCAGTTCGCCCAGAGCCTGGACAAGGCCGAAGCCGGTCTCAGCATCGATGGCAAGCGGGTGAGCCGGCGTGACGCGACCGTCGGCGTCGGCGAGCCAAACGTTCTCGGCCTCCATGATCAGATAGCCGATGGTCAGCACAAGACCGCTCTCGCGGATGACGACCCCGCTGCCTGAGCGCTGCTCGCCCAACGTCTGCGCGGTGAAGGCGTCTTCCGGAATTGTGGATTGAACGGTAACGATCGATTTGAGCGCACGGTCGAGAATGGAGGCGGAGCCTCCATTCGACGGGCGTGAACGCGGTTCTTCAGGTCGCCGCTTCTCGGTCATCGGCGCTATCCTTTCGGCTCCAAGGCTCTCCGTGGCGATGCTACTTCGCGGATGGGCGAGCTGCAATTCAGGCCCCGACCAAACGAATTCGTAAGGGCGCGCCCCGTTCAACATTTCGCGAGGGCGCTCGTCGCTTTGACTTTGGTCAAGTTCGCCGCGCGCCAACGAGCTTAGTTACTCGATGATTGTGGCGCGAAACGTGCGGTCGAGAGGCTCTATGGTTGCGGAGCTTCGACTGACTTGCACTTACTTTGAGAGAGCCGGAGGAGCAATCGATGATGACTCGGCGCGAAGTCTCGGCAGGCGCTGCTGCAACAACCCTCTTCTCGGCGGCTGGCGCCGCGAGCGCGCGGGAAGAGCCCGCTCGACCGCTGCCGCCGGCCCGGCCCTCGGGCGGAATGCCGCTCATCGACGCGCTGCGGTTGCGCCGCTCGACGCGCGAATATTCCGGGCGCCCACTCGAGCCGCAACTTTTGTCCGACCTCTTGTGGGCGGCCAACGGCGTCAATCGGCCGAGCGGCGACCGCACGGCCCCCTATTGGCGCCACATCATGGTTACCGACATCTACGCCGCGATGGCCGACGGGGTCTGGTTCTATGAACCCAAGACGCACGCCTTGCTGCCCCACGCTCGAGACGACATTCGGGCGCAGACGGGAAGTCAGGATTTCGTCGGCGGCGCGCCGCTCGATCTCGTCTATGTCGCGCATGGCGAACGGATGACGGACGTTGGCCCCGAGGAACGCCGGCTTTTCGCTTCGGCTGACGCCTGTTTCATCGGACAGAACGTCTATCTGTTTTGCGCCTCCGAGGGGCTCGCCACGGTCTTCCGCGGCTCGGTCGATCAATCCAAGCTCGCTGCGACCCTCAATCTACCCGACGGACAGTTCGTGACCTTCGCGCAGACCGTTGGATATCCACGCGCTTGAGGCCTCGCGGCGTCGCCGCTTCAGAGTTGCGCCGTGGACTGGCTGCGCTCGACGAGCACGGACTGGAGATATTGCCCATACGAGCTCTTGCCGAAGCGCGCGATGAGGCGCTTGAACTGGGCGACGTCGATGAGGCCGAGGTCGAAGGCGATTTCCTCCGGGCAGCTGATCTTGGTCCCTTGTCGCTGCTCGAGCGTCCTGACGAAGCTCGCCGCGTCAATCAGGGAGTCCGGCGTTCCCGTGTCGAGCCAGGCGAAGCCGCGTCCCATCCGCTCGACGCTCAACGCCCCGGTCTCGAGATAGATGCGATTGACGTCGGTGATCTCGTATTCGCCGCGCGCCGATGGTTTCAGCCCCTTGGCGATCTCGACGACGCGGGAATCGTAGAAATAGAGGCCGGTCACCGCCCAGTGCGACTTGGGGGCTGCGGGCTTCTCCTCGATCGATACGGCGCGGCCGGTCGAATCGAATTCGACCACGCCGTAGCGCTCGGGGTCCGGCACGTGATAGGCGAACACGGTCGCGCCGCGCTCGCGTTGCGCCGCGCGTCGCAGCTGCTCGCTCAAACCCGCGCCGTAAAAGATGTTGTCGCCAAGCACGAGCATCGCCGGACCGCCGGCGACGAACGCCTCGCCGATGACGAAAGCTTGCGCGAGCCCGTTGGGCTCGGGCTGCTCGGCATATTCGATTCGGATGCCCCATTCGGAGCCGTCGCCGAGCAGGCGGCGGAACATCGGCAGATCATGCGGCGTCGAAATGATGAGCGTCTCTCGGATCCCCGCGAGCATGACGACCGACAGCGGATAATAGATCATCGGCTTGTCGTAGACCGGGACGAGCTGCTTCGAGACCGCAAGCGTGATCGGATGCAGCCGCGTACCCGCGCCGCCGGCCAGAATGATGCCCTTCATCGCCGCTAAGCCCACTGGTCGCTTAAGCCACAGTTCCCGCCTCGGCGAGGACGCCGAGACGCTCGCCGGCGTAGACCTTCTCTCTCAGCGGGCGCCACCACCACTCGTTGTCGAGATACCAGCGCACCGTTTTTTCAATCCCGCTCTCGAACGTTTCGAGCGCGCGCCAGCCAAGCTCGCGCTCGAGCTTGGCGGCGTCGATCGCATAGCGGAGATCGTGCCCCGGCCGGTCGGCGACGAAAGAGATGAGGGACTCGTGCGGGCTTGGCCTCGGGCGAAACTCATCGAGGATGGCGCAGATGCGCTTGACGACATCGATGTTGCGGCGTTCGTTGCGGCCGCCGACATTGTATTTCTCGCCGATCCGGCCGCGCGCCACGATGAGATCGAGCGCTCGCGCATGGTCCTCGACATAGAGCCAGTCGCGCACATTCGCGCCCGCGCCATAGACCGGCAGGGGCTTGCCATGGACGGCGTTGAGAATGATCAGCGGAATGAGCTTCTCGGGGAAATGGTAGGGGCCATAATTGTTTGAGCAGTTCGAGATCAGGGCTGGGAAGCCGTAGGTTCTGGCCCAGGCCGAGACGAGGTGATCGGCGGCGGCCTTGGAGGCGGAATAGGGCGAACTCGGGTCGTACGCCGTCTCTTCGACAAACGCGCCCTCGTCGCCTAGCGAGCCGTAGACTTCGTCTGTGGAGACATGCAGGAAGCGGAACGCTTCCCGCTGCGGCGCCTTGAGCGACTGCCAATAGGCTCGCGCCGCCTCCAGCATTGTGAACGTGCCGACGACATTGGTCTGGATGAACGCGTCGCTGCCCGTGATCGAGCGATCGACGTGACTCTCGGCAGCCAGATGGATGACGTGGTCGGGAGCGAACGTCTCGAAGGCCTCGGCGACCGATCGCCGGTCGCAGATGTCGACCTTGGCGAAGCGATAGTTCGGCGCGTTGCCGATCGTCGCCAGCGATTGCAAATTGCCGGCGTAGGTGAGCGCGTCGAGGTTGAGCACGGATGCCCCGTCGGCGACCAGGCGCCGGCATACGGCGGAGCCGATGAATCCCGCGCCGCCCGTCACAAGCACTTTGCGCTGCATGAACACCCCTGAAGGAATTTCGAGCTACAATCGGCCGTCTGGGCGGCGGCCCGGTCCGGCGATCATGATAGAAGGCGGTCGCAACAGGCGGCTGCCGACTGGCGCCATTCCGACAGCCTGAAGCCGTATACGCGAGCAAGCTTTTCGTTGTCGAGGCGGGAGTTGGCCGGCCTTCGGGCGGGAGTTGGATAGTCGGCGGTCGCGATGCGCTTGACCTGTGTTAAGCGCCGGCCTCGCGCTGCGGCCTCGTGGAAGATACTTTCAGCGAAATCCGCCCAGGTCGCCTCGCCCGAGCCGGTCATGTGAAAGACGCCCCTGAGCGCCGGCGAGGAATCATCCTTCACCCTTGCGGCGATCGCGATCACGGCGTCGGCGATGTCGAGCGCCGATGTCGGGTTGCCGCGCTGGTCGGCGACCACGCCAACCTCGTCGCGCGTCTCGTTGAGCCTTAGCATCGTGCGGACGAAATTCGCGCCGAACGGGCTATAGACCCAGGCGGTGCGCAGAATGACGCTGTCTTCGCAGCGCTCTGCGACGCGCTTCTCGCCGGCGAGCTTCGAGCGTCCGTAAGCCCCGGCGGGCGCCGTCGGATCGTCCTCCCGATAGGGCCGCTCGAGCTTGCCGTCGAAGACGTAGTCGGTCGAGAGATGCAGGAGAGGAACGCGGAGCCGCGCCGCGGCCTCTGCCACGTGCCCCGCCCCGTCGGCGTTGACCTGGGTTGCGACCGCTTCTTCCGCCTCGGCCTTATCCACGGCCGTGTAGGCGGCGGCGTTGACGATCACGTCGGGGCGCGCTGCCTCGAGTCCCGCGATCACGGCGGCGCGGTTGGTGAGATCGAACGCCGGCCGGCCGAGCGCGACGACCTCGGCCTTGCGCCCGGCGCGCTCGATGAGCGCGGTCGCCACCTGCCCCTTCGATCCGGTGACGGCGATCCGCATCAGCCGAACAGCTCCGGCGCGTCCTTGAGCCGGGGCCAACGGCGATCCTTGTCCGAGAGGACCGGGCCTTCGGGCAGAGAGGGCCAGGCGATGCCAATGGCCGGGTCGTCCCAGGCGACGCCCCTGATCATTGGCGGCGGAATAGACGCGGTCGTCTTGTAAAGAACTTCGACGTCGGGCTCCAAAGTGATGAAGGCGTGGGCAAACCCGATCGGGATCAGCAATTGGCGCCAATTTTCAGCCGACAACTCGACAGCGACATGGCGACCGAAGGTCGGCGACGAGCGGCGGATGTCAACCGCAACGTCGAGAATGCGGCCGCGAGCACAACGCACCAGCTTATCTTGAGCAAAGGGCGGAGTCTGGAAGTGTAGCCCGCGCAAGGTGCCAATTGCGGCCGAAAATGAATGATTGTCCTGTACAAAAGTGAATTGAAGACCGGCTTTGTCCCAGTCGGAGCGGTTGTAAACCTCAGAGAAGAACCCTCGAGCGTCGCCGTGTTTCTTCGGCGTCACGATCTTGACCACCGGAATAGCTGTCTCTTCCACCTGCATTGCGGACCCCCGTCCTCGCCCGAGCAGCCCGGGCGGGCTCTTCTTGCCAGAAGCCGCTGCGCGCGGCCACCTCGAATCGTCCTCGTTGCGATTGGAGCAATTGGCTGGCTGCAAGACGCCCCGATTATGCACTTGCCTTTGGATGGAGCCTACGGAGGCATGGGGCAATTTGGAGTATGGCGAGCGGGAAGTATACCGTAGTGCCGTCGAAGCGCTGCTAGTTGACCGAACGGTAATTTCTGAAGCCC
>CAVWBA010000011.1:0-103731 GCA_963753135.1 uncultured Alphaproteobacteria bacterium | reverse complement strand
TTTCCATTTTAAATAAGTAGGCGTTGGAGTAAGCTTTCCGACAACGATGGAATAGGTGACGTTAAGCCATTGCTCAAATAGCCCAATGCGTACGACTATCCACTCTCCGTCAAACACAGATCCAGGGGTAGTCGCGGTCGAGATATTTAGGAAATGTGATCCACCACCGGACGGTGCTGGCTCGGCTCCTGTTGTTTGTCCAACTACTGACCCCACATAAGAAATGTCCGTGCCAAGTATCACTGGTAGCAAATATGGCGTAAAATTTTCTGCACCTAAGTCTGCAACGGCATAGGAATGAGCGATTTTAGCCAGCATTCTAGCAAATAGCATCAGATTGTACGGCTGATCTATGCTATATGGACCGTGCAGATTTATTAATGTTGGGCGACCCTGAGAAAAAAGGAAAGTTTTGTGATCTATTATCACCAGCGGGAGATTATGCAGCCTCCCTGTGAGTAACACAGAAGGAGTTGCAAACAACGGCATAATGACAATATGAGGAAGATCATCTACATCTATTTCAACATTCCGCCCATCTCGTCGTCTTCGGATATGGAATTTTTTCTTCTCTTTTCGACGGTTGCTTTTTAAGCCTATCTTAGCACGGTGCAGACCAAAAAACCGACGCAAGCATTCCTGCTCGACGCTTCCCGTTATTTCCGCGCATTTTGCGCAACTGGATTGAGGCAGGATGAGGCCGCCTCCCAATCCGAGAGCGATAATGTGCTCTCTTTGGAGCGGTGTGGATGTTTCACCACAGTAAATGCAGCTGCCCTGATCTTGGTATACAATTGGGCTGTTCCTTGTTGGCCCAGTAGATTGGATCAAAAGACCGCTCCCGACCAGAAATCGCTCTTGGACGATCTGGAAATTGAACGGCGCATGAACGCGGGGATCCTGTTATGTCAAGTGCATAATAGCCCAAAACGCGACGCTGTCTTGGACCTTGTATAACATATTATATCTGTTCTTGTTCGAATCCGCGCGACGCGTGAGCGCGGAATTAGACGGGGTCGTAACCCACTGAAAAGACTAGGGCGGGGAAACTAAAAGGAAACTAAGCGGAACGCGCGGGTCAAGTCCGCCGCTTATAGCCGTGCGCGCTGAAGCTTCTGGAACGCCCGCGCCCGATGCGACAAGGCCAGCGAGCCGTCAGCCGGAATCCCGTGCTTTTCCTCCGAACTCATCTCGCCGAAGGTGCGGTCGTGGCCGTCCGGCCGAAAGATGGGATCATAGCCAAATCCGGCCGTCCCCCGCGGCGGGAAGACAAGGATCCCATCCACGCGGCCCTCGAAAGTTTCGTCTGCGCCGTCGGGCCAGGCGAGCGCCAGCACGCTGACGAAAGCCGCCCGCCACGGCGGCGGGGCCGCGCGCTCTTTGAGTTCGCGTTCGACGAGCGCGATGGCGGCGCCAAAGTCTTTCGTCGGCCCAGCCCACCTTGCCGAATAAATGCCTGGCACCCCGTCGAGCGCCTCGACGCAGAGTCCGGAATCGTCGGCGAGCGCGGCCAGCCCCGAGGCGCGCGCGGCGGCTCGCGCCTTCAAAACGGCGTTGTCGCGGAAAGTCGATCCGGTCTCCTCAGGCTCCTCGAGACCGAGCGTCGCAGCCCCTAGCGGGACGATGCCGAAGGGTCCGAGCAGCTCTTCGATCTCGCGAAGCTTGCCCGCGTTATGGGTGGCGGCGACGAGGCGCCCTCGGAGACGTGCGCGCCTGGCTGCGCCTTCGCCCTCTTCGCTCAACGGGTGACCACCTTATAGCGCTGTCCGGGAACGACAGCCGCGTTCCGCTCCAGGCCGTTGAGGATCAAGAACTGGTCGAGCCATTGCGGCAGGAAGCCCATCCGCGCGGCCAGCGTTTCGGCGGTGTCGCCGTTCGCCGCCTCGACAATTCTGATCTTTTCCGGCGCGGCCAATGCCGCGTCCTGCGCGTTGATGAGACGAAACGAGTCGAGCGAGGCCATGAACCGGGAATCGACGGCCGGCGAAAGATCGTGGGCGGCGAAAATGAGCCGATAAAGCCGACCGTTCAGGCGCACGGCCCCGAGACGGAAGCTCCACTGGTCGCCCTGGGCGACTGCCGTGGCCGCTTCCAGGCCGTCGATCTTCTTGGACTCGATCGATGTCGTCTTGACGCCGTCGATCCAGTCGGAACCGATGGCGCTGGTGACCGGGGTCGATTCCGGGATCGCGATGCTGTCGAGGCGGAGCGCCTCGCCGCCCGTTTCACCCACGCCGATCAGCGCAGCCGACTGATTGTCGAGCGTGAAGCCGTCGGGGGCTTTAAAGGCGAAACCGAGCTTTGGATGAATGAAGGCGTTGTCGCGCACGAGGCCCTGCGATGGGTCGTCGCCGAAGGCGAGGCCGTCGATGGCGGCGAGATAGGCGTTGCGTCCGGTCTCGCCAGTCCCCGGCGGTCCGAATTGCCGGGCCGTTTCGGTCGCCTGGGCGACGCGCTCCGGCGTCGAGGGATGGGTCGCCATCATGTCCGGGCGATTGGGGGAGCCAGCGCCCGAGACCGAAGCGCGGAATGCGCTCCACTCGCCGAGCGCGGTGAGGAATCGAGCCGCGCCATAGGGGTCGTACCCCGCCTTGGCAATGGTCTTGATACCGATCTGGTCGGCTGCAAATTCCTGCTCGCGAGAAAAACTGGCGAACGCGAGCTTGGATCGAGCCTCGACTTCGTCCTGAGCTTCGCGCCGGGCGAGCAATTGCGAATTGACGTGCGAAAACAATGCCGCTGTCTTTTCGAACTCGGCTCGCTGAGCGGCGTGACGGGCGGTGATATGGCCGATTTCATGCGCCATGACCGCGGCGATTTCCGATGTGTCGTCGGCGAGGGCCAAAAGGCCGCGGGTGACGAAGATATCTCCCGACGGCAGCGAGAAAGCGTTGACGATTGGCGAATTCAGGACGGTGAGGCGGTAGGACGGTCCCCCGGGGGAGGAGGCCGGCGCGATCTTCATGAGAACGCCGTCGAGATAAGCCTGCGTCGCCGGCGCCGAGTAGACCCCGCCGAACACCTCGATCAGCCGCTTGCGCTCAGGATTGGGCTTTTCGGCCAAAACGGGGCGCGGCGCAGGCGTCGGCGCGAGACTCGCGGGCGCCGGCGGCGGATCGATCGAAGCACAGGCGGTCAAGCCCACGGCCAGACCGGCGGCGAGCGCGATCAAAGCACGCCGGCCGCGCCAGGACGCAAGCTTGCGTCCCAGATTATCCGGCTGGCCGCTCATGGCTATGGTTTCGCTTCTCCTGGCGCATCGGAGCGAGGCGCTATCTCGATCATCGCCGGGTCAGCGACCTCGATTCTCGGACCGAACCGAGCGTCGAGTGCGCCGCGCGCCCGGATCGTCTGCCCGACAAGCGCGCCGACGGGTCGTCCTTCTCGTGCCAAAGCCTTCTCCAGCTTGCGCGCGACCACGATCGTCGGACCGTCGCGGGGGGCAAGCTCAAGATAAATGCGCGAGCGCGCGAAGCCAACCCTTCGCACCATGCCTTCGACCACCACAAATCTACCATTCCGGCGCCGGAGCTCGGCTAAGTCCGACGATTGTATCACGGCGAAGTCAGGATCGCGCCATATTCCCAGTTCCTTCCCCCGCGCCTCCTCTTCCATCGCGAGCCGCTCGGCGGCGCATCCGCGAGTCTCGAATTCCGGCCGGACTCGGGCGTATCCTGCCCTGAGCAGCGCCGCGGCGGCCGAGCCGGCGGACCCGCCACGCGGGTCAGCGACCACGAGGTCGGCAATTGTTCTCCCCCAACGATCGGTTCCACCGGCCAAAAGGATGAGGTCGGCGTCCCGGCCGAGCAGTCGTCCGCCCAGGAACGCCCGCGCGCTCTTCAAAATCTCCGGGGCGCCGTGGTCGCCATTCGGGGCGTCGAGCCCCCCGAGCCTGACGATTCTGCCATCGCTGAGTTCGATATCGAGACGCTCGTCGACGCTGAAGGCCTCAACGCGCCCCGCGGCCCGCCCGCAAGCCGCAAGGCAGGGAGAGGCGAGAACGATGGCCAAGAGCGCAGCGTCGCCGCGGAATCGCCCGACGCGATAGATCAATGCGCGGCTGCGATGCGCGAAGCGGAGATTCATGCTAAGGGGCATGCCGCGCGGCGGTTCGCGTTGTCCATAAGAGTTTTGGCCCGCCGCGGCGTTGATTGAGAGTCCCGGTAGCTCAGCTGGATAGAGCACAGGTTTCCTAAACCTGGGGTCAGAGGTTCAAGTCCTCTCCGGGACGCCAAAAATAGGCAGACCTTCCAAACAGCTACCAGATCCGAACGATCGCCATGCTTCCCAGATTTGCCCATTGGGAAGCACATGGGAAGCAAACATCGCCCAGGGCTTGGCGAGAGATCTCGGAGACGAGTGTGTTGCCTTTGCGGCCAGATTGCCCTGTTCGCCCCATTCGATAGGGGACATGTGCCGGCGATTTTAGCGAAAAAGTACCTAAAAAAGGCTCGTCCTGTAGACATCGTAGTCTGTTGGTGATTCAACTCCAATATTGATTCGATACCCCGGGGGCGGCCCTGACAGTCTGTGTCGCAGTGTGCGTGCACGACGGCATTGTGGTCGCAGCCGATAGTGCTACTACGATGGTTTCCACAAATAACCTCGGCCAGAGCGCTGTAACAAACGTGTATCGACACGGCAATAAAGTATTTAACTTATATCGAGGACTTCCTATTTGCTCGATGACTGCTGGAATGGGCAGCATTGGAAATTCTGGTATTCACACTCTGGCGAAAGATTTACGCAAAAACTCAATTCAAGCCAGGGCTATGCTATCGACCCGCAAAATTACACTATTGAGAACGTCGCTGTGTACGCGCGAAGGTTCCTTTTCGAAGAGCAATATTTAAGGGCTCCGATACCGCCTCCTCATTCGTTGGAGTTTTGGATTGGCGGCTATTCATGCCGTTCCGATTTGCCGGAACTATGGAAGATTGAGATTGTTAATGGGCAATGCAACGAGCCGACACTCCTTGCTGCACCTGGCGCGCCAGGAATTCATTGGGGAGGCCAAACCGAGCCTATTCAGCGGTTGCTTTTTGGGTTTGATGTCTCGCTTCAGAATGCGCTTGCCCAAGCAGGCATGGATGTAACGGAAATTCCCAAGCTGCTTGGAATGGTCCGAGCAAGCTCGTCGCGGCAACTTGTTGATGCGCGTATGCCAATCCAGGACGCCATTGATCTGGCGCAATATCTTGTCGACGTGACCAAGGGGTATTTCCGGTTCTTGCCGATGGCTGATATCGTTGGCGGAGACACCGATCTCGCGGTCGTGACAAGGCACGAACGTTTCAAGTGGATCAAGCGCAAGCACTTTTATCCGGCTAACTTAAATGTGGAGACGGATCATGATGACGGATAGGAAAAGGGAGCAGACAGAGGTGCGTGAGCAAAACGTCCCGTCGGACTACCTTCCTCAACGAGACTTGCCCATGCGGGCATACGAGTTTCAAACTCCAAATCAATCTACAGGCGGAATTTCAGCTACCGTGGAACCTGCATTCGGCGATAAGCCGCTCGTAGAGGCCGCAAGCCTGCGCAACTTCTCGGTTCGCTGATTTGCGGTAGCTTCACCGCGCCTAATGGCGTTGCTGTGCCCCCGATACTGACGCCGTTCCTTGTCCGCGTTCGGATCACGGATCTAAATCCGCCCGAACAGGGTTTGATGCGCCTCTACATCGCCGTTTGCGAGACTGAGGCGCAAGCCATGGAGGCTACGAAAAGAGCCGTCCCCTCGAATTGGCAAGTCGAGGCAGTGGTTGGCGAGGCTGAGCCCGGACTGATCGAAAAAATCAATCCTCAACCGTTCCAGGCCGTTCCGGTCGCGTAAGCGAACGCCACAAACAAAAGTCCCGCCGCACTGCGAACGCCGAGGCCTTGGAGATGCATTCCGCCGTCAGGCTTCAGGCAATGGCGCCGGTCGCCGCGACAGGATTTGCAGCCATCGCCAAACGGCCCGGCGCGCCTAAACAAGAGCCTAGCGGTGGCCCATGCGAATCGCCGAGGCTACTGTTTTCCTAAAACATCGTCCGATAGGTCTTGCGGGTCGTACCCGACGAGCGCATCAGCCGTCTTAATAGCACTCGGCCCCCAGATCTTTTGTCGGTCGGCAGGTTCAAGTTTCCAGAACCGCGCGAGAGCGATCGTGTTACCGAAGTGCGGCCAGAGCGCAGGTGTACCGACGACATGGGCAAGTGCATTGCGGGCGATATGTTCGGCAATCGCCTCCATTTTCACGAGACCGAGCCGGACCGTGCGGTCGAATTTCTCCAAGTATTTGTACTCGTGCAGGTGTTCGACGTCGCTGCGGGCGGCATAGATCTCCCCCATGAGATCGTGATTGCTCGGACCAATAAAGAGCGTCGTCCTACTCTTGAATTGCTCCTTTCCTTTCCCAGGCTCCGAGAGAATTAGCCCATCGATACATCGGCAATATTGATGCAGCCCGTCCAGCAGGTCGTGCTTCATACGAGCGTCACAGTAAACGGCGAAGGCCCGAAAGACGCGCCACGTACTGTTTGCGGGCAACAAAGCCAGTTGCCGGATATAATGCGCCAGCGCTGCTGCGCGGGCGACGTCGTGAGCGAGGATCGGCTGGTAGAACCGGAAAATATTCAGGGAAGGAATTTCGAGCGTCGAGCATTCGCGTACGCCGAATGACCCATTTTCGCGAGAACCCGAAAAAAGAATGGGCGGGTGCGCGGGGGTGAATGTGCTGGCCAGCAGGAGACCGCGATAGAAAGTCCAAACCCGGGTTTTGAGAAGCTGGTTCTCGCCATCGAGGACCTCGGGTGACGACGACGGCATCTTAGCCAGGAGGACAAGGTTGCAACCCTCAATTTCCTCCGCTCGGATGCTGCCGATCCATTCCCGCCAATGCGCGGGCAAGCCAAGCGCTGCGGTGTCCGTCCACGCCCAGAGCCCGGGTACCAGCTCCCGAAAGGTGATGTTTTCCTCGATTTTCACGGCGAGGCCGATCAAATCGTACTTTTCACCGTCAGCGAGCCAACTTGTCATTATCGTCACCAGAAGCGCCGTCGTAGTCGGGCTCGCCCCGGTGTTCAATTCCGCAGAAACCTCTTCGCCGCAAAAACGAGAGCCCCGGCACCCGCGAACGCCGAGGTCAGGCTTGAGCCGTAAGCGCGCTATGCGTTGTTGCCGAAGTCCTCACCCAGCGCCTCACGCACGAGCCGTTGAACCTCTCGCTGCCGCGGCCCGTCGAACAGGCTTAGCATTCCATCGGCAAGCCCTGGCAGCTCTATTTCCTTAGCGAGATAGCCGGTCAGCAATCGTTGCGCCTCGGCGATCAGCGCATCATGGGCGCGAACTGCGGTTTCAAGTTCTACGGTGCGGTCGGTCATGGCGCCACAACGCGAGAATGGGGCTTTCGGTTCATCTCGTATGCGGCCAGTCGCCGGCGCAGGGGATTTATCAGGGATGTCCCACTGGGATCGGCCTGCGCATGATCACGAAGCCAGATCGCTCGAGATGCGCGACCAGGCCCGAAAGCTGCTCCTTTGCCAGGCAGTAGGGAGGGCATCGGGGGGACTTAGTTGATGTCGGAGCTAGGCGCTTGCTCCGGCTTGATGGTCTTGGCTGTCAGATCGCACGCGGCCCGGTCCGTGTAGAAGTCCCAGTAGACAGGCTGCCCCTCGTGTGCGCCCCTGATCCTGACCTAGATATTCCCGTAGGCGTCCTTAAACACATCGTCGGGTCCGATCGTCTCGACCGTGACGCCCATAGAGTGGCCCAGCGGTCCGACCAGCGCCGCTTGAAACTCTTCAGGGGTTTGAGCGCTGACTTCACAGGTCGCGGTGCGCCCGCTGAGTTGGTACCACGTATGCCGCACAACGCCATTCGGCATCTTCACCTTCGCTGCATCGGCCAATCCGCAGAGCGCCACGAGAGCTGCGGAAGCGATCAGAATTGCGTGTCTCATTAACCCAGTCCACACCGTTCGTTAGCAATTTCAAGCCCGTAGCCGATCACATTCCGGTATCAGGCTCGCCATAACCGCGTCAGTGACGCGTATGCGGCTCCCTGGCATCGAGGATCTCGGCCGCGAGCTGTTCGAGGAGGTCGGACACAGCGAGATCGAATGGCTCGGCTGCGCGCTTTCGACACCAGGCCGCTTGGCTCCGCATCCACGCCGTCAACGCGCCGGTGTCGCCGCCGCACCGACGCGCGACCGACAAGACGACCTTGTCAACATAGTAATCAAGATAGGCCTGTACTCCCGGCGTCGTGCGCGGGCGACCATTGGTTTCGGCTCTCATTGCATGATCTCCGTTAGAGGAATAGGCCGTCGCCCTTATTGCGACCGGCGAAGTCATCATGTCCGGATCAGCGTCAACCTGTCAAGCATCCTAAAGTATAAATACGGATAAACACGTTCGCTTGCTTCTCGTGTTAAGTATTCGTGTCTTTCGTGTCTATGGCGACGCGTTTCCTTCGATCATTGGGCGGCTCGCGCCCTACTCGATGGTTGGAGACGGCTTGGAGGCCGGCAAGCGGATCGTGTTAGGCCTCGCCTCGACGCTGTGGCTCGGCCGCGGGCGCACGACAGCGCGCTCGATCGCGTGACAGAAGTCTCCGAACGCGATACCCCCTAGCGCGTCTTAGGAAGGGCCGCCGCCGACCGCAGGCGGGGACCCGGCGACCGGGCCACTTTTTTCGTACGCGGGCGAACGATGACCATAACGGCCGACGCCTTTCTTAGACGCCTCGATGAGATGTGTGCCCATGGCGCGGCCATCCCTTGCGGCGAGATCATTGATCTGAGGGAGGATTTGACTAGGATGATCCGGTCTTTCACCGGAACCACCCACGACGCCGGCCGTGAGGAACTTCGCGCGGCTTTGGTTTGCCGCCAGCAAGTCGACCGTTTGCTTGCATCCCATCCTGGTGTGAGCCAGCTGGCGCTCGACGCTGCGGGGAACTTAGAGGCTGTCGAGCTGTGCGAGATCCTGGATGGGTACCTCAATCGAGCACGGGGGCAGGCTCAGGCTGCGATGGCTCTGCTCGTTGCGGACGAGATCAGCTTCGGTCGGTTCAGCGCAGCCCGGCAACGCGAGATTGAGCGGATCTCTACCGGCTGGCCGTGGCTGGCGCAAAGGAGGTACCAGAAGCTGCATGAGGGCATTCGCAAAGATACGCCGCTCTACCGGCAAATGATGGCAGGGCGATGAGGCCCGCTCACGGCCGTCACCCCCCCAGACATAGAGCCCAAGTCCACGGTCGCGAAGCAGGCGAGCATCACGGCGCCGCGTCTCGGCGGCTAGAAAGGCTGCAAGCTTCGCAGCGCATCAACCAACCCTGACCGATGCACCTTGCACGCGACCGCGACCGCCGCCATCGCCGGGCGAGGTCATAGCGCCCTCGGGCACGGGGGCGAACCTCCCGTCGAGCGACCATTCCCAAGGGAACTTGTTGGCCGCGTTGACAGCCTCGATCGGCGGCAGCTTGACCGAATGAACTTCGCCGGTGCCATTGCGGAAATAAGCGATTTTCAGATCCTCGGCCATGATGCCTCCTCACTCAAATTCCATGACTGTGCTCGGCGTGCTGCCCGCGCTGGCGACGCCGAACCAAGCGGCTCCCATGCTCAGCGGCGGCCCTTGCACGGTTCCGCCGTCGAGGACGAACGATCCGAGAGGGAGGAGTGTGATCGAGCCCGCGCCGTGGGCGCACAGGTGAACGGGACGCCGGCCCTTGTGATCTGGCTTGGGCAGAAGGCGATGGTCGCAGTCGCGCTCGGGTTGAAGAAGATGATCCGGCGCCGAAGCGGGTCGATCGGTAGGACTTGCGTCGCCGACGTGCCGAGGACGGTCGGATAGTCGAAAGGAGGCGTGAGGCTTTGTCCAAACGCACTGTGCCAGCCGCCCGCCAGGAGGGACCCCAGCGCGAGGGCGAGCGCCTCCCCGAGCATGACAGATCGTGCTGACAGCGCGCGCTTCATGATGTTCTCCCAAACTGCCGCCCCGCCGCGTTCGACGGTAGCTCGATCGCCTCGCCCCGGCGCGCCATCGCCCGGCCAGGGCCACGGGGCAAGCGTCTTGTAGCGGCTCCAAGCGAAAGGAAAGCGCATCAGCACGTGCTCGGCCTCGTCGCGCTTCAGGTCGATCGCCACCACAGGCGAATTAGGCCCCTTGCGGTTGAACAGCGTGACGAGCTCGTTGGTCATGGCAGCCGCGCCCCGGAAGGTCCTCAGGACGGTTTCGGCGTTTTCAGCCACGGCGCGACGCCCACGACTTGTCGGCGATGAAGCGGGTCTGCTCGACCGGCGGCCGCGTCGGCGCGTTAGCGAGCGCGTGAGCGAATTGCGCGCTCACCGGAAGCTTCTCGAAGGACCCCGGCGCAGGCTTAGGTGCGGCGGCGGCCGGCGGTGTCGCAGGACGCGAGCGGCGCACATATTCGCCGAGGTGCGAACTGAAGGCCTCTTGGCTCATTCCGCGCTTCTCGGCGTCGGCCGCAAACGCTTGGTAGAGAGGCGACGCGGTGTCTATGCGCTCGCCCGGCAGTAGCGGGATGTCTGGCTTCGCCTCGTAGGCCATCTAGCGGCCCTCCCGCAGGCGCCTGGCCACCAGATCGGGCTTATGGAGCGTCTCTTGACGCTCCTGCGCGGCGGCGATTGCGGCCGGCGTGGAAGCGCCGATCGGCGTCCATTTCGGGTCGCCGGATGCCTTTGCCTTCGCTCCCTTGACCGGCATGCGGCCACCGGGCGCGGCGCGCTTGGCGAACTCCTCGTCGGGCAGCGGGTCGACTTTCATGGCGTGAAATCCTCTCGATTGCTTGCGGAGCCTCAGCGCTTCTTCTGATCGCCGACCGTGAACGGGGCCGCCGGCTTGCGCCAAAGAGGGCCGGACGGCCCGATATTGACCCCGGGGTTGGCGGCACGGTTCGGGCCGCCGATCACGCCCTTGACGCCCTCAAGCCAGCCGAAATTCTGCGCGGCCGGCTCGGAGCCCTGGGCGTGCCTCAGAGCGCGGCCGTCTTTCAGGCCAATGCCGTTTGCAGTCGGGCGGGGCGTTCCGTCGGGAAAATTCGACATATTCGTTTGCTCCTCGCGTTCGATGTTTCGGGCCGTCACCGGCTGGTTTTGGTCCGGTTGTCTTTCACCTCGATGTGGCGTTTGCCGGCTACCAACGGCGCGCCGCCGCGGGGATCGGCGACGAAGTTGCGGTCGATGACGACAGGCTTTGGGCGAGGCGCGCCCTGCATGGCTCGATAGCGCGCCGAACCGGGCACATTGTGGGGAAGCTTAGTCACGGCGACGGTTCTCCTGATGGCTTGGGCAGGGCGAGCTGCCGCTCCTTCAATCCAACGACGAGGTCGAACCCCAACACCCAGAGCGCCCGGCGCAAAGTCCGCCACAGGGCGCCTCGCTTGCTGGTCGAGAAGAGGTGCCTCCACCAACCGTCGCGCCGCTCGCGGATCGAGATTTCCAACCCCAACGCGCCCAGGACGCAGCTCAGGCTCATGTCGCCATAATTGCGCGTCCCAATCTCGAGCTTCCCGGCGTATTGATCCTGAAGCCCCGCGCGATCATCCAACTCCAATTGAGACCAGCCCAATTGTCGCCGTCTCGCTGCGAATAGCTCGCGAAGCTCCGAAACCGTCGAGATCTGAAAACTGGCAAGGTAGTCGCTCACGCGGTTTTCCTCACGACCGACCGGACCAGCGTGTCCATGAAGTCGAGGACGGTCTCTCGCGGAGTACCAGGCCCGGCGAGCCACTGAATAAGGCTCGCCACATCCTCACCGGACGCGGGAGGCGGCCCTAGATTGGACCATGACCCGGCGTCGTAGCTCGACGGACCCCTCAGGATGCAGATGCGCGGACTGCCAGGAGGCCGCGGCGCCCCCACCGCGTCGGCTCGACGTAGCTCGGGTTCAGTAGCTCAACGCGGCGAAGTGGAAATCCCTTAGTCCCGACCAATTCCCAGTAGAAGATATGCCATAGGGATACGAACTTCCGGCAGAGATCGTACTCCGCGCGCGCCTGCGCCGTGGTCAGGCCGCCATGAGGCCGCGGGGGCTGGACACGATCAAGCATGGAAACTCCGTCAGTCATGAGGGAATGCGCCGAAGCGAACGAGGATGAAACGAGCCGGCGCGAACCGGGGGCGGGCTCGCCGACCGACGGCCAGACGCGTTGAACGCCGCATCGGCTCGGGCGGCCAAGAATGGTGTCGGATCTATGATTGCAAGCTCCGGCGGCTTAACCGGCTCGGGCTCGGGATCGGGCTCGAATGTGCCGTTGACGAATTGGCCATGGAGCGCATCGGCGTCAGGGCGCCATGTCGCTTGTCCTTCATCGTGGTCGCGTTCGCGGCGCATCGAAGCTCCGAAAGCAGTGCGTTGAGAGCTAGCCGATTTGCTAACGCCGCGCAAGCGATTTGTGTTGTAGTTCCAACAGGTTGGCGACACGTAAACGTGTTAGAGGAAAGCGCGTTTTCGTGTCAGGACGTCGGCGATCTCCGTCAGCAAGACTGCGAGCCGGTCGGCGACGTAGGCCTCGCCAGCTCGGCTTCCATCGGCGCTATCATCATCTTCTTGACGGTATCACTATTGACACCATATAGTGTCGTATGTCGAAGGCTGACAGGATCGCGAGGCTGGTCGCCGAGATGGCTGACAGCCGATCGGTTGCCTTCGCCGATGCGCTGAAGGTCGCGGAGCATTATTTCGGCGCGCCGCGAATCAACGGCAGTCACCACATCTTCAAGACGCCGTGGGAGGGCGACCCGCGGATCAACCTTCAGAAAGACGGCTCCGACGCCAAGCCGTATCAGGTGCGCCAGCTCAGCTTTGCAATCGCAAAGCTGCAACGGAGGACGAAAGATGGCTGATCATTACGCCTACCGCATCCGGTGGTCGCGCGAGGACGGCGCCTATCTCGGGACCTGCGCCGAGTTTCCCAGCCTGTCTCACTTCGCCGAGGACCAAGACGCGGCGCTGCACGGGATCGAGGCCCTGGTCGCCGATGTCGTCGCGGACTTGCAGCTCAACGGCGAGCCGGTCCCGGAGCCGATCGCTGATCGCAAATATTCTGGCGAGTTTCGGACGCGCATCCCGCCTGACCTGCACCGCCGATTGGCGATCGAAGCGGCGGAAGCCGGCGTGAGCATCAACCGCCTCGTCAGCCTCAAGCTTGCGGCAGCCTAGCCGCGCCCGCAACTCAGGTGTTGCAAATGCAACACCTCGTGTCCCGATCGAAGGCCGCGACGGCAAGCTCGTCTACAAGCCGCGCGTAGAGCGACCGCACGAATGTTCAGGGCCATGTCAGAAAAATTTGGGAGTGAACCATAGCGAGTTCAGCTGAGGAAGCGCGCGAACTTGACCCGTTTTTTGCGAGGCCGGGTCGTTTATATGGCCTTTTCCTTTGACGGGGAGGGTCGATCGCGTTCGCCGCCGGGGCGCGCCGCTCGGACGGCCGACGCGACAGCGCCGTCACCCTCCGGGCCTCAAGAGCCATCGATCGCGGATGGTGACTGAGCGTCCGCCGCTTCCCATACGCTTCCCAACGGCGCTTGCGGGCGGGATATCTGGCGTTAAGCAATTGATATTGCTAGCTATCGACATTGGCGACCGCATGTTGGCATATCCTGGGGTCTGACCCGAGCCTGTGGCTCCGCCATTCTCGCCTTGAGCCAGCGGCGTCAGCGCTCGGCTCAGCCTTGGGCCAACGCGAGTACCCGCTGACAGATCGCGCCCGATGACAGATCGCTGCTTCTGGCACGGCTGAAGTAATTCAGCGGCCCGCGCGGCGGCTGCATGAACCACGACGTCCGCCGAATTGCACATCGCCTGCCGCGAGTGCTGCGCTCCCCTCTGTTCTGCCTCTCGCGCGTACGCGCGCGGGAAGTAACTCAACGGCTTATCGGCGTGATGAATTGCCCCATGCTGTCCCGTTCCAACCCCGTTCCACTGGCCGTTCCAGCCCCCGTTCCACTGTCACGGCCCCCCTTTGTCACGGCCCGTTCCGTTCCACCCTCCCTATAGGGTGGAACGTGGAACGGGGGTGGCAGAAGGTGGAACGTGCTTTCACGGTCGCCAAATGAGGCCATCGGCCTCGACGAGCGTCTTTCCGAGAAGGTCGCCTTTGGCTCGGTGGTAATGCTTGCGCGACGCATCTGTGATGCCGCCTGTCTCTTTCGTGTCGAGGAAGCCGCGCCGTTGCACCTCGGCGCGTACGGCTTCCGACTTGACCTTGCGGACGCGTTTTCCGTCGAAACCAGAGGACGCGTCAGCCCCGTCGGCAAGGCGATCGTAGGCCGCGAGGATCGCCCGCGAGATCTGCTCAACTTCGGAGGATCGACGGCCCGGGGATGCCGCCTTCATGCCCTCAGATATCCAACCATCCACCTCAAGCCGGATTGACCGTGGCTCGAATTGCTCGCGGTTCTCAGGCGCGCGCAGGCGCGCCTTTTTGAACTCCATCGAGATCGAGCCATCGTCTTCGGCCGGCTTCGTAAGGGCGACGACGGTATCCATCTCCCATTCGCGCGTCTTGGTGCCGAAACCCTTGCTCGTGTCATGGCCCGTGTGGTGAAGCCAGATTTGTGCAATGCGGCGGCTTGAGATCTTGCGCACCATTGCCTTGACCGGCGCCCAGCTTTCCTCTTCTGACATCGAGCCGGCGAGCAGGCACATGATGCTGTCGAAGACGATCAAATCGGGCTTGACGGCCTCGATCTCGCGCCAGAGCCACTTTTCGCCCTCGGGCGTGTTGAGCGGCGGCATTTCGCCGTCCCCCAGAGCGTCGCGGTTGTAGCCGTAGAAGGCGATGGTTTCGCCGTAGCGCTTGGCGATGACTTCCATGCGCTCCTTGAACGTCTCGGCGGGCATTTCGCCGTCGAGATACATGACGCGCCGGCTTTCCGGGGCCCGTCCAGTTCAGAAACCCTTCACCGGCCGCAACCGCGCCTGCGATGTCTACCCCGACGAGCGTCTTGCCGACGCCGGTCTCACCGAAAATGAGCCACCGTGACGTGGTGCAAAGGACGCTGCCAAGCAGGAAACGACGCAACGGCAGCTTTCTCTCCACCCAGGCTGACAATAGCAATGTCCGCTCATCTGTGCGCGGAGCTTGCGCCGACTTATCGATCGCCGCCCCTCGCGGTGGAGGGTTGCGCTCGTCGTTGACGGGTGAGAGCTGAACGACTTCGCCCCGCGCGACAAGTTCTTCAAAGGGCGCGTCCTGCGTGGCCTTATCGAAGTGGCGTCCGCTCAGCTGCGCGATCGCGTCCGCCGCATTGCGGACATGGGCCGGCGAGTTCGGTCGCGGTGACGCGTTTAAGGTCCAGGCCGAGGCGTTCGAGCGCCGCCAGGAAGGATGCGCCGCGCGCCTTGTCGACGATGGCGGCGGGGATTGGAGCGTGCCTCACGACTGCGCCGAGGCAGTGCCGCGCCTGGGCGTGATCTCCATCGCGAAGGGCCTGGCGCGCTTCCGCGGCGTACTCGTCGACGAGCAGCAGGGCCGAATAGGCCGCGGCCCGCGAGTTCCCGCGCTGCGGTTCTAAGTCCTGGCTGATAGGCGTTGGGTCGATCCGCTCGGACTGCTGATCAACCTGGGGCTCGCGCGCCCCGTTGAGGTTGGCGAGCCCCAGCGCCTTCCGATGCTTCACGGGGCGGGCTCGCGCTTCTCTCGGCTTTCGAGCCAGTCGATCAGCGTCCCGATGCGCCAGCCCTGCTTCCGGGCGCCGATCATGACCGGCGGTGGGGCTTCCTGGCGGGCGCGGAGGCGTCGCCAATGCGCAATGGAAACGCCGACGAACTCGCAACTACTGTGGGTATCCAGGACGCGTTGCCTGCTCAGGTCAGGCGGCAGCGTGTCGAGAGCGCTGCGGCTCCTTGTTTCGGCCCCGGAATGGTTTGACAATTTAGTTACTCCGCCAAGTGGAGCGCCGATGCGCTCAGTTGATGACGGAGATATGCTTGGCCTTTTTCTGCTTCGCAGCTTGCGAATTACATGGAATTCAATTCAATGCAATTTCATGCGGCCCGCGCAAGAAGCGCCTTGAGCCACGGCCGGATCTTGTTGCTAACCGTACCAAGGTCGGGGGTTGGTTCGCCCTTCTTCGCGAGATGTTCGAGATGCGCCAGCACGGCCCTGGCGATATCCGCGTCCGACTTCCAGTCGGGTGCTTGGTCGTGTTCGTTGTCAGGATCGCCGCGCTGGTGGACTATCTTTTCAAGATATTGTTTCGCCTCAACCCACTCGTACTCCGCTTTCCGCCCTGCCCTGGACCGCGGGCGCTCGGGCTCGGTCGGCTTTGCCTCGACCACAGCAACGGGCTCGACGGCCGTCGACACCGCAGGAGCAGCAGGGATGGCCGCCAGCACTCTCGCCGTCGCGACGCGCTCCACATCCTCCGCTGAGAGGCTAAGCCCGCGGTAGCCACAACAGACGCGCCTCTGTTCGGTCCCTTTCGGAACGAGCCAGTGGAAATTTTGCATAGACCCGGCCGCCTTGCGTGTCGGCAGGAAGCTCCACTCGGACCAAAGGCGGGCCGGAATGTCCTCCTCCCAGGGCGGGACCCCGAAGCTCTCCTTCCAGCCCCGGCTCCTGATCTTTCCAGTCTTAAGCGCGCTCAAAACGTCGCGCTCGTCGCCGATCGTCTCGACGGCGGCCCCGTAGGCTATCCATTCTTCGGTCATGACCCCGCCCTCCCTGTCACGCCCGCAGCGCGACGACGTTGGACGCGCCCTTGCCGGCAACCAGCGCCTCGACATGCGCCGCCCACATGTCCAACGCCTGTCGCTTCTCGGCAGCATAGGTCGCCTTGTTGTAGCGGCCGGCGACGCCCGCCTTGTGGCCGCTGACATGGTTCAACACCGCCTCGACAACGTGCGGTAGAACGCCGAGATCGTGCATCCGAGTGTCGGTCGTGCGCCGGAGATCATGGACGGTCCAGGCCGCCATAGCCTCAAGGCCGGCTTCCGCGCGCGCCTGAGCTATTCTTTTGTCGAGGGCGGCCTTCGCCTTCGACCAGCCCGAGAAGCCCTTGACGGCCTCGCCTCGCGCCTTGGCAGCGTCTCCAAACACCGCCGACGCCTCACGCCCCTCGATCGCCTCCTTGAGGATGGTGACCGCCAAATCTGACAGCGGAAGCTCATGCTCGCGATGGTTCTTTGATCGCTCGCCTGGCAGCGTCCATTTACGCCCTGCCAGATCCAGTTCGCCCTTGGCTATGTTGCCGACTTCATCGCGGCGAGCGGCGGTAAGGATCAGGAGCTTAACGATCCGGCCGTGGTCGTCGTCGCGGCAGGCGCGCCAGACGTCGGCGATCTCCGCATCTGACAGAACACGATCGCGCGACTTTTCCGCGCCCTTCTTGTTCACCCCGACCACGGGATTGACGTCGACAACGCCCTCGCCGATCAGCCACGCGAAGAATGATCCCAAGGCCGTTTGCGCCCTATTCACCGCGACGGGACCGCGCTCCGAGGCGATCGCGGTGAGCCGGGCGGCGATGTCTCGCCTGCCGATCGCATGGACTGAGCGGCCATTGAAGGTCGACCAATGCTTGGTCATGAACGTCTCCAGCCCCGAATAGCTCCGGGGCCGCACTTGCTCTTTCTTCGCCGCGAGGAACAGCGAGGCGAAATGGTCGAAGGTTTCGGCCGCCTTGGCGCGTTGCTCGACCTTGGCCACCTGCGGATCCTCGCCAAGCTGGACGCGAGCGAGCGCGTCCTTTGCGAGCCGCCTCGCCTTGTCCGCGTCGAGCAGTTGGACGGCGCCGAGCGTCACGCGCCGCTGACCTTTGCCAACACGATATTGGACGATCCACTTTTTTGACCCGCCGTCTCGCAGGCGGACGCCGAAGCCGGGCATGGCTTCGTCAAACTCGATCAGGTCGGACTTGCCCACGGGCAGCGTGAGCGCGGCGACGTTCTTGTCGGTCAATTTCATTTCGGCCCCCTCCATCTGGGAAGCAATTGGGAAGCAAACGTTCGCTTCCCAGCGAGCGCAATCGAGCGCGTAAGACAGAGGGTATCAGCGTATTTAGGCGCGATATCAAGGTCATTGTTGCTTCCCAAGCGCATCTGAGCGCATATGGCTGAGGTTTTCTAAACACCTGGGGTCAGAGGTTCAAATCCTCTCCGGGACGCCAAACAATTCAATGAAATCATTGGGCTGCGGCTCCTACCCTTGGACACGTCCCCATGGACTGAGCCGGGTCAGGAAGCGTTGCGCGAATCCAGCGCATGCGATGAGGGGCGCGGTCATCAGAATGATCGCCGCCGATAGACGCGCCCATTCCTCGGCGTCGGAGCCGGCCTGCTGCTCCCGGACAGACATTTGCGCGGCAAGGAAGGGCGGCATCGTCATCGCATGATTGTCCGCGAGATAGACCGAAAAGAGATATTCGTTCCAGCACAGGACGAAAATCAAAAGGCCCGCCGCCGCAATGCCTGCCGCCGCTGTTGGCGCCAGGACCTGGAACAGAATGCGAAAGTGCGAAGCGCCGTCGAGCTGAGCAGCCTCCTCCAGGTCCGTCGCCGTGCCCCCCAGAACTGGCAGCAACAACCACACGGCGACGGGAAGATTCGCCGCCGTATAGGTCAGGATGAGGATCGAGCGCGTATCGAGCGCGCCTACGCGCTGCGCCATCACATAGAGCGGCAGCACGATCACGACCGGCGGCAGAATGCGGCTTGCCAGGATGCCGATCAGGACGCCGTTGCTTCCGATAGCTCCACGCCCCATTCGGCCGAAGCGAGCGGCTGCCAGAAGGGCCAGAACCGAGATCACCGCGAGCGAGGATCGAAGCATCGAGCCGGAAGCCACGACGGCGGCGCCAGCCAGAAACATGGCCGCGATAACAAGCGCCATTCGCGGCAATGGAACAGCAACCGGAAAGCGTGTCAGCCCGTAGATCGCGAGGCCCGCCAGGACGATTGTCAGCGCGGTGGAGGACAGTCCGACGACTGCGGAATTGAAAAAGCGGAGCAGGGGATTGTCGTTGGAGTCAAAAAGCACATACCTCCATGCGTCCAACGAGGGCGCATAATCGAAGAAGGGCGCATAGAATGGCCCGTCAACGATGTTGAGCTGCCCTTTGAGCGACACCGCCGCCGTCCAATAGAGTGGAAACAGGCATATCCACGCCCAAGAGCCGAGAATGGCGTAGGTCAGCGTCAGGCCCAGTTTCGAGGTTCTGCTCGGAGGCGCCTGCGCAGCGCCGGCGCGATCGATCGGCGTCATCACCTCCCCACGCGCGGAGCCGCCTCTCGCGCCCTACGCCGGCGCGTCGCCTACCTCAATTCGGCGGTGAACTTCTGGATCTTCTTGCACGCCTTTTCGAGCTGCTCGAGCGACGTCGCATAGGAGACGCGGAAGTTCGGGCCCTGGCCGAAGGCGGTTCCGTGCACGACGGCGACGCCCTCCTCCTCCAGAAGCTCGGTGACGAAATCCTCGTCGGTTTCGATCACCTTGCCCGACGGCGCCTTTCTGCCGATCGCGCCGGCGCAGGACGGATAGACATAGAACGCGCCTTTCGGCTTCGGGCACTGCAAATGCTTCGCCTGGCCGAGCATCGACACGACGAGGTCGCGCCGCTCCTCGAACGCCTTGCGGCGTACGGGCATGAAGTCCTGCGGCCCGTTCAAGGCCTCGACCGACGCCCATTGCGCGATCGTGCAGGCGCCTGAGGTTTGCTGCCCCTGCACCATGTCCATGGCCTTGATGAGTTCGGTCGGCCCGGCGGCATAACCGATGCGCCAGCCGGTCATGGCGTAGGATTTCGAGACGCCGTTCATGGTCAGCGTGCGGGGCTTCAGGCCCGGCTCGATCTGGGCCGGCGTCGTGAACTTGAAGTCGCCGTAGACCAGATGCTCGTACATGTCGTCGGTCAGCATCCACACATGCGGGTGGCGCATCAGCACGTCGGTGAGCGCCTTCAGCTCGCTTTCCGTGTAGGCCGCGCCCGACGGGTTCGAGGGCGAGTTGAGCACGAGCCACTTGGTGCGCGGCGTGATCGCGCGCTCGAGATCCGTCGCCTGGAGCTTGAACCCGTTGGCGATGGTGGTCGGCACGATGACCGGCGTCCCGCGGTTGATCGCCACCATCTCCGGATAGCTCACCCAATACGGCGCCGGGATGATGACCTCGTCGCCCTCGTTCATGGTGACGAGGAAGGCGTTGTAGAGGATCTGCTTGCCCCCCGTGGCGACGATCGTGTCGGTCCACTTGTAGTCGAGGCCGTTCTCACGGCTGAACTTGGCCGCGATAGCCTCGCGCAGCGGCACGATGCCAAGCACCGGCGGGTACTTGGTCTCGCCGCGCTCGATCGCCTTGATCGCCGCCTGCTTGATGTTGTCGGGCGTGTCGAAATCGGGCTCGCCGACCGAAAGCGAGATCACCTCCCGTCC
The DNA here is from genome assembly GCA_963753135.1 of uncultured Alphaproteobacteria bacterium. Classification (GTDB taxonomy): domain Bacteria; phylum Pseudomonadota; class Alphaproteobacteria; order Rhizobiales; family Beijerinckiaceae; genus Roseiarcus. The sequence continues at coordinate 83,350 of CAVWBA010000011.1, read as the reverse complement.
TTTGGCTTTGAGGTCGCGCGCCTTCTGCGTCATCGCGATGGTCGCGGATGGCTTAACGCGAGAGAGGACGTCGGCGAGGAAGGCCATTTTAGGACTGGCGCCTTTCGGTTGCGGGAGAATTTGCGAGGCGCACCTATAGTGAGGCGAGCCGCCTACGGCAACCGCCGCGGACCAGGGCGGCGAGCAGACCTGACGCGCGCGAAGAGCGCCGACGACCGTATGGGCCCCGCGCACAAGTTTACGCGACTCAATGATTTCATTGGCTTAGGTGCGCTTTCGGTAACCGGGGCAAATTTCCGGGCAGGGTCAGCTCGGGGCGGGCCCGATGAGGGTTGCGAGGTCGGGGATGGCGCGGCCGGGAATGCCCAGGCGGGCGCCGAGGAACGGGATGATGAGTTTCGTGCAGGTCTTGGCGGGGCCGAGCATGACGTCGCGCGCCTCCCGAGCTTTTCGCTGACGGTTCCGCCGGAAATTTTGCGCTTGGTGACGAAGGCGCGGATTGATGTCGTTTTCGGAGGCGTTGGTGTTGAGTGGGATGTCCGGCCGCTCGAGGACGCGCAAGAGTTCGTCCTTGCGCCCGAGCAGGCGTTTCAACAAATGGTCGAGAGTCGCGTAGCCGGTCCGGCGCTTGAAGATGCGGTCGAAGCGGGCGCTCAGTTGCGCGGCGCGTTTGAAGCTTGGGCGAGTTTGTAGTCTTTCAGCTGGCGATAGAACCACCAGACCATCCGCTTGGCGACCTCGATGGCGTTGCGCTGCCGATCGTTGGCGGGAACGAGCTTGTGGATGAGCCGCTCGGCGTGAACCCAGCACAGGGCGTGGACGCCGACGCGGAACTGGCCGGCGTCGTCCTAAGACGATGACGGCTTGGGCGAGCAGGCCCTCGGCTTCGATGGCGCCCCACAACGCCGCTTCGCTGGCCAGGCGCACCGGATCGGGCGTGACCCGCAATTCCGTCAGGCCGCGCGCGCAGGTGATCCATCCATTCCTCATGCGAGCCAAAGACGCGCAACGCCTGGCCGCCGAACCTGTCGATGATGTCGTGCGCCAGATTGCCGGCGCGCATGTAGGCGATCGCCGCGGCATTGATCACATAGGACGCCGCCCCGCCCAGCAGGCGGCCGAGGAAAGCCAGGCGCGACTTGCCGGGCCCGGTGCGGAACGCGGTGAAGCGGTCGGGGGGTGGTGAAGCAGGCCTTGGCCGGCGTGCCGGGCCCCCGTGTCGCCGACGGTGACGAAGGACGAGCCCCTCAGACCGGCGGCGAGAACCTCGGCGTCCTCGGCGCGGAACGTCTCCAGATTGACGGTCAGCAGACGCACGACCCGCCGTTTCGAAATCACCACGCCCACGCCGTTCAGCAGCGTCAGAATCCGATCGCAGGTCATCTGTCCCTGAAAATGCAGCATCAGGATCAGGCGCTGAAGATGAGGGCCATAGCCCCCGACGATGCCCGGATCGAGCCGCGCAGTCAGAGTTCCCCCATCGGGCGTCTCCCAGGGCTCGCGCCGATAGCGCGTCACCGAAGGGTTCAGAACCAGATCCTGAACAACGATCTCTTCATAGCCCTTGTGGCGCGAGCCAGCCGGCGCGTCGACCTTCAACTCCGATCGTCTGGGGTGACCCTCAGCCTGTCCAGGTTGCCGCCCCGCCGCTCACTCGACCGCCCACCCTTGGCCGCTTCCGAATCCGGTCGGTTCGTCGCCTTGTCCATCCCCGCCGGCTTTTGCGGCGGGCGCGGCGGCAGCTTCTTCAATCGCGCCAGTTCGTCCTTGACCGCCTAATGCTCGGCTCTCAGCTTGGCAAACGGCCCGGTCACCTTCTCGTTCTCCGCTCGAGGCCGGGTCGCCTCGCCAATCAAGGCGCGAACCAGGCCGATCAGTTCGGCTGACGTCATGCGTTCAAGCGGACCCCCCCGAATCGGTGGACATCCAAAGCTTGAATCATGCTTTTTGGCGCTTCGGATTCTCCCTCCGCCCGCAAATTTGCCCCGGTTACTTTTTTTCCGTGTAATACCAAAGGTCATTTGCTCTGACCGACGTGAGCCCAGTCGCGCATGCCGATTGAGGTGATGGTTTGGGGCTTGGCGGCGAGTTTATTCCATGCCTCGCAGATGGCGTCGATGATGTCGTCGAAGGTTTCGAAGACGCGGTTGGAGAGCCAGTTGGCGCGTAGATATTGCCAGATGTTCTCCGCCGGATTGAGTTCCGGGGCGCGCGATGGAAGCCAGATCGGCGTGATGTTTTCGGGGATAGCGAGATTGGGCGTCGTGTGCCAGCCGGCGTGCTCGAAGATCAGCACGGCGTGCGCGCCGACCGCGACGGTGGCGGAGATTTGGTCGAGATGAAGCCGCATCGCCTGGGTGTTGGCATGAGGCATCGCCAACGCCGCGCCGACGCCGCGAGCGGGACAAATGGCGCCGAACAAGATAGGCGCTCTCGTAACGCTGATCGGCGGGCTGGCGCGGGCGCGTTCCCCGTCGCGCCCATTGCCGCACGAGGCCGTTCTTCTGGCCAACGCGCGCCTCATCCTGAAACCAAATCTCGACCGGCGTTCCTTTCCGCAGGTCAGGCAGATGGACGTTCAAAACCTCGGCGAAGTTTTTTTAAAAGCCTCGACCACGCGCTCATTCTGCGCCCGATCGCGTGGGCGCGCGCTCATATGAGACAACCCAAGCCTCTTGAGAAGCTTTCCGACATAGCGCTCGTGAAACTCGACGCCGAACCTTTCGCTGATCACGCGCTTGAGGTCGACCCGCCGCCAGCGCACCACGCCCTCGATCCTGAGCTCTGAGCCAGTTTCAACAATCTGCGCCAACTGCGCCAACTGATCCCTCGACAGACGCGGCTTCGGCCCGCCCATCCAATTGTCGATGAGACCATCTGGGCCGTGAGCGTTGAACCGGTGAACCCAATCCCGCAAGGTCTGGCGGTCCGTCCCGCTGATCTTGGCCGCTTCGCAACGATCCATCCCGTCGCCGATCGCCGCCAGCGACAACAGCCGTCGGCTCTGGTTTGAATCCTTCGACCGCTTGGCTAGGCGCCGAAGCGACCCGGCCGAAAAATCCTCTCGCAATTTTCACCGCAGGTGGCATAGCTCACCCTCCATGCCTTCTTGAATCACCCTCCCCGCGATTCGGGAATCTCCCCGAGAGTCAACCGACAGCGCCTTTGGTATAAACCAAGAACTCGCTGATCATAACGCATAGGCCCATTCGCGCAGTCCGATGGGCATGATCCGCCAGGGCTGATCGATGAGCTTGTTCCAAGCGTCGCAGCAGTGGTCGACGATGTCGTCGAAGGATTTGAAGATTCGGTTCGAGAGCCAGTTGTCGCGCATCAACTGTCAGACGTTTTCCTGCGGGCTCAGCTCCGGGCATTTTGCCGGCAATGGGATGAGCGTGATGTTGGGCGGGACGGTCAGGCGGCCGGAGAGATGCCAGCCAGCCTGATCGACGAGCAGCGCGGCGTGCGGCGCCCGGCGCGATCTGGGTGGCGATTTCGGCCAGGTGCAGGTTCATGGCTTCGGTGTCGCACCGGGGCAAGACGAGGGCTGCGCCCTTGCCGTCCTTGGGGCAGATTGCGCCGAAGATATAAGCGGAGGCGGTTCGCTGGTCTTTGGGCGCGCTCGGACGTGTTCCGCGCTTGGCCCAACGGCGGGTGATCTTGTTCTTCTGGCCGATGCGCGCCTTCATCCCGAGCTTGTCGAGGGACGTCGGCGAACCAGACCTCTATGGCGTCGGGAGCGACGCCCTTCTCGCGGCTGATTTCTTCCAGGCGCTCGGGAAGACTTTTTTAAAATCCTCAATCGCGCCCTCGGCCTGAGCGTGATGGCGAGGGCGGGCCGAGAGCTTGCGATAACCCATCTTGCGCAGCACGCGGCTTAACGTCGGCTCGGAGACGACGACGCGGAATTCCTCGAAAATCCATTGGCGGAGATCGACGATCCGCAAGCGCACGACCCCGTGAATCGCCGCCATTGGGCCGCTCTCGATGATCGCGGCGAGCGCGGCGCGATGCGCGTCGTTCAACCGCGGAGGCTGCCTCGGCGCCTTGCGGTCAATCAGGCCGTCCGGGCCCTGCGCGTTGAACTTGACCACCCAGTCGCGAACCACCTGCAGCCCCACGCCCCCGATCTTCGCCGCCTCAGTGCGCATGGCGCCGTCGTAAATCGCCGCAAGAGCCAGCAGCCGGCGCGCTTGCGGCCCGTCCTTCGACCGCCTGGCCGCCGCCCGCAACCCACCCGAGCCATAATCATCCCGAAGACCAATTGCTGCCGCCATCGCGAACCTCCTGCAGTCCCCCAGGTCGAACAAATTTCAGCCGATTCGGGAATCCCCTCCGTGAGTCTGCACCAGCGGGGACTGGTATTACCTCTCGGGTACGCAGCAGCGTCCGCCGATTCTCCGAGCGCCAGCTTTGACTTAGAGACCTTCGATATTACCGAGCGCCGGCGCGATCCCGTAGCAGAAGATATCGAGAAGGTCGTTCCTCTCGGTCTTTGGCTCGATCACCGACGAGAAAGCTCTCGACTTGGCGGCATGTGAAAGAGACTTGGGCCCCATCCGGAGGGTCGCGACGGGTCGCCGAGTTCAACAATGTCGGCGATTGCAAACGATGAAAAACGTGCATCGGCGTTTGGATTTAGACATGCGGGCGGTCACGCCGCCTGCCGGGAGAGACGTTTGACTTCCTGCGTCACGAGCGTTCGGTATGGGCCATCCACCTGCAGCAGGCGTTCAGGCTCGCCGTCTTGCACAATCTTTCCGTTCTGCAGGACGACGATCCGGTCGAAATTCCGCAGCGTCGATAGCCGATGCGCGACGGCAATAACGGTCCGCCCCCGCATGAGTCGCGAAAGCGCATCGCGGATCGCCTCCTCGGCCTCGATGTCGAGAGCCGAGGTTGCCTCGTCCAACAGAAGAATGGGTGAGTTCTTCAAGAACGCTCGCGCAATCGCGACGCGCTGACGCTGACCACCGGACAATCGCGCGCCGCGGTCGCCGACGATCGTGTCGAGGCCCGCCGGCAGGCTCTCAATGAATTCACCGCAACGGGCGGCCACCGACGCGCTCCATACCTCCGCATCGGTCGCTTCCGGACGTCCATAGCGGATGTTCTCCATGAGCGAACGATTGAGAAGCGCAGCGTCCTGCGGCACCACCGCAATCGCATCTCTGAGGCTCTCCTGCGTCGCTAGCGAAATGTCGTGTCCATCGATCAATATGCGACCGCGCGGCAAATCGTAAAATCTCTGCAGGAGCGCAAGGAGGGTGGTCTTGCCCCCTCCTGACGGCCCAACAAGGCCAACCTTCTGACCGGGCTCGATGGCCATAGTGAACTGGTCGAAGACTTCGCGGTCCTTCGCGTAGGCGAAGCTGATCCGCTCGAAGACGATCCTCGCGCCCTTGGGCGCGAGCGCGGCGGCTTGCGGATGATCCGTCAGCTCGTGTGGAGAGAGCAGCGTGACAAGCGCCTCCGACAGACGAGCGAAGTGTTGAGTCACGTCGACCAGCGCGACAGCGAAATCGCGCGTCGCGCTAAGCACCGTGATGCCGAGCGTGCAGACCAGCACAACGTCGCCAACGGTCGCCTCGCCGCGTTGCCAGAGATGGATCGCCCAGGCGAGCAGACTCACGATCAAAATGACGGTGACGAGGGCATGCGTGAGCCTGAGCTTCTCCAGATAAAGCAGGCTGCTGCGGCGGGCTTTCAACTCCCGCGCGACGGTCTTGTCGAAGCGACGATGCTCGCGCAACACACCGCCAAACGCCTTCACCATCGAGATATTGCCGATGACATCGACCATTTCGCCATCGACTGCGGCGGCTTTGTCGGCGAAATCGTGGTGCAGCGGTTTGCCGGCGGCAGCGATGCGAAAAATAGCGATAATCATTCCGATGGAGACGACAGCGAGGATGCTAGCCATCCATACGTTGACCATGGCCAGGTAGGCGATCGCGCCGACGGTCGCCAAGCACGGCGGAGCCACGTTCCATACGAACATGTTTTCGATCGTAAAGACGGCGTTCGACGTCGCCGTAACCCGACTCGTCAACATGCCGGGCATGCGCTTGGCGAAGTAGACTGGCGCGTGGCCCGTCAGATGCCTGAAAAGATCGGCGCGGATGTCGCCGGTGACACGTACGAATGTGAAACTGGCGATGAACCCGCCCACGCGCCAGGATAGGTTATCCGCCGCAATCAGCAGGACGACGAGGAAAAAAGGGAGCCAGGGACTTTCGCTGTGCGACGGGGCGGAGAGCGCGTCGACCAGCCTCTTGATGCCATACTGCGTACTAACCGAAAAGCCTACGGCCGCCAGCACAGAGGCAGCAATCGCCAGATGAGAAGCAGGGCGCGCCCGGACATAGCGCCATAGAAACGCTAGGGTTCGAGATCCATATTTGGTGAGGTCGTCGCCTTCATTCATTGGCGAGCGAATGTTTGGGTAAAAGTGGGTTAAAGTTTGGCGAAGCACGCTACTCTCCAGAGTCTCACATCAACGCCGCACTCGCAAAAAAAATTTATCGCGGGAACTTGTTCCGTCGTAAAGCGTTTGTGATCGTTTGGCGCGCTTGCGTCAAACTCCTAAAACCAATGTTCGTCACAGAGGCGCGGTGTTGTTGCGCCGACTGGAGGGAAAATTGCGGATTGCACAGATATCGCCGTTGACTGAGGCCGTGCCGCCGAAACTTTATGGCGGAACCGAACGGGTGATCTCATGGCTGACTGAAGAGTTGGTCGCGCTCGGGCACGAAGTCACCCTGTTTGCAAGCCGGGATTCAACCACGAGCGCGCGACTCGAAGCAATGTGGCCTACCGCTGTCAGGCTCGACGGATCGGTGCGGGATCCCAACGCCCTTCAAATCAGCATGATCGAACATGTCGCACGACGGGCGAGTGAGTTCGACCTATTGCATTTCCATCTCGACTATTACCCTTTTTCGGTGATGTCGCGGCAGTCGACGCCGTTCCTAAATACTCTGCACGGCCGTCTCGATTTGCCCGAGCATGAGCCGGTCTTCTCGACGTTCCCGAACGTTCCGCGCGTGTCGATTTCGAACGCACAGCGGCGGCCGGCGCCGAATGTGAATTGGATCGGGACGGTTTACCACGGGATGCCGTTGGATCTTTTGACGCCGGCGCCCGCGAGCCCGTCCTATCTCGCTTTTTTGGGACGCATTTCGCCAGAGAAACGGGTTGATCGCGCAATTCACATCGCCGAGCGATGCGGCCTGCCGCTGAAAATCGCCGCGAAAGTCGATCCGGTCGATCACGATTATTTCGAAGAGACGATCCGGCCACTGCTCGCCAAACCGTGCGTCGAATTCATCGGCGAAATTACCGACGCGCAGAAGTCCGAGTTTTTGAGCAACGCGTTAGCGCTGCTCGTGCCGATCGACTGGCCGGAGCCTTTTGGACTGGTGATGATCGAAGCCATGGCGTGCGGCGCGCCGGTAATCGCGTTCAACCGCGGCGCAGTCCCTGAACTTGTTGAGGAAGGGATCACCGGTTTCGTCGTCGAAGACGAAATGAGCGCCGTCAGCGCCGTGCGCCACGTTCCGCGATTGTCACGAACGACAATCAGAGAGCGCTTCGAAGAACGGTTCACGGCCCGCCGCATGGCGAGAGACTATCTCGAGATTTACCGAGACTTGCTCGGCGCCGCGGCGCGCCGCCCGAGGATCGCGTCAGTCTCCGGCTGACTGCTCGTCTGCATGCGGCCGCGTTTCCGGCATCGCGAGCCACACTGCGGCCAGACCAAGAAGTCCGAACTCCAGCCATCATCAGAAAGGCTGTAGGGCTGTCGAAGCGATCGCTGACATATCCCACGAGGGTGGTGCTGATCGACGCGCCGATCCCAACCGCACAACCGACCGCGCCTTGCGCGAGATTGAAATGACCCGTGGCGCCGGCGACATCAGCGATGATCAGTGGAACCAGCACCGCCAGCGCTCGCGCCTGAGACGCCGTCGAGGAGTTGCGCGGCCATCAGCAGATACGGATTGTTCAGGAACGCGAACAACAGACCGCGGGTCGCCAAGGCGGCGAAGCACAGAACCAGTAATGGGCGCCGTCCCCATTGCTCGGCCTTGCGGCCCACCCAGGGCGAAAGCAGAGCGACGATGAGCTGAGGCGCGACGATCGAGGTGGCGACGAGGATGGTGGCGAACTTGCTCGAGCGCAAAGTCATCATGCTCGCCGCCAACGGCAGCATAGCGGCGTTGGCGAGTTGAAACAGCGCGATACAGCCCGCGAAGACCAGGAGCGGACGGATCTCAAATAGGCTAAGCAGACCGGCTATGGCGTTCGCTTGCCCGGATTTTGCGACGCCGCCATGCGCCCTTGCAGGATCGATTTCGCGCGTTCGCATTTGAAAGAGGGCGAGCAGCGCTGGTACGGTCATGCTCGCAGCCAGGATGAACGCGGCGCGGTTTGAAATGTAATATGCAGCGGCGCCCATGCCCGCCGCCGCGACGCCCGAACCAAGTGAAGCGAAGGCCGCATTGCGGCCGAGGCGCATGCTGATCCCTTTTGTGGCCAACAAGGCCGAGGCTGATCGCCGCGATCGCAGGGCCCAGCACGCAACTCGCGCCCGCTTGCAAAATCCGAGAGGCGAAGACGACGACGAAGATCGGCGATACGGCGAGCGCGAACGCGCTGATCCCCACGGCGACGACGGCCGCCGCCGCCACCCAGCGCTCAGAGCGCGCGGCGTCGACAATCGCGCCGCCCGGGATCTGACCGATCAAGGCCGACGATAGCACCAGCCGTCAAGACAAGGCCGATATCGGTCTGGGTCCATTTTTCAGTGGTCAGATAGACGGATACGAAGGCGCCAAATCCGGTCTGCACGTCCGCCAAAAAAAAGACGAACCAGTCGAGGGCGCGGCGGCTCCTAAGGGACGGAACAGGAGAGCCCTTCGGTTGGCGATTGCCGGGCGAAGGCGCCGTCGACGGTCTGACAGTTTCGCCCCGCGATTTCCTTCTCGGCGATCTGGCTCCTAAGAAATCGGACATGCGTTCTCTGGAGCATCAGTCCGAAAGATGATCATGCGTCGAAAAGAGCGATCGAACGCAGCTTCTTTAAGGCTTCATTGAGGCTTTACCTCTGGACCGCCGATCATGACGACCGGCTCGGCCGCCTTATAAACTGGCGCGACCCGCAATTGATCCTTCGTCAGATTCACGACCACCGAAGCAGCCTTCTTGGGGTTGAAATGCAACGACCGCCAGTCGACGGCGATCTTGCGAGACCCGACCCCCAGAAAGCCGCCGAAGTCGATGATAGCGGCTCTGATTTGGCCGCCGCGATCGACGATGATGTCAGTGATGCGCCCCATGTCGTCGCCGGCCGAGCTCAGTGCTTCGATGCCGAGAACGCTCTCAAGCTGCTCTCCATCGACGACGGTTGCTGGAACGCTTGTCTTCTCATCCTTGGTCTTATCGTCGTTCTGCGGGGAGGGCGCGGCGGCGCTTCGGCTGCGGCGACTTCGAGGCTGCGTTCGTTTGTGGGGCGCGGGCCTGGCTGCGGCGACGCGGCGGGGGCCAGCGGCGGCGAAGGCGCCGCCTGAGCCGAGCGCCAAGATGACGATTCAGGATTGTGAGTTGCGGCTATCGTCGGGCTGTTGCGTTGCGAGCAATGCAAGAGCAACGAGGACAGCCGGCTTCTCCTTCACACCGCGCCAGCCGCAAAGGCAGCGCCGCACCGAGGCGGCAAACGTAGGCATGGCCTTGCCTCTCTTCCGTTGATCCCCGCGATGATGACGGACACGCTTCGGCGACGCCGACTCGTCGACCTCTCCTCAATCTTCTGTCGTGTAATGTCAATATTGGGGCCTGGAAGAATGGACGCGTCACACTGGTCCTTCGGTTTCATGTCGTGTGTAATTGACTCTATTTGGCGCAAATCAGTGTAACTCACTGGTAGCGCCACCCGCATGCCAATGCCGTCCAGGTCTGCGCTAGCGGCGTATGGGATCTCATCGCGCCGCAATCGACCGGCATGATGCCATGATGCCCCCTTATTTCGATGTCCATGACGCCCTTGTCCAAGGGCGTCACGGCGGTTGATACTGTTCACAAATCGCACAATGATCACCTTAAGGTTCTCACATGAATGGACGTTTCAACGGCAAGGTCGCCATCGTCACGGGAGCGGCTTCGGGCATCGGTCGCGCCGTCGCCGACCGCTTCTTCAACGAAGGGGCGTCGGTCTTCGCGGTTGACCGCAATCCGGAGGCCCTGGCCAAGCTGCCGCAGGCCGTGGAGCGGTGGCAGCCGCATCTTTGCGATGTCGCGGCGAAAGGAGCGTCAGCGCCCCTCATCGAAGCTTGCGTGGCGAGGTTCGGCGGTCTCGATGTGCTCGCCAACATTGCAGGGGTCGGCAATTCGAAGTCGGCCCACGACACCTCGGATGAGGATTTCGAGTATTGGATCAACGCCAATCTCTCAAGCACATTCCGGCTATGCCGGGACGCCTTGCCGGAGTTGCGCAAGCGGCGCGGCAATATCCTCAACATGGCGTCAGGCCTGGCGATCGTCGGCATGGCGAAGCAGGCTGCCTACACGTCGGCCAAGGCGGGCATCGCCGGGCTCACCCGCCAGATGGCGGCCGAGTACGGCCCGGAAGGCATCCGGGTGAACGCGGTCGCGCCCGGTCTCATCGAGACGCCAGCGACGGCCGGCCGGCTCGCCAACGACGCCGACTATCGCAACAGCAACATCGGCTCCATGCCGCTCATGCGGGCGGGTCAGCCCGCGGAGGTCGCCGGCGCCGCGGCGTTTCTCTGCAGCGAAGACGCGAGCTTCGTGACCGGCCACATCCTACTGGTCGACGGCGGCCTTACGTCGACCCGAGTGCGGCTCACCTGAAACCACGCGTCCGGAGGCTCGCCATTTGCGAGTCGGTTTTGAGCGATTTCAATGGCTTGCGGCGCGATTAGCGAGTCACACTCCGATCGTCTGGGGTGACCGTCAACCTGTCCAGGTTGCTGCCGGGCCGCTCACTCGACCGCCCACCCTTGGCCGCTTCCGAATCCGGTCGGTTCGCCGCCTTGTCCATCCCCGACGGCTTTTGCGGCGGGCGCGGCGGCAGCTTCTTCAATCGCGCCAGTTCGTCCTTGACCGCCTAATGCTCGGCTCTCAGCTTGGCAAACGCCCCGGTCACACTTCTCGTTCCCCGCCCGAAGCCGGGTCGCCTCGCCAATCAAGGCGCGAACCAGGCCGATCAGTTCGGCTGACGTCATGCGTTCAAGCGGACCCCCCCGAATCGGTGGACATCCAAAGCTTGAATCATACTTTTTGGCGCTTCGGATTCCCCCTCCGCCCGGAAATTTGCCCCGGTTACGAAAAAAATAAAAAAATTTGTCTCGCTTCGACTCGCGTCTCAGGTTGTGTCCGAAGCGCTCCATTCAAACCGAATTCCACCTCCTCGTCCGGACACGAGGTAGATTCTGGTCGAGAAGAATACATAGCGTATATTTCGGTTTACGACAAGGAAAATCGCGATGAGCGGCCGGGCTTCCGGCAGCGCGCACGAGCAGATGGGGTCAAACTTTCAGCGGCGGCGGCTGTCCTTCAATCAGGGGCAGATGGGGGTCGAAGCACGCCCATTTCGGCGCAGACTGAGGCCAGATGATCGCCGTCGGCGCCGCCAGATTGGGGTCGTCAAGCGTTCCCGCCCGAATGAACGTGACGGTTGGCCGCTCTTCCGCTTCGCTGAAAACCTGGGTGCCGCATTGAGCGCAGAAGCGTCGATGCATGGTCGAGCCGCTGTCGGCCTGGCAAACGTAGTCGCTGAGCGGACCCGAAACGGTGACATCCTCTTTACGGAAGAGCGCGCCGACCGCGCCGGTTCCGCATCCGAGATATTGGCACACCCGGCACCAGCAATAGCGCGCGCCGAGCGGCGCCTCCGCCCTGACCTCATACCGCACCGCTCTGCACAGACATCCGCCCGCAATCGCCAAGGGTCAATTTCCCTGAAATGAAGCTCGAAAAGGCATACGAGAAACCGAAACCGGGCGCCAGCGAGCGGTCGTCGCGTCGGGAGGCGGCCTCCGCTCCAAGCTTAAGGTTGCGGACCCGGTCAAGCGGGACTAGATTATCGGTTCAATCAAGTTGAGGAACTCGCTGGCGGGAATGGTTTTGGCCGTCCACCGGTGGCGTGTAATGTCCATGGAAACGAAGAGCGCTCCGAGTCCCGATGTCTGCTACGGCGTGCTAGTCCGGAAGCTCGCTTCCGCGGGCGTGCGCCCGACCCGGCAAAGGCTCGATCTCGGGCGCGCGATCTTCGGGGCCGGCAACCGACACTTCACCGCCGAGATGATCTATCACGAGACGCGGTCGATCCAGTTCGCGCCGACGCTTGGCACCATTTACAACACGCTCAACGAGTTCTCGCGCTGTGGTCTGCTCCGGGAGATCGCGATTTACGACGCCAAGCTCTGGTACGACACCAAGACCGGGCCGCACTATCACTTCTATCGCGAGGACACCGAAGAGCTGTCCGACATCCCTGAGGACTTGTTGCCTGAGTTCGAGATTCCGCCTCCCGACGGCACGAGCATTGCCGCCATCGACGTGATCGTGAGGCTCAAGAAGCTCTGACGGATCCGGCTCCCGGCCTCAGGCGTCTCATGACACCTCTATCCATTCTCGAGCTGGTTCGCGTCACGCAGGAGACCGACGCGCGCGGCGCGCTCATGAACGCCCGCGACCTCGCCGCTCACGCCGAGAAATGGGGCTATCGGCGCATCTGGGTGGCTGAGCACCACAACATGGCCGGCATCGCCAGCGCCGCGACATCGGTTGTGCTCGCTCATCTCGCCGAAGGGACGACGACCATTCGGGTCGGGGCGGGAGGCATCATGCTTCCGAACCATGCGCCCTACGTTATCGCGGAACAATTCGGAACGCTGGCGCGGCTTTTTCCGGGGCGCGTCGACCTCGGGCTCGGGCGGGCTCCCGGCACCGATCAGCTCACGCTACGCGCGTTGCGGCGCCCGCCGGAAGCCGCCGACACCTTTCCCCAGGACGTTCTGGAGTTGCAAGCGTTCCTTGCGCCGGCGGGCGCCGGGCAGCGCATCCAGGCGGTGCCGGCGGCTGGCACGGAAGTGCCGCTCTATATCCTCGGATCGAGCCATTTCGGCGCGATGCTGGCTGCCGAATTGGGGTTGCCTTATGCGTTCGCGTCGCATTTCGCGCCCGATCATCTGATCACGGCGCTGGAGATTTACCGCAGCCGGTTCAAGCCGTCCGAGCAACTCGACCGGCCGTATGCGATTGTCGGCGTCAACATCGTCGCGGCCGAAAGTGACGATAAGGCGCGCCGGCTCGCCACGACTCAGCAGATGTCGTTCACCAACATCTTTCGTGGCGCGCGCGGTTTGAGTCAGCCGCCGATCGACGATATCGAAACCTATTGGACGCCGATGGAGAAGGCGCAAGCAATGCGGATGCTGGCCCGCTCCATCATCGGCTCGCCCGATACGGTCCGCGAAGGCATGGCCGCGTTGGTTGAGGAAACCGGAGCCGACGAGCTCATCGTCGTTTCCGACGTCTACGAGCATTCCGAGCGACTGCGCTCAATCGAGTTGATCGCAAAGGCCGGCGACCTTCCTCTACAGGGTTAAAGCAGATTGCGTTTGGGTCGACGCGCTCGGCGAGCGCGGCAACGCGGTCGACCGCGCTACTCCGCGGCCATGCTCCGCTCCGCGATGGCGTCGGCGATCGCCAGCGTCCGGCGCGCCATGTCGGCGTGCAACAGCTCAACCATGCGGCCGTTGAGCTGGATGACGCCTTTGCCGGCATTCTCCGGCAACGCAAACGCCTCGATAATGGCGGCGGCGCTTTCGACCTCAACGGAAGTGGGCGCGAAGACCTCGTTGCAGATGTCGATCTGGGTGGGGTGGATCAGCGTCTTGCCGTCAAAACCCATGTCCCGCCCCTGAACGCATTCCGCGCGGAAGCCTTCAAGATCCTTCATGTCGTTGAAGACGCCGTCGATGACGTCGACGCCGTGCGCGCGCGCCGCGATGACACAGCGCGCGAGCCATACGATCATAGCGCTCCGCCCGGGCGTCAGCCGCGCCCGCGTCTCCTTGGCGAGATCGTTGAGACCCATGACCAGCGCCGCTAGGCGGGAGGCCGGGTCGGCAGCGACGGCGCCGATCGAGCCGGCGTTCAAAATGGCGCTGGGCGTCTCCATCATCGCCCAGATGCGGATCCCATCGGGCGCGCCCGCTTCGCGTAAGGTTCGGGCGGCGGCCATGATCGCCCCAGGGCCGTCGACCTTGGGCAAGAGAATGGCGTCCGGCCCGGCGCCGGAAGCGGCCACCAGATCCTCCTCTCCCCATGGCGTGTGGGGCCCGTTCACGCGAATGACGACTTCACGCCCGCCGAAGGCCCGGGCTCGCACGGCCTCCACGACCTGTTCGCGGGCGATGATTTTCTGGTCGGGCGCGACCGAGTCCTCGAGATCGAGGATCAGCGCGTCGGCGGGCAGCGTCTTAGCCTTCGCCAAAGCCTTGGCGCTGGAGCCGGGCATGTAGAGTACGCTTCGACGCGGGCGAGCAACCATGAACACCTTCCGATTTGGCTCCTAGATTTAACGGCGAGTTTGCTGCGGCGCCAGAGGGTTATTTCGCCTAGGCAGCATCGTGTTGGCGCCGGAGCATCGCCCAATCTGACGCGAACGTGAAGCCAAAGCTCGCGCGGAAAACGAGGGGAATTTGGCGGAGGCATCGACCGCGACGCCGATTTCGTGCTCTTAATGGGAGCGAACGAGCCAATCGGACAATTCAGGGCGAGGAAATGGCGATATCGAAGGTGACGGCGACGCCGAGGGTCAAATCGATTCAGCGGATTGCGCTCGCCATGCTGGTCGTGGCCGGCGCGATCAATTATGTGGACCGCGCCACCCTGGCGGTCGCCAATCTGCTCATTCGCGACGATCTGCATCTGTCGATCGCGGATATGGGCTACCTCTTGTCCGCCTTCCTCTGGGCTTACGCGTTTTCGCAATTGCCCACAGGCGCAATGGTCGACAAGCTCTGGCCGCGCCGGCTGTTGACTTTCGGCCTCGCTCTTTGGTCGTTCGCCCAGTTCCTCGGCGGCATTGTGCAGAGTTTTGGCCAGTTCTTCGCCGCTCGCCTCTTGTTGGGCGTCGGCGAGGCGCCGCAGTTCCCGACCGGCGCTCGCGTGGTCCGGGACTGGTTCCATCCGCGCGACCGCGGACTTGCGACCGGAATCTTCAATTGCGCCTCGTCGCTGGGGACCGCGATCGCCGTGCCGCTCCTCACCTTCCTGATGCTGAGCTTCGGCTGGCGGATCATGTTCATGATCATGGGGATCGCCGGTCTCGCGATGGCGGCGGTCTGGTACGTCTTCTACCGCAATCCGAGCGACGTCGACCTGACCGCGGAAGAGAACGCCTACCGCACCCATGGCGATCCGCCCGGCGGGCGGACTGTCGTGACGCTCAGGGAATGGAAGCAATTGTTCCGCTTCCGCACCACCTGGGGCATGATCCTCGGCTATTTCGGCTGCATCTATCTGACGTGGATCTATACCGCGTGGCTTCCCGGCTATCTGGAGCTCGAGCGGCACATGAGCGTCAAGTTCACCGGCTTCGCAGCCGCCATTCCCTTCGTCTGGGGGGTCGTGGGGGGGCTGCTCGGCGGCTATCTCGCGGACATTCTTGTGCGCCGCGGCGTGTCCCCGGTGAACAGCCGAAGGTATCCGGCGACGATCGCCTTGTGCGGCACTGCGGTCTGCACCGTCGCCGCCGCCTTCGTCGCCAGCAACGCGCTGGCGATCGCCTTCATTTCGGCCTCGCTCTTTCTCCTCTACGTCACCAGCACCTGCGCCTGGGCGCTAAGCTCGGTCGCGGCGCCAACGAACTGCACCGCTTCGATCGGCGCCATGCAGAACTTCGGCGGCTATCTCGGCGGGGCGCTCGCGCCCACGGTCACCGGGCTCATCGTGCAGCACACCGGCTCGTTCATTCCGGCGATGGTCGTGGGCGCGGTGATCGGGCTCGCTTCGGCGGCGTCGTACTTTTTCGTGGTCGATCAGCCGATCACCGCCGCCGATCTTGACGCCGTCGCGCAACAGGGCGCCGCCCCCTTGCCGGCGCGCGGAGCCTGAGGTCGATTGGTTTGGATTTTCTTGGCGGGCCGCCTGTTCGCTGTGAAACCCGCAGATTATAGGCGTTGGATTCTCTTGGATTTCCTTGGATTCTCTCGTCCTAATCGAGACTTTTCAATGGGTTACGCGGCTTTTTGCCGGAAGAATTTTTCTCGGCCCTTTTCCGCCGCGTGAGACCCGCCAAAACAGGAATCTGCGGCGCTGGTCTGCGGAAGGGCAGAATTTATCATGGGGCAAGCTTACCCTGATTTCGGATCTTCTGCAATAGATTGTCGTGTCGTCCGAGCCGTTCGCGCTCGGCCGCCTCAATCCAAAGCAATTTGCTTTAGGCCGCCGCGAGCCACCGCGCCATGCGCCGCGTCGCTTCGGCGATCTGCTCGGGATCGCGGGCGAAGCAAATGCGCAGATGGCCTTCGCCGCCAGGGCCGAAGGCGCTTCCTGGCGCGGCGCCGACGCCGGCTTCGTCGATGAGTCTGAGCGCGAGCGCGCGCGAATCGGAAAAGCCGTCGATCGAGAAGAAGAGATAGAACGCGGCCTCGGGCTTGAAGAAGCGAACGCGGCCGGTCTTGGCCAGCCCTTCGCATAGGATGTCGCGCGAGCGGCGGCAGCGCTCGATTTGCTGGCCAAGAAACGCTTCGCCCTGTTCGAGCGCCGCAGTCGCGGCGCGCTGGTTGAACACGGGCACGCCCGACGTCGTATATTGGACCAGGTTCTCGATCACCTCGGCGAGCTCCGGCGGCGCCTCCAGCCAGCCGATGCGGAAACCGGTCATCGCCCAGTTCTTGGACAAAGTCTGGACGAACAGGATCTTGTCGTCGGGCGCCATGACGTCGTGGAAGGAAGGCGCGCGGACGCCGTCGTAGGTGAGGCGCCCGTAGATCTCATCGGCGATGATCCAAAGCCCATGCCGGCGCGCGATGGCGAGCGTCTCGATAATCTCCTCCCGCGTCGCGACGAACCCGGTCGGGTTGGCGGGCGTGTTGAAAAAGATGAGGCGGGTTAGAGGCGTCACCGCCTTCTCGAGCTTCGCCGGATCGAGGCTCCAGCGCGTTCCTTTATCGAGGCGCACGGGCACGGCGCGCGCGCCCGGAAATTTCGAGCGCGCCGACGAAATTGGGCCACGCTGGCGTGGGGATCAGCGCCTCGTCGCCCGGCCCGACGATGAGCCTGGTTGCGATCTCGATCGCGTGCATTCCGCCGATGGTGACGAAGAAATTCTGCGGCGAGAAAGGGTGGCCCTCCGGCGTCGCGCCATAGACTTGCGTCATATAGGCCGCGATCGCGTCGCGCAGCTCCGGGACCCCGTTTTGCCAGGTGTAGAAAGTCTCGCCGCGGTCGAGAGAGGTCTTGGCCGCTTCGCAGATGAACGGCGGGGTGGGCAGGTCGCCTTCGCCCACCCACAAGGGAATAAGCCCCTGCCGCCCGCGGCCGTAGTTGAACACTTCTACGATACCGCTGGTCTCAACGTCGCGCATGGCAGGACGGATGAGATTGGGCCAATTGCGTGTGGCTGAGGGCGAGGCGACGTTCATTTCGGCCTCATGGACCAGCACAACCGCGTGGACAAGGGGTTTCTGCACCTCCGACCCCGACAGAGTTACGCCAACTTTCATATGATAAAGTGATCGGAGCCAGCGGCCCAAAATAGGCGCGCCGCGGTTATCAGGGAGGAAGGCATGGTTCAATCAATCAAAACAGCAGCCGACGGCGTACTCAGCAAGGCCGTGAACTCCACCCCCGGCGTGCCGGGCGTTGTGGCGGTCGCAACGGACCGCAACGCCAACATCTACGAGGGCGCTTTCGGCGTGCGCCAGGCAGGCGCCAATACGCCGATGACCGCCGACAGCGTCTTCGCCATCTTCTCGACCACCAAGGCGATTACCGGCACGGCGTGCCTTCAGTTGGTGGAAGACGGCAAGCTCAACCTCGACGCGCCGGCGAAGACCTACGCCCCGGAGATCGGCAAGCTCCAAGTCCTCGACGGCTTCGATGACGCCGGAAAGCCGAAACTTCGCGCGCCAAAGCGCGACGTGACCACGCGGATGCTCCTGCTTCACACCGCAGGCTTTGGCTACGACTTCTTCAACGAGGCTTACAACCGGCTCGCTCAGGACCACAAGCAGCCGAGCGTCATCACCGCGTCGCACGCCTCGATTCGGACGCCTCTACTGTTCGACCCCGGCGAGAAATGGGAGTACGGCTCGAACATGGATTGGGCCGGCCAGGTGGTCGAGGGGATAGCCGGCAAGCGGCTTGGCGAAGTGATGAAGGAGCGGATCTTCAAGCCGCTCGGCATGGAGGACACGGCGTTTTCGATGAATGAATCGATGCGCAAGCGCATGGTGACAATGCATCAGCGGGACGAGACGGGAAAGTTGACGCCGCTCCCCGACTTTGCGCTCCCGCCTGACCCCGAGGTGCACATGGGCGGCCATGGGCTTTACTCGACAGTGCTCGACTACGCGAAGTTCATCCGGATGTGGTTGAACGACGGCCAGGGACCGGCGGGACGCGTCCTCAAGAAAGAAACGGTCGAGATGGCGGTCAAGAACGGGCTCCCGGGCGACATGAAAATCAAGGGGCTGCCAGGCGTGATTCCGAGCCTTTCCAACTACGCCGAGTTCTTCCCCGGAATGCCCAAGTCCTGGGCGCTCACGTTCATGATCAACGACCACGACGCGCCGACGGGCGGCCGGCCGGCGCCCTTGCGTGGGCGGGCCTCGCCAATCTCTACTTCTGGATCGATCGCAAGAATGGGATCGGCGGCTTCTGGGCCACTCAGATCTTGCCCTTTGCGGACCCTGCTTCGGTAGGCGGATACATCGATTTCGAGAGCGCCGTGTATCGCGCCATGACGGCGAAGGCGGCGGCCTGACGCTGTTGCGGGCTCCTGCGGCGCGGAAGCCAAAGGAGCCCGCTGAACTCTGGCCTAGCTGAGCGGACCCGGGTCCATCGCGAGGTCATCGAGGATCGGGCAGTCCGGCCGATCGTCGCCATGGCAGGCGGCGACCAGTTCGCGAAGCGTGTTCGCCATCGCCTGCATTTCGGCGACGCGCGATTGAAGATCGCCGATATGCGCTTCCGCGATGCGCTTGACCTCGCGGCTCGAGCGGCCGCGATCTCGCCATAGCGCCAGCAATTCGCCGATCTCCGCAATCGAAAAGCCGAGCCGGCGCGCGCGCCGGATGAACTGAAGCTCGTGGATGTCGCGAGGCCCATAGTCGCGATAGGCGTTGTCCCGTCGCGGAGCGGGACGCAACAGCCCGATCGCCTCGTAATGGCGGATCATCTTGGCGGTGACGCCGCTCGCCGCCGCGGCCGCGCCGATGTTCACTGCGAGAATCCGCTTGACCTTCCCATGATAGGAAGGTTTATGCCTTCCGTTCATGGAACACAAGCAGGGTTTGCCCTTGAGCTCCGTCGACCACGGAACCGCGCTCGCGAAGGATCCCGTCTGCGGGATGTCGATTGATCCGGCGACGGCCAAGCACAAGGCCGAGCACGCTGGCGCAGCCTATTATTTCTGCTCTGCCGGCTGCCACGAGAAGTTCGTCGCCGATCCCGCGCGATACCTGTCGGAGCCGGCTGACGCGCCCGCGGGCGCCGAGCATGACCATGCTCACCACGCTGGCGCGTCAACCCCGCCGAAGTCTCCTCCCGCGGGCGCAATCTACACCTGCCCGATGCATCCGCAGATTCGGCAGGACCATCCCGGGAACTGTCCGATCTGCGGCATGACTCTGGAGCCGGAGGTCGCCGCGGAAGCGGCCGGCCCGAACGCGGAGCTCGTCGACATGACCCGGCGCTTCTGGGTCGCGCTTGCGCTCTCCATTCCGGTGTTCGTGCTCGCAATGGGCGCGCATCTCACCAATCTGCATGCGTTCCTGCCGGAAGCGGTCTCCAACTGGATTCAGCTTGTGCTCGCCACGCCGGTCGTGCTGTGGGCTGGTTGGCCGTTCTTCGAACGCGGCTGGACGTCGCTCAGGAACCGCAATCTCAACATGTTCACGCTGATCGCCATGGGGGTCGGCGTGGCGTGGGCGTATAGCGTCGTCGCCACCGTTGCGCCGGGCCTCTTCCCGCCGGACTTTCGGGGAATGGGCGGCGCGGTCGCTGTCTATTTTGAAGCCGCGGCGGTCATCACGACCCTTGTCCTGCTCGGGCAGATGCTCGAGCTCAGGGCGCGTGAGCAGACGGGCGGCGCGATCCGCGCCCTCCTTGATCTTGCGCCCAAGACCGCGCGGCTCGTCAACGCGAATGGCGCGGACGAAGAGGTCGCCCTCGACGCGGTGAAGATCGGTGACGCCTTGCGCGTGCGGCCGGGCGAGAAGGTCCCGCTGGACGGTGAAGTCATCGAGGGGCGAAGCGCGGTCGATGAGTCCATGCTGACCGGGGAGTCGATGCCGGTCGGCAAAACAGTCGGCGACCGGGTCATCGGCGGCACGATGAACGGAAGCGGGGCCTTCGTGATGCGCGCCGACAAGGTCGGCCGCGACACCGTGCTGGCGCAGATCGTGCAGATGGTTGCGCAGGCGCAGCGCAGCCGCGCGCCGATCCAGCGTCTCGCTGATCAGGTGTCGGGCTGGTTCGTGCCGCTTGTGATCGGGGTGGCCGTCGTCGCCTTCGTCGCCTGGGCGATCTGGGGTCCTGAACCGCGGATGGCCTATGGCCTGGTCGCGGCCGTCTCGGTGCTGATCATCGCTTGCCCGTGCGCGCTCGGCCTGGCGACGCCGATGTCGATCATGGTCGGCGTGGGCAAGGGCGCCCAGGCGGGGGTCCTGATCAAGAATGCAGAAGCGCTCGAGCGGCTCGAAAAGGTCGACACGGTTGTCGTCGACAAGACCGGCACACTGACTGAAGGCAAGCCCGCGGTTGTGGCGCTGAAGCCTGCGCCCGGAGTCAGCGAAGGTGAACTGCTTAAGCTCGCCGCCAGTCTCGAGCGCGGCAGCGAGCATCCTCTCGCCGCCGCGGTCTTGCGCGCGGCGGCGGATCGCGGTCTCGCGCTCGCCAAGGTCGATGGCTTCGAGAGCGTCTCGGGCAAGGGCGTGACCGGAATCATCGATGGTCGCAAAGTCGCGCTCGGCAATCAGCCGATGATGCAGGCGGCCGGAATCGACGTCGGCGCCCTTGAAGGAGCAGCGAAGGAACTGCGCAACGGCGGCGCGACAGCGATCTTCGCCGCGCTCGACGGCAAGGCGAGCGGCGTGATCGCCATCGCCGATCCGGTCAAGGCGACGACGGCTAACGCGGTTCGCGCGCTCAAGGGCGCGGGCGTCCGCGTGGTCATGCTCACGGGCGACAATCGCGCGACTGCCGAAGCCGTCGGGCGCAAGCTTGGCATCGGCGAAATCGAGGCGGAAGTCCTGCCGCAGGACAAGGGCAGGGTGGTTGAGCGTTTGCGCAAGGAAGGGCGGATCGTCGCGATGGCTGGCGACGGCGTCAACGACGCCCCGGCGCTTGCGGCCGCCGATGTCGGGATCGCGATGGGAACGGGGACCGACGTCGCGATCGAATCTGCGGGCGTCACCCTCCTCGGTGGGGATCTCGGCGGCATTGTCGCGGCGCGTCGCCTCTCGCAAGCGACGATGCGCAACATCCGGCAGAATCTGCTCTTCGCCTTCATCTATAACGCCGCCGGCGTGCCGATTGCGGCCGGCATTCTCTATCCGGCGACCGGACTCCTCCTCTCGCCGATGATTGCCGCAGCGGCGATGGCGCTGTCGTCAGTGAGCGTCATCGCCAACGCGCTAAGATTGCGAAGCGTGCGCCTCCATTGAGCAAATGAGGAGGACAGGAGCATGATGGGTTTCGATGGGATGTTCGGCGGCTCCATGATGTGGGGCGGCGGGTTGGTCTGGCTGCTAGTTCTTATCGTGTTGGCGCTCGGCATAGCGGCGCTAATCAAATACCTCCGCAATTAACGTGGAGCCGTCGCCCAAGCCGGACTGATTCGGGTCCGATCTCGCTACTCAGAAAGAAAGCATTATGAACAAATTCATGGCTATCGTCGCCGCCCTCGCCATGCCCGCATTCCTCTCGACAGCGGAAACTGTCTGCGCCGAGGACATGAAGGGCATGAACATGACGATGAAGCCCGCGACAAATCCCGCCGATAAGGCGTTGGCGGCTTCGATGAAAACCATGATGAACAACATGCACGTTAAGCCGACAGGCAGGCCGGACGCGGATTTCGCGCTTATGATGATTCCGCATCATCAAGGGGCGATCGATATGGCCAAGGTCGAGCTCCAATACGGAGCCGACCCGGAACTGCGCCAGTTGGCCGCAGACATCGTCGCCGCGCAGCAGAAGGAGATCGCGCAAATGAAGGCTTGGCTGGAGAAAAACGGCAAATGATCCGCAGGCGCATAACCGCGAGGTGTGCGCCAGCTCTTGTCCCGCCTGTCCGGCGTTAGGCCTTATGCCCGCGGGTCAGCGAAATCGCCCCGTCTGACGCGACTGACCAGCCAGACTTGGGGTGGAGCGGGAGCCGCCCAGAGTTATTGCTGGTCCGAATTGTCCTCTTCGTCATCAGGCCCATGCTCGTCGGGCCCATGCCCCATCCCCTCCATCCTGTCGGACTCGCCGCCCATCGTCCCCTCGTGACCCATCGCTCCGTGGCCCATCATACCGTGCATCATGGCCGCGGCGGGATGACCGTGTCCCATCATGAATAGCGCCCGGCCAAGCATGACGAAGCGTCTCTTCTGGGACTTGTCGAGGCTTGCGTACAGCGGCTTGCCGGCCTCGGCGACTTTCTCGATCGCCGCGCCGCGCGCGGACATGCGCTGCCCCATGGCCTCGAGTCGGTCGATGGGAGAGACAGCTTCGCCGGACTCGCCTTGCATCATCGTCTCGTGCATCTTCCGCATGCGCTCCATCATCGACTTCATCTGGTCCATGTGCAGCTTCGCGGCGTCGCGAATCGCCGTTTCAAATGGCGGCCAGAGCTTCTCTTGATCCGAAGTCAGCCTGAGGCCCGCCCTGAGACCGGCGACCTTGGCGTCGAGCATCGCCTCGTGGTCGTCAGCCCAATGCTGCATCCTCTCCATCGCCGGCGCGACGCTTCATCCTCGGCGGCCCGGGCGGCGGGAGCGAATGTCCAGGCGGCGAGCGCTGCGCAGGCGAGAAGAATGTGTCGTGTCATGGGTTGTTCCTCCGGCGGCTCATTTCAGCCAATCCATTTCGGTCGGCCGCCCGATCGCCGCCCAGGCGAATGCGCGACGCTCCATCGATCGACAATCGATCATTATCCGCCATGCTAGCGTTGGAATGCGACCGTTTGACGCGTTGAGGGGCGTTTGTTGAGGATGCGGGAACCGGGCAGCCACGAAGTCAGAGGTCCGGGTTTTGGTCGGCTCGCGAATAGTTGACATGCCATTTGTTTGTATGTCATCTATTATGAGTCGCATGCCACTTGCTCCAAAAGACGCCCGCGCCCGGCTAGCGCCTCTCGTCGCCCATGTGGCGCGCGAGTGGCGGCGCGCTGTCGACGGGCGGTTGCAGCCTTTCGGTTTGACGGAAGCGACCTGGCTACCCTTGCTCCGGATCGCGCGGTCCGAAACGCCCATGCGGCAGAACGAGTTGGCGGCCTCTTTGTCTCTCGATTGCTCCTCGGTTGTCCGCCTGATCGACGCGCTTGAGAATTCGGGCTTCATCGAGCGATGCGAGGATCCGCGCCGATCGCCGCGCAAAGAGCCTTGCCCTAACGTCCGCGTGGACGCCGGACTGTCGATCAGGTCGAGCTTGTATCCCAGCGACATCCGCGACGCTCGTGTCTCGGCGAGGTCGTCGGACGACGATTTAGGCCGCACGCTTCGCCTGCTCGAAACCGTCAGGGATCGGCTTCTGAGCCTGCCGGATGGGCCAACGGCAACGGCCGAACGCAAACGGGCGACGGTGGGCCAGTGAAGCTCGTCCGCCAACGCGCCGTTCCGCTCTGGCTCCTGGGGTTGTTCACCTTCAGCGGGCCGGTCGGCATGCACATCTTCGTGCCCGCGCTGCCCGCCGCGGCCAAAGATCTCCACGCGACGCCCGCCGCTCTGGAGCTGACCATCAGTGTCTACATCCTGGGATTGGCTGTGGGTCAGTTGGTCTATGGGCCTGCGTCGGATCGCTTTGGCCGTCGGCCCGCTCTGCTGGTTGGCCTCTGCCTGTTCACGATCGCCAGCGTCGCCGGGCTTTTCGCCCCGGACGTGCACACCCTGGTCATCGCGCGATTTTTCCAGGCCTTGGGGGGATGTTCGGGCCTGCTGCTCGCCCGCGCCATCATCCGCGACACGTCGCAGGCGCACGAGGCCGCGCGGCGCCTCGCGCTGGTCAATGTGCTGGTGACCGCGGGGCCTGCGATTGCTCCGCTGATCGGCGCGGCGCTCAGCGGTCTTTGGGGGTGGCGAACGATCCTGATGGGGCTGAGCGCGTTGGGCGCAGCCAACTTCGTACTGGCGTGGCGGGTTCTTCCCGAGACGCGGCAGGAGGCGGCGTTCGTCAGCGCCTCGCAATACGGACGTGATTATATCGGCCTGCTGCGCTCCCGGCAGTTTCTGGGCTACGCCCTTGGCGGCGCTTGCGCGACGACCCCCCTCTACGCCTTCATCGCTTGCGCGCCTTTCATCTTCGTCGACACGCTGCACGCGCCGAGCGCAAGCGTCGGGCTCTATCTTGCGCTCCTGGTTTCCGGCCTCTGGCTCGGCAGCTTTCTCGCAAGCCGGCTGATCGATCGGTTTCCGCTCAACCGGTTTCTGGTCGCGGCCAACGCCGTCAGCGTCGTGGCGGCAGCTTCCTTCCTTGGCCTTTTGATCGCCGACCGGGCGACTCTGGCCGGCGTCATCGGGACGATGTTCGCCTTCAGCCTCGGCGTCGGCGCTGCGGCGCCTGCCGCCCTTGTCCAGGCGATCAGCGTAAATCCACGCGTGACCGGAACGGCCTCCGGACTTTACGGCTCGGTCCAGATGGCGGTCGGCGCCGCGCTGGTTGCGGTGGCGGGATTCGGCGCAAACCCCGCGCTCGCTTCGGCGGTCGTGCTCGTTGGCGCCGGCGTCGTGGCGCAGGCGTCATTCTGGGTTGCGAGGCGCCAGACCTCCGGGCTTATCGAGCTGGAGGGCGAAGCCGGGTCTGAAGCGGTGGCCGCGGCCGAGTGAGCCGGCCTCGTCAAGCGCCGCGCTTGGCGAGCTGGTCGCGGATTTCGGTCAGGAGAACGACTTCCTGCGTGGGCGGGGCTGGCACGGGAGGCTCTTTCGCCGCCCGCCGGGTCATAATGTTGATCGCCTTAATGGCGACGAAGAGCGCGATGGCGACGATGAGGAAGTTGATGACCACTGTGACGAAGTCGCCGTAGGCCAGAACGCCACCCTGCTTTCTTGCATCCGCCAGATTGGTCGCGGTCACTTTGCTAGACAGGGGAATGTAATAATTGGTGAAGTCTGCCTTTCCTGCGATGCCGAGGACCGGCATGATGATGTCGTTGACCAAAGCATCGACGATCTTGCCGAACGCCGCGCCGATGATGACGCCGATGGCGAGGCTCAGCGCATTGCCTTTAAGCGCGAATTCCTTGAATTCTTCCCACATGGGCTGATCGTCCTCGCGAGGCGAAGCTGGTTGCGGCGGGGGATCCGACCTCCGCGCTAAGCTAGCCGAGCCGTCCTGACAGATAAAGTCTCCGGTCTTCCCAGCGCGCCTCAAAAGTTACGCAGAACGCTGCGGCGCGCCTCGTCGGCGTTCACCCTCTTCCGCTGAAGGCTGCTCGAAAATCACCGCCCAGAGCCGCCCTTCGCCCATGGCCAGGCTCAAATTCCTCAGGCCGAAAAACGGGATCAGCGCGATAAACAGGATGGCGGTTGCGCTGAGCAATCCTAAGAGGCCTCCGCCGCCGATCAAGGGCATGCTCTCGGCCATTGTCTTTCCGCGAAGCAGTCCTTCGAGCGTCTTTTCTAGCACATGGGCGACAAGGAAGAGGACCGTCAGAACCAGAGTTCTCATAGAGGATCGGATAGATAAGCGGCCTCTTGCGCAACCAGCGCCCGGGATCAAAGATCTCGAACAGCATCATGACTTTGGCGAAGACGAGGGCATTGATGAAGGCAAAGCCTTGCGGGGCGAAATCGAACCCGTGCTCGCGCAGGACGACGCCTTGGTTCAGCACGAAAACGCCGAACAGAATCCAAAGATAGAAAAAGAGAACGAGGAATTTGCGGAACTCATCGGCCGCTTTCGCCGTCAGGGACTTCGAGGCGTGGACGTTGGGTCCGGTCGCGGCGCCCGCGCCGACATCAGTCGAATTTTGCGTCATTGGCTCACCTCGCCCTCACCCTGGATTAGCGCACGGACGCGGCTTTAGGGCTGCTTGGCGCTTTTCCTCGACTTTGACTTTTTACCCTTTTCGGTCGTCATCTTGGAAGCGGTTGCGGGGCTAAGCTCATCGAGCCTCGCCTGCAAAAGCGCAGTTCGCGCCTCTGTCACGCGCAACGCACAATAGCCGTGGAGGCTCTCCTTAGCGTAATCGCGGCAAAGCTCGTCGCGCTGCGCAGCAAAGCCGTTCTGATCGCGCACGAGGTCCGCCGCCTGCGCGTTGTTCTCGCTGCGATCCTCGATCGCGCGGACGAGCTTGCCCATCGTCTTTTCCGCTTCTGCGCGTTCCTTAACGATCTTGGCCGCGTCCCCGACCAGCGGGCCTCCATCCGGTCCCCAGAGGCCGCCCGGCGCGGTCTGGCAATCGGCGGCCTTGAACACGCAGGCGGAGATTTGGGTCGGCACAAGAACCGCGCCGTCAAGAACGTCGAACGAGATCGGGCAGGCGGGAACTTTGACCTCGAACCGCTCGAGCCCGTCTGGACGGCCAACGTTTGTCGCCTCGATCGGAGTCTCGCCGACGATGTCGACGACGCAGCGCTGCGATGAGTTTGAAACGCCCTCCCCGGCGAGCTGAAGCTTCTCGACGGTGATCGCCTTGTCATCGCCGGAAATCTGCAGGAGCCCCGACTTGCCGTTGAGCATGAGCGGCCGCCCGACCAGGCTCGCAACCCCCGCCTCGGCGGTCGGCTTGCCGGGCCTGGCCTCGCCGCCCGACCTCGCCTTGTGGGCGCTCTTCGGCTTGGGACGGGTCGCGGCTCCCTCCGGAGCCGCGGGCGCCGCGCCCGGCAGCGTCAATTGACCGAAGGATGGACGAGGACAGAACGCCAGGCTGAGGAGGCCAAAAAGCGAGAGGACGAAAAGCCGAGTCATCGAGCCAAGTGTAGAGGCGCTGGCGAGAAAGGGGAAGCGCGCCCTGCGCCTCGCGGCCATGTGTAAACACGAAAAATCCACGACTTCCGCGCCTTGCGCCGCTAAAACGCCCCACCTATATACGCCCCGACTGTCCGGTTTGGGCGCACGACGCGCTGAATTGACGGAAATCTGGATGAAAGATGGGGATCGGAAGACGTCAGCCGTCGGCTACGAAGCGATCGGTGGAACGCCTCTCTTAGGCCTTGCCGCTTTGGGGCTCGGCGGTCCCGCAAAAGAACAGGGGTGAGTAATGGCGAAAGTAATTGGCATCGATCTTGGCACAACCAACTCGTGCGTCGCTGTCATGGAGGGCTCAGCGCCCAAGGTGATTGAGAATTCGGAGGGCGCGCGGACGACGCCCTCTATCGTAGCGTTCACCGACGACGGGGAACGCCTGGTCGGCCAGCCCGCGAAGCGGCAGGCGGTGACCAATCCTGAACGGACCTTTTTTGCGATCAAGCGCCTCATCGGACGGACGTTCGATGATCCGATGACCAAGAAGGATATGGGCCTCGTCCCGTACAAGATCATTCGCGGACCGAATGGGGACGCTTGGGTCACGGCGGACGGCAAGCAATATTCGCCTTCGCAAATTTCCGCCTTCATTCTGCAGAAGATGAAGGAGACGGCCGAGGCGCATCTTGGCGGGCCGGTCACCCAGGCGGTGATCACGGTTCCCGCCTACTTCAATGACGCCCAGCGGCAGGCGACCAAGGACGCCGGCAAGATCGCCGGGCTTGAAGTGCTGCGCATCATCAACGAGCCGACCGCGGCGGCGCTCGCTTACGGCCTCGACAAGAAGAAGGCTGGCACCATCGCGGTCTACGACCTCGGCGGCGGCACGTTCGACATTTCGGTCCTTGAAATTGGCGACGGCGTGTTTGAGGTGAAGTCGACGAACGGCGACACGTTCCTCGGCGGCGAAGACTTCGACATGCGGCTGGTCGAATATCTCTCGGGCGAATTCAAGAAGGAGCAGGGCATCGACCTGACCAAGGACAAGCTCGCGCTTCAGCGGCTGAAAGAGGCGGCCGAGAAGGCGAAGATCGAACTTTCGTCCGCGACCCAGACCGAAATCAACCTGCCTTACATCACCGCCGACGCGAGCGGGCCGAAGCACATGGCCCTCAAGCTGACGCGGGCCAAGTTCGAGGCGCTGGTCGACGACCTTATCCAGCGGACTGTCGAGCCGTGCAAGAAGGCGCTCAAGGACGCCGGCTTGTCGGCCGGTCAGATCGACGAGGTGGTTCTGGTCGGCGGCATGACGCGCATGCCGAAGGTGCAGGAAGTCGTCAAGCAATTCTTCGGCAAGGAGCCTCATAAGGGCGTCAACCCGGACGAGGTGGTCGCGATAGGCGCCGCCATTCAGGCGGGCGTGCTGCAGGGCGACGTCAAGGACGTGCTGCTGCTCGACGTTACGCCGCTCTCGCTCGGCATCGAGACGCTGGGCGGCGTGTTCACTCGCCTCATCGAGCGCAACACGACCATCCCGACCAAGAAGAGCCAAGTGTTCTCGACCGCCGAGGACAATCAGACCGCAGTCACCATCCGCGTCTTCCAGGGCGAGCGCGAGATGGCCGCCGACAACAAGGCGCTCGGCCAGTTCGATCTGGTCGGGATTCCGGCCGCGCCACGCGGCGTGCCGCAGATCGAGGTGACGTTCGACATCGACGCCAACGGCATCGTCAACGTGACCGCCAAGGACAAGGCGACCAACAAGGAGCAGCAGATCCGCATCCAGGCGTCGGGGGGCTTAAGCGAAGCCGACATCAACAAGATGGTGAAGGACGCGGAGGCTCACGCCGCCGAGGACAAGAAGCGGCGCGAGATGGTCGACGCCAAGAATAGCGGCGAGTTGCTGGCGCATGATGCGGAAAAGGCGCTGAAGGAGTACGGCGACAAGGTCTCCCAGTCCGATCGCAGCGCGGTCGAATCTGCCGTCGCTTCCCTGCGCACGGCGCTGCAGGGAGAGGACGTCGAGGCGATCAAGGCGCGTACGAACGACCTGATGCAGGCGCAGATGAAGCTGGGCGAGGCCATGTACAAGGCCCAGCAGGCGAGCGGCGCGCCGGGCGAGGGCGCCGAAGCTGGCGAGCAGGCAAAGGACGACGTCATCGACGCGGAATTCCGCGAAGTCGACGACGACAAGAAGAAGCCTTGAGCGAAATGAAGTCGGCCGCGTGAAGCGGCCGACTGTACCTTTTAGGGGACGCCGCGATGGCGGGGGGAGATGGGGCTGACTGCAAGCGCCGGCGTTCAAGACGCCGGCTTCCGCGTCAGGGAACAGGTCCGAGCCTCTTGAAACACGGCGTAGCGTGAGTAGGTCTAGGCATGCATAGGCTGCGGGCGCGCTAAAGATGGCCAAGCGCGATTTTTACGAAACCCTGGGTGTTTCCAAATCGGCGAGCGACGCCGAACTGAAGTCCGCCTTCCGCAAGGCGGCGATGCAGTGCCATCCCGACCGGCATCCCGGCGACAAGCAGGCCGAGGCGCGGTTCAAGGAGCTCAACGAAGCTTATCAGCATCTGTCGGACGCGCAGAAGCGCGCGGCTTACGACCGTTACGGTCACGCCGCTTTCGACCAGAGCGGCATGAGCGACGGCTTTGCGGCCTCGATGTCCGACATCTTCGACGATCTGTTCGGCGACATGATGGGCGGGCGGCGCGGACGTCAGTCCGGGGGCCGGGAGCGCGGCGCCGACCTTCGCTATAACCTCGAGATCACGCTCGAAGAGGCGTTTCACGGCAAAACCGCCTCGATCCGCATGCCGACTTCAATCGCATGCGAAGCCTGCGCAGGCTCCGGGGCGCGCGCCGGCTCGAAGCCCGCGACCTGCAAGACCTGCGGCGGACACGGACGCGTGCGCGCGCAGCAGGGCTTTTTCGCAATCGAGCGCACCTGCCCCTCCTGCCATGGCCGCGGGCAGACCATCGAGAATCCGTGCGACAAGTGCGCTGGCTCCGGCCGCGTGACGCGCGAGCGCACGCTGTCGGTCAATGTCCCCGCCGGCGTCGAGGACGGTACGCGCATTCGCCTTACCGGCGAGGGCGAAGCGGGAATGCGCGGCGGCCCTGCGGGCGACCTCTATATTTTCCTCACCGTCAAGCCGCATGCGTTCTTCCAGCGTGACGGCGCCGACCTCTATTGCCGGGTGCCGATCTCAATGGTGCAGGCGGCGCTCGGCGGCGAGTTCAACGTTCGGACGCTTGATGGAACCGAGTCCAGGGTCAGTGTCCCGGAAGGCGCCCAATCGGGGCGACAATTGAGGCTGCGCGGCAAGGGCATGCCGGTGCTGCGCGCACGCGATTCGGGCGACCTCTTCGTTCAACTCGTCGTTGAGACGCCGCAAAACCTGACGCGGCGCCAACGCGAGCTCCTGGCGGAGTTTGCCTCTGAGTTGTCAAACACCACCCACCCGGAAAGCGCCGGCTTCTTCGCCAAGATGAAGGAGTTCTTCGAGGGTCGGAGCTGACGGCCAGTTCTTCGGCCGGACGTTACGCGTCCCCGTTCGGATCGAGCAGCCGGGCTTCCACCAAGGCAAGGATGGCGCCGGCGTCCGATTCAAAATTGTGCACAAAACCCAGCACCTTGGGCATGTGCTTCGGGACCCCCTTCACCCGGCGGGTTCGAACCTCGTTATCGTGGATGACTTTACGGCGCTCCGCATCAGGCGCGGCGCGCACCACGTTTTCCAGCGCTGCAGCCGTTTTCCCGGGAAGCCTTATCGGGGCGGTGATTGTGAAGATTACGGTCTGCCCTTCCGGAACAACGCTGGCCAGCGCGGCTTTGAGCCTGCCTACGAGTCGCAAAGCCACCTTGTCGGACCGAAGGCGAAGCTTTGCGGCCCTGAGCCGCGCGATGATCTCGCGCTCGACCGTGTCGGCGTCGATCACCGAGGATTTTGCGACCGTGGACATATGTCCTCCGAAGAGTGGCCGGCCTGAGAGTTATGTCCGATATACATCGAAACCAGCCCGCCCTGCTTTGCAGGCGGGCCTCCGCTCGCTATAAGCGCCGACCTGACCGGGGCCCTTGATCGGCGCTCGGTCCGCGGAGGCGGAATGCAGGGTCAAGCGCCGGACGAACTGCGGCGGCGGAGCCTCGGTGACAGCGCGCGTTTCCTTAAGTCTCTCGTCGCTTCGCCGCGGCTGACCGGCGCTGTCGCGCCGTCGGGGCGCGCTCTGGCGCGTGCAATGGCGACCGCGGTCGGCTCGCCGGCGCATGGCCTTGTCGTCGAGCTTGGGCCGGGCACCGGCCCGGTCACGCGGTCGCTGCTCGAAGCAGGCCTGCCGCCTGAACGGCTCATTCTGGTCGAGTACGACGCGGCGTTCTGCCGTCTTCTCAAGCAGCGTTTCGCGCACGCCGCTATCGTGCAAGGCGACGCCTATGACCTTCCCCTTACGCTGGCGCCGTTTGCGAGCCAGCCCATCGCGGCCGTGGTCTCCAGCTTGCCGCTGCTCAACCAGCCGCCTCCCCGGCGGACGAAACTCATCGCCGACGCCTTCGCGCTGATGGGGCATTCCGGGGTGTTCGTTCAGTTCACCTACGGCCTCATGTCGCCAATTCCTCGCGAGGCCTCCTCCAATCTTTATTCGGCCGTTCGCTCGAAGCCGATTTTGCTGAATCTGCCGCCGGCCTTCGTATGGACCTATCGGCTCCACAGGAGGCCTTCGGATGCAGCGAATGGTCGCTGAGATGAGCCGACTTCAGCCGCGCGATCGTCTGATCGTGGCGCTCGACATCCCTGAGGTGGGCGACGCGAGGCGGCTTGTCGCGGCCATCGGCGACAGAACAGGCTTTTACAAGATTGGCATGGAGCTAGCCTATGGCGGCGGTTTGCCGCTTGTCTCTGAGCTCGTCTCGACGGGCAAGCGGGTCTTTCTCGATCTCAAGCTGCATGACATTCCCAATACTGTCGAGCGCGCGACCGCGCAGGCGGCCAAATTGGGAGCCAAGTTCCTCACCGTCCACGCCTATCCGCAGACGATGCGCGCGGCGGTCGCCGGAGCCAAGGGATCGGGAATGCAGATCCTCGCCGTCACCGTCCTGACCTCCTACGACGACGCCGATCTTTTCGACGCGGTCTACCGCTTCGGCGTGGTCGAGACGGTTCGTCGGCGCGCCGAGCAGGCGCTTGAGCTCGGCGTCGACGGGCTGGTGGCGAGCGCCGCGGAAGCGGCGATGGTGCGGCAGATCGTCGGCCCCGACTTGGTTCTTGTCATCCCTGGCATTCGACCCGCGGGCGGGACGGTCGGCGACCAGAAGCGCGTAGCGACGCCTGCTGAGGCGATCCGCAACGGCGCCGACTATCTCGTCGTTGGCCGCCCGGTGACACAGGCGCCCGATCCCCGCGCGGCCGCCGAAGAGGTCGTTGCGGAAATTAAAGCCGCTTTGGCTTGATTGGCGGCTGAGGCGGGCTAGGCTCGCCGCACGCCGTAGCAAAGGAGCCTTCATGCCCAAGGGTTACGTCATCTCGCGCGTCGACATCACCAATCCCGACGCCTATGCGCGCTACGCCGCGGCCGCCACCAAGGCGATCGCCGACCACGGCGGCAAGGCGCTTGCGCGCGGCGGGCGTACCGAGGCGCTGGAGGGGAAGGCGCGAGCGCGCAACGTCGTGCTCGAGTTCGACAGCTACGACGCAGCGCATCGCTATTTTCATTCCGAGCAATACCAGGCGGCGCGGGCTTTGCGCGAAGGCGCGGCGGAAATCGAAATGGTGCTGGTCGAGGGAGTTTGACGCATGCCGAAGGGCTACTGGATCGTCCATATCGATGTGCGCGATCCCGAACTTTATCAAGAGTACGTCAAAGCCAATGCCGCGGCATTCGCGAAATACGGGGCGCGCTTCCTGGTCCGCGGCGGCAAGCATGTCGTCACCCGCGGCAAAGCGCCGGAACGTAATGTCGTGATTGAGTTTCGCGACTATGAGACTGCGGTCGCGTGCCACGATTCAGAGGAATACCGGGAAGCCGCGAAGCTTCGCGACGCCGCCAGCGTCGCGGATATCGTGATCGTGGAAGGCTACGATGGCCCGCAGCCGGGCTGACCGTCGATCGGAGAAAGCCGGGAAATGGCCGATCTAAGGCTGATAGTCAGCGGCGCCGCCGGCCGCATGGGACGCATGGTCGTCCGGACGATTCATGAGTCGGACGGGTTCAAGCTCAGCGGTGCGCTCGAGCGCGAAGATTCGCCGTGGCTTGGCCAGGATCCGTCGCTGCTCGCGGGCTGTCCGGCGAAGGGCCTTCAGATCGTGGCCGACCCGCTGCCGTTGCTGCTCGACGTCGACGCGATCATCGATTTCTCTTCCCCCGCCGCGAGCGTAGCTCTCGCCGGCCTTGCCGCCCAGGCGCGCATCGCCGATGTGATCGGCACGACAGGCTTGAGCAACGACGATCTCGACAAGATCGGCGCGGCGGCGCGCCACGCCCCGATCGTGCGCTCCGGCAACATGAGCGTCGGCGTCAACCTTCTCGCTGCGCTGGCGCGGCGAGCGGCGTCCGCGTTGGGCGATGATTTCGACATCGAGGTTGTCGAGATGCATCATCGCATGAAGGTGGATGCGCCCTCCGGCACGGCGCTCCTGCTCGGCGAGGCGGCGGCTGAAGGCCGCGGCGTCTCGCTCAAAGACCATTCGGCGCGCGGCCGTGACGGCCTCACCGGCGCGCGGCGAGCGGGCGATATCGGCTTCGCTTCGCTGCGCGGCGGCACGGTGGTCGGCGATCATAGCGTTATCTTCGCCGGCGAGGGCGAGCGGGTGACCTTAAGCCACCACGCCGAGGACCGCGCGCTCTTTGCCCGAGGCGCGCTCAAGGCCGTCACATGGGCGAAAGACCGGAAACCGGGGCTTTATTCGATGGCGGACGTGCTGGGGCTCAGCGAGGACTGATCAGACTTCCGTCGCCGACCGCATCATTTCGGAGCGACGGTCTCCGTACAGTGGAAATCGAGTTTCGCCGACTTTTCCGTTTTGCCCGCATGGACCTGAATGGCGAGCGGCATGCAGGTCGCCGCGTCCAGGAACACCGCTTTGTGCTCGATCCCGTCGGGGCCAAAGATGAAGTTGGTGAACGCCCTGTGGGTGGTGATCGGCTGTCCGGAACGGCCCGTCTGCGTGAGATCGATGACCGCCGTCGCATATTTCGGCGAGGCGTTCTTGTCGCCCTCGAACGTGAAGTCGATGAGCAGGCCGGTCGCCGTGTCGCCGCCGAGCGCGCCGCCCTTGGGAGCGTCAACGAGGCTCTGCCCGCTGCTCACAAGATCATCGGACAGTTTGCCCGCGTGCTCCAGGAATGCATAGGCTTTGACATCGATGATCTTGAGCTGCGCCGCCCAGGCCCCTTGAGCAAGCGCGAACGAGACAGCTAACGCTACGGCGCCAACGCGAAGCCTACCCATTGTCCTCCCCCGATCGGAAATGTGGCCTAAACAAAAAAATCCCCCGGCTTGCCACTCATGCGAGCCGGGGGAAGAGCTAGATCGTAAGATTGACGATCCTATGTCAGTTGTTCCGCTGGGACCCCGTCAGCATCAGGATCGCCTGGAACATATTGATGAAGTCGAGGTAGAGGCGCAGAGCGCCGTGAATCGACTTTTTGTGAACCATCTCGTAGCTGTCGCCAGCGAAGTACATTTGCTTGATCGACTGCGTGTCCCAGGCGGTAAGGCCTGCGAAGATCACCACCGCAAGAAGCGAGATGCCGAACTGCAGGCCCGTGCTATGCAGGAACAAGTTCAAGAGGCTCGCCACGATCAGGCCGATGACGCCCATCATCATGAACGACCCCATCGCGGACAGGCTGCGCTGAGTCGTATAGCCGTAAAGGCTGAGGCTGGCGAAGGCGGCCGCGGCGGCAAAGAACGCCCGCCCGATCGAAGCGCCGGTGTAGACCACCAGCAGCGCCGACATCGACAGGCCGATCAGCGCCGCGAAGGCGATGAAGGCGTTGCGAGCGGTCGCCACCGACATCGAGTTGATGCGGGCGGAGAGCCAGAACACCAGAGCCAGCGGCGAGAGCACGATCAGCCAGCGCAGCGGCGAGACATAGATGGCGTGGCCGAAATCGGTCAGCGCCAAGCGGCCGTTGCCCACATCGACCGTGCCAAGCGCGAAGGCGGCGTAGGCCACCAGTCCGGTCACGCCGAGCCCGAGGGTCATATAGTTGTAAACGCCGATCATATAGGCCCGGAGGCCCTGATCGACGGCGACGCCGGACCGTGCGAGCCCCGCGCCGTAACGCGTATTGGCGTAGCGGTCATAGTCGGACATGAGAGAAACCTCATAGTAAGGGTGCGGCGCTCGCCCAGGATTGCCGGATGAGCGCCTGACCCGCATAATATGGCCGCAAGGCGCCCCTCCGCAAGGGCGATCGTCAGGCACAGAATTGCGGCTTCATTACCGATTGGTAATCAAAGCTGGCGCTCCGCTCCCGCCGCGGCCGGCGCGCGTGAGAGCGGACGCCCCTCGCGAGAAACGAAACGGCCATCATCAATCGCGGCGGCGAGGGGGGCGCGAATTGGCTTAGAGTGACACAAGCGACTATGACCGCTTTGAGCGCCGCGCTCCGAGCGATGGCAAGCGAGGATCAGGGAGAGCGTCGGTGAATGCTGAGTCGATCCGGGTCTTCTGGCAGCCTGGCTGTTCCGCCTGCGTCAAGGTGAAGGAGTTTCTGACCGGCCTCGGCGTGCCGTTCGAGTCGGTTGACGTCCTCAATGACGCGGAAGGCGCGGCCGACCTTCGGCGTCTTGGCGCGAGATCGCTGCCGGTCGTGTCGCGCGGACGCGAGTTCGTCTTCGCGCAATCGCTCGATCAGGTGGCGAGCTTCGTCGGCGTCAAAGCCAAGCGCGCCGAGCATTTGCCGCCTGCCGCGCTTGTCGCGCGCTGGCTGGAGGTGCTCACGATCGAGAAGTCGCTCGTTGCGCAGATCCCGGTCGACAAGCTTGGCTACCGCCCCATTCCGAACCGTGACCGGACGCTCCGGGATCTCGCCTACCACACCTATCAGGTCCCGGACGTCTTCGTGCGCAACGTCGAAGGCGAATTCGAGGACTGGGCGCATTACGTTAATCTGCCGACGCCCCCGGAGATCAGGACGAGCGCCGAGATCATCGCCTTCGGCGATCAGGCCGCAGCCGACCTCGCAAAATGGTGGGAGGGGGTCGACGACCGCAAGCTGCTCTGGACGGTGAAGACCCACTATGGGGAGCGGCCCGTCTGGGAAGTGCTCGAACGCCAGACCTGGCATTCAGCCCAGCACATGCGCCAGTTGCAAGCGGTGCTGGAGGAGTTTGACATTCCGCTGCCGCGCAAGGCGGATGCTGCGCTCTACGCGGGTCTGCCGCTGCCAGCCGGCCTCTGGGAATAATCCTCCGCCGCTCCGATGTGGCGCCGATAGCCGCCGCTCGTCGCGTCGTCGAGGTCGACGACCGCCAACCTTTCCTCGCCATCCGGAACGCACGAGCGGCGAAGCGCGATTGCTGCGCCGTCGTGGGGCATGCTAGACGATTTTCAACGGCGCGGCAGACGTCTTTGGGAACCGGGAGGAGGAAGGTGAACAAAGCGGCCAGCGTCCAAGTCGTCGAGAGGGGCTTCCAGAATATCGTTCGCCTCGAGGGCGTGCAGAAGTTCTTTGGCCCCGTCCAGGCGCTGCGCGACGTTGACCTCGCGATCGGCAAGAACGAGATCGTCGGCCTGATCGGCGACAACGGGGCCGGCAAGTCGACGCTGATCAAGATCATGACCGGAGTGTTGCCGCCCTCGTCGGGCCGCATCTTCGTCCGCGACAAGGAGCTCAGTCTCGCCGACTATTCGGTTCGCATGGCCCATGAGCTCTCGATCGAGACGGTCTATCAGGACCGTTCATTGGCCGACAAGCAGCCGCTGTGGCGCAATTTCTTCGTCGGGCGCCAGATCACCAACCGCTTCGGCTTCATCAACGTCAAGCGGGAGAAGGAGATCGCCCAAAAGATCCTGATCGACGTCATCGGCTTCCGAGGCGTCGGAATCACCGTCGATTCGACAGTCGCCAATTTGTCGGGCGGCGAGCGTCAAGGCATCGCTATCGGCCGAGCCATGCACTACAACGCCGACCTCATCGTGCTTGACGAGCCGACAGCGGCGCTCGGAGTCGCCGAAGTGCGGAAGGTGGTCGAATTCGTGCGGCGGATCAAACAGTCCGGGCGCGCTTGCATCTACATCGAGCACAATCTCGCGCATGTGCATGAAGTGGCGGATCGCCTGGTCGTGCTCGACCGCGGGCGGGTGGTCTCCGAAATATCGCCGAAGGATATGACGGTGCCTGAACTCACCGAATATCTCATCGCGCTGCAGCACCAGGCGTAAGGGGACGAAGGGGATGGCTCAGCGGTCAGGCGCGTCGATCCTGCAGCGCTTCGAGGCTCTACCGATCATCATCGTTTTCATCCTGCTGCTCCTGCTCTTTATGTACCGGGCGCCGGAGGTTTTCCTCGCGCCCTACATTTACACGACCTTCCTTTCCACCTTGCCGCCGCTCATCCTTCTTGCAACCGGACTCACATTCGTCATCGGCGCAGGCGAAATCGACCTCTCCTTTCCTTCGGTGATCGCCTTTTCCGGGTTCATCTTTGCGGTCCTCTTCAAGGAATACGACCTCGGCTGGATCGCAGTCGTCGCCGGGCTTGCCTCGGGAGTTCTGGTCGGGTTCCTCAACGGCGTCATCATTGCCAAGATCGGCATTCCGTCGTTCATGACGACGCTCGGCACGCAGTTCTTCTGGGCTGGCATGGCGACAGTGCTGTCCGGCGGCAAGTCCTATGCCTTGCGTGGGGCCGAAGAGAGTTCGGTGTGGCAATGGATTGTCGGGCGTCCGTTCGCGGGGTCGACCGGTATCATTTGGCTTCAGCAGCTGTCGATCCAGGGCTTGTGGACTGCGATCATCGTCGGCTTCCTTTGGCTCATCCTCACCCGCCACCGGTTCGGAGAGCACGCCATGTTCATCGGCGATTCCAATGACGTGTCGCGGGTCGTCGGCATCGACGTCGACCGCGAGAAAATCAAAATCTTCACGTTGATGGGCTTCCTGGCCGCCTGCGCGGCGATCATCCTGACGCTGGAGAACAAGAACTTTTTCGGCAATCAGGGCCAGGGCTATCTCTTGACCGCCATTGCCTCGGTGTTGATCGGCGGCACCTCGATCTTCGGCGGTGAAGCGACCATCGTCGGGACGGTGTTTGGCTGTTTCATCATCGGCATGGTCGAGGCGGGCCTGGTTGCAGCCGGTCTAACGGGCGCATGGGTTAGAACCGTGCAGGGGCTCATCTTCCTGGTTTCGATCATCTTCTACATGTACGCGGACGAACCGCAGCGCCGGCGCGCGCTGTTCGCCAATCTCAAGTCGTTCGGAAGATTTGGTGGCATACGGACTTCTGAAGAGGGAGGGGTTCGCCGATAGAGGCGGCCCGAATATGCAAGGGAGAAACGAACATGCGTTTGGCTCATTTTCTTTTGGCCAGCGTCGCTGCGGCCGGCCTCGCGGTCGCCGCCGCGCCAGCGTCGGCGGCCGATCCGATCGGCAAAGGGCTCGTGATGTACATGCAGATGGGCGGCAACCCCGGCGACGGCGCGACGCTCGCTCGACAGACCGGCGCCAAGGAGGCCGCTGACGCGCTTGGCGTCGAGCTCAAGTCGCAATTCTCCGCCTGGGCGCCCGAGACGATGATTAACCAGTTCAAGGAAGCGATGGCGGCTAGGCCGAATTGCATCGAGATCATGGGCCACCCGGGCTCGACCGCTTTCCATGACCTCGTCAAACAGGCCGTCGATGAGGGCATCGTCGTCACCTCCGGCAATTCGCCGCTGACCGATCTTCAGAACGAGTTCGGGCCGAAGGGCTTTGGCTATGCGGGCGTCGATCTCTATGCGGGCGGGGTTCTCACCGCCAAGGCGATGCTGGGGCAGGGCTTGAAAGCCGGCGACCAGGCGATGGTCTATGGCGTCTTCAGCCAGGCCGAACGCGGCCAGTCGGAGAAGGGCCTCGCCGACACGCTCGAGAAGGCCGGGCTCAAGGTGGACCGGCTCGAAATCACCCAGGAGGTCAACAGCGATACGTCGCTCGGCGTTCCGGTGCTCGTCGCCTACATTCAGGCGCATCCGAACCTCAAGGCGATCGGGACCCAGCACGGCGGCGTGACGGGCATCATGGATGAAGTTCTGAGCAAGGCCGGCAAGAAGCCGGGCGACATCATCGTCGGCGGCATCGATCTCGCGCCCTCGACAATCAGCGGCCTCAAGTCCGGCGCCGTCAGCGCGACGCTCGACCAGCTGCTCTACATGCAGGGCTTCTTCCCGGTCGTGCAATGCGTGATGTCCGCTAAATACAAGATGCCTGGACTGACGCTCAACACCGGAGCCGGCACCGTCACGCCAAAGACAATCGACGCGCTGACGAAGCTCATCGACGCCGGCATCCGCTGATTCGGAGCGGGACTTATACGCGACGGCTCAGCCGGGCTTCAGAGGGCGTTCCACAGGACGCCCTCTACCTGGCTCTTGCCGAAGCGCGGGCCGCCATGCGGACACTATCCTTCGTTCAGTGGCCGCCTCCGCCCGCTCCCGCGGCGACCGGGCGGCGCATCACCGCGGCGAGGCCGACGCAGGCCAGGAATACGAAGGTGAGCACCAAAAACACGTCCGCGAGCGCCATCACCTCGGCCTGCCGCCGCACGATCAGCGCCAACTGGCGGGTCGCCGCGAGCTCTGCGTCCGACCCCCGCGCCGCCAGCGCCGCCGTCATGCTGGCCAGCGTGTCCGTCGCAACTTGGCGTCCCCAATTGACCGATTCGCGCAGCATTTCGAGATGCAGGTCCATGCGCTTGTCGAGGAGCGTGTTGATGAGCGCGAGTCCGACCGCGCCGCCAAGGTTGCGCATCAGGTTGAAGAGGCCCGAAGCGTTCTTGATCTTCTGCGGCGGCATGGTGCCGAGCGCCAGATTGTTGATCGGCACCATCGACAACATCAGCCCAACGCCGCGGAAGACCTGCGGCCAGAGCAATTCCCAAAAGTCCCAGTCGACGGTGACATACGAGGCCTGAAAGGTGCCGATGGCGAAGAAGATGAACCCGACCGCGATCATGATGCGCGGGTCGACCCGGGTCATCAGCCGGCCGGCGAAGGGGGCGGTCAGAAACATGCACAAGCCCGTCACGAACATTGTCTTGCCGATCATCAGCGACGAATAGTCGCGCACCACCGCCAGATACACCGGATAGATGTAGGTGAGGCCGTAGAGCCCGATGCCGAGCACGAAGGCGAACATCGAGCCAGTCCAGAAATTGCGGTCTCTGAATGCGGTGAGGTCGACGATCGGCTGGCGGGCCGTCGCCATGCGCCAGAAGAAAGCGACACAGCTCACCGCCGAGACGACGATCGCGATCGTGACCGGCTGGCTCTCGAACCAGTCCTTCGACGGTCCCTCTTCGAGGGCGTATTCCAGCGCCCCGAGAAAGCCGGCCATCGTGAGGAGGCCGACGTAGTCGAAGTGGGTCAGAAGCGAATAGTCAGGCTCGTCGAAGTCGATCAAGAGCCAAGCGGCGATGGTGACGATGATTCCGGGGCCGAGATTGACCAGGAACAGCCAGTGCCAGGAAAACCAGTCGGTGAGATAGCCGCCGACCGTGGGCCCGATCGTGGGCGCAAGGGTCGCCACAAGACCAATGATCGGCGCGATGAGTGGCTGCTTGTCGCGCGGAAAGATGGTGAACGCGGAAGCGAACACCGTCGGGATCATGCCGCCGCCGATGAAGCCCTGCAGCGCCCGCCACAGGATCATCTCCTCGATCGAGTTGGCGTGGGCGCACATGAAGCTCATGAGCGTGAAGCCGCCGGCCGAAATGGTGAAGATGACGCGCGTCGACACCACCCGCGACAGGAAGCCCGACAGCGGAATCATGATGACTTCAGCGACCAGATAGCTGGTCTGCACCCAGGTGACTTCGTCGGACGAAGCCGAGAGCCCAGCCTGGATCTGCGAAAGAGATGCTGAGACGATCTGGATGTCCAGGATCGCCATGAACATCCCAAACACCATGAAGATGAAGGCCGCGACCCGCCGCGGCGAGAAACTGCGCTGCGCAACCGCCGCCGGCGCGATGATAAGGTCGGTGGCCGGCGACGCCCCGCCGGGCCGTATCGCGACGGCCGCGCTGGTCACGGCTTGACGCTGCGGCCGGCGAAAGCCTCGAGTCCGAGCGCGCCGAGCAGCGTCGGCTTTGGCAGCGCGGGGTCGCGAGTATGGACGGTCGCGACGACCGAGAGCCCCGGGCGGAGCGCAACCTCCTTCAACACCTCCTTGGGGAAGTTGATGCGCACGGCGACCCGCTGCACGACCTTGGTGAAGTTGCCGGTCGCATTGTCCGGGGGCAGAAGCGAAAACTCCGCGCCCGAGGCCGGGGAAATCGAAGACACCACGCCTTCGACCACCTTGCTGTCGAGCGCGTCGATGGAGACATCCACTTTCTGTCCCGGCTTGACATCCGCGAGCTGGGTTTCCTTGAAGTTCGCGTCGACGTAGGAGGCGTTGAGCGGCACGAGCGCCATCAGCCGGGTTCCCGCCTGCACGAAGTTTCCGACCTCAGCCCCCTTGTTGCCGATGGTTCCGTCGAACGGAGCGAGGACGCGGGTGAAGGAAAGATTGCGTTCCGCCATCTCCAGGGCCGTCACCAGCTCGTTGCGCTGGCGCGCGGCCTCGTCCTTCTGCGCCTTGAGCACATCGAGATTGGCCTTTGCGCCGTCGAGGGCCGCGACAGCCGACGCCTGGCTCGCCTTGGCGGCGGCCAAGCCGGCGATGGTGCGGTCACGGTCAGCTCTCGCCTGCTCGAGACGCTGCTGCGAGCCGAAGTTGGTCTGCGCGAGCTTGAACGAGCGGTCATATTCGAGAGCGGCCCGCTCGACCTCGGCCTCGGCGCTCTTCTCCTGAGCCGCCGCCGAATTGACCTGGGCCCCGGCCTGCGCGATGATCGCCGCCTGGGCGTCAATCTGCCGGCCGAAGCGGGCGATGGTCGCGTCCTGAGTGCCGATGCGAGCCCGGGCCGCGTCAACTGCGTTCTGATAGTCGCCGTCATCGATCGCAGCGAGCAGGTCGCCCTTGTGGACGATCTGGTTGTCAACCACCGGAACCGCGGTGAGATGGCCCATGGCCTTGGCGGCGATGATCGCGGTGTCCGCGCCGACATAGGCGTC
This sequence comes from uncultured Alphaproteobacteria bacterium, assembly GCA_963753135.1. Lineage (GTDB taxonomy): Bacteria > Pseudomonadota > Alphaproteobacteria > Rhizobiales > Beijerinckiaceae > Roseiarcus. The sequence continues at coordinate 40,718 of CAVWBA010000011.1, read as the reverse complement.
GTCGGTCGAGACGAGGAAGCGACCCTCGACGAAATAGTCGTAGGCCGTTTTGCCGCCATAGGCGAGCGCGGCCAGAATTAGAACCGGGACGATGAACCGGCGCAGGCTCGCTTTGTTGGCCGGAGCAGCCTTAACGACGGAGTGGCCGCCGTCGGGCGCCACCGGCGCTCCCATCGCCGGCGCAGGGGCGAGAGCGCCAAGCGAACTGGCCGCGGGGGAAGGCAGGTTAGCCGAAGAGTGACCGTCCGCCGGAGACACGCTCCCCATTGCGGGCTCTAGGCCCTTGACGTCATCGACCATGGTGAAGCCCGCTCTGCCCGACCGAACGGTTCGGTCATTTCTCATTGACTTAGCGCAAGCGAAAGCGTATTGCAACAAAAATCGAACCGAACGGTTCGGTCATCACGGCGAGCCGGAAGGGTAGATTATGGAATTGGAGGCGTTGGAGCGGGAAGCTGCGGCCAATGACGGCAGCGCGAAGCGACGCCAGATCATGGACGGGGCGCGACAGGTGTTCTTAAGCGCCGGCTTCGATGGGGCGAGCATGAACGACATCGCCCGCGCCGCTGGGGTTTCCAAAGGCACGCTCTATGCCTATTTCGACTCCAAGGACCGCTTGTTCGAGGCGATCATTCGCGCCGAAAAGGCCCAGGCGGCGGAGCGGCTCTGCGCTTTCCGGCGCGAGGGCGACGCGCGCGAGATGCTGACGGATTTCGGCGTGCGCCTGATGCATCGGATATGCGAGCCCGGAACCCTCGCGCTCGCCCGGGTCGTCATCGCCGCGGCGGAGAAATTCCCCAATGTCGGCCGCGCCTTCTATGAGGCCGGCCCCCTCTATGGCGCGACCCGGCTCGCCGAGGAACTCGAAAACCTGGAAAAGTCAGGCGTGCTGAAGGTCCCAGACCCCGAGCGCGCCGCTTGGCAATTCCTCGACCTTTGCCAGAGCTACGTATTCAAGCGCCTGATATTCGGCGTCGTCGACTCGATTAGCGGCGAGGACATCGAAGCCTCGGTCAAGGCCGGCGTCGATGTCTTTCTCAAGGCTTATGGCGCTTAAGGCTTAGGCGGGCAGCGCGGGGAAGACCGGGAGCCGCCTCCTCGGAGATGCGGCCGACCAACGTCGCCTGATCAGGCGCGGGTGCATGAGATCGTTCAGAGCGCGTGTGACGAAGTCTGGCCCCCGATTGTCGACTATCTCCAAAAATGCGCAGGGCTCTTATAGCGTTAGTTGTTGGTATGGGCCGATTCCGATGGCGCTCTTGATCCAATTTTGTGGCGTGATTTGTCGATCCCAGGCTTCGAGGGCGCGTCGCCAGCCCAGATAGTTCGGCAGGTTCTTGCGGCGATCCTTGCCATGATCCCGCTGTCGGAGAGCGCGTTCTGGGGTCCGATGGCCTTCACGATCATGGGCGGCCTCTCGGTCGCGACGTTCCTCACGCTGTTCCTGCTGCCGGCCGTCTATGCCCTGTGGCATCGCCGCTCGCTAGGGTCGAAGAGCGAACACGCGCCCGATCGCCGCCTGGGCTTCGACTTGCCGATCGGGTCGGCGGCGCCGGCGGAGCAGCGGCTCTTACCCGTCGCGAAAGGTGGGTGATTATTTCGCTTTTTCGTCGACGGCGAGGGGATGGATCATGTCCTCGGGCCGGACCCATTCGTCGAACTGATCGGCGGTGACGAAGCCGAGCGAGAGCGCCGCCTCCCTGAGGCTTGCGTCCTCGCGATGGGCTTTGATCGCGATCTGAGCCGCCTTTTCGTAGCCGATATGCGGGTTCAGCGCCGTCACCAGCATGAGTGAATTGTCGAGATGCTCCTTGATGCGCTTTTCGTTCGGCTCGATGCCGGAAGCGCAATGTTCGTCGAACGAGAGGCACCCATCGGTCAGAAGCTGCGCGGATTCGAGCACATTGTGCAGGATCACGGGCTTATAGACGTTGAGCTGGAAATGCCCCTGCGACCCGGCCATGGCGACGGACAGGTCGTTGCCGAACACCTGCACGGCGACCATGGTCAAGGCTTCGGATTGGGTGGGGTTGATCTTCCCCGGCATGATCGAGGAGCCGGGCTCGTTTTCGGGGATCCTGAGTTCCCCGATGCCCGCTCGCGGTCCGCTGACATAGAGGCGGATATCATTGGCCAATTTCATGCACGCGCCGGCCAGGGTTCGGAGCGCGGCGCTGACATTGACCATCGCGTCGTCCGCCGACAAGGCGGCGAACTTGTTGGGCGCGGAGGTGAACGGCTCGCGCGTCTCCTCAGCGAGAATCCTAGCGACCGTCTCGCCGAAACGCGGGTCCGCGTTGAGGCCGGTGCCGACCGCCGTTCCGCCGATCGCCAGCGGCATCAGCCCTTGACAGGCCCGCTCAACGCCTGCGATCGCCTGGTCGAGCTGAGCCGCCCAGCCCGAAATCACCTGCCCGAGCGTGAGCGGCGTCGCGTCCTGCATATGTGTCCGGCCGACCATGATGATGTTGGAGAAGGCTTTCGCTTTGGCGTTCAGCGTGTCGCGCAACTGAGAGACCGCCGGTAAGAGCGCCTCCCTGATCCGCAGGACCGCGGCGATATGCATGACGGTCGGAAACACGTCGTTCGACGACTGGCTGTGGTTGACGTCGTCGTTCGGGTGGATCGGCTTCTTCGACCCGATCACGCCGCCGGCGATCTGAATGGCCCGGTTGGCGATCACCTCGTTGGCGTTCATGTTGGACTGCGTGCCGGACCCGGTCTGAAACACGACCAGCGGAAACTCTTGGTCGAGCTTGCCGTCGATGACGTCCTGAGACGCCCGGACGATGAGATCGACCTTTTCCTTCGACAATTGCTTAAGTTCGAGATTGGCCAGCGCCGCGCATTTCTTTAAGACGCCGAAGGCGCGGATGACCGGCCGCCCCCACCGGTGCCGCTCGACGCCTATGACAAAGTTGAGACGCGAGCGCTCGGTCTGCGCGCCCCATAGATGCTCGGCCGGCACCCGGACTTCGCCGAGCGCATCCTTCTCGATACGCCAGTTCTCGTGTCTCGCCGATGCGCTCGTCATGATGGTCCTGTCTCCCGGACAAGCATTTGCGAGGATGAGCCGACAAAAGCAAGGCTTGGGCCGCACTTGCTCCGAGCGCGCTCGTTCTCTATAAGCCGGCGCTTCGCGGCCCAATCCGACACCCCTGGAGGCAGGGCGCGAAGACTTAAATAAAGGACATCATCATGGCAGCGATCAAGCAACTCGCGGCCGTGACGCGCAGCGGGACAGGCAAGGGGGCCGCCCGCTCCGTTCGTCGCGAAGGCCGCGTTCCAGCCGTCATCTATGGCGGCGGCGCCAAACCCGAGCCGATCTCGGTCGACTACAGGGACGTCAACAAGTTCATCTACGCCGGCCATTTCCTGACCTCGATCTTCGAGCTCGAAGTCGACGGGCGCAAGGAGCGGGTTCTGCCGCGCGACTACCAGCTCGACGTCGTCACCGACCGGCCGGTTCATGTCGATTTCCTGAGGCTCGCGCCGGGATCGCGCGTGCGCATCGGCGTCCCCGTGCACGTCGCCAATCGCGAGGCCTCGCCCGGATTGAAGAAGGGCGGCGCGGTCAATCTGGTGCTGCACACGGTCGAGGTCATGGCGCCGGCCGACGACATTCCGGAGTTCGATCACCATCGACCTGGCGGGCATGGATTTCCACGATTCGGTGCATGTGTCGGCGCTCAAGCTGCCTGAAGGCTGCCGGCCGCTGAGCGGCACGGGGGACTTGACCGTGGTGACGATTGTGCCGCCGACGGTCATGGTCGAAGAGACGCCAGCGGCTGGGGCGACGGCGGCCGCGCCCGCCGCCGGGGCTGCAGCGACGCCAGCGGCCGGAGCGGCGCCTGCGGCTGGCGCGGCTAAGGGCGGCGCCGCGCCAGCGAAAGGCGCAGCCGCGCCGGCCGCCGCGAAACCTGCCGCCAAGAAGTAAGGGCCCAAGCGCGTCTCTCGCTGGCCCCGCCTCGCCGGCGCCCTTAGCTTCGGCGCCGGACGAACGGCTCATGGCTGATCGATCGGGGACCCCATGCTGGTCATCGCGGGGCTCGGCAATCCGGGCGCGCAATATGCGCGCAACCGCCACAACATCGGCTTCATGGCGGTTGACGCGATCGCCGAGCGGGGCCGATTTGGCCCGTTTCGCGCGCGCCATCAGGGGCTGACGGCGGAGGGACGGCTCGGCGACGAGCGGGTGATGCTGCTCAAGCCGCAGACCTACATGAATGAGTCCGGGCGCAGCGTCGGCGAGGCGATGCGTTATCTCAAGCTCGACCTCGAGGCGCTGGTCGTGATCCACGACGAGCTCGATCTCGCGCCCGGCAAGGTGAGGGTCAAGGTCGGCGGCGGCGACGCCGGCCACAATGGCTTGCGCTCGATCACCGCCCATCTCGGGCCCGGCTACAAGCGGGTGCGGATCGGCATCGGCCATCCGGGCGACAAGGCGCTGGTCTATAATTATGTCCTCAACGACTTCGCGAAATCCGAGGCCGGCTGGGTCGAGGCCGTTTGCCGCGCCATCGCCGAGGCCGCGCCGCTCTTGGCTACGGGCCAGGACGCAAGCTTCCAGAACAAGACCCATCTCGCCATCGAGGCGGCTGGCTTCGGCGAGAAGTCCAGCGCCTGAGGGAATGTGTGTCGGGCCGGCCACAACTTTAAGGCGAGCGAGCGCCAAACAAATGCAAGGAAATCCAAGCAAAAAGGCTTGCTTTTCGTTGGATTTCTTTGGCCGAATTTGGCCTTTTCAATGAGTTACGGCGAATCCAAATAAAAAAATCTTGTTTCCTAGTCCCTCGCGTCTTGGGTTGTGCAAACCCGTCCTCGAACGCTCCTCCTCTCCGACATACCTTTGGCGGGCCGGGGCCTTGAATCCGGTCAACAGAAGATCATAACACAGAATTATGATTTTCACAAATAATTGCGCCAGCGTTCGCCCCGGTTCGCCGGACGGATTGACTGCGGATGAAGCCGCCTGAGGTCAGCGACGGGTTCTCGCGAGGAGCCGGCTCTCCGGCAGGGTGGTCCGCCGGCAAGTGTGCCCCGCTTGAGGCGGCGGAGAGGAAAATCCTATATGTGATCCATGCGCTAAAGCCGCTTGACGGGCGAGACGCGACGCCTGTTCGACGCCGGCGGATGGGTTGAGGATCGCCATGGACAGTTGGTTGGATCGGGACGGCCATCCGGCGACGCGGACCGAGCTGCATTATGGCGCCCGGATGATCCGTTGCTTCGTCGAGCGGCCCAGAAGCGTGCACGAGATGCTCATGAACGCGGTCGCGCGGCGCGCGCAAGGGCTCGCGCTCATCTGCGACGAAGAGAGACTGAGCTACGCCGAGCTCGACGGTCGGGTCGCGCAGGCTGCGGGAGGCTTGCGCGCGCTTGGGGTTGAGAAGGGCGATCGCGTCGCCATGGTGCTCGGCAACAGCGTCGAGTTTGTCGTCGCGCTCTTCGCCATAGCACGGCTTGGCGCCGTGTCGGTTCCGCTCAACATCCGTCATACGCTGGCCGAGAACAGCCACATCATCGAGGATTGCGCCGCCAAGGTCGTCCTGCACGAATTCGACCTCGCCGACCGCGTTCCCATGGCCAGCGCCCTCGCCAGTCTGAAGCACGCCGTTGCGGTCCGGCGCGAAGGCGGCGTGAGGCTCGCCGCGTTCGGCGCCGCCGCGCCGGTTCGGGAGGCCGAGGCAGTCGGGGAGGAAGAGACCGCGACGATTCTCTATACGTCCGGCACGACCGGCCGTCCGAAAGGCGCGATGCTCACCCATCTCAGCATCGCCCATTCCGTCATCCACTATCGCGTGACGATGGGGCTGACCGAAGATGACATTGGTCTCATCGCCGTTCCCATGAGCCATGTGACCGGTCTCATCGCCCTTGTGCACGCCATGGTCCATTGCGCCGGGACGCTCGTCGTCATGCCGGCGTTCAAGGCGAGCGAATTCATCGATCTCGCCGCGCGTCATCGCATGACCTACACGCTCATCGTGCCGGCGATGTTCAATCTTTGCCTGCTCGCGCCCAATATCGAAACCGCTGATCTCTCTTCTTGGCGCGTCGCGGGCTACGGCGGAGCGATCATGCCGGAGGCGACCCTCGAGCGCATCGCCGAGAAGCTGCCAAGACTGAAGCTGCTCAATTGCTACGGCGCGACCGAAACCACCTCGCCCGCGGCGATCATGCCTCCGGAGCACACGGTTAAGCGAAAGGAGTTCGTCGGCCTCGCCGTGTCCTGCGGAGACATCCTGGTGATGGACGCCGACGGCGCGCAGGCGCCTTACGGGCAGCCCGGCGAAATCTACATCGGCGGCGCCATGGTCGCGCCGGGATATTTCAACAACACGCAAGCCACCGAGCGTGAGTTCGTCGCCGGCTACTGGAAGTCCGGCGATCTCGGGATCATGGATGAGAAGGGCTACCTGCGGGTGGTTGATCGCATCAAGGACGTGATCAACCGCGGCGGGTTCAAGATCTATGCCTCGGAAGTCGAGAACGTCCTGCTCGAGCATCCAGCGGTCGTCGAGGTCGCGGTCGTGGCGAAGCCATGCCCGGTGCTTGGCGAGCGCGTCCATGCCTTCGTCGTGCTCCGCCACGCCGTCGAAGAAGCGGAGCTTCAGCGCCACTGCGCCGGCGTCCTCGCCGACTACAAGGTCCCGGAGGCGTTCCGTCGCCTCGAAGGGACGCTGCCTCGCAACGCCAATGGCAAGGTTCTCAAGCGGAGCTTGCGCGAGATCCTTGTGGCGTGACGCGCCAGGCGAACGCGCTGCGTGTGGTCCTGCATCTCGAACCGCAGCTCAGCCAACGGATCTCGATCGACGTCGCCCCGGTGTTTCTCGGGAAGCGCTTCTCGCCCTGGTTTGGCGCGAACGGAGAGCCGACCTCGCATTTCCCGGGCTTGTCGCGTCGGCCGAAGTGGCTCGGACGCTTCCGAGCTGGAGAGCTCGAACCCGCGCGTGCAGGCCGCCTGGAACTCGAGCCAGATCAGCGCTGGAAGTGCTGCAGAGCGCGCTCGAATGGAGCGTTCGAGGTCTTGATCAGCCCGGAGAGCGGCTGATCCATGTCCAGGATCAGGTACAGCGCTGCGGCGATGAGAAGAGCCGCCAGCACGAAGGAGGCCGCCACGACTCTGTTCAGCGGACCTTGATAGCCAAAACTGGCGAAGATCGTGGCGAGCCAGACGACGAGCATGACAATGAGCGGCGCCGGGATGGTCCCTCCCGACTGGTCGACGGTGATCCATCGATCACGGACAGCCTGCCGGTAAAGCTGCCGGGCGTCGTTCCAGAGAGCGATCTCTTGTTCGTCTGAAAACCTCAAGCTTCTCAGGCTCGTCCCCGCCGCCTCCAGCAAGACCTCGGCGTCCGGATCTTCCTTCACGATGTTGATTTCCCGGAGTGAAACCCGCACGTATTCGGCGATTTGGCGGCGCGCTTCGCCGGCTGGGGGCCCCAACGCTTTCAGGGTCCTGTCGAGAAGGATGAGGTCGGTGGCGAGGACATGGATGTTGCGGTTGTCCTCCTCGAACGTGTTCTTCGCCGAGTTCGAGCATCAGGCCAAGAGCAAGCGAGGTCATGACGACGAGGATGTTGGCGACCAGCCGGATCGTCGCGTGGACCTCGCTTGGGGGGCGTATTTTTCCGCCAGTAGCCCCGAAGAGGCCGACAAACGCGGCCCCGGCCATGCAAACGAAAGCGAGGAGGGCGATTGGAAATTGGGTCAGGTTCGGAGACTCCCGGCATCCCCGATACGGGCGCTTCAAGGGGACCGCAAGCCGTAAGCGGAGGCTGTTCCGCAGTTTCCTTGCTACGCCTGCAGATTCGCGACCCGCTCGAGGCGCCCGACTCCATGCGCGCCGATTGAGCTTGGCCTTGAGCCCTGGTCCCGTTCCCGCTCGCGAACGCCGCGAAGGCCCGAAGGACGGTCGGCGGAATAACTTCAGGCCGCGTGTGCTGGAGCGCGCTGGCGCCGTCGCATCCGGCGCCGGCGCCGCTCAGGCGCCTCGGGGGTCGATTCTGAAGTCAGCGCCGGCAGCGTGTCCATCACTCGTTCCGGCGGGAAAATCACGATCACTTCGGTTCCGAGGCGCACGGTCGAGTTCAGGCGGAATTCGCCGCCGTGCAATTCGACCAGCCCCTTGACGATCGGCAACCCAAGGCCCGTCCCTTCTTCCGCGTTCTTCTGCGCCAGCGTCCCGCGGCCGAAAGACGACAGCACGATCGGGATCTCCTCGGGTGGAATGCCGGGCCCGGTGTCGGCGATGGCGAGATATTGTCCCCCCTTCCGCGTCCAGCCGACCTTGATCGTGATCGCGCCGCCTTGAGGGGTGAACTTGATGGCGTTGCTGAGCAGGTTGAGCGTCACCTGACGTACCGCGCGCTCGTCAGCCCAGATGCGCGGCAATCCGGCTTCCATCGCTTCGGTAATGACGAGATGGCGCCGCTCGATCCTGAGCCACAGGAGACGAAGGCATTCCTCGACCACCGCGGTCAGCGAGACCGGCTCCTCCTTGAGCTCGTACCGGCCCGCCTCGACCCGCGACAGGTCGAGAATTTCGTTGATCAGCATCAATAGGTGCTGGCCGCTCGCGTGGATGTCGTTGGAATATTCCTTGTACGCGGGCAGCGAGTGGGGACCGAACAATTCGCCTTTCATCACTTCCGAGAATCCAAGGATCGCGTTGAGCGGCGTGCGCAGTTCGTGGCTCATGGTGGCGAGAAAGCGCGACTTGGCGAGGTTCGCGCCCTCGGCGCGGCGCCGCGCCTCGTCGGAATTGAGCTTGGCCTGCTCGAGCTCGGCGATGAGCGAGTCCTTCTCCGCCTGGAATGAGATGTTCTGCGAGGCCGTGGAATGCAGGCGCCGGGCAACGATGAGGAAATAGCCGACGACGCCGATCGCCAGCGCCGCCGTCGGCAATGCCGCGCCGTGCAGGCGGGGGGCGTAAAGGAGGATCACGCCGACGATCATCGGCAGCATGCCGGCGACAAAAGCCGCCGGAATGGCCGCCGCCAAGAGCGACATCACCGTCGAAACGAGCAGCATCACGATGATGGCGAAGGCTTGCGCGTTCGGATCATGTTTTTCGAGCAGCTCGACAATGAGATAGGCCCAGGCCGAGCCGCTGAGCGCGGTGGAGAAAACGAACTTGCGCCGCCACGCGCCGGCCGTCTTTTCCTTGTCGGTCGAGTCGAGAAAAGCGATCGGCAGCGAATAGCCGATCGCGATCGCGCAGGAGATGAAGCTGATCCAGGTGGTCAGCGGCCCGGCGTCGATAAAGGCCAACGCCGTCGCGCAGACGCCGAGCGCGATGATGCCGAGCATCGGGGTGGCGCTGCGGTTGATTTCCGCGAACAGGCGCACCATTGCGGTCGAGTGTGTGGGGATGGCGTCGGGCTCGGAAAGGGACCGTCGCGCCTCTCTGAGCTGGAGGGTCATCTTCCGCCGGCGCGCGGCGGCTTCGGAATCGGTTTTGCCGCCGCTCCCGCTCCCGCCCAGGTCCGCCCCGACATCACGCATAGCCGCCCGACACGCACGCTCTTACTCGCGTCAATCATGCGGCTCAATTGATTAACGAGCTGCTGACGCAATGGTTTGGAATTGAGAGATTTTTGACGATAATTTGATTAAGGTTGCTAGGGCCGCCGCCGGCAATTCGCCCCGCCCGGCGTCGAGCTATGAATCGTTGCGCTTGGGGAAGCGTTTCCGAGGGTCGCGCGCCAGCGATAGAGGCATGAAGCTCTACAATTCCGATCGGGCGCCGAGCCCGCGCCGCGTGCGCATTTTCCTCGCCGAGAAGGGCGTCTCGATCCCGTCCGTCGAGGTCGATCTCGCCAAGCTCGAGCACAAGACGGCGGAATTCGCAGGCCTCAATCCATTCGAGACTATTCCGGTTCTTGAACTCGACGACGGGACAAGGATCGCCGAGACGATCGCGATCTGCCGTTACATCGAGGCGCTATGGCCGGAGCCGAACCTGTTCGGCCTCACTCCGGTCGAGCAGGCGATGATCGAGATGTGGCAGCGCCAGCTCGAGTTGCGCCTCCTCCTGCCGATCGCGCAGGTCGTGCGTCACAGCCATCCGAAGATGGCCGAGATGGAAAGCCCGCAGGTTCCCGACTGGGCGGCGGTCAATCGGCCGAAGGCGCTTCATGCGATGGAGATCGTCGACGAGGCCTTGCGCGACCGGCCGTTCATCGCTGGCGACCGTTTCACCGTCGCCGATATCACCGGGCTGGTGGCGCTTGATTTCGCCAAGTCCGCGCGGATCGCGATCCCGCCGGAGCTTGTTCATCTCAACCGCTGGCGCGAGGCTTTGAAGACGAGGCCAAGCGCCGCGGCATGAATTAAAGCGCCGCTGCGTAAGGCGCCCGCCAACTCAGGGGCCAGCGCCTCACGCTCTTTTACGCGCTTGCTCGCTTAGTTGCAGAAGCGCCGGCCGTTATGCCACCAGCAGTGGCGGTGGGCGTAAGGATGCGCATAGGCGCCGCCGTTCGGTCGGCATCCGCCATTCGGTCCCCGATGAAAGCCGGCGCCGCAGCCGCCCGCCGTGAGAGTGATCATGGATGACGAATGGTCGGCAGGCGCGAACGGCATCGCCTGGGACGGCGCGGCGGCCGCGAGGCCGGCGAGGGCGAAGGCAGAGGCAATCAAGATGTTTCGCATGAAGTGGCCTTTCGATTTGCAGCGCGGCCAGCCTTAATGCGGCGTCGTTGAACGCCCGCTGAATAGATTGAGGCCGCCCCGCCTCATTCGTTAAGAGGAGGTCCGCCTGTCGGGCAGATGGGCGGGGAAAGCGGCGAAGCCGCCTCACGAAGCCCCTCGACAGGTCGCGGCAAAACTGCCAGTGCGGGGCGAATGGCCAAGTTTCGTTCTTCTTATGTCTGCCAGAATTGCGGCGCCATCACCCAGCGCTGGCAGGGCAAGTGCGAATCCTGCGGCGAGTGGAACACGATCATCGAAGAAGCCGCGGCGCTTGGCGTCGGCGGCGCAGCCGTCCGGCGGGGAGCGGCGGGCCGGCCGTTTCCGCTCGAGGACTTGTCGGGCGCAACGAAGTCCGAACCGCGCCTCGTCACCGGCATCGGAGAACTCGATCGAGTCGCCGGCGGCGGGTTCGTGCCCGGCTCAGCCACGCTGATCGGGGGCGAGCCAGGCATCGGCAAGTCGACTCTGTTGATCCAGGCTTGCGCGGCGGTCGCGCGGTCGGGCGGCCGCGTCGTCTACGTCTCGGGCGAGGAATTGACCGCCCAGGTGCGTCTGCGCGCGGGCCGGCTTGGGCTCGCCGAGGCGCCCGTCCAGCTCGCGGCGCAGACGTTCGTCGAGGATATCGTGGCGACGCTCGGCTCGGGCGACGCGCCGAAATTCGTGGTCATCGATTCCATTCAGACCATGTGGAGCGATGCGATCGAATTGGCGCCCGGGACGGTCAGCCAGGTGCGCGGCTCGGCGCAGGCGCTCATCCGCTTCGCCAAGGCGAGCGGCGCGGCTTTGCTTCTGGTTGGGCACGTGACCAAGGACGGCCAGATCGCCGGCCCGCGCGTGGTCGAGCATATGGTCGACGCGGTCTTCTCCTTCGAGGGCGACGGCGCGCACGCCTTCCGCCTCATGCGGGCGGCCAAGAACCGGTTCGGCGCGACCGACGAGGTCGGCGTGTTCGAAATGACCGGCGGCGGCCTCGCCGAGGTGCCGAACCCTTCGGCTCTGTTCCTGGCGGACCGCGACGGCGCCGCCCATCCCGGCGCCGCGGTCTTCGCCGGGGTCGAAGGGGCGCGGCCGCTTCTGGTCGAGATCCAGGCTTTGGTCGCCCCGACCACGCTCGGCACCCCGCGCCGCGCCGTTGTCGGCTGGGAGCCGAGCCGCCTCGCCATGGTGCTTGCGGTGCTCGAGGCCCACGCGGGCATGAAGCTCGGTCAATATGACGTCTATCTCAACGTCGCCGGAGGGCTTCGAATCATGGAGCCGGCGGCCGATCTCGCCGCCGCCGCGGCGCTCATTTCCTCGCTCACCGGCGCGAGCTTGCCGCGCGACGCGGTCTATTTCGGCGAAATCGGGCTGTCGGGCTCGGTGCGCGCCGTTGCGCATGCGGGCTTGAGGCTCAAGGAGGCGGCCAAGCTTGGCTTTACGCGCGCCTTCGCGCCGCACTCGCCGCGCGCCGGGGGCGAGCCCGTCAATATCGCTGCGCAGCCGATCGACAATGTGGCGGCGCTGGTCGCGCTGATCGCCGCGAGCGCAGTGGAAAGGAAGGCCGGATCTGTCAGGGCGCCGGCGAGAGTGGGGTGACGAACTGAGGCGGCTTGGCTATAAGGCGCGCGCGTCGGCCGTTAAACGGCGCATGGGATGTCAGGCCGTCGTGCGACGAGGTTCGTTTCGCTTATGCCATCTTATCTCGATCTAGCGGTTCTCGGCATCGTTCTTGTTTCGGCGCTATTGTCCATGATGCGGGGGTTCACCCGCGAGGTTCTCGCCATCGCGTCGTGGGCGGCGGCCGCGGCGGCCGCCTATTATTTCTACCCCATGGTCATGCCTCACCTCACTCCCTATATCCATAAAGAGGTCATCGCCCAGGCGGCCGCCGCGGCCATTGTGTTCTTCGTCACGCTGATCGTCGTGTCGCTGATCACGGTTCGGCTGTCCGACGCGATCCTCGACAGCAAGATTGGCGCCCTCGACCGGTCGCTGGGTTTCGTGTTCGGCGTCGCAAGAGGGTTTCTCCTTGCGGTCGTCGCCTTCGCCATCTTCAACTGGCTGGTCTCGGAGAAGCAGCAACCGGAATGGGTCAAGAACGCGAGGACGCGGCCGGTCCTCACCGAGACGGCCGATCGGATCGTCGCCATGCTGCCGACGGATGCGGCCCAGACGATCAACGGCTGGATCGAGTCGCACGCGAGCGCGGCGTCGAACGAGTTGAGAAACAACCCCGATGCGTCGCACCCGAAGACGGACGACGATCAACCGATCGCGGCGCCCTCGACGCCCGCTCCGAAGAAAGCCGATTCGAACTCGGGGTCGAGCGGCGGGTCGTCGCTGGACAAGCAGAAGCTGGACGCCTTGATCAACAAGAACGCTCCCTTCGCTCCGGCTCCAAAGCAGTGATGGGGACAGCGTCGGAATTGGCCTTGAATTCGTCCAACGAGGCCGACTTCGACCCTGACGGCGACCGACTGCGCGAGGAGTGCGGCGTCTTCGGGATTTTTGACCATCCCGACGCCGCCGCTATCACCGCGCTTGGCCTTCATGCTCTGCAGCATCGCGGTCAGGAAGCCGCTGGCATCGTCGCTTACGACGGCGTGCGGTTTCACTCGGAGCGCAGGCAAGGGCTGGTCGGCGACCACTTCTCCAGCGCCGCGACCATCGACCGCCTGCCGGGGCGATCGGCGATCGGCCATGTGCGCTATTCGACGACCGGCGAGACGGTGCTGCGCAACGTCCAGCCTTTGTTCGCCGAACTCGAGGCTGGCGGCCTTGCGGTCGCCCACAACGGCAATCTGACGAATGGGCTCACGCTGCGAAGGGAGCTTATCCGCGGCGGCGCCATCTGCCAGTCGACCACCGATACGGAAGTGGTGCTCCTGCTCGCGGCCCGCTCGCGCCGGCCCAGGATCGTCGATCGTTTCGTCGAGGCTCTGGCCGAGATCGAAGGCGCCTATGCGCTCGTGGCGCTGACCAACAAGAAGCTTATCGGCGCGCGCGATCCGCTCGGCATCCGCCCGCTGGTGCTTGGCGAGCTTGACGGCAGCCCGATCCTCTGCTCGGAGACCTGCGCGCTCGACATCATCGGAGCGAAATTCGTCCGCGACGTCGAGAACGGCGAGGTGGTGGTCATCGACGGCGACGGGGTGAAGAGCTTTTTCCCGCTAGCCAGGCAGCCGGCTCGGCCCTGTATCTTCGAATACATTTATTTCGCGCGGCCGGACTCGATCGTTCATGGGCGAAGCGTCTACGACGCCCGCAAGGCGATGGGCGCGGAGCTTGCGCGCGAGGCCCCCGCCGACGCCGACGTTGTGGTGCCGGTCCCCGACTCCGGCGTCCCGGCCGCGATCGGCTATGCGCAGGCCTGCGGCCTGCCGTTCGAACTCGGCATCATCCGCAACCATTATGTCGGGCGCACCTTCATTCAGCCGACCCAGTCGATTCGCGAGCTCGGCGTCCGCATGAAGCACAACGCCAACCGCGCCGTCGTCGAGGGCAAGCGCGTGGTGCTTATCGATGATTCGATCGTTCGCGGCACGACGAGCATCAAGATCATGCAAATGATGCGGGACGCAGGCGCGCGTGAGGTCCATTTCCGCATCTCGTCGCCGCCGATCACCCATCCCGACTTCTACGGCATCGACACCCCCGAGCGCGACAAGCTGCTCGCCGCCCGCATGGACCTCGACGAGATGCGTCGGTTTGTCGGCGCCGACTTGCTCGCCTTCCTTTCCGTGGACGGAATCTATCGCGCCATGGGCTATCCCGGCCGCAACCCGAGACAGCCGCAATTCACCGACCATTGCTTCACCGGCGACTATCCGACCCGGCTTGTCGACCAGTTCGGCGATCCCGGCCGCCAGCAATTGTCGCTATTGGCCGAAGCGAGCTAGACGAGCCGCGTTTGGGTCGGCGCCGGTTGTAGCCCGATGCGTTCGGACGAGACTCGTCATCAACTCAGATGGCGGCGATTTGGTGTGCTCTGAGTTTGGCGTTTGCGATGACGACGAGTTCTTCGCATGATCGCGGTGATGGCGACGAGGGGCTTTTTGCCTGCGCTGAGGAGGCGTTTGTAGAAGGCGCTGAGGGTGGCGATTGTGTTTTGCGGCGGAGATTGCGGCCATGAGGAGGAGGCGTTTGACTTTCGGGTCTTCCGCCACGGGTTCGGCGATAGGCGTCGGTCTGGCCGCTTTGATTGGGATGGGGCGCAAGGCCTGCGAGGGCGGCGGCCTGGCGTCGGGTGGGAGCGAACCGAGCTCGGGCATGAGGGCGATGAGGGCTGCGGCGGTTTTCTGCACCGACGCCCTGGATCGTGACCAGGGTTTGGACGGCCTTGGCGATCCCCTCGCATGCGGCGCAGAGGGCGTTGATATCGGCTTCGATCGCCTTGATTTGCGCCTCGAAGCTTTCGACGAGCGCCGCGAGATAAGGGTGGACGGGCTCGGCGGCGGGGGCGGCGCGACGATTGGCGTAGGCGAGGCGATCCTTGACGAGGTCGCGTCTGGCGAGGACCAACGCCTGCAAGCGCAGCCGTTCGGGTTCGCGGGCGCTCCAAAGCGGGAGTTCGGCGTACCGGTCCCGGCCATATCGGGCGAGTGCGGCGGCGCTCGATGGCGTCGGATTTGCCGAGCACGCCAAACGAACGGATGAAGGCCTTGACCTTGCGGGCGTCGGCCCGGTGGGCCGGCACGCTCCCCGCGATGAGGGCGGCCAGCAGATCCCGTTCATAGCCGCCCGTGGCCTCGCAAACGACAAAGCAGGTCGGGTTGAGCGAGGCGGCGAAGGCGGCGAGCGCCTGCGGCTCGTTGGCGATCGTCCGGGTGCGGCCGTAGGCGGCGTCGTGGATGACAATCGCCGTTTTGCCGACGTCGCATCCGATGAACCGCGAGGGCGTGGCGAGGTGAGACATTTGCGGTTATCCTCTCATGAGCTTGGGATTGTCTGCGGGCGTGCATCGGGCGATGGCGGCCCATTCAACTCATCAAGCGTTCAAGGGAAGCGGGAAGACGGCCCAGATGACGGCGGGCTTTCCAAGCCCCATCGCGAGACGGCCAATCTCCCCGCGCGCCGATTTCGGGCGGCCGCCCGCGCAATCGGCGCATCCGCATTTCTCAGGGACAAACCTCCCTACCCAAACTCCAAGAGACAATCGCGAGGAGCGACGCGACGTGGCGATCCAGGGCCGCAGGGCGCCCGAAGACTCCTGGATTGCTTCGCTTCGCTCGCAATGACGGTCGCGGTTACGCCGCCGCTGACGGACGCCCTCTGACGGGCCGCTTCACTCCAATCCGCCAAGTCCCGCTCCGCCCGCGCGGACAGCGCGCGCTTGCGGGCGAGGCCTCGCTCCGGGCCGGCCAAGCGTTTTCCCGCTTCGTCGAAGCGCGGCTCGGCGATCGGCGGAAACAAGCCGAAATTGACGTTCATCGGCTGGAAGGAGCGCGGGCCGGCGTCGATCGATTCGATATGGCCGCCGGTGATGTGGCCCAAGAGCGCGCCGATCGCCGTCGTTGGCGGCGGGGGCTCAAGGGCGAGCCCGATTCGCTCGGCGGCGGCGAGCCGGCCGGCGATGAGGCCGACCGCGGCGCTTTCGACATAGCCTTCGCAGCCGGTGATCTGGCCGGCGAAGCGCAAGCGTGGGCTCGCTTTCAGGCGGAGATGCGCGTCGAGCAGGCGAGGCGAATTGAGATAGGTGTTGCGGTGCATGCCGCCGAGCCGGGCGAACTCCGCCCCTTCCAATCCAGGAATCATGCGGAAGATGCGGCTCTGCTCGCCATATTTGAGCTTGGTCTGGAAGCCGACAATGTTGAAGAGCGTGCCAAGCGCATTGTCCTGCCTGAGCTGCACCACGGCATAGGGTTTGACCTTGCGCTCATGCGCATTGGTGAGCCCGAACGGCTTCATCGGCCCGTGGCGGAGGGTCTCGCGGCCGCGCTCGGCCATGACTTCGATCGGCAGGCAGCCGTCGAAATAGGGCGTGCCCTCGAATTCGCGGAACTCGGTCTTCTCCGCTTGGAGAAGCGCGTCGATGAAGGCCTCGTATTGGTCGCGGCTCATCGGGCAATTGACGTAAGCCTCTGCGTCCCCTCCCGGCCCCACCTTGTCGTAGCGCGACTGCATCCACGCCACGTCCATATTGATCGAATGGCGGTGCACGATCGGCGCGATCGCGTCGAAAAAGGCGAGCGCGCCTTCGCCGGTCAATCCTCCGATCGCCTCGGCCAAAGCCGGCGAGGTGAGGGGCCCGGTCGCGACAATCACATTGTCCCAGTCCTCCGGCGGCAGACCTGCGACCTCGCCCCGGTCGAGCGTCACAAGGGGATGGCTCAGGAGCGCGGCTTCGACGGCTTGCGAGAAGCCGTCGCGGTCGACGGCGAGCGCGCCTCCGGCCGGCACCTGATGCGCGTCAGCGCTTTTGAGGACGATCGAGCCCAGCGCGCGCATCTCGCGATGCAGGATCCCGACCGCGTTGGTCGAGGAATTGTCGGATCGAAAGGAATTCGAGCACACGAGCTCGGCCAGATGGGGGGTGCGGTGCGCAGCCGTCGTTCGGATCGGCCGCATCTCGTGCACAACCACCGGGACCCCGGAATTCGCCGCCTGCCATGCGGCTTCCGAGCCGGCCAGGCCTCCGCCGATGATGTGGATCGGACGCATGGGCGCGCTTGTCACAAAGCTTCACGCCAGCGTCAACGCGTTTTGTTGGCTTTTATCGAGAGGTCGCCCGCCTCGAAGCCCGTCCTGGGGCCGACGCGCCGCCTTAAGCGGCGCGTCTCGGCTTTATCAGGGTTTCGGAATTAGGCCGAAGCCTGTGCCGCCACCGAACGGCGCACGATGAATTCGATATCGCCGCGGCGAATGCCGATATCGTCCAGTTCGCGATCGGAAAGCTGGGACAATTCACGCACCGCCTCGCGATATCGGCGCCAAGCGGCAAGCTTCTCCGAAATCGTCTTGAGAGGGATCATAATAACTCCTTTTCCGGCAGGCCTCGGCCTACCGCGCTGCAACATAATCATCCTTCTCGGCTCGCAGTAGGAGCGGCACGGGAAACACTGCCATGCATTTATAGCATTGCTTATACCGCCGGACTTGCCTAAGATGGACCGAGAAGGCCTTTGATTCGCCAGATCTGTCCTCAGGTTGGCCGTATTTCAGGCGAAATCGCTCGCCGACGATTATTAATCGGCGTTTACCAATGTGAAGAACTCATGACGACGAGTGATGTGCGGTGCAGCAAAAGCATCCAACACACAGACGCGCGGCTTGCCGCGCCCAAATCCGGCCTCTCCATTTCCAGACGGGACGCTGAGGAAGTGCTATGGTCGAAATGGCGCTTGATTTCGGCCCCGCAAGCGCGAAACAACCGATTGAGCGGGCCTTTTTCCGCGCGGTCATGGAGCGTGAAATGGAGAATTTGATAGCGCGCGTCGCGACCGCCGCGGAGTTGAGCCCGGATGTCGCGCGCAAGGCCGTCGCCCTGATTGGCGATTTCATCCAGCGCGAGGCGCCGGAGGAAGCCGTCACGGAACTGTTCGAGAAGGCGCCGGCTTTTCCGTCCATCATCGCCTCGAGCACGAAGACTGGCGGAGAGGGCATGGGCGGAGATTTGAAGGGCTTGATGGGCGTGGCGAGCGGATCCATGGGCGGGGGCGGGCTGATGGCGCTGGGTTCGGAATTGTTGGCTCTCGGCCTCGGCATGGAGCAGATCCAGACGCTCGGAAAGGAAGTCTTCGGCTATGCGCGCGAAAAAGCGGGCGATCAGGTGGTGGGGGAAATCTCGGCGTCGATCCCCGGGCTTTCCCAATTCATCTAGCGAGAGGCGGCGTTGGGCGCGGTCGCAAGCCTTTTTCCTGAGCTCACCCAGGCCGATTGGCGCAGAGCCGCCGAAGCCGCGCTCAAAGGCGCAAGCCTCGAGACGCTCACGTGGAAGACCGCGGATGGTCTTCGCGTCGAACCCGTCTATCCGCCAGCGGAAGGCCCCAGGGCTGCTCGACCCGGCGGTCCTTGGCGGATCATCGCGCGCCTCGATCACCCAAACGCCGACGAGGCCAACGCCCAGGCGCTCGACGACCTCGCCAATGGAGCGGACGGTCTCCGGGTCGTCTTCTCCGGCGCGCTCGGGGCTTATGGTTTTGGCCTGAGACGGTTCGATTCCGCTGGGCTTCACAAGGCTTTCGATGGGGTCCGTTTCGATGCGGGGGCCAGTTTCGAACTCGATCTTGGGCCTGAAGGCCCCGATCAGGCGCTTCATTTTGGCGCCCTGATCGAGCGCTCGGGTGCAAGACCCGAGGATTGCCGGGTCGCGTTTGGGCTCGACCTTTTCTCGGGCTCGGCCCGCGGACGGTTTCCAACCGACTGGGGTCCTCAAGCGAGGCGCACGGTCGAGACCGCGCTCGCTTTGCGAAGCAAGGGTTTCGCGGGGCCGTTCCTGGTCGCCGATTCGCGCGCCGTTCATGCCGCCGGTGGCAGTCCGGCGCAGGAGCTCGCCTTTGCGCTCGCCGCCGCCGTCAGCGTGCTGCGGCTGCTTGAAGAGACGGGGACGCCGCTTGGCGAAGCCCGCGGGCTGATTGCGTTCCGTCTCGCGGCCGACGCCGACGAACTGGCGACAATCGCGAAATTTCGCGCCTTGCGCATCGCCTGGTCGAGGGTGGAGGAGGCCTGCGGCCTTGCGCCTCGCGGGGCTTATGTCCAGGCGGACAGCGCCTGGCGCATGATGACGGCGCGCGATCCTTATGTGAATGTGATGCGCGGCGCGGCGGCGGCGTTCTCGGCAGGCCTCGGCGGCGCCGACAGCGTCAGCGTTCTGCCGCACACTCTGGCCGCCGGCCTTCCTGACAGCCTCGCGCGGCGTCTCGCCCGCAACGCCCAGCTCATTCTCCTGCGCGAATCCAATCTCGGATTTGTCGCCGATCCGGCCGCCGGCGCGGGCGCGTTCGAGGCGATGACCCACGCGCTTTGCGACAAGGCTTGGGCGTTCTTTCAGGAGATCGAGGGGCAGGGCGGCTTGCCGTCTGCGCTCGCGAGCGGCGCGTTTCAACTTGAGGTCGCCGCGAGCGCGGCGGCCCTGGCGCGAAACGTCGCTTGCCTGAAGGCGCCGATCACCGGCGTGAGCGTACACCCCGATCTCGCCGAGCGGCCGGTCGAGATTGCGGTTGGAGCGCCTGAGCGCGAGACTTTTCCGCCGGTCGAAGGCGCGCTTACGCCGATTCGCCTCGCCGAGCCGTTCGAACGTTTGCGCGATCTTTCCGACGCCTTGCTTCGGAGCCAAGGCGCGCGGCCGAAAGTTTATCTCGCCGCGTTGGGGCCTGAGAGCCAACATCGCCGCCGGGTGCGGTTCGTGCGCGAGTGGCTCGAGGCAGGCGGTTTCGAAGCCGTCTACGATAGCGAGACCGCAACGGCCGACGACGCCGTGGCGCGGCTTAAAGCGAGCGGCGCGCGGCTCGTCTGCCTGTGCGGGTCTGACGACGCCTATGCCGAAGAGGCGGAAGCCTTCGCGAAAGCTTTAAAGGCTTCGGGGGTGAATGGCGTCGCGCTCGCGGGTCGGCCGGGAGAATCCGAGCGCGCATGGCGCGCCGCAGGCGTCGACGAGTTCATTTTCGCCGGCGGCGACGCCGTCGCCGCCTTGCAGGGGCTTTATCAGCGCATCGGGGTCCAATTGTAGAAGATCAGCGATCGCGTCTTGAGGAAGGCCCGGCTGGTCCGGTCCGGAGGGCGTCCGGAAAGGCCGCCCTCCGTCAGACGAGCTATGGACCGCCTCAACAAGTCCCATTCGACGGAATTGCAATCTGCTCGAAAAGGCGCAGGAATGGCGACGACATGAGCCAAATTCCGGACTTCTCCAAGGTTTCATTCGCGGCCCCGTCGAGGCCGGCCGACTTTGGCGAAGAGCGAATCTGGGCGACGCCCGAGGGCATTGAGATCAAGTCGCTCTACGGACCGCAAGATCGCAACGGCATTGATCTCTCGAGCGAGTGGCCAGGCCTTCCGCCGTTTTTGCGGGGGCCGTATCCGACCATGTACCTCACCCAGCCCTGGACGGTGCGACAATACGCCGGCTTCTCGACCGCGGAGGAATTGAACGCCTTCTACCGCGCCAACCTCGCCGGGGGCCAGAAAGGTCTGTCCGTCGCGTTCGATCTCGCGACGCATCGCGGCTACGACTCGGATCATCCGCGCGTTACCGGCGACGTCGGCATGGCGGGCGTCGCCATCGATTCCATCTATGACATGCGCACGCTGTTTTCCGGCATCCCGCTTGATTCGATGAGCGTGTCGATGACGATGAACGGCGCCGTGCTGCCGGTGATGGCGTTGTTCATTGTCGCCGCCGAGGAGCAAGGCGTGCCGATGGCGGCGCTTTCGGGCACCATTCAGAACGACATCCTGAAGGAGTTCATGGTCCGCAACACTTATATCTATCCGCCCGCCGCCTCGATGCGGATCGTCGCCGACATTTTCGCTTTCACCGCGGCGAATATGCCGAAGTTCAACTCGATCTCGATCT
Source organism: uncultured Alphaproteobacteria bacterium (assembly GCA_963753135.1). Taxonomy (GTDB): domain Bacteria; phylum Pseudomonadota; class Alphaproteobacteria; order Rhizobiales; family Beijerinckiaceae; genus Roseiarcus. The sequence goes on along the minus strand of CAVWBA010000011.1, from coordinate 19,531 downwards.
CCGGCTATCACATGCAGGAGGCCGGAGCGACACAGGATCTCGAGCTCGCCTACACGCTGGCCGACGGCCTCGAATATGCGCGCGCCGGCGTCGCTGCAGGTCTGAGCATCGACGCATTTGCTCCGCGGCTGTCGTTCTTCTGGGCGATCGGCATGAATTTCTTCATGGAGGTCGCGAAGCTCCGGGCCGCCCGCGAGCTCTGGGCGGGAATCATCAAGGGCTTCGAACCGAAATCGGACAAATCGCTCGCGTTGCGTGCGCATTGTCAGACCTCCGGCTGGTCGCTGACCGCGCAAGACCCCTTCAACAATATCGTCCGCACTGAGATCGAGGCGATGGCCGCGACGCAGGGGCATACGCAGTCGCTGCACACCAACGCGCTCGACGAAGCGCTGGCGCTGCCGACGCCTTTCTCCGCTCGCATCGCCCGCAACACCCAGCTTTTCCTCATCGAGGAGACCGGAACGACAAAGGTCATCGACGTCTGGGGCGGCTCTTATTATGTCGAGCGCCTCACCGCCGAACTGGCGGCGCGGGCGCAAGGCCATATCGACGAAGTCGAACGTCTTGGCGGAATGGCGAAGGCGATCGAGAGCGGGCTGCCCAAGCGGCGCATCGAAGAGGCGGCGGCGCGAACGCAGGCGCGCATTGATTCCGGCCGCCAGACGGTGATCGGCGTGAATACCTTCACCCCGACCCTCGAGCGAGAGCTTAACGTCTTGAAGGTCGACGCCGCGACGGTGCGCGCGCATCAAATCGAAAAGCTTAAGCGCCTGCGCGCCGAGCGGGACGAACAAGCGACTGAGGCTGCGCTCGCGGCGCTGACCGAAGGCGCACGGGGACGGGCCAATCTGTTGCAACTGTCCGTCGAGGCGGCGCGCGCCAAGGCCACCGTCGGTGAAATTTCCCTGGCCCTGGAGAAGGCCTTCGGCCGTCATGTAGCGGAAGCCCGCGCCGTCTCCGGCGTCTACCTCTCGGAGGCTGGACCGGGCGCTGAGGCCAATGAACGGGTGATCGCGATGACTCGCGCATTTGCCGAGAACGAGGGCCGCCCCCCGAAGATTCTGGTCGCCAAGATGGGACAGGACGGCCACGACCGCGGACAGAAGATCATCGCCTCGGCGTTCGCGGATCTTGGATTCGACGTGGAAATCGGACCTTTGTTCGCAACGCCGGAGGAAGTGGCGGCGCTTGCCGCCAAGGGGCGCGCTCACATCGTTGGCGTCTCGTCGCTCGCTGCAGGCCATCTCGCGCTCGTGCCGGCTTTGAAGAAAGCGCTTGCCGAGCGCGGGCTTGACCAGACCCTGATCGTGGTCGGTGGCGTCATCCCCGCGCAAGACTTCGCCCCCCTCCGAAAGGCCGGGGTGGACGCGATATTCCCGTCTGGCGCTGTCGTCGCCGGGGCCGCGCAAGATCTGCTCGAGCGGCTCAATGAGCGGCTGGGTTACAGGCAGCGCGTTCCCATGTGAAGGACATCCCGGCTTGGCTATCGCGCTTTGGCGCGATTTCAAGCGACCCGTCCCGCAATCCCAAATTGAAGCGTGCGACCTGTCAGCGGTCGTCCAAAGCCTTTGAATGCCGTTGCGTCGCTCTGCGCCAAATCGGGACGATCCCGCCATGACGTCAACGGCGCCGCTTTTGCCATTGCCTATCCCAGGTTTGTTTTCGCCGACGGAAGGGCAGCGGGCGCCGCGATGGACCGCTTCATTGATCAAATCGTGCGCCGGTCGATCCGCCACGCGCAACTCATATTGAGGCAAGGCTCTTACAATTGGCCGGTGGCGCGCCTGGCCTTACGGAAGATTCTGAGCGATCTGGAGGCAAGGGCGCCGGAGGATCCTAGCGTGACGCGGCTTCGCGCCTTCATCGCCTCGAAGGATCGCGAATGGCTGCGTGAGAAGCGCTAGCGTCGGTCGACGATTCTCAAGAGGTCCCGAGAGCCACAAGGCCCCGACGGTTTGTTGATCGCTTGACTTGTCCGAAGGAGTGCTGAAGGTTTACGCCTTTGTACGGCGGAACAAGATCATCTTTGCTGCCCCGGTTCCTCTCGCCAATGTTTCGTTGACGGTGAGGGCAGCGATCGGAGCGCGGGCCGCAAGAGCCGGGCGCTGCGCGCGCAAAGCGACGCCATGTGTTCTCGCGCTTGTCAGGGAGGGAAGATTTGAAGGCGGCGGCCGCGAACGGGCGGAACGCGCGCGTGCGAAAGTTCACCACGCGCGGCGGTGTGGAGTTGCAATTCAGCGAGCTCGGTTTCGGCGGAGCGCCGCTCGGCAATCTCTATCGACCGATGACTGAGAAAGAAGCGCGCATGACGCTGGAGACCGTCTGGGCGGCGGGCTGCCGATATTTCGACACCGCGCCGCTCTACGGGCTCGGACTTTCTGAGACCCGGCTGAACGGATTCCTGCGTCCGAAGCCGCGCGACTCCTACTTGATTTCCACCAAGGTCGGACGCCTGCTTGATCTTTGTGAGGCGGAGAAACGTTCGGGGCAGGGCGCTTTCTTTGAAACGCCGTCGCGGCGCGAGCGCTTCGATTATTCGTATGACGGCGTGATGCGCTCGCTCGAATTCTCGCTTGAACGTCTCGGTCTCGACCACGTGGACATCGTTTACTGCCACGATGTCGACGTCTACACCCACGGGAGCAAGCAAGCCGCCGACGCGCGCATCAAGGAGTTTATGACCGGGGGCTATCGCGCTTTGGACCAATTGCGCGCGTCAGGAGCGGTCAAGGCGATCGGAGCCGGGATCAATGAATGGGAGATTGCGGAGAAGTTGGCGCGCGCGGCCGACTTCGACATTTTCCTTCTCGCCGGCCGCTACACCCTTCTCGAACAGGACGCGCTGACGAGTTTCTTGCCGCTCTGCGAGGAAAGGAACATCGCCGTCGTGATCGGCGGCCCGTTCAATTCGGGCATTCTGGCGACGGGCGTGAAGGCTGACGCCCATTACAACTACGGTCCGGCGCCGGATGAGGTGAAGGAACGGGTGCGCCGAATCCAGCAGATATGCAAGAGCTTCAAAGTCGGGTTGCCGGAGGCAGCCCTCCGCTTTCCGCTTGGCCATCCCGCGGTCGTCAGCGTCATAGCCGGCGCGCAACGCGCGAGCGAAGTCAAACGGAACGCTGCAATGATGGCGGGAAAGCTGCCGACAGGGTTATGGCGCGCGCTCAAAGCAGAGAAGCTGTTGCGCGAGGACGCGCCGACGCCGCATTGAGCGCGTCCTTATCGGCTCCTTAAGTCAGGCCGTCGATCTCGCCATTGACAACGCGAATCCGCTCAGCAGCGGGAGTGCGCGGCAATCCCGGCATCGTTTGGATGTCCCCCATCAGCACGACGACAAAACCAGCGCCGGCGCGGAGACGAACGTCGCGGATCCTTGGAACATGCCCGCTCGGCGCGCCCATGAGAGAGGGGTCGTCCGAAAACGAATATTGGGTCTTGGCGACGCATATCGGGAGATCGCCCCAGCCCGCGGCTTCGAGGTCGTCAAATTTTGCGCGCACGGACGCTTCCGCCGCGATGTCGGCGGCGCCATAAACCTCTCGCGCGATTGTCCGCGTCTTCTCCCACAAGCTCATCTCGTCGGGATACAGCAGCTGAAACTTGCCTTCGCCGGCATCCGCAAGAGCCGCGACGACTCGGGCGAGGTCTTCTGCTCCGGCTCCGCCTCGCGCCCAGTGATCGCACACGACCGTCTTGACTGCGAATTCGCGCGCCACAATGTTCTCGACAAATGCGAGTTCGGCCTTGGTGTCGCTGTCAAACCGATTGATCGCGACGACGACCGGCAACCCGAACTTCCGCAGATTGACGATATGCCGAGCGAGGTTCGCGAGGCCTGCTTCGAGCGCCGAAAGGTTTTCCGCGCTGAGCGCATCCTTGGCGACCCCGCCATGCATTTTAAGCGCGCGCACCGTGGCGACGAGCACCGCGGCCGCGGGCTTGAGGCCAGCCTCGCGGCATTTGATGTCGAAGAATTTCTCGGCTCCGAGATCCGCGCCGAAGCCCGCTTCGGTGACCACGATGTCGGCGAGTTTGAGCGCCGCCCGCGTCGCCATCACGGAATTGCAGCCGTGGGCGATGTTGGCGAACGGACCGCCATGCACCAAAGCGGGGGAACCTTCGAGCGTTTGCACAAGATTGGGCTTGAGCGCCTCCTTGAGCAGCGCAGTCATGGCGCCGGGCGCTTTGAGATCGGAGGCGGTGACCGGCTGCTTGTGCGTGGCCCAGGCGACGACCATGCGGCCGAGCCGCTCTTCGAGCTCCTCGAGGCTGGTTGCAAGGCAGAACGCCGCCATAACCTCCGAGGCGACGGTGATGTCGAAACCGTCCTCGCGCGGAAAGCCGTTGCCTCGCCCAAGCCCGATAACAGTCTCGCGCAGCGCACGGTCGTTCATGTCGAGCGCGCGCCGCCAGGCGACCCGCCGCTGATCGAGATGGAGAGCGTTGCCCCAGTACATGTGATTGTCGACCATCGCCGCGAGCAGATTGTGCGCCGATGTGATGGCGTGGAAATCGCCGGTGAAATGGAGGTTGATCTCGTCCATCGGCGCAACCTGGGCGTAGCCGCCGCCGGTCGCGCCGCCCTTCACCCCGAAGCAGGGCCCAAGCGATGGCTCGCGCAGACAGATCATCGTCTTCCTGCCGATGCGGTTGAGCGCGTCGCCGAGGCCAATGGTGGTTGTCGTCTTGCCCTCGCCCGCAGGCGTCGGGCTGATCGCCGTGACGAGAATGAGCTTGCCCTCCGGTCGGTTCGACAGACTCCTGAGAAAATCATACTCAAGCTTGGCGATGAAACGGCCGAACGGACGCAGGGCGGATTCGGGTGCGCCGATCTTCGCCGCAATCTCCGTGATCGGCTCGAGCCGCGCAGCGCGCGCAATTTCGATGTCAGACTTCATGAACCCGTGCTTCCCCTGGACCCGCCGCTCGGCCGCCACAAACATGAGGCAACGAATCATCTGCTCCGCTTGTTTTGGCAAGCGTGAATTGTGGTGATGAACGGCGCATGCGTGTAGGCTGCGCGTCTCATCGTCGCCACGCGGCGCCAGGCCAAGGGAGTCGCGAGGGATGAGCCATGACGAACCCGCGGCTGGCCGTCTTCACGGTTTTGAGCATCATCGCCTATCTGGGGCTGGCTATTGTCGGCGCAGGCGGCGCCGGCCGGTTCTTTTCCTATCCGCCCCTAATCGCGATCAGCGTCGTCACGGTCGCGCTCGGAATTGTGTCGATGTTCAGCGAGGGCCATGTCGGCTCGGGCGTCAAGGAGGATCGATCCAATCGTTGGGTGCTCGCAGCTCTCGGCGCGCTCGGTCTCCTCGGCGCCTACCTGCCGGCCTATACGGATCGGATTGATTTTCTAACCTTCGGCGGCGAAGGGATTCGCTGGCTCGGAGTTCTTCTTTACACAGTGGGCGGCGTTCTTCGCGTCACGCCGGTCTTTGTCCTGGGGCGGCGCTTCAGCGGCCTGGTTGCGATCCAACCCGAACACCGACTGGTCACCGGCGGGCTCTACGGAATCATTCGCCATCCAAGCTACCTCGGTCTCTTTGTGCTCTCGCTCGGCTGGGCGCTTGCCTTCCGTTCTGGCGTCGGCGTTATTCTCGCCGTATTGAACCTCGTCGTTCTGCTGGCGCGGATCGAATCGGAGGAGCGGCTGCTCGGCGAGACGTTCGGCGCCGAATACGACGCCTATCGGGCCCGCACCTGGCGCCTCTTGCCGTACATCTACTGAGGCGCTGCGCGGGTTGCCTCGATGCAAGCCGTTCCATAAACGTCTCCCCGCTCTTCTCGCCCGATGGACGAAGTTCGATGATCCGTTCTGCCTTGATGACCGTGATGACCAGCGCCGCGATCAAGGCGGGCCGCGGGCTCAAACGCGATTTCGGCGAGGTCAGCGAATTGCAGGTGTCGATGAAAGGGCCGGGCGATTTTGTCAGCCTTGCGGACAAGCGCGCGGAGAAGAGCCTCTACGAAGAGCTCGCCAAAGCGCGTCCGGGCTACGGCTTCGTCCTCGAGGAGAGCGGACGGATCGAGGGAACAGACAAGAGCCACACATGGCACATCGATCCCTTGGATGCGACGACCAACTTCCTGCACGCGATTCCCTTGTTCGCGATTTCGATCGCGCTCGAGCGCGAAGGCCAGATCGTCGCCGGCGTCATCTACAATCCCGCGGACGACGACATGTACGTGACCGAGAAGGGTCAGGGGGCGTATGGCCGCAATCGCCGGCTCAGAGTTGCGGGACGCAGCGACCTGTCGCAGGCGATCTTCGGCTGCGGCATTCCGCACCTCGGCAAGGCGGCGCAGCATCCTCGATTCAAGGCGGAGCTCGCGGCTGTGATGACGCGAGTTGTCAATGTGCGGCGGATGGGTTGCGCCGCGCTCGACCTCGCTTATGTCGCGGCCGGACGGTTCGACGCCTTTTGGGAGCGCGGCCTGAACTCCTGGGATATTGCCGCGGGCTCGCTCCTCATTCGCGAAGCGGGGGGCTTCGTCACCGGCGCCGACGGCGAGGTCAACTTCCTGGAGACGGGCTCGATCTGTTGCGGCAACGAAATCATGCATCGCGAGCTGCTTCAACTCTTGCGCGGGGTTGCGTGACCCCGGAGGCGGCGCCTCGCGGTTCGCGATGGCGCGCTTCCGCGTTACGAATTCGCCGCGCAAAGGGCGGCTGCTAGAGATGACGTCTCCGCTCTGATAAGCGGAGGGAACTCAAAAGAAGGCGCGAGAAGACGTGGCTTATCCAGGGATCGCAGGAAAAGTGGCCATCGTGACGGGGGCCGCGGGCGGAATCGGAAAAGCCCTTGTCGGGGCCTTCGTCAAGCAGGGCCTGCGGGTGGCGGCGCTGGATATCGACGAGAAGGGGGTCCGCGCGCTTGAGGACAAGCACGGGGACGCTAAAGTCCTGGGCCTGAGAATCGACGTGTCAGACCCGGCGGACTGCCACCGGCAAGTCGCAGCCGTCGCGGAGCGGCTGGGAACGGTGCACATTCTCGTCAACAATGCAGCCCTCGGCATGAACGCCGTCGCGGACGATTACGACGACGAGCATTTGCAGATCGAAGACGTGCCCGACGACCTCTGGCGACGCTTCTTTGCGGTGAACGTGAACGGCGCGTTCTTCATGACGCGATCGGTCGTGCCGATCTTCCGCAAGCAGAAATGGGGGCGGGTCATCAACGTCTCAACCAGCATCCTGACAATGATGCGCAAAGGGTTCGTTCCCTACGGGCCTACGAAGGCGGCGCTGGAGGCCTGGTCGCTGATCCTGTCGCGTCAGCTCGAGGGAAGCGGCGTCACCGTCAACGTTGTTCTGCCGGGCGGGCCGGTGGACACGGCCATGGTGCTCGGCGACGACCGCAGCGCGCTCATTTCTCCCGATGTCATGTCGGCGCCGATGCTTGGTCTCTTCACGGAAGCTGGCGGGGCGGTCACCGGACAGCGCTTCATCGCAGTCGAGTGGGACGAAAGCCTGGGCACAGACCCGGCGGCTCAGCCGCATGCGCCGGCCGCCTGGCCGCAACTCGCCAAGCCATTCTCGAAGATGCAGGCGCGCACATAGACTAGCCAAGATCGCGGGACACTGCCGGGTTGGGGCGGTGGGACAATCGGCCTACATGCAAGCCTCGGACAGGCTTTCGGAAGCGACAACAATTGAACATGTCCTAATCGCGGAGGCCCAAGCGGCGCGGTTCGCGTGGTCCGATAGACTTCGCCAATTGTGTAACGATAGCCGATAATCTGTCCTCAAGACTTGTTACGAATTCTTTATGTTTATGAGGAGCAATAATACTGCTCCTTGCTGACCTTCCGGCGCGCTCGGTGCTGTCCCCACTCGAGATTCCCTTGTCTAAGCGCGGTCTTTTTTCGCTCAAGGTGGCTTTCGCGAGAGTCGGCAAGATGATCACGGCTTCGCCTGTGGCGGCGGGACGAGCTCGACAGTCCATCCGCGTCCGGACCGAATTGCTCCGTGCGGTGATGTCCGGCGACCAGGTAGACGGGCGCCGGCTTAGACCTCCCGCAGCGCCTGCAACGCAGGCGCTTGACGAGGTTTTCAAAGGTCATGTCGCCCTTGCGCTTGATCAGCAGGCGCACCGGGTAGCCAACCGAACCGCCGCAGCATTGCAGCTCAACGAAGGCTTGCCGCTGCGCCAAGTCACCGATCGCCTGGAGTTGGAAGGCTATCGGATACGCGCCGAACATCTTCGGGTGCGCAAGGTCAGCCGTGAGGCGTGGCTGGCGTTCTGAGGGCTCGGGGCGCACTGCCTCAACCCACTTAATCATACCTCTCATTCCGTTTGCGCGCTGTGACAGCGGTCACGGCGCTACGCGAGGCATTGTGCTTATGATGCAGGTTCAATGGGCTGGGAGGCCAGGAGTTTCCAGGATGTCCTATCACCAACGACCACATGAATTGCGGCTCGCAATTTCCTCCGAAGCGGAAGCGCTTATTTCCGATTTTGCTGGTGAGGCGCACGCTGAAGCTTGCCGCCGCGCTAGTGAGGCAAGCAGCGATTCCTTAGCGAGGGATTGGAGCGTTGTCGCAGCGACGATAGCTCGCAGGTCAGGCAGACGCTCATCTGTGCTCGACGCCTTATTCGGTTGAATTAGGCGGAGCCGATCCGCGGTCGGCGCTGGGGATCGTCGACCGCGCAAGCTAGAGGGCGGCTTTCGGGCCGCCCCTTTTCGTGCGGCGGCGCAACCACCGAGTTGAGCGGCGCAATACAAACACCTCCCCATCTTTGTTGGATAACATTCCATATCTTTGGTGGATAATAATACACCCACTTGAAGCCTGTCATTTTATTGATAGGCCGTTCGGACAGAGAGGCCAGGTGCTAAATGGTTGCGCTGGTTTTTGAGGTATATGGCGCGTTCTGTTTGTTCTCATTGATCGCGTTCCTGGTATGGGCGTCGGTGGCCAAATTGAGACCGGACTTGGACGAGGAAGAGTTTGATTTCATCGAGCTCGAGAAGCTAAGAAGCTCGTGAACTCCGAGCCGTCTGACGAGGCTCTCTCGATCGAGCCTGCGATCCTCGAAGAGACATCCTGGCCGCAGCCCGCGCGTCCAGTAAAGCGGAGCAAGCCTCGGATCCAGAGGCGTCCGCACCTGATTCACATCCGCAAGCCTCGCATCATCTAATCACCGCGGCATGAAGCCGGAGCCTACCGTGAACATGCCCGATAACAAGCTTACGCCCGCCAGTCCTCGCGACATCGAAACTTGCCTTGCTTTGGCGCTGACTAGTGGCTCGAGCCTGGCAAGAAATTAGGCGGCCGAAGTCACGGCAAAGGTGGTCGCCGAGCGCTTGGTCGCGCAGCTCGAGCAGTCGGGCTTCGTCATCGTGCGTCGGCCGCCGCCAGACACGATGCGGCACAACTGGCCTCGCTCGAAATGAACCGAAAGGCCCATTCTTGCGTTAGGGCGTATGGACGACCGAATCGCCGAACTCGAAGCCGCCATCCGCGCCCAAGCCGGCCTGATTAGCGACGCGCAAGCGGAAATAATAAACTACCTTTCAGGAAAAATTGGGTCGCCAGAGTTCGCTGACCGGATCATCTGCTTTTTGGACTGCTCGCGGCAACGCGATGTGCAGCGGCGCGCGCGAGAAGCGTTGGGCGATGAGGAGCCCGGCAATATCGCTTGACCTTCGTTAAAATGGTTGCATAATTAGCCTGTTTTCGCGCAGGAAGTTGTATTTGCCATTGATCGGCCAATAAACTAAGAGGCTCCGTAAATAGGAGTTGGCGGTGTCTATCATTATTTTTTGGGGCGTAGCCTTGGCTGCCCTAAGCTGGCTTGCCATTGAGGGCGCCGAGTGGGGAGAGGATTAACGCGAGAACTTGCAGGAGCATTGGCGCTTTACCGTCTCCTCGCCGTGCTCGCGCTCATTGGCCCAGGCGCATGTTCTGCCTCGCCCGAACCTACCTTCGACACCGCCTATTCCGCCATTGGCGCCCAGGTCAAATGACCCAGCGGAGGCCCGCTCCCCACAATTCGGCGAATTGACCCTTTCGCCCTTGCCCCTATCGCTGAACCGCTGAAGCCGACAGTCCACCGCTCTTCGACGGCCCGAAGCAACGCGAGTTGGAGCGGCTGACGTGTGAGGCGCTTGGCGGGGCTTCGGGAACGACGCGTCACTTGCACACAACGGCCGCCTCGAGACCCGCAAGGGGACGCAGGTCGGAGAGGGGTTCGCCGCTCAATTCAGACTTGACGATCTAGAAGCGCGCGATTTCGTATGCCCAGCGAGCGCCAGTAAGGCGCGGTTGCCAAGAGGGCTATAACGATGAGCCACTCAACCGTTCCGTCGTGTTGGTCCGGGGCGTAACCCGCGAGCCCCTCAATCCAGCCCGACCAAAAGATGGAGAGCACTACGAGACCGCTGCAGAGCCAGGCGAGCGGTGGGATTGAAGTAATTTTGGAGACCACCAACTTGTCGCTCGCGTTTTCGTGTCTCGCCCGGGCGTGAGCAGCGTTGTTTACATGCTCGCTGGCTCGCCGTCATTCGCAAGAGCGTTCTCGGCAATTCCAGTGACGGAGCATACGAAAAGAACCAGGAGTGTTTTCATCGCCGGACCTCGCTCGCCGGCTTGTCCTCTCTCAGGCCGACATAGACCGTATGCCGCAGGAGGTTGTCGGCCGTCCACGTCAGATAGGTGATCTCGGCGACAAGCTTCGGCTCGACCCAATGGACGCGGGAAAGAACAAGCGGCGAGCCAAAGCGGGTTGAGCGCGGCGGCGGGGCGTTCAAAGGCGACGTCTTGCGGGCGAGCGGATCCAACCGCCGCCGCAGATCGGCTAGCACCTTGACGGGCATCCCAGTGCCGACACGGCCGGCATAGATGAGCTTGCCGTCATCGGTGTAATAGCCGAGCAGCAGCGCCCCAAGGTGCGGCCGCGAGCCCTCCGGTTCGGACCAACCTACGACGACGAACTCTTGGCGGTTGAGCGCTTTTGGCCTTGCGCCAGAGCCCGCGGTTGCTAGGCGCATAGGGCGCGTCGATCGTCTTCGAAACCACGCCTTCGAAGCCGAGCTTGCCGGCGTGCTTCAGGATGAACTCGCCGTCGCCTGTGTTGTGACCGTTGAACTGAAGGCCCGGTTTGTTTGCGACGACGGCTCGAGCAGCTCCTTGCGCTTGAGAAGCTCGAGATTCGAGATATCCCAGCCGTCGACGTGCAAGAGGTCGAAGGCGTAATAGACGAGATGCCCGCCGCGCTCGCCATCGGTCGCCGCCTGCGTGCGTGCGAAGCTCGGCAATCCGGCGTCGTCGACTCCGCAGAGCTCGCCGAATGGGGCGAAGATTATCAGTGCAGGTCGGTCTACGAGGGCCGCAACGACGAGGCGTGTTCGATTTGAACGAAAAAGTTGCACATGTTCGAAAAGTATGTATTTCCTTGCCATAGGCGCGAGAGGCTGACGATAGAGCGTGATCTGCGATCCACACTACCTCCGCCGTCAGCCGCGGCTCATAAGGCATCGGTAAATGGAACAAAAAGAAGCAAGCCATAAAGATTATATTGAATATATTTTAAGGAGTATTCTAGAATTTCTCTCACAGGATAAGCATGCGATCGTTTGTGATACGGATATCGCTCGTGAGCCGACAGGGATTTACGCTTCTGCCGAAGAGGGAGCGCGTCTTATACGCGTGTTCATCCGGGTAAAACAGCCAGAGCTGCGCGCCGCTATTATCAAGCTCACGACGCAAATGGCCGACGTGGCATCTACGAAGCCAGTTTAGAGTTAAGACCAACATGATGGTCCAAATCCAGGGTAGGCTTATCTCCTTCCTTAACTGAGGCTCTTAATCGGCTGTCGGCTGGAGGCTTGATATCTTTTGCAAGCGGAGGATTTTTTCGTCCTCGTCTCTGCGAGAGCCATGTCGATAAAATAGACGATAACGATCTCGCCAAGCTCTTCCGCTGTTTCACGAGCCCGCAATAACGCCGTTTCGAGGCGATGCAAATCTGCAGTTTGTTTTGCCAAAGTTCCTCCTGACTTGGGTAGCTTAACCATCCTAGCAAGCGGGAGCATTTGACAGAGCTGTGGGAGACCAGAAGGCGGGCGAATGGTTGTCGCGTGCGCACCAACTAGTGGATCGAATTCTAAGGCTTGGTGCGCTCGCCTGACGGCGGCGATGATTTTGTCTGGATCAGCAACCCATTGGAAGGGCTTCGAGTGGGCGTTGTGATCGTCGAGGAAGCGGTTGATGGCGGCCTGGAGGTCGGCGACGGATCGAAAGACGCCGCGTTTGAGGCGGCGCTTGGTCAGGATGGCGAAGAAGCCCTCGACGGCGTTGAGCCACGAGGCCGAGGTCGGCGTGAAGTGGAATGTCCATCGTGGGTGGCGCGCCAACCATCGTCGCACCTCGGGGTGCTTGTGGGCGGCGTAGTTGTCGATGATCGCGTGGATCGTCTTGCCGGCGGGGACCTCGCGCTCGACGGCGTTTAGAAAACGGATGAACTCCTGATGCCGATGGCGCTGCATGTTGCGGCCGATCACGGTTCCGTCGAGCACGTTCATCGCGGCAAACAAGGTCGTCGTCCCGTTGCGCTTGTAGTCATGGGTCATCGTTCCGGCCCGGCCCTTCTTGAGCGGCAGCCCGGGTTGGGTCCGGTCGAGCGCCTGGATCTGGCTCTTTTCGTCGACGCTGAGCACGACAGCGTGCGCCGGCGGATCGACGTAGAGCCCGACGATGTCGCGCAACTTGCCGACGAAGTCGGGGTCATTGGACAGCTTGAACTGCCGGATGCGATGTGGCTGAAGCCCGTGCGCGCGCCAGATGCGCTGCACGGAACTGACGCTGACACCCACCGCCTCGGCCATCGCCCCGCCCGTCCAATGCGTCCCTTCGGCCGCCGGCTCCTCCATCGTCAGCGCGACGACGCGTTCCGCGATGGCGGAATCGAGCTTCGGGATGCGGGAGGGCCGCGTCTTGTCGCGCAAAAGCCCGGCCACGCCTTCGGCGGCGAAGCGTTCCTGCCAGCGCCAGACGCAGGTCTTGGACTTGCCCGTCTCGCGCATGATCGCGTTCGTGCCGAGCCCCTCGGCGCTGAGCAACATGATCCGTGCACGCCACACATGCTTCTGAGGCGCGTTGCGGTCATTGATCACCGCACGAAGCTGATCCAGGTCGGCCGAGGTGACGGAAAAGGTAATGCCAGTTCGCATGCCCCAGACTCGCACGCCCCAAGTCCGGTCGGAATCCCTGATCGGATTTAAATGTTAGATTCAATCCACTAGCGGCTCTCACCCGCCCCGCCACCACGTGCACCTAGCGCCTTGCGACATAACGCCGCAAATCGCTGTGTCAGATGGCGAAATCGCCGGCGACCTTCTCGTCGTCGAGGACATGCGTCTTCTCGGCCGTCTCGCACATCTGTTCGACCGTAATCGAGTCGAGATTGGCGAGAAGGGTTTCGCCCGCCCGGCGCACAGCCGGATCAATCACCCGCGCGAGCAGCACCGAGTTTGCGCCGAGATCTTCAGGATCAGCGGCGCTCAGCGACATCGCGGTGCGCACGATCTCGCCTACGGTGATGCGCCGGCGCTCGCGCGCCAGCTCGTAGCCGCCTCGCGGCCCGCGAACGCCCTTGATGATATTCGCGTGGACCAGGCCTTGGAGCAATGTCTCCAGATGGCGGGGAGGCAGTTTGTGATGCGCGGCCAAAGATTTGGCCGCAACCGGCGCCGATCGCGAATGCAACGCGACATCGACAACCGCGGCGATTGCGAGAACGCTTCGTCGCGACAATAAGGAGTTCATATCGTACCTCCTGCGATGAATTGGCAGCTCGTTTAGCCGCCAGCGATTGCAGAGGATTGCACCAGCAATTAATGATATTACAATTACCATAATTGTGGTGTTGGCGATGCGTGATTGCAAAAGTGGCTAGCTAAAGAGCGCTCGGCCAGCCCCGCACGGTAGAGAGTTGTACCGGTGCCGAAGCTAATCCCTTGCCAGCCAATTAAGCGTCGTTCAGCGCCTCAACGTCCTTTGTGATCGCAGCCAGATCGGGATCCGATGCGATAATCTTTAGGTCGACGCGACGAACTCCTTTGCCCCGCAATTCGCTCATTTTGGCTATCGCCTCGCCGCGGACGAAGCTGCCGAACTCGGGAAGAAAGCGCCCTTCACGACGGACTAGAAGGGTCCAGAACCGTTTCCTGGTTGCCATATTCTCTCATTGAAGCCGGCGCTCCGTATTCGAGCGCTGAGACACAACAGGAGCAGAGGTTTTTGGGCGGAACGAGCCTAACCGACCGTTCGCAACGTTCGCAGACGATCAATACGCTGTGGCGCTGTACGTAGTCAAAAAATGCCCGCTCCTCGGGCCCGCTGGTTTCCCAGAACCCAAAGTTATCATCGTAAACAAACATTCGAGCGCACCCATGAGGGTCAGGCGATCCGGTTAGAGGACGGTCTGGCTTGGTATATTCGCTGTCACTAACCGCTGTTCACATCAACTGGAAAGATACCTAATCGATGTTCACTATTTGTTACAGAGAACGGGATCTTCGTGACATCCGCAGCCACGTCGCTCGAGCCGTAACGGCCGCCCTGGCACGCAGGTCAAACGAGTGAGAGCCGCAGTCATTGCTAACTCTCTCGCCGTACTTGCTCCGCCGGCTTGTCTTCTCGCAGGCCGACGTAAACGGTATGCCGCAAGAGGTTGTCGGCCGTCCACGTCAGATAGGTGATCTCGGCGACAAGCTTCGGCTCGACCAAATGGACGCGCGACAAAACGAGCGGGGATCCGAAGCGGGTTGAGCGCGGCGGCGGGGCGTTCAAAGGCGACGTCTTGCGGGCGAGCGGATCCAACCGCCGCCGCAGATCGGCTAGCACCTTGACGGGCATCCCAGTGCGGACACGGCCGGCATAGATGAGCTTGCCGTCATCGGTGTAATAGCCGAGCAGCAGCGCCCCGAGATGCGGCCGCGAGCCCTCCGGATCGGACCGACGAACTCTTGGCGGTTGAGCGCTTTGGCCTTGCGCCAGAGCCCGCGGTTGCCAGGCGCGTAGGGGGCATCGATCGTCTTCGACACGACGCCTTCGAAGCCGAGCTTGCCGGCATGCTTCAGGATGAGCTCGCCGTCGCCTGTGTTGTGACCGTTGAACTGAAGGCCCGGTTTGTTTGCGACGAGCGGCTCGAGCAGCTCCTTGCGCTTGAGAAGCTCGAGATTCGAGATATCCCAGCCGCCGACGTGCAAGAGGTCGAAGGCGTAATAGACGAGATGCACGCCGCGCTCACCGTCGGTCGCCGCCTGCGTGCGTGCGAAGCTAGGCAACCCGGCTGCGTCGACGCCGCAGAGCTCGCCGTCGATATAGGCGGTCTTCGCCTTCACGTTCGCCAGCGCCGCGACGGCGCCCGGATACCTCGCTGTCCAGTCCAAACCGGTCCGCGTGAGCAGTCACGCCAGCCTTGACGCGCGTCGGCGCCTTCAGTGGGGCCACCCCCATGGCGCCGAATACCGATTATTCTTCGTGCGAGTTAGTCGTGACTACAGCATGGACACCGATTCAATCCGTACATAAACTGGGTTCGAAAGGGGAGGAAACCAATGGCTTTTCGCAAATTTGCCGTCGCCGCAGGGGCAGCGATCGTGATCGTGTCGCTGCCGGTAGCCGCCTTCGCGCAGTCGCAGCAAATCCAACAGGTCATGAGATATTGCAGGCCGGACGCTGAGCGGCTTTGTCCGGGCGTGCCTCCGGGGGGCGGTCGCATCATCAAGTGCCTCAAGGCGCATAAGCTGGAAATGAGCGTGGGCTGCGCAATGGCGCTGCGGAGAATCAAGGCGCGAATGCAAGCGTGAGCGCCTAAGGCGCTCATGGCGCCAATCGCAGGCGAAGGCCGTGGAGAGGAAGCAAACCCATGGATCCCGTGCCCAACCTCGAGCCAATCCCTCACCCGCCGGGCCACATGCTGGTCGGCAACCTCTTCGATCTTGACACCGCCCATCCTATGGAAGGGCTCGCGGAACTCGCGCGCAAATACGGCCCTATCTACCGGCTCGAGGTTCCCGGTCTCGGCTCGCCCATCATGGTCTCGAGCTTCGAACTCGTCGACTCGCTCTGCGACGAATTACAATTCGACAAGAATGTCGGCGGGGGCCTGCGCGCGCTGGCCTCTGGCCCGGCCGGACGAGGCCTCTTCACCTCCGAGACGCAGGACCCGAACTGGCGCAAGGCGCACAATGTGTTGTTGCCCGCTTTCAGCATGGACGCAATGCGCGGCTACCTTCCGCGCATGCTCGATATCGTGACCCAATTGATGCTGAAATGGGAGCGGCTGAACGCGGACGACACGGTGGAAGTCCCGGCCGACCTGACGCGGCTCACTCTGGATACGATCGCGCTCTGCGGTTTCGACTTCCGGTTCAACTCATTCTATCGCGAAACGCCGCATCCATTCGTTGTCGCCATGTTGAATTCGCTGGAAGCGGCGCAGGCGGTCGCGCGGGAACTGCCCATCCAGGCCAAGCTCAAACCGGGGCGGGCGAAGAAGGTGCGCGCCGACCAGCAGTTCATGGTCGAGACCGTGCGTCACATTATCGAGGAGCGGCGCAAGTCGGGCGCGCTGGGCAAGGTCAACGACCTCGTTGATAGGATGCTGACCGGCGTCGACCGCCAGTCGGGCGAGAAGCTCGACGAGACCAACATCATTGCGCAATGTCATCACCTTCCTCATCGCCGGCCACGAGACGACGAGCGGGCTTCTCTCCTTCACGCTCTATGAGCTCATCAAGCACCCGAAGGTCCTCGAGCGGGGCTATGAGGAGGTGGACCGGGTGCTGGGCGGGGATGTGAACGCTCTGCCGACCTACGCCCAGACCCACCAGCTGCCTTATGTCTCGCAGATCCTCGAGGAGACGCTGCGGCTCTGGCCGACCGCCCCGGCCTTCGCGCGCCGCCCCTACAAGGACACTGTCCTCGGCGGCAAGTATCGAGGTCCAGGCGGACAGCGCCGTCGTGGTGCTCACCGGGATGCTGCACCGCGACCCGAAAATCTGGGGCGACGATCCCGAGGCGTTCGACCCGGACCGCTTCAGCCCCGAGAACCGGGCAAAGATTCCGCCCAACGCCTACAAGCCGTTCGGCACCGGGCAGCGCGCCTGTATTGGCCGCCAGTTTGCGCTGCAGGAGGCGACGCTCGTCCTGGCTATGCTGCTGCAGCGCTTCGAGTTTGTCGACTTCGCCAATTATCAGCTCGAGACTAAACAGACGCTGACGATCAAGCCGGCGAATTTCATCATTCGCGTGAAGCCGCGCGCGGGGCGCGCGACGACGGGATTCTTCGCTGCATCCCATGAGGCGGCGGCCCCAACCGCCGCGCCAGCCGCAAGCGCGCCCTCAGCCGCCCCCGCCGCGGCCACGAACGCGGCTCGGCCGCGGACGCGCATGCGACGCCGCTCATGGTGTTGTTCGGCTCGAATTCGGCACGGCCGAGGGCTTCGCGCACCGCATCGCCGACGACGCACGGAGCCGCGGCTTCGCCGCCACCGTCGGCGCGCTCGACGAACACGCTGACGCACTGCCAAAGCA
This sequence comes from uncultured Alphaproteobacteria bacterium, assembly GCA_963753135.1. GTDB lineage: Bacteria > Pseudomonadota > Alphaproteobacteria > Rhizobiales > Beijerinckiaceae > Roseiarcus. The sequence goes on along the minus strand of CAVWBA010000011.1, from coordinate 1,974 downwards.
AGGCGCCGTCGTCATCGTCACCGCCTCGTACAACGGCCAGCCGCCCGACAACGCCGCGAAATTCTGCCAGAAGCTGCGCGATCCGGCCCTGCCTTCCGACGCCTTCGCCGGCGTCGAGTACAGCGTCTTCGGCTGCGGCAATCGCGACTGGTCGGCGACTTATCAGGCGATCCCGACCCTCATCGACGCCGAGCTCGAGAAACACGGCGGAAAGCGCATCTACAAGCGCGGCGAAGGCGACGCGCGCGGCGACTTCGACCGCGACTATCGCGGCTGGTACGGCGATCTGTTTCCCTCGCTCGCCAAGGCGTTCGACCTGCCGGCGGCGACGGCCGAGGCGAAAGCAGCCGGTCCGCGCATTTCAGTCAGCTTCGTCAACCGGCTGGCGACGAGCCCGATCATGCGTTCCTACAGCGCCGTCGCCATGACGGTGCGGATGAACCGTGAATTGCAGCGGCGCGACTGCGAGCGGCCGTCAGAGCGCTCGACACGGCACATCGAGATCGCGCTTCCCTCCGGCGTCTCCTATAGCGCCGGCGACCATCTGGGGATCGTTCCGCGCAACGGGCTCGAAACAATTCGCCGCGTGCTGATGCGGTTCAAGCTCGACCCGAGCCTCTATGCGACGATCTCTGCGCGAGCCAACGCCGACACGCACCTGCCGGTCAACGAGCCGGTTCCGCTGCTCGGAATCCTCGCCAACCGGATCGAACTCCAGGACGTCGCTACGCGCGAGCAAATCGCGACCCTGGCGCAGCACGCCAAGGACGAGAAGGAACGGAAAGCGCTGGAGGGGCCGCAGGCGATGACGGACGCTATGGAAAAGCAGATTTTCGCGCCGCGCAAGTCGGTGCTCGACCTTCTGGACGAATATCCGTCCTGCGCGCCGCCTTTCGAAATCTTTCTCGATATGATGCCGCCGCTGAGACCGCGCTACTATTCCATCTCCTCCTCGCCGCTCATGGACGCTGGCGGGTGCAGTATCACGGTCGGTGTGCTGGAGAGCCCCGCGCTCAGCGGGCGCGGCCAGTTCCGCGGGGTCGCATCGAACTATCTCGCCGCGCAGCCTGCCGAGGCCACGGTGTACGCGTTCGTCCGCAAGCCGACGATCCCCTTCCATCCGCCCGAGAATCCGCACCTGCCGATGATTATGATCGGGCCGGGCACGGGCGTCGCGCCGTTCCGCGGCTTCCTGTTCGAGCGCGCGGCGCTGAAGAACAGGGAGCGCCGATCGGCCAGTCGCTCCTTTTCTTCGGCTGCCGTGATCCCATGCAAGATTTCCTCTACGAGGAGGAGATGCGCGCCTTCGAGGCGGAAGGCGTCACGAAACTCGTGTGCGCCTTCTCTCGCGAGCCGGGCAAGCCGAAGACATATGTTCAGCAGGCGATCGTGGCGAATGGCGACGCGGTGTGGGAGCTCTTGCAGAAGGAGGCGCCGGTGTTTGTGTGCGGCGAAGCCTCGCGCATGGCGCCCGACGTCAAGCAGGCGTTCGTCGACCTCTTCTGCAAGCGCACCGGCGCCTCTGCCGCTGACGGCAAGGCGTGGCTCGCGGGCCTCGTCACGAACCACCGGTATCTGGAGGACATCTGGGCGTCTTCGGCGCCCTTTAGCGCGCCCTCTTGAGCGTAGCCTCCGAAGGCCGGACCCTACTGATCGGAAGCCGGAGCTGTGCAGCGCCGTCAGTCCCGATCCAGACTGTATAGTTGGCGCGACCGCATTCGAGTGCGCGAGTTGGAGAACAATGGGATCAAACGTTCGCGACCCTTTGTTGAGGCTCCGATGACCACCCCGGTCGATGTGGCCTGTCGCCTGAACTCCGCTTCGGAGTGGCGCCGAACAACGGTCGGACATCCCTATCGGGCGCGAAGCGGTCATCGGACGGATGGCTCCTACACGACGGCTTTCCGCCATCGTTTAATTATGATACCGCTGCCGCCTAGGCGGTGCGCATGCGTTCGCCTTTATCACGTCTCT
>CAVWBA010000010.1:0-167059 GCA_963753135.1 uncultured Alphaproteobacteria bacterium | reverse complement strand
TTGCGAGAACGCTTCGTCGCGACAATAAGGAGTTCATATCGTACCTCCTGCGATGAATCGGCAGCTCGTTTAGCCGCCAGCGATTGCAGAGGATTGCACCAGCAATTAATGATATTACAATTACCATAATTGTGGTGTTGGCGATGCGTGATTGCAAAAGTGGCTAGCTAAAGAGCGCTCGGCCAGCCCCGCACGGTAGAGAGTCGTACCGGTGCCGAAGCTAATCCCTTGCCAGCCAATTAAGCGTCGTTCAGCGCCTCAACGTCCTTTGTGATCGCAGCCAGATCGGGATCCGATGCGATAATCTTTAGGTCGACGCGACGAACTCCTTTGCCCCGCAATTCGCTCATTTTGGCTATCGCCTCGCCGCGGACGAAGCTGCCGAACTCGGGAAGAAAGCGCCCTTCACGACGGACTAGAAGAAGGGTCCAGAACCGTTTCCTGGTTGCCATATTCTCTCATTGAAGCCGGCGCTCCGTATTCGAGCGCTGAGACACAACAGGAGCAGAGGTTCTTGGGCGGAACGAGCCTAACCGACCGTTCGCAACGTTCGCAGACGATCAATACGCTGTGGCGCTGTACGTAGTCAAAAAATGCCCGCTCCTCGGGCCCGCTGGTTTCCCAGAACCCAAAGTTATCATCGTAAACAAACATTCGAGCGCACCCATGAGGGTCAGGCGATCCGGTTAGAGGACGGTCTGGCTTGGTATATTCGCTGTCACTAACCGCTGTTCACATCAACTGGAAGGATACGGGACGCCGGCCCAGCACGACCCTCACCCGGTCTGATCATTCTTAAGGACAAACTCCAATGGCAAACGACAACGATCCCACGATGCAAGATCAGGATGTGATCCAGGGCGCACGCTCGCGCCGGTCCGGCCCGCCGTTCATGACCGATCAGCAGGCTTCTGCCCGTGGATCTCTGGGGCCGTCCACCCCGGGCTTCTATGACGATGTTCTTGCTCAGAAACGCGCTTACGTGCAGAGGCTGGCTCAGGCTGCGGCCACCGGCGTCAACGCGCCGCTGCCTCCCGCACGGCCCTCAGACTTGGATGCGGTCACTGCGCTGGCGTCTCCTCCCAGCGCTGCCGATGACGCCACGTTTGACGCCCTCGTTCGGCAAGGCGGCTCGCCGTTGGCCACGCCATCATCCGCGTCTTTTCCCTCGGCTGCCCCTGCAACGCTTCCACCGCCGTCGGCCAGCACAATCGCCAACCGGCCATCAGCTGCATCGGCTCCGCCGGTTCAAACTCCGGGGCAAGGGCAGCCCTTGGGCAACCCTCTAGCCAACTCGGTACCCCAGTCCGGACAAAGCCAGCCAGCGGCCGTTTCTGGAGCTCCTGGCAACATCGCGGCATATCGAGCGGCGCTGGATGCCCAGACCGGCCGCCTCAATCCGCCACAGCGGCAGCCCACGCTTACTCCGGTAGAGGGCAATCCGTTTGCCGTTCTGATCCCGGGGAAGCCATCTCCTCAAGGGAATGTGAGCTTCGACGATCTCATCCCGCAGGGCAATGCCGCGAACTGGGGTCCGACAACGGAGATCCTAAACGGCGATGTTCGGGACGCTGCCGGCTGCCGAGGGCTGGATCGGGAGCCACCTCCCGCCATCATTGGGCATGCCAAGCACTGCTCAAATCCAGGCTGACCGTGATGCCTATGCGGCGGCTCACCCGTACGTCTCGGCTTTGGCGGGGATCACGGGCGGCTCCATGCCATTTCTCGCCACTGGCGGGGCTGCTGATGAGCTTGGCCTGCTTGGCCGTGGCGCTGCGATGGCCGGGACTGGAGCCGTTGCGGGTGGCCTACCGTCCGCCGTCCGTGGCGATGATGCTTCCGCGGTGGCTGGCAGCGCCCTTTCGGCGCCGTCCTCGGAGCGAGCGGAGAAGTCGCTGGCTCCGCGGTCACAGGCGCGGCAGGCGAGCTGGCTAACGCCATTCTCAACAGAAACGTGGTGGCTCCCACGACAGGCGAGCTTAAGTCTGCCGCGAATGCGGGATACGATGCGGCGCGGACGGGAAACTCTGCGCTCTTCTCGACCTCCTCCGTCGCGGACATGGCGAACGACGCTATCGACGCGCTGGGCAACAAGGGGATGCATTCAGGTGGTCAAGGAACTCTCCAGATCTTGCGGCGGCTTGCGAACCCCGGCAGTGAGGCGGTCGGCGTCCCCACTGGCGGTCTCGAAGAAGCCCGGCAAAGCCTCAGCGATCTCATCCGTTGCAACCCCGGCACGACCGAGGCGGCGGCGGTATCGCTTGCCAAATCAAAACCCGATGCTTTTGCGACTAATCCGCCATCTGGAGCGGTGATGGAAGGGGACGTCCAGCCCTACCTCGATCAGCTCGTCGCTGCCCGTGGCAACTGGGCAGCATCAAAACGAAGCGGAACGCTCACGGGTGCGCTGGATAGGTCTGAAGGAGCTGCAGACGGGTCGTCGAGAGTAAAAACTGGTACTGGCCTCTCATCGCCGGGCGTGAATTTGAAGTTTCCGCGGTCTATATTCCGCATGTGTATGGATCCGTTGCACCCCCCCTCAACCACGTCCCACAAAGCCGCTTTATCGATCGGTCGACGTCTCCTTTTGAGCGGCCGCTTAAACCGGGTGGGACGAGGTAGTCCCGAAGGTGGTAGGTGACCATGCACGCCAGGATGGCACGTCGGACATTGCCAGTGTCCGCGAAATATTCGTCGGCCGTGGGAACCACGATCTGGGTCACATAGTCGGCGGGCGACACTTTCGGCCAATCTCTTCGGTGGTGGCGACCGCCGCGAAGGCCGTGGCGGTGATGGATATGGGGATCATCGGCTCAGAGAATTGCGTCGATCCCCTTGCTGTCGGCAAGCGCAAGGAGCTTGAGTGACGGGCCGCTGGGGCGAACCTCGCCGCGCTCCCATTTGCTGACGAGCATCTTCGTGACGTTTAACGCCAATGCGAACGTCGCCTGGCTCATATGAGCCTTTTCGCGAATCTCGCGGATCGCTTCAGGGGCGAGGTCTTTGACCTGCGTCAGGCAGCCGACGTCAAAGTCGCGCATGGTCGCCTTGTCGACCGCGCCGACCGCATGCACGTCCTGCATTGCTTCGTGAAGCGACCGGAGAGCCGGGCTGCGGTATCGCTTCGGGGTTGCGGTCATAGGTCCAGTGTTCTCCATCCTCTTGTGGCGCTCAGGGCGCTCAGCTGTTCTTCCGTCAGCTTCGCCAGCTCGTAAGCGGCCTTCAAGTACAAATCCAGTTCCGACTTGGTCAGGTTGGCCTTCGCGCTCTTGGCGAAGAGGTGCAGAAACATCGCAACCTCGGCTCGCCGGTAGAAGACCACGGCGCGCGAGCCTCGCGCTGCGCCTTGGGCCCGTCTCGGAATCCGTTGCTTCATGAGGCCCCTGCCGAGGTCGGCGTCCACGAGCCCAAGTTCGCCCTTGCGGATAGCCTGCAGGCAATCTTCGCCTATTCGAAGTCTCTTCGGCGCCAAATGAGCAATGCCACTGTGGCACAAGCACAGTGCCCGGCGCTGACGCAACATGGGACGGCTTTGAGTCCCGCCGAGTCCGCATTGGGTCCGCAAAAAGAAGCCCGTCTGAAGCGATAATTTTGGCTATCTTCTTTTCTATGTCGTTTCAGTGGCTTGATTGGTGCCGCAAGAGAGATTCGAACTCCCGACCCCATCATTACGAATGACGTGCTCTACCAGCTGAGCTATTGCGGCCCCGTCGCGCGACGCCGGGCAGGCGGCCAACGAACGGCGCCGCTGTCTATTCCAGTTTTCCGCCTCTTGGCAATACGCCTGCAAAAGCGGCGGTGGCGCCGATGACTAGGAACGCGCCGCGATGTCGCCTAGAAACTCGGCGCGGCCTTGGGATGGCCGTGGGAAACATGAATCGGAAGGAGCGGACCCACATGGCGGGACGGTTGGCGGGCAAGGCGGCGTTGTTGACCGCGGCGGGGGCGGGCATAGGCCGCGCGACGGCTGAGGCCTTTGCGCGCGAGGGGGCGCGCGTCATCGCGACCGACATCGACGTCGCCGGCCTCAAGGGACTCGACGCCGACGCGCGCAAGCTCGACGTGCGTTCGAACGAGGCGGTCGAGGCGCTCGCGCGCGAGGTCGGGCCGATCGACATCCTCTTCAATTGCGCGGGCTTCGTCCATCATGGAACGGTCCTCACCACCTCGGACGCCGACTGGGACTTCTCGTTCGACCTCAACGTCAAATCGATGCACCGTACGATCCGCGCCTTCCTGCCGGGCATGCTGGAAAAGGGCAGGGGCTCGATCGTCAACATCGCCTCCGGCGCCTCCTCGGTGCGCGGCATCCCCAACCGCTACGTCTACGGCGCCTCGAAGGCCGCCGTTATCGGCCTCACCAAGTCGGTGGCGGCCGACTTCATCCGCAAGGGCGTGCGCAGCAACGCCATCTGCCCCGGCACGATCGAGAGCCCGTCGCTCGACGGGCGGATCGAGACATTGAGCAAGACGAGCGGCGAGTCGGTCGAGAAAGTGCGCCAGGCCTTCATCGACCGGCAGCCGATGGGCCGGCTCGGCAAGCCCGAGGAGATCGCCGCGATCGCCGTCTACCTCGCCTCCGACGAGAGCGCCTTCACCACCGGCCAATCCTATCTCGTCGACGGCGGATTTGCACTCTAGGGCTGTATTGAGTCTTCAATAAAAGCGAGTAAACGTTAGTAAGCGCGCATAAACGCTAGTAAAAAAAGGGGTCATTACACTTCCCATAGCAATCCCGAACGGGTGGCGCTATAATGAGCGCCACCTCACCGGACTGGGCGAAACTGGTGCGATTTGCTTTTGTGGATGAAGCGGGCATTTCCGCTAACGAACCGACAGTCGTCGTTGCTGCCATAATCGTCCACGGAGATAATCAACTTGTTCCTCTAGAGAGCGAGCTAAACAGGCTTGTTAGAAAATATATTCCGAAAGATAAGCGTCGTGGATTCAGATTTCACGCAACGGGTATTTTTGGTGGGACTGGAAAAGTATTCTCAGATCGCAACGAATGGCCGCGCTATCGTAGATATTCTTTGCTTCGGGAGCTTGCCAGGCTCCCAATAAGATTAGATTTACCAATTGTATATCGAAGTTGATAGGGCACATATCCTAAAGGATGGCACCGATAGACTAAATGAAAGAGAGAAATTACTAATACCTCATGCCGCCGCATTTATTACATGTACGCTTGAAATTGAGATATTCATGAAATCTGCTTTCCCGAGTGAAATCGTGCAGATTGTGGCAGAAGATAATCATGAAATACGTAATAAGCTAAAAAAGACACATGCGGCATTGAGGGATCCAGACGGTTTTATAAAGACTGTAGAGGGGCAACCATTAAACGGACTTTTGCCATTCTCCCACATCCGCAGCGCAATTCATTTTGCTAATAAGGATGAGTCCAGTCCGTTACAAATCTCAGATGTGTGCGCCTTTCTAATCAGAGGACACTTAATAAGATCATCCCGATAATCATCAGTTCTATAGTCGTCCGTGAAGATTGCTGAGACGGGCTGATTTTCAGGGGTCTTTGGCGGTTTGGAAGTTTTGGCGTTTGCTGGATTTGGCGGTCTGGTGGTCGGTTATCTTGCAAATTGCGCGGCGCCTTTGGGCGTGATTCTCTTGTCTCGGACAGCGGGAGAGGATGATTCGATGCGCCCGAAAGAGCGGCGTGAGAGTGGACAGAACGACCTGTTCCGGGCGCGGCTCGACTAGATCGTCGACTTGGGCCACCCGCTGGCGAAGCTCGCCCGCGCCATCGACTGGCGGTTTCTCGAGCAGCGGTTCGGGGCGGTCTATTCGGACAAGGCCGGTCATCCGCCGCTGCCGACCCGGCTGATGGCGGGCTTGGCGATCCTCAAGTCGATGCACGACCTGTCAGACGAGGCTTTGTGCGAGCGCTGGATCGAGAACCCATACTTTCAGCTGTTCTGCGGCGAGGAGTTCTTCCGGCACAAAACGCCCTTCGACCGCTCGTCGCTGACCCGCTGGCGAAAGCGCATGGGCGAGGAGAAGCTCGTCGCGCTGATCCAGGAGAGCCTGGCGGTCGCGACGCGCGCCGGCGCAGCGAAACCGTCGGACTTTTCGCGGCTCATCGTCGACACCACGGTGCAGCCGAAGGCGATCGCCTTCCCAACCGATGCGAAGCTTATGCACCGGGCGCGCGAGCGGCTGGTGAGGCTGGCGAAGAAGACCGGGGTGAGCTTGCGCCAGTCCTATGAACGGGTCGGCAAGCATGCGCTGATCGCTCACCAGCGCTATGCCCACGCCAAGCAGTTCAGGCGCGCCAGTCGGGCGCTCAGGACGATCCGGACCTATCTCGGTCGGGTCTGCCGCGATATCGCGCGCAAGATCAGGGGCGAGCCCGAATTGGAGCGCCTTTTCGCGCCCGACCTCTGGCTGGCTGAGCGGGTGCGCGAGCAACGCCAGCATCAGCGTGGGCGCAAGATCTATTCGCTGCACGCGCCCGAGGTCGAATGCATCGGCAAGGGCAAGGCGCATCGGCCTTACGAGTTCGGCGTCAAGGTCTCGCTCGCCACGACCTTGCAGCGCTCGAAGGGCGGACAGTTCATCGCGCACGTGAAGGCCATGCCGGGCAACCCGTATGACGGTCACACGCTGGCGACTGTCCTGCCCGAGATCGAGGCGCAGATCGGCGCGCCGCTTGTCCGCGTCGTCGCCGACCGAGGCTATCGCGGCCACAACGCGTCGCCGGCGATGAAGTTTAAGGTCTAGACGTCATGTTCGCGGGCTCGCGCCGGTGGCCCGCCCTTTCGTGCAGGTAGAACGAGGGTTGCTCGGGCGGACCGAGCCGAGCCTCATGCACGGAGGGCGGACCATGGAGAAGTATAGCGAAGTTTTCGTGGCTTTCGATGTCGCCAAGAAGAAGCACGCCGTGGCGATCGCGGAGGGTGGCCGGACCAGGGAAGTCCGGTTTATAGGCGATGTTGAGAACAATCCTGCGCCGATCGAGCGGACGATCAAAAGACTGGCTAACCGATACGACCGGCTGCATGTCTGCTTCGAGGCCGGGCCTACGGGATACGGGCTCTATCGCCAGGTGCAGGCGCTCGGGCATGACTGCATGGTGGTTGCTCCGGCGCTGATCCCGAAACGAGCGGGTGAACGGATCAAGACGAACCGTCGGGATGCGGTCACTCTGGCGCGTCTTCATCGGGCGGGTGAGCTCACGGGAGTGTGGGCGCCCGACCCGGCCCATGAGGCGGTCCGGGACCTTGTTCGCGCCCGTGAGGCGTCGGCTGACGATCTTCGGCGCAAGCGCCAGCAGCTTCTCTCTTTCCTGCTCAGGCACAGCCGGATTTACAGCGGCGGCGGGCACTGGACGCTGGCGCATCGGCCGCTGGCTCGCCGATCAGAAGTTCGACCATGCCGCCCAGCAGATCGTCTTTCAGGAAGCCATTGACGCGATCGAAGATTCTCTGCAGCGCCTGCGCCGTCTCGAGAAGCAACTCGCCCTCATCGTGCCGGAATGGTCCATGGCCCCGGTGGTGAAAGCTTACCAGGCGATGCGCGGCGCGTCGTTTCTCGTCGCCGTGACCTTCGCCGCCGAGATCGGCGACGTGCGCCGGTTCGATACGCCACGACAGCTCGCATCTTTCCTCGGGCTCGTTCCGGCGGAAAGCTCAACAGGCGACACAATCAGACGGAAGGGCCTCACCCTGGCAGGCAACCGGCGCGCGCGGCGGGCGCTCGTCGAGGCGGCCTGGACCTATCGTTATCCGGCAAGGGTCAGCGAGACCTTGAGAGCGCGGCTCGAAGGGCTGCCCAAGCCTGTGCGCGACATCGCCTGGAAAGCGCAGGTCCGTCTGTGCGCCCGCTATCGTCGCCTCAGCGCCACCGGCAAGAAGCCGCCCGTCGTCGTGGCCGCGATCGCCCGCGAGATGGCGGCTTTCCTGTGGGCGATCGGACGGGAGGTCGCGCCCGCGTAAGGAGCGACCTTTCTCCCGCTGCGCAGACCCGGGAGCGGAGCACGAAGGTGGGGAACTCCCGTTGCTAGTTATGTGGCCGGGCTTCGCGCCCGACGCCCGTCCTCTAGACCGAGGATAGCCCCGAGACGAAGACACGGAAGGCGGTAACCAACCCGCGGATAAGAGTTTGATCAACCGTCGTCTCTCGCTCCGCTCCCAGCTCTGCGCAGCTCCAGCCTATTCCTGCCGACGGCCATCTCACCGCTCGGCCGCTCGATTGCGTCCGAGCCCTTGACGGCGAACATAAGAGACTATATCGCCGGCCAAAGGCGCCGCAGTCACCGCCGCCATCAAGCGCGAATTGCGGAGACGCCCGGCCATCGAACCCGTCATCGGCCACGCCAAGGCCGAGCACGGCATGGGCCGCAACTTCCTCAAAGGCGCCCACGGCGACGCCGCCAACGCCGTCCTCGCCGCCGCCGGCTACAACTTCCGAAGGCTCATCGCCTGGCTGGCCACGATTTGGCGCGTCCTCATCGCCGTGATCTTCGCAGGGATGAAATTACCAGCGATCGCCCAACCCGCCTGACCTACACTCCATCCCCAAACCTCAGAGCGCGTTCTTCACGGACGACTCTATAAGCACATAAAGAGAATGATGACACTTCTGCCCGCAGATGAAACGCTACCTATGTTTAATGGTATTTCGGTTGCCCCGCTATATAGGATTATTTCTTCTGATGAGGGCGGGACGATTCTCTAATGTCGAGACGCGCAAACGCTTCATCAAAATCTTCAGATCTATCCGATGCCCCTACCAGTCGACCGACTTCTACAAAGCGCCTATTGCGCTCAACGTCTGTCAATTTTGGCTTCTTTTTCTGAGGTTTCTGCATGGTAAAGTCTCTCAAGGACGAACTCAAGGAATTTGATCTGCGAGAACTTTCAAGCGAGCATCTTCTCTATCAGCTAAAGCTCGCAGACGAAGAAGGGCTGCTCGATGGATTACTCCAAGCCGCCGGTTGTCGTCGCCGGCGACCTTTAGCGACAGTTCAACGAACTCTGTCGATTCGTCTTTTGATTTCAGCGTCTGCATAGAGCATTCGCACGGTATCGCCCGAAACAGTTGTCTCGATAAGGCGTAGGTTGCGCGCCGTTGCCTATATGTCCCAGTTCCTTCGGTTTGGGCTCCTAGCCTTGCGCAGTCGTTTCATAAGTGAGCCGCTTGCCTTTGACGCCCAACAACGCCTGTTCGGCGCGCAAGGCGTCATCATATCCGGTTTTGACCCGGTAGGAGTAACGGAAGTCGAACTCTGCGAGGTAGCGGTGCAGATGCTGCTCTCCGCAGCGCTGGTAGACGCCGATCATGCCTCGCTTGAAGATCGAATAATAGCCTTCAACGGTGTTGGTGTTGATCTTCTCACCGGTCTCGCGGTCGCGGTAGCCGTACTCGCCGCGCGAATGGTCAACGGCATTGTGCTTCGCGAAGTCATTGCCTAGTGGATTGAATTTAACGCTTGGTGCCGTCGTCTGACGGCTTCGATGATTTTTTCGGGGTCAGCGACCCATCGGAAGGGCTTTGACTTGGCGTTGTGATCATCGAGGAAGCGGTTGATGGCGGCCTGCAGATCAACCACGGATTGGAAGACGCCGCGCTTGAGGCGGCGCTTGGTGAGGGTCGCGAAGAAGCCCTCGACGGCGTTGAGCCAGGAGGCCGAGGTCGGCGTGAAGTGGAATGTCCAGCGCGGATGGCGCGCCAGCCATTTTCGGACCTCGGGGTGCTTGTGGGCGGCGTAGTTGTCGAGGATCGCATGGACGGTCTTGCCGGCGGGGACCTCGCGCTCGACGGCGTTTAGGAAACGGATGAACTCCTGATGCCGATGGCGCTGCATGTTGCGGCCGATCACCTTGCCGTCGAGAACGTTCATCGCGGCGAACAGCGTCGTCGTGCCATTGCGCTTGTAATCATGAGTTATCGTTCCCGCCCGGCCCTTCTTCATCGGCAGGCCGGGCTGGGTTCGGTCGAGCGCCTGGATCTGGCTCTTCTCGTCGACGGAAAGGACAACAGCGTGCGCCGGCGGATCGACATAGAGCCCGACCACGTCGCGCAACTTGTCGACGAACGCGGGGTCTTTGGAGAGCTTGAACTGCCGGATGCGGTGTGGCTGAAGTCCGTGGGAGCGCCAGATGCGCTGCACGGAAGAGACGCTGACGCCGGCTGCCTCCGCCATCGCTGCGCCCGTCCAATGCGTGGCTTCGGCCACCGGCGGCTCCATCGTCAGCGTCACGACGCGTTCGGCGACAGCGGGATCAAGCTTCGGGATGCGCGACGGCCTCGTCTTGTCGCGCAGCAGCCCTTCAAAGCCCTCGTCGGCAAAGCGTTCCTGCCAGCGCCAGACGCAGGTCTTGGACTTGCTCGTCTCGCGCATGATCGCGCTCGTGCCGACTCCTTTCGCGGTCAGCATGACGATCCGTGCTCGCCAGACGTGCTTCTGCGGGGCGTTCCGGTCGCTGACCAGCGCGCGGAGCCGATCGAGGTCAGCCGAAGAGACGGAAAGGGTGACGCCAGCTCGCATCCCCCAGACTCGCACGCCCCAAGTCCGGTCGAAATCCCTGATCGGATTCAAATGTCAGATTTGATCCACTAGCTTGGCGTATCGATTGGCTTCGTCGGTCATCACGTGGCTTTCATGCGCCACGTTCTCGCGAACAATCGGGATAATCTCTGCCTTGGTTGCGTTCTCGACATGGAAGGAGCGAGCTTTCCCATTGCGCTCAACAAGGGTAAGAACCGCGTTCTTGTGACCAGAGCCGCGCTTAATCTCAAAGCCCTCCTTGCGGCCAATGTAGGTTTCGTCAATCTCGACAATGCCACCAGCTCCGCCCATGGGCGCAAGCGAGCCATCGCGCATCGCCTCGCGAATGCGGTGAGTGAGGAACCAAGCGGTTTTCATGCTGCAAGAGAGCATCCGCTGGACTTGATTGGTCGAAACACCTTTCTTGCTTGCGCACATAAGATGGATAATCTGGAGCCAAAAGCGCAGCGGAAGGTGAGAGGACTCGAAAATAGTCCCAATCTTCACGGTGAATGGCTTGCGGCATTCATTGCAGTTGTAAAGGCCAAGACGGGTAGTCTTGCCTTGCATTTTTCGAACGCGCTGCGGATCAGCATTGCCGCAATGCGGGCAAACTGGGCCATTTGGCCAAAGCTTACTTTCGACATACGCGAAGGCTGCGGCTTCGTCGTTGAAGTGAGCGTCATCAAAAGCGGACTTGGCCACGGCGGTATCTCCTATGGCCGTAACCCTACCTCAGAGGGCGTGCTATGTAAAGTGTAATATCGCCTAAAAAATTTCCGCTCCGCCATCCAGGTTGCATGCAACCGCCGTTCCGCCGCGATACGACGGTCCGCCAACGCCGAGCTTCAACTGCAGCCAAGGATTGTCATAGCATGGATTCTGAATATCTGCAAGATATTGCGAGATTTCGGTATCGGCGGCGCGTGGGCGCCGGCCTGCGACAGGATGGGGAGCTCACACATTGAGCGACCTGGCGCCGCTGACGTACGGGCTCGCCCGAAGATAGAACCGCAAGACCCGCTCCGCCTCCCGCGAAATGCCGATCCTGACGCTCTCTCCGATTTTTCCCTTGCCGATTTCGCCAGCGTCCTCATCGTCGCGCGCCAGCCAAAGCGGGCCTTTCTGGGTAAGATCGAGGCCATCGAGCGAACGATCGATCCGCAAGGCCTCAGCGAGCCTCCCCGGCCCGCGCGCGAGATCGCGCAGGCGCTCGGTTCCGCGATTGCGAGCCATGATCGCAATCCCCTCGAGCGGCTCGAGCGCCCGGATCAGGACGCCGGCGCCGATGCCGGGCGTCTCGCTCGAGACGTTCAGCATCCAGGAAACGCCGTATGCCAGATAGACATAGGCGTGGCCGCGCTCGAGAAAGAGCGAACGGTTGCGCGCGGTCATGCCTGGGTAAGCGTGCCCCGCTGCGTCGCCGATGACGTAAGCCTCGGTCTCAACAATGCGGCCGCTGGCGAAGCCTTCCGGCAATTCCCGCACCAACAGCTTGCCAACAAGAAACCGGGCGAGCGCGGCGGTGTCGACCGGCAGCTCGGCGCGGGCGAGCGGCGAATGGCCAGACTTACGGCGTTCGGCTCTCAATCCATCCGCTCGACCAGATGCGCGCGCGAAGGCCCCGGCTCGAACGGATCGCTGAAATATTGCGTCTCGCGCATGACCTTGCCGTCGCGAAACTCCATGATGCTCACCGTGTAGGAGGGCCGCCCGTCATAGGTGAGGACAAATTCGGTGACCCAAAGCTCGCCCGCGCCGACGATCCGCCGCACAGTGAAGCGCTTCTGGTTCGGCTGAACCGTGCGCGAGGCCTGAATGTTGCGCCGGCCGCGGATGCGCTCGCCCGATTGCGGATATTCGAGCACCGCGTCCTCGCAATAGATGTCATGCTCCGTCTCGAAGTCGTCGGCGTCGGACGCGGTCCAATGACGATCGAGAGCCGCACGGACCTGTGAATCTTCCATGGCAAGCCTCCTTGAGCGTCGCCCGCTATGTTGAGCCCTCGTAGCACGCGCCGGCCGGCAGAGGCCTGTAGATCTCGCCGCCCGCGGCGCTTAGAGTTTTGACCCCGCAACCATTCCAGTCATACTGGGTCATGCTCGATTGGTATCGCAAATTTGGAGCGGATGAGCGCCGGACGTTCTGGGCGTGCTTCGGCGGTTGGGCGCTCGATGCTGCCGACGTTCAGATCTACACCTTCGCCATTCCCGCATTGATCGCGGTGTGGCACATCACCAAGGGGCAGGCCGGATTGCTGGCGACCAGCGCCTTGGTGATTTCCGCCTTTGGGGGCTGGATCGGCGGCGTGTTCGCTGACCGCGTCGGCCGGGCGCGCCTCTTGAGCATCATGGTCGCGTGGTTTGCGTTCTTCACCTTTCTGTCCGGCTTCACCCAGAACTTCGAGCAACTGCTTGTCGTGCGCGGGCTCCAGGGTTTCGGTTTCGGCGGCGAATGGGCAGCAGGCTCCGTGCTGATAGGCGAAGTGGTTCGCGGCGCCGATCGCGGCAAGGCCGTGGGCACGGTGCAGAGCGCCTGGGCGGTGGGCTGGGCTGCGGCCGCAATCATCGCCACCGTCATCTTCCAGCTCTTCCCCCAGGAAGTCGCGTGGCGCTCGCTGTTCTTTGTCGGCATTCTGCCAGCGCTTCTGGTGTTCTACATTCGCAGCAAAGTCCGCGAACCCGCAATCTTCAAAGCGGTGGCTGAGAAGGCGGAGCGACCCGGGCCGTGGGCCATATTCCAGCGCGAACTTTTGCCGACCACGATCCTCGGCGCCGCTCTCTCCGCCGGCGCCCAGGGCGGCTATTACGCCATCACCACCTTCCTGCCGACTTTCCTGCGGACCGAACGCCACCTCACCGTGCTTGGCTCAGGCTTCTATCTCGCGATCATCATCATCGGCTCGTGGTGCGGCTATATCGCGAGCGCCTATTGGAGCGACATGATCGGGCGGCGGAAGAATTTCTTCATCTTCGCCATCGGCTCTTTGGTCGTCGTGATCGCTTACATGGAGATGCAGATTTCAAACTCGATGATGCTCGTGCTGGGATTTCCGCTTGGCTTCTTCGCGTCAGGCATTTTCAGCGGCATGGGGCCAGTTTTCACCGAGCTTTATCCAACGAGCGTTCGCGGCGCGGGCCAGGGCTTTTGTTATAATTTCGGCCGGGGCCTGGGCGCATTTTTCCCCGTGCTGGTCGGCGTCGTGTCGGCCAGTGCGGGGCTTGGCCCAGCGATCGGCATTTTCGCCGCCATTGCTTACGCCATCGTGATTCTCGCCGCGCTGGCGCTGCCGGAAACGCGCGGGCGGGAATTACGCGCGGATTGAGGGCGAGCGCGCCTACACCGCCTTGCGCGCCAGTTCCGCGCCGGCCGCGAGCGCAGCGAGCTTGGCGTAGGCGATGTCGGAGGCCATCGGCGCCATGCCGCAATTGGTGCAGGGGTAGAGCCGTTCCGGCGGGACATGGTCGAGCGCGGCGCGGATGGTCTCCGCCACGTCCTGCGGCGTCTCGACGACGTTGGACGCGACGTCGATGCAGCCGACCAGCACGTCCTTGCCCTTAAGCAGGCCGATCAGCTCGATCGGCACGCGCGCATTGCGGCATTCGAGCGAGACCTGATCGATCCGGCTCGCCGCGAGCGCCGGGAAGGTCTCCTCATATTGGCGCCAGTGCTCGCCGAGCGTCGCCTTCCAGTCGTTGTTGGCCTTGATGCCGTAGCCGTAGCAGATGTGGACGGCGGTCCTGCATCGAAGCCCCTCGGCGGCGCGCTCGAGCGCCGCGACGCCCCAGTCCTTGACGTCGCGCATGTAGACGTTGAAGGCGGGCTCGTCGAACTGCACCACGTCGACGCCGAGCTTTTCCAGTTCGCGCGCCTCTTCGTTGAGCGCGGCGGCGAAGGCGTGGGCGAGGGTGGGCCGGTCGCGATAGTGCTCGTCGGCGATCGTGTCGGCGATGGTCATCGGGCCGGGCAGGGTGAACTTGAGCTTGCGCCTTGTGTGGGCGCGCGCGGCGCTCGCCTCGAGCTTGTGGACGGAGCCCTTGCGCCGGATGGGGCCGGTCACGGTCGGGACCTCGGCCTTGTAGCGGTCGGCGCGGATGCCGATCGTCTGCCGGCGGGCGAAGTCGATGCCGTCGAGATTGGCGAGAAAGCCATGGACGAAATGGATGCGCGCCTGCTCGCCGTCGCTCACGATGTCGATGCCGGCGTCTTCCTGCCGCTTCACTGCGAGGATGGTGGCGTCGATCTTGCCGGCTGCAAGCGCGTCGCCCTCGAGCTTCCAGGCGGGCCAGAGTTTCTCCGGTTCGGCGAGCCAGACGGGCTTGGGCAAACTGCCGGCTACGGTGGTTTCGAACATGGATGTTATCCCAGCTTGTAGTCGCGCGTCGCTTCGGGATCCTCGGTCGCGTAGCTGAGCGCCATCAACTCGGCCCATGCGTCGTCGGGAATGGGAAAGCGCGCCCAATTGACCGTCTGCTTGACCCGCTCGGGCTTGGTCACGCCGCAGATGGTCGAGGCGATGCGCGGGTCGCGCAGCGAGAATTGCAGCGCCGCCGCGCCGGGCGGAACACCGTGAGCCATGCAGATCGCTTCGATCTTGCGGATCGGATCGAGCATCTCATCGGACGCTTCCTGATAGGCGTAGCGCGGATAGACGGTCGAACCTTTGGCGAGCACGCCGCTGGCGTAAGGAGCGGCGTTCAGGACCGCGATGCCGCGCGCCGCTGCGAGGTCGAGCATGTCATTGGCGCTGCGGTTGGCGAGGGTGAAGCGATTGTGGGTGATCAGCGCGTCGAAATCCCAGTTGCGCAGGAGCGGGATCATCATCGAGGCCGGGCCGGCCGCGAGCCCCACCGCCTTCGCCAGCCCCTCCTCCTTGATGCGGAAGAGTTCGCCGAGCGCGCCGTCTTGAGCCGTGGCCTCGTCGAACGAGTGGGCGTGCTCGGGATCGTGGAGGTGCAGGAGGTCGAACCGTTCGAGGCCGAGCGCCTTCAGGCTCTGCTCGAGCGAGCGGCGCGCGCGGGAGGCGTCGAACGTGCTCGTCTCGAAATCGCGGTCGAGCTTGGTTGAGACGACGAACCCTGGCGGCAAGCCGCCACGCTCGCGAATGACGGCGCCGATCCGCTCCTCGCTGCGGCCGAGCCCATAGTTGCGCGCAGTGTCGATGAAGTTGGCGGGCCCGTCGAAAATGGCGTGGATGGTGGCTCTCGCGCGCGCTTCGTCAACGCCGTAGCCGTAGGTGTCGGGCATGTCGCCGAGGCCCGACGTGCCGAAGCAGATGGAGGTGACCATAAGGTCGGTGCGGCCCAGGCGGACCTTGTCCATGGCGCCCTCGGTCAATTCATGAACTCCCCGGTTTGTTTGTCGCCGCATCCGTAAAGCGCCGGAGAGACGTGGGCAAGGGAGGGCTTCTTACGCGGGCTTAATGCCAAACGCCGCGAACTCGGCCTCGGTCGGATAGGACTTCTGCGCGCCATGGCGAGTGACGGAGAAGGCGGAATAACGGGTCGCTTCGACGAGCGCCGCCTCGAGCGAAAGGCCGCCGGCGAGGTAGCGGGCGAAGCTGCCGATGAAGGCGTCGCCGGCGCCGGTCGTGTCGACGGCCTGGACCTTGACCGGGGCGATGCGCTGCGAGCCGGCCCCTGTCGCCAGCAGCGACCCACGCGCGCCAAGCGTCACGATGACCGTTTCGGCGCCCTGCTTCACCAGGCTTTGGGCCGCGGCTGAGATCTCGTCTTCCGACTCAACCGGCATGCCGGTGAGGATGGCGAGCTCGGACTCGTTGGGGACGAGAAAGCTCGCTTGGCGGACGACCTCCATGTCGAGGTTGCGGCGGGCGGGCGCGGGGTTCAGCACGGTCCTCACGCCGTTCTTGCGAGCGAATCTGATCGCCGCATAGGCGGTCTCGAGCTGGATTTCGAGCTGCAGCAGGATGAGGTCGCACCCCTTGAGCGCTTCGCTTGCGGCCTCGACGTCGGCGGAGCTCAGGTCGCCATTCGCGCCGGCGACGATGAGGATCGAATTGTCACCCGACTTCTCATCGACCAGGATCGTCGCCGTGCCGGTCGACTGGTTCGGGATGCGCCGGACATGGCCCGTTTCGATGCCCAAGCTTTCGAAATTCTTGAGCGCGCTCTCGCCCAGCGCATCGTCGCCGAGATTCGTCACCATGACGACGTCGGCCCCAAGTTTCGCCGCCGCGACCGCCTGATTGGCGCCCTTGCCGCCGAAACTTGTCTCGAAATGCCGGGCGAGAACTGTCTCGCCCCAGACCGGCATGCGTTCCACCGTGGTCGTCAGGTCCATGTTCGTCGAGCCGATGACGCCGATGCGCGGGCGCTTTTCCATCAAATGTTGTCCTCCCTCATACGGCGATCGCGTCGGCGTCGCCGTCAGATCTCACGCGTGAATCCATCGCCGCTCCAGTCTTCGCTGCCGACGCCGTGATGGAGGAAGAAGAGGCCGTCGGGATCGTATTTGCCCTTGACCGCGAGAAGTCGATCGTAGTTTTCGCCCCAGAACGCCTCCTGCCAATGCGGCTGGAAATAGTCGGTTTCCCACACATAGGAGCCGACGCGAGGCAGGAGCTTGCGGATTTCGTCCATCGCCGCGGTCACCGCTTTAGCCTCGCGTCGCGCGGCGGCTGCGTCCGGCTCGTGGCCTGGAACATCCGGATAGGCGGGCGGTTCCCCGGCGCCGCTGATCACGAGCGCGAACGCATCGACGACCGCCGGGTTCATCGCCGTATCGCGGGCTGTGGCGATCGCCTCAGCGGTCGCGCCCGCAAGCCCCTTGTTGAAATGCAGCGACACGCTCCAATGCTTGGTCGCCGCCAAGAGCGCGTCGGCAAGCCGTTCACGTTGACCATCGGCGAGGAGCGACTGGGGCAGCCAGGCGGATTGGTAGGCGTGCCAAACTATCCCCGCCTCTCCGAGGTTGCTTCCCCAGAAGATATTGTCGGCTGGAGCGCCGGGACGGTCGTCGGAGATGACCAGGCCGGGAACAGTCTTGAGGGAGGCAGGGTCCCAGAAGCGGCGCGCGGGCTCGCTGACGATCCTCGGCGGCGACACAAGGCTGAAATCCTGCCCAGACGCCGAGACCCAATCGAAGAAGGGACGCCACGTCGCTTCGGCCTCATGCTGGTCGAGACCTTGGAGCACCATAGCAATCGACAAAACGCCGCCGGGGCCGAAGCCGAACTGTTCGCCCCAATGCGGATTGAAGAGCGATTGCGAATAGAATTCGAGGCTTTTCGCGATCAGGCGCCGATAGGCTTCGTCGGACGACGCCTTTATTGTCGCAAACACGCCGCCCATGAATTCCGGCAGCGTGTGGGTGCGCACCGTCGCGCGGGTGACGACGCCGAACCCGCCCCCGCCGCCTTTCAGCGCCCAGAAGAGATCGGGATTCGTGCAGGAATTGGCGATTCTGACGTCGCCGTCGGCGGTCACGACTTCCGCCTCCAAGAGGCTCGCCCCGGCCTGTCCAAAAGCCTTCGAGCAGCTGCCGAACCCGCCGCCCAGAATGAGGCCGACGACCCCGACCGTCATGCAGCCGCCGCCTTGCACATAGCGGCCGGCGTTGGTCATCACCTCATTGTACACATGGCCCCAAATCGCGCCGGGCTCGATCGAGACAGCGGGTTGCGGCTCCGCGTTTCCGGCGCAGCCGGCGCCGACGAAAGCGTCGTGCAGCGTGACCGCGTTCATGTGGCGCGTCCAGATGAGAAGCGAGTCGGCGGCGTTCGATGTTCCCTGGTAGCTGTGACCGCCGCCCTTCACGACGAGACGCAGATTGTTTTCCCTTGCGAAATTGACCGCGGCGACGACATCGCTGCGTCGTCTTGGCGGCGACAGCGTAGACGCTTGGCTCCGACGTCCACGCTCCGACCCAGCCGAGCGACTGGGTGAGTCCGACTTCGTCCCCGAGGTAGTAGGGATTCTTGAGCTCCTTGAACAATTGCTCGCAAGCTGCGTCAGGCGTTCCGCCGATGCAGTCGGCAAGCGGCGAGCGCACCTTGATGAGGCGACCCTCCACGTCGCGATCGAGTTGATCCCAGCTCGCTTCTGAAGGCCATGCCGGATCGCCGAGACGGACGCGCGCTTGCGGCTGGGTCGCAGCCGAAGCGCGGCCCACGAGGCGTGTCGTGAACGGAAGCCACGCCGCTGTGCCGAGCAAAAGCCGCCGACTGAATCGCTTCGCCACGTCTCCGCTCCATAGCTCTCTTGCGTTCGAACGGAGTTGTCATTGCGAGGAGCGCAGCGACGAAGCAATCCAGGGGCCGTCGGGCGTCCTACGATTCCTGGATTGCGTCGCTTCGCTCGCAATGACGGCGGAGTTCCCGCCGATCACACGGCACTCTAGTCGCCGGACAGTGGTTCTCTACCCCCTTGGCCGGATTGGGTTCAAGCCGCGCCGGCGCGCTCGATCTCATTCACCAGCGCATCGGGCAATTCGATTTCGGCGGCGGCGACGCGCCGACCGGGAATGTGCACGCCAAGCTTGGCGAGCCGGTCGAGCTGCAGCCTCAAGCGCTGGGGAAAGTTGGGCGCGAGCAGGGCCGGCGCGATCGCGATGACAAGGAGGCCGGCGCCGGGCGAGCTTTCTCCGGAGGTGAACGAGGGGGCGTCGAGAGCCCAGTTGGCGCCCGCCAGCCCCGCTGCCATGACCTCGACCATGAGCGCGATATTGGCGCCGCGCGCGCCGCCGAACGCGAGAAGCGCGCCGCGAAGCGCGGCTTTAGGATCGGTGGTCGGCGCGCCATCGGCGTCGACCGCCCAGCCCGGGGGCAGCGGCTCGCCTCGCTCCGCATAGTGTCTGAGCTGGACAAAGGCGGTCGCGCTGGACGCCTGGTCGATCAAGAGCGGCGGCCCCTCGTCGAGCGGCGCTGCGAAGGCGATCGGGTTCGTGCAATAGAGAGGCGTCTTGGCGCCGGCGACGGTCATCAGCGCAGGCCCGCTTGTCGCGGCGAACGCCACGAGGCCAGCCTCAGCGAGACGACGCGGATAGTAGCCGAGCTCGCCCGTGGTGTAGCTCCCGTTCTGCGCGAACAGCGCGATCCCGAAGGTCTTCGCCCGCTCGCAGAGCAAATCGAACGCTCGGTCGAAGCCCGCTTGCGCGATCCCGCCTCTCGCATCGCAATGGATCGCCGCGGGAGCCGGCGACGTCACAACCGGCTCAGCGTCGCCTGCGATCCGTCCCGCTCTCAAGGCGGCCAGATAGTCCATGAGATGGGAAAAGCCGCTCGAGCCTTTGCCATGCGCATTGGCGGAGACGGTCGCCCGCGCGAGCGAGCAGCGCCGCTTCGTCGCTCGCGCCCGCGGCGCGGACCGCGCGGGCTGCGAGGTCGGTCGCCGCCTCGAGAGTGAACCGCCGCGTCACGGGAATGCAGACCCCGCGCGCTCCGGGCTTCGATGCAGGCGGCGACGTGCTTCATTAATCGCGACAATGCCCGCTTCCTTTGTGGCGTCAAGCGCAGAGCGCTGTAAATTCCGTGTCCTGACGGACTGTGATATCGACGCAACGGTGCTAAGCGCATGGTCTAGGCGGAATAAGGAGTACGCTTTCGTGAAGGTTGACGGACGCGCCGTATCGCACGATCTGGCTCAACGACGACGGCTCGAGCGTCGATGTCATCGATCAGCGCTGGCTGCCGCATGAGTTCAAGGTCGCGACGCTGCGCAATGTCACTGAGGCGGCGACGGCGATCCGCGACATGTGGGTGCGCGGGGCGCCGCTGATCGGCGCGACGGCGGCCTATGGCCTGGCGCTCGCCATGCGCGAGGACGCAAGCGACGCGGCGCTCGACGCCGCACGCGACAAGCTTGCGGCCACCCGTCCGACTGCGATCAACTTGCGCTGGGCACTGGACGCGGTTCGTAAGCTGCTCGCGCCGCTCGCCCCGCAGACGCGCGCCGCCGCCGCTTACGCCGAGGCCAAGCGGATCGCCGACGAGGACGTCGAGATCAACCGCGCGATCGGCGCACATGGCCTTAAGATCCTTCGCCGCCTGGCTGCGGGTAAGAAGCCGGGCGAACCGGTCAACATCCTTACCCATTGCAACGCCGGTTGGCTCGCGACGGTCGACTACGGCACCGCCACCGCGCCGATTTATCTGGCGATGGAGCGGGGCGTGAATGTCCATGTCTATGTCGATGAGACCCGCCCGCGCAATCAAGGCGCCTCGCTCACCGCTTGGGAGCTTAACCATCACGGCGCGCCGTACACGCTCATCGTCGATAACGCGGGCGGGCATCTGATGCAGCATGGCCTGATCGACATGGTGATCGTCGGCACCGACCGGACGACCGCCAATGGCGACGTCTGCAACAAGATCGGCACGTATCTGAAGGCGCTCGCTGCGCGCGACAATGCGGTGCCGTTCTATGTCGCGCTGCCGTCGCCGACCATCGACTGGACCGTTCGCGAGGGCAAGGAAATCCCGATCGAGGAACGGAGCGCCGACGAGGTCAACTTCATCCAGGGCCGAGGCGACGACGGCGCGATCACGCGCGTGAGGATCGCGCCGGAAGGCGGGAACGCCGCCAATCCGGCGTTCGACGTCACGCCAGCGCGGCTTGTGACCGGGCTCATTACCGAGCGCGGCGTCGCGGAGGCGTCGCCTCAGGGGCTGAAGGCGCTGTTTCCGGAGCGCGCTTGAGAGGGTCGGCTCTGTTCTCAAGCGAGCTTCAGTGTAAGGTTGCGCCGGGGGCATGAATGATCCGTCCGCTTGCGGGCCTCAAGGTGATCGAGTTCGAGGGCATCGGCCCCGGTCCGCTCGCTGGCCGTATGCTGGCTGATCTCGGCGCCGAGGTTGTCGCGGTGGTTCGCCCGGATAAGGCCAGGCTCGGCGATTCGGACCGACCACTCTCCGAAGGTCCTCTGCGCCGCGGAAAGCACATCGTGGCTTTGAATCTCAAGCGCCCTGAGGCCGTTAAGGAGGCGCTGGGATTGATCGAGACGGCCGACGCGCTGATCGAGGGCAATCGGCCCGGCGTCATGGAGCGCCTTGGCCTCGGTCCAGCCGACTGCGCCAAGCGCAATCCGCGACTGGTCTATGGCCGCATGACTGGCTGGGGGCAGGACGGTCCCCTCGCCCATGCCGCCGGTCACGACCTCAACTATCTGGCGCTGAGCGGCGTCCTGTCGCTCGCCGCGCGCGAGGGCCAGGCGCCGATCCCTCCGCCGACGGTTCTCGGCGACGGAGGCGGCGCGCTCGGCCTCGCCTTCGGGGTAGTCGCCGCAATCCTTAGCGCGTCCCGCACCGGCAAGGGCTGTGTGATCGACTGTTCGATTGTCGATGTCGCGGCAAGCCTTGGCGGAATCGCGCTCGCGGCCCGCGCCTCAGGGATGCTGGACGCGCCGAGCCCATTCCACGACTCGCCGTTCTACGACGTCTACGCCTGCGCCGACGGACGCTATGTCTCCGTCGGTGCGCTCGAGCCGCAATTCTATGCGCTCATGCTCGATAAGCTCGGTCTTGCGGATGTCGATCCGAAAGCGCAATACGACCGTGCCGCTTGGCCGGCGCTGAAAGCGCGGTTGCGCGCGCTGTTTCTAGGCCAGCCGAGCGCGCATTGGCGCGCGCTGCTCGAGGGCAGCGATGTGTGCTTCGCCCCGGTGCTCAGCCTCGACGAGGCTGCGGCCCATCCGCACAATGCGGCGCGCCGCA
Organism: uncultured Alphaproteobacteria bacterium; assembly: GCA_963753135.1. Classification (GTDB taxonomy): domain Bacteria; phylum Pseudomonadota; class Alphaproteobacteria; order Rhizobiales; family Beijerinckiaceae; genus Roseiarcus. Next base: position 144,884 of record CAVWBA010000010.1, on the reverse strand, counting down.
TCTACAAGCGCGGCCCTGGCGGCGAACTGGATGCGATCGGCGCGCCGCGCTTCTTGCCGCTCGATTGAGCCGGCTCGCGGCGGGAGACAAAGGACGAAACCAGACGATGTCAAATCGCGCGATGCCCGAACCGCTCGTGTTTCCCAACCCCGATCCGCCGGGCCCAGGCGAAACGATCGAAGTCCATCCGGGTGTTCTGTGGGCTCGTTTCCCCCTTCCTTTCCGGCTCGATCACGTCAACATCTATTTGATCGAAGATGGCGACGGGCTCGCTGTCGTCGACGCCGGAATCGATGACGCGCGGTCGCGCGCTGCGTGGGAGGCCTTGCTCGCCGGACCGCTTCGCGGACGCAGACTGACGCGGGTCATCGCCACCCACTTTCACCCCGACCATGTGGGCCTCGCCGGGTGGCTGTGCGAGCGCTTCGGATTGCAGCTTGCGATGAGCGAAGCGGAATATCTCATCGCGCTCAACATTCGCCTCGACCCGCAAGGGCTGAGATCGGAGCCCTATCGCAGCTTCTACCGCTCGCATGGGCTGACGGAGGAAAGCACGGAGCTCCTGCTCGGCAATGGGCTACAGTACTTGAGAATGGTCTCTCCGCCTCCGAGGACGTTTCTGCGTCTCATCGCCGAGGAGCGGATCAAGATCGGCGGCCGCGAGTTCGAAGTGATCACCGGCGCCGGCCATTCGCCCGAGCAGGTGATGCTCTATTCCAGGGATGACAATTTCGTCCTGATCGGCGATCAAGTGCTGGCCAAGATCTCGCCCAACGTCAGCGTCGAGGCGATGGACCCGGAAGGCAATCCGCTCGGCGCCTACATGCGTTCCCTCGAGCGGCTGAAGCGCGCGTTGCCGGAAGACGTGCTGGTCTTGCCTGGCCACCGCCTGCCCTTCGTGGGGCTGCACGTGCGAGCCGACGAACTCATCGCCCACCACGAGGCGCGCTGCATGGCCATTCTCGAGGCTTGCAAACAAGGGCCACAGACGGTCGGCGAGCTCGTGCCGGTCATTTTCGGGCGCAACATCGACGATCCGCACCAGCTCACGTTCGCCTTCAGCGAAGCGCTGGCGCATGTCAACATCCTTGTGCGCAGCGGGCGCCTGCGCATCGCCAAGGCCGAACACGGTCTTGCGCTTGAGGCGGCGTGACGGTTGCCGCCCGCGGCTAAAACCCCGCCAGCACCACCTTGCCGATCGCGCCGCCCGACTTGAGGAACTTCATCGCCCGCATGAGATTGGCCGCATCGATCCGCCCGTAGTTCTCCCGCATGGTGGAGCGAACGCGGCCGGAATCGACGAGATCGGCGACCTCGTTCAGGAGCCTGTGCTGCGCCTCGATGTCGGTGGTCTGAAGCAAGGGCCGGGTGAACATGAGCTCAAAGTGAATGGATACGCTCTTCGGCCTGAAGACGAAAAGATCGGCGGATTCGGCGTTGATGAGAGCGATGCGTCCCTGTGGCGCGATCAATTCGGCGAGATCGGCGATGAGGCCGGCAATGGGCGCCGTCGCGAAGATGAAAGCGGGGCCGCCGCCGAGACCAAGCGCCCCGACCTGTGGCGCAAGGGGCTTCCTGTGGTCGACGACGTGGTGGGCGCCCATGTCCTTCGACCATTGCACGGTTTCGGGCCGCGACGCGGTCGCCACGATCGTAAGATCGGTCAATTGCCGCGCCAGTTGAACGGCGATCGAACCGACCCCGCCGGCGCCGCCGAGGATCAGGATCGCGCGGGCCGCGGCTGGAACGGGTTTCGCCAGATCGAGCCGGTCGAACATCGCTTCCCAAGCCGTGATCGAGGTTAGGGGCAAAGCGGCCGCCGCGGCGAAATCGAGCGTGCGCGGCTTGCGGCCGACGATCCGTTCGTCGACAAGGTGAAACTCCATGTTCGCGCCCTGACGGCCGACGCTGCCGGCGTAGAACACTTCGTCGCCCGGCTTGAAGAGGCTTGCCTCCGCCCCGGTCTCCACGACGACGCCGGCGGCGTCATAGCCGACGACCTTGATGGCGTCCGTGTCGGCGGGTGCGCCAGGACCCCCGCCGCTGGCCACTTTGTAGTCGACGGGATTGACCGAGACCGCGCGCACCTCGACAAGCAGGTCGCGACCCTGAGGCGTCGGCCTGGGCATGTCGAACGCCTCCAGATGGTCAAGCTCCGGGCTCGCCTTGCGATATCCGATCGCCCGCATTTCGCTTCATCTCCAGGTCGTGAACCGCCAGGCGCAAACTAGCCCGCGTCGACACGCTTGGCGAGAAGCTCCCTTCAATTGGCGGGCTTGAGCGCCTTGTTCAGTCCAAGCGCCGATCTGACCAGCCGGTCGCGCAAGCGAATCGGGAGCCGCGACATCATCACGAACGCGCCGGCGCCTTTGCCGACCACGGCTCTTGGCTTCGTTCGGCGCCTCGAAAGCGCGGCCATCACCGCCTTGACGACGACCTCGGGATCGTCCGCTCCCGACTTTTCGAACGCGCGCTCCATCGCGGCGAGCGCGGGCCGATAGCGCCGCTCGGCGTCGGGGCGTTGTGCGAGCCATTCCTCGCGCGCCGCTCTTGATGTTGCGAAAATGCCGGTCTTCATCGCGCCCGGCTCGATCAGGACGACTCTGATCCCAAGCGGCGCGAACTCCTGCCGCATCGCGTCGCTGAGCGACGCAAGCGCCGCCTTCGATGCGGCGATCGGGCCATAGAAGGGCGGAGTCAGATGAGCCGAAACGGCCCCGATATTGACCACCATTCCCCGGGCCTTGGCGATGAGCGGCAGCAACGCCTGGGTCAAAGTGACGGGGCCGATCACGTTGACTTCGAATTGGCGTCGGATCGCCTGAGGAGGGACCGCCTCGAGCGGGCCCTCGATAATGATCCCCGCCATGTTGACGAGACCGACGAGTCCGGCATCGCCGACGATCGTCGCGAGGTCACGAGACGCCGCCTCGACGGACGGCGGATCGTCGAAATCGAGCCGGACCGCCTTCACGCGACCTGGCCCGTTCGGGATGCTGACACGAGCAGGATCGCGGGCCATCGCGATCACATTGCGTCCGTCTCTCGCGAGGCGTTCGACAAGCGCTTTGCCGATTCCTGCGCTCGCCCCGGTGACGACGGTCCATGTTGGAGCGGGATCGGGCCTCATCGCGAATTTCTTTCGTTTGCCGCTTGGCGGTTCGCGATTAATATGAAGGTTCCTTCAGCTTCAGGGAATTCGCTTTCGTGACGGCAATCGCGCAATCCCCGCTCAAGCCCAGAAAACTGCCGGTTCAGGCGCGCTCCGAGACGACCGTGCTCGCGATCCACGAAGCGAGCATTCAGGTTTTGCTGTCGGCCGGCTACCGCAAGCTGACCACAACCCGCATCGCCGAGCGGGCGGGCGTGTCGGTCGGCACGCTCTATCAATATTTCCCCAACCGGCAGGCCCTCATCCGCGCCGTGCTCGAGCGCTATCTCATGGAGATGTCCGCTTCGATTGATGCGGATTGCCAAACGCTCGGAGGGCGCTCCCTCGACGAAATCGCTACGGGCATGGTCGACGCCATGATCGCAGCGAAGTGGCGCCGCCTCGAGGTTTCGCGCGCAATGCACGAGCCGCTTGCCGAGGTCGGCGGCGCCGAGCTCGTGCGCGCTGCGGCCGCAAGAGGCGCCTCGCTTATCGCGGAGCTATTGAGAAGCTGCCCCGAGATTGGAGGAGTCGACGTCGAACCACTCGCCGTCTTTCTCGTGATGGCCTGCACCTCGATGTTGCAGGCGGCCTTCATCGAATACGCGGCCGACAAGGAGACGGTTCGCGCTCACTTGCGCGCCATGGTGCGCGGCTATCTGCGCGAGATGCGCGCGCGTTGACGGCGAGATCGGCGCCGTCGCGCCAGCCGCGCCGCGGCGCCATGGTTCGAGCGGCCGCTACGCCTCGTTCAACCCAGCGTCGCGTTCGCCGAGAAAGGCGATGCCTTTGGCCGTGAGCGCGAAGGCCGAGCCTGGATGGTCCGAGGTCGCCTGCAGGTAACCCCCGGACATGAGCGCCTCCAGATCGCGTTTCTGATCGCTGCTGGCGTTGGAATGGTCGTGCTCTTCGATGGCGCAGAGCAGCGCGACTTGAGAATTCGTCAGATCGTCGGACATTCCGGCCCTTCTGTTCCGCTCCTCGCATCCTACCCGATCGTCATTAGGCTCGCATTGCCGCCGGCCGGGGCTGGGGCGCGCGCAAGCGGCCCACATCGGCCAATCACGTTGAAAATGCCAGCCATGATATCCGCAAGCAGATATCTTATCATTCCAGGATATCATAGGGGGCGCCGATCCATGTTTCGAGGTGGGGCAACAGCTTGGCCGTCAGGTTGCCCAAGGCCCTTGTCGAGACCCTCGGTTTGAAGGCTGGCGACGAAATCGACCTCGCGGCTTTGCCAGGAGGCGCGGTCAGCGTCAGAAAAGTCGACCCCGGAGCGGAGTTCCTGGCCCGGATGGCCGAGTTCAACGTGCGCGCGCCGAAAGGATATCGATTCGATCGCAACGAGGCGAACGAGCGGTGAGCGCGTTTTGGGACACAAATGTCTTCGTCTACGCGTTCATCGCCGGCCCGAAACAACAAGTCGCTCGCCGCGCGCTCATGTCCGGAGGCGTCATCAGGGTCCAGGTGCTCAACGAGTTCACCAATGTGATGACCCGCCTTGGCCGAGACCGACATTCGCTAATGGTGGCGATTTGATGCTGGCGCCAAGCGGTTGAAGTGTTCGAAGTCCTCCCGTCAAAATCAGCCGGCGACGCGAAACCAATGAGGCCGAGTATGGCGGAGCCGAAAAGCACCAACGAGGCCGATCAGGGCGGTGCCGAAAAGCACCAACGAGCTAGGCTCGGGGACGCTTGACGGCGGATTTGCGGTGACGCTGGAGACCAGCGTCACCGTCGGAAGGCTGGCCGATACAAAGAAGCCTCCAACGTACGCGACGGCCTTCGTCCCACCCGGATAAGTGAGTGAGAAATTGTACGTGCAGTTGGCGTCCAGGGTAGCCGCCGCGCCGCTGCAGAAAGGAGTATTATCGGACGCAGAACCGGCAAAATCCAGGCTGCTGGCGCCGCCTGCTGTATCGAAGGAAAACAGCGTTAGCTGATTGAGAGCGAGGGGAGTGAAGGGAGTGGGGTCGGCGCCAGGCGTGAATACGGCCGAGAAAGCCGTCAAGTCTCCCTGCTCGATGAAGCCATTGGGTTCGACGGCGCCGGTGAACGAACCGGACAGCAGTCCCGTAAAATCTGGAAACGTACCCGTGCCGGGGAAAAAGACGGTCCAACCAGTCTGTGTGAAGTCGAACGTGTCGACGGTTGTTGTCCAGCCCGGCTGAACCGCCGCCAGGACGGCGATGATCGCAAGTGTCAGGGTCTTTAAAGGGGCGATGAATCTCATCGTTTTGTCCTCCCAATCCGATAACCCTAACGTAGTCGTCACGATCTCAGGGACGCTGATGACCAATTGATTAGGCGTGGAGCATGATCGTGGAATCCAGTTGGGTCAAGTCCGATGCGCTGATCGTCGCCGCGGCGATCGAGGCGGGCTGCGATCGCCTGTATAGCGAAGATCTGCAACACGGACGCCGGTTCGGCGATTGCGTGGTCCTCAATCCGTTCCGCGACGGCCGCTTATGACGTTGCGCGCGTCCCCGGGGAGGGCGGAGCATCCTACCCGATCGCCATCAGGCTCGCATTGCCGCCGGCCGCGGCGGTGTTGGCGGCGGTTGCGCATTCCTCGACCAGGTCGGCAAGGTTGTAATCTTCACCCGCGGCCAGGCGCGCGCTGGACAGCGCCTCAAGCCGCACGATCGGGCCGGCGCGGCTCGCGAGCTTGCGCAAGGCTTCTGACGTCGCCGCCTCGTCGCCTTCGAGAAGGGCGAAGGCGAGAGCAGGCGCGCTCAATGGGTCCTTGACATGCGCGATCCGGGGGGCGAGGTCCGCCGGCAATCCCGCAAGGGCGCGCTTGGCGAGCGCGGCGCTGACGACGGCGTCGTTGCCGGTCGCCAGGATCGCGCCGATCTGGATGAGAAGGCCGCTTTCGCTCGACGCGACCGCGGCCACTCGCCCGCGCCGGCGCAGCGTATAGACGTTGCGTTCGCCGACCGGGCCTTTGAGCTCGGCGCGCGCGCCGAGGGGCGAGCGCGCCATCATTCCCACGCAGCGTTCGGCCTCAGCGCCATGGCCATGCTTGGCGAGCCAGTCGCCGTAGGCGCGAATGGCTTCTGTCGCAGCGCCCCCTTCCACGCCGTCCAGCGCGCCCGGCGCCGGCTCCGCGACCAGGCGCGAAAGATAGAGCGGGCCGCCGGCCTTGGGCCCGGTGCCCGACAGCCTCGAGCCGCCGAACGGCTGCACGCCGACCGTGGCGCCGATGATGTTGCGGTTGACGTAGATGTTGCCGGCCTCGATGCGTTCGACCACGCGCGCGATCGTCTCGTCGATGCGCGTGTGCAGCCCAAAGGTGAGGCCATAGCCGGCGGCGTTGACGTCATCGATCAATTTGTCGAGCGCCTCGCGCTTGTAGCGCAGCACATGCAGCACCGGCCCGAACACTTCACGCTCGACGTCGGCGATTCTGTTCACTTCGATCAGGGTCGGCGGAACGAACGTGCCGCGCGCCAGCGCTCTCGCCGAGCGGAGTTTGTGTCAGTTCGCAGCCTCGGCCGCGCATTTTCGCGATATGGCCGACGATCGCTTCGCGCGCTTCCGCGGTGATCACGGGCCCGACGTCGACCGCGAGCGCGCGCGGATCGCCGACCTCGAGCTCGGCCATGGCGCCCTTGAGCATCGTGAGCATGCGGTCGGCGACATCCTCCTGGAGGCAGAGGATGCGCAAAGCCGAACAGCGCTGTCCGGCCGAATCGAAAGCCGACGACATGACGTCGACGACGACCTGTTCGGCGAGCGCCGAGGAATCGACCACCATCGCGTTAAGGCCGCCGGTCTCGGCGATGAGGGGCAAGGGCGCGCCGCGGCGGGTGAGGCGGCCCGCGAGCTCCTTTTCGATCAGGCGCGCGACCGGCGTCGAGCCGGTGAAGACCACCCCCTGAACGCGCGGATCGGCGACCAGCGCCGCGCCGACTTCGCCCGCGCCCGGCATGAGCTGCAGCGCGGCGCCTGGGACGCCCGCCTCATGTAGGACGCGGACAGCCTCGGAGGCGATGAGCGGCGTCTCTTCGGCCGGTTTGGCGATGACGGCATTGCCTGTCGCCAGCGCGGCGGCGACTTGGCCCGTGAAGATCGCGAGCGGAAAGTTCCACGGACTGATGCAAACGACGAGGCCGAGCGGCGTGGGGGAGCCGGGAAGCAACGTGCGCGCCGCCTCGTGCGCATAGTAGCGCAGGAAGTCGGCCGCCTCGCGCACTTCCGCGACCGCATTGGCGTAGGACTTGCCCGCTTCCCGCACGATGAGGCCGACGAGGAGATCGTTCCGCCCTTCGAGGAGGTCGGCGGCGCGACGAAGGACGGCTGCGCGCTCATTGGGCGCGATCGCAGCGAACGCGGCCGCCGCGCGGTCGCCGACGGCGATCGCTTCCGCGATTTCATCAGCGCGCGCGTGACGGGTGAAGCCGACGACGTCGCTCAGGTTCGCCGGATTCAAGACCGCCTCGCCTGGATCGTCTTCTGTGGCTCCTGGCGGAAAGGCGCGCCACGCCGTGTCAGCGCTCGCCTGCAGTCCCTTCGCGAGCTCGTCGAGGCGTCCTTCGTTGGAAAAATCGAGTCCGCGCGAGTTGACGCGGTCCGGCGCATAGAGGTCGCGCGGCGCCGCGATCCTGTCGTGGGGGGCGCCGAGCGGTTGGATCGAGCCGCTGACCGCAACCGGATCGGCGATGAGATCGTCCAGGGCCACGCTCGCATCGGCGATGCGATTCACGAACGAAGTGTTGGCGCCATTCTCAAGCAGGCGGCGAACGAGATAGGCGAGGAGCGTTTCGTGCGAGCCGACCGGCGCGTAGACCCGGCATGGCCGGTCGAGTTTGTGGCGCCCGACCACCTCCTCGTACAAAGGTTCGCCCATCCCGTGCAGGCATTGGAATTCGTACTGGCCGCGATAGAAATCGGGACCCGCGAAGACGAGCACGGACACGAGCGTCTGCGCGTTGTGAGTGGCGAATTGCGGATAGACCGCGTCCGGCGCCGCGAGCAATTTGCGCGCGCAAGCAAGGTAGCTCACGTCGGTGTAGACTTTGCGGGTGAACACCGGGAAGCCGTCAAGTCCCTCCACCTGCGCGCGCTTGATCTCCGAATCCCAATAAGCGCCCTTGACCAGGCGGATCATCAACCGGCGGCGCGAACGGCGACCAAGATCGATCAGCCAGTCGATAACCGCCGAACAGCGTTTGCCATAGGCCTGGATGACGAAGCCGAGCCCGTTCCAGCCCTTGAGGTCCGGATCGAGCGAAAGCGCTTCCAGAATGTCGAGCGACAGATCGAGCCGATCGGCTTCCTCCGCGTCGATGTTGAAGCCGATGTCATGAGCTTTGGCCAACGCCGCGAGGTGCTTCACGCGCGGCAGCAATTCGTTCATCACGCGGGCGCGCTTGATGCGCTGATAGCGCGGGTGGAGCGCGGAAAGCTTGATTGAGATTCCAGGGCCCTCGTAGATGCCGCGGCGATGGGAGGCCCGGCCGATGGCGTGGACGGCGCGCTCGTATTCGTCGAGATTGCGGGCCGCGTCTTGCGCCGTGGTCGCCGCTTCGCCCAGCATGTCATAGGAGAAGGTGAAGCCTCGCGCCTCGCGCTCCCGACTATTTCCGATCGCCTCCTCGATCGTGCGGCCGGTGACGAACTGCTCGCCCATGAGTCGCATCGCGACGTCGACGCCGGCGCGGATGATCGGCTCGCCGCTGCGCGCGATGAGACGGGTCAGCGCCGCTGACAGGCCCTGCTCGCTGGTCGTCGTCACCAGCCGGCCGGTCAGCACGAGGCCCCAGGTCGCGGCATTGACGAACAGCGACGGGCTCATGCCGACATGCGCGCGCCAATCGCCCGGCGCGAGCTTGTCGCGGATCAACGCGTCGCGCGTCGCGGCGTCGGGAATGCGCAAAAGCGCCTCGGCGAGGCACATCAGCGCCACGCCTTCCTGGCTTGAGAGCGAATATTCGTGGATGAGGCCTTCGACGCCGCTCGAGCGCGTCTTCGCGCGAAGCTTCGCAACGAGAGCGCGCGCCAGCTTTCCGATGCGCTTGGCTTCCTCGGCGCTCGCTGTCGCCAGCGCCAGAAGGGGCGGCACGCACTCAGGTTCGGCGACCCGGTAGGCGGCGGTGATCGCGCTCCTCAGCGGCGTTTGGATCATGACCTCGGCGCGGAACGCGGCGAAAATGTCGGCGTCGTCGATCATGTCAGGCTCCCGGCAGCCCATCCCAACCTCGTGCGCAGGCGTGGTTGGAAGGCGGGCGATCCTAGTCTTGGAAGCCGCCCCTTGCTACTTTGATAAGTACGGGTTCGAAAGCGAGCCCGACAAGGGAACGATGGTGGCGAGTCGGCGGGGCGGACGAACGGAGAGGGTTGCCGCCATGCGCATAATCGGCTTTGCCGGGTGGAGCGGAGCGGGCAAGACGACGCTCATCGTCAAGCTTATCCCCGAGCTCAACCGCAGAGGCTTGAGCGTATCGACGATCAAGCACGCCCACCACAACTTCGACCTCGACCAGCCGGGCAAGGATTCTTACGAGCATCGCGCCGCGGGCGCCGAAGAAGTGCTGGTCGCCTCCGCCAATCGGGTTGCGCTGATGCGGGAATTGCGTGGGAAGCCCGAGCCGTCGCTGGCTGAGCTGTTGCGGCTGTTGAAGTCCGTCGACCTTGTCCTGGTCGAGGGCTTCAAGCGCGATCCGTACCCTAAGATCGAGATCTTTCGCGCCGCCAACGGCAAGCCGCCGATGTATCCCAATGACCCGCACATCGTCGCGCTGATCAGCGACGCCGTCGAGCCGCCCGCGCAACTCCCGCACGCCTCGATCGACGACATCGCCGCCGCGGCCGATCTTGTGCTCGCGCATGCTAAGCCGGTCGCCGAGGTTCTTGCCGAGTTCGAGCGGCGGTCGTAAGTGCCGAACTTTCGCCGTTTTGCGCCTCGTATTGGACGATTGCGACAGTGCCGTCGCCGCTGACGGGACAGGATAAGGAAGGATGAGCGAAGCGACGGCGCGGCAGTTAAGCCGGCGAAAATTGTTTGAGATCATCGGCGCGAGCGTCGGCGGCGCGGCGGCCTATCAGGCGATGACTCGCCTTGGATACGCTGAGGCATCGCCTTACCGCGGGCCGATCAAGCTCGACGGCGATCCGAAGGGCGCCTCGGTCGTCATTCTGGGGGCTGGCCTCGCCGGGATGACGGCGGCGATCGAACTTGAGCGCGCGGGCTACGCCGTGAGCCTGCTCGATTACAACCTTCGTCCGGGCGGACGGAACTGGACGATCCGGGGCGGCGACGTCTTGACCGAGCTCGGCGGAGCGACGCAGAAATGCGAGTTCGACGCCGGCCTCTATCTCAATCCGGGGCCGTGGCGCATTCCCTATCATCACTACGCGATCCTCGACTATTGCCGCCGTTTCGGGGTCGCGCTCGAGCCGTTCATCCAGCTCAACCACAACGCCTATCTGCATTCCGCTAGCGCTTTCGACGGCAAGCCGCAGCGCATCCGCGACATCAAAGCCGATTACGATGGAGGCGTCGCCGAGCTTCTCGCCAAAGCCACAAAGAAGGGCGCGCTCGACGACGCGGTGTCGAAGGAGGATCAGGCGATCCTGCTCGAGGCGCTCCGCTCGCTCGGCGCGCTCGACAAGGATTTCCGTTATCGCGCCGGCGAGGATTCGGCGGCGCATCGCGGCTATGCCAGGCATCCGGGAGGCGGTCTCAGCGCCGAGCCGGCGACTGGCGATCCAATCGGGCTGCACGACATTCTGACCTCGCGCCTGTGGCGGGGCTTGCAGAGTTTCCTGCTTTACGACTTTCAGACCACGATGTTTGAGCCCGTCGGCGGCATGGGCAGAATCGGCGAGGCCTTCGCCCGGCAGATTCCGGATCGCATTCGCTATGGTGCGAAAGTCGTCGCCATCCAGCAGAATGACGACGGCGTCGCCGTCGAGTTCGCGGACCTCACGGCCGGCGGCATGGTCCGGGAAGTGAGGGCCGACTGGTGCGTGTGCACGATTCCGCTCAGCATCCTGAGCCAGATCCCGATCAATGTGTCCGAGCCGATGAAGGCGGCGATCGGCGCCGTTCCCTATGCCTCGGCGGTGAAATTCGGGCTCCAGTTCTCGCGCCGGTTCTGGGAGGAGGACGAGCATATCTTTGGCGGCATCAGCTACACCGATCTGCCGATCCGCCAGATTTCCTATCCGAGCGCCAATTTCAACACTCGCGGCAAAGGCGTGCTGCTCGGCGGCTACACGTTCGACGGACCGAACTCCTACGAATTCACCGCGATGGCGCCGGCCGAAAGAGTGAAGCGAGCGGTTGAGTTCGGCGCCGAGATCCACCCGCAATATCGGACCGAGTTCGAGAACGGAATCGCGGTCGCCTGGAGCCGGGTTCCGTTCACGCTTGGCTGCGCGGGCGACTGGTCTGATGAAGCGCGAAAGGCGCATTACAAGGACCTCTGCGCGATCGACGGCCGGATCGTGCTGGCCGGCGAACATGCCTCCTACATTCCCGCCTGGCAGGAAGGCGCCATCCTGTCGGCGCTGGACGCGATCCAGCGCCTGCACAAGCGGGTGATCGCGTCATGAGGCGCGTCGCGCTGGCGGCGGCGGCGCTCGTCGTCTCGTCGTCAGTTAACCTGCCGGCGCTGGCCGACGACGCTCCGGCGAAAAGTACGCCCATGAGCCACGGTTGGGAGTTCGGCGAGCAGGGCGGAGCGGACCTGTTCCGAAACGTCTGCGCCGCCTGTCATCAGCCCGACGCGAAAGGCGCAGTCGGCGCCGGCGCCTATCCGCCGCTCGCCGAGGACAAGAACCTTGCTTCGGCCGACTTTATGCTGGCTGTGCTGTTGGATGGACTGAAGGACATGCCGCCGGTCGGAAGCATGATGAGCGACGCGCAAGTCGCCGACGTCATCAACTATGTCCGCACGCACTTTGGCAACGCGTACCCGGGCGCGCTCTCGGCTGCGGACGTTGCAGCGGCGAGACAGCGGGCAGCGCCGCCCTGACTTCGCGGGGCTGGTCCTAAAAGCGGAAGCGACCAAAAATGAAGGTGATCCTTGTTCTCACGTTCGCTGGCCTCGGATTCACTACGGGGCTTCGCGCCGCCTGGCTGTGGTGGCGAGCATCCACGGAGAAGCCAACGATTTCCTGGAATCCAAATGCGTGGCGGAACATTCAGGATGCGGAATGGATCGTTGCGCTTCTAGGCGCGGTACAGGCTCAGTGCAAGCTCCGAATGGACAGGCAGCTATATGGACCGTCGCATCAATTCCTCAATGCGTTTCAACCTGCCTAGCGGCTATACCTTAAGACGAACGATCATCCGAGAGGCCACAAACAAAAAGGTAGCAAGCCGAGCGCCACACGATACTATCATGAAGAAGAGCTGCTAAATATAGGTTATCTCGTCACCGTCGGCTTGCAGGACCAGGCGCCACGATCGTTTCTTAAATAACCAAATTACCGCTAGTCCAGCGAACGCAACGCTCGCTTTGCAGAAAATTGATAAAACGTATCTCCCTACACGTTCCTGGACTATTATTAACCAGCCGGCGGTCGCCAACGCGCCTTGAGCGTCCGCGCATAACTGGCCTGACTTGGCCTCAACAGCGCCGGCAGCATTGAACTCGCCGCCGTGCTGCAGAAACATAGCGTTCGTTCCCCAGCCGGCTCGCTGCATCGCCTGCCTCTTGGCGGTGGCGGCGCTGGCTGCGGCGCACAGTCTGTCGGTCTCCTCGCGCCACTCCACGGCTGTGTGGCAGGCAGTGTGGTTGTACATAAAGGCGCAGGACGCGCTACCTGTTGTAGCATCTGGCCTAATCTTCCATTGTTGGATTAGCTCCCCGCAGTTGTACGGTCCGCAGCGATCCCGTTCGCCAGCACGCACGGCATACGTTCCGTTATCGGAGCGCAGGATGCAGATCGATGGCGTCGGTGCGGCTTGTGGGTTGTCTGGGATGAAAGTGCACATTGGGGCGCCGTACAGGTTCCCCGGTTGGAATGGCGGTCGGTATCCCGGGCTCTCGGCCGTAGGCGACTTGGCCGCTTCTGGCTGGGAAAAGAGCATGATCGGCCGGACGTTCCCGTCGCGGCGCCCTCTCAACGCGGGGAGGCCGTGGGTTAATTCTTGTCGCGAAAATGCCGCGTAACTGATTGATAACTCTGAGTCGGGCAGGCAGAGAATCCAAGGCAATCCAAGAGGATCGCGATAGGCATAATCGGGAGCTTTCGCCTCAATGCTCGGCATCGGCCGCGCCCGTGAACGCTAGAAGCACTGCGGCGATGATTGCGGTCCTCATGGCCAGTTCTCCATTCGGTTGTTGCTAAATCAAAAAGGCCAGACCCGCAATTGCCTTAGGTGCTGAACTTGTTCGCCTTGCCCTTGCGTCAGTAGTAGCCGGACGATCCGCCGCCTGACGTCGTCAATTATGTCCGCACTCATTTCGGCAACGCGTATCCGGACGCGCGCTCGGCGGCAGACGTTGCGGCGGCAAGACGACGGGCGACACAGCCTGATTCCCGCTGAGGGCTACGTCCAAGCGGTTAATAACAAGCTAACAGCGTAATACAGATCACTCGCTCGCGGCCCGAGTCGCGAGGCGGAACTAAACGGGCTCATAACCCCCTGAAATTATTAAGGGGCGCCGGTAAAAATACCGCTAGAGCCGGGCGCCTGTCCTCCGGGTTGCGCGCGGTCACATGAACCTTTTCAAGACGGCGTCACGGCCTCGCGCTCGGCCGGCGACTCCTCGGTCCGGCTCGCCTTGGCCGGCTCGAGGGCCGAGGCGACCGCGTCGTCCACCCTCTCGAGCCATACGAAGGCCAATTGCTGGCGCACCTCGTCGGGGATGTCTTCGAAGTCCTTCCGATTGCGCGCCGGCAGCATGACGCGCTTCAAGCCCGCCCTGTGCGCGGCGACCACCTTCTCCTTGATGCCGCCAACCGGCAGCACGAGGCCTCTCAAGCTGATCTCCCCGGTCATAGCGGTGTCGCTGCGGATGGTGCGATCGGTCAGGAGCGAAACGAGCGCCATGAACATCGCCACGCCCGCGCTCGGGCCGTCTTTCGGCGTCGCGCCTGCCGGCACGTGGATGTGAATGTCGGTCTTCTCGAAGCGAGAAGCGTCGATGCCATACGAGGCGGCGCGATTCTTGACGATGCTGAGCGCGGCCTGCGCGCTTTCCTTCATCACGTCGCCGAGCTGGCCGGTGAGGATCAGCCGGCCGCCGCCCGGAGTGGCGGTCGCTTCGATGAACAGGATGTCGCCGCCGACCGGCGTCCAGGCGAGGCCTGTCGCCACGCCCGGCACGCTGGTCCGCATCGCCACCTCGTCCTCGAACGGCGGGGGGCCCACAATGCGCAGGAGATCGTCCGCGGAGATCGCGATCGGGCCGCTCTCGCCTTCCGCGATCCGCATGGCGGCTTGGCGCAACACCCTGCCGATCTCGCGCTCCAGGCTTCGAACGCCAGCCTCCCGCGTATAGTGCTCAATGATGCGCCCGGATCGCGTCGTCAGAGATTTCGACTTGGTCCGGCTTGAGGCCGTTGGCGTTCAATTGGCGTCGCACGAGATAGCGGCGCGCGATCTGGAACTTCTCGCTTGCCGTGTAGCCGGACAGACTGATGATCTCCATGCGATCGCGAAGCGGGCCTGGGATGGTGTCGAGCATGTTCGCCGTGGCGATGAACACGACGCGGCTCAAGTCGAACGGCACGCCGAGGTAATTGTCGCGGAACGTGTTGTTCTGCTCGGGATCGAGCACCTCCAGCATCGCGGAGGCCGGGTCGCCCTGGATGCCGGCGCCGAGCTTGTCGATCTCGTCAAGCATCATCACACAGTCGCGCGTCCCAGCCTTGCGGATCGCCTGAATGATGTTGCCGGGAAGAGCGCCGATATAGGTTCGCCGATGGCCGCGGATCTCCGCTTCGTCGTGCACGCCGCCGAGACTGACGCGGACGAACTTGCGGTTCATGGCGCGCGCGATCGATTGTCCAAGCGACGTCTTGCCGACGCCGGGAGGACCGACAAAGCAAAGGATCGGCGCCTTGCCGTCCGGCGCGAGCTTGCGAACGGCGAGATATTCGATGATCCGGCGCTTGATCTTCTCGAGACCGAAGTGATCCTCGTCGAGGATGCGGCGCGCCGCGGCGATGTCGATTGGCGATTCTTGGGGGAGCGCCCAAGGCAGGTCGACGAGCCAGTCGAGATAGGTGCGCACCATGCCGTACTCGCCCGCGGCCTCGGGCATGCGCTGCAAACGGCGCAATTCCTTGCGCGCCTGGTCCTCGACCTCCTTCGGCATATGCGCGTTGGTGATCGCCTTGTCGAGCTCCGCGATCTCGGCCGACTTTCCTTCGTCGGCCTCGCCGAGCTGGCGCTGAATCGCCGCCATCTGCTCGCGCAGCAGGACCTCACGGTTGCGGGCGTCGAGCGAAGCCTTGGTCTCCCGGCCAATCTCCTGCGAAAGCCGAAGCACCTCGATCCGATGCGCGAGCAGTCGCGAGACGCGCTCAATCCGGGCGCCGATGTCCAGCGTCTCGAGGATCTCCTGCTTCTCATCGGGCGTAGCGTCCATGAAAGTCGCCACCAAATCGGCCAGGCCACCCGGCAAATCGACGCCCTGAATGGTCGCCAGCAATTCGTTAGGCGCCTGCGGCAGGAGCTGGATCGCCTCGATTGCCTGACTCTTGAGATGGAGGAAACGGGCCTCGATTTCGTTCGACGTTGGAGTTGGTTCAGAAATCCTTTCCATCTTGGCGACGAAGAACGGCCAGCCGTTAAGATAGTCGTCCACCCGGAAGCGCTGCTCTCCCTGGCAGACGATATGGTTCGTGCCGTCCGGCGCGGTGATGTAGCGAACGATGTTGGCGACCGTCCCCATTCGATGCAGGTCGATCGGAAGAGGGTCGGCGACTTCGGCGCTGCGTTGCATCACGATGCCGACCGGCTTCTGCTCTCTCACCGCCCTCTGCGCCGCAAGCACGGACCGCGGGCGCCCGAGGGTGATCGGCAACACGGTCCCGGGAAACAGCACCAGCCCGCGCACCGGCACGATGATCAGGGCGTCAGGCGGCAAAGGGGGCGAAGGCGTCGAACCTAAGGTTTCTTCGGCGCCGGTCGTGGCGTCAGCCATTTGAGGGTCCCGCTTTCTCTAGCGTAATGAGCAATGTGCCGTTTGAATCCGACCGGTGGATGGCGCTGTAGCGCCCCGCAGGCAGCCGGACGCGGCGTTCAAACCGGCCTTGCGGCAGTTCGAGACGGTGAATGACCGCCGTCCGCATCTCCTCCGGGTAGGTCCGACATCCCGAGATCAAGAGTTCGCTTTGATTGATGACCGCCTTGACCTCGTTGAAGTCGACCCCCGGGAGCGCCACCAGCACCAGCACTGCGCGTTCGGTTTCGAGGACGTCGACGGGAGGCTCCCATGCGACGGGGGAGGGCGAGCTCGACGGCGGAAAGAACTGCCGATGCATGCGCTCCGCGCGCGCGAGCATCTCGAACGCCTCCGACCACATCCAATAGCTTGGAAATTTCGCTTCCATCGCCTCACCCGAACCTACAGCGCCAGTTTTTGATCCAGACCTGTCGACGCTCAATAGCGCAATTCCCGCCCGCATTCACCCTTAGGTGTCGTTGTCCGGATTAAAGGCGGCCTTTCCAGCTGCGAAACGCCTCCAAAAGGCGATTGCGGCGGGTTAAGATCAAACTTGTAGGGCCGATCGGGCTCAGTTGAGGGGCCCCATTTGCGGACGCGGCCAGTGGGCCGATGTACGGGAAGGCTTGGGCAGGGGAGGGTTCATGTTGGATTCGTCGATTGAGATCCTGACAACGCCGCGTCGAGACGATCTCAAACTTCTGCGGATCGAGAACGGCTCAGGACTTTCGGTCAGTTTCCTGCCGACCGGCGCGATCTACGCCATTGAACACACTGAAGCCAATCGTCGGATCATGATCAATCAGACGCTCGCCTTGCCGATCGGCAACGGCATGGCGCGCCTCTATGTGCGCACGGGCGGCGAGCAACTCATAAATCTAGCCGTCATGGGTCCAGAGGCGCCGCTTCGCGTCGGCTCCTCGGACGACCGCTATGTGTGGGAGGGAATGGAGAGCGGCATTGGCCATCGGGTCACCTTGTGGCTGCACCCGCGACTGAACGCGTGGTTCTGGCGCGTCGAGGTCGTCAACCGCCGCGACGAGGAACTCCCCTGCGACGCAGTTCTCATCCAGGATCTGGGGCTCGGCGATCAGGGTTTCCTGATGAACAACGAAGCCTACGCCAGTCAGTATCTCGACCATCACGTCGCGCATCATCCGCACCTGGGCCATGTCCTGATGGGCCGGCAAAATCTCTCGCAGGGCGGCGCGCATCCCTGGGCGGCGCATGGCTGCCTGGAAGGCGCCGCAGGCTATGCCACGGATTTTCGGCAATTGATGGGGCCCGGATATCGCGACGCCGATCAACTCGACGTTCCGTTCGGGTCGAGCCTGCCGTCCGAGCGCCTTCAATACGAGACGGCGTGCGCGGCTCTTCAATCGAAGGCTGTGGCGCTCGCGCCTGGCGGAACGACGTCCTGGACGTTTTTTGGCTTCTTTGAGCCTGACCACCCTGCGGCGTCGAGCGACGAGGACCTGAGTCTGGTTGACGTCGTCGACGGCGCTAGCAGGGAGTGGGCGGAGCGCGAAGTCGCCCTATCGGCCCCACCGCGCAGCCTGCTGCATGAGGCCCCTTCCGCCGCCGCGGAGACGCTTGACGGCAAGGTGATAAAAGCAAGTTACCGCAGGCGCACGCATCTCGAACGCGCGAACGGCAAGCTTCTATCTTTCTTTGTTCCGGGAAGGACCTACAGCCGCCACGTCGTCCTGCGAGACAAGGAGCACATCGTGGCGCGACGTCACGGTTCCTTGATCCGCAGTGGTCAATCGTTGCTGCCGGACGAAACAATTCTGTGCGCGACCGCATGGATGCACGGCGTGTTCGGGGCGCAGCTCACCATCGGCAACACGTCTTTCCACAAGCTCTTCTCCGTCTCGCGCGATCCCTACAACATCACGCGCGCCAGCGGACTGCGCATCATGACGGAGACAAAGGACGGATGGCGCTTGCTGACCGTCCCGTCCGCCTTCGAGATGGGGCTCAGCGATTGCCGCTGGGTCTATCGCTTAAGCCAGCGGACCGTGACAGTCTCCGCAACCGTCTGCGGCGATGAGCCGGCCATGCAGTGGCGCGTCAACGTCGAAGGGCCAAGATGTCGCTTTCTCGTCTTCGGCCATCTCGTCTTGGGCGAGCAGGAATATGGACCTGCAGGCCGCATAGAGATCGAACTCGAAGCGAAAGCGCTTCACCTTCCGGCCCGACCTCAATGATCGCTGGGGCCAGCAATATCCTGAGGCTGTCTATCGCTTGGTCACGAGCACGCCCGGGCGGGTCGAGGCCATCGGCGGCGACGAACTTCTCTATGCCGACGGCAAGCGCGGCGCCGGCGGATACGTCGCGATCCGCACGCGGCCAACGAACGAATTCGTGTTCGCGGTCGTCGGCTCCATGACCGATGCAAAGGTGGCCGGCGCACTGACGTCAAAATACGCCAAACCTGTCGACGAGGCCGCGATGCTCAAGCCCGCGGATCGATTTTGGCGAGACCTTACGCGCGGCGTCCGGGTAAGGAGCGCCAAGAATTCCGCGGACGCTCTTGCCGTCGACACCGTCCTCCCCTGGCTCGCGCATGACGGGATGATCCATCTCACGGCGCCGCACGGTCTCGAACAATATACGGGCGGCGCGTGGGGCACTCGTGACGTCTGCCAAGGCTCGATCGAGCTCCTGCTGACGCTTGAGCACGATCAGGCGGTCAAAGAGATCCTGCGCATCATCTTTGCTCAGCAATACGAAGAGAGCGGCGACTGGCCGCAATGGTTCATGCTCGAACCCTATTCCGTGGTGCAGGACAGGGAGTCGCATGGCGATATCATCATCTGGCCGCTTAAGGCGCTCTGCGACTATGTCGAAGCCACCGGCGACTTTGCTTTTCTCGATGAGACGATCGCGTGGCGTCGGGCGGACAATTTCGACAAGACCCAGCACGCCGATCCGGTGACTAGACATGTCGACAAGCTGATCGAAACCGTGCGCACCCGCTTCATCCCGGGGACCAACCTCGTTCGTTATGGCAACGGCGACTGGAACGACTCGCTTCGACCCGTCGATCCGACGACGAGCGATTGGATGGCGAGCGCCTGGACGGTGGTGCTGTTTTACGAGCAGCTTCGTCGCTATGCGGAGATCCTCCGTCAGGCGAAGCGCGCGCCAAAGCGCGCCAAGGAGCTCGATGCGCTCGCGGCGGCAGTGCGCAAGGACTTCAACGCCCATCTTATTCGCGACGGAGTGGTCGCCGGCTATGGCGTGTTCCGCCTTGAAGGCGGCGAGCCTGAGCTCTTGCTGCATCCGAGCGATAAGAAAACGGGCCTTGCCTATTCGCTCCTGCCGATGACGCAGAGCATGATCGGCGGCATGTTTACGCAGGCCCAGGCGCGCAAGCACTTTAGCCTCATCCGCAAGCATCTCCTCTTTTCGGACGGCGCGCGGCTGATGGACAAGCCGATCGCCTATCATGGCGGCCCCGAGACGTTCTTTCAGCGAGCGGAATCTGCCGCCTTCTTCGGCCGCGAGATCGGACTCATGTATACGCATTCTCACCTTCGCTACGGCGAGGCGGTGAGCGACATGGGCGAGTTTGAGTCGCTGTGGGAGGCGCTTTTGGTAGCCAATCCAATCGCGGTGACGGATAAGTTGCCTAATGCGTCGCCGAGGCAGCGAAACGCCTATTTCAGTTCGAGCGACGCCGCCTTCCAGGATCGGTATCAGGCAAGCGACGAATGGGCGCGCGTCAGAGCAAACTCGATCGCCGTCGACGGCGGCTGGCGCGTCTATTCGAGCGGCCCGGGCCTCTACGCCAATATGCTGATTCGCCATGCTTTCGGACTGCGACGTCAATTTGGGAAGCGAATCGTGACGCCGGGCTTGAGAAAGTTGCGCAGAGACCTCAGTCTCGAATGGCCTGGGCGGCCTGGCGGCGGCTCGCGGCGGCGGTGATAAAGGCGGCGTAGCTCCAGGCGAGGCGTTTGGCCGAAGTCTGCGCGCCCGTCGCGCGGTCGAATTGTTCGGAGAGGTCGCCGCTGGGCGGCGTGTACGCCTGCACTGTGCGCATGAACCTTTCGCCGCGTTCGAAAGCGGCCTTCGTTGGGCTTTCGCCGGTCAGGCGTTCGCGAAAGCGTGCGTTGTCGTCGGTCACGGATATCTCACCGCCTGATCGCAACACGATCGCCAATTTGAAATAGAACTCGGCTGCGGCAAGCGTCGCCAGATACCAGGGATTGCCGCCGTAGTACGCGTCTTTCGCGTAGCGGCCCATCGCAGGACCCCGGTCGGGCAGGCGCTCTGAGTTGATCGGATATTCAGCGTCGAACAGGTCTTCAAGCGCGGCCAGTGTCGCCTGAGCCTTTGGGTCGAGCACGCTGTGCGTCCCCGCCCCGCGGCCAGCGTGAAGCACGCCGAGAATCACCGCGATGTCCAGAGCCTTGCCTGGGGCGCCGCCGCCAATGACGCCGATCCTTGAGCGGCAATAAGTGTCAGCCACGCTCCAGTATGCGTCGAGGCTCGCATCCAACTCGCCCGCTACGGAGCGACAGTTGCGAGCCCGGGTCCCATCACCCATTTCCGCAAGCCACTTAGCGCCGCAAGCAAGCGCCTCGGCCTGTACCAGCCGGGTGTAATAGTGATACCCGGACTCTTCCTCCCAGATGTCGAATGAAGGCTCTCTCGCGCGCGATAGGATGAAGTCTAGATTGCCGATCACAAGCTCAAGCATGGCGGCCTGGAGCGTCTCGTCCAGGTTCGGCTCGGCGTCCCGCCATCGTGTGAGCGCGAGGACTTGAAGCGCCGGCCCATCATTCTGGGGGCGCGCCCATCGAGTAAAATCAAGGGTTCCATCTGGATTTATGCGGGCTTCGGCCAGCACCGCGTCACCGAAGATCGCTGCGATCTCTTCGTCTGGCCGCACATATTGCAGAAAGGAAGGCTGAACCTTTTTCCGGAAATGGCCCTGACGAAGAAACTCGCGTCCGTCCAGCTTGCGCAGCGCTCGGTTGAAGTCCACAAACTCACGCAAGCGCTCGATCGGCGTTGCGTCGAGGAATCCCTCCGCCAGGGCCACGCGCAACGCGTCGATGATGATGGCCGAATCCCGGAACCAGTGGAAAAAATAGTCAGGGTCGGGATCGTAGGCAGCGCGGACCGGCGACGCGACCACCGATCCTGGCCGCGGAACGATGCGCTGGCCGAAGCCGGGACGCTCCTTGACGATCTGGGTCGCCGAGATGGCGCGCAGCATCGCATCGGCGGCCAGGCGCGCTTCCGTCGCTACCCAGCCGTCAAGCGTGGTCACGCTATCGCTGACACGAGGTGCGGACTCTTGAAGCCCAGCCTCTTCATCCCCTCACGGATCTCGGGGATGCCCATGAACAGATTCCAAATGAGACCGGTGCGATAGTTCTCGATCATGACGACGATCGGCCCCTGGCTGATCGCGAGATAGCTGTCGGCCCACCAGTCATGTTGCTCGCTAAATCCATCGATGAAGCCGTACCGTCCCCAAATTTTGTCGCCGAGATTGTCGTGAAAGTGTCGCAGCGCCGCAATCGCCTCCTTAGGCGCGTAAGGGAAGCTCGACAAAGCGGCGCTCGGGGTAATGACGCCCTTGTCGTTGTCGGGCGAGTGCGCCGAATATCCCTGCACCGAATCGCCGGCCGTAAGCCCCCAACAATTTGGTCCGTAGCCTTTGTATCCCCGCGGATTGCGGACGCAGTAGGCGTAGTTGATGCGGGTATGCGCTTCGTTTTGCCGCCAGTAGTCGGCGTAGGCGTCGCTCAAGCCGCGCGGATCGATGCCGCAAAAGGAATAGTGGGTGAAGAAGAGGGGTCCCCCCCAGTCCGGTCCAAGCGGAAGCTCCACCCCCTCGAAATTGCGTCGGTTGAGAAACTGACGGCCCTGCGCCCAGCCCTCGTGATAGGCTTCAACCGCGATCGAATAGCGCGGCGAGGAAGCGGCCAACACGTAAGCGATAAGGCACTCGTTCCAACCGCGGACCGGATGGTTGAGCGCAAACCCGTTGGTGTGGCTCCAGTGCCAGGTGAGCGCGGTTCGAGTGCCTTGGGTGTACCAATCCCACTCCGCTTCGCGCCAAAGATAGGTGATGCGGTCGCGAATGCGCGCCTCTTCCGGCGTGTCGCCGCTAAAATAGGCGCGGACGCACAGGAGTCCCTGAAACAGGAATGCGGTCTCGACCAGGTCAGCGCCATCGTCCTTGCGGCTGAACGGCTTCGTCGCCCCGGTGTCTCCACGCATGAAATGGGGGTAGAGACCATGGTAGCAGGTCGCTCGTTCGAGGCAGTCGAGCGCCTTGGAAACACGCTCCTGCAGTTCAGTTCGGGTCACCCATCCGCGCTCGCAGGCTACGATCAGCGCCATCAACCCGAAGCCAGAGCCTCCGATCGCTATGTCGTGATCCGGCGGGTCCGTCAGCCGCGTGACGCGATCGCGCGCCAAGCCGCTCACCGGCTCCCCGCTGTCCCAGAAATAGCGGAAAGTTTGGCGCTGGACGAGGTCAAGCAAATCCTCGTCAGACAGCTTGTCCTTCCGCTTGGCTTCCTTGGCGTGCGACTTGGTTTTGGCGGAATGTGGCATGGGCGACCTATTCACTTGGCGGAAACAGATTCAGCGGGAGCGTTTGCCGGCTCGGGGGTTCCATGCTCGCGCTCGGGCTCGAACTTCTGGCCGCCTGGATCAACGACGAGATGCAGCTTGCGCGGGTAGAAACCGGTTTCCGGCTGGTCATGGCCGATATTGATCAAGCCCATGTCCGCCAGTTCGCTCTCGAATAGCTTCCGGATGCGTTCGCGCGATTTCGGGTCGAGGACGTCGA
The DNA here is from genome assembly GCA_963753135.1 of uncultured Alphaproteobacteria bacterium. Taxonomy (GTDB): domain Bacteria; phylum Pseudomonadota; class Alphaproteobacteria; order Rhizobiales; family Beijerinckiaceae; genus Roseiarcus. The sequence continues at coordinate 121,775 of CAVWBA010000010.1, read as the reverse complement.
GCGCATCGTTGACCACGACCCAGCCCGGCCTTTGCAAGACCACGCGAGCGAATGCGAGGCATTGCTTTTCGTCGTCGGTCAGGTCCCGGTCCCATCGATTCACGGTGTCGAGGTGCGGTTCGAGGTGTTCAAGTCCGACGCCGGCAAGCGCTTTGACGATGGTTGGGTGGTCAAAGGCCTCGATCGGGTGCGGATAGGCGACAGCCTCACGCAGGGTGCCAGGCGGAATGTAGGCTTGCACCGGCATGAACATGATCGAGCTGCGCGCCGGATGCGTGATCTGACCGCTCCCCCACGGCCAAAGCCCGCCAATGGCGCGAAACAACAGAGCTTTTTCTTCGCCGTTTTCACCCGCGATGAGGACACGTTCGTTGGCGTTCATGTCCGCGTGGGGTTCGCTCAACATCACGCACCCTCCCGGCGAGGCGACCCGAAGATCGTCGATCTTGATCGAGGGATCGTCCGCCTCGGCAAACTTGATGCGGCTCGCCGCTTGGCCCAAATCGTCCATGCCCATGATCGCTTTCCGGAATCTCGCCACGCGCAAGAGCGTCGCGCGCCAGTCGGCAAGATTGGAGAAATTATCGACGAACCATCGAAGCGCGGTTTGCACCTGGTTGAAGGCGCCGACAATCACCATGAGCTCCCCGAAGCTTATGTTGCTCCGGAAATAGGCTGGGGCGGCGACCAGAATCGGCGCGATGATCGTGAACCAGCCATAGCCGGCGGTGACCCAGGTCAGGCGTGTGACGGCATTAACGATCCGCCACGAAATGTCGAGCACGCTGCCGAACACCGCATTGAGGCGGTCTCTTTCGTCGGCCTCGCCGCCGTAGAGGGTGATGCCGTCGATGTGCTCATTGATCCGCACGAGCGAGAAACGAAACTCGGCTTCTCTTGCATAGTGATCGGCATTGAGATTGATCAGCGGACGGCCGATCCACCAGCTGACGTATGACGCCGCCCCGGCGTAGACCAGCGCGCACCACACGAGATAGCCGGGCGGCTCGATGTCGCGGCCAGCAATCGGTAGAAACTGACCCTTCGAGAGTCCCCAAAGAACGCCGACGAACGTGAGCAGAAGAAGGCTCGACTGCAGAAGCCCGATACCCAGGTCAGTGGACAGATCGGTCAGATGCTGGGCGTCGGCCTGCAGGCGCTGATCGGGGTTGGCGCCGAGCGGGCCCGAATTCGACAGGCGGAAGGCGCGCTTTGGCTTAAGCCACTGGTCCAGGAGATCGTTCACGAGACCCTGGCGCAGGACGACCTTCGAGCTTTGATTGAGCCACATCTGCGCGACGTTGAGGATCAGCAATACGCCCGCGATTTCGCCGAAGACCCAAAACTGGGTCAAAAAAGCAGGCATGTCCTTGTTGGTCAGCGCGTTGTAAAATGGGCGGTTCCAGGAATTGAGCCTGATCTGCATGTAGGCGGTGGCTCCGACGACTGCGACGAGCGCAATCGCAAGCATCAGAAGCTTGTTGCGCTGACGCGAAACCCAGAAGGCCGAAGCCATCCAGATGACGTCGGAGAACAGACCGGCCAGTGACGTGCTCTCCACGCCGTCGCCATCCTTGTGTGGTTTCTTGAATTGTTCCGCCATCGAATTCGATCCGTTTCCCCTGATGTCCATTCTCGCATGATCCGGCAGCGTCGTCTTGGCGGATATTCGCGGCTCGAAGCTTGACTGTTGCATCGGCGGGGGCTGCTTGCGAAGCGTGATCTCGATCGAGGGCGCGGATTGGACCGGTGGGGCGCCGCGCAAGATAGGGCAAGAGCATGGGACGCATCGACGCATTGCTCCAAAAGATGACGCTCGCGGAAAAGATCGGGCAACTCAATATGGTTGCTGCGTCTCGCGTCGTTACCGGCCCCGGCGAGCTTCACGATCTGCATGAAGGGATTCGAACCGGCCGAATCGGGAATTTGCTCAACCTCTGGGGGGTGGACGAGACGCGCGCTGTCCAGCGTCTCTCGGTGGAAAAATCCCGCCTCGGCATTCCCTTGCTCATGGGTCTCGACGTCATCCATGGCCACCGCACGATTTTTCCCGTCTCTCTGGCGGAAGCCTGCCAGTTCGCCCCTGACCTTTGGGAGAAGACGGCGCGCGCCGCCGCCGAGGAAGCGGCGGAGGATGGCGTCGCCCTCACCTTCGCGCCGATGCTCGACGTGGCGCGCGACCCGCGTTGGGGACGCATCATCGAGAGCCCTGGCGAGGATACATGGGTCGCTTCTGAGATGGCTGTGGCCAAGACGCGAGGCTTCCAGGGACGAGACCTTGCAGCCCGAGATAGCGTTGCAGCCACGGCCAAGCATCTTTGCGCCTATGGCGCCGTGACCGCCGGCCGGGAATACGCCTCGGCCGATGTTTCCGAGAGAACGTTGCATGAGATCTATCTGCCGCCATTCGCGGCGGCGGTTGATGCCGGCGCCGCGGCGGTCATGCCAGCGTTCATCGATGTCGCTGGCATGGCCATGACCGCCAACGCCAAGCTCCTGCAAGGCTGGCTTAGAGGAGTCGCCGGCTTCGAGGGCGTCCTGATCAGCGACTACAACGCCGTCGCCGAACTCCTCAACCATGGCGTGGCCGCGGACCTCGTCGAGGCCGCGGCGCTCGCGCTGAACGCCGGCGTCGATATCGACATGACGAGCGGCGCGTACATACAATGCCTGCCCGAGGCGCTTGAGCGCGGCCTCGTAACAATGGCCGTGATCGATGCGAGTGTGAGTCGCGTGCTCAAGCTGAAGGAAAGTCTTGGCCTGTTTGACGATCCGTATCGGCGCGGCTCGGCTGCGCCTCAGCCGAGGCGGGCAGCGGAGCGGCGCGAGCTGGCGCGCGAGGCGGGACGCCGTGCGATCGTGCTCATGACCAACCGTGCGGAAACCTTGCCGCTATCTCCGAAAATCGGGCGCATCGCTGCTGATTGGCCCTTTGGCCGCGGCGCAAGGAGAGATGCTGGGGTCCTGGGCTTCGGCGGGCAAGCCCGAGGAGGCTGTCTCCATCCTTGAGGGGCTTAAGGCGGCGCTGCCGCAATGCCGGATTGATCATGTCGCCGGCGTCGACATTGAGGGAGAAAGCACAGACGGGATAGCGGCGGCGCTTCGTCTGTGCGCCGAGGCCGAAACCATCGTGCTCTGCCTTGGCGAGAGCGCGGCGATGAGCGGCGAGGCCGCGAGCCGAACGGATCTCGGCCTGCCGGGACGCCAGCGCGCGCTTGCCGAAGCGGTCTTGGATCTTGGCAAACCGGTCGTGGCGACGCTCTCCTCAGGGCGGCCGCTCACCCTGCCATGGCTGTTCGAGCGAGCGGAGGCAGTGCTGGCGACGTGGTTTCTTGGACATGAGGCCGGACATGCGGTCGCCGACGTTCTGACGGGGAAATTCAATCCGACCGGCCGATTGCCGGTGAGCTGGCCGCGCGATGTCGGCCAGGTCCCGATCTTCTACAACGAGCTTCCTTCCGGCCGACCCTTTGCTCCCGGCGTCCATTACTCGAGCACCTATCTCGATCAGCCGCCGACGCCGCAATTTCCTTTCGGACACGGCCTGTCGTACGGCCGCTTCGCGCTTAGCGATCTTCGCTGCGAGCCGGCCTGCGTGAAAGCGGGCGAGACGTTCGAGACGACGGTCGCTGTCCATAACGAGAGCCAGGTCGACGGCGAGGCGACATTGTTCCTGTTCGTGCGCGATCCCGTCGCCAGCGTCGCTCGGCCGCTGTTGGAGCTTAAGGGGGTCCGGAAGGCCGTTCTTTCGGCCGGAGAGCGCAAGGATGTGACGTGGCGGCTCCCGGTCGAGGATCTGTCATTCCTTGGCCAAGGCCTCGAGCGCATCCTGGAGCCGGGGCGGTTCGAGATCCATGTCGGCCAAAGCGCGGAGCCGGGCGGCCTTCTGAGTTCAGCCGTCGAATTGATCCCGTGAGCCTGACCTCGGCGCGGCTTGAGGAGCGGGCCCGTTCAGACCTTGCGCCTGCTGTAACGGCATTTTTACCGGCGCGCCCTCATGTTTTCAGTAGGTTATGACCCCGTTTAGTTCCGCCCCTCAGAGTTTGGCCGCTTCGGCCCCATCGCACACATTATAACATATATTATATGTTATAATGTGTGCGATTTCTTGGCGTGGCTTTCGGAGACATCGGTGACCATCGCCCGGAATCGCGATGGCGACCGTCGAACAAAACTCAGGTGACCGCGCGTGAGAGCGATAGGGATTCCGGCTGAAAGCTCTCGCGTTCTCTTCAAATAGACAGCTTTCGAGCGGAAATATTGCGAGCGCTTCGATAACGCGCCTCAATTTGATAAGCTTTACGCATGGATGGTGAAGGCGGACAAAACGTTGCTTCGGCGGACAGCGAATCGGTCGGCGAGGCAGGCGCAATTGCTATGGCGGCCAAGGGCGCGCTCGAGGCGCGTCCTTCGCCCGTCCTGGTCACGGGCGCGAGCGGCTTTCTCGGTTCCGCAATCGCCGCCGCGCTCAGAGCCCGCGGCGACGAGGTTCGCGTGCTGGTCCGTCCATCGAGCCCGCGCGCCAATCTCGATCCCGCCGACACTATGTGCGAGGGCGATCTTCGCGATCGCGCCTCATTGGCGTCCGCGCTGAAGGGCGTCCGCTTTCTCTTTCACGCCGCGGCCGATTATCGGCTTTGGGCGCGAGACCCGGAAGAGATCCGCCGCAACAATGTCGAGGGAACGCGCCTCATCATGGAGGAGGCGCTGAGCGCCGGCGTCGAGCGCATCGTCTACACGAGCAGCGTCGCGACTCTGAAGCTTAGCGAGGGCGCCGCCGCGACCGAGGACCATCCTCTTGCCGAGGACGAGGGGATCGGCGCCTACAAGCGCAGCAAAGTCGCGGCCGAGCGTCTGGTCGAGACCATGATCCGGCGCGATGGCCTGCCGGCGGTCATCGTCAATCCGTCCACGCCCATCGGCCCGCGCGACGTGCGGCCGACGCCGACCGGCCGCATCATCGTCGAGGCGGCGTCGGGACGAATGCCGGGCTTCGTGGATACGGGGCTCAACCTCGCGCATGTCGATGACGTCGCGGCCGGTCACGTCGCCGCGCTCGAGCGGGGCCGGATCGGCGAGCGCTATATTCTCGGCGGCGACAATGTCTCTCCTCGCCGACATGCTGGCCGACATCGCGCGCATTGTCGGACGCCGGCCCCCTACGCTCAAACTGCCGCGGGCCATGCTCTATCCGATCGCTTACGGAGCGGAGTTGGTTGGCGTCGCTTCGCGGCGTCGAGCCCTTCATCACCATGGATGGGCTGCGCATGGCGCGCCACCACATGTTCTTTGACGATTCCAAGGCGCGGCGCGAACTCGGCTATGTTTCCAGGCCCTACCGCGAAGGCCTTGCCGATGCGATCGCCTGGTTTCGCGCGCCATGGCTATCTCAAATGATCGTCGCCGCCTCCCTCCTTCCGCTCGCCGTATGGGCCTATCTTCTGTTTGGCAGGGGATGGTTCTGGCTGTGCCGCGAGCGCGACGATTCTGTAGCCGCGGCGAACAATGTTCGACTAGGAGCGCGCTGGACCGAGCCGTCATCGCGAGGAGCGAAGCGACGCGGCGATCCAGGAGGTCGTAAGGCCCCCGACGACTCCCGGATGGCTTCGCCATAGCCCGTCCGGAAGGACGGACGTCTTTCGACGCCCCGTGGCTCGCAATGACGACCGTGGTTCGTCCCAAATCCAATCTGCTCCAAGCAACGAGCAAGACGCATGGCCCAGCGTCGTCGCCATCATTCCGGCGCGCGACGAAGCCGACATGATCGCGCTCAGCGTCGGCTCTCTGCTTCGGCAGGACTATCCTGGGGCGTTCTCCGTGGTCGTCGTCGACGACCAGAGCACCGATGGCACAGCCGCCGCAGCGTCGGCTGCGGCGAGCGAAGCCCAAGCCGCCGACCGGCTGCAAATCGTCACCGGAACCGGCCCGCCGCCGGGTTGGACCGGCAAGCTCTCGGCGATGCGCCAGGGCTTGGCCGAAGTCGAGGCCGGCGCGGTCAAGCCTGAGTTCGTTCTCTTCACCGACGCCGACATCGCCTATGCGCCGCATGTGCTGTCACGCCTGGTTGGGATCGCTCGTGCGAACAACAGTGTCCTCACGTCGCTGATGGTGAAGCTGCGCTGCGAGAGCGCCGCCGAGCTTTGGCTCGCGCCGGCTTTCGTCTTCTTCTTTCAGATGCTCTATCCCTTCGCCTGGGTGAACGATCCGCGTCGCGCGACGGCCGCAGCGGCCGGCGGGTGCATGCTCGTGCGGCGCCAGGCTCTTCATGCGGCAGGCGGTCTCGAGGCCGTGCGCGGCGCCTTGATCGATGATTGCGCTCTGGGCGCGCTCATGAAAGGGCGGGGGCCTATCTGGCTTGGCCTCACGGAGGACGTCCGCAGCTTGCGCGCCTATCCTTTCCTTAGCGATTTCGGCCGGATGGTGGCGCGCTCCGCCTTCGCCGAATTGCGTTACTCGCCTCTGCGCCTCGCGGGCGCGATCGGCGGGATGGCGCTTGTCTACCTCGCGCCGCCGCTCTTCGTCCTATTCGCACGGGGTCCGGCGCAAGCGGCCGGCGCGCTCGCGTGGGCGATGATGGCGCTATCGCTCATGCCCACGCTCCGCCTTTATCGGACGGCCGCTTATTGGCGGCCTCGCCCTTCCGGCCATTGCGGCAGCTTATGTCGCCTTCACCTTCAACTCCGCGCTACAATATTGGCGGGGGCGCGGCGGCTACTGGAAAGGGCGAATCCAGGCGCCGATGCGGGAGACGGGGCGCGCATGACGACGGTGAGCGAGGCCCTTTCCGGCAAGGGAGCCGGGGACGAGAATTTTCCCGTCGCCTCATGGCTCCTGAGCGAAGAGCGGCGCGGTCCGATCCTCGCCTTCTACCGCTTCGTGCGCGCCGCCGACGATGTCGCCGATCACCCGTCCTTGTCGCCAGAGACAAAGCTCAAGCTTCTCGACGATCTCGACGACGCGCTGACCGGACGCGGCGCCCCCGATCCTCACGCCGAGCCTTTGCGGCTTGCGCTTAGCCAGACCGGCCTGAGCCCGAAGCATGCGCTTGATCTGCTCAAGGCCTTTCGGCTCGACGCGCGAAAGGACCGCTACGCAAACTGGTCGGAGCTGATGGATTATTGCGCTCTGTCCGCGGCGCCGGTCGGCCGATTCGTGCTCGATGTGCACGGAGAAGATCCCTCGATCTGGCCCGCCTCCGACGCCCTGTGCTCGGCGCTGCAGATCATCAATCACCTGCAGGATTGCGCTGAGGATTATAAGCGCCTCAATCGCGTCTATCTGCCGCTCGATACGCTCGCCGCGCACGGCGCCTCGGTGGAGATGCTGGACGCGCCAAAGGCGCCGCCCGCCTTGCGCGACGCGCTCGCCGAGCTTGCCCGCCGGACGAGCGCACTCGTGGGCCGCGGCGGAGCGCTCATGCCCCAGATCCGGGACGTGCGGCTCGGCGCGGAGATCGCCGCGATCCATGCGCTCGCGCGCCGTCTCGCGCGCGATCTCGAAAGTCGCGACCCGTTGAGCGAGCGCGTCCATCTTGGCAAGGCCGGCTCCGCGTGGGTCGCTGGGCTCGGCGCCGCGCGTTTCCTTGGCCTAGCGGCGATGCGCTTAGGGCGCGGCGGGCGGGCGAAAGCGATCGCATGAGCTCGCAAGCGGCGCCGGCGGCGCACAGTTCCTCCTTCTATGCCGCTATGCGCGTCTTGCCGGAGCGCCGGCGCGACGCGATGTTGGCGCTCTATGATTTCTGCCGCGCCGTCGACGACATCGTGGATGACCGCGGGCCGGCGACACCGGCTGAGCGCCTGGCTGCGCTGGAGCATTGGCGCGGCGACATTGCCGCGATGTTCTTGGGCCAGGCGCCTGCCCGTCTCGCCGTCCTCGATGAGGCGATGCGCAGCTATGGTTTGGCCCAGGACGATTTCGACGCGGTCATCGACGGCATGGCGATGGATGCCGAACGGGACATTCGCGCTCCCGACTGGGCGACGCTCGACCTCTATTGCGATCGGGTGGCTTCCGCCGTCGGCCGGCTTTCGGTGCGCATTTTCGGCCTGCCTCAGGACCCCGGCGTCGCCCTTGCTCACCATCTCGGCCGCGCGCTCCAACTCACCAACATCCTGCGCGACATCGACGAGGACGCGAGCGCCGGCAGACTCTACCTGCCACGCGAGGCGCTTCACGCTGCGGGGGTGACGACCAAGGAACCGCTGGAGGCGGCGGCGGACCCCAAGCTCGCCCACGCCTGCGTCGAGGTGGCTGCGCGCGCCCGCGAGCACTTCGACAAGGCGGAGTCCATTATGGCGGCGGCGCCGCGAGCGGCGGTGAAGGCGCCGCGATTGATGGCGGTCGCCTATGGCTCGATCCTCGACAGGATGGTGAAAGAGGGCTTCGCTCCGCCACGGCGGCGCGCGAGGGCGAGCCGGCTGCGTCTGCTTGGCGCGCTGCTGCGATACGGCATTCTGTGAGCGCTGGCGCGGTCCATGTCGTCGGCGCTGGCATTGCAGGCTTGAGCGCCGCCGTGCGTCTTGCCGACGCCGGCCGCCAGGTCATTGTGCATGAGGCGGCGTCGTTCGCCGGCGGCCGTTGCCGGTCCTATCTTGACCCGACGCTGGGCGTCGTCATCGACAACGGCAACCATCTTCTGCTGTCAGGCAATCACGAGGCGCTGGACTATCTCGATCGGATAGGCGCGCGCCAGACACTGCACGATCCCGGCGCCGCGATCTTCGACTTCGCTGACCTCAAGAGCGGCGAGCGGTGGCGGCTGGATCTTAGCGAGGGCCGCATCCCTTGGTGGCTATTCGATCGGAAGAAGCGGATCCCGGGCACAACGCTTGGTGAATATCTCGCGCCGCTCGGCGTGTTCATGAAGGGGTCGCACGCGACTGTCGGCGAGGCGATGCGCTGCGAGGGCCCGCTCTACGAGCGGCTCTGGCGCCCGCTTCTGACCTCGGCGCTTAACACCGATCCGCGGGAAAGCTCCGCGGCGCTGACCGCTGCTTTGCTGCGCGAGACTCTCGCCCTAGGGGGCAAGGCGTGCCGCCCGCTCTTTGCGGCCCATGGGCTTGCCAGCAGTTTCATCGATCCGGCGCTCGCTTTTCTCGCCGCGCGCGGCTCTCCGGTTCGGTTCGGCGACCGCCTTCGGGCGATCCGCTTCGAGGGAAAACGGGCTGTCGCGCTCGACTTCGAGCGGTCTCAGCAAGAGCTCGCCCCGGATGATTCCGTGATCCTCGGCGCGCCGCCATGGATCGCGAAGGACCTTCTTCCCGGCCTGACGGCGCCGGACGAATTTCGCGGCATTCTCAATGTCCATTTCCACGTCAAGCCGCCTCGCGGCCAGCCGGCGATCCTCGGCGTCGTCAACGCCAAGATCGAATGGCTGTTCGCCTTCCCGGATCGTCTCTCAGTCACGATCAGCAACGCCGACCGGCTCATCGACCGTCCGCGCGATGAGCTTGCGGCCGAAATCTGGCGCGAGGCGGCGGCGTTGACCGGACTGCCTGCCGACCTGCCGCCCTGGCAGATCGTCAAGGAAAAGCGCGCGACTTTCGCGGCGACGCCGGCGCAGAACGCCAAACGGCCAGATTCGCGGACTCAATGGGCGAACGTCGTGCTCGCCGGCGACTGGGTCCAGACCGGCCTTCCCGCCACCATCGAAGGCGCCGTGCGTTCAGGGTATAAGGCCGCTTCAATCATTATCGGGTCAGGCGCGGACGCGCCAAGACGCCGCGCCATGAGTGTTGGGACATGAACATCGCCCTCGACCGATCGCAAGTCGCGCCGTCTCCGGAGGCGCTCGAGCGCCACATCTCGCGCGCCTCGCAGGCGCTGCTCGCCCGTCAGCACGAGGACGGCCATTGGTGTTTCGAACTCGAGGCGGATGCGACGATCCCGGCCGAATATGTGCTGCTGAGGCATTTTCGTGGCGAAGAGCCGGACCTCGAACTCGAGCGCCTGATCGCCGTCTATCTTCGGCGCATTCAGGGCGACCATGGCGGCTGGCCGCTCGTTCACGCGGGGCCATTCGATATGAGCGCCAGCGTCAAGGCCTATTTTGCGCTCAAGATGATCGGCGACGATATCGAGGCGCCGCATATGGCCCATGCGCGCGAAGCCATTCTCGCCCATGGCGGCGCGGCGAAGAGCAACGTCTTCACCCGCTTCCTGCTGGCGCTCTATCGCGCCATTCCATGGCGGGGAGTTCCGACCATGCCGGTCGAGATCACGCTTTTGCCGCGCTGGTTTCCCTTTCATCTCGACAAGGTCTCCTATTGGGCGCGCACCGTGATGGTCCCGCTGCTCGTGCTGCAGGCGCTTAAACCCCGCCCCGCCAATCCGCGCGGCGTCACGATTGGAGAGTTGTTCGTCGCGCCGCCGGAGACCGTGCGCGAATGGCCGACCGGCGCGCATCAGCACTGGGCCGCGGTCAAGTTCTTCGGCGCGATCGATCGGCTGCTCAAGCGCGCCGAGCCCTTCTTTCCAGCGTCCGTGCGCCGCCGCGCCATTGGCGCCGCCGAGGCCTTTGTCACCGAGCGCCTCAATGGCGAGGACGGTCTCGGCGCGATCTATCCAGCGATGGCGAACGCCGTGCTGATGTATGACGCGCTCGGCTATCCACCCGACCATCCGCATCTGCTCGCGGCGCGCCGGTCGATCGAGAAGCTGCTGGTCGTCGGCAAGGACGAAGCCTATTGCCAGCCCTGCCTGTCGCCCGTGTGGGACACCGCGCTCGCGGCCCACGCGCTGATGGAGTCAGGCGAGGAGGCGAGCGCGTCGGCTGCGCGAGCGGGCCTCGAATGGCTTGCGCCGCTGCAGGTGCTCGACGTGGAGGGCGACTGGGCTGCCCGGCGTCCTCATGTTCGGCCGGGCGGCTGGGCGTTCCAGTATGCCAATCCTCATTACCCCGATCTGGATGACACTGCGGTTGTGGCGATGGCGATGGACCGCGCGGACCGCGGCGGCCTCACCGGCGCTCCCGACGTTCATTCGCAAGCCATCGCCCGCGCGCGCGAATGGATCGAGGGCTTGCAGAGCCGCGACGGCGCGTGGGCCGCCTTCGACGCCGACAACACCTATTATTATCTCAACCACATCCCGTTCGCCGATCATGGCGCGCTGCTCGACCCGCCGACGGCGGACGTCACCGCGCGCTGCATCTCGATGCTCGCCCAACTCGGCGAGACGCGCGAGACGAGTCCGGTCCTCAAGCGCGGAATCGATGCCCTCCTGGCCGATCAGGAACAGGATGGAAGCTGGTTCGGCCGGTGGGGAATGAATTATATCTACGGAACGTGGTCATCCTTATGCGCGCTTGCGATCGCCGGCCAGGATCCACAATCCGAGCCGGTTCGCCGCGCCGTCGCGTGGCTTGAGCGGATTCAGAATCCGGACGGCGGCTGGGGAGAGAGCGTGGGCAGCTACAAGCTCGACTACAAGGGCTACGAGCCCGCGCCCAGCGCCGCCTCGCAGACCGCGTGGGCTTTGCTCGCGTTGATGGCCGCGGGCGAAGCCGATCATCCCGCCGTCGCGCGCGGCATCGCTTATCTCGCCGCAACGCAAGGCGAGGACGGCTTCTGGAACGAGCCCTACCATACTGCGACGGGTTTCCCGCGCGTGTTCTATTTACGCTACCACGGGTATTCGAAGTTTTTTCCGCTCTGGGCGTTGGCCCGCTATCGCAACCTCAAGCGCGGCAACAGCCGCGTCCCTGCGTTCGGCATGTGAAAGCCGCGAAGGCTCTGGCGGTCTGCTAGGCAACGACAAGCCCGATCCACGCGCAAATTTGTACGAAAATTGAGCGCTTTGCTGTCGCAATCCAGTCATATATACTTCACCTTTTCGTCACGCCTGTGGACAAAGAGGCGGACCCCCGCTGACCTTGTTGGCGGGCACCCGTGGGGATCACTGACCGAATGCAAAAGAACATCAAGGTCGCCATCGCCGGGGTCGGCAATTGCGCCAGCGCGCTGGTGCAAGGGGTGGAATATTACCGGACCCGGCGCAACGCGGCGCTGGATGGCGTGATGCGCCAAATGATCGGCGGCTACCGCGCCAGCGACGTCGACTTCGTCGCGGCGTTCGACGTCGACAAGCGCAAGGTCGGCCGGCCGCTCGAGGAGGCGATCTTCGCCAAGCCGAACAACACGCGCGTCTTCCAGAGCTCGCTGCCGGTGTCGAACGTCGTCGTCCAGATGGGCCCCCAGTTCGACGGCGTGGCGACGCACATGGCTGACTACGACGACGACGTCGCCTTTCGTCCGGCCGATCTCGAGCCGACCGACATCACCGAGGCTCTGCGCAAATCGGGCGCCGAGGTGCTGCTCTGCTATCTGCCGGTCGGGTCCGACAAGGCTGTCAAGCATTATGCTGAAGCCTGTCTTGAAGCGGGCGTCGCGATGGTCAATTGCGTGCCCGTCTTCCTCGCTTCCGACCCCGAATGGGCGCAGAAGTTCCGCGAGGCGGGCCTGCCGATCGTGGGCGACGACATCAAGAGCCAGGTCGGGGCGACGATCGTGCACCGATCGCTGGCGCGGCTGTTCGCCGACCGCGGGGTCAGCCTCGACCGGACTTACCAGCTCAACACCGCAGGCAACACCGACTTCCTCAACATGCTGGAGCGCAAGCGGCTCAAGTCGAAGAAGATTTCCAAGACCGAATCCGTCCAGTCGCAGCTCGACGAGCGGCTCGACGACGCGGACATTCACATCGGGCCGTCCGACTACATTCCCTGGCAGCACGACAACAAGATCGCCTTCATCCGCATGGAGGGACGCGGCTTCGGCGATGCGCCGCTCGAGGTCGAACTCAGGCTGTCGGTGCAGGATTCCTCGAACAGCGCCGGCGTCGTCATCGACGCGCTGCGCTGCGCCAAGCTCGGATTGGAGCGCGGCGTCGGCGGACCGCTGGAAGCGCCGTCGGCGTATTACATGAAGAGCCCGCCGCGCCAGATGCGCGACAGCGTCGCGCTCGACGCGTGCAACGCCTTCATCGACGGCGAACCTTTCGACCTTCCGGGAGAGGCGCCGCGAAGGGCCAAGGTCGCGGGACGCGGCCGCTCGTAAGTGCAAGCGATCGAAACGGTGCTGTTCGATTTCGGCGGCACGCTCGACTCCGACGGGGTGGCGTGGAAGGAGCGCTTCCACGCCCTTTATCGCGCCGAAGGACTGGATCTTTCGGTCGAGGCTTTTGCGCCGGCCTTCTACGCCGCCGACGACGCGCTTCCCGGCGCGCTTGCGCCTTGGGCGAGCCTCGAGGAGACGGTCGACGCATTGGCTGCCAATCTCGAGGCTGAACTCGGGCGCCGCGGCGTGCGAGCGGGAGCCGATAACGCTCGTGGACGCCGCGTCGCGTCGCGTTTCCTGTCCGAAATGTCCGCCGCCTTCGACCGCAATCGGCCGGTCCTCAAGGCGCTTGGCGAACGCTACCGGCTCGGCGTGGTGTCGAACTTTTATGGCAATCTCGAAGCGGCGTGCGAGAGCTCGGGCCTCGCTTCCCTGTTCGGGGTCATGGCGGACAGTCAGCGCGTCGGGGCCGAGAAGCCCGAGCCGGCGATCTTCCATGCTGCGCTTTCGGCCCTTAACGCGACGCCGGCGACGGCCGTGATGGTCGGCGATTCCTTGCGCCGCGACGGCGAAGGCGCCCGGCGATCGGGATTGGGCTTTATCTGGATCGCGCCTGAAGACGTCCAGGCCGCCGAACGCAACCGCGTCGCGGACGCGGCCGTGACCGAGCTGCCGGATCTCCTCGGCATTCTGATATGACCGGCGCGCCAGCATCTCTCGCCCTGCGCGGAGGCGTCATCGCGGCCGGCCATGGGACAAGGCTGCGCGCCGACGGCTATCGCGTCAGCAAGCCGATGACGCCAGTCGGCGGAAGGCCCTTGATCGAGCACGCCCTTAATCGTTTTCGCGCGGTTGGCGTTAGGCAAGTGACCGTCATCGTCAACGAAGACAGCGACGATTGCGGGCGCTGGCTCGCCGACCACGGCGATCGCTTGGATCTCGACCTGATCGTCCGAACGACGCCCTCGTCCTATGCGAGCTTTGCGCTCGTCGCCGCTCGTCTGGCCGGCTCGCGAGCGGTCATCACGACGGTCGACGCGATCATGGCTCCCGACGCCTTTCAGCATTTTGTCGACTCGGCCGCCCGATTTCCGAGTGACGCGGTCGTTCTGGGCCTGACCGATCATGTCGATGACGACAATCCGTTGTGGGCGACGCTTGAGGGAGACGGGCGCATTCGGCGCCTCGGCCGCGATCGGGGGAGCCATGTGACAGCCGGGATCTATTGGCTTCCGCCGCAAAGGATCGCGACGTCAATGGCGCGCTTCGACCGGCTGCGCGACTATCTCAAATGGCTGGTCGACGAGGGCCGGCCGGTCTATGGCGTCGTCCTGCCGCTCGTGTTCGACATCGACCGCGCGCACGACGTCGAGGCCGCCGAACGGGCCGGGTTCCGCCGCTCGCCTGAGAACATTGACGCATGAACAGGGGACCCACCTGCATTGGCGTCCTGCGTGAGCCCGCACACTCGCCCGGCCGCGTCGATGACGACGCCGCGATCATGGAACGCGTCGGCGACGCCATGAGGGAGCGAGGCTTCAGCATCGAATTGATCCCCGCCGACGCTGTCGTTGAAACCCCCTCGGCCAATCTCTTCGTCATGTGCGAGCGCGGAACGGTTCTCGATCGCCTCGCTGCGATGGAGAAGAGAGGCTCGATCGTCGTCAACTCCCCGGCGGCCATCCGCAACACCTATCGCCACCGCATGGTCGAGCTGTTCACGCGCCATAGCGTATCGGCGCCGATGAGCTGGATCGTCGCCGCCGACGCGAACATGGCCCGGCCTGCGGACTGCGCCTGGATCAAGCGCTACGACTTCCACGCGACGCAACGTGACGACGTCATGTACGCCGCGTCGGAGACGGGTTGGCGCGAGGCTTTGCGCCGTTTCGCAGACCGCGGTATTCCCTTCGTCATCGCGCAGGAGCATGTGCCGGGCGATCTCATCAAATTCTACGGCGTGCGGAATCGCGCGGTCGCTCCGGACGCCAATTGGTTCCAGTGGTTCTATCATCGCGACAAGGGCATGCTGGGTCATGCCTTCGACCCGGCTCGGCTGAGCGAGGCCGCTCTCCACGCCGCCGCGGCGCTGGGCCTCGAGGTGTTCGGCGGCGACGCCGTCATCAAGGCTGATGGCGAGCCCAAGATCATCGATCTCAATGCGTGGCCGAGCTACGCGCTCTACCGCGATCGCGCCGCGCAGGCGATCGCCGATTGCCTGACCGAGCGCTTCCAGCGGCGCCCGCGCTTGGTCGCCTCAGCAAGGAATTAGTCTGTTGAACGATCTCCCATCCCCAAGCAGCGCATTTCAGCGCCGCTCCGTGCCCGGCCCTAAGTCCAAGGCGATCTTCGACCATGAGGCCGAGGCTATGGCGCCGGGGCTGCAATCGATCGCGCTCTATTCGCAAATCGTCGTCGACCACGCCAAAGGTTGCGTCATCACCGACGTCGACGGCAACGAGTATCTCGACTTCATCGCCGGCATCGCGATCGGCAGTCTCGGCCATTGCCATCCGCACTACGTCAAGCGCCTCAAGGAGCAGCTCGATCGGATCACCTTCGGCAGTTTCACCACCGAGACCCGCGCGCATTTTCTCAATCTGGTGAGCGCGCAACTGCCGGAAGGGATCACGCATATCCAGTTGTTCTCGGGCGGCGCGGAGGCCGTCGAGGCCGCGTTCCGGCTCGCCAAATCGGTCAGCAAGAAATTCGAATTCATCGGCTTCTGGGGCGGCTACCACGGCAAGACGGCCGGCGTGATCGGCCTGCTCGGCGGCGGCTATCGCAATCACCAGGGTCCCTTCCCGCCGGGCATGCACCTTTCGCCTTACGCCAATTGCTACCGCTGCCCGTTCAAGCTTGAATATCCGTCCTGCGGCATCGCTTGCGCCGAGCACCTGCGCAACGTGATCAAGAACGACACGCAGGGCGAGGTCGCGGCGATCATCGTCGAGCCGATGCAGGGCACGGCAGGCAACGTGATCCCGCCCGACGAGTTCATTCACGCTGTGCGCGACATCGCCGACGAGTGCGGCGCGCTCTTGATCGCTGATGAGATCCTGACCGGCTTCGGCCGCACCGGAACGATGTGGGCCTCTGACCAATTCGGGCTCAAACCCGACATCATGACCATCGGCAAGGGCATAGGCGGCGGCTTTCCGCTGAGCGCGGTCGCTTCGTCGCTCGAGCGCATGTCGGCCAAGCCCTTCGGGGAGCCGAGCGGCAGCTCGTCCAGCTATGGCGGCAACCCGCTCGCCGCGGCCGCCGGCCTTGCGGCGGTTGAGGCCATACTCGACGAGCAGCTGGTCGAGAATTCGGCCCGCGTCGGCGCCAAGATGCTCGAGGCGCTCAAACGGCTTCAGGAGAAAGTACCGCTTCATCGGCGACGTGCGCGGACGGGGCCTCATGATCGGCGTCGACCTCGTCGCGGATCGCAAGACGAAGGCGCCGCTCGACAAGACCATCACTCGCGCGCTCTTCCACGAAGCGCTCGAGCGCGGCCTCGTCACCATGTCCTATTCGAACGTCATTCGCATCAATCCGCCTCTCGTCATCACCGAGGACGAAGCGATGCGTGGAGTTGACATCCTCGACCAGTCTTTCGCTGCGATCGCGCGCCGGTTCGGGCTCGACTGAGCCATCTCGTTGCTCAGGGGCGCCTTCATCGGCTTCGGCAATGTCGCGGCCAACGGGCACTTGCCCGGCTGGCGCGGTCGTGACGATGTGAGGATTGTCGCCGCGACCGACGCCGTCGCGACGCGCCGCGAGCCGTTTCTCACGGCCTGCCCCGATGGCCGATGGCATCCAACCGTCGAGGATCTGCTTGTCCGTGAAACGCTCGATTTCGTCGACATCTGCGCGCCGCCGGGCAGCCATGCGGCGCTGATCGAGCGCGCGCTTGACGCGGGCCTTCAATGTGCTGAGCGAGAAACCGCTGGTCACTCGGGTCGAGGATGCAAAGCGTGTGGCCGCCGCGGCCGCGCGCGCCGGGCGAATCGTCCATACAGTGCACAATTGGCTTCAGGCGCCGATCTGCGCCAAGATTTCGGCTTTGATCGACGCGGGCGCGATCGGCGCCGTCCGATCTGTCCGCTGGCGGACGCTGAGAACGCAACCAGCGATCGCGGTGAGCGCGGACGGGGTCACGAACTGGCGCGTCGATCCGGGACAAGCGGGCGGCGGCGTCTTGTTCGATCACGGCTGGCACGCGCTCTATTGCGTCACGCGCTGGGCCGGCGCGCCGTCCGGGGTAACCGCGCGGCTCGAAACGCGACGCTTCCATGAGCAGCCGCTGGAAGACACAGCGAGCGTTGACCTGGATACGCACGGCGGCGTGAGCCGCATCTTTCTCACCTGGGCCGCCGATGAGCGCTCGAACGCGATCGAGATCGACGGCGACGAGGGTGAAATCCGCGTCGTTGGCGAGGCGGTGATTTTGAAATCGAAGGCGCAGGAGCACCGCTGGTCCTGTCCGCCACCACTGTCGGAAGGGTCGCATCATCCTGATTGGTTCGGCGGGGTGGCCGCCGATTTTCTCTCGGCGGCGAAGGGCGAGGCCAAGGGCAATCTGGATGAGGCGATCCTGTGCGCTCGCCTGATCGACGCCGCTCAGCGGTCAAGCGCCGCAAGGCGGCGTTCCGGTGGCCCTCTCCTGATGAGCTGAGCCTCCCCTCGGGCTCAGTCGTTCTGCCCCTCGCCGCTTCGGGTCGCCTCAAACAGGAACCAGGTGCGGCGCTCGGTCTCGTCGATCCAGACTTCGAGCAGGCTCGCCGTTGCGACGTCGCCGTACTCGTCGCACACGTTATGGACCTCGCGCATCGCCGACGTCAGGCTCTTGTTGTCGTCGCGCAGCTCCGCGAGCATGTCCTTCGGATCGACATAGTCAGCGTCGTTGTCGAGAATCCGTTGCCGGCGGGAGATGTCGCCGACCGACCGCAGGGTCGTGCCGCCGATCTTGCGCGCTCGCTCAGCCATCGGATCGGTCATGGCGAAAATCTGGTCGCCATGCTCATCCAAAAGCAGATGGTAGTCGCGGAAATGCGCGCCGCTCATGTGCCAGTGAAAGTTCTTGGTCTTCATATAGAGCGCGAAGACATCGGCCAGCAGTCCAGCGAGCGCGGCGGAAATATCGCGCGTCGCTTCCGACTTGAGATCGGTCGGCGTGCCGAGGCGCTCGCGCACGTAAGTGTCTTTTGCCCCCGGTGCGTGGGTCTCTCTCGCCGATGTCGTCTTCGCCATTCCGACCTCCTTGTGTCGTTTACGCGTGATTTAAAAAGCGTGGCGTCGACCGACGAGCGGGCCCGCCCGCATGTCCTCGCCCCAGCCCGAGCGTCGCATGCCTTGCCGGCCGATTCCAGCGCGTCGGCTTTCACACTCGGCGCTCGACCATCATCTCTTTGATGTGAACGATCGCCTTGGCGGGGTTCAGGCTCTTGGGGCAGGTTTGAGCGCAGTTCATGATCGTGTGGCAGCGATAGAGGCGGAACGGGTCCTCGAGATTGTCGAGCCGGTCGCCCTGCGCTTCGTCGCGGGAGTCGATAAGCCAGCGATAGGCTTGCAGCAGGACCGCAGGCCCAAGATAGCGGTCTCCATTCCACCAGTAGCTCGGACACGAGGTCGAGCAGCACGCGCATAGGATGCACTCGTAGAGACCATCGAGCTTCGACCGCTCTTCCGGCGACTGCAGCCATTCCTTCTCGGGCGCCGGACTAACGGTTCTCAGCCATGGCTCGATCGAGGCGTGTTGAGCGAAGAAGACCGAGAGATCGGGCACGAGATCCTTGATCACTTCCTGGTGCGGCAGCGGATAGAGGGTGACCGGCGCCGCGACGTCGTCGATGCCGCGCGTGCAGGCGAGCGTATTCATGCCCCCGATGTTCATTGCGCACGAACCGCACACGCCCTCGCGGCACGAGCGGCGGAAGGTCAGCGTCGAATCGATCTTGGACTTGATCCAGATGAGCGCGTCGAGAACCATCGGGCCGCAATCGTCTCGGTCGACGAAATACGTGTCGATGCGCGGGTTCAAGCCGTCGTCCGGGTTCCAGCGATAGATGCGGAACTCCGTCGTCCGCTTCGCATTCGCCGGCCTCGGCCAACTCTTGCCGGGCGTGATGCGGGAGTTTTCGGGGAGCGTTAGTTGGACCATAGCGGCTTATCCATTTCCGAAGGACCTCCTGCGCGCTCCGCCGGCTTCGTCTCAGTAAACCCGCGCCTTCGGCTCGATGTAGCCGATGTCGTTGCTCATCGTATAGGCATGGACTGGCCGGTAGTCGATCGTCACCGTCTGTTTGTCAGGGTCGATCCAAGCAAGCGTATGCTTCATCCAGTTGACGTCGTCGCGCTTTGGGTAATCCTCGCGCGCGTGAGCGCCGCGGCTCTCGAGGCGATTCAAAGCGCCCTCCATCGTCACCACGGCTTGCACGATCAGATTGTCGTATTCTAGCGTCTCGATGAGATCGGAGTTCCAGATCAGCGACCGGTCGGTCACCGAGACCTCGGCGCCGGATCGCCAAGCGGCGTAAATCTTCTCCTTACCTTGCGCGAGCACGTCGCCGGTGCGGAACACAGCGCAATTGTCCTGCATGACGCGCTGCATGTTGAGCCTGAGCTCCGCGGTCGGGGTCTTGCCCTTGGCGTTGCGAAACCGGTCGAGGCGGGAGAGCGCGAACTCGGCGCTGTCCTTGGCGAGCTCGGGCTGCCTGTCGCCGGGCTTGAGCATCTCGGCGGCGCGCAAGCCCGCGGCGCGGCCGAACACGACGAGGTCGATCAGCGAGTTCGAGCCCAAGCCTGTTTGCGCCGTGCACTGACACGCATGCCGCTTCGCCGAGCGCCATCAGTCCGGGCACGATCGAGTCGGGATCGCCGTTGACCTTGGTCAGGACCTCGCCATGATAGTTCGTCGGGATGCCGCCCATATTGTAGTGGACGGTCGGCAAGACCGGGATCGGCTCCTTTGTCACATCGACGCCGGCGAAGATGCGCGAGCTCTCGGCAATGCCCGGCAGGCGCTCATGCACCACCTTCGGATCGAGATGATCGAGGTGCAGGTAGATGTGATCCTTGTTCTTGCCGACGCCGCGGCCTTCGCGAATTTCTATCGTCATCGAGCGGCTGACGACGTCGCGCGAGGCGAGGTCCTTGGCGTGGGGCGCGTAGCGCTCCATGAAGCGCTCGCCTTCCGAATTGACGAGATAGCCGCCTTCGCCGCGCACGCCCTCGGTGATGAGGCAGCCGGCGCCATAGATGCCGGTCGGATGAAACTGCACGAACTCCATGTCCTGCAGCGGAAGCCCTGCGCGCAGCGCCATCGCGTTGCCGTCGCCGGTGCAGGTGTGAGCCGAAGTGGCGGAGAAATAGGCGCGGCCATAGCCGCCGGTGGCCAGCACAATGGTCTGAGCGCGGAACCGATGGATCGTTCCGTCGTCCAGCTTGAGGCAGGTGACGCCGCGCACCGCGCCCTCGGCGTCGCGAATGAGGTCGATGGCGAAATATTCGATGAAGAACTGGCACTTCGCTCTCAGCGCCTGGCCGTAGAGCGTGTGCAGGATGGCGTGGCCGGTGCGGTCGGCGGCGGCGCAGGTGCGCTGCGCGACGCCCTTGCCGTATTCGGTCGTCATGCCGCCGAACGGGCGCTGATAGATCTTTCCTTCTTCGGTGCGCGAGAACGGCACGCCCCAATGGTCGAGTTCGTAGACCGCCGCCGGCGCGTGGCGGCACATGTATTCGATCGCATCCTGATCGCCGAGCCAGTCGGCGCCCTTGACGGTGTCGTACATATGCCAGCGCCAGTCGTCCGGCCCCATGTTGCCGAGCGAAGCCGAAATGCCGCCCTGCGCCGCGACGGTGTGCGAACGCGTGGGAAACACCTTCGAGATGCATGCCGTGCGCAAGCCGGCTTGGGCGCAGCCGACGCTCGCTCGCAGGCCGGAGCCGCCCGCGCCGACCACAACAACATCGAATGTGTGGTCGGTGATCGGATAGGCCTTGCCCCCGAGCGCCGGCGCGCTCTGCGCGGAAGAGCCATTGGTCGCCATGGATGTCCGTCTTCTAAAGTTTGGTCAGGTAAAGGCGACTCGTAGCGTCGCGTAGAGGCAGGCCAGCGCTAGAAGCGCAGCGAAACTGGTGTTGGCCGCCAGCGCCCAGGCGCGCGACCGGCCGCCGATGTAGTCGTCAATGATGGAGCGCATGCCGAGCTCCATGTGGACAATACCGGCGAAAATGAAAGCGAGCAGCAGGATCGCCGAGATCGGGCGCGTGAGCTCCGCTCGCACGCCGTTGTAGTCCTTGCGCAAGAGATCGATCATCAGCCAGACGAAGCCGACCGTCAGCGGCACGAGCGCGAGCGATGTCAGGTGAACGAGCCACGCTTCGGTAGTCCCCGTGCGCGCCGAGCCGAGAAACCGGACCCGGCCGAGGGAAGTGCGCAGATCGCCTGGATGATCGGCCAATTGCGTTGCTCCCTACCGGACCGCGAAGCCTATGATCCACGCGAGGACGGTCAACGCGAAGCCTCCGATCAAGGTGGCCCACGCCATCTGATCGCGCAACGGCGCGTCGAGGCCGTAGCCGGTGTCCCAAATGATGTGACGAACGCCTCCGACGAGGTGATGAAAGAGCGCCCAAGTGACGACGAACAGAACGAGACGCCCGATGAACGAACCGATGAAATCGGAAAAGACGGCGAACGTCGAAGCGTCGGCCGAGGCGGCGATGAGGAACCAGGCCAACAGCAGGACGCCGACATAAAGGGCGATTCCGCTTATGCGATGGGCGATCGACATCGCCGCCGTCATGGGCCATGCGATAGATGCTTAGGTGAGGCGATAACGGCCGCGGACGGCGCGGCGGACCCGGCAAAGCGTCGCTCGACGCCATAACGTTGATTCCCACTATTGTTCGACCGTGAACTTAGACCGCTCGGTTGACGCCCGCAACGACGATCCACTTCGTTTGTTTACTTAGTGAAGTCCACGGCAAATTCCAATCATGCCGCAAGCGCCGCCTCGACTTCCGCGCGCGTCGGCGGATCTGAGCCCTTGCGGGTGCAGGTAATCGCCGATGCGGCCGCCGCAAAGCGGAGCCAACTTTCGAGTTCCCTTCGAGACGGCGCCGGCGCCTCGGCTCCGAGCGCCTGGTCTCGGTCCATCGCCGAGAGAAGCGCCGACATGAAGCTGTCGCCCGCGCCGACGGTGTCGACGACCTCCACACGCGGCGCTGGAACCTCGATACGCTCCTTTCCGAGCATTGCGAGAGCTCCACGCTCCCCCATGGTCGCAACACAAAATCGTGGGCCGGAGGTTGCCCAGGCGGCTAGACCCTCTTCAATACTGCGGCCTGGATAGAGCCACTCGAGGTCTTCCTCGCTGGCCTTGACCAGATGCGCCAGCGAAACTTCGCGTTCCACGAGGGACGCCACCGAATCGCGATCCGGGGTCACGAGAGGCCGGATGTTCGGATCGAAGCTGATTGTCGCCCGCGGGCGCGCCGCAGCCAGCGCGGCGAGAACCGATTTTGCATGGCGGGCGTCGACGGCGGCGACCGAACCGACGTGCAGGTGGTGGGCGGCTCGTGGCCATTCGGCCGGAAAGGGCCAGGGGCCATCGTAGGCCGTCGCGTCGAGGTAGAACGAATAGCGCGACCCGGTCTTGGCGGTGCCGCGCATCACGAAGGCGAGCATCGTCGGGCGCGAGTCGCGGGCGACATAGCCAAGGTTAACGCCGTTTTCGGCTAAAGAGGCCGCAAGGGCCTCACCGTTACCGTCTGCGGAAAGGCGCGAGATGAAACCCGTCGACGCGCCCAGCCGGCTCAGTCCGATTGCGACATTGTAGGGCGAGCCGCCGAGCAACGCATCGTAGGCGCTTGATTTGATTGGATCGGGGATGAGATCGATCAGCGCCTCGCCGGAGATCAGGATCATTTGACTTCAGTTTCCCCCCGATCGCCCTCGCTGGGATTTCACGCCATCGTATAGGCCGTCTTCACTGTCGTATAGAACTCCGCCGCATATCGTCCCTGCTCCCGTGGGCCAAGGTTCGAAGCCTTACGACCGCCGAACGGCGCGTGATAGTCGACGCCTGCGGTAGGCAGATTGACCATCGTCATGCCCACCTCGGCGTTGCGCTTGAAATGCGAGGCGTGCTTGAGGCTCGTGGTGCAGATGCCGCCGCACAGGCCGAACTCGGTGTCGTTGGCGATCGCCAAGGCATGGTCATAGTCGCGCGCAGGGATCATCGCGGAGACGGGACCAAAGATTTCTTCACGCGAGATGCGCATTGTGTTGTCGGCGTCGAGGAAGAGAGCAGGGGCCATGTAGAATCCGGGAGTGGCTCGATTGAGCCGCTCGCCGCCGAGGGCAAGCTTCGCGCCTTCGCTCTCACCGATCGAGACATAGGAGAGATCCTGCTCGAGCTGGCCGGCGTCGACCACGGGCCCGATGTGTGTTCCCGGTTTCAGCGCATCGTCGATGACTAGCGCGCGCATCCGCTCGGCGAGCGCGTCCGCGAAGCGCCGGTAGATGGGCTCTTCGACGATAAGGCGCGATGAGGCCGTGCAGCGTTGGCCGGTCGAGAAATAGGCGCCGTTGACCGCGCATTCGACCGCATTCTTAAGATCGGCGTCGGCAAGCACGACGAGGGGATTCTTGCCGCCCATTTCGAGCTGGAACCTCCGCATCGCCTTGGCGCAGGCGGCCGCGACCTTTGTCCCGGTCGCGACCGACCCGGTGAATGTGACCGCATCCACTTGTCTGTGGTCGAGGATCGCCTGGCCGACCACCGAGCCGCGCCCGACGGTGAGGTTGAACACGCCCTTGGGAACGCCGGCGCGCACAATGATTTCGGAGAGCGCGTGGGCGCAGCCCGGAACGAGATCCGCGGGCTTGAAGACCACGGTGTTGCCATAGGCGAGCGCAGGCGCGATCTTCCAGGCCGGAATCGCGAGCGGAAAGTTCCAAGGCGCGATAATTCCGACGACCCCGAGCGGCTCGCGGGTGACCTCGATGTCGATATTCGGCCTGACGCTGGCGAATTTCTCACCGGGAATCCTCAAAGCTTCGCCGGCGAAGAAGTCGAAGATCTGTCCGGCTCTGGTCGCCTCGCCAATGCCTTCCGCGAGGGTCTTGCCTTCTTCGCGCGAGAGCAGACGCCCAAGCTCCTCCCGCCTGGCGAGAATTTCGGTCGCGGCTCGCAACAGAATGTCATGCCGCTCCTGCGGCGTCGTCCGCGACCACGCCGGGAACGCGGCATGCGCGGCCTCGATCGCGGCGTTCGTCTGCGCCGCGTCGGCTTGCACGTATTCGCCGACAAGGTCGTTTGTGTTCGACGGGTTGATGTCCCGAGTGACACTCGGGCCGTCGACCCATTCTCCGGCGATAAAGTTCTGGTGCGCGCCCATGCTCTCGTCCCTAAGTTGTTTAGCAGATTTCTGTAGTGCGGGCGCCTAAATCAAGCCCCGCTTGGCGAGATTGCGCATTAGCGCTCCGACGCCGAATGTCCAGCGTTCGCACTCTTCGCATGGCCGCATGCGATTGACGAGCCGGCCGAGTTTCTCGGCGCTGATCGTGACGATATCGCCTGTCTTGTGCGTGAAACCCATGCCCGGAGCGCCGCGATCGGCCACGGGAGCGAACATTGTCCCGAGCAGAAGGACGAGCCCATCGGGATAGGCGTGTGTCGCGCCGATCGTTTGCGCCGCGATGTCGCTCGGATCGCGACTGATCCGGGCCATCGACGAGCCGCCCTCGAGACGAAAGCCATCCTCACCCTCAACTGTAAGCGAGATCGTCGCCTTTCGAACGTCGTCAAGCGTGAACGTCTCATCGAAGAAACGCAGGAACGGGCCGATTGCGCAACTCGCGTTCTGGTCCTTCGCCTTACCGAGCAGCAGCGCCGAACGCCCCTCGAAATCGCGCAGGTTAACGTCGTTGGCGAGCGTCGCGCCGACGATCGCCCCGCTGGAGGCGACCACAAGCGCGATCTCGGGTTCGGGGTTATTCCAAAGAGAGGCGCTGTGGAAACCAGCGTCGTCGCCGGTTCCGACGGCCGATGTCGGCTGGCTCTTGGTGAACACTTCGACGTCGGGGCCAATCCCAACTTCCAGATATTGCGACCAGGCGCCGGCCTTGACCAGCGCATCCTTGAGCCGCATGGCCGCGGGGGAGCCAGGCTTGAGAGCGCTTAAATCGTCGCCTAGCACGCGCACGATCTCTTCGCGCGCCTTGGCCGCGCCCTCGCGGCTGCCGCGCGCGCGTTCCTCGATCACGCGCTCGAGCAGCGATTGCGCGAACGTGACGCCCGCCGCCTTGATCGCTTGGAGGTCGATGGGCGGGAGCAGGCGCGGGTTTCCGGACTCACGCCGCTCGCGCGGGGTGTGGGCGAGGATGTCGCTGAGCGCGCCGATGCGCGGGCCTTCCGCGGCGCGCAGCGCCTCGGCGGGGGAGGGCGTCTCGCACAGATCGCGCATCGTCGGGAACGCCGCGCTGATGTCGGAGACGCCGTCTTCCCTAACCGCGACGACCGACGGGCCGTTGACTTCGGGCCGCCAAACACGACCCGCCAAAGCGCCGGCAAAGCCGTCTTCGGGCAGGGTCGTCCCTTCGCGCAAGTCAAGTGTCGGCATTGGCCTCGCCTGAGCGCGGCGTTTCGAGGATTGACGGGGCCGCGCTGCCTCTCTAGCGTCTAACATGCTAGCGGGACCAGGCGAAGCGTTTTGCTCGCCCTCAAGCGACGGGGAGGGATTTGGCGAAGGGCGCCCATTCGAAGGCGGACGCCGTGTACGGCGAACTGAAGGAAGCGATTCTCTCCGGGGCGCTCGAACCCGGCCGCCTGATCGACAAGGCAGGGTTGTGCGAAAAGCTCGGAGTTTCCCGGTTTCCGGTTTCCGCCGCTGTCAGCCGCCTCGCCTATGACCGTCTCGTCGATGTCGAGCCGCAGCACGGCTCGTTCGTGACCCGCATCTCGCTCAACAATGTGCGGGAATGGCTGTTCATCCGCGGAGCGCTCGAAGGAGAGATCGCCGCGGAGGCGGCGCGCCGAATGACGCGCGCCGATAAGGAGGCGCTTGCGGCCAACCTCAAGGAGCAAGCCAAGGCGGCCGCCGACGAGGATCGAACGACGTTCTACCCGCTCGATGTGGCGTTCCACCGGATATTAACTGTCCGCCTGGGGATGGCGCGAGCCGACGACGTTCTCGAGGCTCTACGCGTCCATCTGGAAAGAACGCGTAGGTTGACTATGTCAACGCCCGGACAGCTTCGTGCCTCGCTGAATGAGCACTCCGCGGTTGCAAGTGCGATCGAGGCTAAGGATCCCGCCGCGGCGCGTGAAGCGATGAAGCAGCATCTTACGATCACCGCCGACAGGCTCGAGGATCTCGCACAGCGGCAGCCGGAACTTTTCACTCCCTAATACAACCCTTGTGACCAAAAGACAGGAACCATGACAACGCCTCGCGCTCTGCGCCTCGACCCTTCGGACAACGTGATCATCGCCATCGATGAGATTTCGGCTGGCGCTCAACCGGCGGGAGGCGTCCAAGCTCGCGAACGCGTGCCCAAGGGCCACAAGATGGCGGCCGTCCCGGTCGAAGAGGGCGCGCCGATCCGCAAGTTCGGGCAGATCATCGGTTTCGCCTCCCGGCCGATCGCCGCAGGCGAGTGGGTGCACGAGCACAATTGCGCGATCAAGGAATTCGCGCGGGACTATCACTTTGGCGAGGATGCGCGCCGCGAGAACATCCTCCCCATTGAGGAGCAACCGAACTTTCAGGGCTATCGGCGCGCGAACGGCAAGGTCGGGACACGCAACTATCTCGCGGTCCTGACTTCAGTGAATTGCTCGGCGACGGTCGCGCGACTGATCGCGAAGGAGGTCGAGCGTTCGAACATTCTGGCCGACTACCCGAACGTCGACGGCGTCATCGCGCTCGTCCATGGCACGGGTTGCGGCATCGCCGCCAAAGGCGTCGGATTTGACGCGCTCATGCGCACGCAGTGGGGCTACGCCGCCAATCCCAACATTGGCGCGACGCTGATGGTCGGGCTTGGGTGCGAAGTGTTTCAGATCGGCCGCATGAAGGAAGAATATGGGATCGTCGAAAGCGATACGTTTCACAGCATGACGATCCAGGCCACTGGCGGCACGCGCAAAACTGTTGAAGCTGGCCTGGAGCGGATCCGCTCCATGCTGCCTGCGCTCAACCGCGTGGAGCGGACGGCGACACCCGCGAGCGAGCTCACGCTCGCGCTCCAGTGCGGCGGCTCGGACGGTTACTCGGGCATCACTGCCAATCCCGCGCTTGGCGCGGCGGCGGACATTCTCGTGCGCAACGGCGGCACGGCGATTTTTTCCGAGACGCCGGAGATTTATGGCGCTGAGCATTTGCTGACCCGTCGCGCCGCGACCCCGGAAATCGGCCACAAGCTCGTCGAGCGCATCCGATGGTGGGAGGACTATTGCGCGCGCAACGGCGGAGAAATGAACAACAATCCCTCGCCCGGCAACAAGGCGGGCGGTTTGACGACCATTCTCGAGAAATCGCTAGGCGCAGCCGCGAAAGGCGGCACCACCGCGCTCAACGAGGTCTATGAATACGCCGAACCCGTCACCGCCAAGGGCTTCGTATTCATGGACACGCCGGGTTACGATCCCGTGTCGGCGACCGGGCAGGTTGCGGGCGGCGCCAACGTTCTATGCTTCACCACCGGACGCGGCTCGGCTTACGGCTGCAAGCCGACGCCGTCCGTCAAGCTCGCCACCAACAACGACACGTATCGCAGGATGATCGAGGATATGGACATCAATTGCGGCGACGTTGTCGACGGCGTTTCGATCGCGGATAAAGGGCAGGAGATTTTCGACAAGGTTCTGGCGGTCGCTTCGGGCGAGCGGACCAAGTCGGAGCTCTTAGGCTATGGCGACGCGGAATTCGCCCCTTGGCAAATCGGAGCGACCATGTAACGAGCGCCGCCGAGATTCTCGAAGACGGCGGACGATATGAAGACTGCGTTGCTGTTCGATCTTGATGGAACGCTCGTGGATAGCGACGCCGAGCATCTCGTTGCTTTCCAGCGCGTCTTTGCGCCGCACGGAATTGAGCTCGATCGTTCCGAATACGCCGCAAATATCATGGGCGCGTCCAATGCGATGATCGCGAGTCGTTACCTTGCGCACTTGTCGCCGCTTGAGCAGGCCGTAACCCTTGACGCCAAGGAAGCGGCTTATCGCGAGGGTTTGGGCGCGCTCGAGCCTATCCTCGGCGCCCTTGCGCTGCTCGATTTCGCCGACCGGCGCGGATTGAAGCGCGCAGTGGTGACGAACGCGCCGCGCGCCAATGCTGAGAAGGTTCTGGCGGCGCTTGGGATCGGACAACGTTTGCCCATCCTTGTGATTGGTGGTGAGCTGCCGCGCTCCAAGCCCGACCCGTTGCCGTATCTGACGGCGCTTGAGCGGACTGGCGCATCGGGAGACCATTCGATCGCCTTCGAAGACTCTCTGTCAGGCGTTCGCGCCGCTGCGGCCGCAGGCCTTGTCGTGGTCGGCATGATGACGACGCTCGATTCGAGGACGCTCATCGAAGCGGGGGCGACATTCGCCGCCAGCAACTTCACCGATCCGCGGATCTTCGAACTGATTGAAGCGCGCCTGAGTTCCGGCGCTGAAGAAGGGGCAGAAGCGTGAGACTGGCGCAATTTATCGACGAAAACGAGAAACGGGCGCTTGCGGTCACTGCGCGCGGCGAGAGCCGGCTGGTCAAAGGCGCTCGCACGATGCTGGACTTGGCGCGTCAGGCGATCGCGGAAGGCGTGCCGCTTCGCAAGCTCATCGCCGACCGCGGAGTTGGAAAACCAGTCGATCTTGCCCGGGCGTTGAAAGAGCGACGCGTTCTCGCGCCGATCGATCATAAGGATCCCGCGCATGTGATCGTGACCGGAACGGGGCTGACGCATCTGGGTTCGGCCGAGGGGCGCGACAAGATGCACAAGGATCTCGCAGATCCGTCGAAGCTCACCGACTCGATGCGCATGTTCAAGCTTGGCCTTGAGGGCGGCAGACCGGCCAAGGGCGAAACCGGCGCGCAGCCCGAATGGTTCTACAAGGGCGACGGTTCGAGCCTCGCAGCGCCGGAGGGCGACTTGCCCAGTCCGGCCTTCGCGCTCGATGGGGGCGAGGAGCCGGAAATCGTTGGGATCTATTTGATCGATGACGCCGGCGCTCCGGTCCGTCTCGGATTCGCGCTCGGCAATGAGTTTTCCGATCACGTCACTGAACGGCAAAATTATCTTTACCTCGCCCATTCGAAGCTCCGGCCGGCGAGCGTCGGCCCGGAATTGCTGGTCGGCGATCTGCCGGCCGACATCAACGGCGATGTCGCGCATCCGGCGCGGCAAGGAAGTCATCTGGGAGAAGCCGTTTCTGTCCGGCGAGCAGAACATGGCCCATTCGATCGCCAATCTCGAGGCGCATCATTTCAAATATGGCTTGTTCCGGCGCCCGGGCGACGTCCACGTGCATTTCTTCGGCACCGCCACGCTGTCGTTCAGCGACGGCGTGAAGACGCAGAAGGGCGACGTGTTCGAAATCGAATCCGAGACTTTCGGGCTGCCGCTCCGCAATCGGCTCGCAACGGAAAGAGCGGCGAAAGCGCGGGTGCGGGCGCTTTAGCTGCCCCGCGCACAAGTTTACGCGCGCCAATGATTTCAGCGAGTTAAGTGCGCTTTCGCGCAACTTTGCAACTCGAACCGACGAGCCTGCGGCCTGCGGCCAATCTCTCACCGCTCAGTCTCCTCCGCCTCGTCGGCAGCGCGTGGCGCGCCGATGGCAGGCGGGGCGGCGAAAGTCAGCTCCTTGGGCGGAGTGGGCAGGGCGCGCGGCGGCGCCTTGGTCGGTCGAAGGGGCGGCGGGTTCCCTGCCGCTAGCTCATGATAGCGGTCGAGCGCCGCGGCGATCCACAAATAGGCCGCGGCCGCCTTGAGTTCGCCAAGCTCGATCGCAGCCTCGGCAAGTCTCAGCGCCCTGATGAGCCGCGCGACCTGCGCCTGGGCGAAGCCCTCAGGCGCTTCGAGGCGCCGTTCGGCGAGCGCCTGGTCGATTTCGCGCCGGACCGCCGCAACGCTGGTCCGCACCATTTTTGCGATTTGGCTGTAGGTGTAGCCTGACGCCGTCAAGCTGAATGCGCGCTCCCGCCGCGCAATCCTGGTCGAGCACCGAGCGCGGCGTTTGGCTCCAGTGTCGGGCGCCTGCGATGGCGGTGCGGAATATTCTGTCATGGGGGCTCCGGTGTCGCTAGTGCGAAAACCGAAAGTATAGCAGTATTTCTGTTTAAGGGAAAGAAATTGTTTTGGTTCGTTGCCATAACGGGCTGAAAATATTGGATAAATGGTGCAAAATTGCAGGAACGCGCGCTGGCCATTTTCCGCGCTGTCGTGACGCTCGATCTGGAATCCTCAGCGCGAAGCGCGACGGGTCGCTATGGGCTTGTCCCCCACCTCAAGGACAAAAGCGTGCGCGGCAGGGAGATCGCGCCGCGCACGCCAGTTGGTCCACGGGTTCGGCGACCCCCTTGAGCCGTGGTCGGACGGCTCTGCCGCCTGGACGGACAAAGGTTTCCAGTCCCGGATGAATAGCGCAATTGGTAAAACTACGAATGCGCGCTATGCCAGACCAGCCGGAACCCTAGCATTCGGGAACAAAGGAGCGGCGATGGCGGAATTGGCCTCTGCCCTCAGCGAAGCGCCCCGATTCGACGCCCCGTTCCGGGCGATGTTCGCCGAGCTTCTGGCCTGGCGCCGCGACGTGCGCCATTTTCGCCCCGCCCCGGCGCCGGATGAGGCGGCGCTGGCCGAGCTCTTCCACCTCGCGGCGCTCGCGCCCTCGGTCGGAAATTGCCAGCCGACCCGGTTCGTGCGCGTCGACGACAAAGCGCGCCGTGCATCCATTCGGGCCAATTTCGAGGCCGCCAACCGCGATGCGCTAAGCGCCTACGCTGGCGAGCGGGCAGCGCTCTACGCCAGGCTTAAGCTCGCGGGCCTGAGCGACGCGCCGATCCAGCTCGCAATCTTTTGCGACGAGGCGACGGAGCAGGGCCACGGCCTTGGCGCGCGCACCATGCCGGAGACGCGCCGATATTCGACCGTTTGCGCGCTCCACACGTTCTGGCTCGCCGCGCGCGCTTACGGCCTTGGCGTCGGCTGGGTGTCGATCCTCGATTCCGGCGCGATCGCGACGGCGCTCGACGTTCCGCGCGCCTGGACCTTCATCGCCTACCTTTGCGTCGGCTTCCCGCTCGAGGAGCATCTCATCCCGGAACTTGAACGCGTCGGCTGGCAGCGCCGCGAGCCGCACCCGGTTCTGCGCCGGTAGAGCGGGGATGCGTTCAGATGAAATCGTCATCAACTCAGATGGCGGCGATTTGGTGTGCTCTGAGTTTGGCGTTTGCGATGACGACGAGTTTTCGCATGATCGCGGTGATGGCGACGAGGGGCTTTTTGCCTGCGCTGAGGAGGCGTTTGTAGAAGGCGCTGAGGGTGGGATTGTGTTTTGCGGCGGAGATTGCGGCCATGAAGAGGAGGCGTTTGATTTCGGGTCTTCCGCCACGGGTTCGGCGATAGGCGTCGGTCTGGCCGCTTTGATTGGGATGGGGCGCAAGGCCTGCGAGGGCGGCGGCCTGGCGTCGGGGGAGCGAACCGAGCTCGGGCATGAGGGCGATGAGGGCTGCGGCGGTTTTCTGACCGACGCCCTGGATCGTGACCAGGGTTTGGACGGCCTTGGCGATCCCCTCGCATGCGGCGCAGAGGGCGTTGATATCGGCTTCGATCGCCTTGATTTGCGCCTCGAAGCTTTCGACGAGCGCCGCGAGATAAGGGTGGACGGGCTCGGCGGCGGGGGCGGCGCGACGATTGGCGTAGGCGAGGCGATCCTTGACGAGGTCGCGTCTGGCGAGGACCAACGCCTGCAAGCGCAGCCGTTCGGGTTCGCGGGCGCTCCAAAGCGGGAGTTCGGCGTACCGGTCCCGGCCATATCGGGCGAGTGCGGCGGCGTCGATGGCGTCGGATTTGCCGAGCACGCCAAACGAACGGATGAAGGCCTTGACCTTGCGGGCGTCGGCCCGGTGGGCCGGCACGCTCCCCGCGATGAGGGCGGCCAGCAGATCCCGTTCATAGCCGCCCGTGGCCTCGCAAACGACAAAGCAGGTCGGGTTGAGCGAGGCGGCGAAGGCGGCGAGCGCCTGCGGCTCGTTGGCGATCGTCCGGGTGCGGCCGTAGGCGGCGTCGTGGATGACAATCGCCGTTTTGCCGACGTCGCATCCGATGAACCGCGAGGGCGTGGCGAGGTGAGACATTTGCGGTTATCCTCTCATGAGCTTGGGATTGTCTGCGGGCGTGCATCGGGCGATGGCGGCCCATTCAACTCATCAAGCGTTCAAGGGAAGCGGGAAGACGGCCCAGATGACGGCGGGCTTTCCAAGCCCCATCGCGAGACGGCCAATCTCCCCGCGCGCCGATTCGGGCGGCCGCCCGAATCGGCGCATCCCATTCTCAGGGACAAACCTCCCTACCCAAACTCCAAGAGACAATCGCGAGGAGCGAGGCGACGCGGCGATCCAGAATGTCGTAGGGCGCCTGACGTTCCCGTGGATTGCTTCGCTTCGCTCGCAATGACGATCGCGGGTCGACCCAGATGCAATTTGCTTGTCTTGAGCCTCGGACTTCCCCAGAAGTTCAAAATGCCGCCACCATCACCAACGCCAGAAGGCCAGAACTTCTGCCAAAGTCGCCTCAGCAGAATTGGCATAATCTGAGCGGGCAATTTGGCGATTTTCCTTAGCTGATGTGTTGACTTTTCATAAGTCGGCCAGACAATTTAGCCTGATCCGATGGGCAAAGGGCAGTTTGACGAGAATGAACACGAGCAGCGCTTGCGGCTCTTTTTGCTGACCTGCGAAGTGCTCAAGGACATGGAAACGCCAGGAAACGAGGCCACGAGCGTCTCGATCTTCACGCTCCTATCTCGTGCGTTCTTTGATAGCACGATCACTCCGGCGCTCGGCGCGTTGCTACGCTCACGCTAATAGGGAGGCGCGCCCTGAGCCAATCTCGCTCCGACTTCGATTCCTGGATGTACGAGACGAGTGGCGTCCTGCGCCCTGCGATCAGGGCCTATCTCAAAGGCAAGCCAATGACGGCGAAAAACATCGCGGCGATCCGCACCTACTTAAGGGTGTGGGTTTTCGCGCCAGAATTCGACGGCAATGGCTTCGAGGCGCTGCGACAAACGGTCGATGGGCTCGCCAGCCGGGAGGCGATTGAAGACTGGCTGGCGACGGCGCGCAAATTGTGGGTCAGCCCACTGTGACGCCTAGCGCGCGCCCGTCCTGTGGTTATATCCCAGCCCGTGCCGACAATTAACCTTCCTGATGACGAGCTCGCCGCGGTAACAGCGGCCATCCGGCGCGCCATCGAAGACGACAAGTTTCCCCACGCCCCGCGCCTTGATCCGCTGCGCGCGGCGCTGGCGAGATTGGAAGCGTCGACTAAATCGGGTCAGGCTGTCCGATTTGAAACCGCAGGCTCCGCCGCCAGCCAAAGCCGACAAGCGGGCGCGGCGATAACCGACGCCGAAAGGGGGCCGAGCGTGCGCAAAAACCTTGGCCAGCCAATGTCGCTGGCGAACATGCGCCAGAACGGCGTCCGCGCCGTCAGCTGGCCGGCGCCTGCGGTGCGGCGCGTGCGGAGCTAGTCGCGGTTCACGAACCTGGGCTAGCCATCCCGCGGCGGATGAAGGTCGTCGACCCATTCGACCGTTTCAGGATTCGGCTCGACGTTCGGCAGATCGAGATTGACCACCACCGGCTCCTGGCCGCTGCGCACGAGCACGCAGGATAGCGGCGCCTCGTCGCTGGCGTTGATCTCCTGGTGCGGGACAAAGGGCGGCACGTAGATGAAATCGCCCGGGCCGGCCTCGGCCAGGAATTCGAGCCGGTCGCCCCAGCGCATGCGGGCCCGTCCGCTGACTACGTAGATCACGCTTTCCACTGGCCCATGATGGTGGGCCCCGGTCTTGGCCTTGGGATGAATGACCACGGTTCCAGCCCACAGCTTCTCCGCGCCGGCGCGGGCATGGGTGATGGCCGCCGCGCGATTCATGCCGGGCGTCTGGGCCGTATTGATGTCGAGTTCGCTCGAACGGACTACCCGGACGCCGTCGAGACGCCATCGCGCGTCGCCTTGATTGTCCATGTCGCTTCTCCTGACCCTAGGGCGAGCCGGAGCGGACCCCGGCGCAGCATTATGATCAATCTACAGCGAAAGCTTCCGATCGGACACCTCCCCGGTGCGTGGGAGAAGGTCGCGCGCGGCTGGCGATGGCGGGCGCGCGGCCTTAGACTGCGGCCATGACTGAGGTCTCGACCGCGACGGCTCCGACGCGCCTGACTGCCCGCGCGCTCATCGTCGGCGAGCGGATCGACACTGCCGGGCTCGAGCGGCCCGACATGATGTCCCTGCTGCCGCTCGCCTTCCGTGTTGGCGAACGGGGCATGGCGGCGCTCTTTCGCTTCGGCGTCGCGGTGATGGTTGGCTTGAGCCCGCTTGAGGAAGAGGATCTGCTTGCAAAACTGCGATCGCGCGTCAGCGGCGCCAGGGCGCGCGGCGACGACGAGACGGCGGTCCTCGAAATCGCGCCCGACATCGACGAGCAGAAATCCTCGGGCGGGGCCATCCAGATCAAAAACCTGTCGCCGCCGCGCTTTCTGGTGATCGCCGACGCGCTCGCCAAAACGGTAGCGCTGGCGCGCGACGAGCGCGAAGTCAATGCGGTGTTCGACGTCATCGAGCCGTTTGCGGCCAAGCTCGCGGCGACCGGCAGGCCGCCGTTCCGCCGGCGCGCGATGCTCAAACTCATCGGGCAGGCGCTGCTCGCCCAGCATCGGGTCTCGGGCCGAGTCGCGGTCGAGGAGAAGCCGGACGTATTGTGGGACCACCCTGAGCTTGAGCGCCTCTATGCGCGGCTCACGGACGAATATGAGCTGCACGAGCGGGCCGACGTGCTCAAGCGCAAGCTGGAAGTGATCGGCGACACTGCGCAAGCGCTGACCGACATCATCGACGCCGACCGAGCGACGCGGCTCGAGGCGGCCGTCGTCATCCTGATCGTGCTCGAACTCATCGCCGCCATCGTGCAGATCGCGCTCGCGCTGCATGGGAGGTAGGCTCTCCGCGCGTCATTCTTTCCACGGATTGACAACTTTCAAGCCAGCCGCATGAAACGGCGCCTCGTCGCGCGTCGCGACGGAAAATCCATTCGCTTTCGCGATCGCCGCGATCTGGCCGTCGACAATGGAGATCGAAAGACCTCTCGCCCGGGCCGCGCTCATCAACGAAACGTAGGCGCGCGCGGCCTCGAGATCAAAGTTCAATACGCGGCCGGCGAACAAGTGGAGGACCGCGCTCTCGACCGCTTCCGCGAGACGATTACGCCGCTTGTCCGCCACAAGCGCCTCAATGCCGAACAAAATCTCTGACAGGCTGATTGTCGAAATGAACAGCGTCTCGGCCGGCTGCCGGTTGAACCAGGCGACGACGCGCGGCTCACTGCGGGCCTTCAGCGGCTCAGACACCACATTGGTGTCGACAAGGATCACTCGAAGCGCATCGGCTGCGCTGGCGCGGGATCACGCCTGATATCGAGTTCGATCCCGCGAAAGCGCCGGCCAAGTTTAGCTGACGCGGAGCCAATCCCGGCGGCCGGCTTCGTCGGCGAGGCGCGCGCCTATGGTTTGCGAACCTGCGAGATCAGCCTCGAGGCGGCTGACAACGCGGACATGTTCGGTGAGCAGCGATTGGGGCCGGCGAGCGAGACGGTTCCGGCCTGGATCGAGGAGCTCGTCGGAGGGTGGGCAGAATAGGACGAACTTGCCGGCGCGTTTGGCCGGGAGTACGGTCGGCTCTGCGCGGGTTGAGGTGTTTCTCCGGGTTACGGCGTGTCTGACTTGGTTTGGTTCGCCTGAGATCGCGCAAAAAAATATCTTGGGAGGACGACATGAGGCATCGGATCATTCTGCTTGCGGGGATGGGTATCGCGGTTGCTGCGCCTGTGATTGCAATGGCGCAGTCGGCGCTGCCGGAAATCAAGCGCCAAGCCACGGCTGAGGCGGTGCTGGACGAGCATATGGACGCGCTCAATCATTGTGACTGGAGCCGCATCGTCGCCCAATATCCGGACGATGCGCAAATCAACCTGCCCGGCGGCGCGGTCGTCGCGGGGCGGAAAGCGATCGGCGAGATGTTCGCCGGGTTCTGCAAGGATTCGAAGGATGGCGGATTGAAGGGCATCAATTTCAAGGTCGAGCACAGCACCAAGATAGGTGACACGTTCGCAACTCAATGGGTCGCGACCGCGGACTTCCTTGCGGAACCATATCGGGGCTCGGACGCCTACATCACCAAGAACGGGTTGATGCAAGCGATGGTGACGACGTTCGATGGCGGGGCGCTCAAGATGAAGAAGTGACGTCTCGGCCATTCTGGCGCGAGCGTCGAGGTGACCGCCGAAGAGACGGACGCGTCGCCTGGGCCTACGCCGCGGCGGCAGCGATGCGGATCGCCTCGATGCCGATCTGACGGAGTGTCCGTGAAGATTGCTGAGACGGGCTGATTTTCAGGGGTCTTTGGCGGTTTGGAAGTTTTGGCGTTTGCTGGATTTGGCGGTCTGGTGGTCGGTTATCTTGCAAATTGCGCGGCGCCTTTGGGCGTGATTCTCTTGTCTCGGACAGCGGGAGAGGATGATTCGATGCGCCCGAAAGAGCGGCGTGAGAGTGGACAGAACGACCTGTTCCGGGCGCGGCTCGAGCAGATCGTCGACCTGGGCCACCCGCTGGCGAAGCTCGCCCGCGCCATCGACTGGCGGTTTCTCGAGCAGCGGTTCGGGGCGGTCTATTCGGACAAGGCCGGTCATCCGCCGCTGCCGACCCGGCTGATGGCGGGCTTGGCGATCCTCAAGTCGATGCACGACCTGTCAGACGAGGCTTTGTGCGAGCGCTGGATCGAGAACCCATACTTTCAGCTGTTCTGCGGCGAGGAGTTCTTCCGGCACAAAACGCCCTTCGACCGCTCGTCGCTGACCCGCTGGCGAAAGCGCATGGGCGAGGAGAAGCTCGTCGCGCTGATCCAGGAGAGCCTGGCGGTCGCGACGCGCGCCGGCGCAGCGAAACCGTCGGACTTTTCGCGGCTCATCGTCGACACCACGGTGCAGCCGAAGGCGATCGCCTTCCCAACCGATGCGAAGCTTATGCACCGGGCGCGCGAGCGGCTGGTGAGGCTGGCGAAGAAGACCGGGGTGAGCTTGCGCCAGTCCTATGAACGGGTCGGCAAGCATGCGCTGATCGCTCACCAGCGCTATGCCCACGCCAAGCAGTTCAGGCGCGCCAGTCGGACGCTGAGGACGATCCGGACCTATCTCGGTCGGGTCTGCCGCGATATCGCGCGCAAGATCAGGGGCGAGCCCGAATTGGAGCGCCTTTTCGCGCCCGACCTCTGGCTGGCTGAGCGGGTGCGCGAGCAACGCCAGCATCAGCGTGGGCGCAAGATCTATTCGCTGCACGCGCCCGAAGTCGAATGCATCGGCAAGGGCAAGGCGCATCGGCCTTACGAGTTCGGCGTCAAGGTCTCGCTCGCCACGACCTTGCAGCGCTCGAAGGGCGGACAGTTCATCGCGCACGTGAAGGCCATGCCGGGCAACCCGTATGACGGTCACACGCTGGCGACTGTCCTGCCCGAGATCGAGGCGCAGATCGGCGCGCCGCTTGTCCGCGTCGTCGCCGACCGAGGCTATCGCGGCCACAACGCGTCGCCGGCGATGAAGTTTAAGGTCTAGACTATATCGCCGGCCAAAGGCGCCGCGTCACCGACGCCATCAAGCGCGAATTGCGGAGACGCCCGGCCATCGAACCCGTCATCGGCCACGCCAAGGCCGAGCACGGCATGGGCCGCAACTTCCTCAAAGGCGCCCACGGCGACGCCGCCAACGCCGTCCTCGCCGCCGCCGGCTACAACTTCCGAAGGCTCATCGCCTGGCTGGCCACGATTTGGCGCGTCCTCATCGCCGTGATCTTCGCAGGGATGAAATTACCAGCGATCGCCCAACCCGCCTGACCTACACTCCATCCCCAAACCTCAGAGCGCGTTCTTCACGGACGACGACAGAGTTGCCCAAGCGCCGAGGGAATGGCGCCGCAGAAGAAAAGGCCGGGCTCCGCCGTCGCCCGGCCGCTGACGAGCGGCGCCCCTGTTGCGTTCAAGACGCCCTTGGCGTCCGGCAGCAGCGCCCGCAGGTCTGGGCGGAATCCCGTCGCGAGAATGATCGCATCGAAGCGCTCGGCAGGCGACTGCTTGAAAGCGACGCTCTCGCGACCAAAGCTCGCGACGTCTCCTCGCACCTTGATCCGTCCGTCGCGTATCGCCTCGAGCGTGCCGATGTCGATGAGCGGGGGCCGGCCGTCCTCGACAATCGTTTGGAGAGGTCCCTTGGCGGCCTTCGTCAATCCGGCCGTAGCGAGCGAGCCGACGGCGAGGTGGATCGCGGGCGCGTTCAGAAAGTCGGCCACGCGCGGCGCGAGCCACTGCTCGGCGGTCGGAAAGACAAGGATCGGCAATCCGAAGAGTTCGCGAGGAACGATATTGACCGGGCTGCGAACCGAAAGGGTCACGTCAATCCCGGCCTCGGCGAGGTCGAGCGCGATCTCAGCGCCGGAATTGCCGTAGCCGATGACTAGCACGCGTTTTCCGGCGAAAGGAGCCGGATTGCGATAGGCGCTCGAATGCAGGATCGGGCCGCCGAACGTCTCTATGCCGGGCCAGGTCGGAGCATAGGGATAGTCGGCCCATCCGGTCGCGACAACGACGATCGGCGCGGTTCGCGAGTTCTTGCCCGCCTGCACGCGCCATGTCCGCCCATCGCGCCGCACCGCTTCAACCGGCGCGTTGAAGATTGGTTTCAGATCAAACGTTGCCGCATAGGCTTCGAGATACTCGACAACCCGCGCGCGGGAAGGATAGCGGCCGTAAGCCTTCGGTATAGGCAGGCCCGGTAAGCCTGAGCGGACGCGATCCGTGTGCAGGTGAAGCCGGTCATAATGGCGCCGCCAGACCGCGCCGACCGCGTCAGATTTTTCAAGGATCGTGGCGCTGAGTCCCCGCGTTCGAAGCGCCGCCGCCGTTGCGAGGCCGGCCGGACCGGCGCCGACAATGATCGCGTCGCACGATCGGACCAAGACCGCTCCTCCCGGGCCAAGTCTATCAGCTGGCGAACCCGCGCGGTATCGCCGTCTCCTCGCAATGGACGACCGCGGTTGACGGCTTGCTTTCGACGGTCGACGCCTACTCCGCCCCCTTCGCCTTCTTGGCGCGCTCGATCCCCTCGATCACGAGAGCTTGCGCCTCCGCCGCGTCGCCCCAGCGAATGATCTTGACCCACTTGTTGGGTTCGAGATCCTTGTAGTGGGCAAAGAAATGCTCGATCTGCTGGATCGTGATCGCCGGGAGGTCCAAGTAGTTGTTCACATGCGCGTAGCGCTTGGTCAGCTTCGGCGATGGCACGGCGAGTAGCTTCTCGTCACCCCCCTGCTCGTCCTCCATCAGGAGAACGCCGACAACGCGGCAGTTCATGACGGCCCCGGGAACGATCGCGCGTGTGTTTGCGACGATCACGTCGCAGGGATCGCCGTCGTTCGAGAGCGTATGAGGGATGAAGCCGTAATTTCCGGGATATCGCATCGAGGTGTAGAGAAAGCGGTCGACCCACAGCGCGCCGCTCTCCTTGTCCATCTCGTATTTGATCGGCTCGCCGCCGATCGGGACCTCGATCACGACATTGATATCATCAGGCGGGTTCTTGCCGATCGGCACAGCGTTCAGGTTCACGCTTGTCCTCCCGCGATCAGCGGCGCGTCATTCCCGCCTTAGAAGCGGCCCGAGCTTCAGCTGAAGCCGAAAGCGATTCGATCGCGTTGCTGGCCGCCGAAGGTTTCTCGCGCGCGGCGCAGGATCCGCCCGCCCAGCCGGCGGTAAAACCCAACCGCCCGTTCGTTGTCGGCCAGCGCCCAGACAACGAGGTTCGAGTATCCGTGGCCCGCCAAATCCTCACGGGCCGCCTCGAACATACGCCGGCCGAAGCCGCAGCCCTGGCACTCCGGCGCGAGGTAGAGTTCGAAGATCTCGCCGCCATAGCCGAGCGCGGGCACCCGATTGCGCCCGTAGCTTGTATAGCCGACAACGGAATCGCCGAATTCGAGCACCAACAACGGCGTCCGGCGGGCAATCGCGAGGCGCCACCACTCCGGGCCTCGGCGGGCGATCATCCGCTCAAGCTCCCGGCCGGGAATGACGCCCCGATAGGCCTCGCGCCACGCCGCGTCATGCACGGTGACGATTTCGCCCTCATCACCGAGCCGCGCCGCGCGAATGGATATAACCGTCTCGACCATGGAATGGGATGTTAAGTCCGCGCGCGGGCTTGCCGCAAGGTCTTGACAGCAGCTGCGGATGACTTTTTTGCTGACGCGAGCTTGCCCGCGAGTTGGCGCGTCGGCGCCGGAATTTAAGCGCAATCCCCGTTCAATGCGCTGGAAACGCCCGGATTGGAGATTCGAAACGATGGCGCCGCGATCGCCTCAGGCCCGCTTGCGACTGGCCGCAGTGGGAGTTACGACCGCGCTTATGTGGGCCGGCGTCGCGCGCGCCGACGTCCTGCACGCCAGCTACCGCGTATCGTTAATCGGCCTGCCGATTGGTGCGGTCCATCTCCAGGCCGACCTGACCCCGACGACTTACGCCATTGCGGGCGACGCC
Organism: uncultured Alphaproteobacteria bacterium; assembly: GCA_963753135.1. Taxonomy (GTDB): domain Bacteria; phylum Pseudomonadota; class Alphaproteobacteria; order Rhizobiales; family Beijerinckiaceae; genus Roseiarcus. The sequence continues at coordinate 80,879 of CAVWBA010000010.1, read as the reverse complement.
AAATTGACCGGCCTCGCCAAGCTTTTCACCAATGCGCGCGGCGCGTCCGTGGGCATGGGCGCGATCGTTCAGGGCCGCGTGTCGCCGGCGACTTTCGCCACCACCGCCTCAAGCTCGAACATGACGCGCACGATTCGCATGGCGCTCGCCGGCAATGAAGTGACCGGCGTCGATATCTCGCCCCCGTTCCAGGACAAGCCGGACCGGGTTCCGCTAGGACCCAGCGACGAGCATGGCGTCGTCGATCCAGTCGGCGCAGTCATCCTGCCCGCGCCAGCCTCGGGGCCGATCCTGTCGCCCGCCGCGTGCAATCGCAAGGTGCCGATCTTCGACGGCTATACACGGTTCGATATTGACCTCACTTACGTTGGCGAGCGCACGGTGTCGGCGAAAGGGTACGACGGCCCTGTCGTCGTCTGCGCCGCCCGCTACGTGCCGATATCCGGTCATAGTCGCGGCCGCGCGGCGACGAAATTCATGGCCGACAACAAGGATCTGGAAGTGTGGCTCGCGCCGATCGCCAGCGACCGCGTGCTCTTTCCCTTCCGCGTCTCGGTGCGGACGATGATCGGCACGACGGTCGTTGAGGCGCAGGAATTCCGCCTTGACGAGAAATAGGGGGATTCGACAGCGTAAGGGGTAGACGGGCCGCGCCGCGTGTTGTTAGCCGCCCGCTCGACTAATTCAGCTCGTCCTCGAGCATTGGCAGCGGCAGCACGCCGACGCCGTCCTCCAGCAACGACTTGGCCTCGGCGAGGCTCGCGCGCCCCCGAATCGCACGCTCCGGCTCCTCGCCGAGATGAATGGCTCTCGCCACCTGCGGGAACTTGGCGCCGACGTCGTCGGTGTTGGCCTCGATTTCGCGACGCATGCGGACGAGGAACTCGCGCGCCTGACGGCGCCGATCGTCGACGACTATCCCCGGGACTCTCCTCCAAGGCCGCGCGCTCGCCGCCGACGACGGCCGGGGCCATGATCGCTTTCTCGACGCGGGTCGAGCCGCATTCGGGACAGACGACAAAGCCGCGCTTGCGTTGCTTGTCATAAGCGGCGCTGTCGGGAAACCAGCTCTCGAACGCATGTCCTTCGGCGCAGCCGAGCGCATATTTGATCATCCCTCACGCCCCGGCAAGCAGCGCATCGAGCTCGCCCGCATCGTCGAGCGCGTGCAAATCGTCGCAACCCCCGACATGGGTGTCGCCGATGAAGATCTGCGGCACCGTCCAGCGGCCATTCGCCTTCGCCGCCATCGCCGCCTGCGCGGCGCGGTCGCCGTCAACGCCGATTTCCTCGAAGGGGACCGACTTGGCGCGAAGCAGAGCCTTGGCGGAGTGACAGTAGGGGCAAGTCGACTTGGTGTAGATGACGATCGGCGGCACGCTAAGACATCCTTTGGCGGATCAATCCGCACATTGTCAACTTTTATATGGGAAGTCACGAGCCTGTAACAACCCGGGCAAATACAAGCACATCCACCCGCTTTGCGCCGCCCCTCAACAGCGCCCTGGAGCTGGCGTTGGCGGTGGCGCCCGAGGTTAGAACGTCATCGATCAACACGACATTAAGCCCTCGTACTGTCGCGCCCTCGGCGAGCCGAAACGCGCCTTGGACGTTTTCCGCCCTTTGCGCTCGGCTCAAGCCCACCTGACTGCGCGTCGCCTTGATCCGTCGAAGCGCGCCCACATCGCAGGCTTTTCCCGTTTGGCGGGAGATTTCCGTCGCCAGCGCGGCGGCCTGGTTGAACTGTCGTCGCCACAGCCGCAACGCGTGCAGCGGCACCGCGGTCAGGAGATCGGCGTCGGCGAGAATGTCGGAGCCCGCGCGGACCATCCAACTCGCGACCGGCCGTGCGAGTTCCGCGCGGTCGGAATATTTGAGCCGATGCACGAGCGTGCGCGCCGGTCCATCCTCGAACCTCGCCACCGCCCGGGCCCGGCCGAACGCCGGCGGATCGGCCATCGCCTGCGGCGAGATGAGGCCTTGGCCGAGATCGTGCTCGAATGGCGTGCCGAGACGCTCGCAAAAGGGCCGCTCGATGAAGCGCATCATATTCCAGCAGCGCGGACACAGCGCGCCGTGTCTGTCCGTGGCGGCGCGGCAGGCGAGGCACGTCGGCGGATAAAGCGTATCGAGCGCCGCTTGAGCCAGACTTAAGGCGAGCGCGCCGGCGCGGCGCGCCCAAGGCGAGCCGTGGGCTTCGTCCGTATCAAGGGCCGGCGAGGCGTTCACGAGGCGCAAGCTAGCGCGAAAGGCGGCTTTGCGCGAGGGGCCCTCTGGCGCATAAGGAGCGCCCAAGGAATCCCTATGTCGCATCCGGCGCCGCCGCAGATATTCGATCGAGATTTGATCAATCGGCGCCTCGACCGCGTCTGGACTCACGCCTGTGGGCAGGCTCAAGCCGACTTCCTGCTCATAAGGGCCGCCGAAGACCTTCGCGATCGGTTGTCGCTGGTCAAACGGCGGTTCGCCCTCGCCGCCGACTTCGGTTCGCCCGGCCCGCATGGCGCGGCCGCGCTCGCGGCCACGGGACAGGCCGATTGCGTCATCCGGGTGGCCCCAACCGAGGCGAGCCTGGGCGCCGGCGATTTCCTGCCGGCGGTCGGCGACCTCGAGCGCTTGCCGGCCGGGGACGGCCGCCTCGATCTCGCCGTCTCGCTGCTGGCTCTGCAGACGGTGAACGACCTGCCGGGCGCGCTGGTGCAGATACGGCGCGCGCTGAAGGATGACGGCCTCCTGATCGCGGCGATGATCGGGGGCGAGACCCTGACCGAGCTGCGGCAAAGCCTGACCATCGCCGAGAGCGAGGTCCTCGGGGGCGCGTCGCCGCGTGTTGCCCCGTTCGTCGACGTGCGCGCCCTTGGCGGGCTTGCGCAGCGCGCGGGCCTGGCGCTGCCGGTCGTCGATCTCGATCGCGCGGTCGTCCGCTATCCCGACATGTTCGCGCTTCTCGCCGACCTGCGCGCCATGGGGGCGACGAGCGCGCTCTATGCGCGCAGCCGCAAACCGCTGCGTCGCGAAGTTCTCGCGCGCGCCGCCGCCGTCTACGCCGAGCGCTTTGCGGATCCAGACGACCGCCTGCGCGCGACTTTCGACCTCGTTTGGCTCTCGGGCTGGGCTCCGCATGAGAACCAGCCCAAGCCGCTCGAGCCCGGATCGGCGACGATGCGGCTCGCGGACGCGCTCAAACGGCGCGGCTGAGGCTAACTGGCGCTGGCGCGAGGCGCTTTCGCTGGCCCCAGTGATCGGGCGGTGAGGGCGACGCCCAACAGCACGAGCGCCAATCCCGCCCAAGCGGAGGGTGCGATGGGTTCAGCGAGCGCAACCGCTCCGCCGATGACGCCGATCACGGGAGCAATGTAGTTGTTGAGGCTCGCGAAGGTCGGTCCCTCCTCGTGGACGAGCCGGAAATAGACGTAATAGGCAAGCGCCGTGTTGAAGACGCCGAGGGCGCCCATCGCGAGCATCGGCCCGAGCGGAGTTTGGAGGAGCGTCGGAGGCGGTGGGAGCTTCCCGAAGATGAAGCCGACCAGCCCGAGCGCGAGCGTCGAAATCGTCATCGAGGCGGTCACCGCCCTCACGGCGCCGATCTCTCTCGTCGCCGCGCCGGAGATGATCGCCCCCGTTCCATAGAATATGCCCGCGGCCAGAGCGAAGGCCCGCCCCAACACGGCATGGGCGCCGCTGCCTGCTCCCGGCGACCAGAACGCGACGCCCACTCCGGCGAAGCCGACAGCGAGCCCAAGGGCCGCGGGCCACGTCCATCGATCCCTCGATCCGAGAAAGCGGCCGAACAGGAAGACGAAGATAGGCTGGGCGCCCATCATCAGCGCCATGTCGGCGCTCGTGGTCAGCGTCGCCGCCTTGGCGAGCAGCATGAAGGGAACGACCTGGCCGATCAGCGCGAGCGCGAGAAGTTTGACCCACAGCCCCGGTCTCGATCCCGGCCAGACCTTGCCAGAAATCGCGCTCGTCATGAGCATCGCGGCGGCCGCTACGCCCACCCGCGCGAGCGCGAAATCGAACGGAGCGAAGGCGCGCGAGGCGATCTTGATCAGAAGAAAGGACGAGCCCCAGAGGAAGGACAGAAAGGCCAGCCCCGCATATGCGCGCCATGAAGCTCTCAAGGATTTGGAAGGGCCGAATTCGGCGGGGTCGGCCTTACCGGGCTCGCCGGGCAGTTTTGGGAGAGCGCACTTGCGTAACCGATATTTTACCGGCGCGCCCTAACGTTTTCAGTGGGTTGGGACCCCGTTTAGTTCCGCTGTGAAAAATGCGCGCGCCGGCTTCGGCGCAGCCGCGCAGAGTGGGGATAATAACAAACTTAGTTTGTTGTACAACACTCAAAGCAGAGCCGCCTCTATCCGACTGCAAAATGGCTAGGCGGCTCGCATTGCGGAGGTCAACGAAAATTCCGCGCCAAGGCCAGATCACGCAGCCTACCCCAAGGCGCGCCGCGCATGTCGGCCTGCAATCCCTTGCCCTTGAAGCTGGCGCGGCGCAGCTTGAACGGCGCGCCCGGCTTGGTCTCGGTCACGACGCGGCGAAGCCCTCGCTCCACCAGCGCGCGCAACGTGACCCCCTCGCGCTCGGCAAGCTTCCGAGCCTCGCGAAGGAGCGGATCCGAAATTTCTACGGTCGTCTTCATGACCCGTATGTATGGCGCAGGAGATATGGGCGCCCATATTGTAGAGAGCCAGAGGCCCGCGAAGCAAGCTTGTGGCGCGACCTCTGGCGATCAACGAAAGTTCCGCCCCGCGGGCATCGCTTCGGCCACGTCCACTGTCTCCAACGGGGACGAGGGCGCGCGTGGGTCATCCAGCCGAGGCGGCTGGGCGAAGCGATTGCCCTGGCGCTTTTGCGCCATCGTCATTTGCGGCCGGCGAACCTCGTCGGCGTGCGCGAGAGCGCCGATCGTTTGGCCCGCTTCCGACAGAAGCCCAAGCATCGGCGTGAGATCGTTCATGCGCTCGGCGACGATATGGATGACCCCTTGCTCGCTCTGCAGCTTGCCGGTCACGGCGATGAAACGCGCGCCGAGCACGATCGCCCGCAGGCGTTCGAAGACCTTCGGCCATACAATGATATTGGCGACGCCCGTCTCATCCTCCAGCGTCATGAAGATGACGCCGCTCGCGGTGCCCGGCCGCTGACGCACCAGGACGAGGCCGGCGACGGTGACGCGCTCGCCGTTCTTGACCGAGCTCAGCGCCTCGGATCGCAGGATTCCGCGGGCGGATAGGCGCGCGCGCATGAACGAGGCCGGATGAGCCTTGAGCGACAAGGACAAGCGCCGATAATCCTCGACCACATGCGCGCCAAGCGGCATCGGCGGCAGGCGCGCGTCGGGCTCCGTCTCGCGCCCCGGCCGACTTGCGAATAAGGGCAGATCGTCCTGATCGCCGACCCGATCGAGGCCGCGCACCGCCCATAAAGCCTGGCGCCGATCGAGGCCGAGCGAGCGGAAGGCGTCGGCGTCGGCAAGCTTTTCCAGCACGGTCGAACTCAACCCGCTGCGCAGCCATAAGTCGCGCACCGAATCATAAGCCTGCCCGCGCTGCTTCGTGAGCTCGAGCATGTCCTTTTCCTTGATGCCGACGATCTGCCTTAGCCCCAAGCGCACCGCATGCGTCGTGCGGATGTGAGGCGCCATCTCGGCATGGCGGGGATGAATCCCTTCTCCCCCGGGCTTTTGACCCGGGGGTGGTCCGAAGGACCGGATGAGGGTTCGCCCTCCAGGCCCCTCGTCCCGACCCTCCCCGCATACGGGGAGACGGTGCAAGAGCGGCTCCAGCGTGCAATCCCAGTCGGACAGGTTCACGTCGACTTCGCGTAACTCGATCCCATGTTCGCGGGCATCGCGCACGAGCTGGGCGGGGGCGTAGAAGCCAAGCGGCTGGGCGTTCAGCATCGCCGCGGCGAAGACATCCGGATAGCGGCATTTCACCCATGAGGAAGCGTAAACGAGCAGCGCGAAGCTCGCTGCATGGCTCTCGGGAAAGCCATATTCGCCGAACCCCTCGATCTGATGGAAGCAGCGCTCGGCGAACTCACGGTCGTAGCCGTTGGTCACCATGCCTTCGATCATCTTCTCCTGAAGCGTCTGGATCGTGCCGGATCGGCGAAACGTCGCCATCGCGCGGCGCAATTGGTCGGATTCCGATGGCGTGAAACCGGCGGCGACGATGGCGATCTTCATCGCCTGCTCCTGGAACAGCGGCACGCCGAGCGTCTTTTTCAACACCGCCTCAAGCTCCTTCGAGGGGTAGGAGACCTCCTCGACGCCCTGCCGGCGGCGCAGATAGGGATGCACCATGTCGCCCTGGATCGGGCCGGGCCGCACGATCGCGACTTCGATCACGAGATCGTAGAAGTTGGCCGGCTTGAGCCGCGGCAGCATCGACATCTGCGCGCGGCTTTCGATCTGGAACACGCCGATCGTGTCGGCGCGCTGGATCATCGCGTAGACGCACGCTTCCTCGGGCGGAATGGTCGCGAGCGTCAGGCGTTCGCCGTAATGTTTGTCGAGAAGCGTAAAACCCTTGCTCAGCGCCGTCAGCATGCCGAGCGCCAGCACGTCGACCTTGAGAAGACCGAGCGCGTCGAGATCGTCCTTGTCCCACTCGACCATCGTGCGCTCTTCCATCGCCGTGTTCATCACCGGCGCGACTTCGTCGAGCCGGTCGCGGGTGATGACGAAGCCGCCGCTGTGTTGGGTCAGATGGCGCGGAAAGCCGATCAGCTCTTTCGCCATTGTGAGCGCAAGCTTGAGCGTCGGGTCGGCGGGATCGAGCCCGATCGCGCGCACCCGAGTCCTCGCCGATCGGCGTCGTCTCCTGGCCCCAGGCGGTTCCGTTGAGAGCGGCGATCACATCGTCGGAGAGGCTGAAGACCTTGGCCGTTTCGCGGACCGCCGAGCGCGTGCGGTAGGTGATCACCGCCGCGGCGAGCCCGGCGCGCTCGCGCCCATAACGCTCATAGATGTACTGAATCACCTCCTCGCGCCGCTCGTGCTCGAAGTCGACGTCGATGTCGGGAGGCTCGTTGCGCTCGGGCGAGATGAAACGCTCGAATAGGAGGTCGAAGCGGACCGGATCGACCTCGGTGATCCCAAGGCAATAGCAGACGGCGGAATTGGCCGCCGAGCCCCGGCCCTGACAGAGGATTCCCTTCGAGCGCGCGAAGCGCACGATGTCGTGCACGGTGAGGAAGTAAGGCGCGTAATCGAGCGAGGCGATCAGCTTAAGTTCATGTCTCAGCGCTTCCCGCGTGCGCTCAGGAACTCCCTCGGGATAGCGCGTTTCTGCGCCGGCTTCCGCGAAAGCCTCGAGCGCCTGCTGCGCCGTCGGATAGCCTTCGCGCAGCTCCTCCGGATAGCAATGGGACAATTCGTCGAGGCTGAACTTGAGGCCGTCGAGGAAGCGGATCGTCTCGGCGACCGCATCCGGCGCATCGGCGAAGAGCCGCGCCATTTCGCGTGGAGCTTTGAGATGGCGCTCGGCGTTGGCTTGGGTCGAGCGCCCCGCGGCCTCGAGCGTGGTTTTCTCGCGGATACAGGCAAGCACATCGGCGAGCGCGCGCCGCTCAGGCGTATGCATCATGACGTCGTTGGTCGCGATCAGCGGCGCGCCGACGGAGCGAGCGAGCGACGCGCGCCGCATGAGCCCTTTGCGCATGTTCACGCCATAGGTGAGGCTTGCGCCGATCCATAGGCGCTCGCCGAAGGCCTCGCGCAGGCGGAGGAGGGGCGCGTCTCCCGCCTCCCTTGTGGGGGCGGCCATAGCCCGTCGTGAGACGGGCGTTCTTCCGAACGCCCTTTTGGGTGGGGGGTCGCGCCGCCCCTAGCAATCTCGGTTTGACTGCGCTTCTCTTGGGAGGTCCGCGCGACCCCCCTCCCTAACCCTCCCCCACAAGTGGGGAGGGGATGGGCAGGAGGAAGCGCGACGACCTGCAGTCCCTCGCTCCGCTCCAGAAGGTCGTCGAGCTCAAGCCAGCATTCGCCTTTGGGGGCGCGCAAATTGCCCTCGGTCAAAATTCGGCAGAGCCGGCCATAGGCCGCGCGATCCTTCGGATAAACGAGGACGTCGGGGCTGCCGTCGATGAAGACGAGGCGCGCGCCCGGAACGACCCGCGTGGCGGCCATCGCCTCAACATTATTGCGCGCGAACGTGTGCGCGCGCACCACGCCGGCGAGCGAGTTGCGGTCGGCGATCCCGATCCCGGCAAGGCCGAGTTCGGCGGCGCGGGCGACCATCTCCTCGGGATGCGAGGCTCCGCGCAGAAACGAAAAATTCGTCATCGCCGCCAATTCGGCGAACTGCGGCTCAAGCCGGATCATGGGCGCCGCTCCCGTGCGAAAATGGAGAGAACAAGTCGACTGGAACAAAGATAGAACGACCGCGGACGAAAACACAAGCGCCAAAGCCTGCCGGAATGGACGGCGGATGACCGGAACGACTTCACACCACCAAGATCACGAAGATCACCAACACGCTTCGTGGCCTTCCGTGTCCTTGCTGGTGAATGGGTCCCGCCGCGATCCGTTGGCTGTCCAAAGAACCTCGGCTTCTATGTCCCTCCTCCCGCCGCCCCTTCGGCCAGGCGCTCCATCGCGTCGAAGAACAGGAAGCGGAAGCGTTCAGCGTCGACGGCGACGGCGACTTCGGTATTGGCGAGGCGGCCCCATTGGCCGCGCCAGTCGACGATCGTCGCGCCGGTCGTGAGCCGTCCCGTGGTCTCGACGTCGACGGCGGCGGACCGCGTTTCGACGAGCGTCGGATCGAGCGCCACGGCGACCGCGAGCGGGTCGTGCATGGTGAAGATGCGCTTGCCCAGCAATTTTTCCATGCGCTCGAAATAGAAGCGCGACGCATCTTCGAGGAAGCGCGTCAACTTAGGCCCACGCGGCCTGCGCGCGATACGCAATTCGATTGCCTTAATATCGCTCTCGTCGATGATCGTCTTGCGGGTGACGTCGAGGCCGACAGCGATCACCGGCGCTCCGCCCACCCCGCCGAAAGCGCGAAAGACGATGCGCGCCGCCTCCGGATCGTGCCAGATGTTGAACTCGGCCGAAGGCGTCACGTTTCCCGTATCGGAATAGGCGCCGCCCATGATGACGAACCGCTTGACGAGGCGCGGCAGTTCGGGTTCGCGCATCACCGCGAGCGCGATATTGGTCAGCGGCCCCGTCGCGCACAGGATGAGACGTCCGGAATGCGCGCGCGCCGCGGCGATGATCGAATCCGCGGCGTGCAGCCCGAGCCCAGCCGCAGGCTCGTCCGGGTCAGGCAAGACCGCATGGCCGAGGCCGGTCCTGCCGTGAATTTCGCTCGCGTCCCTCGCCGCAATGGAGATCGCGGTCGCCGCGCCCGGCCACACGGGGATGTCCGCCCGCCCCGCAAGCGCGAGAACCGCTCGCGTATTGCGTGTCGCGGCGGCAAGGGAAACGTTGCCGACGACCGTGGAGACGCCAAGAATTTGCGCCTCGTTATGCGCGCAGGCGTAGAGGAGCGCGAATGCGTCGTCGATGCCGGTGTCGACATCGAGGACCAGAGGCTCGGAGTGCTCGCTCATTTTGCGTCAATTTCCTCGCGGTCTCATGCGGCCCAGGTGCGGCGCTACGCTATTGTCGTTGGTCGCGGGACCCGAGGTCAAACGGCAAAAGCCTGGCGCTCCTTGCCGACCCAGCGCATGAGCAGAAGAATTGCGACGACGACAAGTCCGCTCGCCAGTCCGATCCATACGCCGACGCCGCCGAGCGGAGTCAAGAAGCCCAACGCAAGGCCGACCGGGGCGCCGATCGCCCAATAGCCGAGAAGCGCAATGACGAACGGCCATTTGGAATCGTGCAAGCCCGCGCAGCATGTTGGCGAGCGCCACCTGGCTCGCATCGAAGATCTGGAACAGCGCTGCGACCTTGAGCATGGCGATGGCGGCCGCAACGGCGGTCGCATTCCCGGGCGCGTCAACGTCGATGAAGGGCGCGATCAAGAGCCGCGGGACGGCGATCATCGCCGTTGCGGATAAGACGGCGTAGACGAGCGTGAGGCCGAAGGCGCACCAGCCCGCATGAGCAATCGCTCGGGCGTTGCGCGCGCCGTAAGCAAGCCCGACCCTGACCGTCGCTGCTTGCCCCAGGCCGAGCGGGACCATGAAGGCGATCGATACGATCTGCAAGGCGGCCGTATGCGCTTCGAGCGCCGCGCGCCCGATGAGGCCCATCGCCATCGTCGCGGCGGAGAAAACGCCCACTTCTGCAAGGATCATCGCGCCCATCGGCAGGCCGAGCCGCCACAGCGCGACGAGTTCGCGCCGCACCGGACGCCAGGGCAAGGCGAACGGGCGAACGCGCCTGAGGCGCGGCTCGACGAACGCGGCGCCAAGCAGGATCAGGAACATCAAGGTCTGCGACAGCGTGGTCGCAACGCCGGAGCCGAAGATCCCGAGCCGCGGCGCGCCAAGCTCGCCGAACACGAGGGCATAGTTGGCGAGCGCGTTGAAGCCCACGCCGACAAGGCCCGCGACCAGCGTCGGGCGCGGCCGCTCAAGCGCGGAAAAGAGGCAACGAGCGGTGATGAACAGAAGGTTCGGCAGCAAACTCCACTGATAGCCGCGCATGTAGGTTCCGGCGTCGCGCGCAAGATCGGGCGGTTCGCCGATGGCCGCCAGATATCCGTTCGGTCTGCGAGAGATAGATCCAGGCGACGACGGAGAGCGCGACGGCTGACAAGAGCGCCTGATGCGTGGCGCGCCGGAGTCCCTCGCCGTTCCCGCCCGCGCCGATTTTCGCAGCCACGATCGGGGCCAGGGCCGCGACGACGCCGATGCCGAGCACCATCTCGGGCTGATAGAGGTTGAAGCCGAGCGCGCCCGCCGCGAGCGCGTGCGCCGACAGCCGTCCGAGCATGATGAAGTCGGTCGCGGTCATCGCGTAGATCGCGACATTGGCGAGAACGATCGGCCAGCCGAGCGCGAGCGTCGCGCCGAGCTCGCGCTGCAGCGAGCCCGAAACGGTCGCCGTCGCTCTTATGGATCGCGGCGCGGCGGACATGATCGACCCGGGTCCGAGACAGAGGGCCGGGGGTGATATCGGAGACGGCGAGGCGGAGCAAATGGGGGCAACAGTTGACAAAGTATATAATCATAATAGTCTGATTGTCGCTCAAACCGCATGGAGAGGATTGGGATGGCGCTCAAAGAGATCATCGCGGAGACACAGGCCGTCTGCGAGCGGACGCGGCCAACGCAAAAGCTGTCTTTTCAGTCGATTCGCGACAGGTCGAGAACGTCCGCAGCGAGGCCAGGATTTGCCAGTTCTCGCTGACGGTCGATGAGCCGCCTAATCTCGGCGGCTCGGACGCTGGCCCGAACCCGGTCGAGCTTGTGCTGGCGGCTTTGGCGACCTGTCAGGAGATCACGTACCGCGCTTATGCGACAGCGCTTGGCGTGCCGCTGGAAAGCGTCTCGGTCAAGCTCGATGGCGTACTCGACCTGCGCGGATTTTTCGCCGTCGGCGACGGGGTGCGTCCGGGCTTCACGGGGGTGCAAGGCACGGTGACGCTGAAGAGTTCGGCGAGCCAAGAGGAATTGGCGAAACTCAAAGCAGTGGTCGACGCACACTGCCCGGTTTTGGACATCCTTCGCGCACCCGTTCCCGTGAAGCTCGAACTCGCCGCAGCGCCGGTCGCCGTCGCCGCTTAGTCAGATTGCGTTTGGGCCGAACGGCGATCGTCGATTGCGAGCGAAGCGAAGCAATCCAGGAGTCGTCAGGTCGCCTTAGAGACCCCTGGATCGCCGCGTCGCTTCGCTCCTCGCGATGACTGTTCCATCCGTACGCGGTGCGCTCAAAGTTCCCCTTCCATCGGACAAGCCCTTCGCCGGCTTACGTTGACGGAATCATTCTGGCGATCCAGTCCAGCGTATCATCGAAGCGTTCGCCCATCGCGAGATGGATGGCGTCCTCGACCCGCCAGAACTCCTTTGGCGGATTGGCGAGGGCGAACAGTTTCTCGCCAAAGCGGATGGGCACGACCCTGTCCTTTGTCCCGTGCACGATCAGCGTCGGCGCCTTGACCGAGCCGATCAGCAAATCGTTGCGGAACGGATCGCGGAGCAATGCGCGAACCGGAACAAACCAGTACGTGGCCGCCGCGACGTCGGCGATCGACGAATAGGGCGAGTCGAGCACGAGCGCGCCGACCTTGTGGCGGGCGGCGAGCGCGACCGCAACCCCGGACCCGAGCGACTCGCCCAAGGGGACGATGCGCTCCGGCTCGACGCCGCTCGCAATCGCCGCCGCATAGGCCGCTTCGCCATCGAGCTTGAGCCCGCGTTCGCTGGGTGAGCCGGTCGAGCTGGCGTAGCCGCGATATTCGATCGCCAATAACCCCATGCCCGCCTTCGCGATGGCGTGAAAGCGCTCGATCGCGCAGGTCAATCCCGCCCGCGTTGCCGTGAAAATAAAGGATCAAGCGGCCGTCCGGCTAAGGGCGGGATGCTCCACGCGAGCAGACTCTCGCCATCCTCGGTCTTCAGACGAAGGATCTCGGCCTTGAGTCCGAGCGTCGCCGGGTCGACCTCCGCGGCGTCACAGCGAAACAGGATCTTGCGCTGGCCGGCATAAAGCCCAACGACGACGAGACCATAGAGTGCAGCGCAGACAATAACCGCGATCAGCATCGCGAGGCGATTCCCGGCGCTATGCTCAGTGCTGCAGCGCCTTCACGATCGCGTCCGTCATCTTCTTCGCGTCGCCGAACAGCATCAGCGTGTTATCGCGAAAGAACAGCTCATTCTCGACGCCGGCGTAGCCCGAGCCCATGCCGCGTTTGACGAACAAGACCGTCTTCGCCTTGTCGACGTCGAGAATCGGCATGCCGTAGATGGGCGACTTGGGATCGGTTTTGGCGGCGGGATTGGTGACGTCGTTGGCGCCGATGACATAGGCGACGTCGGCTTGCGGGAACTCGCTGTTGATGTCCTCGAGCTCGAACACTTCATCGTAAGGCACATTGGCCTCGGCGAGCAGCACGTTCATATGGCCGGGCATGCGGCCCGCGACCGGATGGATCGCGTATTTGACCTCAACGCCGTTCTTCTTGAGCAGATCCGCCATCTCACGCAGCGAGTGCTGCGCCTGCGCAACCGCCATGCCATATCCCGGAACGACGATCACCTTGGACGCGTTCTTCATCATGAAGGCCGCGTCCTCGGCTGAGCCTTGCTTGACCGGACGGGTCTCCTTGGCGCCCGCGGCGCTAGCGACCTCGCCGCCCCACCCGCCGAGAATGACGGAAATGAACGATCGGTTCATCCCCTTGCACATGATGTAGGACAGGATCGCGCCCGAGGAGCCCACCAGCGCGCCCGTGATGATGAGCGCCAGATTGCCGAGCGTGAAACCGATGCCCGCGGCCGCCCAGCCGGAATAGGAATTGAGCATCGAGATGACGACCGGCATGTCGGCGCCGCCGATCGGAACGATGAGCAGCACGCCGAGCGCGAGCGAGACGAGCGCGATGAGCCAGAAGAAGGCCGGCGCCTGCGTGGCGTAGAAGAGCGCGATCAACAGAACGAGGGCGACGCCGAGCCCGCCGTTGACGACGTGGCGCATGGGCAGAAGGATCGGCGCGCCGGACATGCGCCCGTCGAGCTTGAGGAACGCGATGATCGAGCCAGTAAAGGTGATCGCGCCGATCGCTAGCCCAAGCGACATCTCGATGATGCTGCCCGGGTGGATGATGTCGCCCTCTTCGATGCCGAAAGCCTCGGGCGCGTAGAACGCTCCGGCGGCGACCAGCACCGCGGCCAGGCCGACCAGCGAATGGAACATCGCCACCAGCTGCGGCATGGCGGTCATGGCGATGGTGCGGGCGCGCCAGACCCCAATCGCGCCGCCGATGGCGACGCCAAGGATGATGAGGGCCCATGAGAGCGCGCTCGACGGCGGACGAACCGCCAGCGTCGTCAAGACCGCGACGCCCATGCCGATCATGCCGAAGCGGTTGCCCTGCCGCGAGGTCGCGGGCGACGACAGTCCTCGCAACGCGAGAATGAACAAAATGCCCGAGACGAGATAGAGCAGGGCGGCGAGGTTGGCGTTCACCGGCGTCAGCCCTTCTTCTTGTACATCGCCAGCATGCGCTCGGTGACCAGGAAGCCGCCGAAAATGTTGACCGAGGCCAGGATGAGCGCGATGAAGCCGACGAAGCGGGCGAACCACGAGCCGCTGTCGACCGCGGCGACTCCAACCGACAGCAGGGCGCCGACCACGATGACCGAGGAGATGGCGTTGGTCTCGGACATCAGCGGCGTGTGCAGCGCCGGCGTTACCGACCAGACCACATAGTAGCCAACGAAGACCGCGAGAGCGAAAATCGCGAGGCGAAAGACGAACGGATCGATCGCGCCGCCAGAGGCCGCGTGCCCGGCCGCCGCGAGCTGGTCGCTGTAAGCCTGCGCGGCTTGGGCGGCCTCCCGCGCGGCGGCCGCGGCGGCTCGAAGTTTTTCAATCGCGGCGTCGAGGTTGTCCATCGGGTTCTCCGGCGCTCAAAGAGGCGCGCAATCCATGTTATTGGGGCATGAAGCTCTTATGAATGATGGCGCCGCCGCGGGTGAGGCACGTCGCCTTCACCAGCTCGTCGTCCCAGTTGACCGCGAGCGATTTGGTCGCTTTGTCGATCAGCGTCTCGGCGAAGGCGTAAAGGTTGCGCGCGTAGAGGGCCGAGGCGGAGGCTGGGATCCGCGTGACGTTGGAATAGCCGACAATTCTGACGCCGTTGTCGCTGTAGGCCAGTTCGCCGGGCCTCGAGAGCTCGCAATTTCCGCCGCGCTCGACCGCGAGGTCGACGATGACCGAGCCCGCGCGCATCGACTTGACCATGTCTGCGCTGACGAGGCGCGGCGCCGGGCGGCCGGGAATGAGCGCGGTGGTGACGACGATGTCCTGTTTGGCGATATGCGAGGCGATGAGTTCGGCCTGCTTCAACTTGTAGGCGTCCGACATTTCCTTTGCATAGCCGCCCGCAGTTTCAGCCTGCTTGAACTCCTCGTCCTCCACGGCGACGAATTTCGCCCCGAGCGACTCGACCTGCTCCTTGGTCGCCGGGCGGACGTCCGTAGCGGTGACCACCGCGCCGAGCCGTCTGCCGGTCGCGATCGCCTGCAGGCCGGCGACGCCAACGCCCATGACGAACAGCTTGGCGGCAGGAACCGTGCCGGCGGGGGTCATCATCATCGCAAGCGCCCGGCCGTATTCGGCCGCGGCGTCGATCACGGCTCGATAACCGGCGAGGTTCGCCTGGCTCGACAGCACGTCCATAGCCTGCGCGCGGGTTATGCGCGGCAGGAGCTCCATGGCGAAGGCGGCGACTTGAGCCTTGGCCATGGTTTCGATTGCGTCACGATGGCCGTAGGGGTCCATCGTCGCGATGACGATGGCGTCGGGCTTGAGACGCGCGATCTCTCCGGCGTTCGGCCGGCGGACCTTGAGCACCACATCGGCGCCGAGCGCTTCCTCGGCCGAGACGAGCCGCGCGCCCGCGGAAGCATATTCAGCGTCTGGAAAGCCGGATTTGGCGCCCGCGCCATGCTCGATCGCGACTTCCGCCCCTAGCCCGGCGAATTTCTTGACCGTCTCCGGAGTTGCGGCGACACGCGTCTCCCCCGGGTCCGTCTCCGCCGGCGCTGCGATTAGCATCACGCTTCCCCCAAGACCGTCGACGTCGGCGTGACAAGCGCCGAGGCGGCGCCCCCTGGAGGCGACAGCCGATCTCTTCCCGTCAGGACAGGCTTAGATCATCGGCCTTCAAGCCGCAATCCGAACCGCTGGATGAGAAAGCGCCCGGAGAAGTGCCCACGGTGCTACGGAGAAGGACTGGCCCAGCAGGGGCAGCAGGCGCGCAAAGGTTGCGCTCTATCGATGACGCAGCCGCGTCAGGCGCGCGCCACGGCTTCGGCCAAGCGATCGTTGGTCTTGTCACGCACTTCCAGCGTCTCGAATTTGAGGAGTTCGGCTTCGGCTTCCTCCTGCGCTGCTTTCGCCTCGTCGATCTGGCCCACAAGCTCAGCGATCGAGCTCTTGAGATTGTCGCGTCTGACCAACGTGGCCCGGGCGTAGGTCGGATAAGCGAAATGACTGGGATCGGCGATGCCTGCGCGCTTCTCTTCATTGGCGATCTCGCGATCGAGGTCGCCGATCATGCGCGTAAACTCGGCCACCATCATCTCGATTTGCCGAACGCGGCGGCGCTTCTCTTCAAGTTGAAAGCGCTTCAGACGCATAAGCGAATCCCGCGACTTCATTCCGGCGCACTCCTTAACAAACTCCGACGCGAGAGGACGTCGCGTCTCTGGTCAACTCCGAGACAAGTGGACGATGCCTGATGAAGGTTTCTCCTTTCTTACGTCAGGATGCGGCAAAGCTCAGTCGGCTGCCGAAGCCGGCGTTTGTTTCGGGACAAGCGGCCAAAGTTGCCGTGCGGTTTGGGATGTTAGGGATTCATTTACGTGGGCCGTTAACAATCGGGCAAAGGCGCGCAGTGCAAGGCCCGGACAATCTTCCCGTGATATTCCCACGGGGCGACATGGCCTTTCACGGGTATCGCCCTACTGCGAGTCCAAAGAATCAGTTAGGTGTGTTCGTTGATGTGATGCATTAATTTTTATTCTAGCGAAATACTGTTTCTTATCAAATTGTTACTAATATCATTCGACACGCGGTCAGGGGACTTGCGCAAATGAATTAGGGTTTGTTAACCAATAGCGGTCAGTGTCTAATTCGAATTGGCCCGAGTGCGCCCCGGCGGGGTTTGGGGACGAAAGCGACGTACATAACCGCGGTCACGAAGCGACGGGCGAGGCGGGGAGCCTAACATGCGGGTACTTTTGATCGAAGACGACACGGCGACCGCACAGAGCATTGAATTGATGTTGAAGTCGGAAAACTTCAACGTCTATGTCACCGACCTCGGCGAGGAGGGCATCGACCTCGGCAAGCTCTATGACTACGACATCATTTTGCTCGATCTCAACCTGCCCGACATGTCCGGATACGAGGTGCTGCGCTCGCTCCGGGTCACCAAGATCAAGACGCCCATTCTGATCCTCTCGGGCATGGCCGGGATCGAGGACAAGGTCAAAGGACTTGGTCACGGGGCCGACGACTACCTCACCAAGCCGTTCCACAAGGACGAGCTCGTCGCCCGAATTCACGCCATCGTGCGCCGCTCAAAGGGGCACGCGCAATCGGTCATCATCACCGGCGACCTGACCGTCAACCTCGATCAGAAGACAGTCGAAGTCGACGGAGCGCGGGTGCATTTGACCGGCAAGGAATACCAGATGCTGGAGCTGCTCTCGCTCCGCAAGGGCACGACGCTGACCAAGGAGATGTTTCTCAACCATCTCTATGGTGGGATGGACGAGCCGGAGCTCAAGATCATCGACGTCTTCATATGCAAGTTGCGCAAGAAGCTGGCGACGGCGTCAAGCGGGCGCAACTATATCGAAACGGTCTGGGGCCGCGGCTACGTGCTGCGCGAGCCCTCGCCCAACGACGACCGCATTCCGGCGTAAGGCTCCCGCTTCCGGGTCCGCTACCTCGGCAGCACCGTCGCGCCCATTAGCGCCTCGTCGATCGCCGCGGCGCATTGGCGCCCTTCGCGGATCGCCCAGACAACGAGCGATTGGCCGCGCCGCATATCGCCGCAGGCGAAGACCTTGGCGCGAGAAGAGGCATAAAGGTTCGTGTCGGCCTCGACATTGCCTCGCCTGTCCAGGGCGACGCCGAGTTCGGTCAGCATACCTTCCTTGACCGGCGAGACGAAGCCCATCGCGAGGAGCACAAGATCGGCCTTCAGCGTGAATTCATCGCCCTCAATCGGCTTGAACTTCTCGTCGACGCGCGCGCATTTGAGGCCGGTCACCACGCCGTTCTCGCCTTCGAAGGCCAGCGTCGTCACCGCAAAATCGCGCTCGGCCCCCTCCTCGTGACTTGAAGACGTGCGCAGCTTGAGAGGCCAATTCGGCCAGGTGAGGAGCTTGTCCTCGGCCTTCGGCGGCGTCGGCATAATCTCGAGCTGGGTGACCTTGAGCGCCCCCTGTCGAATCGACGTGCCGATGCAGTCCGACCCCGTGTCGCCGCCACCGATCACGACGACATGTTTGCCGCCAGCCAGAATTGGCTGGTTCGTGCCGATCGGCTCGGCGGACACGCGCCGGTTCTGCTGAGGCAGGAAGTCCATGGCGAAGTGAACGCCCGCAAGATCGCGGCCGGGCACAGGCAGATCGCGCGGCGCCTCGGCGCCGCCCGCGAGCGCGACGGCGTCGTGGCTGTCGAGGATCGAGAGCGCGCTGATCGTATTACCGACATGCGCGTTGTAGTGAAAGGTGACGCCTTCGGCCTCCATCTGCTCGATGCGCCGGTCGACGTGGCGCTTCTCCATCTTGAAGTCCGGAATGCCATAACGCAGCAGGCCGCCTGCCTTGCCCTGCTTCTCATAGACGTGAACGTCGTGACCGGCGCGCGCGAGCTGTTGGGCGCAAGCGAGGCCTGACGGACCCGATCCGATGACGGCGACTGTCTTGCCAGTCTTCCGGTCGGCGGGCTCCGGCCTCACCCATCCTTCCTCGAAAGCGCGGTCGATGATGGCGCATTCGATCGTCTTGATCGTGACTGGGGTGTCCTGAAGGTTGAGGGTGCACGACGCTTCGCAGGGCGCCGGGCAGACGCGGCCGGTGAACTCCGGAAAGTTGTTGGTCGAGAGCAGATTGCGCGCCGCCTCCTGCCAATCGCCGCGGTAGGCGAGGTCGTTCCAGTCGGGGATCTGGTTGTTGACCGGACAGCCGATGTGACAATAGGGGATGCCGCAATTCATGCAGCGCGCCGCCTGATTGCGAGTCGCCTCTTCGCTCAACGGCAGCACGAACTCACGATAATGGCGGATTCGGTCGGAGGCCGGCGCATAGCGCCGGTCCGCGCGATCAATCTCCAAGAACCCCGTGACCTTACCCATCTCGCTGCCCCAAAGCCCGGTCGCCGCGCCCGATTTCGCGGCCCGAGCCTCGGTCCGCTTCAATAAGGCGCCAGCATGATCTTGCAAGGACTTTGCCGCGCGCGCAGCGGCGGTCGCAGCGACCGATGATCGGCGCTGCCCGGTCGCCGCTCGCCGCGGTTGCCTCACTCTCCAGCAGCCAACATCGGCGGACCGCTTTGCGCCGCGAGTTCAGCCAACGCGCGCCGGTATTCGACCGGCATCACCTTGCGGAATTTCGGCAGATAGGCCTCCCAGTCCTCGAGGATGGTCCGGGCGCGGGTCGAGCCGGTCAACCGCGCGTGGTTGACGATCAGCTGATGCAGACGTTCAGCGTCGAACCGGCTCATGTCGCGCATCACGTCGACCCTGCCGTGATGCTCGAGATCGCCGCCGGAATGCAGATAGCGCTGCATCACCTCTTCTTCGGCGGCGACCGGCTCGAGGTCCACCATCGACAAATTACAACGCTGGGCGAATGTGCCAGCCTCGTCCAGCACGTAGGCGATGCCGCCCGACATGCCCGCAGCGAAGTTGCGTCCTGTCTCGCCGATGACCACGACGACGCCGCCGGTCATATATTCGCAGCCGTGGTCGCCGGTGCCCTCGACGACCGCGATCGCGCCGGAATTGCGCACGCCGAAACGTTCGCCCGCCACGCCGCGGAAATAGCATTCGCCCGCGATCGCGCCGTAAAGCACGGTGTTCCCGACGATGATCGACGTCTCCGGCGTCAGCTTTGTGGCTTCCTGCGGCGGGTAGATGACGATGCGACCGCCCGACAGCCCCTTGCCGACGTAATCATTGGCCTCCCCCTCAAGCTCGAGGGTCACGCCTTTGGCGAGGAAGGCTCCGAAGCTCTGCCCCGCGGCGCCTTTGAACTTGATGTGGATCGCCTCGTCGCGCAGGCCGGCATGGCCGTATCGTCTGGCGATTGAGCCCGACAACATTGCCCCGGTCGACCGGTCGGCGTTGCGGATGGAAAGGTCGAGCCGGACATGCTTCCCGCGCTCGACCGCGTCCTTGGTCTCAGCGATGAGCTTGCGGTCGAGCACGTTGTCGAGCCCGTGGTCCTGGGCGATGCTTCGGTGAATGGCATCCTCCGGCCAGGGCTGCGGCTTGAAGAACAGGTTCGAAAAGTCGAGCCCTTGCGCCTTGGCGTGTTCGTTGAGCTTGTTTCGGTCCAGCATCTGGCGCTGGCCGATCATTTCGTCGAACGTGCGGTACCCGAGTTCAGCCATCAACGCGCGGACATCTTCGGCGACGAAGAAGAAATAGTTGATGACGTGCTCCGGCTTGCCGACGAAGCGCTTGCGCAGGACAGGGTCCTGGGTCGCGACGCCGACCGGGCAGGTGTTCAGATGGCACTTGCGCATCATGATGCAGCCGGCGGCAATGAGTGGAGCGGTGGCGAAGCCGAACTCGTCCGCGCCCAGAAGCGCGCCGATCACGACATCGCGGCCGGTGCGCACCCCGCCATCGACCTGCACCGAAATGCGCGATCTCAGGCCATTCATCACCAGCGTCTGATGCGTCTCGGCGAGACCGATCTCCCACGGGCTTCCCGCGTGCTTGATTGACGTTAACGGCGAGGCGCCGGTGCCGCCCTCGAAGCCAGAGATCGTGACGTGATCGGCCTTGCATTTGGCGACGCCAGCCGCGACCGTGCCGACGCCGACCTCGGACACCAGTTTGACAGAAACCTGCGCCTCAGGATTGACGTTCTTCAGGTCGTAGACGAGCTGCTTCAAGTCCTCGATCGAATAGATGTCGTGGTGCGGCGGGGGCGAGATGAGGCCCACCCCCTGCGTGGAGTGGCGCACTTTGGCGATCACCGCGTCGACCTTATGGCCGGGCAATTGTCCGCCTTCGCCGGGCTTTGCCCCCTGCGCCATCTTGATCTGCATCATGTCCGAGTTGACGAGATATTCCGCCGTCACCCCAAAGCGGCCGGAGGCGACCTGCTTGATGGCGCTGCGCATCGAGTTGCCATTGGGCAAACGCTTATAGCGATCGGACTCCTCGCCGCCCTCGCCAGTGTTGGACTTGCCGCCGATCCGATTCATCGCGATGGCGAGCGTCGTGTGCGCCTCCCGCGAGATCGAGCCGTAGGACATCGCGCCGGTCGAAAATCGTCTGACGATCGAAGCGGCCGGTTCAACCTCATCGAGCGGAACCGGCGCCCGTCCCTCTTCCTCCGCGGTCTTGATCCGAAAGAGACCGCGGATGGTCAGGAGTTGCGCGCTTTGCTCGTTGAGGAGTTTGGCGAAGGCGTCATAGCGGTCGCGCGCATTGCCGCGAACCGCGTGTTGCAACAGCGAGACCGTCTCCGGCGTCCAGTTGTGGGTCTCTCCGCGCACCCGATAGGCGTACTCGCCGCCGACTTCGAGCGCGGTCTTCAGGACCGGCGAATTGCCAAATGCATCGGTATGGCGGCGCTGCGCCTCCTGCGCGACTTCCGCGAGGCCCGCGCCCTCGATCATGGTCGCGGTGCCGAAGAAGAACTCATCGATGAAAGCGCGAGAGAGGCCGACCGCGTCGAAAATCTGGGCGCCGCAGTAGGACTGGTAGGTCGAAATGCCCATTTTCGACATGACCTTGAGCAGGCCCTTGTCGACCGACTTGATGAAACGCTTGACCGCCTCATAGCCGCTGATTGGCTCTGGCAGCTCCTTGGCCATCGCCGCGAGGGTCTCAAAGGCGAGATAGGGATTGATCGCTTCGGCGCCGTATCCGGCGAGGCAAGCGAAGTGATGGATCTCGCGCGCTTCGCCTGTTTCGACGACGAGGCCGACGGAGGTGCGAAGTCCCTTGCGAATCAGGTGATGATGGACGGCCGCCGTCGCCAGAAGGGCCGGAATCGGGATTCGATCCGGACCGACCATGCGATCGGAGAGGATGATGATGTTGTAGCGGCCATGCACCGCCGATTTAGCGCGTTCGCAAAGCCGCTCGAGCGCGTCCTTCATGCCAGCCGCGCCCTTCTTCACCGGATAGGTGATGTCCAGGGTTCTGGTGTCGAACGAATCCTCCAAGTGCCCGATGCTGCGGATCTTCTCGAGGTCCTCGTTGGTCAGAATTGGCTGGCGCACCTCGAGGCGCTTCCGCCGGGCCGCGCCGTCAAGATCGAACAAATTGGGCCGCGGCCCGATGAAGGAAACGAGGCTCATCACCAGCTCTTCGCGGATTGGGTCGATCGGCGGGTTGGTGACCTGGGCGAAGTTCTGCTTGAAGTAAGTGTAGAGCAGCTTGGACTTCGACGACAAAGCCGAAATTGGCGTGTCCGTGCCCATCGACCCGACGGCCTCCTGGCCGGTCGCCGCCATCGGCGCGAGCAGGATCGACAGATCCTCCTGAGTGTAGCCGAAAGCCTGCTGGCGATCGAGCAGCGAGACGTCGGTGCGCAAGGCGCGCGGCTCGACGGGGTTCAGATCCTCGAGCACGATCTGGCCTTCGCGCAGCCACGTGCTGTACGGCCGGGCGCGCGACAGCGTCTGCTTGATCTCCGTGTCCGAGACGATGCGGTGCTGCTCGAGATCCACGAGCAGCATCTTTCCCGGCTGCAGGCGCCACTTGGCGACGATCGACTCTTCGGGCACCGGCAGCACGCCCATCTCCGACGCCAGAACGACAAGGTCGTCGTCGGTGACGAAATAGCGCGCAGGCCTCAGGCCATTGCGGTCAAGCGTCGCGCCGATCTGGCGTCCGTCCGTGAACGCCATCGCCGCCGGGCCGTCCCATGGCTCCATCAGCGCGGCGTGATATTCGTAGAAAGCGCGCCGCTCCTCGTCCATCAGGGGATTGCCGGCCCAAGCCTCCGGAATCAGCGTCATCATCGCATGGACGAGCGAATAGCCGCCCTGAACGAGAAACTCGATCGCGTTGTCGAAGCAGGCGGTGTCCGACTGGCCTTCGTAGGAAATCGGCCACAGCTTGGAGATATCGGGACCGAAGAGTTCGGAGTTGACGCTCGCCTGACGCGCCGCCATCCAGTTGACGTTGCCCCTGAGCGTATTGATTTCGCCGTTGTGCGCGACCATCCGATAGGGGTGCGCGAGGCGCCAGGACGGAAACGTGTTGGTCGCGAACCGCTGGTGGACCAGCGCGAGCGCGGTCTCGAAGCGCGGATCCAACAGATCCCGGTAATAGGGGGCGAGCTGGCGCACCAGCACCATGCCCTTATAGACAATGGTCCGGGCCGACATCGAGACCGGATAATATTCCAGGATTTCCCGCGTCCCGATCGCGTAGACGCGATTGGAGACGACCTTGCGGACGACGTAGAGGCGCCGCTCGAAATCGTCTTCGCTGGCGAGGTCCGCAGGCCGTCCGACGAAAATCTGCTGCATCACCGGCTCAACCGCCTTGACGCGTTCGCCTAGCGCGGAATTGTCGACCGGCACGTCGCGCCAGCCGAGCACGTTCAGGCCCTCGGCCGCCACGACCTCCTCGACGATTTCCCGCACCTGCTCGCGGGCCTCGCTCCGCCGCGGCATGAAAAACTGGCCGATCCCGTAGTGGCCTTCCGCCGGCAAATCGAAGCCCAGCTTGGCGCATTCGGGCGCGAAGAAGGCGTGCGGGATTTGGGTCATCACCCCGCAGCCGTCGCCCAGCGACGGATCCGCGCCCACCGCGCCGCGGTGGTCGAGGTTGATCAGAATTTGCAGGCCCTTTTCGAGGATATCGTGCGACTTGCGGTTCTTCATGTCGGCCACGAAGCCGACACCGCAGGAATCATGCTCGTTTAGAAGGATCGTAGAGCGCATGGGCCGCCGGCGTCAGCGGGTCTCGACCGGGATTGGCTTTTCCCAAGCCGCCGCGCAGTTCGTCGAACGTCGCTTGAGTTCTGGCGTTCATCTTTCCGCTCCCCGGGCGGTCGCGCACTTTGTGCGACCGTTTATTTGCGAATTTTCAGGCGTATTAGGAAGAAAGCAGGCCGCTCATGCGCGGCCAGGGGCGTCACGCGTCGGATTTTTTTCGATCCGTCTCTGTCGTTCGATCCGACAACGCTTGAGTCCTGCTCTTTAAGCCGGCGCCGAAGCCTTAGCCTCGCCGCTCAAAAAATGGTCAGCACAACTGTCCTATTTAATGGACCATGACAGAAATGCATCACCGACACAAGCGGTCGCACACAATTTTTTTAGCGCTCCGGTTCGGCGTCGAAGCGAATTGCCAGGCCCGCGCGATCTGACGCAAATTGTCGGCGCAAGTTGGACGGGAGCGAGCATGAAATTCGCCAGCGACAACGGCGCCGGAGTGGCGCCGGAGATTCTGGATGCGATCGTGGCGTCGTCGCGCGTCAACGCGCCTGCCTATGGCGCCGACGAATATACCGCACGCGCGCAAGCGCTTCTCAGCGAAGCCTTCGAGACCGAGGTCGCCGCGTTCCTGGTGGCGACCGGGACGGCCGCCAACGCTCTCGCGCTGTCGGCGCTCGTCAACCCTTGGGACGCGGTTTTCTGCCACGAGGAAGCGCATATCCACGACGATGAGTGCGGCGCTCCCGAGCTGTTCACCGCCGGGGCGAAACTCGTCGGAATCGCGGGGGAAGGCGGGAAGATCACCCCCGAGGGCTTGCGGGAGACATTGGAGAGATTTCCGCGTGGTCTGGTGAAGTCTGCGCAACCGGGCGCGTTGTCGCTGTCTCAGGCTACCGAGGCGGGGACGGTCTACAGCGTGGGCGAAGTTTCGGAGCTCAGCTCGATTGCTCACCGCAACGGGATCGGCGTGCATATGGACGGCGCGCGCTTCAGCAATGCGCTCGTTTCGGCCAAGGCGACGCCGGCCGACATGACGTGGCGGGCCGGGATCGACATTCTCACCTTGGGCGCGACGAAGAACGGCGCGCTTGCTTGCGAAGCCGTCGTGTTTTTCGATGGCCCACGCGCGGCGAATTTCGCTTTTCAGCGCAAGCGCGGGGGCCAGACCTTGTCCAAGGGGCGTTTCCTCGGCGCGCAAATGGAGGCTTATCTCGCCGATGGCCTTTGGCTCAGGCTGGCCGAGCGCGCAAACGCCTCGGCGCGTCGGCTCGCCCGTGAGCTTGCGGCGACCGAGGGCGTTCGACTCGCGTGGCCGACGGACGCTAATGAAGTTTTTGTCGTAGCGCCAAAGGCGATGATCGAAAGGTGGCGGGCCGCGGGGGCGAGCTTCCACGAGTGGAGCACGCGAGCGATCGCGCCGGAGCGCGCCCCTCGGAAGGCCGAAGCGCTCGTTCGACTGGTGACGTCGTTCGAAACCGCATCAAGCGAAATTGATCGGCTTTTGAGCATTTGCGCCGACGTCCGGAACCCGGCCGCAGCGACGCCGTAACGACGCCGCATTCAACGCCTCAGATTGCTCACGGGAATCTGGAGCGGCAGAGCATGACGATCAGATTGAATGGGGCGCTCAGCCGTTGCTTGGCGGGTTCGACACTCGTCGCACTCTTCGGCTTCGCCTTCGTTCCCTCGGCGATGGCCCAATGGCTGCCGCCGCCGTGGGGAGCCGCGTTTCCCGGCGAGATCGCACGGAGTCTCGAGGCGAGCGGCTACGTATTGACCGCGCCGCTCCTACGCCGGCCGGGGATCTATATCGCCGACGTCAGCGCCGGCCCGGCCGGTTACCGGCGCCTCATCATCGACGCGAGAAGCGGACAGATTCTCGAAAGCTTCCCCGCGTCACGCCGAATGTGGGGACCCAGGCTCGCAGCGCGAGACGAAGAGTTTGGCGAGCCCGCGTCCCCCGGCGTCGGCGAACCGCGGCTGGGTGGGGCATTCTCCAACCCGCCCGGCGGCTCTGCACCGGGGAAATCTGCTTACGGCGGTTCAGGGAACGTGCATATTCCGGCGGCTATCAGCCCGTACGGGCCGGCGGCAGCGCCGCTGAGTACGAAGCCCAAATCAAAGGTCGCTTCGATCGAGCATAAAGCTCCCGGGACCAGGGCGCCGCTCGTCAATCCGCCCCTCCCGCCTCCCGCCCCGCGTGAAGCGGCCAGGACGGACGAACCGGCCCCGCCAACGTCCGAGCCGGAGGCGAACGAGACTTCAGGCCAGCCCGCTGTCGCGTCTCATCCGGCCGAAGCCGATAACGCTTCAGCCGCCCCGCCCGCGACGCAGGGCTCTTCCACTGAGGCGAGCGACAAACCGAAGGTGAGCATCGTCCCGGCGGCGGCGTTCGAATAGACAAAAAAGGGCGCCCCAACGGCGCCGTGGCCCACGAGCGCCGCAGGAACGCCGCCGCGAGCAGCGTGGCGATGGATCCTGGGGATAGCGAGCTTCGGCTCTCAGGGGACCTGCAATCGTTCGAGGTCGGCGATGAGCCCGGGCCCGGTCGGCCGCCATCCGAGCTTCTTTTGCGTCTTCTCGCCTGAGGCGGGCATGTCGCGCGCGGCCAGATGGGCAAGCCAGCCGAAATAACCTCCCGCTTCCTCCGGCGAGATCGATTGGGCCGGCAGCTTCAGGCGTCGACCAATGGTTTCCGCAATATCGCGCGCCGGCACGCCTTCCTCCGCGACCGCGTTGTACACCGCGCCTCGCTCCGCCTTTTCGATCGCCAGCCTGTAGAGGCGGGCGACATCGGAAACGTGCGCCGCGGGCCAATGGTTACGCCCCTCTCCGACATAGGCGATAACGCCCTTTTCCCTGGCGATCGCGATCCAAGGGCTAATGAGCCCCTGGCGCTCCGGGTCGTGCACCTGGGGCAGGCGAACGACGGATGTATTGACCCCAGCCGCGGCGACGTCGGCGGTCGCCTCTTCGGAAGCCGCGCGGGGGAAGTCGTTGGAGCTGATCCTGGGCGCGTCCTCCGTCGCCGGCTCGCCGGGCGCGACCTTGGCGATCGCGGTTCCGGAGGTCACGATCAATGGCCGGCCGGAGCCCGTAAGCACCGAGCCGATCGCCTCGATGACGCGCCGATCGGTTTCACAATTCGCCGCGAACTTCGAGAAGTCGTGATTGAAGGCGAGGTGGATGACCCCGTCCGAGCGGGCGGCGCCGTCCTTCAGGCCGTCCGGATCGTCGATCGATCCGCGATAGACTTCGGCCCCCGTGGCGGCCAAAGCCGGCGCCTTCTCTTCCGAACGATAGACGCCGATCACCTGATGGCCGGCGCGCGATCAATTCCTTGACGACGAGCGAGCCGATAAATCCGGTCGCGCCAGTGACAAATACGCGCATGAGTTCGATGTCCTTTTTAGAGAGGGAGAAGTACGGGCTGTTCGATATCCGCGATAAGCCCCGGCCCGGTCGGCTCCCATCCGAGCTTCTTTCGCGTTTGCGTGGCTGAAGCGGGCATATCGTAGCCCCGCGAACATGGCAAGCCAGCCGAAGAAGGCTTGCGCCTGTTCCGGGCGAATAGATTTGACCGGCAGCTTGAGGCGTCGGGCGGCGGCGCTCGCAATGTCGCGCAATGGCACGCCCCCTTCCGCGACCGCGTGATATTTGGCGTTCTGCTCGGCCCGTTCGAGCGCCAGCCTGTAGAGGCGCGCTACGTCGAGAACATGCGCCGCAGGCCAACGATTGAGCCCGTCACCGACGTAAGCGCAATCGCCTTTTTCGCGGAATATCGCGCTCAAGTAGGTAACGAGCCCTTGCCTCGCCGTATCGTGGACTTGCGG
Organism: uncultured Alphaproteobacteria bacterium; assembly: GCA_963753135.1. Classification (GTDB taxonomy): domain Bacteria; phylum Pseudomonadota; class Alphaproteobacteria; order Rhizobiales; family Beijerinckiaceae; genus Roseiarcus. The sequence continues at coordinate 53,255 of CAVWBA010000010.1, read as the reverse complement.
GAGGCGCACGACCGACACGTTCGACCCCGTCCGCTGCGAGAGCGGCGACAGCCTCCTCGCCAGCTGCGCGTGGGTTCACGGCGGGGCTGACGATCGGCGCCGTCCTCTCTCGGCCGGCTTGCCCTGGACGAGCGGGATCACGGAAGTCACGACCAGCGGCCGGTCAGAACCGGAAAGGGCAGCGCCGAGCGTCGCGATCACGCGGCGATCATTCTCGCAATTCGCCGCCACCTTCGAGAAGTCGTGGTTGAAGGCGAGGTGGATGACGCCGTCCGAGCGAGCGGCGCCGTCCTTCAGGCTGTCCGGATGGTCGATCGATCCGCGATAGGCTTCGGCGCCGGCGGCCGCCAGAGCCGGCGCCTTCTCTTCCGAACGATAAACGCCGATCACCTGATGGCCCGCTGCGATCAACTCCTTGACGACGCGCGGAGCCGATAAATCCTGTTGCGCCAGTGACAAACACACGCATGAGCAAAGTCTCCAAGTTTCGTTGGAGACAAACCTGGAGACCCGAGCTATTGTAGTAAAGTAGTGAGATTATCATGGTATAACGGCTAACAGGATGGACGGACCCGCTGCGAACGAGAACCGGCTCGGCGACCTATCTGAGGGACCGCCGCACGAAGCTCGACCCGGGCGCGTTCGGCTTGCCCTCGGGGCGTCGCCGCACGCCTGGCCTGCGCCGGGAGGAAGTGGCGCAGCGCGCCAACATCAGTCCGACCTGGTACACATGGCTCGAGCAGGGGCGAGGCGGCGCGCCCTCGGCCGACGTGCTCGATCGGATCGCCCGCGCGCTTATGCTGACGGATGTCGAGCGGGAGCACCTGTTCCTGGTCGCCCTCGGCCGGCCGCCCGAGGTCCGCTACCGCGCGGCGGATGGCGTAACGCCGCGGCTGCAGCGCGTTCTCGACGCGCTGGACCCGAGCCCGGCCGTGATCAGGACGGCGATATGGGACGTCGTCGCGTGGAATAGGGCCGCGACCGTGATGCTGATGGATTACGGATCGATGCCGCCCGAGCAGCGCAATATCCTGCGCTACTTCTTCCTCGACCCGCGCTCCCGCGCCGCGCAATACGACTGGGAAAGCGTGGCGCGGTTCGTGCTCGGCGCGTTCAGGGTGGACGCGGCGCGCGCCGGCGCCGCGGCGGAAGTCGAGCCCCTCGTCGACGAGCTTTGCCGGCTCAGCCCCGAGTTCAAGGCGATGTGGAGCGACAACGAGGTCCGCGGCCATCAGGGCGAAGCCGTCAAGCACATCCGCCACCCGAAGCTGGGTTCGCTCGCGTTTCAATATTCAGCTTTCGCCGTCGATGGGCGAACGGACCTCACGCATGGTGGTCTACAATCCGGCGACGCCGAAGGACGCCGAAGCGATCAAGTCGTTGCTCGACTGACGGCGGCTGCGGACCCGCGGGCTCTTGAAAGCGAACGGCCCGATTCCTAGCTCGATTTGCGCCCGCCGGTTGTCCGGCGAACTCGTGTCCACGTTGCTCGGCTGAGGATGTGGCTATGTGCGGCCGATCGGAAAGATGGCCGTCCAACCTCTCCTAGGCTGGGCTCAAGCTCGCGCGCTTTGCCAGCGGGCTTCGCGAAGGGAGGTGAGGTTGACGATGAGCAATGAGGTTTCATCCGCGTCGCTGCCGCTCGACTGGCTCGTCACGCCAGCGGCCGCCTTCAATCATCCGGACGAAGTGCTCTCGCATTCCGGGACTGACAGTCGCCGAGAAGCGGGCGATTCTCGCCTCGTGGGCGTCAGACGCTCACGCGGTCGACGACACGCCATGGCTGCGACAGCTCGAGTGCGGGGCCAGGATCTCCTTGAGCGAAGTCTTAAGCGCGCTGCGGTCGCTCGATGCAGAGGAGAGCGCCCGCCTTCGCGTCGCGCAGGCCGCGCCGTCAATTTTGGCAGGCCGCGCGCTCCGCGAAGCGCCTGCGTCACACATTCTGCGCGTTGAGAGGATAAGAGGGCCAGACAACGGCGACCGCTTTTGGCGCGTCGCTGGCGTAAAAGCATGCGGGCCGAGTCGCAGGCATTTGGGCGTCCTCCGGTGTTGGATTTTGCGCTGCGTCGATGCCGGCGGCGCGCGCCCGCTCCATAGGAAACCTCACTGACACAGGAATATCCGAAATGGAGGAGCAAATGGCAGAAAGTGAAACCAAGGTTCCTGTCGCCAATCAACGCAGCTCCGGAACCACGCCGCCGGCCAGCCTGATGCAGGCATGGCGCCCGTTCGACATCTTTCGCCGGGACGTTGACCGGTTGTTCGATGACTTTGCCTTGAACCCGTTCCGGTTGCCGCTTCGGCGGCCCGCGTTTGACCTCGAGCCTTTCTGGTCCGCGGATTCCTGGGTCGCCCAGCCGGCGATGGATTTGGTCGAGCGTGACAATTCGTTCGAGCTGTCAGCCGAGATGCCCGGACTCGATGAGAAAAACATTGAAGTCAGCGTCGCCAGCGGCGTGCTGACGGTCAAAGGGCACAAGGAAGAAGACAAGGCCGAGAAGAAGGAGGACTTCCATCTCAGGGAGCGACGCTTCGGCTCGTTCGTCCGCTCGGTGCGGTTGCCGGAGAGCGTGGATGCAGAGCAGATCGAGGCCACCTTCAAGAACGGCGTTCTCAAAGTGACCCTGCCGAAGAAACCCGAGGCCCAGACGCCAGTGAAGAAGATCGAGGTCAAAGGCGGCTGAGGCTACCTTGGAACCCGCTCCGATTTGACCGTCACCGTCATGCGAGGAGCAAAGCGACGTGGCGATCCAGCGGCCGCAGGGCGCCCGATGACCCCTGGATTGCTTCCCCCGGACTTTGATCCGGGGGTCGCAATGACGATCGCGGTTAAGTCCAAATGTAATTTGCTTAAGTGACCTGACCTCCTACGGGCAGGCGTCCCAGAAGCCCTGTTGGCGACTCGGGTCGGTATAGTACCAGCAGAGATTCGGGCCTGGAGCCGCGCCTGCCCACGACGCCGCAGCCGCGGCGCTGACGAACCCGAGCGCTGCGCCCGCCGCGACCGCGCCGCCGGCGCCCCACCGATACCAGCTGGGCCGTGACCAACTGCCGTAGTAGCCAGCACGGTAGCCGTGAGCGCCGTAGCGGTTGACGTTGACGTTTCGATTGACGTTCCGGTTCACGTTCCGATTCACATTCCGGTTGACGTTTCCTCGATGAACATTTCCCCGCCCGGCGTAGGCTCCGCCAGCTCTGTTCATCCCCCCGTGCATACCCCCCCGGTGCGCGTAGCCGCCGCCGCGATGCATTCCGCCTCCGCCACGGTGCATCCCGCCACTGCCACGGTGCATTCCGCCTCCGCCGCGGCGCGCTCCGCCGCGAACCTGAACCAGGAGACCGTCGTCCATTTGCGAAGCGCCGGCCCCCGTTCCGTACACTTCGATCGCTTCGGCTTGCGGCGCTGCGAAGCACAGAACCGTCACGATCGCGATCCCCCGGCTGATCGCTCCGAATCTTTGCATAGCGTTCCTCCCCGGTCCCGGCGCGCCGAAAATGGCCGCCTTTGCGATATGCCCCATAGCCGCGGCGATGCTAGTCGTTTTCCGTCCGCCGCGCGAGGTCGCTCCAAGCCGGGGTTCGGACCGCAACTTTTTCTTTGACGAACCAGGAGCGCCCATGCGGGAGCAACATGTAGAGGGCCCCTCCGAGCTTCAGCATTTTTCCTCGGATGGGATCGACATTGCGTTCATCGACGTCGCGCCTCTTGGCCGTGATCTTGGCGAGCCGATCCTGCTGATCCATGGCTTCGCCTCCAACCATCGCGTCAATTGGGTGGGTCCTCGCTGGGTCGAGACTCTTTCTCAAGCCGGGCGCCGCGTCGTGGCGTTCGACAACCGCGGTCACGGGCAAAGCCAAAAGCTTCACGCGCCCGAAGAGTATCGCGCCGATCTCATGACCAAAGACGCGGTCAACCTCCTTGCCCATCTAGGCGCCGAGCGCGCCGACGTCATGGGCTATTCGATGGGCGCGCGGATCGCGAGCTTCCTCGCGCTTAAGCAACCGAGCCTCGTGCGCTCGCTCATCCTGGGCGGCCTCGGCGATCGGCTCGTCCGCGACGCCGGGCTGCCGGAAGCGATCGCCGAAGCCCTGGAGGCGCCGTCGCTCGAAAGTCTCGCCGACCCGACGCAACGCCTGTTCCGCGCCTTCGCCGACCAGACGAAAAGCGACCGCGCGGCGCTTGCCGCCTGCGTGCGCGGCTCGCGCCGGCGTCTGACCCCCGAAGAGGCGGCGCGTATAACGCAGCCGACATTGGTTGCGGTCGGCGAGCGGGATACGCTTGCCGGCGACCCTTCGAAGCTCGTCGCCCTATTGCCGCGGGCGGAGGCGCTCTTAATCCCCGGCCGGGACCACAATCTCGCCGTCGGCGACAAGGCGTTCAAGGCAGGCGCGCTCGATTTTCTTGCATGGCGGCCGTGAGCGCTCCGCTGTTCGGCGCCATCGACTAAAGTTCAAACAACAAAGCAGGTGACAAGCGCGCTCGAAACGTCAAGACTGCGCGAAGTAGCTGGCCTGACGAGCCGGACGGCAATGGGGACGGAGAGTCCATGGAGCTAGCCGAGGCGAGAGCCGAAGGCGCGGATGAGTCCGTAGATCTCCGGACCTTAGCCCTGCTGGCGGTCCAGGGGCTGACGATCCGGTTCGGCGGTGTGACCGCCCTCGACGATGTCTCCTTCGAGGTCGCCCGAGGCGCGATCTGCGGGTTGATTGGTCCGAACGGCGCCGGCAAGACGACGCTCTTCAATTGCATCTCGCGTCTCTACGATCCGGCCACGGGATCGATCGTCTTTGACGGCCGGCCGCTCCTGAGTTGCGCCAGGCATGAGCTTGCCTCTCTCGGCGTCGGTCGGACGTTCCAGAACGTCGCCTTGTTCTCGACCATGACGGTGCGCGAAAATATCTGCGTCGGCGCGCATGGCTTGGCGCGCGGCGGGTTCGTCGCGAATGCGCTGAGTCTTCCGCTCGCCAGGCGCGAGGAAAACGAGATCGTCGGGCGCGCCGACGCCCTGATCGAGGAATTCGGCCTCAAGGCGGTTGCGGATCGTCCGGCGGGCGCCCTGCCGTTCGGTGTCCGCAAACGAGTCGAGCTTGCCCGCGCGCTCGCGAAAGGGCCAAAACTCTTGCTGTTGGACGAACCGGCCGGCGGGCTCAACCATTCGGAAGTCGACGGACTGGCCGATGAAATCCGCGCGATTCGTGACCGCCGCGGCGTCGCCGTGCTGCTCGTTGAGCACCACATGAATCTGGTTATGCGGGTCAGCGACCAAGTTGTCGCGCTCGACTTTGGCCGGGTGATCGCCAACGGCAAGCCCGACGAGGTTAGGCGCGATCCCGCGGTGATGCGCGCCTATCTCGGGAGCGCGAATTGAGTTGGCCGATTCTGGAGGCAAAGGGGCTTGAGGCCTGGTACGGCCCGGCGCGGGCGCTGCATGGAATCGATTTCGAGGTCGAGGACGGCGGCGTGACCGCGGTGCTCGGCGCCAACGGCGCCGGCAAGACGACGATCTTGCGGGCGCTCAGCGGGCTCATCCGGCGCACGGGCGACATCCGGTTTCGCGGCCGCCCGATCGGCGCGCTGGCGACGGAGGACATCGCGCGTCTTGGAGTAGCGCACGTGCCGGACGGGCGCGGCACGTTTGTCGATCTCACGGTCGAGGAGAATCTCCGCCTCGGGGCTCTATGTGCGCGCCGATCGGCAAAACCTCCGGGCGGATTTCGATCGCGTGTTCGGCCTCTTTCCGCGGCTCGCCGAACGGCGCCGCCAGCAGGCGGGCACGCTGTCGGGCGGCGAGCAGCAGATGCTAGCGATCGCGCGCGCGCTGCTCATGCGCCCGAGTCTCTTGATGCTCGACGAGCCGTCGTTCGGCTTGGCCCCGCTGGTGGTGGCGGAAATCTTTCGCACGCTCGGCGGGATCAATCGCGACGAGGGCGTGAGCCTCCTCATCGTTGAGCAGAACGCTTCGCTCGCTCTCGATCTCGCCGATCACGCGGTGCTGATCGAAACGGGCAGGGTGGCGCTCAGCGGCCCGTCGCAAACCATCCGCGCCGACGACGCCGTGCGCCGCGCCTATCTCGGCTACTAGGACGGAGCACAATGCGCATCTATGGAATCGTCATCGCGAGGAGCGAAGCGAGGTGGCGATCCAGAGCCGCTGCTCCTGCCCTTCATCTATGCATCGCTTCGCTTCCGCTCGCGATGACGTTCGCTGTTCGAGCAAATTGCTCAACTTCATTGCGAAAGGAGCGCTGAAAAAGCTTGGGCGAGTTCCTGCATCAATTGGCCTCTGGCCTCGCTCTCGGCGGGGTCTACGCGATCATGGCGTTGGCTTTGGTGATGATCTACCAGGCGACGCAGCTGATCAATTTCGCGCAAGGCGAAATGGCGATGTTCTCGACCTATTTCGCATGGAAACTGATGGACCTGGGCGAACCCTATTGGTTCGCCTTCCTCGCGACCGTCGTCGCCTCGTTCATCGGCGGGGTGGTGATCGAGCGCCTGATTGTGAGGCCCTTCGCCGATGCGCCCATCCTCGCCTCGGTGATCGTGTTCATCGGGCTGAGCCTGATCTTCAATTCGCTTGCCGGATGGCTCTACGGCTTTTCGGTCGACCTCGTTCGATTCGCCGTTCACCGGACGCCCGTGGTTTGGCGCGGGCTACATGTCGGCGCACGAAGCGGGCGCCGTTGTCGTGACCCTGTGCGTGCTCGCGCTGGTCTACGCGTTTTTCCGCTTCACGCCCGCTCGGCCTTGCGATGCGCGCCGCGGCGCAGAACCCGGTGTCGAGCCGGCTGGTCGGCATTCGGGTCGGATGGATGCTGGCGATCGGCTGGGGTCTGGCGGCGGCGATCGGGTCGGTCGCCGGCATGATGGCGGCGCCGATCGTCTATCTCGATCCCAACATGATGGGCGGCGTGCTGCTTTACGCCTTTGCCGGCGCCGTGCTGGGCGGCATCGACAACCCGTTCGGGGCGGTCTTTGGCGGCGTCGCCGTCGGCGTGCTCGGCAATCTCGTCGGCGCCTATCTGGTCGGCGACGAGGTCAAGCTTTCGGTGGCGCTCGCGATCATCATTGCCGTGCTCGTTTGGCGGCCGTCCGGACTGTTCGGGCGCCGCCTCGTGGCGAGGGTGTGAGCCCCATGGCCGACGCCGACAGCAGGCTCGACGCTTTTGTCGTTATCGCAGTCGGAATCCTCGCGCTCGGCTTCCCCTTCGTGGCGTCGGGCTACCATATCTATCAGGGCGCGCAGGTGCTGATCTACGCCGTCGCCCTGCTTGGCCTCAATCTTCTGACCGGCTTCAACGGCCAGATCTCGCTTGGCCACGGCGCCTTTTTCGCCATCGGCGGCTACGGGACGGCGATCCTGATCACGAAATTCGGCCTGCCGTATTGGGCGGCGATCCCGCTGGCCAGCGTCGTGTGCTTCATCGCCGGCTTTCTGTTTGGCTTTCCCGCGCTGAGGTTCGGCGGGCTCTATCTTGCGCTCGCCACCTTCGCGCTCGCAGTCGCAACTCCGCAGATCCTGAGCTACACGGGTTTCGACGCCTTCACCGGCGGCTCGCAAGGGATCACGCTTGCGAAACCGAGCGTGCCGATCGGGCTCCGTCTAACGGCCGACCAATGGCTGTATCTCGTTTGCCTCGCCTGCGCGGCGGCGCTCTATTGGGCTGCGCGCAACCTCGTGGGGAGCCGGATCGGGCGAGCGCTGGTCGCCATTCGCGATCAGCCGATCGCCGCCGAGACGATGGGGATCAACGCCGCGCTCTACAAGACCACATGCTTCGGCGTCAGCGCGCTTTATGCCGGCGTGGCGGGGGGCTTGAGCGCGCTTGCGGTCGGCTTTGTTTCGCCCGAGAGTTTCGGGCTTGCGCTCTCGCTTGCCTTTCTGGTCGGCGTCGTCGTTGGCGGGCTTGCTTCGCTCGGCGGCGCGTTGTTCGGGGCCTTGTTCATCGAGTTCGTGCCCAACATCGCCGACCAGCTCACGGTAAGTTTCGGCGAAGGCGCCAAGGCCCTGCCGGGCGCAATTTACGGGGCGCTTTTGATTCTGATAATGGCCGCGATGCCGACAGGTGTGGTGGGCGCGGCGCGGGCGGCGGCCCGAGTGCTCGCCTCGTTTCGGCAGACGAAAGTTAAAAATGGTGGCGTCGATGTCGCCGCAAACTACGAAGGAAAGGGAGAAGCGCCATGATCAATCGACGAACATTCCTGCAATCAAGCGCGGCCGCGGCGGCCTTCGCCGCCAGCGCCGGCTCGGCCCACGCCGCCGATACGCCGGGCGTCACGGACGCCGAGATCAAGATCGGGCAAACCATGCCCTACAGCGGCCCAGCCTCGGCCTACGGCGTGATCGGGCGCACCGAAACCGCCTATTTCAAAATGATCAACGAGCAGGGCGGCGTGAACGGGCGCAAGATCAATTTGATCAGCCTCGATGACGGCTACAGCCCGCCAAAGACGGTGGAGCAGGTGCGACGACTGGTCGAGGATGAAAAGGTCGCGTTCCTGTTCAACACGCTGGGCACTCCGCCGAACCTGGCGATCCGGCAATATCTCAACGACAACAAGGTGCCACAATTGTTCGTCGCCACGGGCGCCGCGACCTTCTCCGATCCGCAGCATTTCCCTTGGACGATGGGCTGGCAGCCGAACTACCAGACCGAGGCCAAAATCTTCGGCAAGCATATTATCGCGACGAAACCCGACGCGAAAATCGGCGGCGCTGTATCAGAACGATGGGTTCGGCAAGGACTATCTGATTGGGCTCAAGGACGGCCTCGGCGCTGACCATGCCGGTATGGTCATCAAGGAAGCGTCCTATGAGACCTCAGAGCCAACCGTGGACTCGCAGATCGTTTCGCTTCAAGGCTCAGGCGCTGATGTGCTCTTGATCGCCGCCACGCCCAAATTCGCTGCCCAGGCGATCCGCAAGACGTTCGACGTCGGTTGGACGCCGGTGCGCTACATGACCGATGTCTCGCAATCGATCGCGAGCGTCATGAAGCCGGCCGGTCTCGAGAAGTCCAAGGGTGTGATCACCGCGATCTATGGCAAAGACCCGACGGATGCGCGCTGGAGGGACGACCCCGGCTTCAAGGAATATGCGGCCTTCATTGGCAAATACATGGCGCCGCATGATCTGATCGACGCCAACGCGGTTTACGGCTTCGGGGCTGCGGCGACAATGATTCAAGTGCTGAAGCAATGTGGCAATGACCTGTCGCGCGCCAACGTCATGAAGCAAGCCGCCAACATCAAGGATTTGGTGTTGCCGATGGGACTGCCGGGCATCAAGATCAACACTTCGCCCGACAATTTCAGCCCGATCCGCCAGGAGGCGCTCGCCTCTTTCAACGGCGAGAGTTGGGAGCAGTTCGGGGGGTTGTACCAGGCTTGAGCCGCGGGCGGCCGCGCGGCCGAATAGAGGCCTTGGCAGCGTCCGCCTGGCCCGCTCACCCCATCGTCAGTACGGCGTCAAACACTGGATCAGCCGAGACGATGGGGTGGCGGCGACGGCGCGCGGACGCGGCCAGGAAGCGATCGAACGGGTCACCGTGCGGCCATTCCATCGTTCCCGCCATGAGACAATCCTCAGCTTCGAGGGAGGCCGTGACGCCTCGCTGGCTCGCCAGAAGCGCTGGTAACTGATCGACGTATGCGGCCATTTCCGGCCACTTGCCGAGGCGCACTTTCTGCGCGATCTCGAAGAACGAAATGGCGCTGACGAGGACGGTCTGGGCCTCGGCCATTTCTCTGCGAGCCCGATCCGAAATACGTCGGTCGTTGGTGAGAGACCATGCCCAGATATGGGTGTCGAGCAGGAGCGTCGTCGTCAGTCGCGTCCCTCCCACGCCGCCAGCTCGTCTTCATCCAGGGCAGAAAAAAAGTCCGGACCTGGGCCCAGCGCGTCGCGTTTCAGGACGCCCAACTTGAATTGGCCCTGCGGGATCGCGACGAGGCGGGCGACTGGTTTGTCGCCTTTTGCGATCACCACCAGGGCCGCCTCAACCAGCCTGGAGAGCTGCGTCTTTGCGACGTGAACGGTGACCTTCCGCGCGAACTCACGATCCAGCAACATCAGATTAGCTAACTTGGCTTCGCTGGCGCAGCCCCGTCAAGCGCCTCCTCACTCCTCACGCCCATTGCTTGAGCGGAGCGAAGCGGGCGAATTTCTTGGCGTGATGGCGGTCCATGCGGGCAAGCACATCGCGCAGGAAAGCGACGCCCTCGGCGAGATAGGGCCCCTTGTTGAGCATCACGCATTCAGCGCCTTGCGCCATCGCCGCGTCGGTCATCTCGGCGCGGCTCGCCACGCCGTCGCGCACGAAAGTGTCGAGCACCTGCGTCGCCCAGACCACAGGCGTGTGCGCCGCCTCGCAGAGCCACAGGATTTCCTCCTGCATTTCGGTGAGCCTGGCGAAGCCGAGCTCGACCGCTAGGTCCCCGCGGGCGATCATCACCGCGGTCGGATTGTGCGCCGCCGACTGCAGGATGAGGGTCGGCAGATTGCGCACCGCGAGCGGCGTCTCGATCTTCAACACGAGCCCCGGCGGCTCGCGCTTGGGCGCGCGCGCCACCAGATGATCCTGCAGGAGCTCGATGTCGTCGACCCGCTGCACGAACGAATAGCCGATCAAATCGGCATGCTCGGCGATGAAGTCGAGGTCGCGGAAGTCCTTGGAGGTCAGCGGCGGCAGATCGAGTTCGGTCGCGGGAAAGTTGACGCCCTTGCCGGGCTTCAGCCGCACCCCCTTCTCGCGCGCCGCGTACACCTCGATCTCGGCTCGGCCCGTCGCCTTGGAGACCACTCGCGCCGCCGCCTTGCCGTCGTCAATGAACACTTCCGAGCCGACGACGAGCTGATCGACGAGTTCGGGAAAATTGAGAGAAAACGCGATCGGCTCCTTGATCTTCTCGCGCAGTTCGTCGACCAGCACGACCCGGTCGCCGCGCAAGAGCCGCGTTTTCGGCGGCGCCTTCACTCTGAGGATGCGGCACTTCGGGCCGGCGATGTCCATCAGAACCCGGCAAGGACGCTCGAGCCGCGCGGCGCGCGGCGCGCACGTTCTCGACCATTTGCCCCCACATTTCGGGGTCGTCGTGGGCGCAATTGATGCGCGCGCAATCCATGCCGGCGTTGACCAGATTGTTGACGAGTTCGGGCTCCGTCGCCGCTTCGGGCGGCAGGGTCGCCATCACCCGGGCGCGCGGGCCGCCTTTTTGCCGCTTGCCGAACAGCCGGTCGGCCTCGGCCTCGAGCTCCGCAGCGCCCGCCCGCGCCAACGACGGGCGACGGATAGGGCGCGCTCGGCTCGCCGCTCAGGCGCTTCAGGGTCGCGATGAGCGCATCGAGCGCCTGTGCGACGTGGCTTTCGCTGCGGCCAAGCGAAGAGAGCCCTCGCGCCGCGAGCCGATATTGCAGGTCGGTGAGGTCATGCTCGCGCAGCGCGATATAGTGCGAGAGATTGAGGACCCGCGGCGGAACCTTCAATTTGTCCGCGTCGACGCCCCAGCCGCCTCTAAGTTCAGCGGCCTTGAGCTCAACATCCTCGCGGAGCGCTTTCACCTCTGCAAGAAGGGCGCGGAATTCTTCCAGGTCGCTTCCGGTTTTCGCAGCCATGGGCGTCGCTTCGCATGAGCGAATCGTCGACGGGCGTTACGGATCCCCCGCCAAATCGGTCTTTGACGCCCAAATGTGACACCTGTGTAACATCGCGCAAACAGACTTGGGCAGCTTCACACGCTTCGCGCAACGCTTTCGACGCTTGAGGATGGTCCAAATCTGCTAGTTTGTTCGGAGCAGCGCCTCGCGGATAGAGGCGCCGGCTCGGGGGAATGTCATGACAATCCAGTTTCACGGCAAAGTTGCCGTCGTCACCGGCGCGGGCTCCGGGCTCGGACGTTCGCATGCTCTTGGACTTGCGGCGCGCGGCGCGAAGGTCGTCGTCAACGATCTCGGCCGGAACGGCGCCCCGTCCGAAAATGCGTTGAGCGTCGTGGAGGAAATTCGCGCCGGCGGCGGGACGGCGATGGCGGACCCTGCCGACGTCGCCGATTTCGAGCAGGTCTCCGCGATGGCGACCCGAGTGGCAAAGGAGTGGGGCCGCGTCGACATCCTCGTCAACAACGCCGGCGTGCTGCGTGACAAGACCTTCGCCAAGATGGAGATGGCGGATTTCGAGTTCGTCATTCGCGTGCACCTGATCGGCTCGGCCAATTGCACGAAGGCCGTCTGGGCGGGCATGCGGGAGCGCAACTATGGGCGCATTGTTTTCACCTCCTCGGCGTCCGGGATCTACGGCAATTTCGGCCAGGCGAACTACGGCGCGGCGAAGGCCGCCATGATCGGCCTCATGAACGTTCTGCATCTTGAGGGCGCGAAGAGCGACATCCGCGTCAACGTGCTCGCGCCGACGGCGCGAACGGCCATGACGAAGGGCTTGCTCACGCCGGTCGCCGCGGAGCTTATGACCCCGGAATCGGTGACGCCGGGCGTGCTGTTTCTCGTGAGCGAGAACGCGCCATCGCGCGTCATTCTCGGCGCGGGCGCCGGCGTCTTCGCGGTTACGCATATCGGCGAGACGCCCGGCGTCTATCTCGATGAGAGCGAGCGCACGCCCGAGACCATCGCCGCGCGCTTTGCCGAGATCTCGGATCTAGCCACCGCCGAGCCGCTCAAGGACGCTTTCGCGCAGACCATGAAGTTCGTCGCCGCCGCAGCCAAGGCGAAGGGCGTCAAGCTGGAGTGAGGATGCAAACCACCCGCTCAGCGCGGCCCGCTTTCGCGCATCGTCGCGGCAAGCCGGCTTAACTCTTCGCCGCGGCATTCTTCCTCCGCTTCGCCAGTGTCCTTAAGCGCAGCGCGTTGAGCTTGATGAATCCGCCGGCGTCGCGGTGATCGTAGGCGACGGCGCCTTCTTCGAAAGTCACGAGGTCCTGATCGTAGAGCGAATATGGGCTGTCGCGGCCGATCACGTAGACGCCGCCCTTGTAAAGCTTGAGCCGCACGGACCCTGAGACCATCTCCTGGCTCTTGTCGATCAAGACCTGCAAGAGCTCGCGCTCGGGCGAGAACCAGAAGCCGTTGTAGATGAGCTCGGCGTATTTGGGCATCAGTTCGTCCTTGAGATGGGCGGCGCCGCGGTCGAGGGTGATCGATTCGATGGCGCGATGCGCCGCGAGCAGGATCGTCCCGCCGGGCGTCTCGTACATGCCGCGCGACTTCATGCCGACGATAGCGGTTTTCGACCAGATCGAGCCGGCCGACGCCATTGTCGTGGCCGAGCTTGTTCAAGGCGGCGAGCAGCGTCGCGGGGCTCATGCGCCTTGCCGTCGATCGCAACCGGATCGCCTTTCTCGAACGCGATCTCGATCACGGTCGGCTTGTCGGGCGCGTCCTCTGGATGAACGGTGCGCGAGTAGACGTAAGCCGGCGTCTCCTGGGCCGGGTCTTCGAGCACTTTGCCTTCGGAAGACACGTGCAAGAGGTTCGCGTCGGTCGAGAACGGCGCCTCGCCGCGCTTGTCCTTGGCGATGGGGATCTGGTGCTGTTCGGCGAAGACGAGAAGCGCATTGCGGGAGGCGAACTCCCATTCGCGCCAGGGCGCAATGATCTTGATGTCGGGGTCGAGCGCGTAGGCCGACAGCTCGAAGCGGACCTGATCGTTGCCCTTGCCAGTCGCGCCATGGGCGATCGCGTCAGCCCCGACCTTGTGGGCGATCTCGACCAGGCGCTTGGCGATGAGCGGGCGCGCGATCGACGTGCCTAGGAGATATTGGCCCTCGTACTGCGCGTTGGCGCGGAACATCGGGAAGACGTAGTCGCGCACGAATTCCTCGCGGAGGTCCTCGATAAAGATGTTCTGCGGCTTGACGCCGAGCAGCTCCGCCTTCTTGCGCGCCGGCTCCAGCTCCTCGCCCTGGCCGAGGTCGGCGGTAAAGGTGATGACCTCGGCGCCGTACTCGGTCTGCAGCCATTTGAGGATGATGGACGTGTCGAGCCCGCCGGAATAGGCGAGGACGACGCGCTTGACTTGCGGCTTCTTGGGGCTCGGCATGGACTGGCGGGACTTTCATCAAGGAAGAGGCTCGTCATGGCCAGGTTTGACCCGGCCATCCACGCCGCTCTGCTTCGAAAGCGAGTCGGGACTCGTCCGCCGAGAGGGCCGAAGGTCGCATTGAGCCCGCTTGGCCAAGATCGCGCGGATGGAGACGCGTGGATGGTCGGGTCAGGCCCGGCCATGACGGTCGAGGGCGGTCGGCCCCGGAAACGTCGAGGGGACTTATAGAGCGCGCGCAGGCGCGCAACCGGCTAAATAGCCGCATGCAACTCGGCCCCTAACACCCGCTTCTTCCTTCGTGCCTTTGTGGTGAGTGTTCCCGGCCATCCGCTCCGGAAGGCTAGCGCAGCGATGACGGCGGCGACCTCCTTATCGGCGGAGCCGCCCGCATCGACAGTCATCACCCCTGGCTCGTCCGGAGTCGGCTCCTCGAGCGTGTCGAATTGGCTGCGCAGCAGGGAGGCCGGCATGTATTCGTGATGGCGCGCGGCGACGCGCGCCTCGATCAGCGCTTCCGAGCCTTTCAGATAGACGAAGCGAACGTCGGGACGCGCCGCGCGGATGCGGTCGCGATAGGCCCGCTTGAGCGCCGAGCAGGTCATCACGCCAGACTTCCCTTCGGCGGCCCATCTCTTTAGCTCCTCGCCGATCCGATCGAGCCAGGGGGCGCGGTCGGCGTCGGTCAGCGGAATTCCTCGCCGCATCTTCTCGACATTGGCCGCAGGATGCAGCCGGTCGCCCTCCATGAACGGCCAGCCGAGCTGCTTGGCGAGGAGCTCCGCGATCGTCGTCTTGCCGCTGCCCGACACGCCCATGACGACCACGGCGTATCCGGCCCGGGCGACTTTAGGCGCCTCCCCCATCGCGTCTCCTCCGCGTTCCAGCCCTTAGGGCGGGCTCAAATGTTACCTGGCGAGGCGCCCGGTCGCGTCCCCTCGTCGCGAGCGCCGGGGCTGAGGCCTCCGAAGCGATTCCGGCTCGGAGCCGCCAAGCGGCCAGATCACCCGGCGGACGACCTCGATGACTATGAGCATGATGAGCCCGGCGAGCAGCACATCGCTGAGGTAGTGGCCGCCGAACGCCAGTCGCAGCAGGCTCGCGCCGAAGCCGAAGGCAAAGGCGGCGATGATCGCTGGGCCGCGCCAGGGCGGGGGGAGCACGCTCGCCGGCGCGACCATCCAGAAGCCGGTCGACGCTTCGCCGGAGACGAACGAGCAGTTCTTCTTGCAGCCGCCGTTGTCGTCGTACCACGGCGTGAAAGGATTCGGCCCGTGGAAGTCTTGGGTCTGGATCGGACGGGGACGATGCCAATGATCTTTGAGGCCCACGTTCACGATCAGGCCCGGCCCAATGATCATCGTGGCGATGAGAAAGATCATCGCTCGGCCGCTCGGCGCCCAGCGTACCTTCACCCCCCGATGCTTTGCGAGCCATAAAGCCGCATAGGCCGTGAGCACGACGAACGGCGTCACCCGGAAAAAGTCGCGGCCAAACCGCTCGAGGTCGTTGCGGCCGAAGAAGCCCCCCTGATGATAGAAGTAGCGCGCGCCCGCGAGGTCGAGCTCGGGCCAGATCGCGAAAACGGCAAGCGCCAGCGCCGCGAGCGTGATGTAGACGAATAAAGCCTTGTTCATGTGTCGCGATCAGACCACGCGGTAGGTCTGGCCGCTCTCGGCGCCTTCGATGCTGCGGCTGAAGGCGCGGGCGGCGCGGGCAACCGGCACGGGATCGTGACCGCGAAAGAACGGCCCGAAGTCCGCCATCGATTCCTCAAACACGGTCGGGCTTACCGCGTTGATGCGGATGCCGGAGGGCATTTCGATCGCGGCCGCCATCGCGAAGGCCTCGATGGCCGCATTGACCATGCTGGCGGACGAACCCGCAACGATGGGCATGTGCGAGAGCACGCCGGCGATCAGCGTGATCGAGCCGCCGTCGTTGATGTGGTCGCGGGCGGCCAGCGCCAGATTGACCTGACCCATGAGTTTATCGGTCAGCCCCAATCCATAGGAAGACTTTTCCAGCCCTGCGAGTTTGATCGCGGAAAGCCGATGCCAGTTCACGGCGCCGGCGGCGCAGGCGACGGCGTCCAGCGGCCCTGTCGCCTTCAGGCCCGCGACGATGCTCGCCGGATTGGCGATGTCGATGCGGATGTCACCCGACTTCGATCCAGCAGACACGATGTCGTGGCGGGGAGAAAGCTCGGCTACGATCGCGCGCCCCAGCACTCCGCTTGCGCCGATGAGGAGAATGCGAAGACGTTGCGGCTCGGGCATCTTTTAGGCTCTTCAGTTGGAACATATGGACGCATGGGGCGCGGGCGTCGAATCTGGGTCACGGGCCGGGCTTTCGCAGCGTCGAAACGAAGTCAATGAGGTTGCCCATCGCGACATTGACGTCGATGAGATGCCAGCCCCAGCTTTTGAGGAGCCGTCCGTCCACCACGAGGGCGCCCGGGAGGGTCGCCGGCCAGGCGCCAGGCTCCGACGGCGAGTTGATCGAGACCGAAAGATAAGAGGCGTTCGGCCCCTCGACGCAATGGCCGGACGCGATTCCGGGCAGCGACACGAAGGGCGCGTCGAGCGGCTTGGCGAACGCCACCCAGCCCGGATCGAGCGGGGGCTCGCCAAGCAGGTTCGTCTGGGTTGCGAGAATGGGGTCGAGCCTGCCCCCGGCAAGCGCGGCGGGATCGGTGCAGGCGATCTCCATGCCCGGCGTTTCGGGATGGGTGAAACGGGAATCGTCCGGCGGGAGCTCGCTCGCCGGGAAGGTCTCGTAGGCGACGACGCAGCCGCTCTGCCCGGCCGCGCGGCAGAGCGGGATCGCCTTGAAAGTTCCGCCGACGTCCTTACCTTCCGGGACCTCGACGTCGAACCCGAGGATGAGGGCGCCGGCAAGGAGGCGCTGCTCGGGCTTGCCCTCGATCTCGTGGACGATGAGCCGGGCGAGGATTCGCGCGCCCTGCGAATGGCCGATCAGCACGACTCCGCGGCCGCCGTTGTCATGCGCGAGGTAATGGCACCATGCTGCGCGCACGTCCTCATACGGAAGCTTGAAATCGACCGGGAGCGGCTCGTGTCGGAGCACAGCCTCGACGCCCGCGATCGTCACCTGACGGTAGATCGGCGCGAACGGCCGGCAGACCGAGGCGAAGGCCGCGAACTGCTGGGCGACCGCCCGCTTCTCACCGGGTCCGCTCGTCATGCCGCTGTTGCCAGCCGGATCTTCGGAGACGGTCGGATAGACGTAGAAGCAGTCGATCGGCGCCGCGGGGTTCGGCTTCAAAACCCGGGTTGCGCGCGAGCCGTCGCTTTGCACGACCGTTGCGACCACGGGCGCGGAGCAAAGGTCCGGCGCGCCTGGCCGGCAGAGCCAGGCTTCGGACCGTGCATAAGGGTCGTCGTCCACGGCGCGCGCGGGCGCGGCTGCGCCCGCGAGAGCAGACGCGAATCCCGCCACCGCAATCAGCCAGCCGCGGACGGTCCTGGCGTTGCGCGCCTTGCGTAAACCTTTGGCCATCGACATTCCACCCGCAATAGCGGGCCCCGCTGGGGGGCGCAAACTAGCGACACCCGGCGACGAGCGCCAGTGGCCGCTCAAGCCGGTTGCCATCCGTGGAGGGCGGCCTGTAAACCGGCCGCCAAACTGGAGAGGCGTTCATGTTCAGACTCGACGACAAGCTCGCGCGCATCCGCAGCGGCGCCTATCGGCCCTCGGATTTCATCATCGCCGACGCCAAGGACCCCGACATGGGGCCGGGCCTGCATGCGGTCGGGTCGGCGTATGGCGAGCCGCGTTTCAAGACGCGCGCCGAGTTCCTCGATTCGATCGAGGCGATCGTCAAGCAGGACGTCGTCGACATCATGCTGACCTCGGTCTCGAATCTGGAAAGCCTGGTCAAGCGCAAGGTTTTCGCCGGAACAGGCGTCAAGCCAGTCATCCGCGCCAATGACACGACCGACGTCTGGCGCCACCGCGGAGCGTCTTTTCATAACCAGCCGTCCCGGCCGTTCCGGACCGCGTCGCTCAAGCATATGAAGCCGCTGACCGACCTTGGGCTTTATTCCATCACGTTCACCAATGACATCGATGCCGACCATGCCTCGCTCCAAGCGTTCAAGGATTTTCGTGACGACGCGGAGGCGAAGGGCTTCTCTTATTTCCTCGAGGTGTTCAATCCGAACGTCGAGCGCGGCTTGACGCCGGAGACCGTGCCTCAGTTCGTCAATGACGCGATCGTCCGGTGCCTCGCCGGCCTTACCGAGGCGGAGCGGCCGAAGTTCCTCAAGATCGCCTACAACGGGCCGAGAGCGCTGGAGGAATTGGCGTCATTCGACCCCAGCCTCGTGGTTGGCGTCTTGGGCGGCGGAGCGGGGACGACCCGTGACTGTTTCGAGCTCATTCATCAGGCGCAGAAATATGGGGCGCGCGTCGCGCTCTTCGGCCGCAAGATCAACCTGGCCGAATCCCCGCTCGACATCGTCCGCCTCATGCGCGCGGTCGCCGACGGCGCCATGACCCCGCCCGAGGCGGTCAAAGACTACCACGCGGCGCTTCAGAAGCAGGGTGTGAAGCCGACGCGCGAGCTAGCGGTCGACAGCGCGATCACAGAAACCGTCCTTAAGCCGGCCTGATCGATGACCGAACGGCGCGGCGTCTTGTCGGCGGGCACTTGGTGCGTCGATTTCAATAAGTCGATCGCGCGCTGGCCGGATGAGGACACTTCCAACGAGGTGCTGGCGATCGATCGCCAGAACGGCGGGTCCGGCTCGAACATGGCGTTGGACCTCAAGCGCCTCGATCCCGGCTTTCCCGTCGAGGCGATGGGGGTCGTCGGCGATGACGACCTCGGGTGCTTTCTTTTCGCGGAATGCGACGCGCGCGGCATAAACCGCGCCGCGCTCCGCGCGCGGCCTCACGCCATGACGATGAGCGTCGACGCCTTCAACGTAGAAGCCAACGGCCGGCGCACCCATTTCTATCACCAGGGTGTGGCGGCCGAGATGACGCCGGACGACTTCGATTTCTCTTCGACCAATGCGAGAATTCTCCATCTTGGATTGCCTGGCGCTCACAAGGCGATGGATCGGCCTTGGCGTGACGAGGCGAACGGCTGGGTTGCGGTGTTGCGCGCGGCGCGCGCGGTCGGCCTCTTCATCAACCTCGAATTGATGACGACGCGCGCCGAGCGGCTCGCCGAGCTCGGCCGCCCCTGCCTGCCGCATCTCGATTACCTCATCGTCAACGATTACGAGATCGGCGCGCTGGCGGGACGCGAGACGCGGCGCGCTGACGGCTCGACTGACCCTGCCGCAGTGGCGCGGGCGATCGACGACGTGCTCGCGCTCGGCTCCGATGCGCTGGGCGGCGGCGCATTTCCCTCAAGGCGCGAGTGGTGGGTGGACGCGACGGTTCGCGGGTTGCGCTGGGCTCGGTCGCCCTGCCGGCGAGCGCCATAGTGGGCGCCAACGGCGCGGGCGACGCCTTCGCCGCCGGCATGCTCTATGGGCTGCATGAGCAATGGCCGATTGTTGAGTGTCTTGAGCTCGGGCACGGATGCGCCGCGGCGTCGATGCGCGCGGTGTCGACAACGGCCGGCGTCGGAACGGTCAGCGAATGCCGGGCGCTGGCGAAGCAATGGGGATTCCGGCCGCTGGCGCTCGAAGCTTGAGCGTTGTTCGAGCGGGATTGTCTCCAGCCGTGCCGGAATTTCCGCATCGCCTGATCTTCGTGCGCCACGGCGAGACGGCGTATAACGCCGAGAGCCGGCTTCAGGGACAGCTCGATATTCCTCTCAACGCACGCGGGCGCGAGCAGGCGCGCGCAGTCGGCGGAACGCTGCGGAGCCTTGTCGGACGGGAGATCGACCGGCTTGAAGAAGCCCAGGCGTTCTTCTCCTCGCCGCTCGAGCGCGCGCGGGAGACAATGGAGATCGCGCGCGACGCAATGGGCCTCACGCCCGAGCGCTACCGCCTCGATCCCGTCTTGAAGGAACTCAGTTTCGGCGTCTGGGAAGGGCTGACCTGGTCGGAGATCGAAGCCAAGGACGCCAAAGGCTTGCGCGCCCGGCGCGAGGATCGCTGGGCGTTTGTGCCCAAGGGCGGCGAAAGCTACGCTATGCTCGCGGATCGCCTGCGTCCATGGCTCGCCGGCCTCAGCGAACACGCTTTTGTGATTTCGCACGGAGGGGTCGCGCGAGTCCTTATGGCGCTGATTGCGGGGATCCCGCCGGCCAAGGCGGTCCGCGCGCCAATCATTCAAGGGAGGGCCATTGTATTTGAGAACGGGAGCTGTCGGTGGATCGGGTGAAGATTGCGGAGGCGGAATGCGACGCCGGCGCCCCAGCCGGCGCTGCTCAAGGCCCCGCGCGAGCCGGACGTCTCCTTCGGCGCCATTCTGACTCTCGCCGCCGCCTGCGGCCTCATCGTCGCCAATATCTATTACGCCCAACCGCTGATCGCGGAGATTGCTCGGTCGCTCGGCCTCGCCCCGGCAGCGGCGGGCCTTATCGTGACAATGTCGCAGATCGGCTATGGCGCCGGCCTTTTCTTTATCGTTCCGCTCGGCGATCTCGTTGAGAATCGCAGGCTGATCTTAGCGTCGATTGCAATCAGCGCCGTCGCGCTTGCCGGCGCCGCTTTCGCTCCGTCCGCCGCCATCTTTCTCGCTTGCGCTGGCCTCATTGGCCTAGGCTCGGTCGCAGTGCAAATCCTCATTCCGCTTGCCGCCCATCTCGCCGCGGACGCGACGCGCGGTCGGGTCGTCGGCATGGTGTCGAGCGGACTCATGATCGGCATCATGGCGGCCCGTCCGGTTTCGAGTTTTGTCGCCGCGCAAACGAACTGGCGGGTGATCTTCGCTCTCTCCGCGGCGGCCATGGCGGCGCTCGCCGCGTTCCTGTCGCGCGCTTTGCCGACCCGCGCGCCGCAGACCAAAATGACTTACCTCGAGCTCATGAGCTCGATGGTTCATCTGGCGAGGGCGACGCCGATCCTTCGCCGGCGCGCCTTTTATCAGGCCTGCCTTTTCTTTGGCTTCAGTCTGTTCTGGACCACGATCCCTCTCTTGCTCGCGGGGCCGCAACACCGCCTGACGCAGAACGGCATCGCGCTTTTCGCGCTGGTCGGCGTGTCTGGCGCGATCGCTGCGCCGCTCGCAGGCAGGGTTGCCGATCGGGGCTGGAGCCGGCCCGCGACATGCGCAGCGATGCTTCTGGTCCTCGTCGGTCTGCTCGTCACGTTGGTCCCGACGCCGGGATCGTCGCTGGCGCTTCTCGTGCTCGCCGCGGTCGTTATCGACTTCGGCGTCCAGACCAATCTCGTTCTCGGCTATCGGGCCATTTTCGCGCTCGCGCCGGAGGCGCGCGGACGGGTTAACGGCGTCTACCTGGCGTCGCTGTTCGTCGGCGGGCGCAATGGGCTCTGCGCTCGGAGCGTGGGCCTATGCGCGCGGCGGATGGGGTCTCGCTTGCGGTCTTGGACTTGTTCCCGCCGCTTCTCGCGCTCGCTCGATTCGGCGACTGGCGTCGCCAGAGGAAAAGAGTGAGCCGGCGGCCAGTAATTGCAACACCGGCCGCCTACGAACTCAGCCCTCAGGCCGCCTTCATATTGACGTTCGAAGTCGCGATCTTGGTCAGGAGCTGGTCAGTCTTAATTTCTTCCTGCAACGTCTGGTCGAGGAGTTTCGCAGCGTCGTTGTGGCCGAGTTCCTTGGCCCAGGTCTTGAGCGTGCCGTAACGGGCGATCTCGTAGTGCTCGACAGCCTGAGCGGACGAAGCGAGGCCGGCGTCGAGCGCCTCAGCGCCCTTGAAGTCTTCCATGATCTCCTTGGCTTCGTCGATGATGCCGAGGATCGCCTCGCAGGTCTTGCCGCGCGCAGGGCGGCCTATGAGTTCGAACACCTCGTTGAGCCGGTCTACGTGACCTTCCGTCTGGTCGCGATGGGTCTCGAAAGCCTGCTTGAGCTCAGGCGTCGAGGCTTCCTTGGCCATTTTGGGCAAGGCGCGTAAAATTTGCTTTTCGGCGAAGTAGATATCCTTGAGAGTCTCGGAGAAAAGATCTTCGAGGTTCTTGCGGGTCGGCATGGGGCGCTCCTTGGCGATGACAGTGGCTGCGACCAAGAACTGGCTTCAGCGCATTAGGTTCCGGCGGCGCTTCGGGCTTCGCGCTTGCGTGTGACGCCTTGAGGCGCGACAATCGGGGCGACTGGGAACCTGTTTAAGTAAAAGGAAGTCGCCGAAGGAGGCTCGTCCATGACCAGTAAGCTCGAACAATTGCGCACCATGACTACGGTCGTCTCCGACACCGGCGACATGGATTCGATCCGCGCCTACAAGCCGACCGACGCCACGACGAATCCGTCGTTGATTCTGAAGGCCTCGGAAATGCCCTCCTATGCCCGTCTGGTCGACGAGGCGATCGCCTGGGGGGGCAAGCAAAAGGCCTCGATCGGCCAAGTGACGGACCGCATCGCGGTGAACTTCGGCTCGGAACTGACGAAGATCGTTCCCGGCCGCGTATCGACCGAAGTCGACGCCGATCTTTCGTTCGACACCGAAGGCATGATCGCCAAGGCGAAGTCCATCATCGCCGCGTACAAGGAGCGGGGCGTCGGCCACGAGCACATCCTGATCAAGCTGGCTTCGACCTGGGAGGGTGTGCAAGCGGCGCGGCGTCTGCAGGCGGACGGCATCGATTGCAACATGACCCTCGCCTTCTCGCTGGCCCAGGCGATCGCGGCAGGAGACGCGAAGGCGTTTCTTCTGTCGCCCTTCGTTGGACGCATTTTCGATTGGCATGTGAAGGCGGGTGGCGGCCCGTACACACCCGAGACCGATCCGGGCGTGCACTCGGTTCGCACGATCTACGCCTATTACAAGACTTATGGCGTCAAGACGGTCGTGATGGGCGCCTCGTTCCGCAACACGGGCGAGATCGAAGCTCTCGCGGGCTGTGACCGGCTCACCATCTCGCCCCAGCTCCTCGAGGCGCTGTCGAAGGAAGAGGGCGAGCTCAAGCGGCAGCTCGATCCGGCCAAGCCCGGTCCAGCGCCCGCCAAGATCGCGATGGACGAAAAAACCTTCCGCTGGATGCTCAACGAGGACCAGATGGCGACGGAAAAGCTGTCCGACGGCATCCGCCTGTTCGCGCACGATCTGAACAAGCTGAGGACAATGGTGCAGCAGCGGCTGGCGAAAGCGGCGTAAGGGCCGCTTCAGCGGCTAGCGTCCGAACCGGGGCTCGTGTTGCACTGGAGCCTGCCGCATTTCGATCGAAGCGGTGGCGTTAGGGCGCCTCCTGCCCCTCTTGTGGGGGCGGGAGGGGTGGGGGTCGCGCGGACCCGCGGAGATGGTCGCATGCGCCACTGCTCGTTAATTTCGTTGGCCCGCGCGACCCCCTCCTTGTTCCTCCCCGCAAGGGGGAGGAGACGCGGCCGGACGGCCCGCGCGTAGACACTCAAGGACAAGAGGCGCCGACACATGGGCTCGGCCGACGGCTCTCGCGCCGGGCTTGGGCGAAGCAACACCGGCTCTCCGTTCGAGGTCCTGCGTGTCTTTCTCAAGCTTGGCCTGACCAGTTTTGGCGGGCCGGTCGCGCATCTCGGCTACTTTCGCCGCGAGTTCGTCATGCGGCGAGGCTGGCTCGACGAGCGCGCCTATGCCGATGTGGTTGCGCTCTCGCAGTTTCTGCCGGGGCCGGCCTCTAGCCAGACCGGCTTCGCGATCGGGCTCATGCGCGCCGGATACCTTGGGGGCCTTGCTGCATGGGCGGGCTTCACCCTGCCTTCGGCGGCGGCGCTGGCGCTATTCGCTTATGGCGAAGGCGCGCTCAAAGGCCCTGTCGGCGATGGGCTCATGCACGGCCTCAAACTGGTCGCAGTCGCCATTGTCGCCCAGGCCGTCCTGGGAATGGCTCGGACCCTCTGCCCAGACCGGCCGCGCGCGACGATCGCCGCCCTCGCGCTGATCCTGACCGCGTTTGCGCCGACGGGGTGGGCCCAGATCGCCGTCATCCTTCTTGGCGGCCTTGCTGGATTCTTTGTCTGTCGGCAGCAGGCGGACGTCGCGGTCGCCGCCGCCGCGCCAGTCAGTCGGCGCATGGGGATCGCGTTCGCCGGCCTCTATGCCGTCCTTCTCGCGCTCTCGTTCGCACCGCGAAGCGCGGGCGCCGCAGCCCTGGCCGCCGCCTTCTATCGCTCCGGGGCGCTGGTGTTCGGCGGCGGACACGTGGTCCTGCCGCTGCTTCGCGCCGCGGTGGTCGATCCAGGTTGGGTCTCCGACAGCGCATTCCTTGCCGGCTACGGCGCCGCACAGGCTGTTCCCGGGCCGTTGTTCACCTTCGCCGCCTATCTTGGCGTCGTCGCCAATGTCCCGCCGGGCGGCGTTGCCGGGGCGGCGCTGGGGCTGGTCGCGATCTTCGCGCCCGGTCTCCTGCTCATGATGGCGGCCTTAGTCCTCTGGCCGCGCTTGCGAGCGCGTAGCGATGCGCGCGCCGCGATGGCCGGCGTCAATGCAGCCGTGGTCGGTCTGCTCGCTTCAGCGCTCTACAACCCCGTTTGGACGAGCGCAGTCCGGGGGCTGCCCGATTTCGCTGTCGCGGCGGCTGGCTTTGTCGCTTTGATCGTCTGGCGTGCGCCTCCGCTCCTCGTCGTCGTCGCGACCGCCGCCGCAGCGGTCGCCCTAAACCTCGCAGGCTAGGCCCGGAAGATCGGCGTGCGGCTTGGCGACAAGCCCTCGATATTTGCTGTCGATAGCGAATGAACTTGTCCGGTTTTGGTAGCGCTTGAATTGCCCGCTTCTTCTGGTTCTGTTCTCCTGTGGATATGTGGGCGAGGCGGAGCGTCGTCCACATGTCCACAGGTCCGGCTCGAGCTGAGCCGACTTAAGCTGCGCGGCGGGGCTCTGTGAGTCGTCCTTTCTCGTCGTGTCGGCCGATGCAGCGCGGCCCGTGGAAGACGGCGTGGGAGCCGTCGGGATAGATGTGGACGCGGACCCGCGCCTTGACGAAATGTGGACGCGTCGGGGTCTCCGGGATCTGCGGTTTCAGCGTCCGATAGGAGACGCAATTGTCGGCGCCGACCTGCTGGTCCTCCTGGACGCACAGGATCTCGTCGAGATCGACGCCCGGAATGGGGTGAAGGCCCAGCCCTCGCCGGGCAGCTCTTAGCTATGTGGCCGAGCCTACGCCCGACGCCCGTCCTCTAGACCGAGGAAAGCCCCAAGACGAAGACACGGAAGGCGGTACCCAACCCGCGGATAAGAGTTTGATAACCGTCGTCTCTCGCTCCGCCCCCAGCTCTGCGCAGCCTAAGCCCATCTCGCCAGACGGACCTTCCGCCGGGCGGCGCTCATCCGCGCCTTCCCTCTTGACCGCGAACATAAGAGACTAGTCAGCACTTGGAGGATCGGCGCCCTATCGTTGTCTGTGCTATGTAATTTGCTTTGGCGTAGGCCTGTTGGTGGATGCCTAACCGGCCCGAATCTGCACGCAGCCTCATCTCCGTCATCTGACCAGATTCAGAGTCTGCTTCGTTATCGAGGGAATACCTGACGAAAGACGTCCTGCAGCCAGCTCCTTACCGATCGACGGCATTCTCATCAGTTTATCGCACCGACCCCGGAAGTGTACACCGTCGACAAGGATACGGTTGACGCATCTGTCCTTTAGGCGTAGTTTTTTTGTGGGTTGGGATGTCAGCGGTTGACGGTGTCCCGCTTCTGCGGGTGCGAGCAGAGAATCTGTATGACGAATCCTTTTGAAGACGAATCTGCGACGTATTTAGTCGTCGTCAATCATGAGGGCCAGTACTCGCTGTGGCCCACTTTTCGATCGCTACCGCCGGGATGGACATCCGTAAGCCCAGCGGGAGGACGCGAGGAATGTCTCGATTGGATCGAGGCGCATTGGACCGACATGCGGCCCATATCGCTCCGCAGCAAAGTAGATATTGCTTCTAAGTAGTCGCCTTGACAATGTCGAATGCGTATAACCCCTTCGAAAAGTATGCGCGCGCGGCGCCTCAGCTCAAGCAGGCGCGGCGACGCGCGCCATGAATATTCCCCCGTCTCACGCGCCCAATCTCGCATCGCTTGCGACGTTTCCGCTGTCGGCAGCGCAGGCCGACATATGGTACGGGCAGAAACTCCATCCCGATAGTGCATGCTACAATGTCGGCCGCTATGTCGAGATCTTCGGTGCGATTGACCCAGCACTGTTCGTGGCCGCCATCAGGCAGGCGGTCGGCGAAACTGATGGCCTCCGCCTGGGCTTCGTGGAAACTGAACTTGGACCGAGGCAATTCTGCCGGCACGAAGATGATGTTGCGGTGCCATACCTCGATGTTAGTTGCGAAGAGGATCCCCAGGCGAGCGCGGTGGCCTGGATGCGCGAGGACATGGCGCGAGCCTTCGACCTCCGGGGCGGTCCGCTATTTCGTTATGCACTCTTTAAGACCGCGTCCGACCGGTTCTTCTGGTATGAGGTCAACCACCACCTAATCAACGATGCATTCGGAGCCTCGCTGGTCGAGCGCCGGGTGGCTGGACTGTATCTCGGCCTGATCGACGGGATGCCGACCATTACGGGGGTGGCGCGGTCGTTCGTCGAGCTTCTAGAAGAGAA
The DNA here is from genome assembly GCA_963753135.1 of uncultured Alphaproteobacteria bacterium. GTDB lineage: Bacteria > Pseudomonadota > Alphaproteobacteria > Rhizobiales > Beijerinckiaceae > Roseiarcus. The sequence goes on along the minus strand of CAVWBA010000010.1, from coordinate 26,580 downwards.
CGACGCGTATGCGACTTCGACCCAGATCGATCGGGACAAGCTTTTCTGGCGCGCGCAATTAGCCGGCCGGCCCGATCCCCTGACATTGTCGGGCCGGAGGCCGGACTGGAGCGATGAACTGATCCACAGCGCCGGCGCCATACGTCGCACAACTGCAGCGGCGCTGGAAAGAGCAGGTCAGGCGCACGGCGCAAGCTTGGCGGCCGCAATCACGGCAGCCACTGCTGTTTACTTGTCACGGATGACTGGCGCACGAAGCGTGATCCTCGGGATGCCTGTGGCGGCACGCGCGAGCCCCAAATCGCGCCGGATCGTTGGGCTGGCCTCCAACGTTGTTCCGTTGCGGTTGACGGTCGATCTCGCGCCGACGTTTTCTGATTTGCTGCAGCAGACTGGGCGAAGCATGCGTGACGCGCTGCGACATCAGCGCTATCCTGCCAGTGCATTGCGTCAGGATCTAGGGCTAGCCGCCAACGAGCCGGACATCTACGGCACGGTGATAAACTTTATCCCGCTCGATGAAGATTTCGACATTGCAGGCTCGCCAGTCCGCAAACATCCTCTGGGCAATTGGGTGGTTGGCGACCTGCTAATCGCGATCCAGGCGGGGCGGCAGGACTCGGACATCCAAGTCGAGTTTATCGCCAACCGGGCTCATTACGACGTGCCGGCGCTGGACCATCATAGAGACCGCTTGTTGCGCCTGCTAGAGATCGTGGCCGCCCAGCCCAGCGCGGCGATCGGGCGTCTTGCGATACTATCCGACGTCGAGCGCCGGCAGGTGTTGGACGACTGGAACGCTGCGGCGACGCCGCCTCCGCCTGCGACGTTGCCGTCGTTGTTCGAGGCTCAGGTGGCCCGGACGCCGGATTCGGTGGCGCTGGTGCACGGCGACGTGCAGCTCAGTTACTTTGAGCTGAACCGGCGTGCCAACCAACTGGCGCACGTGCTGATCCGCCGAGGCGTCGGCCCAGAGCAACTCGTCGGGCTGTGCGTCGAGCGGATGCCGGAGATGATCGTGGGCCTGCTGGCGATCCTCAAGGCTGGGGCTGCGTATCTGCCGCTTGATCTTGCCTATCCGGAGGCGCGGCTGGCGCTGATGTTGGATGATGCGCGGCCAGGGATGATCATGGCCAGCGCCGAGACTGCGCCTCGGCTGCCAGCCGGATATCGGTATCTCGTTATCGAAGCTGACCGCGACACGGCCGACGGCGATACGAACCCCACGGATCCGCAACGGCTTAGCGCTTTGGCGGTGGGTCATCCGGCGTATGTGATCTACACCTCCGGTTCGACTGGTCGGCCCAAAGGCGTGGTCGTGACGCATGCGGGCGTCGCGGCGTTGGCCGCGGCGCAGGCGGAGCGGCTTGGCGTCACGGCTGCCTCGCGAGTGTTGCAGTTCGCATCGTTGAATTTCGACGCCTCGTTGTGGGAAGTCGTGATGGCGCTGACCAGCGGGGCCGCCCTGGTTTTGGCGCCGCCGGAGGCGCTGAGTGGGCTGCCGCTGCGGGCGTTGCTGGCCAGCCAGCGGGTCACCCATGCCACACTGCCGCCCACCGTGCTGGCGACGCTTGGCGAGGCGGACCTGCCACTCGCCTGCCTCGTGGTCGCGGGCGAGGCATGCCCTGCGCCGCTGGCGGCGCAGTGGTCGGCCGGGCGGCTGATGGTTAACGCCTATGGTCCGACGGAGAGCACGGTCTGTGCGACCACCAGCGCGCGGCTGGATGACGGGCCCGCGCCGATCGGCACGCCGATCCCGGGAACTCGAGTTTACCTACTGGATGCAGCACTGGAGCCGGTTCCGGTTGGCGTTGCAGGGGAACTGTATATCGCCGGGGTAGGGCTGGCGCGCGGTTACCTGAACCGGCCGGGGCTGACGGCCGAGCGGTTCGTAGCCGACCCGTACGGCGCGCCAGGAAGCCGAATGTACCGGACGGGCGATCTGGCGCGGTGGCGTTCGGACGGCGCCCTGGACTTTCTCGGTCGAGCTGACCAGCAGATCAAACTGCGCGGCTTCCGGGTTGAGCCGGGCGAGATCGAGGCGGCGTTGGCGGCCCAACCGGGGGTGGCCCAGGTGGCCGTGGTGGCGCGTGACGACCGTCCGGGCGGCGCCTATCTGGTGGCCTATCTGGTCGCCGGTACAGGGGAATTGCTCGACCCCGCGCAACTGCGCCGGGCGTTGGCCGAGCAACTGCCGTCCCACATGATCCCGTCCGCCTTCGTGGTGCTCGAGGCGCTGCCGCTGACGCCTAACGGCAAGCTCGACCGGCGCGCCCTGCCGGCGCCGGAGGGCGGCGGAGCAAATCTTGCCGAACCACCGCAGGGGCCGATCGAGACCGCGATCGCGGCGATATGGGCTGATCTCCTGCACCTCGAGCATGTCGGCCGCCACGACAATTTCTTCGAACTCGGCGGCCACTCGCTGCTCGTGATCGCGCTGGTCAACCGGCTGCGGCAACAGGGATGGCAGACCGACATGCGCTCGGTCTTCACCAACCCAACGCTGGCGAAGCTCGCGGAGGAGGTCGACGGCGGCCGCGCTGCGGTCACTGTGCCGCCCAATCGGATCGGACCGGATTGCGCAATCATCACGCCCGACCTCCTGCCGCTGATTACGTTGGAGCAGCCGGCGATCGATGCGATCGTCGCGACTGTGCCCGGCGGGGCGCGAAACGTGCAAGATATCTATCCGCTCGCGCCCTTGCAGGAAGGCATTCTCTTCCATTCGGTCATGTCCGCGGGAGCTGGACGCGTATGTGACACCCGCGTTGCTGGCGTTCGACAGCCGCGCGTCTCTCGATCGGTTCCTCGCAGCACTGCAATCGGTGATCGACCGCCACGACATCCTGCGTACCGCAATCCTGTGGGAAGGGCTCCCGGAGCCGGTGCAGGTGGTCTGGCGCTACGCAACGATGCTCGTGGAGGAAGTGGCGGTCGAAGAGATCGCGTCCGAGAGCGAGGACGCCGCGGCCGCGATGTGGCGACGCGCCGATCGGCGCACTGCTCGCATCGACATTCGTAAGGCGCCGTTGCTGCGCGTGATGGTGGCGCGAGACGACGCCCGCGGCCGCTGGCTGCTGGTATTGCTGAACCATCACCTCGTGATTGACCACACGACGCTGGACGCAATCGTCGCCGAGGTGCACGCGCATTTCGCGGGGAAAGTGGCGCAGCTGCCAACGCCGCTGCCGTTTCGAACCTTCGTCGCGGAGGCGCGGACGGGCATGAGACAGGAGGAACACGAAGCGTTCTTCCGCGACATGCTCGGCGATATCGATGAGCCGACGGCGCCCTTTGACCTGCTCGACGTGCAAAGAGATGGGTCATCCGTTGCACAGGCGCGCCTGGCGGTGGAGGCGGGTCTCGCCCGACGACTGCGCACACAGGCGCGTAGGCTGAGCGCGACGCCGGCCAGTTTGTTCCATCTTGCCTGGGCGCTGGTGTTGGCCCGCACAACAGGCCGGGAGGACGTGGTATTTGGCACAGTGCTGTTCGGCCGCATGACCGGCGCCGCCGGCGCCGACCGCGCCCTGGGGTTGTTCATCAACACGCTGCCGCTGCGGCTGTCGCTGAACGGACGCAACGTCGAAATGGCAGTCCGGGAAACGCACGCGCGGCTGGCGCTCCTGCTGCGGCACGAGCACGCCTCGCTTGCGCTAGCCCAGCGCTGCAGCGCCGTGTCGTCGCCAGCGCCTCTGTTCTCGGCGCTGCTGAACTATCGCTACATTCGGGGCGGCGCTGAGAGTCTAGCCGCAGGCGCACTAGGCCAGCTGGGGATCGAACTGCTGCGCGCCGAGGAGCGGAGCAATTATCCGTGCGCATTGTCGGTGGACGATCTTGGGGACTCGGGCTTCGAACTCGAGGTCCAGATCGCCGACGAAATCGACCCGGCGCGCGTGTGCCGGTTCATGCATACCGCGCTGGAGAATCTGGTGCAGGCTCTTGAGCAGGCGCCTTCGACCACCGTGCGCTCGCTAGGAGTTCTTTCTGACGTTGAGCGCGAGCAGGTTCTGCACGTCTGGAACGCGACGACCACGACGCTGCCCGCGCCTACGACACTGCCGTCGCTGTTCGAGGCGCAGGTGGCGCGGACACCGGATGCGGTGGCGCTGGTGCATGGCGACTCGGAACTCCGGTACGGCGAGCTGAACCGGCGGGCCAACCGACTAGCGCACGTGCTGATCCGCCGAGGCGTCGGTCCTGAGCAACTGGTTGGGCTATGCGCCGAGCGCTCGCCGGAGATGATCGTGGGTCTGCTGGCGATCCTCAAGGCGGGGGCTGCTTATCTGCCGCTCGACCTCGCCTATCCGGCGGCGCGGTTGGCGTTGATGCTGGATGACGCGCAGCCGGGGCTGATCCTGACCAACGCCGAGACCGCACCCCAGCTGCCGGCCGGCATCCCACATCTGGTGATCGATGCCGACGGCGATACGGCCGACGGCGATACGAACCCCACGGATGCGCAGCGGGTTATCGCTTTGGCGCTGGGCCATCCGGCCTATGTGATCTATACGTCCGGCTCCACCGGAACACCCAAGGGCGTCTGCAACACCCAAGCGGGGCTCATCAACCGCCTGGCGTGGCAATGGGAGTCGGCACCGTACGGTCCAAATGAGGTGGCCTGCGTCAAGACATCGATAAACTTCGTTGACAGCCTTACCGAAATCCTGGGGCCGCTGTTGCGGGGCGTGCAGTTGGTCATCGCCACCGGCGAACAGGTACGTGACCCTGCGCGCCTAGCCGCGCTGCTTGCCGAGCGGCGAGTAACTCGGCTGACACTCGTGCCGAGCCTACTCAGCGTATTGCTGGATATGCCGGCTTGCCTGGCCAGCCTGCGCGTGTGTGTTTCCAGTGGCGAAGCGCTGCCGAGAGCCATGGCGGACCGCTTTTACGACGTTGTGCCTCACGCGGTCTTGTGGAATTACTATGGGTCGTCCGAGGCCAACGGCGACAGCGTGGCGGCCCGAGTGGAGCGCGACGATACGGCGCTGAGCATTGGCCGACCCATCCGGAACACGCGAGTTTACCTACTGGACGGAGCGCTGGAGCCAGTTCCGGTTGGGGTTGCGGGGGAACTGTATATCGCCGGGGTAGGGCTGGCGCGCGGCTACCTGAACCGGCCGGGGTTGACGGCGGAGCGGTTCGTGGCCGACCCGCACGGCGCGCCGGGCAGCCGGATGTACCGGACGGGCGATCTGGCGCGGTGGCGTTCGGATGGCGCCCTGGACTTTCTCGGTCGAGCTGACCAGCAGATCAAACTGCGCGGCTTCCGGGTTGAGCCGGGCGAGATCGAGGCGGCGTTGGCGGCCCAACCGGGGGTGGCCCAGGTGGCCGTGGTGGCGCGTGACGACCGCCCCGGGGGCGCCTATCTGGTGGCCTATCTGGTCGCTGGTACAGGGGAATCGCTCGACCCCGCGCAATTGCGCCGGGCGTTGGCCGAACAACTGCCGTCCCACATGGTCCCGTCGGCCTTCGTGGCGCTGGAGGCGCTGCCGCTGACGCCCAACGGCAAGCTCGACCGCCGCGCTCTCCCGGCGCCGGAGGGCGGCTCGTCCAGCCGTGAAGACGACCCGAACGACGGGCCGCTAACGCCGACCGAAGACGCGCTGGCGGCGATATGGGCCGACCTCCTGCACCTCGAGCACGTCGGCCGCCACGACATTTTTTTTGAACTCGGCGGCCATTCGCTGATGGCGTTGCAGGTGGTGTCGCGGGTGCGCGACTCCTTCGGCCTGGAACTGCCCCTGAAGACTGTGTTCGATGCAAGGACGCTGGAGGCGCTGGCGAACCAGATCGACCTTGCGCTGCTGGGGCGGCGCCACGCACCCCGGATGCCGACGATCGAATCGACCCTGCACCAAGGGCCGGCTCCGCTCTCATACTCGCAGGAGCGAATGTGGCTGATCCAGTCGCTCGACCCCGCCTCCACCGCTTACAATATTGCGGTCGCGCTCGGGATCAGCGGACAATTGGACACAGCCGCCCTTTCCGGCGCTCTCGGGGTCCTGCTCGAGCGCCACCCGATCCTGCGCTCGACCATCCGGCTTGTGGGCCATCGCCCACAGCAGGAGATCGGCCCAGCGCCCGACGCGCCGCTGACAATTGTTGATCTGCGCAACTTGGAAGACCACGAGGCCCAGGCGGAGGCGATGCGGCTCGCCGAGGTCGATGCTAGGACGCCCTTCGACCTCACGCAGGGACCGGTGATCCGGTCGCATCTGTTCCGTACGGGCGAGCAGTCAAGTCTGCTGTCTCTGGTGCTGCATCACGTGGCCGGTGACCAATGGTCCGTCGGAGTGCTGGGCCGGGAGCTTGCGGTGCTCTACAATGCCGGGTTGGCTGGCAGGCAGGTCAAGCTGCCGACGTTGCCGGTGAACTACCGAGACTATGCGCTATGGCAGCGCAGCGGGTTGCCCGGGCCGGAGTTCGAACGGCAATTGGTCTACTGGCGACAGAAACTGAGCGACCTGCCGTTCGCGGAGCTGCCGACGGACCGCCCGCGGCCGCGCCTGCCGAGCCTGAAGGGCGAGTTTTGCCAGATCGCAATTCCAGCGGCTCTAATCGAGACGCTCGAGCAACTCGGCCGCGGCTCGGGCGCCACGCTGTTTATGACCATGCTCACGGCGTTTGCGACTCTGCTGCATCGGACCACCGGTCAGGAGGACATCCCGATCGGCGTACCGGTAGCGAACCGCTCCCAGAGTGTAATCGAGGGGCTAGTCGGCACATTCGTCAACACGTTAGTGCTGCGGATCGATGTGTCGGGCAATCCCTCGTTCGGGCAGGCCCTGCAACGCGTGCGCGCAACAGCCTTGGAAGGCTTCTCCCATCAGGACGTCCCGTTCGACTGGTTGGTGCAAGCGCTTGGGCAACGCCGCGACACCAGCCGTGCGCCACTCGCCCAAATCATGTTTAATGTCACTAATGCCCCGATGCATGGCATCGCGTTGGACGCGCTCGATTGGAAGCCGCTGCTCCTGGACCGCGGCGGCGCGCAGTTCGAGCTGAGCCTGACGGTTGACCCAATTGTCACCCGCCTGCTGTTCGTCGAGTACAACACTGACCTCTTCGACCGTCCGACGATCGAACGGCTTATAAGCCAATATTTCACGATCCTCGAGGCTGCCACTGCGACGCCGGCGACGCGTCTGGCGGCGCTCCCCCTGCTGCCTGCCGGAGAGCGAAGCCTGCTGCAGGACTGGAACTCGACCGACGCATCATATCCTCAGGATCGGGTCTTCGCCGGCGTATTCGAGGATCAAGCCGCCCGCTCGCCCGACGCCATCGCTGTTTCGTTTGAGGGCGCGACATTGAGCTACGCTGAGCTCAACGCACGCGCGAACGTGGTCGCGCACCATTTGCGCGCGCTGGGAGTTGGTCCGGGCGTCCTGGTCGCGCTCTGCGTTCCGCGCTCTCCCGCGCTGCTAGCGGCTCTGCTCGGCATCCAGAAGTCGGGCGGAGCCTACGTGCCGCTCGACCCTGACTATCCGAAGCAGCGGTTGGAATACATGCTCGTCGATAGTGGGGCCAAGGTGCTAGTCACGGCGAGCCACGCGATCACGAGTTTGGAAATTCCCGAGAGCGTTGACACTCTCGATCTGGATGCGCTTACTGAGGTGGGTTCGGCGCATAACCCGACCAGTGCCGCTGGGCCGCGAGACACAGCCTACGTCATCTATACATCGGGATCGACCGGCAGGCCCAAAGGCGTTGCGGTGTCACATGGATCACTGCTGAATTTCTTATACTCGATGCAAGATACTCCTGGGCTGACCTCGGAGGACGTGCTGGCTGCGGTGACTACCGTATCCTTCGATATTGCGGCTTTGGAGTTGTATCTTCCGCTAATGACGGGCGCCAGGATCGAGCTGGTTTCACGGATCGTGGCGGCCGATGGGCCGGCGTTGGCGCGGCTGCTTGTGGCCAGCGGCGCTTCGGTGCTGCAAGCGACGCCCTCGAGCTGGCGGATGCTGCTGGAGGCCGGTTGGTCGGGGCGACCGGGCTTTCGTGCGCTGAGCGGGGGTGAGCCTCTGCCGCGCGATCTTGCCGATGCGTTGCTCGGCCGGGTGGAAACACTATGGAATCTCTATGGCCCGACCGAGACCACCATCTGGTCGACGCTCGACAGGGTTGAGCGCGGCGTCGCCACCATGAGTATCGGCCGTCCGATCGCCAATACGCAGGTCCATATCTTGGACCGAGCCGGTGAGGCGACGCCGATCGGCATCGCAGGGGAGATTTGCATTGGCGGCGCTGGCGTGGCGACCGGCTATCTTGGTCAACCAGGACTTACCGCCGAACGCTTTATTCCTGATTCGCTGTCTCAGCAGCCAGGCGGACGGCTCTACCGGACCGGCGATCTGGGGTGCTGGGGCGCCGATGGGAAGTTGCGACATCTTGGTCGGCTCGATCATCAGGTGAAGATCCGCGGCTTCCGGATCGAACTTGGAGAGATCGAGACGCTGTTGCGTGGGCACGAGGCCGTGCGCGAGGCGGTGGTGGTGGCGCGCGAGGCTCAGCCAGGGGACCAAAGGTTGATCGCCTATCTCGTCTATCGCGACGGAGAGGATCTCACGCCTGGCGACGTGCGGCGATATCTGCGGGAACAACTGCCAGACTTCATGATTCCCTCTATCGTGGTGGCGCTGGAATCCCTGCCGCTAACTCCAAACGGTAAGGTGGATCGTAGCGCGCTGCCGGAGCCGTTCCGAACGGCGCCGCGCGCCGCTGTCGGCTATAACGCGCCCGCTCCTGGCGCTGAGCAGATGATCGCCGAGATCTGGCAATCGGTTCTTTCGGTCGAGCGGGTTTCGGCCGAAGACAATTTCTTCGAGCTTGGCGGCCACTCGCTGCTGTCGCTGCGCGTGGCGCAGGCAGTCGAGCAGCGGACGGGATACAGCATGGATCCGCGGACGCTGTTCTTCCATACCTTGCGGCAGGTCGCGGCATTGCTGCCTCCGCGGGCGGCTCACGCTGACCGGCCCCCATCCCGCGCGCGCGGTCGATGACGCCGTTCTACTTTGGCGACAGGCGACGGCGTCTTTTCGGGATCTTCGAGCCAGCTGTCGCCACGAGCGTGGGTAAGCGCGCAGCGGTGCTGTGCTACCCCTGGGGCGCCGAATATGTCCACGCGCACCGGGCGATGCGGCAGCTTGCGGTCCGGCTGTCAGCCGCAGGGATCGATATCCTGCGATTCGATTACTTCGGTACGGGGGATTCGGCGGGCGAAATGGTGGATGCCGATCTCGCTGGTTGGGAGACTGATATCGAACTGGCAATAGAGGAACTGCGCGACATCGTCGGCTCAGCGCGAATGACGCTGATCGGCCTACGGCTCGGTGCGACGCTCGCCGCGCGGGTCGCGGCTCGGCGTCCGAGGGACGTCGATACTCTGGTGCTGTGGGACCCGATCCTGTCTGGGCCGGACTATCTGGCGAGCCTGGGCGCCGCCGCGGCGCCGGCCGCCTCTGACCCTCCGTTGGCGGTCCGGGGATTTCCGATGACCGCCGAGATGCATCGCGATCTTCGGGCAATCGCCCTTGCGCCTCCGCTTATCCCTCCCTGCACTCGTGGGCTAACCTTGATTACCGACCGCGTCGCCCAGGCGTCGCCCCCGGAGCCTCGGGAGGGCAAGTCTGAGCGATCTGACGCGACCGAATTCATCAAAGCTGTATGTCCTTGGATAGAGGATCCCGATAACATGGGCGCGGTTCCCGTCGGAGTGCTCCAGCGGATAGTAAATTGGCTGGGATAAACCAGAAATTCAGCGAACAGGCGGTCCTATTTGGCGGCCGGACTTCCTTGGTTGGTATTGTTACCAGAGCGGCGGCAGCGGCGTCTGCGGACCGCCCCGCCATCGTCATCCTTAACACTGGGATCATCCATCGTGTGGGTCATCACCGGATGTTCGTGACTCTGTCGCGCGCCCTCGGGGCGGTCGGCTACACGGTGCTGCGCTTCGACTTCTCCGGCATCGGCGACAGCGCCCCCCGCGATGACGGCCTGTCGCTGGTGGACGCATGCATGGCCGAAATCAAGGAGGCGCTAGACTGGCTGGAGCGGGAGGGCAAGGCGTCGCGCATGATCCTGGTAGGGCTGTGCTCGGGGGCCGACCACGCGGTTCTATACGGCCACACCGACCCCCGGATTGTCGGGCTCGTGCTAATGGACCCGTCGATCCCGCCAACCCTTCGCTATTACATGCATTACATTGGCCGGCGGCTAAGCCGAGTGCACAGCTGGTTCAACGTGCTAAGCGGGCGCAGTCGCACACTGCGGATGCTTATTCAGCTTATGCTGCCCATCGGGCAACGGGAGCGCAAGGCGCGGCGCCATTCGCTGCAGAACCGGGTCCTCCGCCAGACCATCGAGCGCCATTACCAGAGCTCAGTAAACAAAGGCATTGAGATACTGGCGATATTTACCGAAGAGACGACGCGGCAGACCTATCGCGAGCAGATGATCGAGGCGCTTCCAAACGTGTCGTTCGGCGACCGCCTCACGTTGGAATTCTTTGTGGGCAGCGATCACACGTTCGTGCTGGAGTCCGATCGCATCAGGCTGATCCAGCTGATTTTGCAATGGGTCAGTGCGGTAAGCAAGACGGCATAAGCGGGCGGTCAGGTCAAGCGCGTGCTTAATCGCCACGCAGGCGCGCTGCGATCCGGTCCAGCCGCACGGCCGCGAGTCGCGTTCGCGCAGCGGCGGCCACGCCGACCACTTCGCCGAGCAGCGGGTGGCTCGTCAGCCATAACCCGGCAAACCAGCCACAGACGGCCAACACCATCGCCAGCATGGCCGTGGCGAGCGGCATATCCGGCAGCCGCCGAGTGGCGAGCGCCGCGATGGCCGGGCCGGCCGCGCTCAGCGCAGCACAGACGGCACTCTTGCGCACTGCGTAGGCGAGGTCGATCCAGCGGAAGCCGACGACAAACCGCACCAGCAGCAGCGAGACTAGGCTGTTGAGCGGCACAATCAGTAACATGCTGAACGCCGCTGCCCGGAGGCCCTGCTGGGCGGCAACAATCAGGATGCCGAGCGACACCACACTTTGCACGACAACGACTGGAGGCATGTAGCGGATCGACCCTGCCGCCACCATGACCGGATAGTGCAGGGTGGCCGGGAAGGAGAACAGCAGCGCTACAGCGAGGATCTCAACCAGTGGCACGACTTCTTGCCACTGCCGGCCGAGCAGGACAGCGACAATCGGGCCGGCCAGCAAGGCCAGCAGAATCAGGGCGGGCCACAGGGCGGCGGTGATCAGCTCGATCGCGCGGAAATAACCGTGTCTGAGACTGCCCCCTTCGCGGACCTGCTGCGCGAGGGCGGGCAACGCGACCGCGCCAACTCCGGCCAGGATGACGCGCTCGGGAAATAGGCTTAGCATCACGGCGCGCTGGCACAGACCCACAGCCTCGACATTTAGCAGCCGACCGAAGATGAAATAGGGCAGCGTCTCAGCGACCTGAGACAATACAGCCGTCGCACTGTCGTATGCCCCGAACGCGATTACGTCGCGGCAGCCGCGGACGCGCGTGCGGAAAATCGAGCTGTCCTTCCAGGCATAGAGATACAGCAGCATTCCCGCGATGGCGGAAATAGCGCTGGCCCAGGCAAAGCTCATGAAACTGAACCCGAGTGATGCTAGGCAGATGCTGGCTGCGGCATTGATTATCGCGGTCGCCAGGCCGATCAGGGCGATCGTCCCGAACGCCAGTTGCCGGCTCATCAAGGCGGAGATCGGATAAACGAACGGGCCTGTCAGGAAGCCAAGGGTTGCGGCCTGTATATAGCGTCCGAGATTAGGTGTCGCGAAATAGCGGGTCAGCGGTCCCGACAGCAGCATGAGCGCCGCTGTCAGCGCGATCGTCACCGCGAGGACGACGGTGAAGCTGGAGCGGACGTCGTCCGACGTAAGCTCTTTTTTCTGTATGAGGTAGGCGCCTCCGCCGAGCGCGCGGATCGCTTCAGCCACGGCAAACACCGCTCCGCCGAGCACCGAGACGCCATACTCGTCCGGCGTCAGCAGCCGCGCCATGACAGCCGCGGCGGCGAGGTTGACGGTCATGACGAGGTACCGCCCGACGGAGGCCCAAAGAAAAGCACGCCTGATTTCCGTCATGAAGCCGTTGCGCTCGCGGATGTGGTGGCGGGAAAGACCACACCATTTTGTAAGACGTCGTTACTCCCCGCGTTCAGAAGAAACCCTCACTGTTTGCCGGATGTTCTCAGACGGGAAACGATTCCGTTCTCACTAATAGCCCTTATCAGCGCGGAGCTGCCCAGCCACCGAGAACGCCGCGGGTCCCTGGCTAGCACTGTGACAGTGCTCTCTTCCAGGCCGTTACCTATCTCGGTCACCGTTGTACCCTTAAACTCTTGGCGAGCGCGACGAGATTGGCCGTCACTTCGAAACCGGGGAATGGCTGGTGGGCCGGGCAGGACTCGAACCTGCAACCAGACCGTTATGAGCGGCCGGCTCTAACCATTGAGCTACCGGCCCGTTGGGGCGCGCCATCCGGGGGTAAAGCGCAAAACGCGCGCGCTGGCAATGCGCTCTCCCGTCGAGCCGCGGGCGCCCATCGGCCGGAAGACCGGCCCTGATTGTCGCGGGCTCTCTAGTTCATCGTCGCCGCCGGCCGTCGAGCGGCGGTCGGCGCGTCCTCAAAACCGACCGCGCGCTCGACGATATAGAGCGGCCGGCCCTTCGCCTCGGCGTAGATGCGGCCGACATAGAGCCCGATGACGCCGGTCATCAACATATTGGCGCCGCCGAGCGCGGCGATGACCACGATGGTCGAGCTCCAGCCGCGCTCGAGGCTCGGGTCACTGAGCGCCCACCGCCAAATCACGCTCAACCCATAGATCAACGCGAGCGCGGACACAGCGGCGCCGGCCCACAGCGCGAGGCGGAGCGGCGCGTCGGAGAACGAGATGATTCCGTTCGCCGCAAGGTCGATCATCTTGCTCAGCGAATATTTGCTGATTCCCCCGGCGCGCGGCGGGCGATCGAAGGTCACCGTCGCTTGACGGAACCCGATCCAGGCGAACATGCCACGCACGAACCGGTCGCGCTCGGGCATGGCGAGAAAACAGTCGAGGGCGCGACGATCGACCAGGCGGAAGTCGCCGGCGTTACTGGCCATCGAGACGTCGCCGAGCCGCCCCATGAGGCGGTAGAAGAGATGCGCCGTCGCCCGCTTGAAGCGGCTTTCGCCTTGACGCGAGGCGCGCTCGGCCGAGACGACGTCGTAGCCCTCCTTCCATTTGCCGACCATCTCAAGCACGACTTCGGGCGGGTCCTGCAGATCCGCGTCCATCACGATAACCGCGCGGCCGGCGGCGTAGTCGAGCCCGACCGTGATTGCGATTTGGTGGCCGAAATTGCGCGACAGCTTGATCAGGCGGTACCGCTTGTCGGCGCGCGCCTTGGCCTCGATCACGATTGCGCTCGTATCGCTCGACCCGTCGTCGACGACGATCACCTCAGCCTCGGCGTCAAACGCCTCGATGAGGGCGTCGAGGCGATTGAGCAGGACCGGAATAACGGCCTCCTCGTTGAAGATCGGCACGACGAGGGAATAAGTCGGCGGCATGGGCGCACGGGCCTTTTGAAAGCCTAAGTCCAGACACTGTCTGGCAAAGGCCTAAACAAAGGCTTTGCGTCGCGCGGGGGCGTCGACCCGCTACTCCGTCAGCGCTTTGTCTGATAGGATGGTTAAAATGCGTAACCAGCCCTTCCCGGAGTTGGCCATGGAATACGAAAACATGCCGTCCTCCTCGAATGTCGAGGACCGGCGCGGACAGCGCGGCGGGGCGGTGGGCGCCGGCGGGCTCGGCATCGGCGCCATCGTCGTCATTTTCGCCATCAGCTATTTCACCGGCATCTCGCCTCAGGTGCTCATGAGCGGGGCCGAAATGATGGGCGTCGGGCAACAGAGCGCGCCGCCGTCAAGCGCGCCGCCTGACCCGAACGATCCGATGCGCGCATTTCTCTCCAAGGTCGTTGGCGGGACCGAGGCGGTTTGGACGGAAGTCCTGCCGGCGCAGACGGGGGTCAAATACCAGCCGGCGACGCTCGTCATCTATGATGGCGCGACCCGGTCAGGATGCGGCGGCGCGCAAGCGGCGATGGGGCCGTTCTACTGCCCGATCGACAAGAAGGTTTACCTCGACACCGCCTTCTTTCGCGATATGAAGAACAAGTACGGCGGCGGCGGCGACTTCGCCTATTCCTATGTCGTGGCGCACGAGATCGGCCATCACGTGCAGGACCTGCTTGGCATTCTCGACAAAGCCGACAATTACAAGCAGCAGGTGAGCCAGACCCAAGCCAACGCCATTTCGGTGCGGATCGAACTGCAGGCCGACTGCCTCGCCGGCGTGTGGGCGAACCACGCCAACGACAAATGGAAAATCCTCCAACCGGGCGACGTCGAAAAAGCACTGGCGACCGCGCAAGCGATCGGCGACGACCGGCTGCAGACGGCCGCGCGCGGCTACGCCGTGCCCGACAGCTTCACTCACGGCTCCTCGGCGATGCGGCAGAAATGGCTGACGGCGGGCTTAAAGAGCGGCGAAATCAAAGACTGCGACACCTTCTCGAACTGACGCCAACGCGAACCAGCCACTGGGGCGATCGGGCGGTCCCAGTGGCCGCCCTTTTGTCGGGGCACCATGTTTCGCAAGCTTTCCGCTTCCGTCGCCGTCATTGTGTTGCTCGCGTCCTCCGGGGCGTTCGCGTGCACGCAAATCTTATGGAGCCATTTCGTCGCAAATTGCGATGAAGGATTTCCGCTTCACGACTCCGGGCGCCGCGAGGGCGCGGGTATATCGTCTACTACAACAATAAGGTTTTCGGTGGCGGCCAATACGGCCGCGCGCGAAGGGGAGGAAGAAATGGCGTTCCGAAACTTACTGAAGCCTGCTGTCGCTTTCGCCTGTTTGAGCGCGCTGGCGGCGGGCGTTGGTCTCGCGCCAGCCCGTGCGGACGAAAAGATCTCCATCATCATGGGCGGCGGCCCGCTCTGGGATCCGTTCTTCGGCGCGATGAAGAAGGGCGCCGACGATGCGGCGAAGGATCTTGGCGTTGACTATCAGTGGGTAACCGGCACCGACCCGAATAACTGGATGGCCGATTACGCCAAGCTGCTCAAGCAGTCGGCCAGCCGTCATCCCTCGGCGCTGGTGATCGGAAACTATTTCCCCAATTCGTTCGATCCCATCATCAAGGACATCACCGCAGGCGGGATCCCGGTCATCATCTCCTTCGCCGGCGGAGCCTCCTGGAAGGAGGATGGCGCCTTGGGCTTCGTCGGCGTCAGCGGACGGGACCTTGGTAAGTCTGTGGCGGAGCTGCAGATCAAGGCGGGCGCCAAGCACGCGCTCTGTTTCAACCATGTGCCCGCCAATTCGACGCTCGAGCAAATGTGCGCGGGCTACATGGACGCGTTCAAGGCCGCCGGCGATACGCCGAAACTGGCGACCGTCGCCTTCTCCAACTCCTTCAACCCGACGCTCGTGACGCAGGCAATTAAGGGCCTGTTGCAGGCCGATCCGAAGATCGACGCGATTTGGACGCTCGGCGCTGCGCAGGCGATCGACTCGGTCGACGCGATCGATCAGCTTGGCAAGGCCGGCAAGATCGCCAATGCCTCGCTCGGCCTCTCCGTCAATGCGCTGCAGGCGCTGCACGACGGCAAACTCCAGCTGATCGCTGACATGCAACCCTATCTCGACGGTTATTATGGGCTGGTCGCCGCCTATCAATACGTCAAATACGGAATGCTGCCGGCCGGGCAGATTTTGACCGGTCCGCTGATGATCACCAAGGACAATGTCGATCAGGTTCTCAAGATCAGCAAGGAATATCCGGGCGTGCGCGGGGCATCTTGAGCTCCGCACGGCGCTAAAGCGCACGGGTCGCGCGAATGCGCAGGCTCGCGCTCCCTCGTCGCGAATTGCGATGAACCCTTTCCAAGTGACGACTTCTTGCGGCGCTCGGGCGCAGTATACCGTTCGCAATAATGTCGTTTTGGCTGGCGCCAGTGGGGCTGGGAGCGGAAAGGGAGGATGAAGATGTCGTTTCGAAAGTTATTGAAGGCGGCTACAACGCTTGCCTGTTTGAGCGCTGTGGCCGCCGCCGTTGGCACTCGCTCCGGCTCGCGCGGAAGACAAGATCAACATCATCATGGATGGCGGCCCGCTCTGGGATCCGTTCTTTGGCGCGATGAAGAAAGGCGGCGAGGACGCCGCTAAGGATCTCGGCGCCGACTTTCAGTGGGTCACCAGCACCGACACGGCCAATTTCGACACGGACTACGCCAAGCTCGTCAAACAGTCGGCGAGCCGTCACCCGTCGGCGCTGATCATCGGCAATTACTTCCCCCATGCCCTCGACCCGATCATCAAGGACATCACCGCCTCGGGCGAGCCGGTCTTCATTTTCCACGACGGCGGCGCTTCGTGGAAAGAGGACGGCGCGATCGGCTACATCGGCTTCGATTCCTACGCTCTCGGAAAAAGGGTCGCTGGCTCTGTCGATGAAGGCTGGCGCCAAGCATGGGCTTTGCGTGAACCATGTCCCTGGAAACGTCACGCTCGAAAATGAGTGCAAGGGATACCAGGAAGCCTTCAAGGAGGCGGGCGGAACGGCGAAACTGCAGATGATTCAGTTCTCCGACGCCTACAATCCCACCTTCGTCACGCAGGCGATCAAGGGGCAGCTGCAGGCGGACAAGGACATTGACGCGGTCTATACGATGGGCGCCGAGCAGGGGCTCGCGGCCGCCGCGGCGATCGAACAGCTCGGCAAGAAGGACAAGATCGTCAACGGGTCGCTCGGGCTCTCGGTCAACGCGCTGCAGGCGCTGCACGACGGCAAGATCCTGTTCATCGCCGATCTGCAGCCCTATCTCGACGGTTACTACGCCGTCGTCGAGGCCTATCAATACGCCAAATACGGAATGCTGCCGGCCGGCGAGGTCTGGACAGGCCCGCAGATCCTGACCAGGGACAACGTCGACAAGGTCCTCGACATCAACAAGAAGTATCCGGGCGTTCGCGGCGCGTCCTGAGCATAGAAAAGATCGGACTGGATGCGTCTCTTCGCAGGGACGCGTCCAGGCTTTTGAAGATGCGCAGACAAGCATCGGCTTCCCAGGGAGCGTCATGGCTTCGGTAGTGGACTCGACAGCCGAGAGAGTTGAGGAGGCGTCCAGACGCAACCGATGGTCGTTGAGCGGGATGGCGCGACGGCCGGAATTCGGCGCTGTCGTCGCGACCGCGCTCGTCTATCTTTTTTTCGCCATAACGACGCAGGGCGCGGGTTTCGTCTCGATCGACGGAACCGCGGGCTGGCTCGACACGTCCGCTGAGCTCGGCATTATCGCCATCCCCGTCGGCGTTCTGATGATCGCCGGGGAGTTCGACCTCTCGGTCGGCTCGATTGTCGGCGCGTCGGCCGTCTTTCTCGCGATCGGCACCACGATTTTCAACGTGCCGTTCTGGTTGATGATCGCCATCGTGCTTCTCGCTGGCGCCTGCGTCGGCCTTTTCAACGGGATCATCACCGTTCGCACGGGCCTGCCCTCCTTCATTGTGTCGCTCGCGGCAAGCTTTTGCGTCGCTGGCGGCGCGACCGGTCTTGCGCGGCTGTTGACGAACACGACAAACATCTCGGTCAACCCGCCGCCCGACGTGCATTTGCTGTTCGGCTCGGCCTGGGGGCAGGCCAACGTCTCGATCCTTTGGTGGATCGCCGTGACGGCGGCGGCCGGTGTTGTCCTGTCGCGCACCGCGTTCGGCAACTGGATCTATGCGACGGGCGGCGATCCGGTCGCCGCGCGCGGCGCCGGCGTGCCGACCAATCTGGTGAAGGTGATATTGTTCATAGCGACGGGCGTCGCGGCTGCCTTTGTCGGGGTCATCCAGGGCGTCGAATATCATTCCGGCAACGCCACCGCCGGCCTCGGCTACGTGTTCCAATCGATCATTGTCGCGGTCGTCGGCGGCGTTCTTCTCGGCGGCGGATACGGCTCGGCGTTCGGCGTCTTCCTCGGCACGATGATTTACGGCATCATCAACGTCGGCATCTTCTACACCGGATGGAGCACGGATTGGGTGCAGCTTTTCCTTGGCGTCCTCTTGCTTTGCGCCGTCCTGGCTAACAGCTACTTCCGTCGCTTCGCTATGAGCGCTCGATAGGAGCATTCGCCCCATGACCGAGCCTCTCATCGAACTGCGCAACGTCAGCAAACATTTTGCGGGGGTCAGAGCGCTAACCGACGTGTCGATCGCCGTGCATCCGGGTGAGGTCGTGTGCTTGCTCGGAGACAATGGCGCAGGCAAGTCGACGCTGATCAAGATCCTGTCCGGGTTTCATCCGCCGAGCAGCGGCTCGATCTATCTCGACGGACAAGAGACCCGCTTCGCCGACCCGCGTGACGCGCGTTCGCGCGGCATCGCCACCGTCCACCAGGAGGTGGGAACGATCCCGCTCATGAGCGTGGGGCGCAATTTCTTCCTCGGCGCCGAGCTGAAAAAGGGACGCGCGCCGTTCCGCTGGCTCGACACCGAGCGATGCAACAGCATCGCGCTCGAGCAGATACGGAAGTTCGGCATCACCCGCGTGCGGGACGGCGAGCAACTGGTTGGCACCTTGTCCGGCGGCGAGCGCCAAGTCATCGCGATCGGCCGAGCGATGTATTTCGGCGCAAAAGTGCTGATCCTCGATGAGCCGACCTCGGCGCTTGGCGTCAAGGAGGCGTCGACCGTCCTGCGGTTTGTCAACCACGCCAAGGCCCAGGGCGTGGGCGTCGTCTTCATCACGCATAACGCGCACCACGCGATGTCCGCAGGCGACAATTTTGTCGTGCTGATCCAGGGCCAGGTCGCCGCTCGCTTCCGGCGCGGGGAGAAGAGCAGCGTCGAGGTCCTCTCGCTCATGGCGGGCGGCGAGCAGATCGAAGATGTCGCCGGCGAGTTCGCCCATCTTGGCAAAAATGACGGGATCTCGGGGCCGGCGGCGCAAGCCTGAACCGGCGGTTTTAAGCGCGCACGGACTAACAGGGAAAGGCGACCCATGGGCATGAGCAAGCGCATTGATCGCGTGCTTGACGATCTCGTCAAATCCGGCGCGGCGCCTGGCGCGGTGGCGATGGTCGTGAACGACCGCGGCCCTCTCTATAGCGGCGCGGCGGGAACGAAGGGCGTCGGCCGCAGCGAGCCGATGACGGTCGACACGATCTTTTGGTACGCTTCGATGACGAAGGCGCTCGTCTCGACCGGCGCGATGCAGCTCGTCGAGCAAGGACGCCTCGAGCTCGATGAGCCAGCAAGCAACGTCCTGCCCGAGCTCGCCTCCGTGCAAGTGCTCGACGGCTTCGAAGCCGACGGCGCGCCGAAGCTGAGGCCTGCCAAGCGCCCGATCACACCGCGCCAATTGCTCACGCATACGGCCGGTTTTGGATACAACTGGGCGAACGGAGCCATCCTACGCTATCTCGAGAAATACGAACTTCCCGATCTCATTCACTGCAAGCGGCGCTCGCTCGACCAGCCGCTGCTCGCCGACCCTGGCGATCGATGGGAATATGGCATCAGCATCGACTGGATCGGGCAATTGATCGAGGCGGTCAGCGGCCAATCGCTGCGCGACTACCTGCGCAAGAACCTGTTCGATCCGTTGGGCATGGACGACACCGATTTCATCCAGACAGCCGAACAGAAGGCGCGCCGCGCAACCGTCCACCAGAAGGATGCGGACGGAACGATCGCTCCCATACCTGGCCACGAGGTCGCGCAGGATCCTGAATTCTTCATGGGCGGCGGCGGCCTCTGCGGCGTGCCCGGCGACTATGCCGCGTTCATGCAGATGATGCTTGCGGGGGGCAAATCGAAGAGCGGACAGGCCGTGCTGAAGCCGGAGACGGTCGCTCTCATGGGACAAAACCATGTTGCGCCGCTTGAAGCCGGGGTGATCAAGATCGTGATGCCCAATCTGTCGCATGATGTGGATTTGTTCCCCGGACAGCGCCAAGGCTGGGGCTTGAGCTTCCACATTAATCTCGAGCGCTCGGCCGAAGGGCGGAACCCGGGCAGCCTGAGCTGGGGCGGCCTCGCGAACACCTATTTCTGGATCGATCCGACAGCGAAGATCGGCGGCCTCATCATGACGCAGGTGATCCCGTTCGCAGATCCTACAATCTTGAAGGCTTACCGCGCGTTCGAACGGACGGTTTATGAGGAGCTCGCGGGGGCGAAGGCGGCTTAGCGAAGCCAAGGACCGGCCGTCGCGATCTGCGATGAACCTGTTCTGAATTGCGACTTAGCGACAACGCTTGACCCTTTATAACGTCGGTTGCATTGCCCCGACGAACGCGTCTGTGGACTTTTTGACTGCGCGACGCATTCAATCCGAACCAACGAGTGGATGACAAGAATGAAGATCGCAGTCCTTCCCGGCGACGGAATTGGCAAGGAGGTCACCGCGCAAGCCGTAAGAGTTCTGGAAGCGACTCTAGGGAACTCGGTGTCGTATGAACTCAAGGAGGCGCCGATCGGCGGAGCCGGGCAGGAAGCTGTCGGCGATGCTTTGCCGCCCGAAACTCTAAAACTGGCGCAAGCCTCGGACGCGATCCTCCTCGGAGGTACGGGCGTCGTCGAGGATGAAAAGAGGCCGCCAAGCGAGGGGGCGGGAAATGGGCTCTTGCGCTTGCGCAAGGCCTTGACGCTGTTCGCCAACTATCGACCGATCTTCCTCTTTCCGGAGCTTGAGGAGGCATCCTCGCTCAAGCAGTCGGTGGTCAGCGGCGTCGACATTCTCATGCTGCGGGAGCTCAACGGCGACCTCTATTTCGGCGAGCCGCGCGGCATTAAGACAAACGCCGCGGGCGAGCGCGAAGGCCTCAATACGATGCGCTATTCCGAGTCGGAAATCGAACGCATCATTCATGTCGCGTTTCGCGAGGCGCGCCGAAGACGCCGCAAGGTTTGCTCGGTGGACAAATCGAATGTGCTTGAGACGATGATGCTCTGGCGAGAGGTCGCAACGCGCGTCGGGAAGTCCTATCCCGACGTCGAGCTGACCCACCTCTATGTCGATGCGGCTGTCATGCACCTCGTGCGCGATCCCCGTCAGTTCGACGTCATGGTCATGGGCAATGTGTTCGGCGACATTCTCTCCGACGCCGCGGCGATGCTTACCGGCTCAATCGGGATGCTTCCCTCGGCCTCCCTTGGCGACAACAAGAAGGGCCTCTACGAGCCGGTCCATGGAACGGCGCCTGACATAGCAGGCAAGAATATCGCCAATCCGCTCGCCGCGATTCTGTCCGCCGCGATGATGCTTCGTCACTCCTTCGACATGGAGGAGCATGCGAAGAGGATCGAGAACGCTGTCCGCGAGGTGCTCGCTGAGGGCTATAGAACCGCCGACATCATGCAAGAGGGCGGCAAGAAGGTTGGCACCGACGCGATGGGTGAAGCGGTGGTGAAGGCGGTGCGGGCGAGCGCTTGATTCGGGGCGGCGCCTATCCCCGGCGCGAACCCGTCGCAGCGCCGGCAAAGCTGACCACTCGCATGGGGCGGTCGGAGTCTTTTGAACTGAGATGCTCCACAAGCATGCGGACGGGAGGGGGCTGCGAAGCCGGATCGCGCACGCAGATCTTCCAGTTGCGCGTCGCCCATTCCTCATCAAGCGGCACGGCTGTCACCTGTCCTCCCGCGACATAGCGTTTGGCGCAACGCTCGGGAACAAGACCAACGCCGAGGTTTGCCTCGACCATGCTGCAGACCGTCTCGAAGCCGTTGACGCGTATCCGCATCTTGAGCGCCAGATTGCGCTCGCTGACTGCTTTCATGACCAGCGAATCGAGGAAGCTGCCCTTTTGCGGACCGACGAGGTCGAATTCCGCGAGCTCGGCGAATTTGACTTTCTTGCGCTCGGCGAGGGGGTGTCCGACCGGCATGATCGCCAGAAGCTTATCGGACCGGTAGGGGAGAACCTGAAGCCCGGCCGCGGGAAGATACCCGCCGAAAATGCCGATGTCCGCTGCGTTCTCGGCGACTGAGCGAACGACTTGCTGGCTTGTGCCCTCTTCGAGGTCGACGCGGATCGCCGTATGGATTGCGAGGAAATTGGCGAGGTCGCGGGGAAGATGCTGCAATATCGTCGATACGCTCGCGTGAATTCGCACGCTGCCGCAAAGGCCTGTCGCATGCTCTGCGAGTTCGGATTCCATCTGTTGCAGGTCGCGCATGATAACCCGCGCGTGCCGCAAGAGCGCCTGCGCGGAAGCGGTCGGCTCGAGACCTTTGGTCGTCCGGTGAAAAAGCGGCGCCTTCACAAGGTCTTCAAGGTCAGAAATTCGTTTGCTGACCGCGGAGGCTGCAATGTGCTCGCGGGCGGCCGCGCGAGAAATGCTTTTGCTTTCGCAGACCGCGATGAACAACTTCAACGATAACAGATCAAAACGCATCAGCAGACATTCTAACCATAACCGCTAAGGCCTCCCGACTGGCCTGCGAATCGCCGCGCGCCTTCGGGGGGTGGATCGCTTGACAACTAGCACCTTACATCCAAAGACCCCGCTACAAAAGCGTGTCCGCAGCATTAAGTATTTGTTAGATATGGCGTTGCGGGCGACGCGGCGTTGAGATGCGTCGCGAAACGCGATGATAGGTTGTCCAAGTACGATTTCGGCCGTCGTTACCGGGCTCCTATATGAATTGCACGCCGACCGGCTATTGAGAAGGGAGAATCCTCGTGACAGCCGTGACGGCTCGGACGATGTTCGAGAAGATCTGGACCCGGCACCGCATCCTCGAGCGGTCGGACGGCCAGACGCTGCTTTATATCGATCGTCATCTCATTCACGACGGCTATGCGCCAGCCTTCGAATTTTTGACGGCGCGTGGCCTCAAGCCGCACGCGCCGTCCCAGATTTTTGCGACGCCCGACCACTATGTGCCGACCGACACGCGCGAGGCTTCGCAAATTCCTGACGCCGAGCGGCGGTACATGGTCGAGTCTCTCGCCCAGTACACCTCGGATTTTGGCGTTCAGATGTTCGGCCTGAAGGATCAGCGGCATGGAATCGTCCACGTCGTCGGTCCCGAACAGGGCATCAGCCAGCCCGGGATGATCGTGGTCTGCGCCGATAGCCACACATCCACGCATGGCGCGGTCGGCGCGCTCGCGTTCGGGCTTGGAATGACCGAAGCGAACCACATCCTGGCGACCCAGACGCTTTGGCAGCGTACGCCAAAGACCATGCGCATATCGGTCGACGGGCCGCTCGCGCCCGGCGTCAGCGCCAAAGACGTCATTCTCGCCATTATAGGCCGCATCGGCACGGCCGGCGCGACCGGACATGTCATCGAATATGCAGGTTCGGCAATCTCCGGCCTGACCATGGAAGGCCGTCTCACCGTCTGCAACATGTCGATCGAAGCTGGCGCGCGCGCCGGCATGGTTGCGCCAGACGACGCCACCTTTTCTTATCTCTCGGGCCGTCCCTATGCGCCCAAAGGCGAGGAATGGGACCGGGCGCTTGTCCGTTGGCGCAAGCTGCCAAGCGACTCCGAGGCCAAGTTCGATAGCGAGGTCAGCCTCGACGGATCCGAAATCGCCCCGATGGTGACATGGGGCACGAGCCCGCAGGATGTCGCTCCGATCGACGGCGTGGTTCCTGATCCCGCCGGCGCGCCCAATCCCGAACGGCGCGAAAGCATGGAGCGCGCGCTCAAATACATGGACCTCAAGCCGGGCGACAGGCTCGACTCCGTCGCTGTCGATCGGGTGTTCATCGGCTCGTGCACGAACGGGCGGATCGAGGACTTGCGGGCCGCGGCGACGGTCGTGGCGGGCCGCAAGGTGAACGACAATGTGCGCGGTTGGGTCGTTCCAGGATCGGGGCTGGTGAAAGCGCAGGCCGAGGCGGAGGGCCTCGACACAATATTCAAACAGGCCGGATTCGAGTGGCGCGAGGCCGGCTGCTCGATGTGTCTCGGCACGAATGGCGAAACGGTTGGCGAGTTCGAACGATGCGCCTCGACCTCGAACCGGAATTTCGTCGGCCGGCAGGGAAGGAACGCCCGCACCCATTTGCTGAGCCCCCAGATGGCCGCCGCGGCTGCGGTCGCAGGCCATCTGGCCGACGTGCGCAAGATGCTTCCTGGGGGATGAGGTGAGGGCGTTTAAGAATCTGGAATCGTCGGCGGCCCCATTTTTTCAGCCAAACATCGACACAGACCAGATCATTCCCGCCCGCTTTCTGCCGAAGCCTCGCAGCGGCGGCTTTGGCCAGTATCTGTTTCACGACCTGCGCTTCGACCCGAATGGAGCCGAACGACCCGAGTTCGTGCTGAACCAGCCCGGCCATCGTGGCGCGCGCGTCGTCGTCGCCAATGTCAATTTTGGTTGCGGTTCGTCGCGCGAGAATGCCGTCTGGGCGCTGCATGATTATGGCGTCGAGGTTGTCATCGCGCCAAGTTTTGGCGACATTTTCTATAACAACTGCGTCAAGAACGGTCTTCTGCCGGTCCGGCTTCCGGAGGCGGTCGTCACCGACCTCTTGGCGCGCATCGCCGAAACGCCAGATCTGGCGATCCGGGTCGACCTCGAAGCGCAGACCGTTACGCTGCCCGACGGTTCGACGCACGCCTTCGAAATCGACCCATTCGCCAAATATTGCCTTTTGAGCGGCTTCGACGAGCTCGACTACACCTTGTCCCACCGCGAGGAAATCGACGCGTTCGTCAACCGGTACGGACGCGAGAACGACTGAGGCGTTGGCCCCGGACGATTTGCGTCGCCAACGGCGAGGAGCGCATGCCGAATTACGTTTTTGAGATTGGCCGGCCTGCGCTAGATTGCGCCCGTCAGCCCGGCCGAAATGAACGACGATCGTCGCTCGCTGGCGTGCGGCGAAACCAGCGAGGAGCCTGAGGAGCCATGCAATCGGCGATCTTCGAAAACGCGCGCATTCTCGATGGCTCGAGCGACGAGGGCGAGCATGACCGCTTTGTCCGCGTTGCCGACGGGCTCATCAAGGAGATTTCGGACAAGCCGATAAAGGACTCGTCGGCCCACCGCATCGACCTGCGCGGCAAGACCTTGATGCCGGGCCTCATCGACTGTCACGTCCATATCGTATCGCCCGTCCCCGACCCTGCCGACTTCGCGCGCATGCCCGATTCGTACGTCGCGCTGCAGGCCGCCCGCATCATGAAGCAGATGCTTTTGCGCGGGTTCACCAGCGTGCGCGACCTCGGCGGCGCCGACGCCGGCTTCCAGCGCGCGATTGCCGAGAAGGTCATTGAAGGGCCGCGTCTCTTCATCTGTGGCAAGGCGTTCGTCCAGACGGGCGGCCATACCGACGTTCGTCAGCCCTTTGACGGGAGCGACGTCGAAACGCTCAATCGCCGCCTGGGATCGGTCAGCCGCGTCGTCGACGGCGTCGAGGCCGTCCGCTTCGCCGTGCGCGAAGAGCTGCGCAACGGCGCCCAGTACATCAAGGTTATGGCGGCCGGCGGCGCGGCCTCGGGCAAGTTCCCCATCCTGCGGCTTGGCTTTTCGCGGGACGAGTTGGCCACGTTTGTCGAGGAGGCGGACAAGGCGCAGACCTATGTCTGCGGCCACCTCTATTCGGATGAGGCGGTGCGCCGCGCCGTCGAGATCGGCTTCCAGTCGGTCGAGCACGCGACGCTCGTTGAGCCGGCCACTGCGAAGCTGATGGCAGAGAAGAACGTCATCGTCACCCCGACGATCATCGCTTACGAATCGCAGAAGATGGAAGAGAAGGCCTTGCGGCTTGATCCTGGCTTCTCATCGCGGCTCGACTACGTGATCAAGAAAAGCCCAGAGTTGCTCGAGATCATGCATAAGGCCGGCGTCAAGATGGCCTACGGCACCGACCTGCTCGGCTTCCTGCACAAGTACCAGGGCGGGGAGTTCGTCATCCGCGGGCGCACGCTGCCCGCGATCGACGTGATCCGTTCGGCCACCTTGAATGCGGCCGAACTCATCAGGATGAGCGGAAAGGTTGGGACAGTCGCGGTCGGCGCCTATGCCGATCTCATCGTCGTCGAGAAGGATCCTCTCAAGGACCTGTCCGCCCTCGATGAGGAAGGGCGTTACATTCCGCTGGTGATGAAAGATGGCGACTTCATCAAGAACGTGCTGAACTAAACGCCCGCCGCCGCTCGGCGGGTCTTTCGCCGCCTTACGACCGCCGGTCCTCCTCCCAGCGGCGGTCGCAGCGCCCGCTCCGACCGGTCATCGGCGGCGCGGGCGCACCATTTTTCACTAATCTGCGATGTGAATAAGATCGATCGGTTTGGGTTTTCTTGGCGCCTGACTGTTTCGCTTCAAAGACCCCGCTTTTGAGGGTTGGATTCTCCCTGAAGAGAAAAGGCGCACGCGCGCAGAAATTTTGCAGACCCAAATTTTGGCGAACGCGTACATATAAAGATTATGTTTGACATGTGCGCTTTCATCCACAGCAAAAAGAACGCAGAGCAAGGAAAGCGTCGCCTACGAAGCAATACATGCGAATGCATAGCTTGGGTTGCGTT
>CAVWBA010000009.1:0-539542 GCA_963753135.1 uncultured Alphaproteobacteria bacterium | reverse complement strand
CAGGAAGGCGGGCGCGCCCAGTAGATCGAGCGGATCGACCCTGCCGATCGTCTCGAAATAGCTCGTCACGGCGCGCTGAAAGGCGCTGGGCTCACGCCCAAGCCCTTGCGAGAACAATGTCTGCTCGAGCACTTCGAGCGTCATACGCGACATGACCGCGCCGACGTCCGTCACCGCCCCGTCGCGCCGGCGGCCCATGCGCTCAACCGCCGCCCGCCCAACCCGGTGGACGGCGGGAGCGAATTCCGCCACCTGACGCGGCGAAAATAAGGGCGCGAGCGCCCGGCGCTGAATGCGCCAGTCCTCGCCCTCGGCGGTCAGGAGCCCGTTGCCGAGCCCGGGCCGCAAAATGCGAAGCGTAAGATCGTCCTTGCGATAGTTCGCGGCGTTGTCGAGAAAAATGCGCCTGACGGCTGCCGGGTCATGCGCCGCGCCGCGCAGGCCGAAGATGGTGCGGCCGATGGAAACCGGCCGTTCGAAGTCCCCCTCCCACCAGATTTCGATCGGATTTCGCTGTATGGCGAACAAGGTCGAGAGCGAACCCCGGGGCCTATGGGGCCTCGGCGGATAAGGAGGAACGAAAACCCTCGACGCTGCGGATACGGCCGACATCGCAATGCCTTCGAAAGACGCTGGCTCCCGAAACCTAAGATAGGACAAGCCGGGGCCGCCGGACAGGGGCGATATCTGAAATCCGTTCGCCGGCGATTGCGGTTCAAAACGCCGTGCGCTGACGCATCGCAGTCGTGAGCGTGCCGTCATCGAGGTAGTCGAGCTCGCCGCCGACCGGCACGCCATGGGCGAGTTGCGTCACCTTGACGGGATAATTGGCGAGGAGATCGATGATGTAGTGCGCCGTCGTTTGGCCCTCGACCGTGGCGTTGACGGCAAGGATCGCTTCGCTCACCTGGCCTTTGGCGACGCGCGCGACGAGCGCTGGCAAGTTGAGATCGGATGGGCCGACGCCATCGAGCGGAGACAAGGCGCCGCCAAGCACATGGTAGCGCGCTTTCGTGGCGCCGGCCCGTTCCAGCGCCCAAAGGTCGCCGACCGATTCGACGACCACGAGCGCCGTCGGGTCGCGCCGGTCATCGGCGCAGATCGTGCAAGGATCGCGCGTGTCGACATTGCCGCAGACCGAGCAGGTCAGGATCCGCTCCTGGGCTACGCGCAACGCATCGGCGAGGGGGCCAAGCAGCGTCTCGCGCTTCTTGATGAGATGGAGCGCCACGCGGCGCGCCGAGCGGGGCCCTAATCCCGGCAAGCGCGCAAGAAGCTGGACGAGACGCTCGATTTCCGGTCCGGCGACGCTGGTCGACATTCAGCCTCTAGAACGGCAGCTTCATGCCGGGCGGAAGGGGCAGGCCCTCGGTCAGCGCCTGCATCTTCTCGGCCGCGGCGCGGTCGGCCTTGGCCTTGCCGTCATTGAAGGCGGCGATGAAGAGATCCTCCAGCATCTCCTTGTCGGCCGGGGTTAGAAGCGAGGGATCGATCTGCACGCCCTTGAGCTCGCCCTTGGCGTTGAGCGTGAGACGCACCATGCCTCCCCCCGACTGGCCCTCGACTTCGACGCGCCCAAGCTCCTCCTGCGCCTCCTGAAGCTTCAACTGAACGGCTTGCGCCTTCTTCATCATACCCATGATATCCATGGCGGCTTTTCTCCATCTTCAGACGTCGTCGGCGGGGTCGGCGCCGGAATCGGCGTAGCCGACCTCATCATCGGCCTCGCCTGCTGTCGTCGACGGCTGAGCCTCGGGACGCCGGACGTCGACGATGCGGGCCCCTTTGAAGCGATCAAGAACCTTTTGCACCAGCGGATGCGACGCCACGCTGCTTGCGCGTTCGGCCTCGCGCGCCTCCGCCTGCTCGCGCAAGGTCGGCGCGGTCGAGCCCGCGACCAGCGCCACCATCCAGCGCTCGCCGGTCCATTCCTGCAGCCGCCGGCTCAGCGTCTGCGCCAGGCTGGGCTCGGCGCCTTCCGCCGGCGTGAAGGCGATGCTGCCCGGTTCGAACCGCGCGAGCCGCACCGATCGCTCGAGCGACTGGACAAGCTGAATATCGCGCTTGGCCCGCGCGAGCGCAACGACGTCGTCGAAACATGCGAGCCGAGGCGCCGCGGCGGACGGAGCGAGGAGGCGCGGACGCGGCCGGAGCGGGCGCTATCGCCTTAAGCCGCAGCGAGGCGCGCGCGCCTCCGCCGCCGGAGGGAAGCGGGGGCGCGTGACGCGAACCGTCGGCGCCTTGGGTGAGCTTGCGAATCGCCTCCTCCGGACTGGGCAGATCGGAAGCGTAAGCAAGCCGGATCAGCGCCATCTCGGCGGAAGCGAGCGGGCGGGGCGAATCCTTCACGTCCTCCACGCCCTTGAGCAGGATCTGCCAGGCGCGCGCCAGGACCCCGATCGTCAGCTTGTCGGCGAATTCCTGGGCGCGCTCGCGCTCGATCTCGCTCACCGCCGGATCCGCGGTCGCCGCCGGCGCGATCTTGGCGCGGGTGACGAAATGGCAGAATTCGGCGAGCTCGATGAGGATGTCGGCGGCGTCGGCGCCGGCCTGGTGGAGCGCGCGCGTAATCTCGAGCGCCTCGGCGATCTCGCCCTTCATCACGCGCTCGAACAGCGCGATGACCTCGCCCCGGTCGGAGAGCCCCAGCATGTCGCGAATGGCGAGCGCGGTCACGCCCGTATTCCCCCCATGCGCGATGCCCTGGTCGAGCAGCGAGAGCGCGTCGCGCACCGAGCCTTCGGCGACGCGGGCGATCAGCGCCAGCGCCTCCGGCTCGGCGGCGACGCCTTCGGCCGCGCTGATCTTGCTTAAGTGCGCGATCATCGGGCCGGACTCGATGCGCCGCAAATCGAAGCGAATGCAGCGCGAGCGCACGGTGATCGGCACCTTGTCGATCTCGGTGGTCGCGAACAGAAACTTGACGTGCTCGGGCGGCTCCTCGAGCGTCTTCAGAAGACCGTTGAAGGCCTGCTTCGAGAGCATGTGCACTTCGTCGATGATATAGACCTTGGTGCGCGCCGAAACCGGGCGATAGCGCGCGTTCTCGATGATCTCGCGCACGTCGTCGATGCCTGTGTGGGAGGCCGCGTCCATCTCGATCACGTCGACATGGCGCGACTCCATGATCGCCTGGCAGTGGAGCCCAAGCTCGGGCATGTCGATGCTGGGCGCATCGATCCTGCCGGGCAGCGAATAGTTGAAGGCGCGGGCGAGAATGCGCGCAGTCGTCGTCTTGCCGACGCCGCGCACGCCGGTGAGGATATAGGCCTGGTGGATGCGGCCGGCGGCGAAGGAATTGGCGAGCGTGCGGACCATCGGCTCCTGGCCGACCAGGTCCTCGAACCGTATCGGCCGGTATTTCCGCGCCAGCACCCGATAGGGGGAAGCCGGCGGACTTAAGGCCTCAGCGACGGGAAAGAGCGAATCGCTCAACGGCGCCCCTCATCGGCGGGAAAGGAAGCGGAGCCTATCAAGTTTCGCTCGAGACCAGGACCGCCTCGCGCGAACGCAAAACCCGCCTGGGGCTCGCCTGTTTCCTGGCGTCAAGCGCGCCAGTGGGAGGTTGGACAAAGACCCGCCCTGTCTCGTTAGGGCTGCTTCCTTCCGGACCTGACCCGGTTGGCGAGCGGTACGTCCTTCGCCAACCTCCCGAGCCCTATGTGGACCAGGAAGCGGCGGGGCGCAAGGGGCGGCCGGGCCTCGCCAGGCGCGCGCTCGCGTAGTTCCGTTTCAGTTCCGCGCCCCTATCGTTTTCAACGGCTTACGACCCCGTTTAGTTTCCGTCCTTCAGATAGCTGGTCTAAAAGGCCACAATAAACATATTAATAATGTATTTAAGCCCGCAAGCACAGCCCCGCCCAGCGCCCATTCACGCCGCCCGCTCCAGCTCCTCGACCATGGCGTGCGCAATGCGCGCGGTCGCGTCATCGGCCGGGAACAGCATTTCGAGCGCGAGCTCGGAGAGCGTCACGTCGTTCGGCGTGCCGAAAACCGTGACCGTGCCGAGAAAGGACATGATTCCGAAGCGGGTCGCGACCCGGAACGGCGTCGCCAAGCGCTCGGCGGGCCCGAAGCTCTCCGCCTTTTCGCTCTCTCTCGTCGCCGGATAGGCCTGGACCTCGGCGAACAGGCTCTGGAGGACCGGATCGCCGCGCGCGTCGATCTCATGGCGCAGCACGCTCAGCACATGGGCGCGCCAGGCGGCGTAGTTCACGATCCTCGGCCCCATGCCGGCTGGATGCAGGGTGAGGCGCACGGCGTTGACCGGCGGGCGCATGAGTTCGGCCGAGCAGCCCTCGTAAAGCTGAGGCAAGGCGGAATTCGACATCGCGACATTCCAATGCCGGTCGACCGCGAAAGCGGGATAGGGCTTGTGCGCGTTCAGAATCGCCTCGATCGCGCCTTTCGCCGCATCCAGCGCCGCAAGCGAGCGCTCCTGAAACGCGGGCGCGAAGCCGGCGGCGAGCAGGAGCGTATTCTGGTCGCGAAGCGGGATCTCGAGATATTCGGCGAGACGCGCGATCATCTCGCGGCTCGGCTGCGCCTTGCCGGTCTCGAGACAGGAAAGGTGCCGGGTCGAGCTCTCCGCGGCATAAGCGAGGTCGGCCTGGGTCATGCGCCGCCGCTCGCGCCAGCGCCGCAGCAGAACCCCGAATGGAAGCTGATGGGCGGTCATGGAAACCAAGCTTAGCCCTCGCCGCCGCATAAGGCCATGACCTCCGAGGTCAAGCGGTGCGGTCGCTTTTTGACCTTAGGGGTCATGGATTTCGACCCCAACCAGCGTGATCCTGCGCGCACCGAGCAGGAGGATGAAATGCTGCGAATTGCGTTGCCGCATATCGCCCTCGGACCAACGTCGCCAAGTTTCGAACGCTGGCGAAGCGCAATGCGGGTGTGGCGTCGGCGGCATCGGGAACGACGCGTGCTGGCGCTGATGTCGGAAGCCGAGCTCCACGACATTGGCGTCACGCCGGCCCAACGCTGGGCGGAAATCAACAAGCCGTGCTGGCGGGGATAACGCCCGCGGCTCGAATTCGAACACGGGCCCCCTGGAGGGCTCGCAAGGCCCTCGATCTTGTAAGCCGGATTGGAGAGACATCATGCTCGACGCTCAGGCGCTCGCCGACCGCTATGTCGCCGCCTGGAACGAACCCGACGCGGCCAGGCGCTCTTGCGCCCTCGCCGCGCTTTGGGCGCCGGACGCGCCGCGCCGTGAGCGGGCGCGCGAGGCGCGCGGATATGGCGCGCTTCGCGCGCTTATCCAAGGATCGCCGGAAAGGAACGGCGGCGAGAGCGGCGTTCGCTATCGCGCCGCTCGAACCGCCCGCCTGCGCGGCGATGTTGTGACGTTCCGCTGGGAGATGCTGCTCGCCGACAGCGAGACCGTGCTCGCAAGCGGGCTCGAGTTCCTCATCGTCGACGATAAGGGCCGCATCCTGGCCGATCATCCGTTCGTTCCCGCATAGCGCACGAATCCGCAGCGTTTCATAGAGGACAATTGCCATGCCTTTCATCACAGCAAACGACGGCGTCGAGCTCTATTGGCATGAGTTCGGCGCCGGCGCGCCGATCCTGTTCCTCAATAGCCTCGGCTGCAGCAGCCGGATGTGGGACTACCAGATGGCCGCGTTCGCGGACGAAGGCTTTCGCTGCATCGGCTTCGACCGGCGCGGCCACGGCTGCTCCGATCAGCCCGCGAGCGGCTACGACTTCGACACTTTCGCCGACGACGTCGCCGCGCTCGTCGACAGCCTCGATCTTTCGGACCTCACCCTCATCGCCCATTCGATGGCGGGCGGCGAAGCGGTGCGCTATCTCACCCGGCGCGGGAGCCAACGCGTCGCCCGCCTCGTCCTTCTCGCGCCGACGACGCCGATGCTGCTTCAAGGCGCATGACAACCCGAACGGCGCGCCGAGGGAAGCTTTCGAGGCTTTGTGGGCCGAGTGGCGGCGCGACTATCCGAAATGGGTCGCCGGCAATCATCGCGCCATTCTTCGTTCCCGAGACGTCGCCGGCGATGATGCGCTGGGGCGTCACGCTGCTCACAACCTCGCTTCCGGTCACGCTCGCCTGCTCCCGCGCGATGGCGGAGGCGGACTTCCGCGCCGAGATGCGCCGCATCGACGTTCCGACCCTCATCATCCACGGCGACCGCGACCGCTCGGCGCCGGTCGAACTGACGGCCAAGCCTTCGGCCGAGCTCATTCCGGACTGCAAGCTCCTCATCTATCCGGGCGCGCCGCACGGCCTCATGTTCACCCATATGGATGAGCTCAACGCCGACATCCTGCGGTTCCTGCGCGAGCGGGAGGGCCGCTCGGCCGCGGCCTGATCGCGCAAATAGAGCCTCGCTAGTAAACGCGCCTAAACGCCAGTAAGCGCTAGTCGACCGTCATGGCCGCGCTTGACGTCGCTTGACGCGGCCGTCCATGTGTAAATCCGTATCAGGCTGCAGGCGCAACCCAATTCAATGCCCTGCGGCGACCCCTGGCTAGCGCGCTCCCCTTTTGCAGTTGCAATCCGTGCATGGCCGGCCAAGGGCGGCCGTGGCGACCAAGTCCGGAGTTCCGGAAAACAACAGCGAACGCCGTGAGAGCGATTCGCATTCCCGTGCGTCCGGGCGCCGGCAGAGACGCGTCAGGTCTCGAAAGCACGGGCTTCCACATGAGCGATGAGGCGAAACGTTATGCGGCGGTGCCGCTTCGCTACGAGGCCGCGGGCGAGCCGATCGCCTCGCGGCCATTGCTATTGCGCCGATTGCCGCAGGGCCTCGGGTTCGGGCTTCATTCCCTTCATGGGCTTCAAGGCGGAGGCCGTTCGCTTCGAAGGCGAAGCGCGTGAGTTCCGCTCGAAGGCGGCGAACGGGGGCGATGCGGTCCGAAACCGCTGCGCCCGATGCATGAGTCTCGTGTTCGGCGGCGAGATCGGCAAATCCGATTCGTACACGCTCTACGCGGGCTCGCTGGACGACCCTTCGGCCTTTCATCCGACGATCGCCATCTTCGCCGCAGGCCGTCCGGCCTGGGCGATCATCCCCCCAGGCTTAAAGATTTTCGATCGAATGCCGCCTTAAAACGGACTTGGGGTAAATGGCGCCCGCCAGTCGCGCTCTCCCGGCGAGAGTTCCGCATCCACGGCCCGTCCAATCGGGAGGAAAGCTTGACAAGTCTCTTTGACCTGACCGGCCGGGTCGCGATCGTCACCGGCTCGTCGCGGGGCATCGGCCGCGCCATCGCCGAACGGCTGGCCGAGCACGGCGCGACAGTCATTATCTCGTCGCGCAAGGCGGACGCCTGCGCCGAGACCGCCGCCGCCATCAACGCCGCTCGCGGGCGCGAGGCGGCGAAGCCGATTCCGGCCAACATTTCCTCCAAGGACGATCTTCGCCGCCTGGCGGATGAGACGGTGAGCGCCTTCGGCCGGATCGACATCCTTGTGTGCAACGCTGCATCAAATCCTTATTACGGGCCGATGGCAGGGATCTCGGACGAGCAATTCCGCAAGATCCTCGACAACAACGTCCTCGCCAACCATTGGCTGATCCAATTGGCCGCGCCGGGCATGATCGAGCGCAACGACGGCGCGATCGTCATCATCTCCTCGATCGGCGCGCTCAAGGGCTCGCCGGTCATCGGCGCCTACAACATCTCCAAGGCCGCCGACCTTCAGCTTGCGCGCAATCTCGCGGTCGAATGGGGAAAGCACAATGTCCGCGTCAACTGCATCGCTCCGGGCCTCATCCGAACCGACTTCGCGCGCGCGTTGTGGGAGAACCCGCAGACCTTGAAGGCGGCGACCGCGAGGACGCCGCTCGGGCGAATCGGCGAGGCCGATGAGATCGCCGGCGCCGCCGTCTATCTCGCCTCGAAGGCCGGATCGTTCATGACCGGACAGACCATCGTCATCGATGGCGGCGCGACGATCGCTTGAAAGCGGACAATCACGCCGCGCCCAAGAGACAAGCCATGAAGCCGAGCGCTGAGATCAATTCCGGGACGGCTGAGGCGGCCTATTCCGCCTTCGAGGCGATTCCAGGCGGCCTCATGAGCGGCGCGCTCGTCATTTGCGATCACGCCTCGAACGCCATTCCTTCAGTCTACGGCACGCTTGGCCTCGAGCGCGAAGCGCTTGAGCGTCACATCGCCTATGACATCGGCGCGGCCGAACGTGAGCCGCGCTCTTGCCGCGCTCATCGGCGCGCCGGCGGTGCTGTCGACCTATTCGCGCCTCGTCATCGACCCGAATCGGGGCCTTAATGATCCGACGCTGGTCATGCGCTACTCGGATGGCGCGATCGTGCCCGGCAACGCCTATATCGACGCAGCCGAGATCGCTCGCCGCGGCGCGCGATTGTGGGCGCCTTATCGCGAAAAGATAAATGCGACGGTCGAAGCGATGATGGCGACCGGCGAGCCTCCGGCTCTGATCTCGATCCATTCGTTCACCAACGTCTGGCGCGGCTTCGCCCGTCCGTGGAAGATCGGGATCCTATGGGATCGCGACGATCGGATTGCGAAGCCGCTGATCGAGGCTTTGCTCGCCGAGCCCGATCTTTCCGCCGGCGACGTCGGCGACAACGAACCCTATGACGGCGGCCTGCCCGGCGACACGATCGACGCGATCGCCACTTCGCGCGGACTGGCCAATGCGCTGATCGAGATCAGGCAGGATCTGATCTTGGAGTCGAAGGGCGCGCTGGCCTGGGCTGAACGCCTCGCCCGCCTGCTCAGGCCGATCCTCGCCGATCGGCGCTCGCGATCGCCTGCGGATTTTGGCGCCCGCGCGCGGGAAGAAGCCGATCGCCGGGGAAAACCCTCTGCCGCAACTTGACGGGCGGAGACGTTCGGCGCGATCCGTCGCGCTCCACGAAACTTCAAGCGAGGTCACAGCATGAATATGGCGAAGCCGAACGACCCGATCGGGACGAGCGAAGTCAACGCCGGTCATCTGAAGGCGTTCATCGAGCGGATCGAGCGGCTCGAAGAGGAAAAGAAAGCGCTCGCCGGCGACATCAAGGACGTCTACGGCGAGGCCAAGGCGAACGGCTTCGACGTCAAGATCATGCGAAAGATCGTGTCGCTCAGAAAGCAGGATCGCGACAGCCGAATCGAGGAGGAGACGATCCTCGATCTTTATCTGGCGGCGCTGGGGATGAGCTGACCGGCGCCCCTTGGCGTCAGGGACGCCGGCGTCGCCGGGCCTCTGGCCGAAGTCATGCCGCGGCGGCTTGAGCCCTGCTGGCGAACCGCCTCCAAGCAGGAAACGTCAGGTTTTAGCCCAGCATGAGCCGACGCCCGCGACTTGCCCGTCGTGGATCAGCACCGCGCGGACCGCATCGCCATCGGCGGTCATCTTATCTGCGCCAAAGGCGATGATGCGCGTCGTCGGATCCTCTAGCGGCACGAGGGTCAAGCTCCCT
The DNA here is from genome assembly GCA_963753135.1 of uncultured Alphaproteobacteria bacterium. Lineage (GTDB taxonomy): Bacteria > Pseudomonadota > Alphaproteobacteria > Rhizobiales > Beijerinckiaceae > Roseiarcus. The sequence goes on along the minus strand of CAVWBA010000009.1, from coordinate 530,120 downwards.
CTGGGCACAGGCCCGTTAAGTTGCCAGTCATTCGGTATGTCGTCAGACCATGTCCAAATCGCAGGCGTATGGTTCGGAACCGCACGGCCGTTCATCATGACCGGTCCGACTTCTTCGACGACGCGATTGCCTGTCCCGTTCGAAACCTCAGCCCACGTCCACATTGCGCTCCCGCTGCCGTATACTGTCGCGGCGCAGGTGAGAGGCTTCGAAAAGTCGTAAGCTCGCGCCGAACCGGTAGTCACTAGGACTAAAGCCGTCAAGACGCTGGCTAACGTTGCTTTGCTTATCCCCATTGCTAAACCCTCCACAGCCCAGAACAAGACAGCTTTTATGGTTGCCGCCCTCCTCGCCAAAGGACGGTTTACACTATTAAGGTCATGATCGCGGTAGGGACGCTCATTGCTGTGCGCCCCCCGCACAGAACCGTACGGGCCCGATTAAGGCATACGGCTCCCACCTTGGGTGTTTGACGGCGAAACGTGCCTGCGGCCATGGATGAAGGATGCGCGGCTTTGGGAGGAAATCGTTCGCCAGCTGTCCGACGCGCACCCACCCGGTTCGATCCTTTTGACTGCGGCGCCGCAGCGTGCGTCGCCACAGATCGACGATGTGGAAGCGGAAGGCAATAAGCGCGCGACTATTGGTCGGCACCGCGTGGTAGTTGAAGTACCCCGCAATGACCTGCTTCAGCCATCTTCCCTGTTCAGGGATCGGCTGATGCATGCGCCGCCTCAGCTCCCGTTTGATCTCCTGAAGCTTCGCCCGCATGCGGTCGCCACGGGTTTTCCTCTTGATGAGGAACTTGCCTCGTCGCGTTTTGCCGCAAATGTAGGTGAAGCCGAGGAAACTGAAGGTCTCCGGTTTGCCGAGCCCGCGCCGCTTGCGGTTCTGCGCCGCGAAACGTCCGAACTCGATCAGCCGGGTCTTCTCGGGATGCAGCGACAGCGCGAACTCCCGCAGCCTGATGCGCATCGCGTCCAGGAAACGTCGGGCGGTGCTTTCGTGCTCGAAACCGACGATGAAGTCGTCGGCGTAGCGCACGATGATCATGTCGCCCGTGGCCTCCTGCCGTCGCCAGCGCTCGGCCCAGAGGTCGAGAGCGTAGTGCAGATAGATGTTGGCGAGCAGCGGCGAGATCACCGCCCCTTGCGCCGTCCCCATCGCACTGACGTTGACTACCCCGTCCTCCAGGACGCCCGCCCTGAGCCATTTCTGGATCAGGCGGATGATGCGCTTGTCGCCGATCCGGTGCTTCACGAAACGAATGAGCCAGTCCTGGCTCACGGTGTCGAAAAACGACCGGATATCGGCGTCCAAGATGTAGTTCACCTTACGGCTTCCAATTCCAACTAGAAGCGCATCCATCGCGTCATGCGCGCCGCGCCCGGGCCGGAAGCCATACGAGAACCCGAGGAAGTCCTCCTCGTAGATCGCGTTCAGCAGCGCGGCCGTAGCCCGTTGGACAATCTTGTCCTCCAAGGCTGCGACCGCGAGCGGGCGCTGCCGCCCGTCCGGTTTGGGAATGTACACACGCCGCGACGGCAGTGGCTGGTACGCTCCCCGGTGGATGCGAGCCTGCAGATCCTCGAGGTTGCGCTCGAGGTCTTGCTCGTAATCCCGCCACGTCAGCCCGTCGATGCCCGCTGCGGCGTGTTCTTTGAGGGCAAAGAACCCCTCTTCGAGCAAGTCGGGGTTGATGTGGTGGAGGAGCGCGGTGAACCTCTCCTTCTTCCTTTCCCTGGCAGTTCCTCGTATGCGTTCCAGCGCCTGGGTCACGCTTGCCCGGCTCGGCGTCCGGCGCGTGCTTTGCTGGCCCGCATTCCCCTCGGCCTCCGCCCTTGGCTCCCCCGGCTCCGCGGCGGATCGTTCCGCCGCGTTCGTCGGCTTCTCGGCTACTACGGCGGAGTTCTGACTCCCCACCCCCGTGCATCATCGGCTTCGGCTCCTCGCCTTCCCGATGCGGACCGGATCGGCACAGGGCCGAGGGTCGGCTGTGGGGCCTCCCGGTTCCCGCCCAAGGAGCGTCCGCACATGCCAGGGTCTCCGACCACGCCAGAGTGGGCGGCCGCTCGCGCTCCCGCGACCATCCATGTTGCCTTCCGCGATCTGAACCGCGTCGGCCTCCGATACTGTACTTCTTTCGCGGCTCAATGGCTGGCCTGTGCGCTCCCCTGCCGACGCTTCGCCCTCACCCTCACGGATGACAGCGCACGGCTCGGGGCCGAGGTAGATCGCTGCTCCTTCCTCGTAGTGGACTTGCACCACCTACTCCTTGCCGGTCTCCCGGCGCTCTCAGACCAAATGCTATACTGCAGCCTCGTGCTCCGCGGCACAGCGAGGTCGCACTGTTTCTGCTCACGAATCATCAATGCCGATTGGCCCGCGAAGGGCGGGCGCTCCATTCGCGAACGGCAGAGGTGCAGTTCTTTGAGCGACTGTTTGCGCTGAATGGCTCCCAAGCCAGCTCCCGGCAGGAAGCGCCGCGATCCCACAAAGAATTACCGCAGCAATAAGGATTGCAGGATTCGCGCTCCAGCGCATGACTTGCCGCCCCTTGCCCAACGAACGATTTTGTATCGGACCTTGTTTATCGGCCTATTGGCTATCCACCCACATATGTCAATGGATTAGCTCGACCGCGCGCCAGATTGTCCGAATTTTGCAACGTTTGGCCTAAGGCGGTCAATTAATGGAAAAGCAATTACCGATGCAACCGCAATATTGTATCCACAACACTGCATCAACGATATCGTATCCGCGATAGCGTATCGACAATCTTGTCTCCACAATCTTGTCGTGAGGTTATTTCCACTTCGCAAGATCGCGAGATTTGGATTCGTTGACCCGGTTTAACTCAACCATTTCCCCAAGGGATAAGGAGCGCCCAAAGACACCTGCGGCTTTCCAATGTGGCTGGCGCTCGCGAAACGCAGGGGCGCCCATGCCCAAAGCTCCTCGGCCAGTTCCTGAAGAACGAAGATAGGGCAGTTTTTCATTGCGTATGGGGCGTGGCTCGGAAGACTCTCGATCCCAGTTATCGCCACGATCGGTCTTCCTGGCGTCCGGGTTTCCAAGCAGCAGCTGCGCTGGACAAGGCGCCGTCGCCCGCAATTTCGAAGAGCCAAGCACCTGCGCCTTCGCGTTCGGGCATGGCGGGTGTCCCTGCTCGCGCTTGACAGCGACCGGCCGACACTCGGATCAGGACCGCAACTCGAGGCATTTCCTGCCGCTGGGGAGACGTCGCGTGTCCGAGCAGCGCCGGACGCTGCTTGAGATCGGCGAAGTCCTCGGCTGGCGCTCGGCGTGACCTACGCTGGCCGAGCCTGCGACAATCTTTGATCGGCACTGCGGTCAACGGCCCACGCGGTGCGAGCGTGAACCTTAAGCGAACGCAGCCAACGACCGACTCATGGAGAACGGCCGAGCCTATAGGCTCAAGCCGCCTGTTCGATCTCGCTCGCGGCGGCCGGCGGCGGAAGAGCCTTCGGAGCCCGGCTTTGGCCTTTCTGAAGTTGCGCCTCGACCGTCTTCAAAGCGTCGATTTCATTCGACTTCTGGACCGCCGCAATCTCGCGAACCATCCGGTCGAGAGCGGCCTCGTACAATTGTCGCTCCGAATATGACTGCTCCGGTTGCGCCTCCGAACGGTAAAGGTCGCGCACGACTTCAGCGATCGCGCCGATATCGCCAGAGTTGATCTTGGTTTCATACTCTTGAGCCCGCCGCGACCACATCGTGCGCTTGACGCGAGCGCGTCCCGTCAAAATCTCCAAAGAGCGCTTGGCGGTGTCGGGGTCGGATATCTTCCTCATTCCAACGCCGGAGACTTTGGAGGTTGGAACCCGCAAGGTGAGCTTATCCTTGGAGAAGCTAATGACAAATAGCTCAAGCTTGAAACCCGCGACTTCCTGCTCCTCAATCGCCACGATCTGGCCAACTCCGTGCGCGGGATAGACGACGAACTCGTTGAGCCTGAAGCCCTGGCGCTGGCCCGCGCTCTTCGTCTTCGCAGAAGGGGAGGCCTCTTCCGAACCTACCGTCTTCTGGATCTTAACCGCGGGAGCGCCGGATTTCGCCGGCGGCGCGAGTTCGGTTGGTCCAGCGATGTGAGCGCTGTGATCCGGTCTCGGCCTTGACGCGGCGGGAAGCGCCGCTCCCTTGTCCGCAGTGGTTCGAGACTCTTGCACCCCTCGGCTCTCCAACGGCAATTTCGGGTTCTTTTCCTTCAACCGCGCACGGACGGTCGAGGCCCCCTTGGCGACCTTTGCGGTCTTGTTCGCCTTGACTACGCTCTTCGACGCCGCGGCTTTACGACGAGCGGCGTTGGCGGATCTCTTCGCTCCGCCCGATCCGTGGGTCGCTCCAGCATTGGAGCTTCTCCGCGTTCGTTTCGTTACGTCACTTTTCATCTTGGCTCGAATAGTTTTAACGGTTTTGCGCGCAGGTCTTGCATTCGACGCCGGCTTGCTCTTCCCAACCCGAGCCCGGACACTAGACGAGGAAACCCTCTTTGCGGCGCGCTTCGGCGTTGATTTCGCGCTCGACGCGGGCCCTGTTTTCTTGGTCTTTGATCTCGTCGGTTTCTTCGATCTCTTACGCGCTGACATCGTCAACCTCTCCACGCGCGAACATCACCCTTAATCCGCGCATGAACACTGCTCCAAGTCCGTGCACGAACACTGATCTTCCACACGCCGAGTTGACCTTTTGTCCACAAAATCACTTGCGTCTTCGCTCCGACGCTTGGCGACTTCGGCTCGGCGATTAATTTGCCGTTTAGCACAATTTCGTCGAAAAATCAAAGAAGAAGATGAACAGCGGGCCGGGTGCGGCGGCGCTTGGTTAAGCGCGCCTCGAACGAAGGCGCGGGCGGCGGGCTCAATCGCCCTGCCCTGGTTCGGACGAAAAAAATTCTGCAAACTTGTTGGCTCGCCCGTCGAATTCCTTGGCGTCGGGCGGCGGCTCCCTCTTGCTTGTTATATTCGGCCAGGATTTGGCGTATTCAGCGTTCAGCTTAAGCCAAAAAGCAAGGTCGGGTTCGGTGTCCGGCTTGATTGCTTCCGCAGGGCATTCGGGCTCGCACACGCCGCAGTCAATGCACTCGTCAGGATGAATGACGAGCATATTGTCTCCCTCGTAGAAGCAATCGACCGGGCACACCTCCACGCAGTCCAAGTATTTGCATTTTATGCAGTTTTCAACGACCACATAGGTCATACGCATATCCTCGCCGACAACCTTCCCGATCGGGAATCCGCCCGCCCTTTATGAATTTCCAGACGATCCGCCAACCATTTTCGTCGTCAATGCGTTTGGCGGAGGCGGCCCGCTTACTGGCGTTTGTTGGCTTGTTCCTCAAGTAGCGAACGGAGCTCAAGAAGCTTGGCGAAGGGGGAATTCGGGTCGACCTTGGCCTTTTGCTCCGGCGCCGTCCTTGGATTTGAGCGCGCCATATCATAGTTTCGAGGCCGCTGGCGACGTTTTTCGTTGGAATTGGACGAATCGGGCCGATTCGGTTTGGCGGGCCGGGCGTCGCCGCCGCAGCCGGCAGCTCGGGAGCCGGCCCTGGGTTATGAGCGTGAGCTTGTGCTCGGCTTGCGGCTTCGCTTCTCGATGGTTTGGCTTCCCTGCGACGATTGGGCGAAATCCTTCGATGGTCGGGGCGCCAGACGACGATCATGTCAGCATTTTTTGCCGGTTCGGCGCTTGAGCCCGACGGCTGCGGAGCGGCCGCTTGCGCGTCGGCGTCGGATGGATCCGCGGAAGCCGGAGATGGCGGCGCGTCGGCGGCGACGGCGCCGACGGCCTCGCCACGGCGCCTTCAGGACGCCGCCGCCGCCTTCAGCAACGGCGTCAGCGTGTTCAGGAGCGCTCTCCGCCTCCTCGGAGATGGCCCAAGCGCTGGTTCGGCGGCCGGCGCGGCCAAAACCGCCTCGGCCGGCGGCTCTTCCTCAGCGGTTGCGGCCGCCGGCGCCTGGCCGTCGGCGATCGGTCTTTGATCGTCCGGCGGAGAAGAGGGTTCGCTTTGTCGGGGCGCCTCGCTGGCGGATGGGATTGCGAAAAAGTCCGATCGCTTCATTTCAGCGGGACGAAAGCCCATGGATCGCAAAATCGAGGCGAACTGGTCTCCCGAGCACCCCGTGAGCGAGGTCATCTCCCCGCTGACGACGAATCCTTTCGCGACTCGATGGTTTGGACCGCCCGCGCTTCGCCGCCGATCGCGGCGCGGATCATCCCGGCAAGACGTTCGACGACATCCACGCGCACAACCCGTTCGCCGCACACCCGATAACCGGCGACGCGATATCCCTCCTTCGAAATCGCCTTGTCGACCGGCAAGGAGGTCCGCCCGGACGAAGCCACCGGGCCAAGGCTGCGCAAAAGCTCATTGGCGTCGCCAGGCGCTTGCTAGGCCCCACAGCTGAAGCGCGAAGTCTCTCGGCGCTGGTTTGATCAACGCCGGGACAAAGATGTAATAGGCGCCGAATCGCACGCCCTGCTTTCTCAGTTCCGCCCGGTCGTCCTGAGATAGCGCCTTGATCTTCGCTCTGATCGGTTCGCGCTCCAAAACGCCCAGCGAGCGCACGAGCTCGCGAGCCAGATCGCGAACGATCTCCGATCCTTCTTGAAGGCTTTCGAGCGCGAACAGCGGCCCAAGCATGCGTCGCGTCGTCGCCGCGAGCCAAAGTTCAATCCGCGTCTTTATTGTCTCTCGACACTCGCCCGGCGCCGACTCGTCGGCCAGGATGACCGCCCCGGGGTTCAGCACGTTCGGGCCGCGCGACAGTCTGGCGACCGGATCCCCCAGCCAACGAATGACGCCATCATTCGAAAGCACGATCGCTGCGTCGACCGCCTGATGAAGGCGCGCAGCCCGCGCCGCCAGCTCCAATCTGAGCGCGTCCCGCCAGGCCTGGTCCGCCCCGAGCGGCGCGCCATGATCTTCCGCCGCCGACAAGCTGGAAGCCTTGAACAGCGGAAAAGTCGGGACGCGCCTCATGCGGCGCGGCCGATGGATCGTTCTCCGCGGAGCCCGGCCCCACTTCAACCATTTATGAGCTCCTCAATGCGGGCAGACTGCGCCCGATCATCGCCGACGGCAACATCGTCGCTCGCCCGCAAGTCGCCGCGCCTGGCGGGCGCCGTCCAAGATGAGCGATTCGCAACGCCGGTTGCGGCCTCTTTTCCCCATTGCTCAAGCGAGCACACGGTCGTCGTAGTCTTCGGGAGAGGTCTGATCGCCAGCCCGAGAACGCAGCACCAAGGAAAGCGTTGCCGCAACAAGTAAATTGACGAGCACCGCTGTCAATCCGTTGTAGGCGGCAAAGCCAAGGCCGAGATCGAAATGGCCGAGGAGCGGAATATCCCACTTGAGCGCATGCACTGGAACCCACGCCTTCCCGCTCCAGGACAGCGACGTGCCGACAATCATACCCGCCGCCCAGCCGATCATGAGCGCCGAGCCGCTGAACCAGCGGGTATAAAGCCCCAAGATCATCGCCGGAAATATCTGAACCATCCAGACCCCGCCGAGCAATTGGAGGTCCAGGGCGAACCGGGTCGGCATGAAGAAGATCGCCGCGAGCGCGCCAATCTTCACCGCGAGCGAAGCGAGCTTGGCGAGCAGCGATTCCTCCCGCGGCGACATCTCAGGGTGAATGAACGGCTTCCAGATATTGCGGGTGAAGGTGTTGGCCGCGCCGATCGACATGACCGCCGCCGGCACGAGCGCGCCAAGCGCAATCGCCGCGAAACAAAAACCTGCGAACCAGTCTGGGAAAGCCCAAAGCATGAGCTGCGGCACGGCGTCCTGCGGCGTCTCGACCTTGACGCCGGCGGCGATCGCCATCAGCCCGAGCAGGGCGATGAGCCCGAGCACGACCGAATAGGCAGGCAGCATCATCGTGTTGAAGCGAATGGCGCGCCCGCTGGAAGCGGCGAGCGCGCCGGTCAGCGCATGGGGATACATGAACAACGCCATCGCCGACCCGATCGCCAGCGTGATGTAAGGGCCGACCTGGGCGGGTTTGAGCGTGAGCCCCGCCGCGAGGTGCGGATTCGCCGCGACTTTCGCGTCAAACGCCTTGCCCGCCGCTGCGAAAATGGCGCCGAAGCCGCCGAGCTCGTAGGGAATGACCACAATCGCCGCAATGATGAAAATGTAGATCATCGCGTCCTTGACGAACGCGATCATCGCCGGCGCGCGCAGCCCGCTGTTGTAAGTGAAGAGCGCGAGGATCACGAAGGCTATGGTGATCGGCGCGTGCGCCATGATCGCCCTGGCCGGAGAAGCCGAGCGCCAGAATGACTTTCTCCAAGCCGATCAGCTGCAGCGCGATGTAAGGCATGGTCGCCAGGATGCCCGTCAACGCGACCGCAAGCTCCAACCCCTTGTGCCCATAACGGCCGAGCACAAAATCGCCGGCGGTCATGTAACCATGCTTGTGCGAGACCGCCCACAGCCGCGGCAACGTCAAGTACAGAAACGGATAGACGATGATCGTGTAGGGCACCGCGAAGAAGCCGAAGGCGCCGATGGCGAAGACGACGGCGGGAATCGCGATGACCGTATAGGCGGTGTAGAGATCGCCGCCGAGCAGGAACCAGGTGATCCAGCGGCCAAATCGCCGCCCTCCGAGGCCCCATTCGTGAATGTGCCCGAGGTCCGCCGCCTTCCAGCGCGCCGCAACGAAGCCGAGCACCGACACGAGGCCGAAAAAGAACGACGAAGACGGCGGTCGCGACGACGTTGACGTGTTCGAACATGCCTAGTCCTTGCCGATCCGGTCCGCGGCGAGAATCGTGAGCGCCGAGATCGGAACGAGGACCAGCTGGAACCAGAAAAAGAAAGGAACGCCGAAAAAGACGGGCGGAATGAAATTGTAGAGCGGGACCCAGAGCGCCAGAATACAGGGGATAACCAAAAGAATGAGCTTCATTTCTCCCCCTGATCGGCAAATGCGCGATCACTCGGCCCCTTTTCAGATTTGTTGGCTCCATGTATCGAAATTCGCTGGCCCAGTCGAGGGCCTGTTCTTGCGGCCGAATGGCGAAGGTCCCGACTCTTCGACGGCGGCGCTTAAAGCCGGCCACAACGTCAGGGGGCTGGAAATTCCAAAAACAACAGGTATCGCTTTAAGAACCGACTTTATGGCTCTTATCGCGTTAGTTGTTGATACGGTCCGATGCCGATGGCGCTCTTGATCCAGTTTTGCGGGGTGAGCTGACGATCCCAGGCTTCGAGGGCGCGTCGCCAGCCGAGATAGTTGGGGTTCTTGGTGGCGACGCCGTTGAAGCGCGAAAGCCATTGCTTGAGGCGCCCGTGGTAGGCGTTGATGTTATTGATGTGCAGGTGAGGCGCCTCGGGCGTCGGTTTGCCGGGCGCGGGCACGGCGTGAAAGGGAATCCTCGCCTGTCGGGCGAAGGCGCCGATCGCCTTTCCCGCCGTCGCCGATCAACGGGTTGCTCGCCGTGACGACGCCGCCGAGCGCCGTTGCGATCGAAGCGCTGTCGTCCTGCGGCAGGACAGCGTCGAAGGTCGGTCCCTTCCGGTCGCGGGCGAACGAGCACGGGAATATTGTCCTGATGAAGCCCCGGATGGCGGGCCGTTCCGCCCCGTTTGCTAAGCCTTGCGCGGCAGATCGGACCGTCGTTGCGTCATCGTCCACTCGGCCGGCATCCAGGACCGCGACGGCGCCGCCCTCGCGCTCGACAAATCCGCCGGCGCTTCAACTGGCTGGAACTCGTCTGGGCCGACGGCGGCTACAACGCCCGCCAGGTCAAGACCGCCGCCGCCAAACAGCCGCCGCTGCGGGTGGAGATCGTCGAACGTCCCCACGACGCTTCAGGGTTCGTCGTCCTGCCGCGCCGCTGGGTCGTCGAACGGACCTTCTCCTGGTTCGGCCGAAACCGCCGCCTGGCCAAGGACTACGAGAACCTCGCCGACACCCTCGCGGCCTTCATCACGCTCGCTTGCATCCAGATCGCCGTCAGGCGGCTCGCCAGGCCGTAGACTTTTGAGTCAGGCTCTTGGACTAGGGCCTGTGTTCATTTGAGGAGGATGGCGGCGCAGGCGAGGTGAACGCCGGCGAGGAAGGTCTTGGCGAGTTTGTCGTAGCGGGTGGCGATGGCGCGGAAATGCTTGAGCATGTTGAAGAAGCGCTCGACGAGATTGCGTTCGCAATAGAGGACGAAATCGCACGGGCGCGGGATTTTCCGGTTGGATTTGGATGGGATGACCGGGACGATCGCTCGATCGTCGAGGGTGGCGATGAAGGCGTCGGCGTCGAACGCCTTATCGGCGATCAAAGCGCCGGGATCGACGGCTTCGATCAAAGGTTCGGCGCAGGCGAGATCGTGATCCTGGCCCGGGCTGAGCATCACCTCGACGGGGTTGCCGAGGGCGTCGACGAGCGCGTGAATCTTGGTCGTCAATCCGCCGCGCGATCGGCCGATGGCTTGCGCGCCGTCTTTTTTTTCGCGCCGGCGCTATGCTGGTGAGCGCGCACGATGGTGGCGTCGATCATCATGTACTCGTTGTCGTGATCGCTGGCCAAAACCCTGAAAACCCGCTCGAAAACGCCGCTCTTGGCCCATCGGTTGAAGCGCTGATAGACGATCTTCCAGCAGCCGAAGCGCTCGGGCAGATCGCGCCAGGGGATTCCGGCGCGAAACCGGAACAGAACGGCTTCGACGAACAGGCGATTGTCCTTGGCCGTGCCGCCCACATGGCCTTCGCGGCCCGGCAGAATGTCCTTGATCCGATCCCACTGGTCGTCGCGCAGCGCGTATCGTCGCATCGGTCAGCCCCTCCTCAAGGCCGACCGCTCATGAGTTAGACTTTTGCTGATTTGGGAATTGCTCGCGTGTCCGAAACACGAAGCGTTCCCCGTCCGATTCCGATCCGTTCCCGCGCCAACTGAACACAGACCCTAGAGGATCGAATCCGTCAAGATGATTGCCTGCAGAGGCTTGTACTATCGTTCATTGCATTTCCCGTCCTGATTACGCACCTTGCTCAGCCGACTGTGGTAAGGTCGAATCGCTCATAAGCGGTGGAATCACAAGGGGTTTGCCAATGGCGCGCAATACGGTGCAGTTTCAGAAAGGCCTCAGCGAGCCAGAATTCGATCGTCGCTACGGAACCGAAGAGCAATGTCGCGCGGTCGTTGTCGCGGCGCGCTGGCCGCGGGGCTTCCAGTGCCCTGGATGCGGCAGCCAGCAGCACAGCGTTGTGACCACCCGCGACCTCTTTCAGTGCAGTGGCTGCCGCCTGCAGACCTCGCCGATCGCCGGAACCATCTTCGCCTCGACCAAGCTGCCGCTGCGCACCTGGTTCCGCGCTCTCTATCACATGACGCAGACCAAGCAGGGGATCTCGAGCATCGAACTCGGCCGCCGCCTCGGCGTCACCCAGACCACGGCGTGGAAGCTCAAGCACAAGCTGGCGCAAGTCATGCTCGAACGGGATGCGGCCAAGCCATTGACGGGTCGCGTCGAGATCGACGACGCCTATCTCGGAGGGGAACGCAACGGCGGCAAGCGCGGACGCGGCGCGGAGGGCAAAACCCCGTTCGTCGCCGCGGTCGAAACTACCGATGACGGCAAGCCGGTCCGCCTCAAGCTCCGGCGCGTGACGAGTTTTTGCACCCATGCGATCGCCGCCTTCGCCAAGACCAGCCTCGAACCTGACTGCGCTGTGCTCAGCGACGGCCTGCGCTGCTTCGGCGGCGTCACCGCGGCAGGGTGTTCCCATCAGGTCATCATCACAGGGAGCGGACCCGCCGCAGCGCGCACACCCGCTTTCAAGTGGGTCAACACGGCTCTCGGCAACATCAAGGCGTCGATCACCGGCACCTATCGGGCCATCAGCAGCAAGCACGCGCCGCGCTACCTCGCCGAATTCGAGTACCGCTTCAATCGTCGATACGATCTCGCCGCGATGATCCCTCGCCTCACGTGGGCCGGCGTCCGGACGCCGCCAATGCCCTACCGGCTGCTCAAAATGGCTGAGGGTCATGCGTAATCAGGTTTCCCGTTATTCGACGATCGGCATTTCGAGCCTGGGACGTGTTGTCTAACGCCTTGATACAACCAGCTTAACGCAAGATTGTAGAGTAGGCCACTGGTTTGAGCTCATCTCCCCAGCTGCCTCTCGTCAAACCGTGCGTGCGGTTTTCCCGCACACGGCTTTCCGACTGCCTTCTTCAGGCAGCGTTACAGCGTGACAAGGCGGCCATACCGGCTGTCCTCCTGACCCGTGACCGCCAAGCCCGGAAGCTTGAACAGCCCGTGATACTCGTAGAACCATGACGGCGGATGGTCCCTCCATCCCTTCGACCGCTTCTTGTGCTTCTTTCGCAGCATGATGCAGAGCGTCCACATCGTGTAATTTGCGATGCTCTTGAAGTGCATTCGAGAGTTGCCGACCTTGAAGTAATTGCCCCATCCTCTGAGAATCGGATTAACCTGATCCTTGATGAGAACTGGCAGATCATGGTGTTGCCCGGTACGGACAATCTCCCTGATCTTCTTCTTGACCGACGCCATCGCCTTGGGAGCCGGATAGAAGTATGTGTTCACCTTGCCAGTCCGTTTTGACGGCTGTCTAGCAAAGCGGTGTCCAAGGAAATCGAAGGTTTCCTCGCGCACATCCACTATCCGAGTTTTCTGCGCATTGAGCGAGAGGTCCAGCCGGTCGAGCACCTTCTTGGCCTCGGCCAGATATTTCTCCGGCTCTCCTTTGCACAGAATGACAAAGTCGTCGGCATAGCGCACGATGTGTGCATCGTGCGCATGATTGCCGCGATCTTTCATCTCCCAATACCGGTCCAGCCAGTGCAGATAGAGGTTCGCAAGCAGCGGCGAAATGACCCCGCCTTGCGGCGTGCCGGTCGTTTCCTTCCGCACCTGCATCTCCTCCATCACACCGGCGTCGAGCCACATCGCGATCAGTTTGACGACTGATCGGTCAATGACCCGTGACCGTACAGAGATCAGCAGCTTGTCGTGCGGGATCGTATCGAAATACGATTTCAGGTCCGCATCGACGACGTGAACACAACCGAAGTTGATCCACTTGTAGATTTCCCGCAGGGCATGGTGGGCGCTCTTTCGAGGCCGGAACCCGTACGAGAAATCCTTGAAGTCCGCCTCGAACAACGGTTCGACGACGATCTTCACTGCCGCCTGTATGACACGATCCTCTATGACCGGTATGCCAGCGGACGCTTCGATCCATCGGCCTTCGGGATATAGACCCGTCGAACCGGCTGGGGACGATAACGCTTCGCTAGCAGCTTTCCCTGAATTTCGCCGAGGAACCGTTCAAGGCCGATCTTCCCCTCGATATGCTCGAAGGTCTGACGGTCGATGCCGGGGGCACCGCCATTGGCTTTGACCTGTCTGTAGGCGAGCGCGAGGACATCCTCCCGGCACACCTTGTCATAGAGCACTCCGAACTTCCGCGTCGGATTCGCCTTGGCTGCTCGATATAGGGTCCGTTGCAGTTCTCGCACCCTTTCTAGCGGCGTCTTTCTAGCTTTCGCAATCACGCAGTGCCTCCTGCATCGAAGCCCATGGCAGAAGCAGAGGCCCTTCCCTCCGGTCAGGTTTTGTTGTCCTGCCCATCGTCAGTACTATGGCCTCCTCCAACTCCTTGTCCCCGCGTCCGTCCGGATTTCGGTGGTCGCCTTATACCTTCTGTTACGCGGTGGGTTAGACCGCGACGGGGCAAGGTCTCGTCTGTTCCGCTCAGTCCTGTGCACACATCCCATCCTCTATACCCCGAGTTCCAATGTCGGTTTCACTTGGTCAGTTCATCCACCGGCATCCGCTGGTCTTCGCCCCCGTTCTAAAGGCTCGACGGAACTACCCTACACCGCACTCTCCCAGCATTGCCGTGCGGCTGACATTTACGAGGCTTATGAAGGGTTCAATTTCGTTACGGGCTGTATGCTTGCGGGCACCCACTGTCTGGGTCGGGGGCCACCTTTGTCCGGCGTTGTTTCCGCGCTTCGGTCGCCCTCCGCACGTACGCCATAGCTACGCAGCCAACTAACCAATTGCTGCGGCAGGACTCTCACCTGCAAGGAACTGAGCAGCTTTGCAGACCACTCAGAACGGGATGTCGTCGTCGATCTCCGCCGCCCCGCGCCGCCCCCGCCGCCGGAGGGCGCCGGGCGGCGGTCGCTCGCCGCCGGCGCGGTTGAACTCGACCTGCGGCCTCCGCCCTCGTCCGGGAAACTGTCGCGGCCCTCGCTTCCGCCGCGCGAGTCGAGCAGTTGCAGTTCGCCACGGAAGCGCTGCAGCACGACCTCGGTCGTATAGCGATCATTGCCGTCCTTGTCCTGCCACTTGCGCGTCTGCAACTGGCCCTCGACGTAAACCTTCGATCCCTTTTTGCAGTACTGCTCGACCACCTTGCCGAGGTTCTCGTTGAAAATCACGACGTTATGCCACTCGGTGCTTTTCCTTGCGCTCGCCCGAATTCTTGTCGCGCCAGTTCTCGGAGGTGGCGAGGGTGAAGTTCACCACCTGATCGCCGGAATTCAGCCGGCGCACTTCCGGGTCCTTGCCGAGATTGCCGATCAGAATGACTTTGTTGACGCTGCCCGCCATGATCCTCTCCTCGCCGCCGCCTTGCTTGTAGACGCGGTCCACAAGCCCGTCGAAAGACGGGCGTCTTTTAGACGCCCTTTGGGACCGCGTCTGCCGCGCTTGAGCCAAGCGCGGCCACAAAAGGCACGCTTATCCACATGCTCGCCACATCGAACGCTTGGGAAGCGGCGTCCTTGTGACTACATTAACCTTAAACCGCAGGGTCCCGGCGCTGGAAAACGCGCCTTTGCCCTTGTTCTACTTTTGTTCTAGCATCGCGTCGCGGCCCGCGCAAGCGTGATTCGCATGCGACCGAACGTTACCGTTAAGGAAAGAGCCGCCTCCAGGAACCGCGATGGCCGGACCCCGATCAGAAGCGCGCCCGCTTCGGGCCTCCAAGACCGTTGAGCCCGTCGAAGCCCTGTTCGGCGGGCGGGCCATCGTCGTTCGCGGCGCGCGCGAGCATAACCTCAAGAACGTCGATCTCACCATCCCGCGCGACAAGCTCGTCGTGTTCACGGGCCTATCCGGCTCGGGCAAGTCCTCGCTTGCCTTCGACACCATCTATGCCGAGGGCCAGCGCCGCTATGTCGAGTTGCTGTCGGCCTATGCGCGCCAGTTCCTCGAAATGATGCAGAAGCCGGACGTCGATCAGATCGACGGCCTGTCGCCGGCGATCGCGATCGAGCAGAAGACGACGTCGAAGAACCCGCGCTCGACCGTCGGCACGGTGACCGAGATCCACGACTACATGCGCCTCTTGTGGGCGCGGGTCGGCATTCCTTACTCGCCCGCCACGGGTCTGCCGATCGAGAGCCAGACGGTGAGCCAGATGGTCGACCGCGTTCTGGCTTTGCCGGAGCGGACCCGTCTCTATCTGCTCGCGCCGGTCGTGCGGGGCAGGAAGGGCGAATACCGCAAGGAAATCGCCGACTATATGAAGCGCGGCTTCCAAAGGCTCAAGATCGACGGCCAGTTCCATGAGATCGCCGATGCGCCGGCGCTCGACAAGAAGTTCAAGCACGACATCGAGGTGGTGGTCGACCGCATTGTGGTGCGCCCGGACATGGCGGCGCGCCTCGCCGAGAGCTTCGAGACGGCGCTCGATCTCGCCGACGGCCTGGCGGTGGCCGAGTTCGCGGACACAGTCCGAGGGGGAGAGCGAGCCGAGGCGCATCCTGTTCTCGTCCAAGTTCGCCTGTCCGGTCTCAGGCTTCACCATCCCCGAGATCGAGCCCAGGCTGTTCTCGTTCAACAATCCGTTCGGCGCCTGTCCGGTCTGCGGGGGCTTGGGCTCGGAGCTCAGGGTCGACGATTCGCTGGTCGTCCCCAATCCGAAGCTCACCTTGCGCCAGGGGGCGATCGCGCCCTGGGCGAAAACGAGTTCGCCCTATTACCTGCAGACGCTCGAAGCGCTCGGGCGGCGCTACAAGTTCCGGCTCGACAAGCCGTGGAGCGAATTGCCGGAGGAAGCGCGGCGGGTGATCCTGCACGGCTCGGGTACGGACGAGATCCGCTTCGCCTATGACGACGGCCTGCGTGCTTATGAAGTGAACAAGCCGTTCGAGGGCGTGGTCGCGAATCTCGAGCGCCGCTACAAAGAAACCGAAAGCGAGTGGTCGCGCGAGGAGATCCAGCGCTACATGACCGCGACCCCCTGCGAGGCCTGCCACGGCTTTCGCCTCAAGCCCGAGGCGCTGGCGGTCAAGATCGACGGCCAGCACATCGGCGAGGTGAGCCAGCTTTCGGTCAGCGCGGCGATCGAATGGGCCAAGGGCTTGCCGGCGAAGCTCGACGCCAAGCGCAATGAGATCGCGCAAAGAATCCTGAAGGAGATCGTCGACCGGCTGACCTTCCTGCGCGACGTCGGGCTCGATTATCTCACGCTCGCGCGCTCGTCCGGCACGCTGTCGGGCGGCGAGAGCCAGCGAATTCGGCTCGCTTCGCAGATCGGCTCGGGTCTCACAGGCGTGCTCTATGTGCTCGACGAGCCGTCGATCGGTCTCCACCAGCGCGACAATGCGCGGCTCCTCGACACGCTCCGGCGCCTGCGAGGCCTAGGCAATACGGTGATCGTGGTCGAGCACGACGAGGATGCGATCTGGGCCGCCGATTACGTCGTCGATGTCGGCCCGGGCGCGGGCGTGCATGGGGGCGAGATCGTCGCCGAGGGAACGCCGGCCGAGATCGCCGCCAATCCCAATTCGCTGACCGGCCACTATCTCTCGGGCGAGCGGACGGTCGCGATCCCGGCCAGGCGCCGCGCCGCCGATCCCGGGCGCGAACTCATGATCGTCGGCGCGCGCGGCAACAACCTCAAGGACGTCACGGCGACCATTCCGCTCGGGCTCTTCACCTGCGTCACCGGCGTCTCGGGCGGCGGCAAATCGACGCTGGTCATTGACACGCTCTACAAGGCCGCCGCGCGCGCGCTCAATGGCGCGAACGAACCTCCCGCGCCGCACGACCGCATCGAGGGCTTAAGCGAGATCGACAAGGTGATCGACATCGACCAGTCGCCGATCGGCCGCACGCCGCGCTCGAACCCTGCGACCTACACCGGAGCCTTCACGCCGATCCGCGACTGGTTCGCAGGGCTCCCGGAGGCGAAGGCGCGCGGCTATCTGCCGGGCCGCTTCTCGTTCAACGTCAAGGGCGGGCGGTGCGAAGCCTGCCAGGGCGACGGCGTGATCAAGATCGAGATGCACTTTTTGCCCGATGTCTATGTCACCTGCGACGTGTGCAAGGGCAAGCGCTACGACCGCGAGACGCTCGAGGTGCGCTACAAGGACAAGTCGATCGCCGACGTGCTCGACATGACGGTCGAGGAGGCGGCGGAGCTGTTCAAGGCGGTGCCGTCGATCCGCGACAAGATGGAGACCTTGAAGCGGGTGGGCTTGGCTTACGTCAAGGTCGGCCAGCAGGCGACGACGCTGTCAGGCGGCGAGGCGCAGCGCGTCAAGCTCGCCAAGGAGCTGTCGCGCCGCTCGACCGGCCGCACGCTCTACATCCTCGACGAGCCGACCACCGGCCTTCACTTCCACGACGTGGCGCAATTGCTCGACGTGCTGCATGAGCTCGTCGACCAGGGCAACACGATGATCGTCATCGAGCACAATCTGGAAGTGGTGAAGACGGCGGACTGGATCGTCGACATGGGGCCGGAAGGCGGCGACGGCGGGGGCGAGGTGGTCGCCGAAGGCACCCCAGAAGAGATCGCCCGCAATCCGAGGAGCTACACCGGCCAGTATCTCAAGCCGGTGCTGGCGCGGAAGGCGAAGGCGCGCAAGGCGGCGGAGTAAGTCGGCGCCGCATTTGCGTGAGAGGCGATTTTCGTTGGGCGGCGATGGGCGCCTTCCACCGTACGGCGACCGCACCCATTCAGACCGTCGTCATCCCGAACGGGGCAGGCGCTGCCGGTCAGGCCGTCGCTTTCTTGCCCCGCGGCCAGAAGGCGACGGCGAGGCCCGCGATCGCGACGCCAGCCAGGAGCAACAACAGCGACGCCTGCTTGAGCCACGTCATGGCCGGGATGGCCATCGCCATGGCGAAGCCGAGAAAAGCGATTCTGAGCGAGACCAGATGGATTCCGGCGAGAACCGTACCCGCTCCGAGCAACAACATCAGCACCAGGCCGGTGGCCTGAATCGGCAACACTTGTTGAACGCCCTGCAGGAGCACGAGGTTCATCGCCACCAGGATCGTCACCCAGTGCGCGACCTGCGTCCAAATAAGCTTGAAGCGCGTCTGACGATCGGGCGCGTTGGGCCATCCTGTGGCGACGCAGACAAGCCCCGTGGCGATTGCGAGGAATTCCCAATAGCCGTTGATCGCGTGCCCGGAGAAACTGCTATAGGCCACGCCGAATATGGCGAGCGCCAGCGCCGCGATATAAGGCAGGTTTCGTAACAGAGTGGCCGTCGAAATGAACGGCTCCGGAACGGGTTCGATCTCCGCTTCCGGCTCCGGCTCCGGGTCGAGAAAGCTGTCTGGGTCGGTCATCGTCCGTCCAATTTGCGCTGGAGCCCGGAACTCTTTACGCCTCGGCGATCCCATGTCTATCCTCAAAAACACGGATGGCGTCTCACTTGGCGCTTCGAAAGTCTCGGCGCCGATACAATCAACAGCTAAACCGGCCTCTTGATCCTCGCGCTCAAGCCTTGCATTGGCGCAGAGGCGCGGAGCCTTTGGCTTCGTTGGAAGCGGACAGGGGCTGGCGCCAGGCCGTCCGTCGTTTGAGGTCCTCGAGATGCCGACTGAAGCCAAGCCGATAACGCGCAAGCCCGTGCTGATCGATCTCGCGCTTCAGGGCGGGGGATCGCACGGCGCCTTCACCTGGGGCGTGCTCGACCGTCTGCTCGAGGAACCGTGGCTCACGATCGACGGCATTTCCGGCACCTCCGCAGGCGCGATGAACGCCGCGGTCCTGGTCCATGGCCATCAGTCAGGTGGGGCCGCCGGCGCGCGTGAAGCGCTTGAGGCTTTCTGGCGGCGCGTCTCGGACGCCGCCCGCTTCAGTCCATTCCAGCGTGGGCCGCTCGACGTCTTGCTCGGCCGGTGGACGCTCGATTCATCGCCGATGTACGTCGCTATGGACCTGATGTCGCGCCTGGTGTCGCCCTATGACGTCAATCCCATGGGAAAGAATCCGCTGCGCGAGATCCTCGCCGAGATGATCGATTTCAAGGTCCTGGCGCAATCGCCGATCCATCTGTTCATTACCGCAACCAATGTGCGCACCGGGCGCGGCAAGGTGTTCAAGAACGACGCCGTGACCCCCGACGTGCTGCTTGCCTCGGCCTGTCTGCCGACGATGTTCCAGGCGGTCGAGATCGATGGCGAGGCCTATTGGGACGGCGGCTATTCCGGCAATCCGACGCTGACCCCGCTCGTCCGCGAGTGCAAATCGCAGGACACGATTCTCGTTCCCATCAACCCGATCGAGCGTCCGGGCGTCCCGCGCAGCGCCTCCGACATTCTGAACCGCCTGAACGAGGTGTCGTTCAACGCCGTGGTCCTGAAGGAACTCAGGATGATGGCGCTCCTGCGCAAGGTCGCCGACCCTGGCGATGGCGAGGGCAGGCTCTGGACCGAGATGCGGGTGCATGTCGTCAGAAACAGCATCATGAACGAGCTTGGCGCATCGTCGAAGCTCAACGCCGAATGGTCGTTTTTCTCGTTCCTGCGCGACGAGGGGAGAAAGGCCGCGCAGGCCTTTCTCGACGCTCATGCGATGGATCTGGGAAAACGCTCGACCCTCGATATCGACGTCCTGCTCGAGGGGGTCTGAGCATGGGGCTCATCGGCATCCTGATCGCGCTCGGACTGCTCATCTGGCTCGCCTACCGCGCCTGGAGCATCCTCCTGCTCGCGCCGGCCGCCGCGATCCTTGCGGCCGCCTTGGCCGGCCAGCCGCTGCTCGCGCATTGGACGCAAACCTTCATGGGCAGCGCGGCGCAATTCGTTGCGCAGTTCTTCCCGATTTTCCTCCTGGGCGCCCTGTTCGGCAAGCTGATGGAGGATTTGGGCTCGGTGACTTCGATCGCCAAATATATGACCCAGCGCCTGGGGCCTCAGCGAGCGGTGCTTGCCGTCGTGCTCGCGGGCGCAATCGTGACCTATGGCGGGGTCAGCCTGTTTGTCGCCTTCTTCGTGCTCGCGCCGATGGCGCATCAATTATTCCGCTCGGCTGCAATTCCGAGGCGCCTCATGCCGGCGGCGATCGCCCTTGGAACGACGACCTTCACCATGTCGGCTCTGCCGGGCACGCCCGCAATTCAGAACGCGATTCCTATGCCGTTTTTCGGCACCACGCCCTTCGCCGCGCCGGGCCTTGGAATTATCGCGGCGATCGTGATGTTCGGCTTCGGCATGTGGTGGCTCGGGCGGGCCGAGCGAAGCGCCCGCGCCAAGGGCGAGGGCTATGGGGCGGAAGTTCCGCAGGATAATGCGGCTGAGAACCTCGTCGTGCGCGAGCGCGCCACGACCGCCAGCACGTTCGATCCGCCGGAAGCGATCCATGGGGCTCCGAGCGACATAGGCCCCCCGATCGCGCTCGCGGCCCTGCCGCTCGTCATCGTCGTCGCGGTCAATCTCCTGATGTCGCTGTTCGTCCTGCCGCGCATGGATGCGTCCTTCCTCGCGCAAAAGGAATGGGGGTCGACCTCGCTCGCGGCGGTCGGCGGCGTCTGGGCCGTGGTGACGGCGCTCGCGGTCGCCATCGTCGTCCTGATCGCGACCAATTATAAGCGCCTGCCGGCTTTGCGCGACAGCATGGATGCGGGCGCCAACGCTTCCGTGTTGCCGGTGCTGAGCGTCGCAAGTCTGGTTGGGTTCGGCTCGGTCGTCGCCGCGCTCCCCGCGTTTGGCATGGTGCGCGACTGGGTGCTCGGCATCGAGGGCGGCCCGCTGGTGTCGCTGGCGGTCGCGACGAATGTGCTGGCCTCACTGACCGGCTCGGCCTCGGGCGGCTTGACGATCGCGCTCGACGCTTTGGGCGCGACCTATCTCAAGATCGCCCATGAGCAGGGCATCGATCCAGGACTTCTGCATCGCGTGGCGGTCATCGGCGCCGGAACGCTGGACAGCCTGCCGCACAACGGCGCGGTGGTGACGCTGCTCGCGGTCTGCAACTCGACGCATCGGGAAAGCTATCTCGACATTGTCATGGTGTCGATCGTCGGCGGCCTGCTCGCGCTCGCCGTGGTGATCGTCCTGGGCAGCGCGGTCGGGTCGTTCTGACGCCGCAGCGTCATCGCGAGGAGGCCGAGGCGACGCGGCGATCCAGGAGTTGCCGGGCGCCCTACGTTCCCCTGGATCGCCACGTCGCTTTGCTCCTCGCGATGACGATGATGGTTCGGATGGTCGTCTACCTCACGAACGTATAGCGAAAGCGGTCGCCATCCGCCGCGACGAGGCCGACCGTCGGGTCCGGAAAATGGATCGGCAGGACGAACGCGCCTGTGTCCGCGACTTGGCCCAGCAGGCGTCGCCGCGACTGCGCGGCTTGCACAGGGTCAAAGTCGAAGATGGTCGACCAGTCCGGCTCGCGGCATTGCAGCGCGTGGTGCATGAGATCGCCGGTCACGACCGCCTCTTGGCCTTGTGAGCGGATCCTGACGCAGCAATGGCATGGCGAATGCCCCGGCGTCGGGACAATCGTGAAATTGTCGTCGAGCTCAAACGTTTCGTCGACCATGAGAGCCTGTCCCGCTTCCACGATCGGCCGGCAATTGTAGCTCCATGAGTTCCCCGGCAGCTTTCCCGCCATGAGGCCCGGCGGCAGGTCGCCGCGCGCCGTGATCGCCTCCCACTGTGCGTACTCTTCTTTGTGAAAGATGTACTTCGCGTTCGGAAACGTCGGCGTCCACCGGCCGTTGCGAAGCATCGTATTCCAGCCGGTATGGTCGAAATGCAGATGCGTGCAAAAGACGTGGGTCACGTCCTCCAAGCGCAAGCCCGCGGCGCGGAAATTGTCGAGCCAGGGTTGCTTGGGGAAGTCGTAAGGGGAGGGATAATTCTTGTCCTCGCCAGTGCAAGTATCAATCAAGACGGTATGCTTGGGTGTGCGCACGAGGAACGTCTGATAGGTGATCACCATGCGGCCGCTCGCGGGATCGAACACGATCGGATCGAGCTCCGCGAGATGCCTGCGCCCGACGTCGGGATCATAGGCTGGGAACATCGCCTCAGGCGTGCGCCAGGGACCATCGCGCTCAATGAGGCTGGTGATGGCGATCTCGCCCAACTTCAGAGTCTTCATGGTGACTTTCCTGCGTCGCTCCCCCCTCTCCTACGGGAGAAGGGTTGGGGCAAGGATTCGCGCGCGACGCGCGCTCTCGCCGCGGTTCCCTCGTCCGGCCCTTGGGGCCACCTTCTCCCGGGGGGAGAAGGGCACGCCAGTCAGGCCGCGCTTGGCCGCATCGCGGCGAACAGCCGCTTCAACGGCGCCGACACATGGTGGCGCAGCATCGCCATCCGACGATCGCCTTCCGACGTCACCCAGTTGAACTGGATGACCCGGCGTTCGCCGGCGAAGGGCTTGTGCCCGTGCCAGGAATTGTCCGCCCGCTTGAACGCGAGCAGCGTTCCCTCGACCGGAGGAACCTCCATGATCATGTCGTCCAGGTTGTCCGCCGATTTCAGGAGGCGCAGGCGGCCGCCGGAATTCTCCCAGGCCGGGTTCATGTAGATGAGGATCGTGATGATCTTGCTTTTCGTGTCAGTGTGGATGCGCCCATCCTTGGGGCTGCACTGGCCGCGAACCGTGATCGTGCTCGGCCGCCCGGCAAGGTCGAGGCCGAACTTCTCCTCGAATACGTCGCGGAACTCGTCGCTCTCCAATTCCTCGAGGAATTCGCGGAACGCGGGGCCATAGGAAAGCTGCGCCACGGGAAAGCTGCCGCCCTCGGAGATTTTCGGATAGTCGGCGTTGATTTTTGCGCGCACCTCGGCGCGAACAAAGCCCGGAACGATGAAATATTCGAACGGCGCCCGTGTCACGGGCGTCGCTTTCAGGGCTTCGAGGTCGAGTGAGCGCAGAATCATGGCCGCAGGTTCCGACAAAAAGGGAATTTGCCGCCTTTTAGATTGCGGCGCCCGACCCGTCAAAATTGGCCGCGCCCCGCGGAGGCGTCCCACGTTTGCGCGCCGAGGGGCCGCGAGAATAGATTGCCTCGCATCTTGGGTCCGTGGGCGATTTGCTTGAAGCTCGCACTTTTCCTCCTGACCGGCGCGGCGCTTGCGGCTCTTCCCGCCGAGGCGTTGGAGTGGAAGTGGAGCTATCAGGGGGAGGGGGTTGCGGCGTCGGGAGCGTTCACCACCAGGGACGCGCCCAACGCCGACGGCTTCTACGAGATCACGGGCATAACGGGCGAGATGAACGGCGTCGCCATCAAGGGCCTGCAGCCGCCCGGAACCTCAATCCCCGGCAATGACGGCTATCCGGTCGACGACCTCGTGAGGGTCGAGGGTCCGCAGCTTTCCCTGCACGGCTTCGGCTATGCGCTCGCCGATGGGACATACGCCAACCCCTTCTACGGCGCCCGCTTTTCGCCCCCGGGTGTCTACGCGTTCTTCTCCGATCCCGCGAACCATCGCACGAGTGAACCCGCGGTGAAGTTCACGGCGACGCTGGCGAAGTGAGATCTCAAGGCGGCGATCCATGAGCTTCTGCTCGAACCCTCTTGAGCCGCTTGACCATGACGGTCGTTTCATACGAAATATCCGATCATGACCGGCCGCTCGCTCATCCGACTCCGACGACGCTGAGAAGCGCTAGCTCGCGCCACGAGCGCGGACTTATCTTTCGGCTTTCGGATTTGAGCGAGAATATCCCCATGTCAGCGACAATCTTCATCGACGGCGAAGCGGGCACCACCGGCCTGCAAATCAGGGAGAAGCTCGCGGGCGTCTCCGGCCTTGAGCTCTTGAGCCTGCCGCCCGAGGCGCGCAAGGACGCGGCCGCCAAGCAGAAGGTCTATAGCCAGGCTGACGTCGTAATCCTTTGCCTGCCCGATGAGGCAGCGAAGGAGGCGGCTCGCTTGATCGACGCGATGGGCGCGGATGCGCCGCGGGTCATCGACGCGTCATCCGCGCATCGGGTCGCGCCGGGCTGGGCTTACGGATTCCCGGAGCTTGTCGCGGGGCAGGGGGAGGCGGTCGCCAAAGCCGACAAGGTGACCAACCCCGGATGCCACGCGACCGGGGCGATTGCGCTTCTGCGCCCGCTGACCGACGCCGGCGTGATCGCCAAGGACGCAGCCATTTCGATCACTTCTGTCAGCGGCTATTCGGGCGGCGGCAAATCCATGATCGAGGCCTATGAGACGGGGAAGGCGCCCGCGTTCGAGCTCTACGGGCTCAAGCTCGAGCACAAGCACATGCCCGAGATCCAGCTCTATTCGGGCCTGACCGCGCGGCCGGTTTTCGTCCCCTCCGTCGGCAATTTCCGCCAGGGGATGCTGGTCAGCGTGCCGCTGCATCTCGACGCGCTGCCCGGCAAGCCCAAAGCCGCCGACCTGGTCGCCGTCTTCAACAAGCACTACCAGGGCCAAAAGCATTTCCGCGTTGTCGAGAGCGACGGCGCGCGCATCGAGCCGGAATTGCTGAACGGAACGAACGACATCGAGATCCACGTCTATCCCAACGAGACGCGCCGCCAGGCGCTGCTCGTCGCCAAGTTCGACAATCTCGGCAAGGGCGCCTCGGGCGCCGCGGTGCAGAACCTCATGCTGATGCTGGGGCGCTGACGCGCGCGGCTCAAGCCTCAGGCGCGCGAGTGCAACGCCAATCGCACGACAAAGCGGACGATCGTCTCCACAATCAGGCCGGCGACATAAGCGAGCGCCGAGCCAAACAGGCCCGCAGCGATCACGCGTCCGGTCATCGCGCCGCCGAAGTCGAATGAGCCGCCGTTCAGCGTCCGCATGACGAGCGTGAAGGGGAGCGCGATGAGCGACAGCGGAAGGTCGGCGAACCAGGTCCCGGAGCGCCTCACATATTCGACGTAGAGCGCGACGAACGCCAGCGCGTAGACGGCGGCGAAACCCGCCCCCGTCCACGACTTCAGGCGCCTCATTCCGACGGGCTCAGCCCGCTTTCCAGGCGACGACGTGCTGCGTCTGCTGCCCGAGGCCGTCGATTCCTAGCGAAATCGTGTCGCCGGCCTTGAGGAAACGCGGCGGCTTCTTGCCGGAGCCGACGCCGGGCGGCGTCCCGGTGGTGATGACGTCGCCGGGCTCGAGGATCATGAATTGCGAGATGTAGGAGATGAGCGTCTTGACGCCGAACACCATCGTCTTCGTCGATCCGGTCTGCATGCGCTCGCCGTTGACGTCGAGCCACATGCCGAGCCCTTGCACGTTCTCGATCTCGTCCGGCGTAACCAGCCACGGGCCCGAGCGGCCCGAAAGTCGGCGCGCCCTTCCCCTTCATCCACTGACCAGACCGTTCCAGCTGATATTCGCGCTCCGACACGTCATTGCAGACGCAGAAGCCCGCGACATGGGAGAGCGCCTCCCTCTCGCTTACATAATTCGCGCGCGTGCCGATGACGATCGCGAGCTCGACCTCCCAATCGGTCTTTGTCGACCCCTTGGGGATCATGACGTCGTCGTTCGGCCCCACGACGCAGGAAGGGGCCTTGTTGAAGAGCACCGGCTCCTTGGGGACCGGCATGTTGGATTCGGCCGCGTGGTCGGCGTAATTGAGCCCGACGGCGATGAAATTGCCGACCTTAGCGATGCATGGGCCGATCCGGGGCGTGCCGCGCACCGCGGGCAGGGATTCCGGCTTGAGCTTGGCCAGGCGGGCCAAGGAGCGGGGGCCGAGCACATCAGCGTCGATGTCGGTCACCACCTCGCTCAGGTCCCGCAATTTTCCGTTTCCGTCGACCAGCGCCGGCTTTTCCTTACCTGTCCTGCCATATCGTGCGAGTTTCATAAGCCCTCCGTGGAAGCCCCCGCGGCCCAGGTATCGCCATCGCCCCCGGCCGTTCGGCGGCCTATGCATCATACCAAACGCCCGCGCGACGGCCTCGTCAATCCTGCCGCGTCGCGGCGCTCGGGGGGCGCGGACCCCTCAGAGCTCCCGGGCCGTGAGAAATTGCGGGCGATCCCTTGGATTTTGGGCTGGACAAGCCCTATATTTCTCTCTTGTTTCGGCTCGTAACTTCTTTGAGATTCGGAATTCCGGCGGCGATGGGCCAATCGACAAGCCAGCGCTCCCGTGGGAGAAATGAAAAAAATTGTAGAGGAGAGCCGGGGTCGCGTCTCATTTCAGACTTGATCGTGGTTTCATGAAAATGTCATGTGCGGGGGCCGCTCGACGGCCGCCATAACCAGCCAATCCATGGTAACTTTCAAAACCCGAAAAGAACCTCAATATGTCATCATTGGAACGGATCGCCCTGTTTATTGACGGGGCAAACCTTTACGCGAGCGCGAAAGCTCTCGGGTTCGACATCGACTACAAGCGTCTCTTGCGGGAATTTCAGTCCAAGGGACGCTTGATCCGAGCCTTCTATTACACGGCCCTGGTCGACGACCAGGAATATTCCTCCGTTCGTCCCCTTGGTCGACTGGCTCGACTACAATGGCTATTCGGTCGTGACCAAGCCGACGAAGGAGTTCGTTGACTCGACCGGGCGCCGCAAGGTCAAGGGCAACATGGATATCGAGCTTGCGGTCAACGCCATGGACATGGCGCCGCATCTCGACTTGATGGTCCTGTTCTCCGGCGACGGCGACTTCCGGTCGCTTGTCGAATCGATCCAGCGCAAGGGCGTTCGGGTGGCGGTCGTGTCGACGATTTCGACCCAGCCGCCGATGGTGGCGGACGAACTGCGCCGTCAGGCGGACGAATTCATCGACCTCGCCCACCTGATCCAAAGGATCGGGCGCGATCCCGGCGACAGGCCCCAGCGTCCCCTCGACCATCGCCGAGGCCAGTCCTTCGCGCCGGTCCAGCAGCCGGCCGAGGAATTGCGCGAGTAAACGACGTCGAAAGCCGCATGGCTTTCGACGTCGGTCCGTCGCGCGATTGTCCGGATTGTCCGCGGCTCGCTGCGTTTCGGGCCGCGAACCGGGCCGCCTTCCCGGATTGGTGGAACGCGCCGGTTCCGACCTTTGGCGAAGCGGACGCCCGCGTGGCGATCATCGGCCTTGCGCCGGGATTGCGCGGCGCCAATCGGACGGGGCGCCCCTTCACCGGCGACTACGCCGGCGAGCTCCTTTACTCGACGCTGATCGAGTTCGGCTTCGCACGCGGCGCGTACGATCGCCGCCCGGACGATGGGCTGACCCTGGTCGACTGCGCGATCATCAACGCCGTGCGCTGCGTTCCGCCGCAAAACAAGCCGACGCCGGAAGAGATCGCGACCTGCCGCCGCTACCTCACGCCTGCGATCTCGGGGCTGCCGCGGCTCAAGGTCATGGTCGCGCTCGGCCGGATCGCGCATGAGAGCACGCTGCGCGCGCTCAAACTGCCGTTGGCGAAATTTCCCTTCGCCCATGGTGCGCGCCATGCGCCGACGCCGGCCGGCCCTAGCCTCTTCGACAGCTATCATTGCTCGCGCTACAACACCAATACCGGCGTGCTGACCGACGCGATGTTTCGCCAAGTCTTCGCCTCGGTGCGCGCCGAGCTCGACGCCATGGACGCGCCGGCGCCGGCGGCGGGATAGGCTTGAGCGCGCCTTATGGGGCCCAAGCGCAGCGATGGGGGACAAAGTTGAGCGCACGCAGTTTCGGTCAGATCGATCAAGCGCCCGTGTTCGAGGTCACGATCGCCTCCCAGGCAGGCGCGAGCGCGAAAATCCTCACCTATGGCGCGGTGGTGCGCGATCTCGTCGTGCCGGCCTCGAACGGGCTGCAGCGCGTGGTGCTCGGCCTCAACACGCTGGACGACTACCTTAACTACTCGCCGTCTTTCGGCGCGGTGCCGGGGCGGTTCGCCAATCGGATCGCCAACGGCCGCTTTGTCCTGGACGGCGTTCCTTATGAACTCGAGCGCAAGCCCGGCCAGAAGCACACTCTGCACGGCGGCCCGCATGGATTTGGCCACCGGATCTGGAAGCTCGGCGCCTATGACAATTCGTCGGTCGAGCTGATCCTCGAATTGCCGGACGGCGACGCCGGCTTCCCGGGCGCTCTCACCGCGACTTGCGTCTACCGCCTGATCGAGCCCGCGACGCTTCGGGTCGAACTCTCGGCGGTTTCGGACCGCCCGACCATCGTCAATCTCACCCAGCACAGCTATTTCAACCTCGACGGCTCGCCCGACATTCTCGACCATGAGCTGACGCTGTTCGCCGACTTTTACACCCCCACCGATTCCGAGCTGATCCCGACCGGGGAGATCCGCGCCGTTGCTGGCACGCCATACGACTTTCGCGCCCCCCGCACGGTTCGTGATCCGGCGCTTACGCCTTACGACACCAATTTCGTCGCGGCGCTTGAATGGGATGAGGACGGTCTGGCGCAAATCGCCGCGCTGCGTTCGCCGAAGAATGGCTTGACGATGAGCCTCTTCTCGACCGAGCCCGGCGTCCAGTTCTACTCCGCGGCGCCCCTCAATTGTCCCGCGCCCGGATTGGACGGCCAGCATTACGGAGCGCATGCGGGCCTGGCGCTCGAGCCTCAGGCCTTCCCCGATTCACCCAACCGGCGCCATTTCACCGATTGCGTGCTGCACCCGGACGACGAGTACCAGCACGTGAGCGAATTTCGCTTTGTGTAGCGTAGGTTAGGAGGAGATGCTCTTATGGGGCATCGGAAGGCGGCGGTGCAACCTTGACGCGACCTCTTGTCAAGTAAAAGCAAGAAAATAAAAGCAAAATCGCTTGCATTTCCTTTTTTAAATTTTGTCGAATCGGGACTTTTCAAAGGGTTACAAGCAAAAAAATAAAAAAATCCGTCTCTCTCTTAACTCGCGTCCCAGGTTGCAGTCCAAATATCAATAACGCGCTGCGCGGGGTCGACGCTCGGTCAATTCCGGCGATCGATCCAACATCGATATTCGTAGCACGATATTCTGGTTCTGACAAGAAAATGCCGGTCTCTAAGGTCGACGTTGGGGAGCGCGGAACCGCCGCGCCGCGCCTCCGATGCGCCATGGCCGGCGCATCCCGGAAGTCCGGCCATGACTTCGAAGGACAACGCGAGGCGGCTCCAGCCCGCGCCGTCCCCGGACAAACAGATACGGGCCGCCGCCATCGCCCTTTGACAAATCGCCTAGATATGGGCATATGCCCATTATCGCCTCGATGGACTAAACCCACTCCTGCCGAGCTGGGCCGCTGTCGCGCAGATCGGGCCTCCCGCCCGCGTGACGATCTCGGTCGGCAGCCACGCCAATGAAGGAGCAAGCCATGCGGCAACCGCCAATGCCTGGCGGCCGGGCCAGCGAATGTTTCGCCACTGCGGCGCGCAAAGCGTCGCGTCGGTTGACGCAGTTCTACGATGACGCGCTCGAACCGTGCGGTCTCCGCTCGACGCAATATGCGACGTTGAACGAGCTCGCGCGCTCCGCTCACCCCCCGACACTCGCCGAATTGGCGAGCGCGCTCGTTTCCGACCGTTCGTCGGTCGGCCACAATCTGAGGCCCTTGGAGCGGGACGGGTTTATCGCGCTCGAGCCGGGGGCGGGGGATCGCCGCGAACGGCGGATCGTTTTGACCCCTCAGGGCCGAGCAAAACAGGCCGAGGCTCGGGAGCTTTGGCAGGCGGCCCAGAACGAATTTCTCGCAGTCCATGGGCGGGAGCGGAGCGAAAGCCTCCGCGCGGCGCTGCTCGACATCGCTTATGACCCGCGGCTCGGCCGAACCGATCGGGGGCCGCATCGTGACTGAGCAGGCTCTGACATCTGCGGCGGCGCGACAGCGCCCGACCCGATGGGTGAGCGGCCGACGCGCGCGCGTCCTGCTCTGCGCCTCGGGCGTGTCGTTCATGATCATGCTCGATTCGAACATCGTCGCAGTCTCGCTTCCCTCCATCGCCCGCGATCTCAATGCGACCTTCGCCGACATCGAATGGGTGGTGAGCGCCTATGTCCTCACCTTCGCCGCGCTTCTGATGCCCTCAGGCGCGCTTGCCGACCGGTTCGGCCGCCGGCGCATGCTGATCGTCGGCCTCACGATCTTCACGCTCGCCTCGCTGCTCTGCGGCCTCGCCCCTTCCACGCTCGTCCTGAACGGCGCGCGGGCGCTGCAGGGCGTCGGCGCGGCCATTCAGTTGAGCGCGGCGCTCGCGGTGCTGGGGCACGCGTTCCGCGGCGCGGAGCGCGCCAAGGCGTTCGGATTCTGGGGAACGGTCGTCGGCGTCGCCGTCGCCGTGGGTCCGCTGATCGGCGGGCTGATCACGTCCGGACTGGGCTGGCGCTGGGCGTTCCTGGTCAATCTTCCCTTCGGCGCGGCGCTCATCTGGCTCACGATTGACGCCGTCGAAGAATCCCGCGATCCGGACGCGCAGAGACTGGACCTCGCGGGCATGCTCGCCTTTGGCGGCGGGCTCTTTTCTCTCATCTGGGCGCTGATCGGCGCCAATCGCATCGGCTGGTCGGCGGAAGCGACGCGCGCCAAGCTCTTGGCCTCTGCGATCCTGTTTGCCCTCTTCGTCGCAGCCGAACTGATCCAGAAGCGGCCGATGGTCGACTTCGCGCTCTTCCGCAAGCGCACGTTCCTCGGCGCGAGCTTCGCCATGCTCGGCTTCGCCTCCGCCGCTCAGGTCATGATGACCTACCTGCCGCTCTATCTGCAGAACGCGTTCGGCCTGAGCCCAGCCGCGGCTGGCCTTGGCATGCTGCCCTTTGCGCTGCCGCTGTTCTTCTGCCCGCGCATTGCTGTCGCTCTTTCAAGCCGGATTTCAGGCCGCGATCTGCTCACGCTTGGGCTAGCGATTGTCGGGGCCGGCAATGTGGCGACGGCGCTCATGGTCGGCTCTCATCTGACCTACGGATTCGTTGCTTTGGGAATGCTGGCGACCGGCTGCGGCGCGGGATTGCTGAACGGCGAGACGGCGAAGGTGTCGATAAGCGTCATCCCGCCGGAGCGCGGCGGCATGGCGTCAGGAATAGGCGGCACGTTGCGATTTGTCGGCTTGGTGACCGGAATCACCGGCCTCGGCGCCGTGCTGGCGTCAGAGACCGAGCGGCGGTTCGTTCAATCGGCGTCGGCCCTGCCTTCATCCTATGCGTTCGGCGATAGCGCGCATCAGATCGTCGCGCGGGTTGTCGCGGGCGATATCCCCGGCGTCGTTGCGCAAACGCCGGAGCCGTTTCGCGCCGCGATCGCCGAACTGTCGCGGTTCAGTTTCGCGACGGGCTTCGCGCTCGTGCTTTTGGTCGCGGGCGCCGTGGCGGCGCTGGCCGCCGGGCTGACCTTCGCCTTTGTCAGTCCGGTCGAAACCGCGCCCGATCGGCTGCGCGCCGCGCCTGAAGCGGCGACTCCCGATCTCCTCGACTAGGACCCCGCATGGCGAGCGCCGCGATGGAAAGCGCCCTCAATCGCCCCGTCTGGTCGGCGCTCACGACCGGCGACCGCCGGTTTGCCCAAGGAGGGCCGCTCGCCCTCCGTTTTCCGCCCGACATCGCGCCCTTCGGGGCGACGGCCGACGACTTGCCTGAAGCCTTCGAGGCTCTGGGCGCGCTCATCCCGCAAGGTGGACGCGTCGCTTTGGTGAGCCTCGACAAGCTCAAGCCTTATTCCGGCCTCGAAGTCGTGCGGGAAGCGCCGATCATCCAGATGGTGGCGGACGGAGAGTCGCCGTCGCTTAACGGTCCGGCGCCCATCGTGCTCGGTCCGAGCGACGTCCCGGAGATGCTGCGTCTCGCGCAGCAGACCAACCCCGGCCCATTCGGGCCGCGCACGCATGAGCTTGGCCAGTACATCGGCGTCCGGGTCGACGGCGGTCTCGCCGCGATGGCCGGCGAGCGCATGCGGCTCGAGGGAGCGGTCGAAATCAGCGCGGTCTGTGTCAACCCCGAGCATCGGGGCAAGGGCTATGCCGCCTTTCTCGTGGCCTGGCTGGTCCGAAAGCTTCGCGAGGAGGGCGCTACGCCCTTCCTGCATGTGTTCACGGACAATAGCTCGGCAATCGCGCTCTACGAGCGGCTTGGATTCACGCAGCGCAGGACGCTCCGCCTCACGGTGCTCGCGCGAGCCTCGGAGGCTTGAGCTGTCGGACGGATGGCGGGGGTTTGACGGTCATGGGCGCCGAGAGCGCCGTCATTGCGAGGAGCGGAGCGACGAAGCAGGGTTCATAGGGCGCCGCTCTTCATCCCTGGATCGCCACGCCCTCGCATGCGCTCGGGCTCGCGATGACGGATCAGAGCCGCGCCCCCTCTTGTGCGCGCCAATTCGCGCTTGATCACTGCTCGAAGCTTGCGTTGGGTCCGGCCTCGGCCAGCGCCCGGCCGACTTCGAGCCCGAGGTCGTCCATCGAGGTCTGCTCGCGGATCGAGAGGTCTTCGCCCTTCGCCTGGCGTTCGGCCTGCTCGGGCGAGCGCGCGACATTGACGGTGACCTTCGAACTCGACCTCGGGATGCAAGTGAATCGGAACAGCGTGCAGGCCGAGGGTCTTGATCGGTTGCTGGATCGCGACATGGCCGCGCTCGACCTTGTGCTTGGCGGCGGTCAGCGCCTCCGCGATGTCTCGCGCCGACACCGAGCCATAGAGCTGCCCGGTCTCGCCGGCTTGGCGGATGATGACGACGGTCACGCCATCGAGCTTGGCCGCCGCTTCGTTCGCGCTGCGCTTGAGCTCGCTGTTGCGCGCCTCGAGATCGGCGCGCCGGACCTCGAATTTCTGCTTGTTGGCGTCGGTCGCGCGCAACGCCTTGCCGCGCGGCAGAAGGAAATTGCGAGCATATCCGTCCTTCACGCGCACGGTGTCGCCGATATGTCCGAGCTTGCCGACGCGCTCGAGCAAAATTACATCCATGATTTATCTCCTGTTGGGTCCAGTCGGGGTAGGGGAAGCGATGAGCGCCGCGCGCGAGCGCAGCTTGAGGAAGCCGTCGATGATTCCGAGGCCGGCCAGCACCGGAAGGGTGTATTTGGCCCGCAGAATGCAGCAGGCGTAGAGCGCAATCAGCATGAGGGGCCGCATCTTCAAGCCCCGCGACAGCGCGTGCGCGACCGCGAGCCCCTGCAGCGCCAGCGCCGCGCCGAGCCCTCCGGCGCCGATGGAGAAATATTGCGCGGTCGGAGCGGGCAGGGCGTAAGCGCCGCCGAGGCAGAGAAGGAATGCGACGCCCACCGGCCAGGGAAGCGCCAGCGATGTCGGCACGTCGGGCCAGGCCCTCGAAAGATTGTGCGACAATTGGGTCGAACGGGCCGCGGCGTAGAGATTGACGCACAGCATGATCAGCGTCGAGCCGGCGATCGCGGCCGGGCCGAACCGCACGAGCGTCTCGGCGAACTCACGCGCGGTCAGGTTGCCCGGCGCGCCGTCAAACGCATCGCCGGCAAGGGTAGTGATCGCCTCCGTGACGTGACGCGCGCCTTCACGGTAGCCGCCATAGACGACGATCACCGTTGTCAGCACAGCGAGACCGCCCAGCATTCCGAGCAGGGCCGCCAGGGAGACGATGGCGCCGACCGGGGCATAGGCAGGCGAGTTCGGCTTCAGCCGGCGGAGATACCGCGCCAAGGGCGTGACCGAAAACGCGGCCAGGATCCACGCGGGAGCAGCGACCGACCCGGCGAACACCCCCGCCGACAACGGCTCGGCGACCACTGCGAGCACCGCGATTGAAATCGCCGCGGCGATCGCCCCGCTGTCGAGTCCCCAGCCAATGGTCGCGATCATGATCGGCAACGGGGCGAGATAAGCGAGCGTCATCGCGAGCAGGCTGGACTGGGCGCTCACCGCAAACAAAAGCGCGGCGGCGCATCCAGCTCCAATGGCGACGACAAGGCGATGCAACATGACGAGCGCTGTCCCGCGTTGGCTTGCGGTTAGAAGGGGGTTCGCCGCCCGCCTTCAACTGCCGCCGCGGCCGAACGCGGCAGGTTCGAAATTCAGGCGTGGCGACGCCCGATGGCCGCTAGCGGATCACGTAAGGCAAGAGGCCCAGGAACCGGGCGCGCTTGATCGCCTGGGCGAGTTCGCGCTGCTTGCCGGCGCTGACCGCGGTGATGCGCGAGGGCACGATCTTGCCACGCTCGGAGATGTAGCGCGACAGCAGGCGAATGTCCTTGTAGTCGATCTTCGGCGCGTTCGCGCCGGAAAACGGACACGATTTGCGGCGACGGAAAAACGGTCGGCGAGGGGCGCTGGCCATCAGAAGGCTCCCGTGGTTGCGTCTTCACGCGGGCGACGGGGAGGGCGATCGCCTCGGTCGCCGCGATCCGGCCGATCCCCGCGCGGTCCGCGCGGCCCGCGGTCGTCGCGGTCGCTCTCCTCGCGCTTGCGCAGCATGGCCGACGGCCCGGCCTCATGCTCGTCGACGCGGATGGTGAGATAGCGGATGACGTCCTCGTTGAGGCTAAGCAGGCGCTCGGTCTCGACCACCGCTTCGGAAGGGCCGGCGATGTTGAGCATCGTGAAATGGGCCTTGCGGTTCTTCTTGATGCGGAAGGCAAGCGATTTCAGGCCCCAAGGCTCGACCTTGGTGACTGCGCCGCCGCGGGAGGCGATCGTGGTTTTGATCTGCTCCGTCAGCGCTTCGACTTGCTGCTGCGTGACGTCCTGGCGCGCCAGGAAGATATGCTCATAGAGAGCCATGGTAAGCCTTTCCAATTCAACCGCGTCCCACGCGGAGCCCTTCGAGCCCGGGAAAGGCTCGACCGGATCGTTCGAAGGCGGGAACACGGGAGGACGGGCGCTTCAGGCCCTGCCGCACGTCGCTTGGAAGTGAGCGCGCAGCCCTCCGTTCAGCCCCCGGCGGGACGCAACGAGCCGCTCCTCATATAGAGACTTCAGGCTCCCGACAAGGCCAAATCGAGAAGAGCGGGATCGCCCGGGGAGGCTTTAAGGCTTGACGTCGATGATCCCGGTCTGAGGCGCTTGATCGGACGCCTGAGAGGCCTTGATCACGTCGTCGAGCGAGGCGAATTCCATGCCGTCGGGGAAAGACTCCAGGAGTTCCAGCGCGTCCTGGCCAGCCCCGTGGTTTCGAGCTCGCTCGATGAGGTCGCGCTTCGTGGCTGGAAAACGCGCCCCCTGCACATGATGCGTCACGTTCACGGCCGACGGGCCGCCCGATGTCGGGGTCATGGATCATCTCCCAAACTGCTGAAAGGAAACGGCCAGGCTTTCGCCTGGCCGTTCCGAGTGGGCTTGCTCACGAACGTCGGTCAGCGGCGGTTTTGCCAGCCGCGCCGCGAAGCCTCCGAGTGCCCTTCCGGGTCGCCGGACCAGCCGCCATAGCCTCGGCCGCCGTTGCCGCCGCGCTCGCTGTCGCGGTCATCGTCCCGGTAACGGCTGCTGCTGCGGCTGTCATACCGGCGATCGTCATCGTCGGAACGTGACGAACGGCTCCGGTAGTTGCCCTCGTGGCCGTCCTGCCAGCCGCGGCGCGCTGCTTCGGAATGGCCTTCCGGGTCGCCGTACCAGCCGCTTTCGCCATGCCGGGGATTATCCCAGCCACGACGGGAGGCTTGCGAGTGACCCTCGGAATCGCCGTACCAGCCGCTCTCGCCATGCCGGGGATTATCCCAGCCACGACGGGAGCTTGCGAGTGACCCTCGGAATCGCCGTACCAGCCGCTCTCGCCATGGTCCGAGTTCTGCCAGCCGCGACGCGACGCTTCGGAGTGGCCCTCCGAGTTGCCAAACCAACCGCCGGTCCCGCGACCTTCGGACGATCCGCCGCGTCGGGAGAACCGGCCGTCGTCGTCCCGGTCTCGTCCCATCGACCGCCCGCCGTAACGATCGTCTTCGTCGTAGCGAGCGCGCGAGCGCGATCCGGATTCGCTCGTGAAGCGACCTTCCTCGTCGCGATTGCGTCCCATGGACCCATAGGATCGCGAACGCTGATCGTCGTCCTGCGAGCGGCCGCGAGAATAGCCGAAGTCGCTCGTGAAACGGCCTTCGTCATCCCGTTCGCGCCCCATCGAGTGGCGTCCGCCCTCACTCCGGAAGCGGCCGTTCTCGTCCCGGTCTGAGCCGCGGGAATAGCCGCGCTCGTCATGCGACGTGAACCGGCCCTGCTCGTCTCGATCGCGCTCGTTCGTATATCGACTCATCTCATACTCCCTTCGATTTCGCTGGCTGCTTGAGGGTACAGAGAGGCGCCGCGGCGCCAGCATAGCGATTGCCTCTCCGATGCTTTCGTCCACATTGGCGAAGCGGCTTTTGACGCGGTCGTAACGCTCTTTCATCTGCGCATTGAGTGTGGGATTCGCCGCTTCGGCCGACGAGACAATGGCGAACAGGCCATGATCTTCAGCGTCCGCGTCTTCCACATGCGCGCCGAATTGTTTTGCGAGCGCCTCAAGCCTTGCCTGGGCGAACTGACGGTCGTCGCCGCTCAACAGATCCGCAAGGAGCCAGTTCATGATGTCCTTGTGAATCGCGATGGCGGCGAGCTTCTCATCCTCGGTGCCTGCGCTTTTCAACGCCGGCGCAAGGATGTCCTGTTCGACGACCAGATGCGGCAACCACGCCGCTGCGAACGCCTTCACGATCGCACTCTGGTCCGCGTTCGCCTCGGATCGTTTCGCCAGGATGGACTGAAGCTCCTGGTGCTGCGCCTTCAACAGGTCGGCCGCATCCGCCGCTTCGGTTTTCGACTGGCCGGCCTCGCCATTCGCCGTGTCCTTCGAGCCGGCGGTCGTTTCACTTTTCGTCTTGCTTGTCTCGCGCGCTGATTTCTCTGGTTCTCTCGCCATGAGCTGCTCCTCTCTCGGACAGTTGCCGAGGAAACTCGCTCCGGTAAGCAGGGTTCCAAGCGGAACGGCGTACACAATTCACGATCGTCGGGCCTTGGAGAATGGCGACGGAATCGCCTCGGCGGCAATGTCCGAGAACGCCGCAAAGCGGCCCAGGAAGCGCCCGATCGGCGCCCTCGACGAGGCGCGCTCGAGTCGCTGCGCGCCCGCTTCAGTCGGGCGCTTTGAAACTCAGAATCCGGTCTGAAGGAAAATCGTAGAGCTTGCCCGTCTCGGTCCAATTGGGCGAGCACATTTCGACAATCTTGGGCGCCAGTTCCGCTGGCTCGCGCAGCGTCGCGGGATCTTCGCCAGGCATCGCGGTTGCGCGCATTCGCGTCCGCAGCGGGCCCGGATTGACCAGCATGACGCGAATGTTCGACGTGTTGACGGTCTCGGCGGCATAGGTGCGGGCGAGGGCGTCGAGCGCCGCCTTCGAGACGGCGTAGGGGCCCCAATAGGCGCGCAGATCCGCTCGGCTCGCTGCGCCGGACGTTATGAACGCGACGCGTCCCGCGCTCGACAGACGGAGCAGCGGATCGAGCGATCGAATGAGGCGCCAGTTGGCGGTCACGTTGACCGCCATCACGTCGTCCCATGCCTTGGGATCAAGTTGATGCAAGGGCGTCAACAGGCCCAGAACGCCGGCATTGCCGACAAAGGCGTCAAGCCGGCCCCAGCGGCGATTGAGCGCTTCGCCCAGGCGATCGATGGCGGCGAAGTCGCGCAAATCCATGGGAACCAGGGTCGTGGCCTCCGGCTCTTCAGGCCGGAGCGCTCGAATTTCGTCGTCGAGTTCCTCGAGGCCGCCCTGGGTGCGGGCCAGCGCCACAACATGCGCGCCCGACTTGGCCAAGGCGAGCGCCGCCGCGCGGCCAATGCCGCGAGAGGCCCCGGTCACCAGCGCGATCCGGGGCGGTTCATCGGGGCTCGAGACGCTCAATCGACACTCCTTGCATCATTTGCTAGGCTTGCCTATGGGGCATGGCCGCGGGAGGACGCAAGACGACAGGGGGCCCGGGTCGCATCCGCGCCGGTCGCGGCGGCGCGACAAAATGTGGCTTTTCTATTCCGCCGATACTAGGCTCGGCCCCTCAGGGACTGCCGGGACCGAAAAGAGAGTCCGATACGGATCGGAAACGGCATGCGTTTTGGGCCTGCGCGGTCAAGGGCTGACATCGCGCGGGAGGGGGATTTGATTGGGGCTCGATATGGCGAACGCTAGGGTTGGCCGCGAATCTGGCAAGACCGTGACTCGCGCCGATTTGTCGGAGATCGTTTATCAGAAGATCGGATTGTCTCGCACCGAATCGGCGGAGCTGGTTCAATCGGTTCTGGACGAGATTTGCGATGCTGCGGCGCGCGGCGAAACGGTCAAGCTCAGCGGCTTCGGCTCGTTCGTCGTTCGCTCCAAGGGCGAGCGCATCGGGCGCAATCCCAAGACCGGAGTTGAGGTGCCGATCCTTCCTCGGCGGGTGATGGTGTTCAAGCCGTCCAATGTGCTCAAGGCCAGGATCAACGGCGGCGACGCGCCCGAAAAGGATTAGGGCGGTTCCGTGAGGCGAACGGCCCCTGGCGTTTCGGTTGGGATCGGCCGATAATCCGTCATCGCCAGACGGAGGCGCTATGATTCTCTCGCCGCGGGCGCCGGGGAGCGCGCCAATGGAGAAGAGCCCGGAAGCCTATCGAACGATCCGCGAAGTCGCCGATTCGCTCGATCTGCCGCAGCATGTCCTGCGCTTCTGGGAAACCCGTTTTCCCCAGATCCGGCCGCTCAAGCGGGCAGGAGGGCGGCGTTATTATCGCCCCGACGACATCGAGCGGCTAAGGCTGATCAAGCGCCTGCTTTACGATGAAGGCTACACGATCAAGGGCGTCCAGAAGTTGTTCAAGGAGCAGGGCGTTCAGGCGCTGTCGGCCGTCGCTCTGTCACCCGTTGAACCTTCCGCCGAAATGGCCCTCGCCATCGAGCCTGAGGCCCGGTCCGAGCCGGGGCCTGCCGCGCGAGAAGCCCAATCGGGAATCGCGGACGGCGCCCTCGCGGCGCTGAGCGAAGCGCTCGCCGAGATTATGGAGGCGGAACGAATCCTTGCGCAAGCGCGCGCGTCCGCCGCTTGACGCGCGTGGGCGCTTCCGCATTGCATGGCGCGGCTTGCATGGCGCGGCGGCCGTCCCTATAAGGACTGCCAAGTCGGAGTGTAGCGCAGCCCGGTTAGCGCACTAGTCTGGGGGACTAGGGGTCGTGGGTTCGAATCCCGCCACTCCGACCATTCAACCATCTGAAATCACATACGTTTGTGAAACCGCATTAGAAATGTGTTTCCCCTGGAAGGGAACAAAAGGGCCTCAAAGTCCCGAGTGGGCGCTCAGAGTCCCGCACTCCGGCATCATGTTCCCGCCCTGTTCGAGACGCTTGCGGGT
This sequence comes from uncultured Alphaproteobacteria bacterium, assembly GCA_963753135.1. Classification (GTDB taxonomy): domain Bacteria; phylum Pseudomonadota; class Alphaproteobacteria; order Rhizobiales; family Beijerinckiaceae; genus Roseiarcus. The sequence continues at coordinate 490,726 of CAVWBA010000009.1, read as the reverse complement.
TGATCTGCTGGTTTAACGAAAAACTTAAGTGACAGGCCGCCCCATCGGGTGGATAGCCGTATATTACGAGAGGGCGGCATATGAGCAAGAAGAAGGCGCAGCTAGTCGCCCTTGTTGAGAAACTTGTCGGCGAAGAACCATTCGAGGCGTGCGGCTTCGTATGGGCTGCGCGGCCCAATAGGTTCTATTGCGAGACGCTAAACATATCGCTGGCGACGATGGGCCGGCTCGCTCGTGATCCACCCTTCGTCCGTAAGCAAAGGATGGTTGGCGCGGAGATCATCAAGCAAGGCTACAACACGACCATCGTGGGAGGCAAAAAGCTATGTCTTTTGCGCATCGGCGACGCTCCGCCGAAAGACGTTGCCGACGAAGCCAAGCGGGTCATGATCAAGCTTTGGAACAATGCCATCGGCAAGCCCGTGACGGATCGTGAGGCCCGCTGCCTTTGGGGCATGTCCAAGGACATGATGAAACTGCTCGCCGAAGCAGGCTTGCCGGCCGAACAAGGCGGGGAGCTAGCAATCGCGGTCTTCAAGTACGCCCTAGGAGATTGGACGGCGGTAGCGAGCGCGCTCAAATTGGCAGCGGAGGCTCGACCGAAATACAAGCCGCGCTTCTATGACTACCCTTGCATCCCGCACCTTCGAAGCTTCTACCAGGCGGCGGTTCACGCCTACGTGTCTTTCCTTCAGATGGAAAAGGCCAAGCCGCCGGCCGGGCTCGAATTTCTCGCGCAGTCTAAGGTTTCGGGGAAAATCCAAGCCCTGACTGATCCAATGGCCGATCACCCTGGCGTCACGCCGGAAATTGAAAAGGCGCTTGACGGCGGCTACGCAGTGCTAGCGGCTAAGGCTAAGTGAGCGGATTATTATCCGCTGAATCCATTTCCAAGCGAGCCGTTTGCAATCGACGTCAGCAGAGCGATCGCGGTGGGTGAAATGAGCGGATCGTACTTGTCCCACTGATACATTAAATACAGTTCTTCCTTCATATAAATCAGGAGACAAGTAGAAACACTCATTCATATGAAACGGAGGAACTGGATGAGCGCGCGCCACGGGCGCACGCCCAAGAGGTTTAAGCGGGAAGAGAAGGAAGGGCTTTGACCGCGTATCTTGAAAGACGCGCCGCGCGCGGCTAGCGGCAGAGATGCTAACTGCAATTAAGACCCTAGTGAAGTTAACATCGATCCGTGCGCTTGCACCCGTGCGGACCCCGTGGCCCAAATGCAGCTCATGGCGCGCTTGCCGCCTGACAATGCCGGCCTTGAGGGCGGCGATCACTTTGTCCTTCCACGATCTTCGCCCGCAAAGCCCACAAACGGCCGCCAGTGCCGATCCGCGCGTGCTGGCTAAATTTCCCACTCCGGGGAGCTGGACCAGCCTATGCGGCCTTCCAGTGAGCCTGGCGGGGCTTCCGAGATGAAGGTGCTCAACTGGGACAAGTGGCGGTATTGGTATCTGCATGGCACTCAACGTGAGGACCGCAACACGAACTGGACGTGACGACTTCCATAACCTCGGCAGACCGACCTCGCCGTGCGGTCTAACTCCCCGCGTCAGCTGTCTTCACGCTGTCTTCGGTAGTGCTTGTGGTTGTCTCCGAAGCCGCAGGGACGTCAGCAGAGACACGTCGCTTTCTACCTGAAACGACTCATTTTTCAGTTCATCCGCGAAGGCGCAGGTTGGGAAGGGACACGGTTTCCCGGCGGCAGCGCTTTGTTGTCGTGCAATAAACTAGAAGTAGCTCAGTGAGCCTGCCGCTGATGAGCGCACGGCGCATGAGAGATGCGTCTTGCTCGGCGAGAAGGTTATATGGAGTAAAGGGCCAGAGTTGTAGTCCGCAATTAGCGCGGCGCGCCGCAACGCCGTCAGAAGTACGCCTAGCGCGACCGGGGAAGCTGAAGCGGTCGGCGCATCAGTGTCGGGCGGATCATCCTCTCAATAGGCCGCAAGAATGGTCGTAGAGGCAAACGTCAACGCTGAGGCTTCCCCACCCCCCACAAGGAATGCACGAACGGGCTTCCACGCGCATTTATGGGCTTTTATGGGCCATTCCAACTGGGGGCCGCAAGAATGGACGACGAACTGCTCGAACGCCAGTGCTTAGAGCCCAAGCTAAAGTCGCGCGCGTTCTGCTCGGCTTGATCGAACGCAGTTGTGGTCCAAAAGCTCGTCGCCCGGAGGCGAGGGCTTATTCCAGCGAAGGGGAAGAGATGGATCAAGGCGCTGGGGGGTCAGTGTTGCAATTAACTTCGATTTCGTCCTTTGGTGATCTGGACTCTACCTCTCGGCGCACCGTCATTTCATTGAAGCGGCCTTGGGACTTCAAGTTTTTGGTTGGGAAACAAACGCCGATCTCGACATGCTTTGGATGTCCATGAACACGTCCGGGGTGTCCTGAAGCCCTCTTGAACACATTCCGAGACATATCGAACATTGCGTGGACGCTCTATTTTTCGGGTGAAAGCGCGGAAAAATGGAATGTCGAACAGGCATGCTTTGCGACATGGACAAGCTATTGCAGTTAACTGCAATAGCGCACACGGCAAGCTCCATTTGAAGTTAACTGCAAACTCGCTGTACGTCGAGATCCGCCTGCGGCCCCTAACCTGAAGTCCCGCAGGCTGCGCCTTCGCCGGCCTGCGGGACAAGGCGCTCCGGCTGCTTTGCCGGGGGGCCTCCGGCGGTCCGAGCTGATTGCAGTCAATTGCAATGATCTTGATAGGGCTCAGAAGGGGTGATCCTAATGATCCGCCCGTCGAAGATTGACCATCGACCAAGAAGGCGTGGGCGCAAGATCGGCGTCCCTTTCGGCCGAACCATTCTTAAGGAGCCGGAACTTGTGGGCGCTCCAGAAGTTCAATGTGGGACACGCAGTCGCATCAACCGTGGCGTACAGGCCTTGTATTCTAAAGCGTCGACGAGACGAGTGGCGTATCTCTTTCCACAAACGGATGTTTGCGGCCCCGCTTCAATCCATATGAGCCGCAAGCCGGGTCGAAGCTCGACAGATTTGCGGGACCTCAATCGATGCAGGCCCCATCCTGGCGAGATCGTCGCGCATCGGGGCTTTGCTGCGCTCGTCGCAAGTGCGCGGGGGGAGATCGTTGAGGGGATAGAAGGTTTCTTTCTTCATCAGACGCGGTTCTTGTCGCGCTTCCGGATCGAGGTCGACGACAAATCGCCGCGTTCGGTTTCGGCGCATCAGCCCGACCATCATTCGCTCATCGCCTATTATCTTGCGCCGACGCCCGCGGGCGTCGCGGCGGGGCCGGAGAAGAACGCTGGGGGCAAGCCCGGCGAGATTGTCCGCAAGGCCATAGAGATCCATCTCAACGCCTACGTCGGCGGAGGCCTGCATTTCGATATTTTTGTCACCAATCACGCGCTCGCGCCGACGGAGATAACGTTGGCGTTCGACGTCGCGGCCGACTTCGCCGATCTCGACGAGGCCGCCTCCGGCCGGCGTCGGCAGAACGCGGACGTGAAACGGGATTGGACCCCGGATGCGAAAGATTACGGCGGCCAGCTGGAGCTCGTCTATCAGCATCCAAGGCTGTCGCTCGGCGCCGCTTTGAAGATTCGTGGCGGCGACAGCTGGCGCGATGACGGCGCGATTATGCGCTGCAGGCTGGCGCTCGACCCTCAGCAGCCGCAGCTATTGAGCCTCGACCTTCATCCCCGCATCGACGGACGAGAGGTCGCTCCCATTCTATCGGATAGACGGCGCTTTCGCCGCTCAGGCTCTCGCCACCGACGCTAAATCCGATTGGGTTCGAGATTGCGCGAAGGTCGTATTTTCCGACGCCGCCGCCCAGGCCGCGTGGGATCAGGCGGTCTCCGACCTTGCGTCGCTCCAGACCGGGGAGGGCGAGGACGCTTCGCCTGCGATGGTGGTCGCGGGCATGCCGAAATACTCAGGCCTGTTCGGGCGCGACGCCTATCTGACGGCGCTCCAGACGGCGATTCTCAATCCGGCGACCCTGCGCGGCGCGCTTGAAACACTGACGCCTTTCAACGCGACCGCGGTCGACGACTACCGCGACGCAGAGCCCGGCAAGGTGCTCCATCAACGCCAGCTCGGCCCGCTAGCGAAGCTCGACCTTTCTCCTTTCCGCGCTTATTACGGCGATCACTCGGCCCCCGGCCTCTTCCTGCTCGCGGCCGCGCGTGACTTCGCCCAGACTGGGGACGCCCGCTTTCTCGCGTCGATCAAGGATCCACTGCGGCGGACGCTCGACTGGATGGAGGGAAACGCCGACCATCTCGGCTTCTATCCCTATCAAACCCGCTCGCGGATGGGCCTGAAGAATCAGAGCTGGAAGGATTCCGGAGACGCAGTCCTCTATCCTGATGGAACCGACGTGTCCGATCCGATCGCCATGGCGGACATTCAGGCGCTCTTTTACGCCGCGCAACAGGCGATAGGGCTTACCTTCTTGGAAATTGGCGAAGTGCAGCTCGGCGAGCGGCTCCTGTCCCGCGCCAAAGTTCTCAAGAAGCGCTTCAACCGAGCCTTCTGGATGCCCAATGAGCGCTTCTTTGCAATGGCGCTCGAACTCGGAAAAGCTGCAGGTTCGCAGCATCGCGTCCGATCCGGGAACTTGCCTCGCCTATGGCGTGATCGACGACGACAAGACAGAAGCCGTGGCCGACCGCCTCCTCGCGCCCGACATGTTCAGCGGCTGGGGCGTACGGACGCTGTCGCGCCTGCATCCAGCTTACAACCCGTTCGCCTATCACCTCGGCGCGGTTTGGCCATCGTTTAACGCGGTCGCGGCCTACGGCCTTAAGCGCTACGGCTTCCGGGATCATTTCTTCCGCATCGCCAACGGTCTGTTTGAGGCTGCGCAGGTTTTCGACCTCGATCGCCTTCCGGAAGTTTTCGGCGGCCATGAGCGCGACGCGCGTCACCCCCATCCCGGGCTTTATCCGGGCGCTTGTTCGCCTCAGGCATGGTCCGCGGGCGCGATCGTTCTTCTCGCGGATTGCATGCTGGGTCTCACGCCGATGGCTTCGCGAAACCTTGTCGTCCTCGATCCGGTGCTGCCGCCTTGGCTCGCGCACCTGGACTTCCGCGGCATTCGAGTTGGCGAGTCCCGCATCTCGCTTCGCCTACGCCAAGGAGCCTCAGGCGGCGTCGAGGTGGAGCGCTTGGAGGCCGACGGTCTTCGCATAGCTCGGCTTCGCGACCTGCCGTCCGGTCGCGACCGCATTGCCGCAGCAATCCGCTCCGCGGCTGAAGTGGGACTGACCGACAGTCTTGCGTGACGGTCCTTGAGGAGAAGCGCCATGGGCGACGTTGCGGTGATTACTGGAGCTGGTGCCGGAGTCGGGCGCGCTACAGCCGAGGCTTTCGCGCGCGCAGGCTACGACGTCGCGCTCCTCTCGCGTGACCGCGGGCGGCTCGAGCGGGCCGCCGCGGCGCTGCGACTGCGATATGGCGTACAGACGTTGGCGATCCCGACCGACGTCGCTGACGCCGCGGCCGTCGAGGCCGCAGCGGACCGCGCGGAAGCGAAACTGGGACCGATCGCCGTGTGGGTCAATGTCGCGATGGCGACGGTCTTCGCCCCAGTCTCCGAGATCACCGCCGCTGAGGCCAGACGGGGAACCGAAGTCACCTATCTCGGCCAAGTCCACGGCATGATGGCGGCTCTCCGGCGCATGCGAGTCCGCAACCGCGGGACGATCGTCAATGTCGGATCGGCGCTGGCCTATCGTTCGGTCCCGCTCCAAGCCATCTATTGCGGAGCGAAAGCGGCCATCCGCGGCTTCACGGATTCGCTGCGCTCCGAGATCCTTCACGACGGTCTCGACATCCATCTCACCGCCGTCGATCTTCCGGCTGTCAACACGCCGCAATTCGACTGGGCGCTCAACAAGATGGGCGTGAAGGCAAAGCCGGTCGCGCCGATCTACCAGCCGGAGGTCGCCGCGAACGCCATCCTGTTCGCCGCCACCCATCGTCGGCGGGAGATCTGGCTCGGCTTCTCGACGGTCAAGGCGATTCTCGGCAACCAATTCGCGCCTGGCCTCATCGACCGCTATCTCGCGAAAGTCGGCTACAGCGGCCAATTGACGGAGTGAGCGGTTGCCGGCGGACGCGCCCGCCAACCTGTTTGAGCCCGTGCCGGGAGATTACGGCGCGCATGGACGCTTCGATGCGAGGGCTAGGACCGAGAGCTGGGAGCTGTTCACGGACCGGCATCGCGATACGCTGCTCGCGATCGGGATCGTGGCTGCGGGGCTCATGGCGTTGCGAGGCTTGGCCTCGCGGGCTGACCGGCGCGAGCGTCCAACGCGGCGCATCGCCCAGCGATAGCAGGCATAAGCCAGTCGAGCTAAATCTCGCCCGCCCGCGCCAACGCGCCGATGCGCTCGGCCGCCCGCATTCCGAGCGCGGTGATCGTTAGCGAAGGATTGACGCCCCCGGTTGTCGGAAAGACCGAGCCGTCGCAGACGAAGAGATTTGGAATGTCCCAGCTTCGATGATCAGCGTTGATGACGCTGTCCTGCGGCGAGAATCCCATCCGCGCCGTTCCCGCGAGGTGGTTCATGTCGTTGTCCTGACGCCAGATATCTTTTGCGCCCACACACGCAAGGCTCTAACTCATCTGATCGAGCGCATGGCTGATCATCGCCTTGTCGTTGTCGCTCCAGGAATATGTGATCCGGGGAATCCGCAGCCCATATTGATCGGTCTCATCCGCGAGCGTGACGCGGTTGTCCGCGTTGGGCAATTGTTCGCCGACCATTTTCAGACCGATGAGATGGTTGTAGCGCAGCATCTCCTCGTGCAGCGCTGCGCCCCATAGCCCCTTCGAGCCGGTGATGATCGTCATCGTCTCGATCGGCAGGGGCCCCTGCGCCATCCAGCAATAGCCGCCGTGGAAATCCTTGCGGTCTTCATAGTTCCAATGTTCCGTAATGGCGGTCGAAGGGGCGCCTTGTAGGCGCGCACGGGCTCGTCCATGTACCCCCAGGCCGCCTGGTTCGCCTGGCTCATGAGATAGCGCCCGACGAGTCCGCTGCTGTTCGCAAGACCGTCCGGAAATCGGTCGGTCGCGGAATTGAGAAGCAGGCGTGGGGTTTCGATCGCGTAACCCGCGACGACGACGGCGCGGGCGCTCTGGAAACGCCACCGCCCCTCGCGATGATAGTGGACGCCAGCTGCTCTGCCGTCGGGATTCATCTCGATCCGGCCGACCATCGCGAGGTCCCGGATCTCCGCACCGCTCGCAAGGGCGCGTGGAAGGAACGTGACGAGCTGGCTTTGCTTGGCGTTGGTCGAGCAGCCGAAGCGGCAGAAGCCGCGATAGACGCAAGGCGGGCTGTCGCCCTTTGGGGCGGACACCGTCGCGAGCGGCGTCTCGGTCCAGGCGTACCCCATCGCCTCCGCTCCCCGCGCCAAGAGTTCCGCGGCTCCGTTGATCGGATGCGCGCGATAGGGGTAGCGCGGCCGCTTCGGTCCCCAAGGGTAGGTGATGGGCCCGGAGATCGACAGCGCGAGCTCGGCCTGCCGATACCAGTCCCACATGTCGCGCCAATCGATAGGCCAGTCGGCTCCGTAGCCGAGCTCGGAGCGCGCCTTGAACCACTCGGGCCGGAAGCGCAGCGACACCATGGCGAAATGCACCGTGGACCCGCCGACCGACTTGCCGCTGTTCTTGCCGCCCATCACGAGCGGATTGTCGCCCTCCGAGATGCGGTCGTCATTCCAGTAAAGCTTCTCCTGCTCCCTTTCGTCCGAGGCGAAATCCTCGAGCGGCCGGAAATAGGGGCCGGCGTCGAAGCCGACGACGGAAAAGCCCTGCTGCGCGAGCCCGGCCAGAACCGGACCGCCGCCCGCGCCCGTGCCCACAACGGCGAAGTCGACGTCCTCGTCATCGGCGAATTGGCGCATGGGCGTCCATGCGCCGACCCGGAACACGTCCGGCGCGCGTCCGTTCGCGGCGCGGGGAGCGGCGAACGGATCAGCGGACACGAGCGTTCTCCCGCGCCGCCTTCTCATCTTCGCCGTCTGCTGATTCGACCGGCTCCCAGGCGTCGCGGCGGTCGAGGCGAAGGCGAACGTAGCCGCGCGGCGACGCCGGGCCCGGCCAGCCGATCTCGCTCCATGCCGCCGGATGGGCGTAATAGGCGCCGACCACGTCGTGAAGGACGTGCGAGGTCCAGAAGGTCTTGGAAGGCATGCCGCGCAAGGCGTCCGCCTCGAACGAGCCGTCCGCCATCCGGGCGAGGAGCGCGTCCTGATCCTCGCGCGTGAGCATCGCGAAGACGCGGCCGCGTTCGCGCTTTCCGACTTCGTCCAGCGCCGCGAGACCGCGTTTCCAGGCGTCTCCGGGCTGCGGCATGCCGGCGAAGCGATAGCCCTTGGTTTTGCCGTGGGCCATGGCCTGGTCGACATAAGCGGCAAGCGGCGCCGGCCGACGGCTTGCGGGCTGTGGCATGACGCGGTCGCAGACCGCGTTCAGCGCCCGCCACTCCGCCTCCGAAAAGAAGCTCGGGCGATCGGCGGCGTTCAGCCTGGCGTCGATCACCTCCCGCGTCTTGTCGTTCCAGGAGGGACCGTCGCGCTTGGACATCGCGTCATAGCCCGGGTAGCGGCCGGAGGTGACCTTCTCAGCCATCGCGATCGTCCTCGAGAAGGCTGAGCGCCGCGAGACCGGCGAGCGAAAGTCCGGTGAAGGAAGGCGGCGCCGGCAAAGGAGGGCCGTCCTGGAGATTTTGCGTCCAATTGCGCCACCCCCCCATGTTGCGCGCCACCCCGATGGCGTGAAAGCCGACCCCGGCCACGCCGAGGAGCGCCGTGACGCGCAGCCACCAGCGCGTGAGGCGTCGCGGCGGCTGGTTTTCGCCGATGGCGGCGGCGCCGAGCATGACGGCCGCCGCAGGCGGCGCCGTGACCGGCAGGAGCATCGCCGGATTGTGGAAGGCGCCGCGAAAATGCAGCAGCCCCGCCTCCATGGCGGTCCCTACGAGACCGCCTCCCGTGAGTGCGGCGACGACACGCCCCGCCGGCAGGCCCATGACCTTTGGTGTCGAGCCGGGCGGATTGTCGCGAACGCGCTCAGCGAGAAATCCGGTCATTCCCGCGAGGGACATCGCCGCCGGAGCGCCGAGCGGGGCGCCGTAAAAGACGTTCTGCCAGCAGAACCCGCCCGGCCGCTTCCCGACATTGTATAGATGGAATCCCGTACCGATGATCCCGGTAAGGCCGGCCAGGGCGTAGATCGTGTCACGCGCCCAGTGGGCCCGTGATTTGAAATCCCGATGGCCGTGGAATGAGGCGAGCAACGTGAGCGCGGATGCGGCGAGCGGGGTGTACATCGCCTTGTTGTGAAAGTCGCCGCGGTAGTGCTCCATCGCGCTGTCCATCAGCACCGACGTCGCGATCGTTCCTGCAGCGCGATTGAGACGGCGGCCGGCCAGGGTGGTCCCACCAGCATCGGTGGTCGCGAGCGGCGGCGCGGGCGCCGCCAAAGGCTGCCGCGCGCCCTGTTCGGCGGGGCTCGCGGGCCCGGACCGCGCCAGCGCGGCGACGCCGACAGCGGTCGCGGCCCCGAGCAGCAGCAGTGCTGTCAGGATTTCGCCGCCCGGCGCATCATTGCGGGCGGTCCGCGCGAGAACTGCGGGTTTTGCCAAAACCGTCATACGGCGTAGCGCTCCGCGTCGCGCTCCTTGAAGGTGAGGCCGAGCCCAGGCGAGCTCATATCCGGGGCGATCGCGCCGGCCTTCGGAAAAGGCGCGCCGTCGAACAGCATATGCTCGATGCGAACGTGGTCGTGGAACCACTCGAGATGGCGAAGGCGCGGAGCGGCGCAGGCGGGGTGCAGATGCAGCGCCGGCGCGCAATGACCCGAGAGGTCGATGTGGTGCGCATCGCACAGGGCGGCGACCTGGAGAAAGCCCGTGATCCCGAGGCATCGCGACGCGTCCGCCTGCTGCACGTCGACCGCGCGGCGCGCCAGCATTCGCCGCACGTCGTCCGCATTGTAGGCGTATTCGCCCGCAGCAATGTCCATCGCGGCCGGAGCCGCGGCGCGCACCTGCACCAGCCCGTCCAGATCATCCGAGGACACCGGCTCTTCGAACCATGCGACCGAAGCTTTGGAGACGAATTGTTCGGCCAGGCGCAGGGCCTCCTTGACGGAATAAGCCCCGTTTGCGTCCACAAAGAGGGAGGCGTCTCCAATCGCTTTCTTGCCGACGCATACCCGACGAAGGTCGTCATCCGGATGGCTGCCGATCTTCATCTTCACTGCCCGGCATTCGTCTTTCTCCACCCAACCGGAAAGTTGGCTCGCGAGGCGATCGTCGTCGTAAGAGGTGAAGCCGCCGCTGCCATAGATCGGCACCGTTTCGCGCGCTCGGCCAAGTAGCCCCGCGAGCGGGGCGCCCAGGAGCTTCGCCTTCAAATCCCACAGCGCCGCGTCCACTGCCGAGATCGCGTTCGCGGCCACGCCGGAGCGGCCGAGATTGCGCACGCGATTGACCATCTTCCGGTGGCAAAGCGCGATGTCGAAAGCGTCCTGCCCTCGGATGCACTCGCCGAGCGTGTCGGCGGCGAGCGACGCGCAAACCTTGGCGCCATAGGTGTAGCCCATCCCCGTCTCGCCGCCGGCCTCCACGTTCGCCACCACAAGCGTCGTCTCGCGCCACGCGAATGTCCCGTCGGCCTCCGGCGCGTCCGTCGGGATCGTGTAGGCGCGCGCCTTAACGCCCTCGATCTTGGCCTCGGGGCGCACGAGATCGCCTAACGACCCGGAACAACGGACGAGACGAGCTCCTTGGCCGTATTTTTGAGCACGCTGCCAAGCTCCGGCTCCTCCGGCATCATGGTCATGAAGTGCTCCGCATCCTTGAGCGTGATGTGGGGCGGAAGCGGCGGCACGTTGGGATCGGTGTAGAATTCGAGGATCACCGGGCTGTCGGCCGCGAGGGCCTCATCCCAGGCCGCGCCGACTTTGTCGGGGTCGTTGCAGAAGATGCCTTTGAGGCCGAGCAACTCGGCGTATTTCGCATAGGGCAAATCGGGAATGGCCTGCGTGCTCTCCGTCTTGCCGTCGCCGAGCTGCACCCGCTCCTCCCAGGTGACCTGATTGAGGTCGCGGTTGTTCAGCACCATCATGATGAAGGTCGGATTTGACCATTGCTTCCAATATTTGGACACGGTGATCATGACGTTCATGCCGTTCATCTGCATGGCGCCGTCGCCGATCGTGCCGATCACCGGTCTTTCCGGGTAGGCCATTTTCGCAGCCAGGGCGTAAGGTGTGGCCGCGCCGAGCGAGGCCAGGGAGCCGGACAGCGAGCCCTTCATGCCGCGGCGAAACTTGAGGTCGCGCCCGTACCAGTTGGCCACGGAGCCGCTGTCGGCGGTGACGATGCAACGCTCGGGCAGCCGCGGCGACAATTCCCAAAAGACGCGCTGGGGGTTGATGGGGTCGGCGGAGTTCATGGCGCGGCTTTCGAGGACCTTCCACCAGTCCTCGATATTGGCCTTGATCTTGTCGCGCCAGGCGGTGTCGGTCTTCTGCTCGAGCAGCGGCAGGAGCGCCCGCAGCGTCGCGGCGCTGTCTCCGATGAGGTTGACCTCCATCGGGTATCGCAGACTTAGATTCTCGCCCTTGATGTCGATCTGCACGCCGCGCGCGCTGCCCGGATCCGGCAGAAACTCGCTGTAAGGGAAGGCTGAACCGACCATGAGGAACGTGTCGCAGCCCTTCATGAGCTCCCATGACGGCTTCGTCCCGAGGAGGCCGATGCCACCGGTGACAAACGGCAGGTCGTCCGGAACCGCGGCCTTTCCGAGGAGCGCCTTGGCGACGCCGCCCCCAAGCTTGTCCGCGACGGCGATCACTTCGTCCGTGGCTTCGAGACAACCCGCTCCCACCAGCATCGCGACCTTGCGGCCCTCGTTGAGGACCTTCGCCGCAGCGAGCAGTCCCTCATTGTCGGGAATCCGGCTTTCTGTTGGAAAGCCCACGCCGGTGTGAGTTGAGCCGTGAGCGACCGGCGGGTCCTCGTAAGTCATGAGCTGCAAATCATTGGGAAGGATGATGCAGGTGACGGAGCGCTTGGTCTGCGCGATCCGGACGGCCCGATCGACCATATGTCGGACTTGGCTCGGAAGCGTCCCTATCGCGACATAGTCGCTCGCCACGTCTTTGAACAGCGAGACGAGATCGACTTCCTGCTGGTAGCGCGCGCCGAGCGACGTGCGCGCCTGCTGGCCGACGATCGCGACGACCGCCTGGTTGTCCATCTTCGCGTCATAAAGCCCATTCAAGAGATGGATGGCGCCGGGCCCCGAGGTCGCGTAGCAGAGACCGACGCCGCCGGTGAACTTGGCGTGAGCGGACGCCATGAAAGCGGCCATTTCCTCGTGCCGGACCTGCACGTACTCCATACCGGGTTGCGCTTTCTGCAGCGCTACGTCCAGACCGCCGACGCCGTCGCCCGGGTAACCGTAAACTCGCCTAAGGCCCCATTCCTGAAGGCGCTTCCAGACAAATTCGCTGACGTTCATGATCGGAATCCTTCGCAGCGCGGCGTCATATTGAAGAATGAACGAAACAACCCGCGAGAGGTTCCGGAGGGGTGGCGATTCAGCGCACGACGCACGACCGGGGGAGCCCGCGAACGCCCGGACAAAACCGAAAGACACCGCCGGCGTGCGGCTCTCGCTCGAGCTGCTCTGGGGTCAGCTTTTCCCGCGCGCTCGTCACGACCATCTCATCGAGCCCCAGTCCGACAAACGCGCACATCGTGGGCTGGCTCACCGGCAGGCGCACAGTGGCGAGCAGCCGGCCGTCAGGCGCGTAGCGGTGCAGCGCCCCGCCGCCGTGGATCGCACACCAGTAGCAGCCTTCCTCGTCCATCGCGGCGCCGTCCGGAACATGGCCCGCAGCACCGATCTCGGCGAACGCGCGCGCCTGGCGCAGGCGACCCAGCACGCGATCGTAGGGCGCGCGCAAAATCACCTGAGCGTGAGAATGCGACAAGAGGAAGCTGTCCTCGCCTGCGCTCAGCGCAAAGCCATTGTGCAGATCGGACCAGTCATGGCCGGGAATCAAACCCTCGCCGAGGGTGAAACGATGCATCGGCGCCGTTGTCGGTATCGCCGCAACTCCCGGGAGGGGGTCGAACATGACGCCCACCCAGAAGCGGCCCTCGCTGTCGCAGAGGCCTTCGTTGAAGCGAAAGCGCTGCGGATCGAAAGGCGGCGGAGCGAGAAGGCGCGTCTCGCCGGTCGCGAAATCGAGGCGAAACAGGCCGTTGCGCAAGGCCACCACGGCGCCCTCGCCTCCCTCCAGCAGCGCAAAAGCGCCGATATCGGCCTCGAAGCGCCATTGCGCCCGCGCGCCGTTCGCGCCGAGCCGATAGAGCGCCGGAGCCCTCACATCAATCCAGTAAAGCGAGCGCTGCGGCGCGAACCATGTGGGCGACTCGCCGATTGTCGCCTGGCAATCGATAGCTAGCTCGATCTTCAGGGTCTGTTCCGTATTCTCCATACGGAAATAACGCGCTCGCGCGCCCAGCGATCCCGCCTGGTTCGGATTTAGCCTCCTCCACGTTGCAAAACTGGTCCGCAGAGGCCGAGCGCGGTGTTGATGACGGCGACGTGGGTAATCGCCTGGGGGAAATTGCCGAGCATCCTGCGCGACGGCGCGTGGAACTCCTCGGACAGAAGACCCAGGTCGTTCGCAACGCCCAGCACCCGCTCGAACAGGGTTCGGGCCTCTTCAAGGCGATTCTGCATCCCCATGCAGTCCGCAAGCCAGCATGAGCAGGGCAGAAATACGCCTTCCTCCGGGCCCATCGGGGCGGCTTGCCTGCGAACGAGACCGTCTTCCATCAAGCCGTCCTCAACGGCGGCGATGGTCCCCGCGATCCGCTCGTCGCTGACCGGCAGAAAACCGACGAGGGGAAGAAGTAGTCCGCTTGCGTCGATCCGATTGGACTTGTAAGCTTGCATGAAAGTTCCACGGCGGGAATCGAAGCCGTACGCGCACACATCGGCGTGGATGACGTAGCGCAATGTCTCCAGCTCCGAGCGCCGTTTCTTCTCACAAGCCCCGTGCCGATCATCCAAGCGCAGAAAGCGATCGACGGCGACCCAGGCCATCACCTTTGAGTACACGTAGTGCTGGGGCTCGTCGCGCGACTCCCACAACCCCTGGTCGGGCTTGCGCCAAATCCGCTCCAAATGATCCACCAAGAGGCTCATCACGGCCATCGTATCAGCGCCGGGGGGATACCCCACCCTGTCGCAAAGGGAGACGCTGTCCAGAATTTCGCCATACACGTCGAGCTGGCGTTGCTTTGCGGCGGCATTGCCGACGCGGATCGGTTTGGCTCCGTTCCACCCCGGAAGATGCTCGATTTGGCGCTCGTCGAGTTGCCGGCCGCCATCAACGCGATAGAGCACGCGCATCTTGTCCGGCGTTCCCGCCACAGCGCGCAGGAGCCAGCGCAGCCACGCCTGCGCCTCGTCCCGGAATCCGGAGTTCAGCAGCGCCGTTAGAGTAAAGGTAGAGTCCCGCAGCCAGCAATAACGGTAGTCCCAGTTCTGTGCGCCTGCGGGCTTCTCTGGCAGGCCGAGCGTCGGGGCCGCGACGACGCCCCCGGTCGATGAATAGGTCAGCATCTTGAGCGTCGCCAGCGAACGCTTGACCGCCTCCGGCCAGTCCGTCGTCCTGTCGAAGCGGCCGAGCCAGTCTTCCCAAGCCGCGAGCGTTCGAGCGATCGCCGCGTCTGCATCGATAGGATCAGGAATGGGCAGTGCAGAGGATCCGTGCTGGAGGATGTAGTCTGCGCGCTCTCCCGTCTGTAGCGGGATACGGGAGAAAAGGACGTCACCCTCGCGCGACAGGCGGGGGCCGCGCAAGACCACGAGGTCGGGCCCCACCTCGCCGGAGAATCCGCCGCCGTCGCCGATGGAGGAGAACCAAGGGGCGATCTCGCCGTAGCCGAAGCGCAATGAGAGGGAGCATTCGATCTCAACACGTCCCTCCATAACCTCCAGGCGGCGGATCACGGCCGACCCCTCGCCGCTTCCGATCGGCATGAAGTCCTTGAGGCGCAAGAGTCCCGCGGCCGTGCGGAATTCGGTCTCAAGCACGGCGGTGTCGCCGCAATAGGAGCGCGACGTTTCCGCGGGCTCCGTCGGTCCGAGGCGCCAGACGCCGTGACTTTCGTCGCCGAGCAGGGCGGCGAAACAGGCGTCGCTGTCGAAGCGCGGCCAGCAGAGCCAATCGATGTCGCCGTTGCGCGCGACGAGCGCCGCCGAGCGGCCGTCGCCGATAAGTGCGTAGTCCTCAATGGGCTTGGACCTCGACTGCATAGGCCCGCCTCGATTCACCGCAAGATCCATTGCGCTACATGCAACCGCCTAACAGAGGCTCGGGTTCCGCGCCTAGTTAAGGCGCGTCGTCAGATCCACGAAGCTCAGCAAGAACATCAGCGCCAGGAACAGAAAGGCTGCGCCCGCCACGAGCCGCAGAAGCGCGGGATTGCGCCCAACGCCAACCAGCCCGAAAGCAAGCGTGAGGAG
Source organism: uncultured Alphaproteobacteria bacterium (assembly GCA_963753135.1). Classification (GTDB taxonomy): domain Bacteria; phylum Pseudomonadota; class Alphaproteobacteria; order Rhizobiales; family Beijerinckiaceae; genus Roseiarcus. Next base: position 475,159 of record CAVWBA010000009.1, on the reverse strand, counting down.
CATGACGGCCGCCAGCGCCAAAGCCCCGATCGAGTGACCCTCGGTGGGAGACCGGGTTCCGAGCCAAGTCACCACCGCGACCACGCAAAGGATCAGGAGCCACGCGACGACTGGGCCGCCCCATCGAAGGCCCTGCGGAGGGGAGGTTTCGCTCATCCGCGCGCCGCCACATAGAGAACCGGAAACAGGACCAGCCAGAAGGCGTCGACCAGGTGCCAATAGAGCGAGGCAACCTCGAATTGCGGCGATTTCGCGCTGATCCGCCCTCGGCGCGCGAGCCAGAATAGCCGCAGCACGAGCCCGATGCCGATGGCGAGATGGATGGCATGAATCCCGGTCATGGCCCAATAGAACGCCCAGAAGATTTGCGCTGCGTTCTCGCCGAGCGCGAAACCCGCGCCGGGGAAGAGGTGATGGCGGAGATCGTCGCGATATTCGAAGCCTTTGATGACGAGGAAAAGGAGGCCGAGCGCTGCGGTTGCGCCGAGAAAGATCGCGGCGAGGCGCGTGCGCCCGATCTCGGTCGCGCCCAGTCCCAGCGTGATCGTCAGGCTACTCGTCACCAGAACGACGGTGTTCGCGGCGCCATAGGCGATTTCGGTATGGCGCGCGCCCTCCATAAAGGCCGCGGGGCTGAAAGCGCGCGAGAAGCTGAAGGCCAGGAACAGCGCGCCGAAAAACAGCATCTCGCTCATCAGAAAGAGCCACATGCCGAAGGTCGCGGCCTCGCGCTGGCGGCCGAGTTCGCTCCACGGCTCGCGCAGCGGGTCCGGTGCGACGCGGACGACACCGGCCGCGTCAGCCATGAGCGCCTCCTCCTTCGCCGGCCGGGGCGAGACGCGGCGCCCGGGTTGCGTCTATCGGTCGCGGTTCCGGTTCGGGCCCGGTTTCCGGATCGTGATAGTCGTATGGTTCCTCGGCGACGATGGGGATGCGCGCAAAATTGTGCTTGGGCGGGGGCGAACTCGTGCGCCATTCGAGCCCCTTCGCATGCCAGGGGTCGGCTGGCGACGTCTTCCCGTAGAAGCATGACCATGTGAGGTAGGCGAGCGGCATCAGGTACGCCGCGGCCAGCACGACCGCGCCGGTCGAGGACATGACGTTCAAGGGCTGAAATTCGGGCGGATAGGAATGATAGCGGCGCGGCATCCCGAGATAGCCCAGGATGAATTGCGGGAAGAAGGTGAAGTTGAATCCGAAGAACATGAGGATCGCCGCGAAGCGCGCCCAGGCTTCCGGGTAGAGCCGGCCGGTGATTTTCGGCCACCAGAAATGCAGGCCCGCGAAATAGGCGGAGACCGCGCCTCCGACCATGACATAGTGGAAATGCGCGATGACGAAATAGGTCCCGGTAACCTGGATGTCGACGGGGACCGAAGCGAGGAAGAGGCCGGTCAATCCGCCGATCGTGAACAGCCCGATGAAGCCAAGCGCATAGAGCATCGGAGCTTCGAACGTGATCTGCCCGCGATAGAGCGTCGCCGTCCAGTTGAAAACCTTGATCGCCGACGGCACGGCGACGATGAAGGAAAGAAATGAAAAGACGAGATTGGCGAAGACCGACTGTCCGGAGACGAACATGTGGTGTCCCCAGACCGCGAAGCCGATGATCGCGATCGCAAGGATCGCGTAGACCATGGTCGCGTAGCCGAACACGCGCCGGCGCGCGAAGCAGGTCACGACTTCCGTCACGACGCCCATCGCCGGCAGGATCATGATGTAGACGGCGGGATGGGAATAGAACCAGAAGAGATGCTGAAAGAGCAGCGGGTCGCCGCCGCGAAAGCCGTCGAACACCGGCAGGCCGAACAGGCGGTCCGCCGCGACGAGTAGAAGCGTCACCGCGAGCACCGGCGTGGCCAGGATCATCACGAGGCTGGTCGCATAGATCGTCCAGACGAACAGCGGCATCCGGAACCAGGTCATGCCGGGCGCGCGCAGCGTGTGCACGGTGGCGACAAAATTGACGCCAGTCGCGATGGTGCCGAATCCGGCCACGATCACGCCGATCACCGCGAGCGCGACATTGCTGTTCGAGAAGGCGGTCGAGTAGGGCGGATAGAAGGTCCATCCCGTATCGACCCCGCCGGCGAGCAGCGCCCAGAGCACAAGGAGTTCCGCCGATCAGCGTGAGATACCAGCTCATGAGATTGAGCTTCGGAAAGGCCACGTCGGGCGCGCCGATCATCAGCGGCAGCAGGAAGTTGCCGAAGGTCGCAGGGATCAGCGGCACGAGAAAGAACCACACCATGATGATCCCGTGCAGCGTGAAGGCGCGGTTGTAGCCGTCGTCCGTCAGGAGGTGCGGATGCGGCGAGATGAGCTCGAGCCGGATCAAGGTCGCGGCCGCCCCGCCGATGAAAAAGAACACGGTGATCATGAGCGCGTAGAGCAGGGCGATGCGCTTGTGGTCGGTGGTGAGCAGCCATTCGCTCACCCCTCCGCCTTCCGAATCGAGATAGCTGCCCGCCGCGCCCGAGCGCTCGGGAAACGGCCCATGGTCGAGGGAAGCGGCGGTCATCGAAGCGCTCCGGGGCTCAGGGACAGCGAACGGATGTAGGCGGTGAGCTCGACGATCTGCGCATCGTCGACTTCGCCTTTGAACGAAGGCATGATCGGGTCGTAGCCGACCGGAGGGTCAGTCTTCGGATCAAGAATCCGGTCGCGGATATAGGCGTCGTTGACGAGCGCGAACCGTCCGTCGGCGAGCGGGACTTTCCGGCCGTAGAGGCCCGCGAGGTCGGGCGCGTGGACCGGGCCGCCCGGCGTATGGCAGCCCGCGCAGCCAAGGCTCGTGAACAGCGTCCGCCCTTGCCCGGCGAGGTCGCCGGACGGACGCTGGCCGGAGAGCCACGCGGCAAAGTCCGGCTTGCTCATCACGATGACGGAGCCGATCATTCCTGAGTGGGCGGTTCCGCAAAACTGGGTGCAGAAGAGGTGAAAGACGCCGGTCTCGGTCGCCCGAAAGCCAGTCTCCACGTAACGGCCGGGCAGGATGTCCTGCTTGATGCGAAAGGCGGGGACCGCAAAAGAGTGGATCACATCCTGCGAGGTCATGTCGAGCCGCACTGGCTCGTCCACCGGCACATGCAGCGTGTTGATCTCGCGCGCGCCGTTCGGGTGCTCGATCTTCCACATCCATTGCTTGGCGACGACATGAATCTCCATCGCGTCGCGCGGGGGCAGAAGCTGCGACACCTCGTTCGACCCGGCCCACCAAAAGAGCATCAGGAAGGCGAACAGGGTGGCGCTGGTCCATCCGATCTCGAATTCGTGCTGGATGAGCGGAGGCAGCGTCCCGCGTTTGGCGGACGAGCCGCGTCGGTAGCGGATCGAGAAGACGACAAGCAGCGTGAAGACGAGGAGGACGATCGCTCCGGAAATGCCAAGGAGCGTGAAATAGAGCGCGTCGGTCTGCGGCGCGAAGGTGGAAGCCTGACGCGGCAGGAAGCGGATCATGCACGCCCTCTTGTGCCGCTGCGCGACAAGAGGAGGAGGGCAGCGGCGATGATAGCCAAGGTCGCTGCGCCGGTCGCCGCAAGCAGAATGCGCACCGGGGCGGCGTAGCGGCCGACTGAGGCGCCAAGGCCGTAACACAGAAGCCGGACCTGGTTGACGAACCCGGCCACGCCGCCGCCTTTGGCTTCGATCAGCGCGGTTCTCACATCCTCCCCGGTCAGCGACAGGCCGGCGAGGACGCGCGAGAGGCGGCCGTCCGGCGTCACAATGAGGAGCGCCGCGGGATGCGCGTAACGGCTGTTCTCTTCGTCATAAACGAAATGATAGCCGACCGATTGGGTGAGTCCGCGCACGGAGGCTTCGTCCCCCATAAGGGGAAACGTCGCCCGACCAACCGGCGTGTCGAAGCCGATCTCGCCGCCGATCATGGCGCGCGCGTCGGCTCGAGTTCGCGCGCGGGTTGAAGCCGACCACGATCAGCCGGTAGTCCCGCCCCGGAACGAGGCCGCTCTTCGACAGCGCGCCGCCGGCCACGCCGAGGATCGGCGAACAGAGCTGCGTGCAGCGATAGTCGGCGAAGACGAGGACGGCCGGACGGTCGCCGACGACGCGGCGCAGGGTGGTCGCTCGCCCGTTGAGGTCGGTGAGGGGCGCGTCGAGCGGAACCGATGCGCCGGCCGGCGGGCGCACGCCCACGGAGGCGAGCTGCGCCTCGGTCAACGCGGCGGAGGCGGGAAGACGGAGAAGGGTCGCTGCGAGAAGCGCGAGCGCGACTGCGCATAGGCGCGAGCGGAGGGTCATGGCGCCTGCCTTTGCTGGCGGCTTTGCGGTTGGCGCGGCGGGACGGGATCGTAAGCCTTGGCGCCGCGCGCCGCGACGAGCGCCATCGCGCTCTCGATTGGAATCTGAAGGACGCGATGGTCGGCGTCGACCCAGCGCCGCCGGTTGAGATCCGCCTTCTGGCGGGCGATTTCCGGATCGGCGAGCCCATCGGCGAGCGTCTGCAGCCGCGGAGCCGTGAAGGTCGCGACCTTCACGAAGGACGCGCCATGCGCCTCGCGGCGGTAGAAGGCGAACAGGCCGGCCGTGACAAGGACCACGAACAGAAGAAACCCCGCCAGGATGGCCGCAACCGCGCCGGCCCGGACGGCGGGGGGCTCGCGGGCCTCATCGCCGCCGATCAGATTCCCGCCGGGCTCGCGGGGCGCTTGCGGCAGGGCCGCGAGTTCGTCGTCCGCGCGCGGACGCACGAGAAGCCCAAGGCCAAGCGCGACGAGGATCAACAACGGTGCCGCTCGTCTCCCGCCCGCGGACGGCGGGTTCGGCCGAGAAGAGCGCTCCGCGCCGGCGCCGGACCCATCGGCGCTCACGTTTGCGCCTCCTGCGAACCGGCACGGTTGAACGCCGGGCGGCCGAACAGCTGGTCGAGATAGGCGAGCGGCGCCCAGCGACCCGGCCCCCATGACGATCAGCGAAGCGAGCGCTGCGAGCGCGGCGAAGGGGGTCGCGTTGACGAGCCACAGCCCATGCAGGAAGACGCCAAGCATCGTGCAAAGACCGATAAGCTCGCATCGCTTCGCGCGCTTGTGCGAACGCGCTCCCATGCGCAGCCGATGATGGGTGCCGCGGCGCCGAAGGCGAGCGCGCCGATCAAGAGCGCGAGGGACGCGCCGCGCGCCCGCGCAAGATACCAGGCCGCGTCGTCGGGCTGGTCGCCGTACCATTTCACGATGAAGGTCATGAGGCCGAGATAGAAAGCCCCGAGCGCGCTCGCCAGCAGAAGCGCCCCGATGTCGCCCTTGGCGAGCGCGATGGCGCGCGCGGGCGCGAGGACCGCGATCGCGGCCAGGGCGAGCAGGATCTGGTGAACGGCGATCTCGGCGCCGAAGGCGGAATCGGTGAAGCGGGGATCGATCGACAGGAGCCACAAGGTTGGGACGACGCTGACGGCGACGCCGTGAAACGCGAGCGAAAGGGACGCGCCCAACAATCCGAGCCGCCCGGCGGCGAGGAGGACGGCGATCGCCGCCCAGCCGAGCAGAGCGGCGAGGCCATAGAGGGCGAAGAGCGGCCAATTCAGGAGAAGCCGAGCCACATCGGGAGCCGCGGCGCCGCTGTCGCGCGCCCAAGGGTAGATCGCGCCGCAGCAAATCGCGAGGACGACGAAGAACAGCGGCAGAAGGAGCGTGAAGAGGCAGAGGAGCCGCAACGTCGGCGCCGCCGCCGGTCCCCATCGGCCGCCCGTCGTCTCGTGGATCAGGGCCAGCGCGACGGCTCCGATCGGCGCGGAACTCCAGAACGCGAAGCCCGCGAGCCAGCCGGCGGCGACGGCGGCTGGCTGCAGGAGCGCGGCCCCGCCGAGGAGAACCGCGGCGACGAGCGCCGCGAGCAGAGCGACTCGCGGCGCAGGCAGGCGTGGGGGCGAGTCCAGCGCGCTCATGGATGGGTCTCCGGGCCGGAGGCTTGCGCTAATGTCGGCGAACGGCTCTGCTGAAGCGCGCGGATATAGGCGGTGATCGCCCAGCGGTCTCGCGGCGGAATCCGGGAGCCATAGGCGTACATGACGCCAAAGCCGTTGGTGATCGTGTCGAAGAAGAGGCGCGCCGGAGCGCCCGTCAAAGCCGCATCGTAAAAGGATGGCGGATGCGGAAACCCGCGCCTGACGACAGCGCCGTTCCCGTCTCCCTCAAAACCGTGGCAGGGCGAACAGAAGATGTCGAAGCGCTCCCGCCCCCGGCGCAACAGAGCGAGATCGACCGGCGGCGGCGCCGCCGAGGCTTGCGCATAAGCCTCGGCATCCTGCGCAACCGCGCCATCCGGCGGCGTTTGCGCCGCCGAGCCATTGGCGAAGACAGGCGCCGGACCGTTCGGCCCGTAGCGCGGCTGCTTCGTCATCGACTGGTCGGTGCAACCACAAAGACCGATTGCAACTAAGGCGAGAAGCGTTGGGCGCATCACGTTTGCTCCTCGATGCGCACCGCTCGCGCGCCGAGCAGCAGGCCCTTGAGCGTGTCACTTTCCGTTCCTGGAGGACCGCGAACCAACAGGAAATACCGGTCATCCGTCGCGCCCTCGATCGCATCGCAGTCGAACAACGGATGATTGACGCGCGGCAGCCCGCAGAGAATGAGGAGCGCGGCGAAGCCCGCGACGGCGGCGGCGAGCACGCCCACTTCGAAAGGCACGAGCAGAAAGATCGGCCAGCTATTGAGAGGCCGGCCGCCCGAATCGATCGGATAGGCGTAGACCGCGGTCCAGAATTGCAGCGCATAGGCCGACGCCGCGACGGCGACCGCGGCGATCAGCATCGGCCAGCGGATGGGGGATTCCGGCAGGCGGAGGACGTCGTCGAGGTCCTCGACCGGGCAGGGCGTGAGCGCGTCGATCGGATCGAATCCGCGCATGCGGACGTCCCGCGCCGCGGCGCAGAGATCGTCCGCGTCGCGGAATTCGGCTATGATGAGCGGCTCTTCCCGCGCGCTCATGACGAAGCCTCGCGCCGCCGCAACTCCCGCACGTCGTACATCGGCACGACGGGGGCCACGCGGCAGAAGAGCAGGAACAACCAGCCGAAGAAGAAGATGGGTCCGAACAGGAACAGCCAGTCCCATACGGTGGGAAAGAACACACGGTCCATCGACGGAAGGAAGCTGTGCGAGAGCGTGTTCCAGACGATGAGGATGCGCTCGAGCCACATCCCGATCAGCACCGCGACGGAGACGGCGATCAGCACGGAAAGGTTCGAACGCATCGCGGGCAGCCAAAGGATCTGCGGCGCGAGGACGTTGCCGAACAGCATCGCCCAATAGAGCTTCGCATAGGCTCCGGTGAACTCGAACGCGACGAGCCCGCGATCCTGCCGATTGCCGCCGTACCAGGCAGCGAACCATTCGCTGGCGTAAGACAGGCCCATGACGATCGCCGCCATCAGCATGATCTTCGCCATCGCCTCGAAATGGCGCGGGGTGATGAGCGCCTGAATGCCCATGCCGCGCGAGATCACGGCCGCCAGCATGACGACGACCGCGAAGCCCGAATACATCGCGCCAACGACAAAATAGGGCGGAAAGATCGGCTCGCGCCAGCCCGGCATCAGGCTCGCGGCGAAGTCGAGCCCGACAATCGAATGGACCGAACACACGAGCGGCGTCGCGAGGGCCGCGAGCGTGAGCTGGAGCTTGTGATAATGGCGCCAGTGGCGGGCCGAACCGCGCCAGCCCAGAGCAAACGCGCCGTAGACCTTCCGCCAGCTGCCACGCGTCCGGTCCCGCAAGGTGGCGAGATCGGGCAGGACGCCGACATACCAGAAGATGATCGAGAAGATGAGATAGCTGGTGATCGCCCAGAAATCCCAGATGAGCGCGCTGCGCCATTGCGGCCAGACCTGCATCGTCGCCGGATAGGGCGCGAGCCAATAGAAATAGAGGGGGCGCCCGAGATGGAAGATCGGGAACAGGCCCGCGATCGCCACCGCGAACAAAGTCATCGCTTCCGCGAACCGGCTGATCGAGGCGCGCCAGGATTGCCGCGTGAGCAGGAGCAGCGAGGAGATCAAGGTGCCGGCGTTGCCGATCCCGATCCACCAGACGTAGTTCGCGATCGCAAAGCCCCAAACGACGCTGGTGTTGATGCCCCATATGCCCACGCCGCGCGTGAAGAGGGTGAAGACGCCATAGACCGTCGCCAGCGTTCCCGACGAGCAGACGAGAAAAGCGATCCACCACATCCATCCAGCCGAACGCATGAGCGGAGAGCAGACGAGGCGGGTGATCGCGGCGTCATCGATCGAGCGCGGAAGAACCTCTCCGCTTTCTCCAGCGCAGGCGCGCTGTCGAGTGCGGAGAGAGCGGTCACGCTTTCGATCACTCCTCGCCCTCCGCGAGGCGCGCCAGATAGGTCGTCCTCGGTCGCGTATCGAGCTCCTCCAGGAGCGTGTAATGGCGCGGGTCGCGGCGCAGGCGCGATACCGCGGAATTCGGGTCGGCGAGATTGCCGAACGTGATCGCCCGTGTCGGGCAGGCGGCCTGGCAGGCCGTCACCACCTCGCCCTCCGCTGATGAGCCGCGACTCGCGCTCCGCCAGCCGTCGCGCGCCGCTGATGCGCTGGACGCAATAGGTGCATTTCTCCATCACGCCGCGCGCGCGGACGCTGACATTCGGATTGTTCGCGGCCTTGACGATCGGCTCGCCGAGGTTGCGGAATTCCTGGCCGTCTGCATAGCCGAAGAAATTGAAGCGCCGCACCTTGTAGGGGCAGTTGGACTCGCAGAATCGGGTTCCGACGCAGCGATTGTAGACCTGCACGTTGAGGCCTTCATGGTCGTGCACGGACGCTTCGACCGGGCAGACGGGCTCGCAGGGCGCGGCCTCGCACTGCATGCACGGCACGGGCTGGAAGACGGGCTCCGGGTTGGGAGCGGGCGCATGGTCGTAAGAATCGATCCGCAGCCAATGCATGATGCGGCCCATGCGGATTTCGTCGGGTCCAATCGAAGGGACGTTGTTCTCCGACTGGCAGGCGACGACGCAGGCGTTGCAGCCGATGCAGGCCCCCGTATCGATCACCATCGCCCAGGCGTAAGGATCGCCGGCGAGCGGGGGCGGGGGCGCGTTGAAACTTGGCTTCGGCGGGGGCGGCGGGATGGTCTCTCCGGCCCGCAGAAGCGGCGCGAGCTTCTGCGCTTCGCCTGGAAGGGCGAACAGCCCGGCCGTCGATGGCGGAAGCTTTGTATGCGCTCCCAGGCGGCGGAGCGCCGCCCCGCGCGTGATCCAGGGCGAGTTGCTCGCCCGCAGGACGGACGCGTTGAAGCCGACGCCGTCGCCGATCGCGCCGGCGCGTCGCCGTCCATAGCCGATCGACAATTGCAGCACGCCCCGAGCGAGGCCGTTCGAGAGCCGCACCGGCCCGGATACGACCCGGCCGTCCGCGACGATCGCCGCCTCGTCGCCTTCCGCGATCCTCTCGCGCGCGGCGTCCGCGAGCGACATCTCGATCGCATTGCCCCACACCGCCTTGGTGAAGGGCTGCGGACATTCCTGAAGCCAGGCGTTATTCGTAAATCGTCCGTCATAGACGGAGGGATCGGGGCGATAGACGATTGCATAGCCGCCCCCTGGCGCCGGCGGGGTCCAGGCGGGCGGCTTCGCGGCCGGTTTCGCAATGGGCTGAGGGCGGCTTCCCTCGATCAATCCATCGACCAGGGTCTTGCGCCAGCGATCCTCGAAGCCCTCGTCGCCCCATCGTCCACGCCAGAAGTCGCGCAATCTTTCGTAATCGCTCCGATCGGATTCGCCGCTCATGAGCGCGAGCAGGCCGCGCTCGCTCCAGAGCGGAAAGCGCCGGCGAATGAGCGGCTGGATGAAGCTGATCGTCCCGTCGGGAGCCGCGATGTCGGACCAGGATTCGAGCGCGTGCAGCGCGGGCAGATGCCAGATCGCGGCCTCGGCCGTCTCATCGAAGTGGGTTCCGAGATGGAGCCGGAATGGAGCGCGCGCCATCAGGGCCGGGAAGTCGAGATCGCCCGGGGCCGCGGCGACCGGATTTGCGTTGAGAACGACGAGCGTATCGACTTTTCCCGCCCGCAGATCCGCGGCCAGTTCGGCGAGCGTCCCCGCTTCGCTCGGGGGCGGCGATAAAGCGTAGGCGTCGACGGGCGCGCCAAGCCGATCGTTGATCCAGATGGCGAGCGCGCGCGCTGCGGGGGACAGCGAACCGCCCGCGAGGACGACACCCTCGCCCACCTGCGCTTGCAGGGCCTTCGCGACCATGTCGACGAAGCGGGCCTGCTCGTCCTCGAGGTGCGGCGCTGCGAGCGGCGCGCCGAGGCGCGCCGCCAATCCCGCGATCATGGCTTCGATCGCGTCGGGATGCGCCGGAATTCTCCTGTCGGCGAAGGCGCCGGTGAGAGTCAGCGCGCATTCGGCGCTATAGAGGCGCGTTGGCCGCGCGGCGCCCCCGCGCCCGGCGGAAAGGGCGCGGGCGTTCGCGGCCTGCTCGGGTCCGGGGCCGAGAGGGTCGGCGGCGAAAGCGACGACGGTTCCGGCGTCCGTGAGGCGCGGCCGCAACTTCAAGGGCTGGCCGTAGACGGCGCGCGCCGGCTCGATGTCGTCGAACTCGGCCGGCTCGAACCGGTGCCAGCGCAGGTCGGGAAAGCGGCCTTTCAGCGCCGCGATCTGGCTGAGCGCGCTCGGTGAGGTTACGGCGCCCGAAAGCAACCGCAGCCCCGCGCCATTGTCGGCGAAGCGGGCGCTCATCTGCGCCCGGAACGCGCTCTCGAAGGCGGGCCAGTCGGCGATCTCGCCGCGGAACCGGATCGTCTGCGAGCGGTCGGGGTCGTAAAGGTTCAGGATGTCGGCCTGCGCGAAGGCGTCGGTTCCGCCAAGGCTCGCCGGATGGCGCGGGTTCCCCTCGATCTTGGTGGGCCGCCCCTCGAAAGCGGTGACGATCGCGCCGCGCCCATAACCGCCAAGCGGAAGCGTCGTCGCGTAGCGCTTGGCGATTCCGGGCACCAGCCCCTCGGGCAGGCGGACATAGGGCAGCTCCTTGATCGTGTCCTGCTCGACGATCTTGTCGTCCGGTTCGCTGCAACCCGCCGCAAGCGCGCTGACGCCGCCGGCGATCAGCTGAAGCGCCGCGCGGCGCGAGATCTCCTGCAGGCTGGCGAGCGGGGGCGGGCTCACCGATGGCACACAGAGCAGTCGGTGAGATGCGCGACATTGATGTGATACTTCGCCATGAGCTTGCGGCCTTCCTCGTCCTGGTCGGGCGGCGGCGTCCATGCGGTCGCGAAGACCTCTTCGGGCTTGCGGAGATTGGGGGCAGGATTGCGGTGGCAGTCGAGGCACCAGCCCATCGTCATGGACCGCGCCTGCTTCATCAGGGGCATCTGATCGACCTGCCCATGACAAGTCGTGCAGCCGACGCCTTTCGCCACATGGATCGAGTGATCGAAATAGACGTAATCGGGCAGGGCATGGACCCGGTTCCACGCAATCGGCTTGCCTGAGGCGAAGCTCGCGCGAGCGGGCTCCAGGATCGGCGCTTGAGTGAAGAGCTCCGAATGACAGGTCATGCAGACTTCGGTCGGCGGAATGCCGGCCCAGCGCGAGGTCTCGACCCCGAAATGGCAATAGCGGCAATCTAGCCCGTCAAAGCCGGCGTGATGTTCGTGGCTGAACGGGATAGGCTGCGCGACGACGAAGTCTTGACCGGTGACATAGGGCGCATGCGTAAGCGCGTACCCACCGGCCACAAGAAAAGCCGGCGCGGCTGCGAGCCCGAGCAGCACGACCCGCAAAGCGGTATCCGCGTAGGGATGAAAGAGCTGGGCCACGATCCCGTCGAAGTGTCATTCCCGCGCTGAAACCTGTCGTTGTCGGCGCGAAACGCGAACCAACGCCGCGACGAAGGCGATTGTTCCCGATTGGTCTTGGAGACGGATTGGCCAGGAGCGCGAAGGCTAGTCCAATAACCTAGCCCAGAGTTAGATTCGCGTGAGTTAAACCAAAGCGTCACCCGCGTTCAGTCGGGTCCGTGTATGCACTGCTGCGTTCGCCGAGAGCATGGCGTTGCGATACTGCCCGCCTTTGCCGCGTTCGACCCTGTGAAACACGCGCTGGCTATCGATGTCGCTGACCTTGAGGCATGAGACCTCGGCGACGCGCAGGCCGGCGCCCTATGCGACCGACAGCGCCGCCTGGTGCTTGAGGCAGGTCGTCGCGTTCAGCAGGCGACCGACTTCGTCGGTGCTTAGCACTCCTGGCGCCTTACGCGGATGCGTCACCCGGACCAGCCTGCGCGCGAGGTCGGGCCGGTCGAGCGTGTGCGTGAAGAAGAACCGCAGCGCCGAGACGATGCTGTTCATCGTCGGCACGGGAACGCGAGCCTCGCGCTGATCGACTTGGAAGCGGTGCAGATCCTCCGCCGTAGCCGTGTTGGGCGAACGCCCCAAAAACGTGACGAAGCGCCCCACGTCGCGGATATAGTTGCGCTGCGTCTCGCGCGAGAAACGGCGCATGTTCATATCGTCGGTCAGTCGTTGGCGCAGCGGACCGATCGGGGTGGCGGGAATGAAATCGCTCTTTGTGCGGCTCCTCAGGTAAAAGGAGCCGTGATGCTCAACCCCGCCGATGCCGCTCAACGGACGCGCGGCCGCATGCGGTGACGAGGACGTCGGCGCTTGGAACGTGATTCGCATAAGAGTTATTATGGAACCTCCAGGCTCGAGAGGATCAGCGCCGCTGCTGGCGGCCAATTTGGCCGGTCCGAGCGAGGCTTTCGCTGCCGGCGCGCTCTAGCGCCGGCCGCTTGCGTCAAAAAGGCGCCTCGCGGCCAGCACGTCTGCGATGTGGTCGCGCGCCCAGAGCTGGAGCCCGTCCAGAACCGTCGCGAGCGTCTGGCCGAGCGGCGTGATCGCGTATTCGACCGAAACCGGCGTCGTCGGCAGAACGGTCCGGGTGATCAGCCCGTCGCGCTGCATCTGCTTCAGCGTCTGCGACAGCATCTTTTGCGTCACGCCTTCAATATCGCGCCGTAGCGCGTTGAAGCGACGCGGTTTATCGCGAATGAGACTGAGCGTCAGCACCATCCATTTGTCGCCGATCCGATCGAGCAAGAGCCGCGTCGGGCAGCCGGACGCGTAAGGGTCTGGCGGCGCGGTTGGTGGTTCCCGCTGGGAAACCAGGTTCCCGGAAGGCGCCTTCTTTACAAGGACGTCGATCGCCGTCATCTATCGGCCCGATACTTGGTATCTTTCTCATACCGCATCGGAGGCATCCATGAAAGTCGCGCTCATCGGCGCTTCGGGAACCGGCGGCTCGCGCCTGCTTGCGGAACTCAGCCGTCGGCGGCCATCAGGTGACGGCGATCGCGCGCCATCCGGAGAACATCGCGAAACTGCCGGGCGTGACGGCCAAGAAAGGCGATATGTTCGACAAGGCGGGCCTCGTCGAGCTCATCAAGGGCCACGACGCGGTGATCAGCGCGGTTCGTTTCACCGACAGCGATCCGAAGCTGCTCATCGAAGCGGTCAAGGAATCGGGCGTGAAGCGCTACTTCGTCGTCGGCGGCGCCGGCAGTCTCGAAGTCGCGCCGGGCGTGAAGCTCATCGACACGCCGCAGTTTCCCGCCGCCTATAAGGCCGAGGCGGGCAAAGGCGGCGAATTCCTCGACCTTCTGCGCAAGGAGAAGGACCTCGACTGGACGTTCCTGTCGCCATCCGCGGTGATTGCGCCGGGCGAGCGCACCGGCAAGTTCCGGCTGGGCAAGGATCAGCTTTTGACCCACGACAAGGGCAGCAACATCTCGTGGGAGGACTACGCGATCGCCGCGGTCGATGAACTCGAGAAGCCGTCCCACATCCGGGAGCGCTTCACCGTCGGCTACTGACCGACAAGGGCAGGGGACGCCCCTGCCCTGCTCGCACCGTCTCGGTCAGGCTGAGATTTCGGAGGCGAGCCAGCCTGCGTACCGCCTAGGTAGCGGCATGGTCTTTGATGTGGAGCGGCATTCATTCTCACCCACCCATCAGCTCGACGAGCGTCAGCGCAATGACCTCGGTCGCCTTGTACAGATCCGACAGCGGCAGCCGCTCGTCGGCGCGGTGGGCGTTGGCTTCCTCGATCGTGCGGGGGCCAGCGCCGTAGAGCACGATCGGGACGCCGGCCTTCGCGTAGTGGCGCGCGTCGGTGTAGAGCGGCACGCCCGAGGCGGCGATCTTTTCGCCCATGACGCGGCTCGCCTGGCGGCAGAGAATGTCGGTGAGCTTCGCCCCCGCGGGCGTCGGCGTCAGCGGCTCGGCGAGCAGAATGCGCTTGACTTCGACCTTGGCGGCAGGATGAAGCGCCGCCGCGCGGCCAATGACGGCGCGTGAGCTCGGCCTCCACCTCGGCCGGCTTCTCCTCCGGCACGATGCGCCGGTCGAGGCGGAAGGTCACGCGATCGGGCACGACATTGGTGTTGATCCCGCCCGAAATGAGCCCGACCGTCATCTGTGGCGAGCCGATGCCGGCTATCGCGGACGTCCGCGCCTCGAGCCCGCCGCGCCAGCCGTAAAGCGCGGAAAGGATCGCGTTCGCCGCTTCGAGCGCGTCGACGCCGGTCGAGGGGCGGGCGGCATGGGCGGAGCGGCCGAGGACCTCGACCTCGAGATGAAGGCAGCCGTTATGGGCGTTGACCACCGCATAGGAGAAGCCCGCGCCGATCGCCAAATCCGGACGCGAGAGGCCGTTCTCGAGCAGGTAGCGCGGGCCGATCTCGCCGCCCGCCTCCTCGTCATAGGTGACATGCAGTTCAACCGCGCCATTGAGCGCCGCGCCACATGTCTCGAGCGCCAGCATGGCGAAAGCGTAAGTCGCAATGTCCGACTTCGACACCGCCGCGCCGCGCCCGACCATCCAGCCGTCGACGATCTCCGCGCCGTAAGGATCGTGCGTCCAGCCAGAACCCGGAGGCACCACGTCGCCATGCGCATTGAGCGCGATCGTCGGACCTCCCTGCCCGAACCGGCGCCGCGCGATCAGGTTGGTCGCCGAAATCATGCCGTTGGCTTTCACGAGGTTCTCCGGAACCTTGTGCCGTTCGACCTGAAAGCCAAGATCTTCCAACAGCGTCGCGACGACTCCTGCCGAGCGGTCGCAATCTCCGGGCGGATTGTCCGATGGAATCTTCACGATCTCGGCGAGGAAGCGCGTCTCAGCCTCAGCGTGCTCGCGCACGAAATCATGGATCGCGCTTTCGACCCGCGTCATTGCATCACCCCTTCTCAAAGCCCTCGACGCGCATGCCATCATAAGCCGGCGTCACATTCGCGGGCAGATTCGCGCGTAACGTCTCGTAATCGAGGTCGGTGTGCAGGTTGGTCAGGATGGCGCGGCGCGGACGCATCTTTTCAATCCAGTTGAGGGCGTCGTCGAGGCTGAAATGGGAGGGGTGCGGACGATTCCGCAACGCGTCGATGATCCAAATATCCAGGCCTTCGAGGAAGGGAAGGCTCGCTTCGGGAATGCGTTTCACATCCGGCGTATAGGCGAGCCCTCCGAAGCGAAAGCCGAGCGCGATGACCTCGCCGTGCTCGAGATCGAACGGCGTCGCCTCGATCGCCCCGCCCGGTCCGTCGATGCGGCAAACTTGCCCCGCCGTTAGCCGTAGTTCCTTTGCAATCGGAGGATAGGAACTACCGCTAGGGGTCTGAAAAATATATGAGAACGCATCGGTAACTCTGAACGAGGTTGTCTCGTTCATGTAAATGTCGAGGCGGCGGCGCATGACCAGGCAGAGCGGCCTCAGATCGTCGATGCCGTGCGTATGATCGGCGTGGGGATGGCTCAAAAGGACGGCGTCGAGCCGCTTCACGCCAACGTCAAGCAGCTGTTCGCGCAGATCGGGCGAAGTGTCGACGAGAACGGCGGTCGTCCCGGCGGGCCCCAGGCGTTCGACGAGCACCGAGCAGCGCCGGCGGCGGTTCTTCGGGTTTGCCGGATCGCAGGCGCCCCACCCTTCCGCGATCCGCGGCACGCCGCCGGACGAGCCGCAGCCCAGGATGGTCAGTCGCAACGTCAATGCGACGATCCAACGGCCTGCGGCGGGTTGCCGACGGCCTGCGGCAGCTTGCCAACGACCGGGGGAAGCTTGGAAAAAAACTTAAGCGTGTTGGCGCGCGTCGCCGCCGCCAGCGCTTGCGGCTCAATCCCGCGCGCCTCGGCGACCACGCCAGCCGTGGCGACAACGAAGGCCGGCTCGTTGCGGCGCCCGCGATGCGGAGTCGGCGCGAGATAGGGCGCGTCGGTCTCGACCAGAATGCGGTCGAGCGGAACGTCGCGCGCGATGGCGCGCAAATCCTCCGACTTCTTGAACGTCACCACGCCGGAGAACGAGATCGAGAGCCCGAGCTTAAGCGCCGTCTCGGCGAGCTCGCGCGACGCGGTGAAACAATGGAGCACGGCGCGGAACCGCCCCTGCCCCATTTCTTGCGCCAGGATCGCGCCCATGTCGTCGTCGGCGTCGCGCGTGTGAATGACGAGCGGCAGGTCGAGCTCGCGGGCGAGCGCGATATGCCCCCGAAAGACGCGCTCGGCGACATCGCGCGGCGCGCTGTCGTAGTGATAATCGAGGCCCGCCTCGCCGATCCCGACGCATTTCGGGTGTTTGGCGAATGCGCGCATGGTGTCGAAGTCCTCAGCCCCCTCCCCGGCCGCCTCGTGCGGATGCGTGCCGACGGTGAAGAACACGTCCTCGTACCGCTCCGCGATCGCGGCTACGCCCGGCGCCTTCGACACGCGGGTGCCGATGGTGATCATGCGCTCGACGCCGGCCGCGCGGGCGCGCTCGATGACCCCGTCGAGGTCGTCGGCGAAGTCGGGAAAATCGAGGTGGCAGTGGCTGTCGATGAGAGTCATTCGGCGGCCGCCTTGGCCAAAGCCATCACTTCGCCGCCTCGGCTTCGACGTAACGCGGAAAGACCGGCGTAGGCGCGGGCAGCAGTGCGCCGGGCTTGAGCCGATGTCGGGCCCTAATTCTCCAAAACGGTTCGTCTATCTCGATATCCTCGGTCCACACTTGGAGGTCGCTGAAATCGCGTTCGTCTGCAGGCACCGCGAGGAGATCAAGCAGCTTGTTCATCGACCCGGGCATGACCGGCTGCAGCAAGTATCGCGACGATGCGCAAGACCTCGAGCGTCGTGTACAGAACGACGCGCATTTCGCCGGGATCGCTGTTCGCCTTCTTCCACGGTTCGCGAGTTGCGAAATAGCGGTTTGTCCGCGCGACAATTTCGAAGACGCTCGCGACATACTGGTGGATCGCAAAAGCGGCCATCTGCGTTCGGGCGGTTTCGATCAAGGAATCCGCGGCCGCCAGCAGTTCGTCCGTCTCTTCGTCGACAAGCCCCATAGGCGCGTTCCAGTCTGGAACCTCTCCCCCGCAGTTCCTGGCGATCATGGTGAGCGAGCGCTGCGCCAGATTGCCGATGTCGTTGGCGAGATCGGCGTTCATGCGGGCGACGATCGCCTCGTGCGAGTAACTGCCGTCCTGGCCGAACGGGACTTCCCGCAGGAAGAAATAGCGCACCGCGTCGAGCCCATACGCCTCGACCATCTCTTTCGGGCCGACGACATTGCCGACCGACTTCGACATTTTCTCGCCGCGGTTGAACAGGAAGCCGTGCACGACCACCTGCTTCGGCACGGGCAGGCCAGCCGACATCAGGAAGGCCGGCCAGTAGATGGCGTGGAAGCGGGTGATGTCCTTGCCGATCACATGGGCGTCCGCCGGCCAGAATTTCGCCCGGGGGCCGTCATCCGGAAAGCCGGTCGCGGTGATGTAATTGGTCAGCGCGTCGACCCAGACATACATCACGTGCTTCGGGTCGCCCGGAACCGGCACGCCCCATTTGAGGGTCGCGCGGCTGATCGAGAGATCGGCGAGACCCGCGTTTCACGAAGGCGACGATCTCGTTGCGATAGGTTTCCGGCGTGACGAATTCCGGATGGGCTTCGTAGTGCGCGAGCAGCTTGTCGGCGTATTGCGAGAGGCGGAAGAAGTAGCTCTCCTCCTCCACCCATTCGACCGGCGCGCCGCTCGGCGCGAGCTTCTTGCCCCCCTCGCCGTCGGTCAGCTCGCTCTCAAGAAAATAGGCCTCGTCGCGCACCGAATACCAGCCGGAATATTTCGATAAGTAAATGTCGCCGTTCGCGGCCATCCGCTCCCAGATCGCCTGGGAGGCGCGGATGTGCCGCGGTTGCGTCGTGCGCACGATGTCGTCGGCGCGGGCGTTCAGCATCTCGCCCATCGCCTCGAACTCGGCCGCGACGCGGTCGACGAATGCTTGAGGCGAGACGCCTTCGCGCGCGGCGGCCTGCTGAACCTTGAGGCCGTGCTCGTCCATGCCGGTGACGAACAGGGTGTCGCGCCCGTCGAGGCGCATGAACCGCTGGATCGCATCGGTCGCGATGCGCTCATAGGCGTGGCCGATATGCGGCGCGCCATTGGCGTAAGGGATCGCCGTGGTGATGTAGAAGCGGCTCATGAGCGCCGTCCTTAAAGCAAAAGTTTTTAAGCGGCGACGAAAATCTAACCCGTTTCGCCTCTGGCTCTTGTCGTCATCGCGAGGAGCGAAGCGACGTGGCGTCTCGAGGATTGATTCAGGCGCCCTTCGTCCCTGGATTGCGTCGCTTCGCTCGCAATGACGACCGGGTTCGACCCCATCACACGAGGCTCTATACCGTCAGCGCCTGCGGCGCTGTCGCCGCGATCTCGGCGAACAGCGCCAGAATATGAAGCTTCCGATCGAGATTCAGTTCCTCCGTCTCGCGCTCAGCGTCGCGGATGCGGTCCCATAGACCCCCGATCTGTTCGACCCGGATAGAATGAGGCTCGACATCGCGGGCGTAAGTGACGAGCCAGTCGTAGAGATCGCGATGGAAGGCCCGGTACGTCTCGTCTCCTGCGCGCCCGCTAACCGCATCGGCGAGTTTGGCGACCGCGCGGGGATCGGGGCGCGGCAGACCGCGGACAATCGAGTCGATCAGCGCGCCCGCGCCTTCCGATTCCGGCGCGAGGCGGACGAGCGCCTCGCGAACCGAACCATCCGCCCGCTTGGCTGCGGCGGCGACAGCATCGGCGCCAGCTTCGCTCCAAGGCGGGCCGAGGCCGGTGACCGCCTTGATGATCTCATGTTCCTCAAGAGGATCGAGCCGCAAACGGCGGCAGCGCGAGCGGATTGTGGGCAGGACCTGGCCCGGCCGATGCGAGACGATGAGGATCAGCGATCGTTGCGGCGGCTCCTCAACAAGTTTTAGCAAAGCATTGGCGCTGCTGCGATTCAGGTCCTCAGCGCAATCGACGATGGCGATCCGCCAGCCGCCGAAGGCGGCAGAGAGCTGGAAGACTTGAAGACCCTGCCGCACGGCTTCTACGGAAATCTCGGAGGCGAGCCTCTTTGCCGCCCCCTGCCACTCGCGGCGGATGAGAGCGAAATCGGGATGGGCGAGCCCCGCGAGCAGCCGGGCCGCCGAATGGCTCGGCTCGACGTGAAGGTTACGCGCCTCGCGCACCGCCTTCGCCGTCGGGTCGGGGTTGGCGAGCACGAAGCGGGCGAACGCCCATGCGAGCGTCGCCTTGCCGATTCCCTCCCTGCCGCCGATGAGCCACGCGTGCGCCAGACGGCCCTCGCGATAGGCCGACAGCATTTCCGCTTCGGCGCGCTCATGGCCGATGAGCGAATAGACATGGCGCGGATGCGGCGCGCCGGCCTAGCGCGTCCGCTTCGGGAAGATCATCGGTGTCGTTCTTCTTCGCGCGAGGCTGGCTCATGCGAGCTTGGCCTTGAGCGCGCCCGCCGGATCAAGCCTGCTCTCGACTGCCGACCAAATGGCGGCGGCGACGTCGTCCTCGCTTCGGTCGGCGTCGATGACGACGCAGCGTTCAGGCTCGGCGGCGGCGATGTCGAGGAACGCCCGCCGCAG
The DNA here is from genome assembly GCA_963753135.1 of uncultured Alphaproteobacteria bacterium. Classification (GTDB taxonomy): domain Bacteria; phylum Pseudomonadota; class Alphaproteobacteria; order Rhizobiales; family Beijerinckiaceae; genus Roseiarcus. Next base: position 455,238 of record CAVWBA010000009.1, on the reverse strand, counting down.
GGTCTCGTGAAAGGCGAGCCCCTCCGATTCGAACCGGTCGGCGCGCCCGGTCCGCCTGCGCAAGGCGGCGCGTTGCAAGCCGATTTCCGGGGACAAATCGAGGATCAGCGTCAGGTCGGGCTGGTTTGGGCCAACCGTCAGGCGCTCGAGCGAGGCGATGAACGCGACCGGCAGATTTCCGGCCGCGCCTTGATAGGCCCGGGTCGAATTCGGCGAACCGGTCGGAGACGACCCAGGCGCCGCGCGCCAGCGCCGGCACAATCGTCTTGTCGAGATGGTCGACACGCGCCGCGGCGAAAAGCAACGCCTGCCCGGCGGGGTTGAAGTCAGCCGCAAAGCCGGAAAGGATCGCCTCGCGCAAAGCCTCGGCGCCTGGGGAACCCCCCGGCTCGCGGGTGCGAACGACGTCAAGCCCGAGCGCCGGCGAGGCGCTTCTCGAGCCGTGCGGCCTGAACCGACTTGCCCACGCCCTCGCCGCCCTCGAGCGTGATGAATCGCCCCCTCGCCTGCCCGGTCATTCGCGCGCCCGACGCGGCGCGGCTTCCGCTTCCACCCCCATCCAATCGCGTACGAAGCCCACCGCCAATCCTTCTTGCAAACGCCGTCTCAAAGCCCGCCGCCGACGGCTCTTCTCAGCATGGTTCAGCGCGAATTGGCAACGAGCGTGAATCCAAGCGTCGGCGTGGGACCGGATCGCCGGGGGCGCTAGGGTCAAAACCCAATCCCTTGGACCGCTGTCGACCAAACCATTGGTAACACCAACTGACTTTTGTTCTGGGTCAATTTCGGCGGCCGTTACATGCGATAACGCTGCTTACGTGATTTTCCGCCGCACAATGAAAAATCTCATTGGGAGTTCAGAATGAAACTCAGGATTTTGGGCGCGCTGGCGATGACCAGTTGGGCGCCCATCGCGATTGCGCAAACGCCAGCTGCGCCGCCCAGCTCGGCGGAGGAGATTCGCAAGCATGACGCGCAGGTCGAGGAGGATTGGTATTATTCCGTCGGGATTCAGAACTATGTCTTCACCCTGCCCCTGACAATGGTGGAGCGTGAACGAAAGTTACGGCTCAATCCGGTCGCGCTTGAAAAGGCGAAGAAAGTCGCGCCTGCGGCGCCGATAAATCAGATCGGCAACATGATGACGCTGGCGACGGCCGACGACGTGATGCCCTACACGCCCAACAACGACACCGTCTACAGCGGCGCGCTGCTTGAACTCGCCGACCAGCCGATCATACTGACCGCTCCTGACATCCATGACCGCTATTGGTCCGTCGAGGTCGCGGACGCTTATACCAACAATATTTTCTATATTGGCACACGGGCGACCGGCGGAGTCGGCGGCAATCATGCTTTTGTGGGTCCGAGCTGGAAGGGCAAGCTGCCGCCGGGCGTGATCGAGCACCGCATGCCAACCAACGATATGATGTTCGCCCTGCGCATCGGCGTCTTGCCGCAGGACAAGCTGGACCTTCAGAAGGTCAACGAACTGCAGCAGCAGTTCTACCTAACCTCGCTCGATAACTGGGGCGACAAGAGCAGGTTCGGGCAGGTCGCGAGGCTCAATGACGCGCCGCTGCCGGCGCATGATGGCGATCTCGCCTATTTCCAGACTGTAGCGGACCTGCTCGTGCGCAATCCGCCGCCGCCGGATCATGAAGCCGCGATCATTCTGCTGTCGCGCGGCGGCATCGACGTCGGCCAACCGATGGACATCTCCAAGCTCGACGAACCGGCAAAGAAGGGGCTCGCGCGGGCGGAGGCGATGGCGCCGGAGATCATGAAGTGGAAAGTGAAGTTCCGCGGCACGCCATATCCGACCCGCTGGAACAATTTGCGGCCCGGGGACTATGGTTTTGACTACTTCGATCGGGCGGCCGGGGCGCTGGAAGGCCTTTTCGTGCACGACCGGGCAGAGGCCGAATATTTCAGCACCTACGAGGACGGCGATGCGCAGCTGTTGGATGGCGCCAACCACTACGTCATGCATTTCAACAAGGACGAAATTCCGCCGACGATGACCAACGGCTTCTGGTCGCTCACGATGTACGGATCGAATTTCCAGCTGGTGAAGAACCCGATCGATCGGTTCTCGATCGGCGACCGGACCAAGGGGCTCAACTACAATGCGGATGGATCGCTGGATATCTTTGTCCAGAATGCGCCGCCGGCGGGACATGAGAGCAATTGGCTCCCGTCCCCGCCGAGCGGGCTGTTCCGGATCAACTATCGCATCTATCTGCCGGCAAAGGAGGCTCAGGATCCGGCAACGCTTGGAAAGTATCTGCCTCCGATCAAGAAAGCTGCTTGAGCATGGACGTCACGCAGCGGGCCAAGTCGCGGCTCCCATCGCGCCGCCCCATGGACGTGGTGCGCAAACTGTAAAATCGAGCCCACTTCAAACTGCGAAGGAGCGCGCCGATAAGTCCGCTCTCCGAGCCCAAAGTGGTCGCCGCCGTAGGTGGCGATTGGGCTTTGACCCTAGAGGGCGCTGCTTTTGGATTGAGGCGGCCGAAGGGAACGGACGACAATCGCTTGCAGAAAATCAGAAATCTGATTAAGCTCACCCCATGAACAATCCTGCGCTTCCGCATGGCCCGAGACCGCGATCTCCCCTCCGGCTTAGCCCGTGCAGAAGTCGCGAAAAGCGCCGCCGTCCACTTACCAGGTCGGCATTGGCCAGATTTCGCCGTCGTCGGCTAGCGCGTAGAACCGGCCGCGATATCCGCCGACCGCCGAATACCGCTTCACTGCGAGCCAGGTGGGCAGCGCGACGCTGTGATAGGGGTTGGCGGGGTCGCCGGTGGGAACAAAGCCGCCGATAGTCCCGGTGTTGGAAATGAAGAACACGGCGCGTCCGTCGACGGTGTACTGACGCGGTGACTGCGACCGGATCGATGCGACCAGCTGCTGGAGGTCCCGCTCCGCCATCTTGATCCGGCGATTGATGCCGAGCGCCAAGCCGACGGCCGCATCCGCCATGGCCAGTCCGTGCCGCGGCAGGCGAGGGGCCGTGTTGAAATTCGGGTACCGCACCGGGCTCGCCGCGAACGGTCCGTCTTGCAGGGACGTGGCGTCGATAATGAAACGCACCTGCGCGGGCGTCAGATTTTGCGGCAGCCAAGCTTGCGGCGACGGGTGCGCCGAGAGAATCAGCGCCGCAATCGCCCCGACATGCGGCGCCGCCGCGGAGGTTCCGTAAAACGGATTGAGGTCAGAGTCGCGTGGGAGGGAGGTCGAGACCCCATCCGCCCCGAAGACGTCCGGCTTGTCATACGTGTAGTCGCCCGGCGTCCCGTCGGGATTGAAGAACATGCGGCGCGGCCCGTCCGAGCTAAAGGACTCGATTTGGGTCGGCTGGGGCCAAGGCGCCTCCGTGGCGCCGACGGTGAACGCATTAGCCGCCGCGCTCGCGTTGTGGCCGCGCGTGCTGCCGTCCGTGGCCGAATTCTGGTCCTGGAATTGGCTGTGCGCCGCCTCGAGATGCAAGAAGCGGGGAGCCGCGTTCGCCGCCTTCCACACCTGGATGTAGTCGCCTGCCTGAAGACAGGGATGCGCCGTGATGCCGGCGGTAGAGAAGAGCGCCATGGGGTTTACGCCGGTTCCCGGCGTCATCGTCGCCCCGCCGAACAAGGCGCCGAGCCGGTCGAAGGCAAAGACCGCGTATTGATTTGGGCTGTACGTTCCAGCCTTCCGATTGGCGAGCGGATCCGCCCAATAGAGATACACGCTTGTGTTGCAACTGTTCGGAGGAGGATTGAGAACGATCCGGTCCGTTGGACCCGCGCGGCTCGGGAAAGCGGCGATCCCTCCGCCCGTAGACGGGGCGGCGGTTAGAGTCGCCGGCGCTGGCCCGAACTCGAGGTAATTGCCCTCGAACGTGCTTGACGTGCCCGCCTGCCTGTTCCCGTTGTTGCCGGCGGATGAGAAGTAGAGCACGCCCTGCTGCGACACCTTGCTGACCGCCTTCGCGATCGCTCCGTCCTGGAACGGACTTTCTGGCGCGAAGGTGACGTCGTCGATGATGACGTTGCAGCCTTTCGCCGCCAGCTCGATAATGTTGTCGTCCATGTTGCTCGTGGAGTTGCCGGCGGTCGCGAAAAAGAGCTCCGCATCGGGCGCCAGCCGATGCACGATCTCCAGCATTGCGAGCCCCTCGGCCTTGCAATGGTCAAGGTGCAGATAGAAGGGGGTGCACCAGAACGAGCCATCCTGGGCCGCGCCGTATTGGTCGGTCACGACGGTGACCTTGGACACGTAATTCGCCTTAACCGCCTTGCCATAGGAGTTGTTCAGGTCATTGAGCGTGTCGGAGATCACGCCGATCTTGATCCCCTGGCCACGCACATTCATCGAGTCGCGCACGACATCGGCGGCGTGCGCCTTGTCGCCCTCCGGATCGACCTGATTGACCGTCACCGGCAACATCAGGCGGACGAAGTACACATCCGGCCGCGCGGCGAGTGATGCCACCTTGTCGAGTGCGAGACGGATCGGCAGCGTGTCGTCGTCAGGATTCCGCGGCACGTATTCGACCGCGCCGCCCAGAGCGGTCACAGCCTTGATCAGATCGGGCGTGATCTTCGCCGTCACCGTCAGCTCGACGCGCCCGGCAGCGTCCTTCGGCGGACGTTCGTTGATTGACGGTCTGGTAAGCCCCGCGACCGGCGGCCGCGTCGCGAGAAGCAGCATCATATCGAGCTTCTTCTCGGCCGGCCCGTGCGGTTGGGCGTTCTGCGCCAGGAGCGCCGCCTGCGCCGCGGGTGTTCCGGTCTGAGCGGCGGCAAGGGATGGCAGCGACAGGCATAGGCCGAGACCCAGCCAGATAGCGTTCGCCCTCATCATAGCCTGCCCCCAACGATCGCAGAAAAAAACATTCGCGCCGAGCGGGTCATCTAACCACGTGGACCCAGGGAATAAAAGCCGCTGTCTGGGTTCAGCACATATGAGACTGGGGCCGGGCCGCGCGTCGACGAGAAGGTGCCAGAACCCACCTCCATCCAAAGGAAAAGCGGCCTAATAGTCCGCCCGAGCCGACTTCGCCGACTTCAGATGGTCGAACGCGCCGGTCGCTCGGCTTCTTCGGCGGTAGACGAACCGGTCCCGAATAGTAAAGCGCCCGCTCGGCGCTGGCGTGAAGCTCAGGCCGGCGCGGGGGCATCACCGCGTGCACGGACGCAACGCGCATGGACGAAACTGACGGCGACGACGAGGCGACCACGAACCTTGAGCTGCGGCTCAAGCTGAGATCGAAGGGGCGCGCCGGCGGCAGCGGAACCGGGGCTCTCGACAAATGGCTGGAATGGATTGGCTCCGGCGGCGTCGGCTCCACGTCGCCAGATTCAGCGGGCGCCGCGCCGGAGTCTTGAGGCGCGGCCGCGACCCGCACCGGCTCAGGCGGCGGGGGGGGCGGCTCAGGAGCGCTTGCGACCTGGACCGGCGGGGGTTCCGGCTGAGGCGCCGGAGCGGGTTGAGCCTCGGGTTGCGGCTGGGGCTGTTGTCCGCCGCGGCCGCCGCCGGAGAAGAACGACCAGATCGTTTGCGTCTGCTCGGCGGCGGCGTCGGCCACCATGACCGGCGCCGAGTAGCCAATCATATTGGCTGGCGACCCGTCGGTGCGCAGGCTCGCCAGCAATTGCGAATCGTCCGATCCTTCGATCGGCGCCGGCCCGACATAATCGACCTTCACCTTCGCCGTGCCCATCGCCTTCATGTCGAGGACGTCGGCGACGCGCGACGAAACGTCCATCACCCGGCCGGCGTGGTAGGGACCGCGATCGTTGACCCGCACGATCACCGAATAGCCGTTCTCGAGATTCGTCACCCGGGCGTAGCTCGGCAGCGGCATCGTCGGATGGGCGGCCGACAGCGAAGCCATGTCGTAGACCTCGCCATTGGCCGTGCGGCGGCCATGGAAGGCTGCCCCATACCAGGACGCCATGCCCACCGCGGAATAGGAAGGGTTCACGCCGGGATAATACCGATGGCCGGCGACCGTGTAGGGCCTGCCGACCAGATATTGGCCCCCGCCGTGAGGCACCGGCTCGCCATCGGCGATCACCTTCCTGCTGGCGCGGCCATACTTTGCCTGGGAGAAATGTTCGTGCCCATGAGAATACGAGAGCCGGGTGGGCTGGGGCGTTGCGCAGCCGGCAAGCGCCAAAGCGGCCACGCCCAGGCTCACAGCGCCTCGCCATCTCAGATGACCCGCGTAAACGTGCGGGTTAAGGCCCGAAACGCTCATCACGCTTACTCGGCTCGCCCAGCAGCGCAAGGTTCGAGCTTCAAACGCCGAGCCCGCCACAGCGACAGAATATTTCCGAACCATCAAGCCCGCTGCGCACTATTGATCCCGCTTCGTTTCGAATTCGCTAACGAATTCCGACCCCGCGGCCGAACAAGTCATCGCCCGCCGATGCGCCATCGGCGCTGATTCAGTCTCGGCGGTCCGCCGTCCGCCGCATTTCCGCCGCGGAGGAGTGACCCCCAATCGCGGCAACAACGTGGCCAGCCCCGGCGCAGGGAACCGGCCGGACGGGCCGGTCACAGGGCGAGAGCCGGAGCGCGTCTCAAGCGGCTCGCATCGCGGCGCCGGATTGCCGCCGCGCTTTAAGGACGCGGAATAGTACAGATGCCGGGTCGAATCGTCACGGTCGCAATACCGCGACGGTGATCTGCCTGTAGAGGTTAGCAATTGCCAGAAAAGACAGGGCGGCCCGAGAGCCTGAGCTTCTCGAACCGCCCAGTTTTTTGGAAGCGACTTTGCCAGACGAACTTGCTGCAAGCCCTCCCGGCTGGTGCTAGTCGCGTCGCCTCCATCCTCGCCGCGTCACTCATCGGGTTGAAGGGGGTTCTCAACTCGAAGGTCCAGGTTAAAACCCGTCGCGACGTCACGCTTTAATCACAGTCCGGGGCAAACGTCCATTAAAATATGGCGTTCCCGGTGTCATTGAAGTTTCATCCACAGAAACCTCTTCTTCTTGTTGCGAGTAATTTCCGTAGAATTACGACCTCAGAGCAGTCGATTCGTCGCTCTCTTGTGTGATCGGCCTGTCATTCGCCAATCAGATGCAAGGCGATCTCTCGTCGATGCGGCGAACGCCTGTGCTCGAACAAGTAAATCCCTTGCCACGTCCCCAAAGCGAGCCGCCCGTGCAGGATCGGGATCGCAAGCTGCACCCCGGTCAGCGCGGTGCGAATGTGGGCTGGCATGTCGTCGGCGCCTTCGTCCGCGTGCCGGTATCGAGCCGCATCCTCGGGCGCCAAGCGGTCGAAAAACGTCTCGAGATCGGCGCGAACGTCGGGCGCGGCGTTTTCCTGAATGAGCAATCCGGCCGAGGTATGCCGGCAAAACAAGGTCAAAAGTCCGTCCTCGATGGCATGCGGCTTGAGCCAATTCAGGACATCGCGCGTGATCTCGACGAGCCCACGGCCACGGGTTGAGACCGAAAGAATGTCAGTGAATTGGCGCATCTCGGGGCACGCTGCCGTCACGGGGCTCATAGCATTAAGGAACAGTTCGGCGATTTTGGCGTTGTCGAGGCGCCCCGAGTGATGGGTTGACCTAAGCAGAGGCAAAAATGCGTCTTATCATACTCATCATTCTGATCATTCTGATCGTCGGCGCCCTGCCCTCTTGGCCTTACAGCGCCGGCTGGGGCTACTATCCCGTCGGCGGACTCGGGACCATCCTCATCATTCTCCTCATCCTGGCGTTGCTTGGATACGTCTAGCGGAGCCAAGGACAAACACATTTCCGCCCGCTAAAGAACAAACCCCGCCGGGACTGCGGCGGGGTTCAACTTTGTAGGTCGATGCCGTCCGCTCCACTACCGCCGCCAGATCGCCCCGACCAGAAACCCGAGCCCCAGAGCGAGAGCGAGAGTGGATAGCGGGCGCTCCTGGATCGCATCCTCGAGCGTGTCGCCGAGCGAAGCAGCCTGGGACTGCGCCCTATCGGCGACGACGGCGAGCCGATCGGATGCGTCATTCGCTATGGATTGCATATTAGCGCGGGCGTGTTTGAGACCGAGCTTCCCCTGCTCTTGCGCGACCGCGCCTATATCGCTCGCTGCATCCGAAATCTGGTCAGAAAGACCCCCAATCGCATCCCTCATGTTGGCCATCTCCTTTTCTAGCCGGGCAAAGGCGTTGTCATTGTCCGCGCCTTGCGCTCCGTTGCTTCGTTCAGGGTCGGACGGAAAGTCAGATGTCATCCGTTCCTCCGAAACACTCGGTTGGAGTTAACCTCGGTTCGCGCGGAAGGTTCCGCCCGGGCGATCTAGCGGTCTTCGTCAACATACAGCCGCTGCCTCAGGATCAGCGCCACCATCAGAATTGGCGACGAAAGGAACGCGCCCATTGGGCCCCAAAGCCAGGTCCAGAACGCGAGCGACAGCAGGACCGCGAGCGCGTTCAGTTCGAGGTGACGCCCGATGATCATTGGAGTCAAGAACTGGCCCTCGATCGTGATCACCATAAGAAATCCCGCGGCGGGCAGCAGGCCCAACAATAAGGTCGGCTCGGCCACAACTCCAACCACAAGTAGAATAACGAACATCGCAATGGGTCCGATAATCGGAATGAAATTCATCGTCGCCGCCAGCGCGCCGAATCCGGTCGCGTTCGGCATTCCGGTCAGCCAGCAAATGATGCCAGCCATCGTGCCGACGCCAACGTTGATGAGCGACACGATCAACAGATAGTTGGCGAGCCCCGATTCAATTTCGTTAAGGATCTTGAGAACCGTCAGACGCGAATCGCGGCTTGCGAAGGTCATGACGAGGCCGCGACGCAAGTCCGGCCATTCCGAGATGACTAAAAGCAACACGACGAGAAAAAAAAGGAAGCCCGTTATCGGCGGCAGCAAGATTGAGATCGTCGAGGGGACCCAGGAAATTCCGGGTATAGGAATCGCACCACCATCAGCGCGTGGGGGCTCGCCAATCATCGTCATGAGACGCCCCCATGCTCTGACCAGGCCATCGAACACGTGCAACTTCTCCTTGAGTGAGGCAACCATTCCCGGCAAGCCATTGGCGAGCTCCGACACGCGCGGGAAGATGAGCAGGATTACGAAGGCGATTATCAGCGTCACGCTGGCCACCAGCAGAAGCGCAACGAGCGGGCGCGGAACGTGCAGCGTTTCGAGTCTCCGTGCCGCTGGACCCAGCATTATTCCAACAACAAAAGCCGCCACGACGGGCAGCATGACCTCGCGCGCGGCGTAGAGAACGAAGCCGGCCGCGGTTGCAGCAAGGATTGCGAGCGACCAGGCCGAAATTTCCCGCAACGTGATTTCGGGACTCGGATCCTCATCCGCCACCCCAGCCGTCTCCGGACGCCGGCCTTCCCCCATCGTGCCTCCGCTTCGCCGCGCGGGCTAAATCGCGTCCGTCGGCGAAACAATTATGGCGCAATTCTAATGTCGCCGCCGAGCACGTCGGAGTTGCAGCGACGGTCGAATAAACAACCCTGCATGGGAAAAGTTCCAGCTCGGTCGCAAACAGCGTTTCTCCCCTGGGGATCAAAGTTTGACCGTCCGGCATTGAAAGGCTTTAATCGACAGCGGCGCTGGCCGCTCTCAAGAACTCCGCGAGGTCGCCGTTGTCGTCGAGAGCAAGCTGGAAAGGTTTCTTGAAGATCGCCGACCTGACCGTCGGCGTCGGCCTTTATGCCGCTGCTTCGACCAGTGAGCGCATCGCCCTCCACACGATCAATCGACCGACTGGCCACCGCGTTCGGCGCGAGTTCGTCGACGCGGAGACTGGCGAAGCCGTGGACCGCGACGAGCAGGTCAAAGGCTATGAGGTGGCGAAGGGCGAGTACGTGTCGGTCGAGCCAGACGAAATCGCCGCGGTCATGCCCCACGGCGACAAGACGCTCACCGTCTCCGCGTTCGTCGATTTGGCCGGCGTCGACGACCTCTATCTCGACAAGCCCTATTACCTTGGCCCCACGGACCGGAGCGCCGACGAAACCTTCGCGTTGGTGCGCGAGGGCATGCGCACGGCCAAGGTCGCCGCGGTCGCCCAGGCGGTTCTCTTTCGGCGCGCCCGGACCGTGCTCATCCGACCCTTTGACAAGGGACTGGCCGCCTCGACGCTAAACTACGACTACGAGGTGCGCTCTCCCAAGCAGGCCTTCTCGGACGTCCAAACGAAGGCGATCACCGGCGAGATGCTGGATCTCGCCGTGCACATCATCAAGACCAAGCAGGGCGCATTCGATCCGCGCGAGTTTCAGGATCGCTACGAGGACGCGCTGGCTGAATTGGTCAAGCTCAAGCTCGAAGGCAAGACGATTCCCAAGCGCGCGCCGGCTCGAAGCGAACCGACAGTCAACCTCATGCAGGCGTTGCGCGACAGCGCCGCCGCTGGCGCGCGAAATCAGCCAAGCGGCAAGGCCGCCGCCAAGAAAAAGACCGGCCGGCGCGCCGCCACGAAAGCAAAGGCCGCCGCGCCGCGACGCAAGGCGGGCTGACGCATGGCGCTCGAGACCTACCGAAAGAAGCGCAATTTCGCCGCGACCGCCGAGCCCAAGGGCGAGGCGCCGCTTGCGGACAGCAATATCTTTGTCGTCCAGAAGCATGACGCGACGCGGCTGCACTACGACTTCCGGTTGGCGCTGGACGGGGTATTGAAGAGCTGGGCGGTCACCCGCGGCCCGAGCCTCAACCCGGGCGAAAAACGCCTTGCGGTGGCGGTCGAGGATCATCCCCTCGAATACGCCGATTTCGAGGGCACGATCGCCAAGGGCGAATATGGCGGCGGCTCGGTCATCGTCTGGGACAAGGGAACATGGACGCCGATCGGAGATGCGCACAGGGGCCTGAAGAAGGGCCATCTCGAGTTCGAGCTTCATGGGCAAAAGCTCAACGGACGCTGGCATCTCGTGAAGATGCACGGAAAGCCGGGCGAGAAGCGCGAGAACTGGCTCCTGATCAAGGGCGACGACGAATTCGCCCGCTCTCCTGACGAGCCCGACATCCTCGAGGAGCGGGCGGAATCGATCAACACGGGCAGGACGATCGATGAGCTCGAAGGGGAAGCGCCGGGCTGGTCGTCGGAGACGGGAAAGATCGACAAGCCCGACGGGGCCGATCCGCCCGGTCCAGGCGAGCGGACCGGCACGGCGCCAGATCCGTCGGGGATCGAAGGGGCGAAGGAAAGCCCCATGCCCGGTTTCGTCGAGCCGATGCTGGCAACTCTGGCGAAGTTTCCGCCCACCGGCGACCGCTGGCTGCATGAGATCAAGTTCGACGGCTATCGGCTTCAGGCCCATATCGAGGATGGCAAAATTACGCTCTGGACCCGAGGCGGGCTCGATTGGACGAAGAAATTCGGCGACGGCGTTCAACACGCGCTCAGAAACCTGCCCGTGCGCAAAGCCTTGATCGACGGCGAACTGGTGGCCGAGAACGCGAGCGGCGTCTCTGAATTTTCGCTTCTGCAAGCCGATCTCAGCGACGGCCGTTTCGACCGGTTGGCCTACTACGCCTTCGATTGCCTTTATCTCGACGGCTACGATTTGCGCGAAGCCGCGCTCGTCCGTCGCAAGGAGCTGCTTGGCCAGCTGATCGGCGCCGGGGGCGGCGTGATTCGCTACAGCTCCCACTTTGTCGAGGACGGCAAGCTCGTTCTGCAGCGCGCTTGCGCGCTTGGTCTCGAAGGCATCGTGTCGAAAGCCAGCCAATCCGTCTATGTCTCGGGTCGCGGCAAGAGCTGGGTCAAGGCCAAGTGTTCGGCCCAGCAGGAGTTTGTCATCGCCGGCTATGTTCCCTCGTCGACCGGACGCAAGGCGATCGGCTCGCTGGTGCTCGGCGTCTACGACGGCGCGGACTTGCGCTATGTCGGACGCGTCGGCACCGGGTTTTCCTCCGCCGTCTCCGAGGCGTTGTTCGCGCGGCTCGATGCGATGCGCATCCGGTCGAGCCCGTTCGCCAAGCGACTCACGACGGCTGAAGCGCGCCAGGTCCGCTTCGTTCGGCCCGAACTCATCGCCGAGATCGATTTCCGGGGCTGGACCGGGGACAGCCTGCTTCGTCAGGCGTCTTTCCAAGGCTTGCGCGAGGATAAGCCCGCGCGCGAGGTTGTGCGTGAGACGACCATGGCCACAAACGCCGCGCCCGAACGGCCGAAGAGCAGCGTGACGCTGACCCATCCCGATCGCATCTATTGGCCCGACGAGGGCGTCACCAAGGAGGGCCTGGCCGACTATTACGCCGAGGCCTGGCCGGTCATGAGACCGCTCGTCGTGAACCGGGCGCTGGCGCTTTTGCGCTGTCCGGACGGGATCGGCGGACAGACGTTCTTCCAGAAGCACGCCTGGAAGGGCCTCAACCGCAATATCGTCCTCGTCAAGGATCCAGCGGAGCCCGAACCGCTCATCAGCATCCGCGACTTCGACGGGCTGATGGCGCTCGTGCAATCCGCGGCGCTGGAGATCCATCCCTGGGGATCGACCGTAACCGATTGGGAGCGGCCGGACATGATCGTGATGGACCTCGATCCCGGCGAGGATGTGGACTGGACTTCAGTCATCGCGGCGGCGGTAGAGGTTCGCGATCGGCTGAAGAACCTTGGCCTCGCGGCGTTCGTCAAAACTTCGGGCGGCAAGGGGCTGCATGTCGTCTCGCCAATCAAGCCGAAGGCGGAATGGCCGGCGGTGAAGGCGTTCACCAAAGCGATCGCCGACTCGATGGCGGCCGACAGTCCGGAGCGCTTCGTCTCGACCATCCCGAAGGCGAAGCGGCACGGCAAGATCCTCATCGATTATCTGCGCAACCAGCGCGGCATGACGGCGGTCGCCGCCTATTCCACCCGCGCGCGGCCGGGCGCGGCGGTCTCGATGCCTCTCGCCTGGGAGGAGCTTTCGCCCGAGATCGGGCCCGCCTATTTCACCATCCGCAACGCGCCCGCGCGCCTCTCCTCCGTCGCCGATCCCTGGGCGGATTTCCGCGCCGCGGCGGCGCCGATCGAGGACGAGCGCAAGAAAGCCAAGCCTACCCGGAAGCGCTGAAGGGCGTGGCGACGAGAGCGTGGGCCGCATCAAGTCTTGTCCCGACCACTCTGGATCGCTTCGCTTACGCTCGCGATGACGATGGCAAATCGTTGAGGGCTCAACGTCCCTTCGGCTTTTTCGCGCCCGCCACGCTCCGCCGCAACGCATCCATGATGTTGATGACGTTGCTCGGCGCCTCAGGCTCGGCGCTCGGCTTCGCCTTGGGCTTTTTCGCCCCCTTCTTCTTGGCCTCGATGATGTCGATAAGCCGCTCCTGCACCGGATCGGCGACCATATCAGGGCTCCAGGGCTTCTTGCGCGACTTGATCAGGTCGCCGATCAGGCGCATCAGCTCCGGGTCCGGTTTCGCCTCGCGGATTGCACTGAAATATTCGCCCGGATCGCGGACCTCGTCGCCGAAGCGCAACGTCCAGAGCACAATTCCGTTGTCCCGCGGCTTCAGGATCACCGCCCGTTCGCGCCGGTTAAGGACAAGCCGCGAGACGCCCACCATCCCGGTCGAGCGCATCGCGTCGCGAATGACGCAATAGGCCTCCTCCCCGATGGGATCGTTGGGCGTGAGGTAATAGGGCGTGTCGTACCAGATCCAGTCGATGCTCTCGGCCTCGACGAAGCTTTGAATGTCGATGGTGCGGGCGCTCTCGAGCCCGATCGAATTCGAGCTCGTCATCGTCGAGCAGGACATAGTCGTTCTCGCCGCGCGCATAGCCCTTGACCTCGTCGGCCTCATCGACCGGCTTGCCCGTTTCGGCGTCGACATATTGGCTCTGGATCCGATTGCCGGTCCGGCGGTTTAGCACGTGGAAGCGGACCTTCTCCTCCTCGCTCGTGGCCGACATCATCGCCACCGGACAGGTGACGAGACTGAGCTTCATGTAACCTTTCCAGAATGGACGCGCCGCCATCGAAAGGTCCTTCCGTCACTTGCCTGAGCGCCGAGTCATCGGCGTTTTCGAGACTGTCAGCTTTTCCAACCCCTCGCCAGTCCTGCGACTTCTATCCCGCGAAACAGAATCGCAATGCACTTTGTTCCGGTTGGGCGCAATCGCACGCGCAATGCAGCCGGATTGCCCAGTCTGACCTCACGGCCGGCGCCCTCACAAAAAAGGCGTCGCCTGTACATGGGCGCGGCGTTCGGGCAGAAAAACCGCGTCCTTACGCAGGCAGGACCTCGCCTTCCGGGAATTTTTCGTATGGCTCGCGACTCGGCGCTCAATGTCTCGGTCGGGATCATCGCCGCGGTCATGATTTGCGGCGCCGCGCGTCAGGCGAGCGATGTGTTCGCTCCGTTGGCGCTGGCGCTGTTCATCATCGCGCTGGTCTGGCCCCTGCAGTCCTGGTTGCAGGCTCGCATGCCGGCGCTGCTCGCGCTCGCCATCACGATGACCGTAACGGTCGCCGTGTGCATCGCCTTCGCCTCGCTTGTCGTCTGGGGCTTTGGCCACGTGGGCGTATCCTTGATGGCCGATTCCGCGCGCTACCAGGCGCTCTACGAGAACGCCATCAACTGGCTCGAGGAGCGTGGCGTTTCGGTCGCCGGGCTATGGAGCGAGCACTTCAACGTCGCCTGGCTCGTGCAATGGGCCGGCCAGATCACCGGCCGCGTCAACACCACGCTCACCTTCTGGCTGATCGCTCTTCTCTACGTCATCCTGGGCCTGATGGAAGTTGACGACCTAAGCCGGCGCGCAAAGACCTTCCTTCCCCCTGAAACCTCTCGCATCCTTCTGCAGGGAACGGCCGCCACTGCGGTGAAGATGCGCAAATATATGGAAGTCCGCACGCTGATGAGCGTGGCGACCGGCGCTCTCGTCGGCGCGTTCGCCTGGATCGTCGGACTGCCGTTCCCGTTGGAATGGGGCGTGATCGCCTTCGCGCTCAATTACATTCCGTTTATTGGCCCCTTCGTCGCAACACTGTTTCCGACCCTTGCTGGCGATGACTCAGTTCGCGACCTGGGAAGCGGTGGTCGGCGTTTTCGTCTGCCTCAACATCATCCAGTTTGTCGTCGGCAGCTATATCGAACCGCGCGTGTCCGGCGCGGTGCTCGCCATGTCGCCCACGGTCGTGTTGCTCGCCGTCTTCTTGTGGACTTACCTCTGGGGGCTGTTCGGCGCCTTCATCGGCGTCCCGATCGTCATCGCGATCGTCACCTTCTGCGCCTATCATCCCTCGAGCCGCTGGATCGCCGATCTCCTCGGCGGCCCATGGAAAAGGACGCTTTGGCGAAGAGTTGAAGGGAGCCGGCTATCGTCATCGCGAGGAAGCGTAGCGACGCGGCGATCTAGGAGTGCAGGGCGCCGTACGTTCCCTGGATCGCTTCGCTCGCGCTCGCGATGACGGCTTCCTCACGACTTTTGGAGGTCCTAGACGCCGCCCTCCCCTCAGCCGCCAGATCAATCCGCTCCGGCGCCATCAGCGCCAGGCCCCCGTCCGGCGCGGGACCAAGCGCATGGATATAGAAATGGGTGGGCTTCGGAATCCGGCGCCATCACCGGCGACGGGGCGGAGACGATCTTGAGCTTGCCGCAGGCGCCGATCCAATCGACATGCCGGTGGCCGTGCATGACGATGACTCGCTCGGCATAGGGCTTGAGCACGCGCTGAAACCAGCTGCCGTTGATGAGGGCCGTGCCGATCCGCTCGGAGAAGGCGGCGACCGGCATTGGATATTCGATCAAATGATGGTGCAGCGCGACGATCCATCGCGCCTTGGGATAGCGATCGAACGCGGCGGTGAGCCGGCGCGCCTGCCCCGCCGAAATCATGCCCAGCGCATTGGTGAATGAGAAATTCGTGTCGGCGTTCGAATTGAGGATGGCGACGCCGAGGCCGTCGTCTTCTCGCGGCGGAAGAATAAGCGGGAACAGCTCATCCCAGAGCCGCGTGAGGCGGCTCGACAGCCGAAGCCCGCCCTGGTCGGCGAAGGTCTCGATCGCCTGACGCTGCGGCGCCAGCGCCGCTGCGAACGTCTGGCCCGGCTCGGCGGCGCCCATCACGTGCAAGCGGTCAGCGCCAAAAGCGGCGATCGCTGAGAGGGTGCGCATCTTGCGCAACGTCTTCGCCGGGCTGAACGGCAGATCGAGCCGCGCCGGATTGGCGCGGTCGACG
The DNA here is from genome assembly GCA_963753135.1 of uncultured Alphaproteobacteria bacterium. Taxonomy (GTDB): domain Bacteria; phylum Pseudomonadota; class Alphaproteobacteria; order Rhizobiales; family Beijerinckiaceae; genus Roseiarcus. Next base: position 439,101 of record CAVWBA010000009.1, on the reverse strand, counting down.
ACATTCACGTCGTGATTGCCCGGAAGGATGAGCGTCCGTCCGGCGAGGTCCGGATGGCCGGCGAGAATGTCGAAGAACTCGGCCCATTCGGCCGAGCGCCCGGCGTCGGTCATGTCCCCAGTGATGAGGACGAGGTCCAAGGGCCGGGCGGCGTCCTCGGCCTCGAGGCGAGCCATGACCCGCCTCACCCGCTCGTTGCCGCGCGGGCCGCCCCGTCCGCTCTCGATCCTGAAGCCATAGCGCTCGCCGACGATATGGATGTCCGAGAGATGCGCGACGCGCCAGACGCGGCCGTCTGACGGGCGCCGCGTCGAACGCTGCGAGGTCGAGCGGCTGGTCCATGGTCGCATCCGCGAAACCCCAGACGAGCGAAGCCGCCGCGAGATAAGCGGACATGATGACGATGGCGTTGGCGAGCGTGGGCAGGATCAGCTGATGCGGGACCGCGAGATCCGACGCCGATCCGATCCACCGCGTCGCCGGCCAAACGAGGCTCGCGACCAGCGCCGCGACGACGGCGAGCAGGATCCCGGCGCCGGCGCAGCTCATCGCCCGCATGCGGGCAAGCTCGGCTCCGCTGCGCGGGCTGAAGGGCTCGCTCCGCGAGATGCCGGATCGCCTCGCGGCACAGAGGCGTATCCCGGCTGAACGCCAAGCGCGTTGAGCGCCCAGAAATTGGATTCCGCGACGCGAAACAGCGGACGCCAGCCGAACCAACCCGCGGCGACGATGGCGACAAGCAGAAGCGCGGCGCCGACGCCATACAATTCCAGGATCCTGAAAAAGACGCCGTTGACCCATCCTGTCGCGACGAGCGGCGCGAGACCCAGGATCGCTGCCGGCAGCAGGATCGACGCGATCCACGCCAGCAAAAGCTTCGTCAGGCTGATTTCGGCGAGCAGGCTGCCGGCGATCGCCAGAAGCGATTTCTGCTTCGGGCTCGAGACGTCGTCCTCTGCGTCTCCCTCGCGCGGATCCAGGATCGGCCGCGCCCAACCGGGCTCGCGGCGCTCAAGCTCGAACTCAGCGCTCGAGGGAGAAACGTCGGGCGCTCGCATTGCGTCGGGCAAGAGAATTTCCGGGAGGCGTCGGAAGCCCAATAGCACGCCGAGATTTGGCCCGATAGCGAAGCGTCTCGGGCGCGAGGGTGCGCGGCCTCCCATTCATCCTGCGTTCAAGCGGCGCGGCCACAATCGGGGCGATCGGAGGATGCATCTCATGTTTCGCAAGCTCGTCTTATCTCTCGCCGCTGCAGCGGGATTGGTCTCTCAGCTCGCCCTTCCCGCTGAGGCGGCGCATCAGCGTTGGCGCGTTCGCGCCGCCGGCCGCGCTAGCCGAGACCTCGCCGGTCGAAAACGCGCAGTTCGTTTGGGGCGGCCAGCGCTATTGCTGGTACAATTCGGCCTGGCGAGGCCCGGGCTGGTACCAGGTGCGGATTCGCGTGGCGTCGCGGGGTCGGCTGGGGCGGCGGCGCCGGCTGGCATGGCTGGAACCACCGGAACGTCCATGTCAATCGGAACGTCCACGTCAATCGGAACGTTCACGTCAACCGCAACGTCCACGTCAACCGCAACGTCCATGTCAACCGCAACGTCCATGTCAACGGCCGTCCGGCCCATCGGACCGGCCACGGCGGCGGCCATCGCGGTGGCGGCGGTCATCGAGGGCGGCGGCGGCCACCGCCGCTGAGCGCATCCGAGGCGAGTAGCGCAGAGCGGCGGGTTTCTCTGATCGTTGCGCCCTCGCGCCCGGCCTATAAGCACGGCCGCGTTGTCCGTGAGAGGATTCGCCTTGGCTCCTGCGCACCGCCCATCCGCAAGCGCGCGGGCGCGTTCGCGCACTCGTCGCGGCTTCGGCGCTCGCGCTGCTCCTGGCCGGTTGCAATCAGGAGGCCAAGACTGAGCCGCCGCTGCCGCGCCCGGTCCGCACCGTCACCGTCGAAAAGGGCGTAGTCGGCGATTCGGTCACGCTCACCGGCGACATCCGCGCCGAAAACGAGGTGAACCTCGCCTTCCGCATCGGCGGACGGATCATCGAGCGGAAAGGCGGCGTCGGCGACAAGGTCGAGCCGGATCAGGTGCTGGCGAAGCTCGATCCGCAGGACGAGCTCAACGGCGTGCGCTCGGCGCAAGCGGCGCTCAACGCGGCGCGCGGCCAGGAGGTCGAGGCGCAGAACAATTTCGATCGCCAGAATCACCTGATGGAGCGAGGCTTCACCACGCGGGCGATTTTCGATTCCGCGAAGCAGGCGCTGCAGACGGCGCAGGCCCGCGTCGACGACGCGACCGCGCAACTGGATATCGCTCAGGACCGGTTAAGCTTCACCGAGCTCAGAGCCAACGTCTCGGGGGCGATCACCGCCCGTTCCGCCGAGGCGGGCGAGGTGGTGCAGGCGGGCCAACCGATCTTCACCGTCGCGCGGCAGGACGGGCGCGACGCCGTGTTCGACGTCCCCGCCCAGGTCTTAAGAGGCGCGCCGCCGGATGCGATCGTCACCATCGCGCTCGCCGACGATCCGTCGGTGACGGCGAAGGCGCGCGTGCGGACGGTCGATCCGCAGGCCGATCCGGTCACCCGCCTCTTCCGGGTGAGGCTCGGCCTCATCGATCATCCCGAAGCCATGCGGCTCGGCGCGACGGTGACCGGGCGCCTGCAACTCGAGGGCGGAGCGGGCATCTCGATTCCGGCGAGCGCGCTGACCTCGACCGATCGCCAGCCTGCGGTGTGGGTCGTCGATCCGCAAAACCTGACCGTTGCGCTGCGCAACGTCGAAGTGCAGCGATTCGATCCCGCGACCGCGGTCATTTCGTCGGGGCTTGAGCCCGGCGACGTGGTGGTGACGGCGGGCGTCCAGGCGCTGCATCCGGGCCAGAAGGTGCGGCTCCTCGGGGCGACTTCGTGAGCGCTCTCAATCTTTCCGATTGGGCGCTGAAACATCGCTCCTTCATCGTCTTCATCATGGCCGCGGTGACCGTAGCGGGCATTGCTTCGTTTTTCAGTCTCGGCCGCGCGGAAGATCCGCCCTTCACCTTTCGCACCATGATCGTCCAGGCCAGGTGGCCCGGCGCGACCATGGACGACACGCTGAGCCAAGTCACCGAACGGCTTGAGCGCAAATTGCAGGAGACCAAGGGGCTCGACTTCCTGCGAAGCTACACCATTCCCGGCCAGACGACGATCTTCGTCAATCTCAAGGGTTCGACCAGTGCCAAAGGAAGTGCCGGACATCTGGTATCAGGTGCGCAAGAATATCGGCGACATCCGCGGCACGCTGCCGGCCGGCGTGGTCGGCCCAGGCTTCAACGACGACTTCGGCGACACGTTCGGATTGATCTACGGCTTCACCGCCGACGGCTTCACCCAGCGCGAGCTGCGCGACTACGTCGAGGACATTCGATCGCGCCTCTTACAGGTTCCGGATGTGTCGAAGATCGAGCTCCTCGGCGCGCAGGACGAGCAGATCTATGTCGAGTTTTCGACCCAGGAGCTGGCCGGCCTCGGCATTGACCGGGCGGCGCTGATTGCGGCGCTGAGGGCGCAGAATGCAGTCAGTCCCGCAGGCGCTCTCGAGACTGGCCAGGAAAGGATTTCGCTCAGGGTTTCCGGGGCCTTCCGGTCGGAAGCGGACCTGCTCGACGTCAACTTCCTGTCCAACGGCCGGCTGATCCGGCTGCGCGATATCGCGACGGTCAGGCGCGGCTATTCCGACCCGCCGCAGCCAATGTTCCGCGTCAACGGCAAGCCGGCGATCGGCCTCGCCATCGCGATGCGCGATGGCGGCGACATCCTGGCGCTCGGCCGCAACGTGAAAAAGGCGATCGACGATCAGCGTCGCCAACCTGCCGCTCGGCATCGACGCGAGTCTGGTCAGCGACCAGCCGGTGGTCGTGCAGACCGCGATCGGCGAGTTCATGGAATCGCTGTGGCAGGCGATCGCCATCATCATGGCGGTCAGCATCATCAGCCTTGGCTTAAGACCGGGGTCGGTCGTGGCGCTGACGATCCCGCTCACCATCGCCATCGTCTTTCCGATCATGCAGGCGATGCATATCGACCTCCAGCGCATCTCGCTGGGCGCGCTCATCATTTCGTTGAGCCTGCTCGTCGACAGCGCCATGACCACGATCGACGTGATGACGACGCGCTTGGCGCAAGGCGACAGCAAGGAGGACGCGGCGTCCTTCGCCTATAAGACCTTGGCGATGCCGATGCTGACCGGCACATTCGTCACCATCGCGGGCTTCGTGCCGATCGGCTTCGCCCGCAGCGCGGCCGGCGAATATACGTTCTCCATCTTCGCCGTGGTCACGATCGCGCTCATCGTCTCCTGGTTCGTCGCGGTGCTGTTCGCGCCGCTGCTCGGCGTGTGGCTCCTCAAGAAGCCCGACAAACCCGCCGATGCTCCGCCCAACTTCGTCATGCGCACGTTCAAGTCGATCCTGGTCGGCGCGATGCGAATGCGGTTGCTCACAATCGCGGTGACGCTCGCCTGCTTCGTCGCCGCGCTTTTAGCCCTGCCCTATGTGCCGCGGCAGTTCTTCCCCGCCTCCGACCGCCCCGAGCTGGTCGTCGATCTGACCCTGCCGCAGAACGCCTCGATCTTTGCGAGTGAGGACGCCTCGGCCAAGCTTGACGCTATGCTGAAAGACGATCCCGACGTTAAGAGCTGGAGCACCTATGTCGGGCGCGGCGCGATCCGCTTCTACCTGCCTCTCGACGTCAAGCTCCCGAACGATTTCTTCTCGCAAGCGGTGGTGATCGCCAAAGATGTTGCAGCGCGCGACCGGCTGCACGCGAAGCTCGAGAAAGCTTTGGCTGAGCAGCTGCCGAGCGCGGTCACGCGTGTGTCCCCGCTTGAGCTCGGGCCGCCGGTCGGATGGCCGGTGCAATATCGGGTGAGCGGGCCGGACCCCGCGGAGGTGCGCGCAATCGCGCTCAAGCTCGGCCAGACGATGGGCGAGAACCCGAATCTGCGCCTCGTCAATTTCGACTGGATGGAGCCGGCGCGTGAAGTCCGGGTCCGTATCGACCAGGATCAGGCGCGGCTCTTGGGTCTAAGCTCGCAGACGCTGGCCGAAACGCTGAACGCCGTCATGTCGGGAACGCCGATCACCCAGGTTCGCGACGGCATCTATCTCATCAATGTCGTCGCGCGGGCGAATGACGAGCAGCGCGTCTCGCTCTCCACTCTGCGCTCGCTGCAGCTGCCGCTTCCCGGCGGACGCACGGTGCCTTTGAGCCAGATCGCGAGTTTCGATTTCGCTCAGGAATATCCGCTTGTCTGGCGCCGCGACCGGGTCCCGACGCTCACGGTGCAAGCCGACGTGCGCGGCGATGCGACGCCGGAAGGCGCGGTCGATTCGCTGAAACCAGGGATTGAGAAGCTCGAAGCGAGCCTGCCGAGCGGCTACCACATCGCAACCGGCGGCACGGTCGAAGAGAGCGCGCAATCGCAAGCCTCGGTGTTCGCGCTTCTGCCGGCGGCTTTGTTCCTGATGCTCCTGTTCCTCATGGCGCAGCTGCACAGCTTTGGCCGCGTGGCGCTGGTCGTGGCGACCGTGCCGCTCGGATTGATCGGCATCGTTCTCGCGCTCCTCCTCGCCAATCGCCCGCTCGGCTTCGTGGCGATTCTCGGAATTCTGGCGCTCGTCGGCATGATCGCGCGCAACGCGGTCATCCTGATCGATCAGATCGAGACCGAACGCGCTGAGGGCCGCGACATTTGGACCGCGGTCGTCGAGGCGACCCTTTCGCGCTTCCGCCCGATCATGCTGACCGCGATCTCGACTGTGCTGGGCCTAATCCCGATCGCGCCGACCGTGTTCTGGGGACCGATGGCCTTCGCCATCATGGGCGGACTGTTTGTCGCCACCCTGCTGACGCTTCTCGTGCTGCCGGTCTTCTACATCACGCTCTACCGCGCGAAGCAGCCTGAGAAGGAGACGGTGGCCGCCTAACCTTCCCTTCTCCCTTCGGGAGAAGGTGGCGCGAAGCGCCGGATGAGCGAGCCGCGGCGAGAGCGCGCGTTGCGCGCGAACCCCCACCCCTCTCCCATAAGAGAGGGGTTAACGAGCCTTCGCTGCCCATACCTGCCGATACACCTCGCTGATCTCATCGGCCTCGCGGTCGCGGCTGAATGCGCTGACAACCCGCGCTCGAGCTCGCCGTCCCATCGCCTCGATGCGGTCGGGTTCGCGCATCAGCGGTTCAAGCGCGGCGACGAGTGCTTCCACGTCGTCCACCGGCGCCAGCACGCCGTCGTCTCCATCCGTGATGATCATTTCCGCCGCGCCCGCGCGCGTTGCGACCACCGCATCGCCCGCCGCCATCGCCTCGAGCATGGTAAGCCCGAACCCCTCGACGCGCGAGGCGAACACATAGATCGAGATCCGCTGATACCAGAGCGGCACCTCCTCGATCGGCAATTCGCCTAAAGAAACGGATGCGCTCAGTCAAGGCCGGCGGAAGCGATCTCACTGCTTCAAGCCCTTCGACAAAGGGCAGATTGTCGACGGTCGTGAGCCCGACCACCACGGCGCAGAAATCCGGATAGTTCGGCAAGAGGCGACGCATCGCCTCGACGAACAGGTCGCTGCCTTTCTGCTTTCGCACGCGGCCGAACGTTCCGATCCCGTATTTTCCGGGCAGGCCCTGTCTCGGCGAAGGCCGCGAGGCGGTCGGCGGTCGGGGAATAGAGATCGACGTCGATGCCGTGAAGGATCACCGTCGCCGGGCGCTTGAGAAATTGCGCCGCGATCTCGCTCGTTGCGATCACAGCATCCATCCGCGCGATGAGAAAGTGGGTCAGCCAGGTCTTTTTGCGCTGGGAGGCCGAATTGAAGATCAGCGCGAAACGATAGCCGATGAGGTTCAAGAAAAGCCCGGCCAGCATCTCGACATTGCGGCGCGCGTGCCAGATGCGGACTTTCCCATGCGTTGGAGGACGGAAGCGCAGCCGCACAAGGTCGCTAAGGCTTAAAGCGGCGACGCCATCCGGCCGATCCGGCCCGCACCACGCCGCGCGCCAGCGCTTGGCGATCAGCGGCGCGATCGTGCGGTTGACCGCGGTGCCCCCCGAATAGCGCCAGTTCAGATTGGGAATGACGACCTCGAGCGCGTCGAGGGCCTCGTCATCGAATTCCCGGCTCATCCCGCCTCGCCCGATCCCATCACCGCCAAACAAGAACGCGTCAGCGCTCGTTTCGCGCTTCATACAACTGCCGATGGATCGATTCGGTCATGAGAGAGTACATGGCGCCGACGCCTGCGTGGATGAAGCCCGCCCAGCCCGATAGGAAAAACCGGTTCCAGAAAAAGATGCGCAGGAAATAAATCGGCGGATTGAACACAAGCTTGAGCGTCGATGGCTTGCGCCCCTGCTTCAGCCGCTGCTCGGCCTTGAGCCGCGCGTAGGCGATCTCCTTTTTCATCTGCTCGTAGAGCGGCAGCGAGCGCTCGTGCCTGCAGCAGCCCGCTCGCGCGCGATGGGCGTCTCGCCCTGATCCGCGACAAGCCCCTCATGCACGATGAGCGCGGGATCGAACCGCGCCCTGCCCCGCCGCACGAGCCGCAGAATGTGCTCAGGCCTCGTCCAGCGGCTGACCGGCTTCGCCTGTCCGTAGAGCGTCAACGACCGGCGCACCTTCCAGCCCGCCATCGACTTGTCGGCGCTCATCAGGCGCGGCAGCGACGCGCGCAGCTCGTCGTCGAGCCACTCGTCGGCGTCGATGCTGAAGATCCAAGGCTCGCTCGTCTGGTCGAGCGCAAACTGCTTCTGCAGCGCATAGCCGAGCCATGGCTGATGAATGAATCGGATCGGAAAGCCGCGGCGAACGAAATCGTCGACGATTGCGGGTGTGGCGTCCGTCGAGCCGGAATCGACAACCACGATCTCGGCGAAGCCGCGAAGGCTTTCCAGGCACTTGCCGATGCAGGCGGCTTCGTTGAGGCAGATCACCGCCGCGCTCAAGTTGAGCGCGCCCGCCGAGGACGGCTCGGAACGTTGCGCTGGAGACAGCGTCGCAGGATCCGTTAGCGCCATATCGCCTTCTGTTTTCACAGGCATCGCCGGCGTTCATCGCCCCTCCGAGGGGAGCCGAAGAATCGCGCGGATATCTGGGCCAATTGTCCAAAGCTGGCAAGCTCGGCGAGGACACGGGGCCGCCGCGGGCCCGCCAGCCGCCGATCCTTGCGACGCCGTTCGGCCGTCACCATATCGCCGCAATGATCGATCCCCTCCCATCTCCCTCCCCCGTTTGGACCCTCGACTCCGACAGCCTCGACCAGGGTCCCGGCGCTCCCTCGACCCCTAGCGACGCGGCGCTGCTCGATGATTACTCGCGCGTCGTGAGCAGCGTCGTCGACCGCGTCGGCCCGAGCGTGGTGCGCATCGACGTGCGCAAGCAGGGCCGCAGCGCCGGCTCAGGCTCCGGCGTCATCATTTCCTCCGACGGCCTTGCGCTGACCAACAGCCATGTCGTCCAGGGCTCGCGGACGGTCAATCTCACGACGCTCGAAGGCCGCGAGCTCCAGGCGCGCGTGCTCGGCGACGATCCCGACACGGATCTGGCCCTGCTCCGGGTCGAAGCTGACGTTGCGCTGCCGGCGGCGAAACTCGGCGACAGCGCCAAGCTCAAGCGCGGCCAGATCGCGATCGCCATCGGCAATCCGCTCGGCTTCGACGCCACCGTGACCGCAGGCGTCGTCTCGGCGCTCGGTCGGTCGCTGCAATCGCGCACCGGCCGCATGATCGAGGACGTGGTTCAGACCGACGCGCCGCTCAATCCCGGCAATTCGGGCGGCCCGCTGGTGTCCTCGACGGGCGAAGTGATCGGCATCAACACCGCAGTCATCATGGGCGCGCAAGGCATCTGCTTCGCCGTGGCCTCGAACACCGCGAGTTTCGTCGCCGGCGAGATCGCCCGGCACGGGCGCGTGCGGCGCGCCTATATCGGGGTCGGCGCGGCGACGACGGCCATTCCGCGCCGGATCGCGCTGAGACTGGCGCTCGAACAGGCGACAGGGGCGCGGCTTCTATCAGCGTCGACCAGGCGGGCCCGGCCGCGCACGCTGGGCTCTTGTCGGGCGACCTGGTCATCGCGCTCGACGGCAAGCCGGTGACGAGCGTCAGCGACCTCGTGCGCGCGCTCGACGCCGACAAGATCGACCGCACCGTCAGCGTCGATTTTCTGCGCCGCTCGGAGCAGCTGAGGGTCTGGATCGGACCGGTCGAACGACCGCTGGCGGCGTAAGCCTTTTTGCTCTTGAGGTTACGCGGGGATCGTCCTGGCGCCGCGTTTCCTTCGCCACCGAGGCTGCGGCGCAAGCCTTTTTGGGCATGGCGCACTCAGGCGGCGGCGCTCGCCGTCATCGCGAGCGAAGCGACGCGATCCAGGGGAACGCAGGGCGCCCGACAACTTTGGATTGCTTCGTCGCTCCGCTCCTCGCAATGACGATTCCGCCTGAACCCGCCATGCTCTCTTGGGGGAGATCGAGCAGCGCTGCGGCCCCTACTCGACCGTCACCGATTTCGCCAGGTTGCGCGGCTGGTCGGCGTCCTTCCCCATGAGGACGGCGGTGTGATAGGCGAGCATCTGGATCGGCGCGGCGTAGACGATCGGCGCGAAGTTGGCGCCCATGTCGGGCATCGGCAGGACATGCTCGATCATGACGCCTGCCTCCTCGGCCGCATGCCGGTCGCCGATCAGGATGAGGCGGCCGCCTCGCGCCGCCACCTCCTGCATGTTGGAGACGGTCTTTTCGAACACCGCGTCGCGCGGGGCGATGACGATGACCGGCATCGCCTCGTCGATGAGCGCGATCGGCCCGTGCTTGAGCTCACCCGCTGCGTAACCTTCGGCGTGGATATAGCTCAATTCCTTCAGCTTCAGCGCGCCCTCGAGCGCCAGCGGATAGGCTGTCCCGCGGCCGAGGTAGAGCACGTCGCGGGCCCGCGCGATCGCATGCGCGAGCTTTTCGGCGACGGGCTCAAGCTTGAGCGCCTCGGCGAGAAGGCCAGGCGTCGCGACAAGCTCGCCGATCAAAGCCTGTTCGGCGGCCTCGTCGACCGCGCCGCGCGCCTTTCCCAAGCCGATCGCCAGCGCCGCCAAAGCTGCGAGCTGACAGGTGAAGGCCTTGGTCGAGGCGACGCCGATCTCGAGCCCGGCGAGCGTGGGCGCGGCTGCGTCGGTCAATCGCGCAATGCTGGAATCGGGCACGTTGACGACGCCGACGGTCTTCGCTCCCCTCTCCTTCACGTAGCGCAGCGACGCCAGCGTGTCCGCCGTCTCGCCCGATTGCGAGACGACGAAGGTCAAGCCCCCGTCGTCGACGGGCGCCTCGCGGTAGCGGTATTCCGAGGCGACGTCGATCTCGACCGGCAGGCGCGCCAGCCGCTCGATCCAATATTTGGCGACGAGCCCGGCCATATAGGCGGTGCCGCAGCCGACGATCGACACGCGCTTGAGCTCTCTCGGGTCGACCGGCCAGGCGAAGGGCTTGAGCTTAAGCGCGCCCATGTCGATGTAGCGGGCGAGCGTGTGGCCGACCACCTCCGGCTGCTCGTGGATCTCCTTGGCCATGAAGTGGCGGTAATTGCCCTTTTCCGCCAAGAGGCTGCCTGCCGGGCTCCGCTGGATGCGGCGCTGGACACGGGCGCCGCTCGCGTCGTGAATCTCGGCCCCTTTGCGGGTCACGACCGCCCAGTCGCCTTCCTCGAGATAGGCGATGCGATCGGTGAAGGGGCTGAGCGCGAGCGCGTCCGAGCCCAGATACATGGCCCCGTCGCCATAGCCGATCGCGAGCGGCGCACCCTGGCGCGCGCCGATCAGGAGATCCTCCTCGCCCTCGAACAGATAGACCAGCGCGAACGCGCCGCGCAGCCGGCCAAGCGCCGTATGAACCGCGTCTTGCGGCGATTTGCCCTTGGCGAGTTCGTCCTCGACGATGAAGGCCGCAATCTCGGAATTGGTCTCGGTCGCGAAGACGTAGCCTTTGGCCGCGAGCTCCGCGCGCAGCGTCCGGAAGTTCTCGATGATGCCGTTGTGGACGACCGCAAGCCGAGGAGACGCATGCGGATGAGCGTTGGTCTCGGTCGGCTTGCCATGCGTCGCCCAGCGGGTGTGGCCGATGCCGATCGCCCCGCCAAGGGGGGCGGTTGCAAGCTTCGCCTCCAGATTTTTCAGCTTGCCCTCGGCGCGCCGCCGCTCCAAGCGACCGTTCTCGAGTGTCGCGACGCCAGCGGAATCGTAGCCGCGATATTCAAGCCGCTTCAGCGCGGCGACAATCGAGCCCGCGACCGGTCCGGTCCCGAGAATCCCGACAATTCCACACATCCGATAGTTCCCTGCGCCAAACCGATTCGGCCCGACCAAGCCTTAGGCGCGATTGGCTCGATCACAAGTCAAGTTCGGCGAAGGAATGTGAAAGCGGGGGTCGGACGCCAGGTCAAGCCGCCGAGGAGCTAAAGGATGCAATAGATTGAAATGACTGCCTGATATGGCGAGACGATTGAGCCAGGAGAACAGTCACGGCAACCAGAGGCCAGCAGGGCCGCCTCCCTGGATTTCATCGTTCCCCAACCCGTAACCGGAAAATTTGAGGTTAACGACCGCTAAATCACTTGACGAGATTGCTACAATATGATTGGTTGCAACCCGTCAAATCATCCGTCGCAACGAAGTGAGTTGGGGGCTGCCAAAGGTGATTGACGTTGGCCCGTGGATCTTTCATCGGCGTAACCAGGGCTCGAGGCAAGCCTCATCGGTGAAGACGATTGTTTGCGCCGTCGGATTGTCTTTGGCGCTCGGCGCGGTGGAAGCAGGCGCCGCTCAGACTGCGCCCGCCAGCGCGATCGGCCAAACAGCATCAGACTCGACCCATCCCATTCGTGATCTTGGCGATTTGCGGCCGCCTCCCGATTCAGACAACCCCACTCCGACGTCCGCCTCTGCTTCGACCGTCAGCAGCGCGGAGGCCGTCCCTGAACTGCCGATCTGGGGGATGCTGCTCCTGTTCTTTGCAGGGCTCGGACTGGCCGGATTCAAGAGAGGCCGCAAGGATCGGCTGTCGCCGGGACTCGAGTAATCGCCGGAGCCCATCGGGCGCCCTACTCCGCCGCCGTCTTCCGCCCTTCGCGCCGCAACGCTCAGGGCTCGCGGGTCACGCTCGGAGCGGCGCCCGCTTTGGTCCGCCGGCGGGCGCCAACCCGCCGGCAGGTATCTCTATTCCGCCGCGGCCGACTGGACGCTCAGATTGTCATGCTCCATCTCGAACGGCACGGCGGGCGTGACATGGGCGAATTTGGCGAAGGCGTAGAGCATCACGGCGATGCCCAGATAGCTCATCGCCACCACCGGCGATTGCCCGATGCCAAGATCCTCGGCGTGGATCAGGCCGAAAAAGGTTAGGATCGAGCCAGCGAGCGCGAAGGCCGCCGCCTTCTCGAGCTGGCGCTCGATGATGAACACGGTGACGGCGCCTAAGATGATGCCGGCGAGCGTCGCGCCGCCGCCGAGCGTCTCGAGGCCCTTGTACAAGACGCCCGTGTTCCCGAGCTTGTCGAAGCCGACCGTCGCCGCGTTGGTGCCGGCGGCGCCGAGCGCGCCGTCGATCATGGTTTTGCCCCAGGCGGCGATCTGCGGAATCATCGCGAGAATGATCGCCGGCGCATGGCTCCGCGGCGATTCCTGGAAGGCCTGCGAGCCGATCAGCATGCCGATGTAGAGCAGGATCGGCAGGATCGCGACGACCGGGATCAAGCTCGAGACGAGGGCCACGATGCCAAGCCATGTCAGCACCAGCACCATCACGCCGGTCGCGGCGGAATAGCCGATCCGCCCGCCCATCGCCTTCCAGCCCGGATGGCCGATGTAGACGGCGTTGATGAACGGATTGCCGAGCAGGCAGCCGATCAGGCTGATCACGCCGTCGGCCGTCAGCACCTGGGTCGTCGGAAACGAGTCGCCAGCCGCAGACGCGCTCTCGACATTGTCCATCGCCTCGACGAGATCATAGATGCCGAACGGAATCGCGGTGACCAAAATGATGCCGATGAACTTGAAGCCCGAAAAGACGTGGCCGATCGCCGGCACCGGGAACGAGAAGCCGAAGTGCGAAAAGGCGTCGCCAACGCTGCTGACGCTCAAGCCGCCGTAGCCAAGACCGAAAAGGTTCGATCCCCAGGCGATGAGCGTGCCGGCCGCGATGGCGATCAGGCCGCCCGGGACCTCCCGAAAATAACGCACGCCGCCGAACCAGTTCGCCAGGATAATCGCGAAGCAGACCATGCCGATGAGCGGCGTCTCGAACACGAGAAGGCCGGGCCGCATCGAAATGAAGGTTATGGAAATGCCGGCGAGCGAGCCGAGCAGCGCTGCGCGCGGCGTGATCCTGCGGATGATCGGCGCGATGAAGCCGCCCGCCATCAAGACGAAGCTCTGCACGAACACCCAGGTGAGCCCCGCCTCCCAGGCCTGGATCGGATCGTTGGTTCTGAGCAGGATCGGCAGCATGACGACGAAAGTGACGACGAACATGTGCGGCACGCTCGTGCCCGACGGCAGGGCGCAGACGTCCGTGCGGCCGGTCTTCTGCGCCAGCCGATAGGCGAGCCAGGCGTAGTAGACGGTGCTCAGGAACAGCATCAGCCCGAGGGCGGGGAGAATCCTGCCGAAGACCAGCGAATCCGGCATCTTGAGAACGAAGCGGAGGAGCCCGGTCAGGACGAGAACGTTGACCAGGATGTTGGTGCCGAACCCGAAGAAGGCGTTCCAGTCGCCCGGAACCCAATAGCGCTCGCGCCCTGTCGCCACCGCCGTCGTTGACATCGTGCCCTCCTTCTTGCTTGCCCTCGCCTACTCAAGCGCTCTTCAACGCGCCCAAAGCCTTGATCACGTGCTCGGAGCTCGACACCCAGCCAAAGATGCCGCCCTGCGCCTTGATCATCTTGAGACCCATGGCGTGGAACTCCGGAAAATAGGAGCCGCAGCAATCGTCAAGCACGAGGCAGTCGTAGCCGCGGTCGTTGGCCTCTCGCACCGTCGTGTTGACGCAGACTTCCGTGGTCACGCCGGTGACGACGAGCTGCTTGACGTTGCGGTGCTGCAGGATGGCGTGCAGATCGGTGGCGTGGAACGCGCCCTTGCCCGGCTTGTCGATGACCGGCTCGCCTGGCGCGGGATAAAGCTCGGGAATGATGTCATGGCCAGCTTCGCCGCGCACCAGGATGCGGCCCATCGGGCCGGGGTCGCCGATGGACGTGGCGCTGCGGCCGCGGATCTTCTTGACCGGCGGCAAATCGGCGAGGTCGGGCCGATGGCCTTCGCGCGTGTGAAGGACAGTGAGACCGGCGGCGCGCCACGCCTCCAAGAGCCTTCGGTTCGGATCGATCGTGCGGCGCAATTGCGAGACGTCGTTGCCGAGCATTTCGCCAAAGCCGCCGGGCTCGAGGAAATCGCGCTGCATGTCGATGATCAGGAGCGCGCAATGGGCGGGCGCGAGCGTGAACTCGTAAGGTTCGGCGGCAAGGTCGATGGCCGTTGTCATCCGATAGACCCGGTTCGCGGGCCCCCTCCAGTCAGCGGGCCATTGCGGCCTGACGCAAGGACCGTGCCTGCCGCGTGATGGACGCTGGCGCCGCGATGAACGCGTTTGGATTGCCTACGGCCTGGATTCGGGCGCCGATATTCGTTGCGGCTGCACAAGGACCGGGCGTTGAACGAAGCAATGCCCGGTCTAAAGCTGCGTCGAATGGGCGGCTGCGAACTCTGTGCCGACCGGGACCGGGGGTTCGACCGCAAACGCGCTCTTGTGCGCGACGGGCGGCGGCGCTCGCGAGACGAGTTGGCTCACTCCGAAAAGGACGATGAGGGCCTGCGCCACGATGAGCGTGTAGAAGGCGAGACGCGTCGATCGGCGCGTTCGCTCACGCCTTTGGCTTGACGAGCGGCCCTGGAAGAGCGCGCTCGGCGTCTTCCTCCAGCGCCTGTTCGTGATGACGGATGAAGCGCGCGGCAACGACCGCGCCGATCACGGCGACGATGAGGACGGCGACTCCGACGGGCCGTGCATAATGTTCAAAGGCGCGGCCAAGCAGATAGCCGCCGACGCCGAAGATCGAGGCCCAGACGATTCCGCCCGCCGCATTGTAGAGAAAGAACGCCTCCCAGTTATAGCGATTGACGCCGGCGAGAAACGCCGCAAAAGCGCGCAGCACCGCGACGAAGCGGCCGAAAAACACGATTTTTCCGCCGTGCCGGAGGAAGAGATATTGCCCGACCTTGAGCCGCTTTTCGTCCAGGTGAATGTAATGTCCGTATCGGTAGATCAACGGAAAGCCGAGCTCGCGGCCAACCCAGTAGCCGCAATTGTCGCCGATGATCGCGCCCGCGGCCGCCGCCCCGATCACCCCATAGATTTTCAGCGTGCCCGAGGCGGCGAAGATCGCAGCCGTCACCAGAACGGTCTCGCCAGGCATCGGAACGCCGGCGCTCTCCATCGCGACAACGAGGAAGACCGCGAAATAGCCGTATGTGGCGACGAAGTGTTGGAGATGCGGAACAAGCTCCATCTCAAGGCCAAGTCTTGGTCAAGGCCAGTTCTTCGCTGCGGTCAGGCGGCGCGCGTTCGCCCGTACTTTGCGCCGCGCAGGCGCGGCGGCGGCCTTGGCGATGGCGGCGAAGCCTGCCGAAACGTCGTCGGGCGTGCGCACGCCGCCAAACGCGGCCTTGATGAAGAAGGCGCCCCAGGCCGCCTGAGCGGCGAACGCGCCTTCGATGGCCGCGTCGACTTTCTCCTGCACCATGAGCCGCGCTTCTCGCTCTTTGGCGGACTGCCGGCCTCCTGGCGCGAGTAGTTTTTGGGCGCGAGCCGCGATCGTCAGCGCAGCGTCGGCGCTCGCTTGCGCATTGGCCTTGGCGATGGCGAGAGACTGCTTGGCAAGACGTCGCGAAACCATTGAGACCCCTCATCGACGTCTAACTGCGGCGCCCGAGCAAAAGGGCGCCCGCCCCGCGCAGCATGAGGCAAGTTTGGAGGAGCGGCAAGTCGGCCCGCGTCAGGGCAGAGGATCGATGCGATACTGGATGAATCCCGGGCGCTCGGCGATCGCGTCGTAGAGCCTGCGCGCGACGGCGTTGGTCTCATGCGTGTTCCAGAATACGCGCGACGCGCCTGCGTCCTTCGCCGCGTCGACGACGGCTGAGATCAACGCCCGACCAACGCCGCTCCCTCTCGCCGCCTCGCTGACATAGAGGTCCTGGAGATAGCACTGCGAATTGATAAGCCAGGTGCTGCGCTGAAACAGATAGTGCGTAAGACCGATGAGTTCCCCGCCGCGATCGGCGACGAACGCATGCACGGGCTCGAGCGGATCGAAAATGCGCGCAAACGTGACGTCGGCGACTTCGTCGCTCCATCGAGCCCGATAAAAATCGAGATAGCCGCGCCACAGCGGCGTCCATTGTGCGCGATCCGTCCGCTCGATCGCGCGCACCTTGAAATCCACCAATCTCGCCCTCCCCGTTACAATCCGCGAGCATAGGATCGACCGCTTGAGCCATCTTGACAAGCGCGTGTCCAATGGACTGCTTTGCCCGCGCCGAAGCGACTTCGCCGGCAAGGAGTGAAAAGATGACCCGCGCGCCTCTCGTTCTGGCCGGCGTGGCTGCGCTCATGGGCGCGGCCGGCGTCGCGCTGGCGGCGGCGGGCGTGCATGAGAACGGCGGCGAACTCGCAGAGAGGGCCGCGCTGTTTCTGCTCCTGCACGCAGCCGCAGCGCTCGCCATCGCCGCGCACGCCCGGATCGCGACTGCCTCGGCGCGCGCGCTTCTGACCGTCGGTTTCGTCATGGAGGCGGGCGCGATTCTGTTTTCCGCCGAGCTCGCGACGCATGTCTTCACCGGCGAGCGCATTTTCCCCTTGGCCGCGCCGATCGGCGGCACGACCATGATGCTGTCCTGGATCGCGCTGGCGGTCGTCTTTGCGGCCACGAGCCGGCGGGACCTTTGATCGCAACCTCACGGAGCCAGTCGCGCATTCGTGAGTTGCCCGCGGGGTTGACCGGCTGGCGGCGCAAGCCTACCCTTTTGGGAGCGTCTAAGAACTACGTGTTGGAGGGATTGCAGGAGATACCCATGCAAACAAACCTCAAGCGCGGCGCTGCCGCGTCACGCATGCGCAGCGCCGGGTTGTCCGTCGCGATTGTGGCTAGCGCTTCGATTGTCGCGACGTTTTCATTCTTCGTCCCGAGCCCTGCTTTGGCGGCTTGCGGCGGCGGGAGCCATAGCGCGGGCGTTCACACCTCGTCGGCAAGCACCGGCGCCCATACCGCGACCAGTATCGCTGCGTCGTCAGGCGCCAGCAGCGGCGGCGGAGGCGGAAGCCTCGGCTGTGCAAACGGAAGCAGCGCCTCGGGATTGCGGGGCCTGCCGACGGCCGCTTCGGGCCGGGTCGTCGAGGGCGGCGCTCGTGCGGGGCGCCGAGAGGCGCACGCGAGGACCGCGCGAACGCGGACCACCAACGCCACCGCGCATTTGCACACGGTGAAGCCGGCGCATCGCGCCTGACGCGCCGAGGGCTCGCGGGCGCCCTTTCCTTTTGGAAAGGGGGTGGAGTGAGGGACGCTGACCGCGTCCTATTCAGCCGCTCACGGGGCGGGAAATGGCTTCACCTTGATCGCCTTGGCGCGCCGGCGCGCATGCCAAAGATCATAGGACAATTGGTTGCGCAGCCAGGATTTAGCGGAGCCAAATCCCGCCTTCTCGAGGCGTATCGCCATGTCGGCGGAAATGCCATTGTGACCGTTCAAGAGTTCCGAGAGGATCCGCGCGAAACGCCGAGCCCCCTGGCTGCCTCTGTCACGGTCAAACTGAGAGGCTGGAGGCAGGTCCTCGCGCAGGATTTCGCCAGGATGGGGAGGGTTAAACATTTCCATGAGCGATGACCGAACTTACTGCTGCGATAGTCCTCGAGATCCACGTTAGTCGCGTCTTCCCCGTCAATCTCAAAAGTCAGACGGTAGTTTCCGGTTATCCAGGCTGACCACATTCCTTAGCGGTCGCCTTTGAGAGGATGAAGCCGAAATCCTGGCAACGCCTCGCCTCAGGAAGCGGTCCGTCTAATCCCGCACGAACGCGAATTTGTCGACGTCGACCAGCCCCATGTCGGTGATCTTGAGATGCGGGATCACCGGCAGCGGCAGGAAGGCGACTTGCAGGAACGGCTCGGGCAGCGTCACGCCTAAGCCCTTGGCGGCGGCGCGCAGCGGGATCAGCGCCTCGCGCACCGCCTCGAAGCTTGTCACGCTCATGAGGCCCGCGACCGGCAGCGGCAGTTCGGCGATCACTTTGCCGTCACGCGCGACCGCGAACCCGCCCTCGGTCTCGCGCAAACGGTTGACCGCCGCCGCCATGTCGACCTCGTCGGCTCCGACAACGCATAGATTGTGGCTGTCATGGCCGACGGACGAAGCGATCGCGCCGCGCTTCATGCCAAAGCCCTTGACGAAGGCGGTCGCCCGATTGTCGTTGACGCCGTGGCGGGCGACGACCGAGACCTTGACGACGTCCTGACTGAGATCGACGCCGCGTTCACCGTTCTTAAACGGCAGCGTCACCGGAACGCGCTCGGTGATGATCTTGCCTGGGATGACGCCAATCGCCAGCGTCGACGGCCCCTGCCCTTTCGCAACGAAGTCTGCGGGCTCGACGCGCCGCGCCTTGACGCTCTCGCGACCGACCGGCGCAATCGAGGCGCGCGCGGCGAACAACGCATCGTCCACCACACGGCCGCGGGCAAGTGTCATCGAGACCGCGCAATGTTCGAGGTCGTCGATGACGACGAGGTCGGCGCGCCAGCCGGGCGCGACCAGGCCGCGATCCCTGAGGCCGAAGATGCGCGCGGCCGAGATGGTGGCCGCGCGATAGGCTGCAAGCGGCGGCGCGCCAAGCTTGATCGCGGTGCGGATGATGAAGTCGAGATGGCCCTCCTCCGCGATGTCGAGCGGATTGCGGTCGTCGGTGCAGAGCGCGATGAACGGCGAATTTCGCTCGGTGATCATGGAAGACAAGCGCATGAAGATCCTTGCTCACCGAGCCTTCGCGAATGAGCAACTGCATCCCCTTGGCGAGCTTTTCTTTCGCCTCCGGAAGGTTGGTGACCTCGTGGTCGGTGCGCACGCCGGCGCTCAAATAGCCATTGAGCGCGAGGCCACCCAGGAGCGGGCTGTGTCCATCGATCGGACGGGTCTGGAACGCGGCGAGCTTGGCGAGGCATGACGGGTCGCGCGCCAGCAGGCCAGGAAAGTTCATGAATTCCGCGAGCCCCAGCACCTTGGGATGATCGGCGAGCGGCAGAAGATCAGAAGCCTCGAGGCGAGCGCCCGAGGTCTCGAGCGCGGTCGCGGGAACGCAGCTCGACAGCTGGATGCGCAAGTCCATCGCGGTCAGCATCGCCGCGTCGAGGAAGTAACGCAGGCCTTGAAGCCCCAGCACATTGGCGATCTCGTGCGGATCGCAGATCGATGTCGTCACGCCACGAACGAGCACGCAGCGGTCGAACTCGAGCGGCGTCAGGAGCGAGGATTCGACGTGGCAATGCGTGTCGATGAAACCCGGGACGACGACCTTGCCGGTCACGTCGATCTCGCGGGCGCCGCTATATTCGCCCATGGTGCCGACAATGCGGTCGTTGCAGATCGCAACGTCGCTCTTGATGAGCTCGCCGCTCACGAGATCGAAAATCCGCCCGCCCTTGAGCACGAGATCGGCCTGGGAGAGCCCCTGCCCCTGCTCGATGGCCCGCTTGAGAAAGGCGATGGCGTCGCTCATGCGGCATCCTTCGTGAGGTTCGGGGAAAATCCGTAAGGCATTGTCTCAGGCCTGCCGCGCCGGCTCAATAGGGCTTGGAAAGAGCCGCCTATATGGTGTTCCGGATCAAGCGGCCAAGCGCGGCGCCGGCCACGCCGGCGAGCGCGATCATTGCCAGAACCGCGACGAATCCGCCGAACGCAAAGGCCATGGCGCCGCCGGCGACGCCAAAAGAGCCGCCAAGAAAGGTGCACGCATTGACAAGGCCGGACCCCTGTCCCCGCTGCGCCGGCGACAGCGCCGACAGCGCCAATCGCGGCGCCGAGGCGTAAGGCACGGCCAGACCCGCGCCCATCGCAAACAGCCCGATCCCCAGCCAGACCGGGCCGCCGCCTCTCGAAACGGCCACGCCGATAATGACGCAGGCGATCGCGACGAGGGCCATCCCCCCGGTTATTGCGGCGCCCAGTCCGACTCCGGCGGCGACGCCGGAGGCGAGCAACGCAAGCGCCAGCAGAGAGACGCTGAGCGGCAGCAACGCGGCGCCCGCTTCAAGCGCGGTGAGACCGAGCCCTTCCGGGCTCTGCGCGTAGAGGTTGAAGTAGAGCAGCAGGCTCATGATGCTGAACATCGAAAGCGAGCCGATGGCGAGACCCATGACAAAATCCCGTTGCGAGAAGAGCTTCCCGTCCAGCAGCGGCTCCGCGACGCGCTTCTCAACGATGAGCAGCGCGGCCAGCGCCGCGGCCGCCAGCGCCGCGAGGCCGATCAAGGGCCTCGGCGCGGCCCGCGCATCCGGCAGCGCGTGCAAGCCGAAGACCAGCGCGATCATGAAGGTCGCGAGCAGGATAAACCCGATCCAGTCGATGGTCCCGTTTCGCCTGGACTCTGTCGCCGGCGCGCGCCCCAGGAGCATGACCGCCATAGCGGCCCCCACGAGGAGAGCGTTGAGCCAGAAGATCGCGCGCCAGCTCACCATGTGGGTAAGCGCGCCGCCGATAAGCGGTCCGATACTGAAGCCGAGCATCAGGAACCCGGTCCAGGCGCCGATCGCCGCCGCCCGACGCTCAGGCGCCGCGCCGGCGTCGACCGCGGCCAAGGTGCAAGGCACCGCGAGCGCCGCCGCGAGGCCCTGCAGGCTCCGTCCGGCCAGCAGCGCGGTCTGTGTGCTGGAGATGGCGATCACGCAGGACGCGGCGGCGAACAGCCCGACCCCGAACATCGACCCGGCGCGCGCGCCAAACCGGTCGGCCGCCCGTCCGCCGAGCACAATGCAGGCTGCGGAGGCGACCAGATACGCATTGATCGCCCACTGAACGCCCGCCGGGCTGAGCGAAAGCTCAACGCGCATCTTCGGCAAGGCGGCCATGATCGCCGTCGAGTTGGCGCCGACCGCCAGCATCGCCAAGCACGACGACCAGAGAACGGGCGCGAAGCCCTGACGCTCGTCAACTTTGCCCAGACGCGTCGCCTCCAAGACTTGAGCCGGCCGCGAGCCCTGTCGGGAACGGAGGCGACAACATCAGGCGCCCGGCCAAAAAGCCTTCGCCGCCGGTCGCGACGGGTTTACCCCGCCCCCGAATTGTTCTCTGGTCTTCGGCCATGCTCGCGCCCATCCTCTCGATCCAGTCGCATGTCGTCTACGGCCATGTCGGCAATTCCGCCGCCGTGTTCCCTCTGCAGCGGCTCGGGCGCGAGGTCTGGCCGCTCATGACCGTGCAATATTCCAGTCATCTGGGCTATGCCGGCTGGCGCGGCCGCGCCTTCGACGCGGCCATGATCGACGATTGCATGAGCGGCTTGGAGGCGATCGGCGTGCTTCCCCGCTGCGCCGGTCTCCTGACCGGCTATCTCGGCAAGGCGGAGATCGGCGAAGCGGCCCTGCGGGCGCTCGACCGCATTCGTGGCGCCAATGCCGAGGCGGCCTACGCGTGCGATCCGGTGATCGGCGATGTCGAGCCCGGAATTTACGCGGCCGCCGGCGTCGGCGAATTCTTCCGTGACCGCGCCTTGCCCCTCGCCACCATCGCCACGCCGAACGCCTTCGAGCTCGAATGGCTGACCGGAGAACGGGCGAACGATCTCAAAGCCGCGCGGCGGGCGATTGAAGCCTTGCGCGCTCGGGGACCGCAGGTCGTGGTCGCGACGTCACTCCAGCTCGACGAGACGCCCGCCGGCGCTCTCGACGTTCTCGCCGGGGATGAAGGCGGGCTTTGGCGCGTGCGCACGCCAAACCTGCCGATTTCCGTCAACGGCTCCGGCGACCTGTTCGCGGCGCTGTTCTTTCATCATTGGCTCGAGACGCATGACACGCGAGGGGCGCTATCCCGCGCGACGTCGTCGGTTCACGCGATCGTGAAGGCTACTCTGACCTCGGGGTCGCGCGAATTGAGCCTGATCGCTGCTCAAGATGAGTTTACCAAACCGTCGCAACTTTTCGCGGCAGAGGCGGTTTGATTCCCTGAACTGCGCGTTTACTTTTCGCGCACATCGGCGCATGAGTGGACGGGGTTCGGTGTACAATGCGGCTGAAAGGGGAGCGTTCATGATACGTCAAGTCGGTCTCTTGGGCGCCGTCGCGCTCGGAATCGCCCTCGCCTCGACCTCAGCCGACGCCCAGACGGTTCATCACCGCGCGAAGCATCCGGCCCCTGCCGGCCGCCAGATTGTCGTTCGCCATGGCGTCGAACCCTGGCTGACCCTCGGCACGTGGGCTCCCGTCGGCTCCCGCCAGGGCTATGCTCTCGACACCCTGAGGCCGCCGCTGCAGCGCAACACCGTCCAGGGGACGTTCGTGGGCATGCGCGGCAACGACCGGCTGCCGAACGATATTCACCTCCCCGAGGCGAACCGGCCGTTGATCACGGTCGCCTGGCCCGGCTACAGCGGGCCGCTGTTCGACTGGTATTAATTGGACTGCTATTAACGTGACCCGCCCGCACGCTAGGGGGTGCTGCGGGTACGGGACTTTGAATGAAGCGCCGGTTTCAAACGCTCGATGTGTTCACCGAGACGGCGCTGGCTGGCAATCCGCTGGCCGTGGTCCTCGACGCCGAAGGGCTCGACGACGCGCGCATGCAGGCGATCGCCGCCGAGTTCAACCTGTCCGAGACCGTGTTCGTGTTCGAGCCGAGAAATGCGGTCAATAGCGCGCGGGTGAGGATTTTCACGCCGAAGCGCGAATTGCCCTTCGCCGGACATCCCACCGTCGGCGCCGCCGCGCTGATTGCGCACGAACGCGCCGGCGATCTGCTCGCCGCTCAGGATCTCAGGATCGTGCTCGAGGAGCCGATCGGCGACGTTGTCTGCGTCGCTCGCCAGCGCAAGGGTCAGGCGCTCGCGGCCTATTTCGAGCTGCCGAAACTGCCTGAACGGCTGGACGTCGAGCCGCCGTCGATCCCGGACATTGCCTCGGGCCTGGGGCTCGAACCTGCGGACATCGGTTTCGACGGACATAAGCCGATTGTCTATAGCGCCGGCGCGCCGTTTCTCTTTGTTCCGATCCGCTCGCTCGCGGCGATCGGCCGCGCCGCGCCCGCCCTTATGCCCTGGGCGACCAAGGATGGCCCGGCGTCGTTCCTCTACACGCGGGAGACGGCGCGCCAAGGATCGGCCTACCACGCTCGCATGTTCGCGAGCGCATGGGGGGTGATCGAAGACCCCGCGACTGGCAGCGCGGCCGCCGCATTCGCCGGTGTCCTGCAAGCTTTTGAGCGTCCGGGTGACGGCGAGCACATGCTGACCATCGAGCAAGGGTTCGAGATGGGCCGGCCGAGCCTGATCGCGCTCGGCCTTGTGGTCGAAAATGGCGCGGTCGCTTCCGCGACGATCGGCGGCTCGGTCGTCATCGTGTCCAGCGGCGCGCTCGACCTTTGAGCGAGCAGGCTCATATTCTCGAGGTCGGCGAGCTTGACCTCGCCTTCGAGCCATGGCCCTGGGAGTTCGCCGAGCGTCAAGCGGCAGCCATCGCCGCCCATTGGGGGCGGCTGACGAAGGCCAAGCCATCCTTGTTCAATGGGCGCGTGCTCCTTCTGGGCCACCGCTTGATCGAGGCTGGCTCCGACGGGTTGCTAAAGCTCTCAGGCGTCTTTTTCGAGACCGACTATGCCGACTTCCTCGCCTGGACCGCATTCGGCCATCCGGGCGAGCCCGTAGAAAACTGCTTCGCGATGGCCGCGCTGCGATCAGACGACGGCGCGTTTCTGCTCGGCGAGATGGCGCACCATACCTACAGCGCAGGCCAGGTCTATTTCCCGGCCGGGACGCCCGATCCCAACGACGTCTTCGACGGCAAGGTCGATCTCGAGGCCAGCGCGCGCCGGGAATTGCTCGAAGAGACCGGGCTTCTCGCCGGTGACACAAATATGGCGCCGCACTGGACGGTGGTGATGACGCCGCAGCGCATCGCCTGCATGAAACTGATGACGTTCCCCCTGCCGGCCGAGCAGCTCAAGGCGCGGATCGAAGCCTTCCTGGCGCAAGACCCTTTGGCCGAGTTTTCGCGCATGCATATCGTGCGCGACCCGTACGACATCGATGAGACGCGGGTGCCGATCTTCGTCGCAGACTATCTGCGCTACGCATTCGATCAAAGATCGGTCGGATATCCGTGACGCTTCTCGGAGGCCGCGACCATTGATTTGGCCTCGGCGTCGCGGCCGGCCGCGCAGACCTTCGAGGCGGCTACGTCACGCGCGATCTGAGTAGACCGATTGCGCCCGTGGCCCATACAGAGCGTTGTCCATTTGCGACGCCGAAATCCGTCCCTCGGAGCAGTCGGTCGCCCGTCTGAAATCCTAGCGGATCGCCAGTTGGGCAGGCGATCCGCCAGTCATGCCGATCCTAGCGCCCTGCTATCGCTGTGGGGTTATGAACGGCCCAGATCTCGGAAATCGAGGACAAGACGACGATCGCGCCGAGCACGACGCATGACCACATCGCCGCATGGATCACTGCGAATCCCAAGGCCCATGGCGAGATGATCACGAGCGCGCCGACGATCAGCGCAACCCATTCCTCCCACTCGGCGAACTGCGCCAACGCGGCGACGCCCGCGAGGAAGATGATCACGCCGCCGACCCATGCCGTTCTCGCCGCCATGGCATCACCGGTGAATCTCAAGGCCCAGGGCGATGCGAAGAGCAGCACGCCACAGACCAGGTTGATCCAGTCCTGGATATTTTTTTCGCCCCCGCGCAACGAAGCATTGTTTGCCATTTCAAAGCCTCCTTCATTACACGCGGCGTTGGATAACGCCTCTAACTGACTTACTTAACTCTCGTTTTTGGGAATTTGATGGCGCCCCGCGCGAATGGCTTGCGAAATCGGGCGCCAAATGAAAGGCAGGCCCGATGACCGACAGGATCGCGATTTTCGGCTATGGCCCTGCCGGACGGGCCACGGCGGCGCGGCTCGCCGCCGAAGGCCGCGAGGTTATCGTGGCGCAGCGTCGCGAGCCGCCCGACCTGCCGAAGGGCGCGACGTTCGCCCCCGCCGACGCCCTCGACCGCGACACGGTCGTCAAGGCCGTGCGCGAGGCCGGGCAGTTCGTGGTCGCGGTCGGCTTTCCTTATTCCGGCGTCCTCTGGCGCGAGGTCTGGCCGAAGGCGATCGCGAATTTCGTCGCCGCCTGCAAGGCGACCGGCGCGCGGATGGTGTTCATCGACAATCTCTACATGTACGGGCCCCAGACCAGGCCGCTGGTCGAGACGATGCCGCTTTCGGACGCTGGTCTGAAGCCTGCGGCGCGCTCAGCGGCGACCCGGGTCTGGATGGCGGCGGCAGCCGCCGGCGAAGCGCGCGTCGCGGCGCTGCGCGCGCCCGACTTCTACGGGCCGGGCGTCGGCAACTCCTTTCTCGGCGACACTTCGATAGGGAAACTGGCCAAGCGCAAAGCCGCTGTGTTCATCGGTTCGCCGGACGTGCCGCACGACTACGCCTACGTGCCGGACATCGCGCGCGCCACGACGACGCTTTTGGCCGCCCCCAACTCCGCCTTCGGTCAAGCTTGGCACATGCCCTGCGCGCCAATCCGGACGACGCGTGATATCCTGCAAATCGCCGCCGACGCGCTCGACGTCAAATTGCGCATCAGCGCCATGCCGGCCTGGATGCTGGGCCCGAGCGCAATCTTCTCGCCCCTCTTGCGAGAACTGAAGGAGATGCGCTTCCAGTGGGACCGGCCGTACCAAGTCGACGCTGAGCCGTTTCAAAGCCACCTTCTGGGCGGACGTGACGCCGTTCGAAACCGGCGTCCCCGAGACCGCGCTCGCCTTTCGCGCCGAATTGAGCCGGAGGCGCTGAACCGGCCACAGCCTCCGAGGGAGAGAATGCGAACAGCCCGCGTCGAATGGCGCGGGCTGCCTGTTGCGGTCGATTAACGTAGAGCGAAGACCCGTCTTACGGTTCTTCCGGAGCAGGCTCCTTGTCGTCGGCGTCCGAGTTGGCGGGCTCGGCGCGCTTGCGCGATTTCCGCTGCCCCGCGACGATCAGATCGCGCTCGAGCCGTGGTTGGGCCGGACCTTCCGGATAGACGAAGCTGAGCTTCTTTGCGCCCTTTTCGTCGGCGATGACGACGACCTTGACCACGCCCCCGCCTTTCAGCCGGCCGAACAACACCTCGTCGGCAAGCGGCGTCTTGATCTGGGCCTGGATCACGCGCGCCATCGGCCGCGCGCCCATCGCCTCATCATAGCCGTTCTTCACCAGCCACTCGCGCGCCTCGTCCGTGAGTTCGATCGTCACGTTGCGGTCGCTGAGCTGAGCCTCGAGCTGAAGGATGAACTTGTCGACGACGCGAGCGATGACCCCTTCCGGAAGCCGCGCGAACGGCACAACGGCGTCGAGCCGATTGCGGAACTCGGGCGCAAACAAGCGGTCAATCGCCTCGGTATCGTCACCCTCCCTCTTCGACTTGTGGAAGCCGAAGGCGGCGCCAGCGAGATCCCGCGCGCCCGCATTCGTGGTCATGATCAGGATCACGTTGCGGAAGTCGATTTGCTTGCCGGAGTGATCGGTCAGTTTGCCGTGGTCCATGATCTGCAACAGGATGTTGAACAGGTCAGGATGGGCCTTCTCGATCTCGTCCAAGAGCAGAACCGAGTGAGGATGCTGGTCGATCGCATCCGTCAAGAGGCCGCCCTGGTCGAAGCCGACATAGCCGGGAGGCGCGCCGATCAAGCCGCGAGACCGTGTGGCGCTCCATATATTCCGACATGTCGAAGCGGATGAGCTCCAATCCGAGGCTGGTCGCCAGCTGCCGCGCCGCTTCCGTCTTGCCGACGCCTGTTGGGCCCGAGAACAGATAGCAACCAATCGGCTTCTCGTGATCGCGCAAGCCGGCGCGAGCGAGCTTGATGGCGGAGGCCAGAGCAGCCACCGCCGCGTCCTGGCCGTAGACGGCGCGCTTCAAGGTCGTCTCGAGGTGCTGGAGCACCTCGGTGTCGTCCTTCGACACCGACTTCGGCGGGATGCGCGCCATGGAGGCGACGGTCGCCTCGATCTCCTTGACCCCGATCGTCTTCTTGCGCTTCGGCTCCGGCACCAGCATCTGCGAGGCGCCCGTCTCGTCGATGACGTCGATCGCCTTGTCGGGCAGCTTGCGGTCGTGGATGTAGCGCGACGACAATTCCACCGCCGCTTTCACCGCCTCTCCGGTGTAGCGCAGCTTGTGGAACTCCTCGAAATAGGGCTTGAGACCCTTCAGGATCTCGATCGCGTCGGCGACGCTCGGCTCCTTGACGTCGATCTTCTGGAACCGGCGGACGAGGGCCCGATCTTTCTCGAAATACTGTCGGTATTCCTTGTAAGTCGTTGAGCCGATGCAGCGGAGCGTGCCCTGCGCCAAGGCTGGCTTGAGCAGATTCGAGGCATCCATGGCGCCGCCGGAAGTGGCGCCGGCGCCAATGACGGTGTGGATTTCGTCGATGAAGAGAATCGCGTCTTTGTGCTGCTCGATTTCCTTCATCACCTGCTTTAGGCGCTCTTCGAAATCGCCGCGATAGCGCGTCCCGGCCAGCAGCGCGCCCATGTCGAGCGCGAAGACGGTCGAACTCGGCCAAAACCTCAGGCACGTCCGAATTGATGATCTTGCGCGCCAGGCCCTCGGCGATCGCCGTTTTGCCTACGCCCGGATCGCCGACCAGGAGCGGATTGTTCTTCTGCCGGCGGCACAGCACCTGGATGGTGCGTTGGACTTCGGCCTCGCGGCCAATGAGCGGATCGATGCGCCCCTCTCGCGCCTTCCGATTGAGGTTGACGCAATAAGCTTCCAAGGCGCCTTCCTTTTTCTTTGAATCCGAGCTGTCCTTCGAGTCCTTGGAATCGCGCGCCTCGTGCTCTTCTTCGGTCCCGCGCGGCAGGCGCGATGTGTCGGAGGCGCCAGGACGCTTGGCGATGCCGTGGCTGATGTAGTTCACCGCGTCGTAGCGGGTCATGTCCTGCTCTTGCAGGAAATATGCCGCATGCGTCTCGCGCTCGGCGAAGATGGCGACCAGCACATTCGCGCCGGTCACTTCCTCACGGCCCGACGACTGAACATGGAACGCCGCGCGCTGCACGACGCGCTGGAAACCATTGGTCGCCTTGGCTTCTTCCTGGCTCTCGACAACGAGGTTTTCAAGTTCGGTGTCGAGATATTGGACGACGGTCTTGCGCAAAGCGTCGAGGTCGACGCCGCACGCCCGTAAGACCGCGGCCGCATCGACGTCGTCGATCAGCGCCAGCAAGAGATGTTCGAGAGTCGCGTATTCGTGTCGACGCTCATTGGCGAGCGATAGGGCTCGACGAAGGGTCTTTTCGAGCGCGCGGGAGAAAATGGGCATCGGGCGCCTTTCACTTCTTTTCCATGATGCACTGCAGGGGGTGCTGATTCTTACGGGCGTGATCCATCACTTGCGACACCTTGGTCTCCGCGATCTCATAGGTAAAGACCCCGCACTCGCCTACGCCGTTGTGGTGCACTTGGAGCATGATCTGCATCGCCTCTTGGGCGTCCTTATTGAAGAATGCCTGCAAAATTGAGACCACGAACTCCATGGGCGTGTAGTCGTCATTGAGCAGAAGAACGCGATACATGTTCGGACGCTTCGTCTGCGTCCGCGTGCGTGTGATGACCGCCGCGCCCGCCCCTGGCGTTTCTCCTCCTCTTTTGGGCTCCCGCGAGGACATCGGCCGCACCGCCACTGGCGGCGAGGCTGCGCCAAAGCCCGGATAGAGCCAACGCGCCAGCCGAACCATCCCCGCTCGGAGTCGAACAACCAACGGAATTGAGGCGGCAGCCACCGAAAGACCCCGATTGATGCCGATTGGACTGGAACTCACATCTACGCGGACACGAAACCCTGACGCCTACATCTAGGCGCCGCGCGCCGTCGCCGCCAGATGTCATCGCCGTATGGCAGCATTGCGAATTTACTCGCCACGCGCAAGAGCCTCTTCATGAGGCAACTTGCAACAGGCCTTCCCTGTTCCGCTTCTAAACTCGGATGACAGCATCTAAAGGGGCGAGGACGCAAATAAAAAAGCCGGCGCTGGAACGGCGCCGGCGTCGGCTCGAAGGGCATTGTCCCGCCGCGCGGCGGCGAGAAAATCTTCTGGATAATTACTTCTGTATGCTCGCGTAGGCCGTGGTGACCGGCTTCAGCGCATCCGTCGCGACCCGGGTGTAGAGCTCGGAAACCTTCGTCGCCTGGGCGACAAAGCCCTCGTAGGCCTCCTTCGCGAACTCGGTCTGAATCTGGATCGCCGATTCGAGGCTGCGCGCGCCGAGAAGCTTCTCGTACATCGCGGTCCCGGCGGCGAAGGCCTTCTTTGAATAATCGCTCGAACTCGACGGCGATGTCCTGCAGACCCTTCGACAGGCTGGTCGAAGCGGCGGTGAAAGCCTCGAGCTGCTCTTTCGAGAATTTCTGGAAATCTTCGAATGTCGGCGTGCTGACTGTCATTTAGAGCTCCTGCATTGGGTCGGTTTCGCATCGGAAATGAGGCGAACCGCGATAGACGCAATATGTGCACCGCACAATGGAAGTCAAGGACAATTTGCTGCATTGCAGCAAATTGTACTGCTGCTCGGAAAGGAAGCCTCGAACAGAATTAGAAAGAGTAAATTATTTCAATCGATAGCAGCCGTTTACTGACTTGCGGCTTCATCTCATTCGGCGCTCTCCGCAGCGGGGCGATCGAGATTTCAAAGGCTTGCGCAAAAATAGCAGCGGCTCTTCGGAATCCCGTTAACCGCTGCGTAACCGCTCCAGCATATCGTCCAGGACCGTGTGCGTAACGCAACTGTGATCGGCGTTCAGGCCTCACCGTTGCGCGAAGTCGGTGGGGCGTACGATGGCGTTGCGTAACGGTTGCTCTCGACTAGGCCGGCTTGCTCGCATGGCGACGGCGGCTTTGATTTCGGTCTCATCCCTTTGCCTGGCCGGGGCGCAAGCCCAGGCGCATCATTATGGGCGCCACAGGGTTTACGCCCACGCGCACCATCAAGCGCATTATCCGCACTATGCGCGCGTGGCGCATGGTTGGCGCCCTGCGCATTACGCTCGTCGCGCCTATCGCGCCTCCCCGCGTTTCGCCTCTGTAGCGCCAGGCGCGATCTCCAGTTCGCCGGCCTTTTCAGCGCTTGTCGTCGACGCCAACAGTGGGCGCACGCTCTATTCCGCCGACGAGAACGGACTGCGTCATCCCGCTTCGATCACCAAGGTGATGACGCTCTACCTGTTGTTCGAAGAGCTCGACCGCGGCGCGATGACGCTCAGGACGCAAATTCCGATCTCCGAGCACGCCGCGGCGCAAGAGCCTTCCAAGCTCGGCCTCGCGCCCGGCGACACGATCAGCGTCGATGACGCGATCAAGGCCGTCGTGACCCGTTCGGCCAATGACATCGCGGTCGCGATCGCCGAGGCCGTCGGAGGGTCGGAAAGCAATTTCGCCGACATGATGACGCGCAAGGCGCATGCGCTGGGCATGGCCAACACGGTCTATGTCAACGCTTCCGGACTCCCCAACGACCAACAGATCACCACGGCGCACGATCTGACGATCCTCGGGCGCTCGCTCGAGGAGCGCTTCCCCCGCTACTTCCGGTATTTCTCGACCGCCCAATTCGACTTCGACGGCGAGATCATCGGCAACCACAATCATCTGCTCGGCCGCGTCGACGGCGTCGACGGAATCAAGACCGGCTACACGCGAGCGTCCGGCTTCAATCTCTTGACCTCGGTCCATCGCGACGGACGTTCGCTGATCGCCGTCGTCATGGGCGGGCGCTCCGCCGCGGGGCGCGACCGGATCATGGAGAATCTGATCGCCGACCATATCGCGGAAGCGTCGACCGCCCATACTGCGGCCGCGGTCGCCGACGCTTCGCCTGCAGAGTTGATCGAGCCGGCCATCGCGTCGCCGATCCGCGCGCGCGCCACGCAGATCGCCGAAGCCAAGCTCGAGCGTGTCTCCGCCACGACCCGCGCAGCCAACGCCGCCGGGGAAGGCGATGACGGGACTGGAGACGACGAGGCTGAGGCGCCGGAGCCAGTGCTCAAGGCGCCTGCGCCCGCCGCGCGCGCCGGGCAGCCGGCCACGGCCGATCTGGGTTTCGTCAAAAGTCCCGAGGGAGGGAGAACTTCAGCCAAGAATCAGGCCCGGCTCGCGGCGGCGAGCGCGCTGGTCATGCCGCCCGACCGTCCCGAGGCCACGGCCGGGGACGAGCGCCGTCCGGCGCGGGCCTCCGCAGAAGAGGAAGCGGCCGACGACCCCTCCGAGCGC
The DNA here is from genome assembly GCA_963753135.1 of uncultured Alphaproteobacteria bacterium. Taxonomy (GTDB): domain Bacteria; phylum Pseudomonadota; class Alphaproteobacteria; order Rhizobiales; family Beijerinckiaceae; genus Roseiarcus. The sequence goes on along the minus strand of CAVWBA010000009.1, from coordinate 407,530 downwards.
GGCTGGATGATCCAGATCGGCGCCCCTGATAATCTCGCCAAGGCCAACGCCCTTTTGGCGCGCGCCCGCGAGCGGAACCGTTCGACACTGGCCTCGGCCAAGCCGATCACCGAGAAGGTGCGCAAAGGGGACTCCGACCCTCTATCGCGCCCGTTTCGCTGGCCTCGACTCGGCTTCAGCCGAAGCCGCGTGCCGCTCGCTCAAACGCACCGGATTTTCCTGCTTCACCGCCCACGACTGACGCGTACGCTTTACGGAGCGCCTAGCCTTGTCGCTGCATCAGAACATCCTTGGCCTGATTGACCCGCGCGGCAAGCGTGGTCGAGCCGCCATGATCTGGATGAAACTTTTTCATGAGCGTCCGATGGGCGCGGATTATGTCGGCCGCGCCCGCGCCTTCGGCGAGCCCAAGGACTTCCAGCGCCTCGCGGCGCGACATCGCCCCGGCGCTTCCCCGCCTCTGACGCTGACCCTCGTCTGCCTCACGCCAGCCGGCGAACCGGCGGTCGAGATATGCCTCTAACAGGCTGACGCCGTCGGGATCGTCGCGCGCAAGCTCCTGGCGAAACGACATGAGCTCCGGGCGCGACAGGGTTTCGACCGCGCGACCGGCTTGAGGACCGGCCAAGATCGTTCCGGTCATCGCGCCGCTGTCGTGGTCGAGCCGCATTTCCAGCATCGCCGACCGTGCGGTCGAGGACCGTCCCGCGCGTGCGCCCGCGCCGACGTTGCGAAACCCCGTCGGGGCGCCGCCGCCTGTCGTCCGCCATCCGGCGAAATTCGCCATCATGCCCGCGACTGCCGCGGCGAGCCCGATCCGGCCGCGCAGCAGGAGGAGAAGAGCGCCGATTATGCCCAGGACGCCGCCGCCATGGCGGACGAGCCGCGCCGCCGTAGCCGCGTCCATGCGCGCGAACCGCTTGATCCCCTGCACCAAAAGGAACAGCAAGATCAAGCCAATAATGAGGTTCATTGTTGTAAGGCTTCCAATTCGGGCCGGAGGCGAACTGACTGTGACAGCCCCGACTTAATCGCCGCCAAAGGCGAACTTAAGCCAAGTTCATCTTTCCCGCATCTGCGACAAGAGGAGCCGCGCGGCGGAATCGGCCTCCGCATGCCGAACGAGCGCGGCATGGCCACCCGCCGCATAGGCCGCCGCCGCCCGCAGAAGCGAGGCGAGCCTCGCGGAGGCGCCGGCGTCGAAGGCGCTGTAGGCCCCGCCGGTCAGGCGTGCGATCTCGCTGAACGTGCGCTTCGCGGCGGGATCCTGCCCTTCCTGGAACATGAACGCCTTGACGCCGAGCAGCGCGAGCTCCCCCGCTATCGCAGCGAGCGCGTCCGGATTCTCCTCCATGGCGTCGCCGATAAAGACCAGCGCGCCGACCTTCGCGCGGCCGGCTTCATCGCGTGCGTGGGCGAGCACCCGGCGGATCTGTGTCGATCCGCCGCGCACCTCGATGCGGCTCATGAGCTGCGCAAGGCCCTGCCCGCCGGAGACGAAGTTCGACGCGCGGCATTCGTTCATGCCCCGGAAATAGACCAGTTGCACGTCCAGGCCGCCGAGAGAGGCCGAGGCCTCGAACATTTTCGCCTGCAAGCGATTGGGCGAGGTCCCAGGTCGGCTGCCGGCTCATCGTGGCGTCGAGGGCGAAGATCAGCCTTCCGCGGCCGGACGCGCCCGGCGCGGGAACCTTTTTGGCCGCATCGACGAAGGCCGCGATGTCCTCGCCGCCGCTGCGGTTCGTCAGGGCGCCGTTCTTGTCCTTATCCACAGGGACACCGAAATTCGTTTGCAAGATTTAAATTGGACGTGCGCCGGCGCTTGGCAAGCCGCGAGGTCGCAAAACCGGCCCGCCGTGCAAAAATAAGGTCGGTTGGCGGCGCCCGGCGCGCTCCTTCTCCCCGCATAGGGCGTCGAGAGACGCCCGTCTTTCGACGGGCTTTGCGGGGAGAGGGGACGCTGAACCTACAAGAGCCCCAGCGACGCCAGCTCGCGGCGCATCGCATCGGGCATCGCGGCGAAGCCGGGCTGGGTCTCGTCGATATCCGGCGGCGCGTCCTTGGCCTCATAATAGCGCCAGCCCTGGAAGGCGCGCATCGGCCGGGGCGCGACCGCGACGACCGTCTGATCCAGCCAGATCTTGCAGCGGCCGATCCCGTCGGCGTCGACGAACGGCTCGAGGCCGACGATCTCTTGCCGGGCTGAGATCAAGCCCTTGACGACCCAGTAGAGCGAGCCGCCGCCCAGAATCTGCTCGGTCCGTTTCGGCGTCATGCGGGTGACATGAGCGTGCCGGAGCGGCGCGCGGCGACGCCTGGCCTCGGCCATCCGCTCCGCCATCCATTCGCGCAGGTCCGCGAACGATTCCGCGCCGACAGCGAGCTTGATGAGGTGAAGAGGCATGGCTGGACTATAGCGGAGGCGGCCGCCCGGCGCGCCTTCGGCCGAGGCGTTATGCACATGAAGTCGGGCGACGAAGGCGACCGCGCCAACCGTTCGGAGCGATACCGAGAGCCGGCGGTAGACGGCGTGGCCGAAAGACAAATGCCCCGGGCAACGCGCGAGGCGCGGGAACAGGGGATCAGTCCATTACTCAATCCCCGATCCGTGCATTCCCGATCCGCCGCAAGCGTCGGGCTTTCGCCGTGAGCTGTTCCGCTGCAACTTATTGCGTAAAGCAGAACTTAATGTTATAAGTTCGTATTCACCGGATCGGACCGGGCGGGCCATAGGCTGGGAAAAAGGAGGGTGGGCGGAAAGCGTTTGCGGGCGCCGCGACGCAACCTCGAAGGCGAGTTGAGCGCGCGCAGGATTTTTTTATTTTTTTGCCCGCAACCCTTTGAAAAGTCCCGATTCGGCCAAGGAAATAAAAGGAAATGCAAGCCTTTTTGCTTGGTTTTTCTTGCATGTCCTTGCATCGAACTCGCCTTCCGGTTGTCTTCAGGCCCCTGACTTCGAGATTTGAGAAGGGTCGGCGCAGGCCATTGCGGCTGTCGTGCGCCGCGGGCGGAGCGCATCGAATAGGCGCGGGGCCCCGTCCTCGCTCTCGTTCATTCGCGTTCATCGGCTCTCGTTCGACCGCATGGGGAGCGAAGCGGGCGCGCGGTCACGCGCCGGGCAGCTCCTGGCCTTCCTTCCCCTTCTCCACCCGCATGATGGTCTCCCCCATCTCGACCTGCTCGCCGACGCTCAGGTCAAGGTCGCGCACGACGCCCGCGTGCGGCGCGACGAGCGCATGCTCCATCTTCATGGCCTCGACCACCGCGAGGCGCTGCCCCGCTTCGACCGTGTCGCCGTCCTCGACGGCGACCGCCACAAGCCGGCCGTTCATCGGCGCGCGGATCGCAGCGTCGCCCTCCACCGCCGCCTCGGCCTTGGCGAACGGATCGACGAGCTCGACGAACGCCTGCCGCCCGCCGCGCGAAAGCGTATACGCCGCCCTTCGCCTCGCGCAGCGTCACCGCGTCGCCCGCCTCGGCGCCCTCGTTCCTGGCGATGGGGTCCACGTTCGGCCCGTCGACGAGATGCGCCCGCATGGGGACGCCGTCGACCGTGACGTCGACGCTCGTGCGGCGGAAGCCGATGAGCTCGAACGAATCGGCGACCCGCCAGGGGTCGAACGGGTGAAGCGGCGACGCCCTGCCCTCGTCGCGCCGTTCGATGAGAAGCCGCGCGGCGGCGTGGACGGCTCTTCTGTTTGGCGGATGCGGCTCCGCGCCGAGGCGCCCGAGATTGGCGTCGATGAAGCCGGTGTCGATCCGTCCGCCCTCGAACTCCGGGCTCCGCAAGAGCTTGCTTAAGAAAGCGAGATTGGTCTTCGGCCCGATGACCACTGCATCGTCAAGCGCCTTCACAAGCGTGGCCAGCGCCTCGGCGCGGCTCGCTCCATGAACGATCACCTTGGCGATCATTGGATCGTAGAAGGGCGTGACGCTGTCGCCAGCTTCGAAGCCGGTGTCGATCCGGACGCCCTTCGCGCCGTCCTCGCCTTTGAAGTTCATGGCGTAGATCAGCCCGGCCGAGGGCAAAAAGCTGTGCTCCGGATCCTCGGCGTAGACGCGCGCTTCGATCGCCGCCCCGGCGCAAGCGACCTCGTTCTGCTTGAGCGGCAGAGGCTCCCCGGCGGCTGCCCGGAACTGCCATTCGACCAAGTCGAGGCCGGTCACCGCTTCGGTCACCGGATGCTCGACTTGGAGCCTCGTATTCATCTCGAGGAAGTAGAAGTCCTGGGGTTTGAGGCCGCGCGCCGGATCGGCGATGAATTCCACCGTTCCTGCGCCGACGTATCCTGCGGCCAGCGCCGCCTCGGTCGCGGCTTTCGCCATTGCGGCGCGCGTGTCCTCCGGCAGTCCGGGCGCCGGGCATTCTTCGACCACCTTCTGATGCCGGCGCTGGGCCGAGCAGTCGCGCTCGTAGAGGTGGACGCAAGCCCCATGCGCGTCGGCGAACACCTGCAATTCGATATGGCGGGGGGAGGCGATATATTTCTCGATCAGCACCCGGCCATCGCCGAATGCGGCCTCAGCCTCGCGGCTCGCGCTCTCGAGCGCCGCATCGAATTCGACATGCGCGTCGACACGGCGCATTCCACGCCCGCCCCCGCCGGCGATCGCCTTGATCAGCACCGGATAGCCGATCTCGTAGGCCTTTTCGCGCAGGAACTTCGGGTTCTGGTTGTCGCCGTGATAGCCGGGAACGACCGGCACGCCGGCCCGCTGCATCAGCGTTTTCGCCGCGCTTTTCAACCCCATCGTCCGCATCGCCTCGGCCGGTGGGCCGACGAAGACAATGCCGGCCTTCCCGCAGGCTTCGGCGAAATCGGCGTTCTCGGACAGGAACCCGTATCCGGGATGCAAACATTCGGCGCCGACTGTCTTCGCCAGCGCGAGAATGGCGGCCTGGTCGAGATAGCCGCTCGCGCCCTCGCCGATCTCGTGCGCTTCGTCGGCAAGGCGAGTGAAAAGCGCCCCCCGGTCCGCGGGCGTGTGCATCGCGATCGAGCGTATTCCCATGCCTCCCGCGGTGCGAATGATGCGGCAGGCGATCTCGCCGCGATTGGCGATCAGGACGTTGGCGAACATGTCAGGCTCCGACCGCCCTTTCTCTACCGAACGCGCATTCGGATGGCGAGCAGCATGCCCCGTCCAACGTCCGGAAAGCTGATCGCCGTGAACTCCGTCCGTGACTTGCGATCGCAGTTCGGGCGCGCGCCAAGGGGATCGCCAATCGAGTCGGACACGCTTTGACATCGATCAACTTTCGAAGCTACCGTTGGGCGTATAGCTTCTGCGGTGGCGCTAGGCGCACTCCACGCAAAAGGAAGGTTTCCGAATGACCAATCGTTTTCTCGCGCCTTTGGGCGCGGCGGCCGCCCTGGCCGCCTTCGTCGCATCCCCGGCGCTCGCCAATCGTCGGTGAAGGTCGGCACGCTGACTTGCGACGTATCGGCCGGCATCGGCCTTTTGATCTCGCAGCAACAGACGATGACCTGCGCTTTCGCTCCCGCCAGCGGAGCGCCGCCCGACAGCTACATCGGCCGCATCGACAAATTCGGCCTCGCTCTCGGCTCGGTCCAGCAAGGAACCATGGTTTGGGGCGTTCTCGCTCCCTCCGACGGGTTCCCGCACGGAGCGCTGGCGGGAACTTACGGGGGCGTCGGCGCGGAGGCGACCGCCGGCGCTGGTGTCGGCGCCAACCTCCTGGTGGGCGGAACCGGACGTGCGTTTTCTCTGCAGCCCCTTTCCATCCAGGGTCAAACCGGGCTCAATTTCGCCGCCGGGGTCACGACGCTCACGCTCACCTCGGTGCACTAACTTCGCCACATAAGGCGATCGCACGCGGAACATTGTAAATCGGCGGAGGTTTGAGAAGCGGACGAGCCGTCTGACCTGACCGGGAAGGCGTAAGGCTTCGGACAGTGGGCCGGCCCTACACGAGGGAGGAAGCAGATGACCTGGAATGACCAACCGGACCGCGGCGAAGAGGCGCAAGATCGGGGCGCCGCGGCGCTCTCCGCGGCCTCCAAGACCGCGAAGCAGGCGCTCGAAAGCGCCAAGGGGACTGCTCAACAGGCGCTGGACAGCGCCAAGGGAATCGCCGCGCAGACCCATCTCGACGAAGTCGGCACGAAGGCCGCTCAGGCGGCTTCGGACCTCTACCAGCAGGGCCGCGACCGTCTCGCAAACAGCGAGGAATTGTCGCAAGCGGCCGATCAATTGAGCGCCGCCATCCGCAAGAACCCGCTGGCCGCGGTGGGAATCGCGTTTTCGGCCGGGCTTCTGCTCGCGCTTCTGGCCCGCGGCTAGGCCGATGAGCCGTGTGATCGCCGAGATCGCGCAGAAGGCTCCGGCTGCGATCGACCGTTTAGGGCCCCTGTTCGGCAAGATGAGCTAGCCGATGCGCTCGACGATCGACCTGCTCCTTGACCTTGCCCGTCAAAGTCGAGAGCTGGCGCACGCAGAGTTCTCGCTGGTTCGGGCGGAGCTTAGCGAGCGTAAGGGCCTGGTTGCATCCAGCTTGGTCGCTTTGCTGGCCGGGTTGGTTCTGCTCCCAGCGGGCCTCTGTCTGATCATCGTAGCGTGCGCTCTGTCGTTGACCCGCCTAGGCGTTCCGCTCGATCTCGCGTTTCTCATTCTTGCATTGGCGGTGATCGTCGTGGGCTTGGTGCTGGTATGGCTGGGCGCACGGGGTCTCAAGCCGTCGCGGCTTATCCCGGCGAAGAGTATCTCACAGATCTCGTCGCTCTTCGGAGGGCTTGAGCCGTGAGCGTGAAGCTTCCGAGTTCAAGCGATTACGAAGCGCAGGCCAATCGGCTGAGAGCCGACATGGGCTCGACGATTGACCAGTTGCGGCTCAATTTGACGCCCTCGAATCTCGCCTCGGAGGCGGCTTCGGAAGCCGCTTCGCGGGTTGGGCTAGCGGATTTGTCGTGGTCGGGCGCCCTTGATTTTGCCGGCAAACGGCATCCGGTTCCGACCGCCATCGTCGGATTGGGCATAGCGCTGTGGACGTTGGCTGCGCTTCGAGGTCGAGGCAGAGGCAAGACCCTTGCAAGTCTCACTTCGCCTCTAACTGAATCGTCTTCATCCATTGTCAATTCTGCGACCAAGGTGCTGCGGGAGCGGGCTGAGGCGAAAAGGCAAGAGTTTGTGGGGGCAGCACAAGCGCAAGTCGCATCCGGGGCTGAAAAATTATCGGACGAAATCGAAAGGCGGGTTGAGAACATCACTGTTGGCGTTCCCGGCGGAAACCGAGCGGACCCGCTCATCGCATCCGCCATTCAGATCGGGCTGGCCGCTCTGCTCGAAGGTCTGCTGCACAAACGCTCAATTCGATAGGCGGCCATAGAACGGGTGGCCTGATAAGGCGCTTAGCGAAAGCTAGAGCGGCCCTTTCGCGTAGGGCCAAACCTCTGCCGGTCAGAACTCCACTCGAGCGGCGATATCACCTGATGCAGGCTCTCTCTCCGCTGGGCCATGCAAGCAGAGTGGATAGTTACGACTCATTCTTGTATGCTTTGTTGAGGCTAGGAATTTCTCCTGTCATAGAAATGCAAAATGATACGTGTAGCCTGTTGGCAGTTAACTCAGCTTTTTCGTAAGTATCATCCGTAAACATCGGAGATGCCGTCGTGAGTCAACCAAACGACGGAGAGCGAAAGCTTTCGCTCGCCGATAAGTCACGACCGCTTGCCCATGAGCCACAAAGGTCGTCGGAAAGCTCGATTGACAATCCCAAGTTCACTCTTCTCGCGGAGGAACTTTCGGTTGAAAGAGAGGCGGTTGAAACGGGGCGGGTGCGCGTTAATAAGCAAACGCGCACACGGGAAGTCTTTGTTGATGAAGTTCTTCTTAGAGAGCATGCAGACATTGAGCGAACGCCTATTGGTCTGCAGGTTCTCGAGGCGCCTCCCATACGACAAGACGGGGAAACCACGATCATACCGATAGTAGAGGAGGTTCTTTACACCGAACGTCGATTGATTTTGAAAGAAGAGGTCAAAATTACCCGACGACGGGGTACTGAGAAATTTCAAGATCGAGTTACGCTTCGTTATCAAGAAGCGGTGGTCACGCGCGTTCCGAGTACGAGCGGATTGGCCGACAACGCGTCGGCCAAAGAGATCAAGTCGTCAGACCCGAGGAGTAGCAAAATGGCTTACGAGACTTTGGTTGCCGTATACGACACTCCGCCCCATGCCGAGGCGGCCGTGAAGGCGCTCAAGGCTGCTGGGTTCGCGGATTCCGACATCAGCGTGTTTAACTCAGACCGTCTTAAGGCCGGTCGAACCAGTTTGTCCCCGGGGGTTCGGGAAGCTGGGTTGTGGCATCGCCTATTCGGCACAGATGTTCACGAACACGAGGCCGACATCTACGGCAAAACGGTCGAAGAGGGCGGCTCGGTCATTTCGGTCCGCGTGCCCGAGAGCGAAGTTGCGCATGCGTCCGCTGTTCTCAACATCCATCGTCCGGTGGATGTGCATGATCGCGCGGTGACGTCAGGTATTGCCCAGCCTGCCCATGTCGAAACAGTTGAGAAGAAGCTTGCCGAAGTTCCGCTCGCCTCCGAGCAGCGGGTTGCGGTTTCCCCCAAGCTTGCTGCGGTTCAACCGGACGTCCTGCGCCTCGCCGAGGAACAACTTGAAGTGGGCAAGCAGCAGGTTGAGACGGGCCGGACCAGGGTCCGTCGCTTCGTCACCGAGCGCGAGGTGGTCCAGGACGTGAGCCTTCATGACGAGCACGCGGAAGTGCTGCGCAAGGCGATCTCCGACCCCGCGTATGTGGGCGAAATCGATTGGGCGGACGGCACGATCGAGATCATCGAGACTGCGGAGCATGCGCTGGTCAACAAAACAGCGAGGATCGTCGAGGAGGTCGGGCTGAAGAAGGTTGGCGTCGACCACGTCGAGACGATCACGGACAAGCTCCGCCGCCAGCAGGTCGAAATCGAGCGGATCGGCCCGGACGGGAAGGTCATTCGAGAGCCAAGAACGGCCTGATCCCTTCGCAGAGCGAACAGCTCGCAACGGATTCGCCGAGACGATCGGCGATGCTCCGGGGGGGCGAAATGGCCCCCCTCGCAACTCGGGGCGTGGATAGACGGCCCGCCGTATTGCCCCCGCGCGCGTGGGCGCTTCTTTCGCCTCTGTGCGGACGATTGATTGATCGTAGCCTCGACCGACCGTCTTCGAACCCGGGCGATCGCCGACCAGCGAGCGCTGACTGCGGGTCGATATGTTCGTCCACCAGAGGCTGGTCGAGACGGATATAGATCCGCAAGCCCGCGGCCGCCTCTGAGCTGGTCACATTCGTCGTTTGGTCCCGTCGAGATGGCAGAGCGGACGCTTCGAGTTTCCAAAATAACGGGGTTGCGCGCGACTATGTGGCGCTTTAGCAGACGACTTGCGGATCATTTTACTAAATGTTTGCAAATGTTTCAGACTTTACGTTGAGGCGCTGGATAAGGCGAGAGTTACAACATCGTGGTGTTGCCCGGATCACCGCTTTGCCTGGAGATCGATGTCGCGATGCTAGGCCGAGTTGCTTCTGGGTTGAGGCGACCGAGAGGGAGCGGCTCGGACGACAATCTAGAGCCAACAATCTCTTGCAGTAAATCAGAAATCTGATTAAGCTTGCCCCATGAACAAGCCCGTGCTTCCGAATAGCTTCGACCGTAAGCTTCCGTCCCGGCGGAAAAGGCGCGCGAAAAATCTTCTCGCGAAAAATCCAGCGTAAACCATTGAAAAGTATCGATTCGGACGAGAGAATCCAAGGAAATCCAAGGAAATCCAACCCTCGGAATCGGGGACTTTGCAACGAAAAGGCCACGAATTAAGAAAACCCAAACGGATCGACCGGACCAACGGCCTCGTTGCCGAGAAGGAGCTAAGCCCACTCCGTCCAAGTGCAAAGCGCTTTAGAGGAACGCGAGAGGGCAGAGGAGCGAGGGCCTCCAACGCTATCGCGGCGCCGAATGAGGCCAGTTTCGACGCCGGAACCACCTATTCGACGAAGTAGCTGTCGTCGATCTTTCGCACCTCGTACACGTCCTTGATCCGGACGCCGACGCGATGTCGAATCATCAGATTCGCAAGCCCCTGACCGTCGATCAGCACGACGCGCTTTGAGACCCGCGTGATGAAGTCGTAGGCGGTAGAGGGAAAGTACGAGGTCGTGACCAGCACGCCCTTGTTCGCCCGATGGCCCTCTAGCCCGCCAACAAAATCGCGCACTTCGCATAACGGGACGGCCTTGTTGGGATCGAGCCGCTTGGCCTGGACATAGACGACGTCAAGGCCGAGCTCGTCCTCCTTGATGACGCCGTCCACGCCACCGTCGCCAACCCGGCCAAGCGCCCGGCCCATCTCGACGCGCCCGCCGCCGTAACCCATGCGCACGAGGAGGTCGATGATGAGGCGCTCGAAAAAGGCCGGGCTGAAGGAATGCACTCGCCCGACGATGTCCCGCGCCAACTCTGCGTTGAGGAGCTCGAAGCTCGAAGCCATCGTCTCCTCGGTATCGTCCCGCGAGCCGCTTTCCTCTGTCGCCTCCCCCCCTTTGCCTTGTGATCGCCAAGCGACGAATTCCGGATAGCGCTCCAAGGTTCCGAGGTCGATCTCGCTCTTCCCCTCGGCGAGCAGTTCGCGGCCTCGGTCGGTCGCGCGACAGTAGCCGCGGCGGGGCAGTTCGATGAGCCCCGCCTTCGACAAGTAGGACCTGGCCCAATTGAGCCGATTGGCGAACAGCGTCTGATTGCCGCTGGGCAGCCTGAGCTGCCGATCCTCGGGGGTGATCTTGAGAGCCTTGCTGACTTCGTCTTCCAACCCCGGAATGCTGATCTCATCGTAACGCCGCCCAATCGTCTGCAGCGTTGGCAACATGAGTTGCTGAAAACTGGGCACGCCCATTTGTTTCTTACGCTCCCCCTACCGCACACAAGATTACATGCGAAAGACGCCGAACCGGGTCGGTGCGACCCCAGCGTTTAGCGTGGCCGAAAACGCCAGCGACAGAACCCGCCGCGTTTCCCGAGGCGCCACGATACCGTCGTCCCAGAGGCGAGCCGTCGCATAATAGGGCGAACCCTCGGCCTCGTATTTGGCCCGAATTGGAGCCTTGAACGCTTCCTCGTCGGCCTTGCCCCATTCGCGCCCTTCGGCCTCGAGGGCATCCCGCCTGAGCGTCGCCAGAACGCTCGCGGCCTGTTCGCCGCCCATCACACTGATGCGGGCATTGGGCCACATGAAGAGAAAGCGAGGCGAATACGCCCGGCCGCACATGCCATAGTTGCCGGCGCCGAAAGAGCCGCCGACGATCAACGTGACCTTGGGCACGTTGGCGCAGGCCACCGCGGTGACGAGCTTCGCGCCGTCCTTGGCGATGCCGCCCGCCTCGTAGCGTTGTCCGACCATGAAGCCGGAGATGTTCTGCAGGAACAGCATTGGGACATCGCGCTGGACGCAGAGTTCGATGAAGTGCGGCGCCCTTCAGCGCGCTGTCGGAAAACAGCACGCCATTGCTCGCGATGACGCCGATCAGCATGCCGGAGAGGCGTGCGAAACCCGTGACCAGCGTGACGCCGTAGCGGGGTTTGAACTCGTCGAACTCCGAACCGTCGACGATCCGGGCAATGATTTCGCGCGCGTCGACCTGCTGGCGAAGGTCCACCGGCGCGACAAGCTCGAGCTCCTCGGCCGGATAGAAGGGTTCAACCGGCTTCGCCCAGTCGATGGCGCGCTTCGGCGCCCGGTTGAGGTTGGCGACCGCTCTCCGCGCGAGCGCAAGCGCATGGGTATCGTCACGCGCCAGCCCGTCCGCGACGCCCGAGACGCGGGTGTGAAGGTCTCCGCCGCCAAGGTCTTCGGCGCTCACCGTCTCTCCGGTCGCCGCCTTGACCAAGGGTGGCCCGCCCAGAAAGATCGTGCCTTGCTTGTCGACGATGATTGTCTCGTCCGACATCGCCGGCACATAGGCGCCGCCCGCGGTGCAGGACCCCATCACCACCGCGATTTGAGGGATCCCGGCCGACGACATACGCGCCTGGTTGAAGAAGATTCGCCCGAAATGGTCGCGGTCGGGAAAAACCTCAGCCTGGTAAGGCAAATTGGCCCCGCCTGAGTTGACCAGATAAACGCAAGGGAGACGGTTCTCCGTTGCGATCTCCTGCGCGCGCAGGTGCTTCTTTACTGTAATCGGATAATAGGCGCCGCCCTTGATGGTCGGATCATTGGCGATGATCATGACCTCGCGGCCCTCGATAAGGCCGATTCCAGCGACCAGCCCCGCGCCGTGGACGTCGCCCTCATACATGTCGAAAGCCGCGAGCGCGCCTATCTCCAGAAACGGCGAACCCGGATCGACGAGGCCTGCGACGCGCTCCCGCGCCAGAAGCTTGCCCCGTGCGACATGGCGTTCGCGCGCTTTGATCGAGCCGCCCTCGGCCGCCGTGCGGCGGCGCAGGGTGAGTTCATCAATCAGCCGACGCCATTCCGCAGCGTTGGCTTGTCCCCCGCCGCTCTTTGCCGTCAAAGCGCTCTTTATTCGCGCCATTACGCTTTATTTCCCCAATCCGAGCCGCCAACACCGTCAATATTGTTGTCATTGTTCACCCAGGACACTGGGGGTGAATCCATTGCCGATTCCATAATTTCTTTCAGCGAATGCTTGGCTTCCGCGAGAGCGCGCAAGTTGTTGTTTATTTGCAACATATTGACCTAGCGATGCTGGAAGCCGGGCTTTACGGAAGGGCTCGGTCAACGGCTTTTGCCTGGTCAGATAGCTTCATAACGTTCGATCCGCCAAGGTTCGGCGTGCGCGTCAGCGATCCAAGCCTTCCACGCCGGGAGAGCCATGATCGTCTCCATATAGGCGCGCGTCTGTGTCGAGACGGGGACGTCATAGACATGAAAGCGGTTCACCACGGGCGCGAACATCGCGTCCGCCGCCGAGAAGCGGCCGAACAGGAACGGTCCGCCCCTGCCGAAGGTCGCGCGCGCCTGTGCCCAGGCGGCTTCGATGCGCGCGACGTCTGCGCGAACCTCGTCGCTCAGAGCGATCGCCCTGACCGGCCGGCGGAAGTTGGTCGGGCACGCCTGTCGTAGCGCGACGAAGCCCGCATGCATTTCGTTCGCGAGGGCTCGCGCATGGGCGCGGGCGGCCTTGCCTTTCGGCCACACTGTCTTTCCGGGATAGGCCTCCGCAAGGTATTCGATGATCGCGAGCGACTCCCAAACCGCGATCTTGCCATCTTGAAGCGAGGGACACTTTCCCGTCGGCGCGTATTTGAGCATGTGCTCGCGCGTATCCGGCTGATCCATCGAGATCACCACTTCCTCGAAGGGGATCTTCAACTGGGCGAGCAGGATCCAAGGCCTCAGCGACCAGGACGAATAAGCCTTATTCGCGAGGATCAGCTTTAGCGGCACGATGATTTCCCGCAAGGATGGTCTCCGCGATTGATCGGCGCGGGCCAAGGCCAAGTCAAGACGGCGCTCCGGCCGGTCCCCGCATTGACGCGACCGCGGCGACGCAGGAAAAGACGCTCCCATTGGTCGTCGGAGCCTTCAATTGTCGTCGAAAAGGATCGGGCTTCTGGTCGTCGCCGGAGGCCGCGGCGTAAGGCTCGGCGCCGACCGGCCGAAGCAATATCTCAGTTGCGCCGGCCGCCCGCTGATCGTCCATACGCTGGAGGCGCTTGCCGCAAGCTTTCCGTTCCTGGCCATAACGGTGGTTATCCGCCCAGACGATCGCGCGCTCTACGACCTGGCGCTGGCGCATCTGAAAGCAGACGCAGCGGCGGCGATCGGGCCGCCGGCGATCGGCGGCGCGACCCGTCAGCAAAGCGTGCTCGCCGGGCTCGAGGCGCTCGTGGCGGCCGGGCCGGAGATCGTGCTCATCCACGACGCGGTGCGGCCCTTCCCCTCCCCTGCCCTCATCGCGCGCGCGATTGACGCCGCCGAGCGCCACGGGGCGGCGGCGCCCGGAACGGCGATGAGCGACACCGTCAAGCAGGTCGACGTCGAGGGCCGAGTCCTCGCCACTCCGCCTCGCTCGGGCTTGAGAGCCGTGCAAACGCCCCAGGCCTTCCGCTTCCCGCTGATCCTCGAAGCGCACCGCCGCGCCGCCGCCGCCGGCGTCGGCGACCTTACCGACGACGTGGCGGTCGCTGAATGGGCGGGCGCGCCGGCTTATGTGTTCGAAGGCGACCCCGCTAACGTCAAGGTGACCACCATGCAGGATCTCGAAGCGGCCGAAGCCCGGCTCGCCGCGAGCTTGGGCGAAACGCGGGTTGGCCAGGGCTTCGACGTCCACGCCTTCGCGCCCGGCGACCATGCGTGGCTGTGCGGCGTGCGCATTCCCCATTCCGCGCGCTTGAGCGGCCATTCCGACGCCGACGTCGGCTTGCACGCGCTTGCCGACGCGATCTACGGCGCGCTCGCCGAAGGCGACATCGGCCAACATTTCCCGCCCTCGGACCCGCAATGGAAGGGTGCGGCGTCGAAGGTCTTCCTCGCCCATGCGGCCGAACGCGTTCGGGCGCGCGGCGGCGCGATCGTCCACCTCGACGCGACGTTCATCTGCGAAGCGCCAAAGATCGGCCCGCATCGCGAGGCGATGCGCGCCCGCGTCGGCGAGATCGCGGGCCTCGATATCGGCCGCGTCGCGGTCAAGGCGACGACGAGCGAGAAACTCGGCTTTACCGGGCGCGGCGAAGGCATCGCCTGCCTCGCGACAGCGACCGTGCGGCTGCCCTGATCGTAGGCACGGTCCATAGTCGGTCCGGAAGGACGGGCGTCTTTCGCCGCCATGTGGGACCGCGCTGGCCGCGATCAGCGACCGCGGCTACAGGGGGGCCGCCTTATCCTTTATGGTGGACCTCCTGGAGCCCATAGACCGGGGTCGGGATGCCCTCGAGGCGCGCCTTCAACTGCAGCGCCAGGAACTGCGAATAGTGGCGCGACTGGTGTAGATTGCCGCCATGGAACCATAAGGCCTCTTGTTGGGTGGGCTTCCACATGTTGCGCGGCTCGCCCTCCCAGGGGCCGGGATCCTTCTTGGTGTTTGAGCCCAGACCCCAGACCTTGCCGACCTTGTCGGCCATCTCCTCGCCGCAGATGTCGGCGACCCAGCCGTTCATCGAGTTATAGCCCGTCGCATAGACGATCACGTCGGCCGGCAATTCCTTGCCGTTGTCGAGCCTGACGCCGTGAGGGGTGATTTCCTCGACCTGCCCTGCGGCGAGCTTGATCTTGCCATCGATGATGAGCTGGGAAGCGCCGATGTCGATGTAATAGCCGGAGCCGCGGCGCATATACTTCATGAACAGCCCGGTTTCATCCTCGCCGTAATCGAGACTGAAGCCCGCCTTGCCGAGAGCCTTGTAGAAATCGGCGTCGACTTGGCGAATCTTATCGTGGGTCCGCTTCTCCTGTTCGGCCAGCAAGCGGTAGGGCCAGGAGGCGAACACAAGGTCGGCCTTGGCCGTCGTCATGCCGCCCTGGACCGCTTGTTCGGAATAGAGACCGGCGAGAGCGATCTCCATCAGACTGTCGGAGCGCGCGACATGCGTGCTCGACCGCTGCACCATGGTCACGTCGACGCCAGATTCGTAGAGCGCCGCGCAAATGTCATGGGCCGAATTGTTCGAGCCGATGACGACGACCTTCTTGCCCATGAACGCATCGGGCCCCGGATGGGCCGACGAATGATGCTGCTCGCCCTCGAAGGTCTCCATGCCCCTGAATTTCGGCAGATTCGGCTTTGACGACATGCCGGTCGCAAACACCAGTTGCTTGGGGTGCAAGCTGACCGTTTTGCCGTCGCGGTCGACGACGACCGTCCACTCCTTTTTCTCCGGATCGAACTTTGCGCTCTCAGCCGTCGTCTTGGTCCAGTAATTCAGCTCCATCACCTTGGCGTACATTTCCAGCCAATCGCCTATCTTGTCCTTGGGCGAAAACACCGGCCAGTTCTTCGGGAAGTCGAGATAGGGCAGATGGTCGTACCAGACCGGGTCATGCAGGCAGAGCGACTTGTAGCGCTTGCGCCAGGAATTGCCCGCGCGCTCGTTCTTTTCGACGATAATGGTTGGCACGCCGAGTTGCCTCAAGCGCGCGCCGAGCCCGATTGCGCCCTGACCGCCGCCGACGATCAGCACATAGGGATGCGTATCGTAGCCGAGCTTCTCAGCCTCCTCGTCCCGCAGTTCCTTCCACGTCTTTGCGCCGATGTTGACGCCGTGCCTTGCGCCGAGCGGCCGGCTGAAGCCCGCCTTCTCTTCGTGGCCCTTGAGCTCGGCCATCGTGGTCAGAAGTGTCCAGATGAGACCGTCCTTGATCCGGATGAAGCCGTAGCCTCGCGCGATCTCGGTCTCGAACGAAATCCAGGATTCGAGCACGCCATCGGCCTCGGTCACGATCTCGCCCTCGGGGACGCGCCAGTCGCGCGGCTTCACTTGGCTGAGGCAACGGGAGAGCATGTCACGGACCTGATCGCGGCCTTCCATCGTCTTGATGTTCCAGGTGAAGACGACGAGATCGCGCCAATAGCTGTCCGCGGCGAACATGGCGACCGCGGCGTCGATGTCGCCCGCAGCCAACGCGGCGTCGAACTTGCCGAGGAAGGCCGTCATCCGGGCCCTGGGCGCAATGTCGAGCATCATGTCCTCCCGATGGATTTGCTCTCGGCGCTTGGCGCCAAGGCTCCGCTATCGGGAAACCTGCCCGCGTTTCGGGACGCTGGCAAGGCGGACGCCGCGCCGATCGGCGTCGGGTCCGGCGGCAGACGGATCGGCCGGGCTCCGATGACTTAACCCCCCTGCCCTACTGGAATTGGCGCCTTTCGGCCCGATTGTGCAACCGGCGCGCGAGTTGGCTGCAAGTCAATCCAAGGAAAACCAAGGAAATTCGCTTGCATTTCGTTGGATTCCTTTGGCGGAATTGGGACTTTTCAATGGGTTATGGCGAGTCCAAATAAAAAAATACGCCCCCGCTGAACTCGCCTATCAGGTTGTGACAGAGTTTCGAGGACGTGCCTTTCCTTCAGTGACTCTTGGCGGCCATGAGTTTCCTTCTGCAGAAACAGATACTCTATGATTTAGGATTTGTCAATGATTCGTCAGCCGCCTGGGCCGCCACCGATCTCCTCCGTCACAGTTCATGTCGGGCCGGGAAGAAAACCATTTGATCGAAGGGTCGAGACCGGGCCGAGTGGCTGGATTCTAGCCGTGAGGGGCCGGGTGGGAAGGCCCCTACCCCGCGACGGCCTGGCGCAGGATGCGCCTCACGGACGCCGGATCCTCGAACCGCAGCGTGACCGGCAGAGCCACGACGGAGCGAGCCTGGCGAGGGTTAAGCCGCACCAGATCCTTCTCGGTCGTCGCCAGAAGCGCGTTTCGGCTGCCCGCTTCCTCGATCAAAACCTCGACCTCGCGCGGCGTGTAAGGATGATGGTCGGCGAAATCGCGCGTCGCCACGATCTGCGCGCCGACCCGGCGCAGGGTGGCGTAGAATTTCTCCGGGCGCGCAATGCCGGCGAAGGCGACCACCTCGCGGCCGATTAGCGGCGCCGCGGCGAGCGCATCCGGCTCGAGGCTCGCGCGGATGAGCGGCTTGCCCGGCGCGAAAGCAGCGATCCGCGCCGACGCCGCCTCGCCGCCGCCGAGAACGATCAGCGCCTGCACGAACGGCGCTTGAGCCGAAACCGGGGCGCGCAGCGGGCCAGCCGGAACGCAGAGGCCGTTGCCGAAGCCGGTCTCGCCGTCCACGACGGCGAAGGCGAGGTCCTTGACGAGCCCCGGGTTCTGCAGGCCATCATCCAGAATAAGCGTGTTCGCGCCGGCCGCGACCGCGCTTCTCGCGCTTCTGACCCGATCCGTTCCGACCCAGCACTGCGCCAGTTTGGCGAGCAGAAGGGGCTCGTCGCCGACCATCGCGACGGTGTGGGCGCCTCCATCGACCAGGAGCGGCTCGGAGCGTTCAGCCCCGCCATAGCCCCGCGACAGGAAGGCGACGCGGCGGCCATCGCCGATCAGCATCCGCGCCAGCGCCATCGCGACCGGCGTCTTGCCTGCCCCGCCCGCGACGAAATTGCCGACGCAAATCACTGGCGCGCCGGCGCGCTTGCCCGGCCCGCGCATATGCCGCGCGGTCGCGCGTCCGTACGCCCAGCCGATCGGCTGGAGCAAGCGGGCGAGCAAGGTTGGTCTCGGTTTTAACCAGAAGCGCGGCGCCCTCACCGCCTCGCCCCGGCGGCCGGCAACAGAGCTTTCAGCGCGCCCATCGAGCGATCGACCGCGCCCGCCCGGCGCTCGACCGTTTCGCCCGCCGCCCGCGTCATCGCGCGCAGCCGCCCCGCATTGGCGAAGAGCGCGATCAGCGTCTCGCCCAAGTCCTCCGGACGAGCGACGGTGAGCGCGCCGCCCGCCTCGTCAAGCAACGCATATGCGTCGGCGAAATTCGCGACCATCGGCCCATGCAGAATGGCCGAGGCGAGGCGAGCGGGTTCGATAGGATTTTGCCCGCCCCCGGCGACAAAGGACTTGCCGACGAACACGACGCCAGCCAGACGATAGAAGAGCCCCAGTTCGCCGATCGTGTCGCAGATATAGACCGCGGTTCCCGGACCGATCGCCTCGCCACGAGAGCGCAGCGCGCACACGAGGCCCTGCGCTTCCAGTTGCCGCAAGATCTGTTCGCCCCGCTCGGGATGGCGCGGCGCGATGAGCGTCAGGGCGTCGGGAAACACCTGCGCGAGGCGCTTGTGCGCCGCAGCCGCGATCATCTCCTCCCCCTCGTGGGTCGAGGCGGCGATCCACATCTGGCGTCCGGACGTGAGGCCCGCGAGCTCAGCGAGTTCGCGCCGGTCGACCGGCAGCGTCGGCGCGTCGAACTTGATGTCGCCCGGGACCAGGACGTCCGGGGCGCCGAGCGTCGACAGCCGCTCGCCGTCCGCCTCGCTGCGCGCGAGGCACACGTCGAACCTTGTGAGCAGCGCAGCGATGAAGCGCGGCGCATGTCCCCATCGGCGGAACGACCGCTCGCTCATCCGTCCATTGATCATCGCCAGCCGCGACTTCGAACGCTTCAGTTCGAGGATCATATTGGGCCAGAGCTCGCTTTCCGCCACCAACGCCGCGTCGGGACGCCAATGATCGATAAAGCGCCGCATGAATATGGGACTGTCGAGCGGCGCATATTGATGCAGCGCGCCCGCCGGCAGGCGCTGGGCCAGCATTGTGGCCGAGGTCACCGTCGTCGTCGTCACAAGCGCGGTTAGCCCCATGCGGGTGACGCGCTCGACAAAGGGCAGAAGAACGGCGGCCTCGCCGACGCTCGCGCCATGCAGCCAGACAAGCGGACCCGGCGGACGGGCGAGACCGGCCAGGCCGCGCCGCTCGCCCACCCGTCGCGGATCTTCCTTGCCGCGCTTAAGGCGCGCCGCCAGCATCGGCCCGGCCAACGGCGTCGCCAGGAACGAGGCCCATCGATAGCCAATAAGCGAGAGCGGCGCAGTCATTTTGGTTTCAGGTCGGCGGCTTCAAATCAGCGCCCGGATCGCTTGCGCCGACCATGGCGTAGCCTTGCCGGTGCGTCTCGTCGAGCCCGCGCTCGACCTTAAGGCGCGCGGCCTCCATCTCCTCCTCATCGGCGTCCCGCGAGACGCGGATGATGTCGCCGACGACGACGATCGCGCGCCCGAAGGGCAGTCCGAGCGAGGCGCGATCCCAGCTGTTGAACTGGACGCGCCTGCTCATGACCGCGGCGGTCGGAACGATCGGCCGTCCGGAGAGCTTGGCGAGCGTCACGATTCCCATTCCGGCCACACGCGCGCGCTTGGGCACATCGGCGGTCATGGCGACGGAAGAGCCCGATTCGAGCTGGCGCAGGAGTTCGCGCATCGCCGGCGCGCCGCCCTTGTAATAGCCACGGTCGGCGGGTCCCCCCGAGCCGCGCACGGCCGTGATCCCAAGACGCTCGGCGGCCAAAGCCTGGGCGCCGGCGTCTTCATGGCGGGAGATGAGCACCGCGAGCCGCTCCATGGTCACGGGCCGGGCGAAGGGCATCATCAAGTGCTGGCCGTGCCACATCGCCGCGATGAGCGGCAGGTCGTCCTTGATATAGGCGTCGACGTCCTCGGGAACGGTGGTGAACCGGCTCGTGGCGCGAACGAGCGACAAATAGGCCGCAAGCCCAAAGCCGATCGCCTCCTGCGCAAATGGCGACCTGCCTACACGTCTCGCCATGCGGCGCTCAGGCCGTCCGCGTCGGAGGGAGGAGGTCGGGCTCGAGCAGACGATGCAGATGGACGATGTAGTAGCGCGTTTGCGCATTGTCGACCGTCGCTTGCGCCTTGGCGCGCCAGGCGAGCTCGGCGCTGGCGTAATCGGGAAAGAGGCCGACGATGTCGAGCTTGGCGACATCGCGAAATTCGTGGGTTTCGAGCGATTTCAGCTCGCCGCCGAACACCAGGTGCAGGCGCTGCGGCTTCGCCTCGTCTTGGGCCTTCGCATCGGAAGAGGTCATGGGTCACGTTTCCTAAAAAAGGCGCACGAAGCAGCGCGGCTCAGCGCGCTGGCCTTTGCCCTTGCGGCGGCGAAAACGCAAGCGTCCGAAAACGGCCGCCGGTCAGGTTTTTGACGAGCCGATGGCGTCGCGAAAGCCCTTGATGAGGCGGGGCGCGCCTGTGTCCGACGCAGCAAGAAGCGCGCCGCGGCGGACTTGCTGGGAATTGTAGCGGAGCCGCTCGCCCGAGGCGTCGATCAGGCGCCCGCCCGTCTCCTCGAGCAGAATATCGGCGGCGGCGATGTCCCAGTCATGCGAGTTCTCGGCCGCGACCGCGAAATCGATCGCGCCGCGCGCCGCCAGGCACAGCCGGTAGGCGAGCGCGGGCACACGCGGAACGATCTCGACCGGGACGCCGAGTTCCGCCGCCATCGCCTCGACGACAAGCTTGGGGCCGGCCGCGGCGCGCGGCGGCCAGGCGGCGGCAGGCGCAAGGAGCGCGCCGTTGAAGGTCGCGCCCTTGGCCCGGGCCGCTGCATAGGTCTCGTCGAGGGCCGGCGCGTAGACGACGCCCGCGACCGGGCGCCCGTCGACGACGAGCGCAACCGAGACGGCCCAGCGCGGATCGCCGATCACAAACGCGCGCGTGCCGTCGATGGGATCGACGATGATGAGGCTGCGGCGCTTGAGGCGCTCAAAATCGTCGGCCGTCTCCTCAGAGAGCCAGCCGGCCTCGGGCAACGCTTCCTGCAAGCGGCGCTTCAGAAGCGAATCGGCGGCGAGGTCGGCGTCGGTGACCGGCGATCCGCCGGGTTTTGTGACGACGCGGGCGGAGGTTCGGCCGCCAGGATTGAAAAATTCGAGCGCCAGCGCTCCGGCTTCGCGCGCGGCGGAGACCAAAAGATCGCGCGCGGCAAGCGCGTCAGTATCCGCGTCGACGCTCAAAGAGACATGTCCAGGGCGGAGGAAGGTTTGAGGCTGGCTTTAGCCCCGCGGACGACGGCGCGCAATCGCAAAGGCGTCAGCTAGCGCTTAAGCGGTTTCGCGAACAGCCTTCGCGGCCCCGCGGCCGAGCAATTCGTGCTGGTCGGCCTCGTAATGGATGCCGTCGAGATCCGAACACCGGATGACTTGGCCGGGTCCAGGAAGGCGACCCTCTCGCGCTCTGCTATTTCGCGATAGCGCTGGCCGGGGAGAAGCGACTTTTCCGGCCTAACTTGCGACCGGCAGATCCTGCGGAGCGAGCGTCCAGGCGTTGGCGAAGCCGCCGAGCGATCGGAATTCCTGGTCGCTCTCGAGATACTGCCGCCACGCGAAGCGCCCCGCATCGACTGCGCCAACCTCGGCCAACAGCCGGCGCTCCTGCGTCTTCTCGTGCGTCGTCAGCTTGGCGAGATAGCCGCCTTTGATGTCGATCTCGTCAAGCGGCGTCGCCTCGATGTAGTCGAGCGCTGAGCTCAGGCAATAGAGGGCGTGACCGTTGCACTCTGCGGTGATGCGCTGAACTGTCGCCCGCTCCGACGGCGCAAATTTGCGCCGGTTCGGAAGCTTGAGACGGGCGTCGAAATTGAGCCTGCGCAAGACCTCGTTGAGGCCCGAATTGGTGAAGTTGCGCTCGTAAAACGTGAGCAGCATCCAGTCGTAGAAGCGGTCGAGCCTCAAATCGAGAAAATTGTAGTCGGGCTCGAACGGCGTGCCGAGCATGCGGCCTTCCGTTTCGAGCTGGGTCTTCAGCGGCGTGCCGGCGTAAGGCAGCGTTCGGCAGAAGCCGGCGACGGTCCAGCCATCGCCGACATAGCGATCGAGGAACGCGATGTTGTTTCGAACGATCTCGATCGTGCTGTAGGGCTCGAGCAGCATGAAGCCGAAGTCGAACGACATGTCGAGCGAGCGCAGGATCTCGCCCGCTTCGATATGCACGCTCGCCTTCATCCTCTTGTTCATGTTGGCGAGGCCTTGATCATCGCCGTTCTCGACCCCCATGTAGACGTGGGTGAGGCCGGCCTCGGCGAGGCGAGCCATCGTGTCGTAATGGACCTCGTCCGAGCGGCAGCTGATCTTGAAGGCGATCCTGCCCTTCAGTCCCGGCTGCGATGATTCCGCTGGCGATGTCCTCCGCCCATTGGCGCGCGCGCCGGCCCGGTCGCCATGAAGTCGTCGTCCTGGAACAGGAACATTTCCGCGCCCTGCTCGAAATGGAGCTGACGCATCTCCTCGACCACGGCGGCAGGCGAACGCAGGCGCCTGAGCTTGCCGCCCTGGGCTTCGTAGAACGGGCGGATGCTGCAGAAGCTGCAATCCCAGGGACACCCACGGCTCCCGAGCACCGAAGCCATCGGCAGATCCTGGCTGCGATAGTCGATGTCGGAGCGATCGGGGAGCGGCAACAGATCGAGATCGTCGAGAACCGGCCGAAGCGGATTGAGGGCGACCTCGTCGCCTTGCCTGTGGGCGATGCCCGCAACGCCGCGCCAGTCCTCGCCGCGACTCAGCTTCTGCATGAGTTCGACCAGGGTCCGTTCGCCCTCGAAGCGGACGACGGAATCGGCTCCGGGGATTCTCTGCAAAACCTCCTCGGCATCGAAGCTCGGATAGTGCCCGCCAATCGTGATGTGCGATCGGCAACCCGCCGCGCGCAAGGCGTCGATCACTCGCGCAAACGCCGGCGACATATATTGGAAGATGAGCGAGAACCCGATGACGTCGGGCTTGAGCCGCTCCGCCAAGGCGACGATGGGCTCGGGGTCGGCCGTGTAGGTCTCGATGCGGCCGGCGAAGCCCGCTTGCCGCACCGACGACAGCAAGTAACGCAGACCGAGGTTATCCTGGTCCTGGAAGCCGATCAGAAGAACCGAGGGCGTCAAATCCGCGGACAAGCAAGCCTCCCCTGGACAGCAGGCGCCCTTCGGTCTTCCCCGAGGAGATCGGCTACTTCTTCGCGCCGCGCAGTTCCTTCTGCCGGGCGTTCAATTCGGCTTCGTGAGACCTGAGCCGCGTCAATTCCGCATTGACCTGAAGCAGCCTAGCCTCGACCGCTTCCAGGGACATCCGCGCCAGATCGACCGGGCCCGGGTCAGGGATGATACCCGGCGGCAAGATCCGCCTCAGAGCTTCAAAACGGGAAGTGTCGGCGGTCGCGCTGTCTCCGACAGGTCCGTGTCCGGGACGCCCACCGCCATAGATGATGATGATGATGATGATCAGCAGCTCTTCAATATTGCCCAAACGCTGCTCGAACGATCCCGCCATTTCGTCCTCCCTTTGTTAGATCACTTTTCTTTGAACAGCTTCAACGATCAAATAATCGAACTTCGACTTTTTTCCACAAAATCGCCGCTTTTGTCAAGTCCCAAATATTCAACTAACCCTGCACGTCTATTACGCCCGTGTTTGCTGTCAGCTTGCACGTCTCCGCGTCTCCTTCGGTTCGTCCCGCTGAGAAGTATAGTCCGCGTTGTCCGCCGCACGCGCGAGGCATGAGCGCAGCTGACAGACCGCTAGGGTCGCCGCGAGATCGCGTTTACGACGCCTGGGCAAGCCGCAAATGAATTGTTGGCGTCGAGTTCGGCGTCAAGACGGGCCGCCAGCGTGCTGAAATCGCCGAGCCTCTCGCGCGCCATCGCGTGCTCGCCAACTCTGGGCCACATCGCGGAGAGGAGATCGACCAGATAGCTCCGGATCTCAGGGGTGTCGCCGAGCAGCAGTTCATTTCGCAACATTGGAGGCGGCAGACCCGCCGCCTGGAAGTCGCGATAGAGGGAAAGTTCATTGTTTGTGCGGGCGCCGCCTCGCGCCAGCGTGTCGTAAATCAGCCGCCATACTTCGTTGTGGAGAGGCAAATGCGTCGTTTGGGCCAGCGTGTTCGCCAAACTCACTTCCTGGAAGGCGAGTACGCCGCTTGAGCGAACGAGAGCGTATAGCGCTTTCAATACGGCAACTGGATCGGGGACGAACGCCAGAATGAATCGGCCGATGGCGGCGTCGAACGGCTCGCTCGGAGGCAAATCCGCCACGTCGGAATGAAGGAACACAATGTTCTCAAACCCGGCGCCTTTGGCTCTACGGCGGGCGTGGGCTAGCACGATGTCATCTCGATCGACGGCGACGACCCGACCGGATGGCCCGACGAGCCGAGCCGCGATCATTGCGACATCGCCCATGCCGCATCCAAGGTCGAGGACGCGCATGCCATCGCCGATCTCAGCCTCCCGAAACAGCCGTTCCGTGAGCGGCTCAAACAGCCGAGCCTGACGCACGAGGCGCTGATGCTCCGTTTCAATGGAATCCAGTACGAACGTCCCTGGAGCTAATGACGCCATTTGCTTAGCCTTCCGGCCCGCGCTCAGTGAAACGTCACCCTTCGGCCTTCAAGAGCGCCTCGGCGATCGCCGTCCATTCCTCGTCGAGCGAGACGTTGCAAACCGGCTTGCGCGCGCGGCGATACCAATAGGCGGCGTTGCCGGCGTCGCCCTCCTTGCGATGCAGATAGGCGTGCACCCAGTCGCTTGGCCCGCCCTCGTCCGCCTGCGCCGCGTCATGCGCGCCATCCCAGTTTCCCCGCGCGTCGAGCCAGAGCGCCCGCAAGGCCTGGCTCAAGTTCGCAGGCGGTTCGGCGGCGGAGAGCGAGGCGCGGAACGCGGCGAGGTCCATGAACCGCTCCTATCTCGCTTCGGTCCAGACAAGACGCGCGGCGAAGGCGCTCATGAGCGCCGCGAATCCATAATCGAACAGCCGCAGAGCGCGCGGGTTGCGTTTCGCCGCGGCGACGAAGCGTCCGGCGACAAGGATGATGATCGCGTTCACTGCCGTCGTGATCGCGATGAAGCCGAGGCCCAGCACGAACAGCTTCGCGCTCGCATGGGAATCGCTCGCGCTGATGAACTGCGGCAGGAAGGTCACGAAGAAGAGCACGATCTTCGGATTGGTGAGGTTGATGAGGAGCCCGTTCGCGAAGGCGCCGCGCAAGCCTCGCGCGCGCCGGCGCGTCGGCCTTGAGCTTGAGCGCCGAGCCGTGGCGAATGGCGCGCCAGGCGAGCCAAAGCAAATAGAGCGCGCCGACGACCTTCACCGTCTCATAGGCCTCCGACGAGGCCGCCAGCAGCGCCGAGAGGCCGAGCGCAGCGGCGAAGGTATGGACGATGAGCCCAAAGCTCGCGCCCGCTTGCGCCGCGAAGCCTTGCGCCCTGCCGCCGGCAAGC
The DNA here is from genome assembly GCA_963753135.1 of uncultured Alphaproteobacteria bacterium. Classification (GTDB taxonomy): domain Bacteria; phylum Pseudomonadota; class Alphaproteobacteria; order Rhizobiales; family Beijerinckiaceae; genus Roseiarcus. Next base: position 381,831 of record CAVWBA010000009.1, on the reverse strand, counting down.
GTCCGCGACAGAAAAAGCGCCATATCCGCGCCTGGCGTCGCGGCAAGGATGAGGCAGGCGGCGATATAGGCCGCCGCCAACGAGGCGTTTGCGAAGACTGGAGTCATTGGATTCGCGCCGCCATCGCCGCTTCGACCTCGACGCGTCTCGGCAGCGGCGCCACCGCGCCGTAGCCCAAGGTCGAAAGAGCCGCCGCCACATTGGCGAAGCGCGCCGCGGCGAATGGATCGCCGCTCCGGGCGTATTCGGTGAGAAATGCGCCATCGAAACAGTCGCCGGCCCCGGTTGCGTCGACCGCCTTGACGCCGTGCGAATAGATGCGCTCGCGGTCCTTGGGGGTCGCCGCGAGCGCGCCGCCCCGGCCCATTTTCACCACGACGACGCGCGCGCCGAGTTCGAGATAGAAACTCGCGATGGCGTCGGGATCGCGCAGGCCCGTCAGATGCTCCGCATCGTCGAGCCCGGGAAGGGCGATGTCGCAGGCGCGCATCGCTTCGTGGATGATCGCCCGCGCCCGGCGCAAGGGCCAAAGCTTCAGCCTGAGGTTGGGATCGTAGGAGACGAGGCGCTTGGCGTCGCGGGCGATGTCGATCGCCGCGAACGCCGCGTCGGCGGCGGAAGACGAGATGGCTTGGCTGATGCCAGAAATGTGGAGGATCTTGGTCTCGCGAATGCGGTCGACCGGCAGATCGGTTGGGCTGATCCGGCTCGCCGCGGAGCCTGCGCGCATATAGGAGAACTCGTGGCCGTTCTCGCTATGGGTGACGAAATAGAGCCCGGTATGCGCGCCGCCGTTGACCACGATCCGGGTCGCGTCGACGCCCTCTTTAAGCCAAAGCTCCGTGAGCGCCTGGCCGAATCGGTCGGCGCCCACGGCGGTGAAATAGGCGGCGTCAGCGCCGAGCCGCGCCGCCGCGATCATCGCGTTCGAAGTGTCGCCGCCGAACCCCTGCACGAAGGGCGCGCCGTCCTTCGGCTGATTGAGTTCGACCAGCGCTTCGCCGATCGCCAGAAGATCCGACATCGGGCGCGCCCCTACCTCGTGGCGACTGCGACTGCGACGGAGGCCATCAGGCCGCCGGCGGCGCGATTGACGAACCGCATCGCTCGGGTCGAGCGGAGAAGCCTCCTCGCCCGGTTGGCGGCGAACGCATAGAGCGCGAGGGTCGAAAAGATCACGATCGCGCAGACGACAGCAAGTTCGAGAAGCGCGAGCGCGGTCAACGTCCGCACAGTCGACGACGAGCGGCATGATCGAGAGGAAGAAGACCATCACCTTCGGGTTGCCGAGCGTCAGCGACAGCGAGCCCAGGAACGCGCGCGAGCCGCGCGTGGCCGGCGTCGGCGCCTCTCCGACCATCGCCGGCGCGGTCGCCATCCGCCAAGCGAGATAGAGGAGATAGGCGACGCCGGCGAATTTGATTGCGACAAATATCCCCGCGAAGGTCTTGGCGATGACGGAGAGGCCTGTCGCGGCAAAAGTCAGCCAGATCATGTCGCCGACGAAATAGCCGGCGATGAACGGCGCGACTCCCTTGAGCCCCTGCCCGAGCACGCGCGCGACCAGTGCTGCGACGCCCGGCCCGGGCGTCGCCACGGCGGCGAAATAGACGGCCGCGAAAAGCATGAGAGAGCTGAGAGTCATGTCGGTCGCTTCATGTCGGCCGTTTGGGCTTGCGTCTCGCCAAGACGTTGAGCGTCTCGACCAGAGAGGAAAAAAACATCGCCGCGTAAATATAGCCTCTTTCGATATGAAAGCCGAAACCGTCGGCGATCAGCGTCATGCCGATCATCAGGAGGAAGCTCAGCGCCAGCATCAAGACGGTCGGATTTCGGTGGATGAACGCCGCCAACGGCCCGACGGCGACCATCATCACCCCGACGGCCACGACGACGGCGATGACCATGACTGGAAAATATTCGGTCATGCCGACGGCCGTGATGATGCTGTCGATCGAGAAGACGATGTCGATCATGATGATCTGGATGAGGCCGGCGATGAGGCCAAGCGGCTGAACCGGCTTTTCGTCCTCGGCCTCGCGATCCCGATCGACGCGATGGTGGATCTCGGTCGTCGCCTTCCAGACCAGGAACAGTCCGCCCGCCAGCAACAGGAGATCGCGCACGGAAAAAGCGCGTCCCAGCACCGTGCCCAGCGGCGCCGTGAAACGCACCAGCCATGACGCCGAAGCGAGCAGCGCCAGGCGGAACACGAGCGCCAGCGACAGGCCGAGGTTGCGCGCAAGGCTGCGCCGGCGCTCGTCGATGCGGTTCGTAAGCACCGCGATGAACACGAGATTGTCGAGGCCGAGGACGACCTCCATCGCGATCAGGGTCGCGAGCGCCGCCCACGCGTTGGGGTCTTCGGCCAGGCGAAGAAGATCGTCCATGCGCCGCTGAGCCCTCAGTCCTTAAGCTTTCACCCCGCCGCCGAGGGGGCGCGTCGATCTTAAGGCGCCCGAGCGAGTTTCCAACCTCGGGGCTAGAGCGCTGGCTCACTAATGCCGAGGCAGAAGGCTTCCCTAGGGGAGGGCTTGTCGCTCAATGTCGCGTGGCCGCCAGGACGCCACCAAATAAGTTTGCCTCACACGGCCTTAACCGGGTCCGACTAGCATGAAGCCTCCGGAAACCGGCGAGGCCAATGGACTTTCCCCTTGTCAGCGGATTCGTAAAACCGCTCAGCGATTGCGACTGGCTCGACGCCGGTCGGGCGAGAGCCTATGCGCGCGTGCTGCTTGCAGTCACCTTTGCCGGCGTCGTCGGGTGGATCGCGCTCAGTCCAGGCGGTCTCGATCGGCAGGGCAAGCCGATCGGAACTGATTTCGTCGGCTTCTACACGGCTTCCCATTTCGCGCTCGCGGGCCATGCCGAACTCGCTTACGACGTCGGCGCCCACTGGGCGGCTCAGCGAGTGCTGTTCGGCCCCAAGCTTGGCTACACAGCTTTCTTCTACCCGCCCCCTGCGTTGATGATCTATTTGCCACTGGCACTCGCACCGTATTTCGTCTCGCTTGCGGTATGGCTAGCTGCGTCCGGCCTCGCGTTCTACCGCGTGCTGCGGGGCTATCTGCCGTCGCTCGATGCGGTGATGTTCTTAGCCTTTCCGGCCGTGTTTGCGAACGCGGCTCACGGACAGAACGGTTTCTTGTGCGCGGCGCTGCTCGGCGGGGGTCTCCTGATCATGGACCGAAGGCCTAGGCTTGCCGGCCTTTGCTTCGGCGCCATGGCCTTCAAACCGCACTTAGCCTTGGCGATCCCATTCGCGCTCATCTTCGCCCGTCGCTGGACGACTTTAGGCGCCGCCGCCGTTGCGGCAGCTGTCTTCTGCGTCGCCTCGCTCGTCGCGTTCGGCGCGTCGACCTGGACCGGCTTCTTTACTGACGCGTCGTTCGCGAGGGCTGCATTGGAGAATGATCTGGTCGGCGACGAGAAGATGCAGAGCGTGTTCGCCAGCGTGCGCTTGCTACGTGGGTCGCTCGCCCTTGCGTGGGGGGCGCAGATCCTAACCGCCTTGTCAGCCGTCGCGGCGGTCTTTCTCCTTCAGCGACGCGCGTTCCGGACAGCGGCTGAGGCGCCAGCTGTTGTTTGCGCAGGTCTGCTCGCGAGCCCGTTCGTGCTCGATTACGATCTCACGCTGCTCGCCATCCCGCTCGTCTGGTTGCTTGGCGAAGGGGGCCGTTCGGTCTTCCTGCCATATGAAAAGGCGCTGATGGCGCTCGCCTTCGCGCTCCCCCTTGTTTCCCGCATCGTCGCCGGCACGTTCGGATTGCCGCTTGCGCCGTTGACCATCGCCGCGCTGCTCCTATTGATCTTGCGCCGCGCGCTAGCGCCCAGAGCGTTGAAGTCTACGCAAAACGACAGCTAAACGGCCGAATTCGACGCGAGCGTCAGAACCGTGGCGAAATTACTTCTCAGCTTCGTGCTGAAGACGATACGAAGCTTATTCCGCAACTTCGCCTTCATGCGCGCTTTCCTTAGAGCCGTATAATTGAGGCCGCCGAAAGCGCAGCCCAGCATAAGCGGCAGCGCGTTCGCGCTCCGGATCATGGCAAGGACCCCTGGAGGATGGGCCCTTGCCATTGTCCGCGCGCGATCGCGCTGTGTAACTCGCGTCTCCAAATTGACCACGCGCCAGCCAAACCCCCGGCCGGCGCGCTTTCCTGTTCACTTGAGGGTGTTGCCGATCTCGGTGAACACGGTGCTGACCTGGGTGCCGACCAGCTGGAGGGCGACGATGATGAACACCGCAATGAGGCTCGCGATCAGCGCATATTCGATCGCCGTCACACCGGATTCATCGCTCAGAAAGTTTCGAACTTGAAGCATGGGATTCTCCTGACGCCTATGGGCCCCTGCGTTCGCAAGCCGCGGCGGTTCCAAAACCGAGGCTTTTGAAGTGGGCGCAGGATCCCGACCACGAGGCAAAATCCCACTTGGCCATTGCCAACGGCTCGATTGGACGCCTAAAATTTTATCGGCTGCCGATTACGGCGCGTAATTGCTCGCTGATCCTTAATTAAGTGGCGCATGAAGCTGGAAATGCCGCGCCCGTATCGACTGGCTGGAAGCGCAGGGCGCCCTGAAACGTCATAAGACAAAGCGAGCTGCTTGTGGATCGAGGCGGCGGAAGGCGCGGGCGACAATCTCTTTCGGGCGACAATCTGGCTCTTGTGGCGATATCTGTTGGTGTGGGGTCGCTTCCCGGGAGCAAGCCTCCGCGTGGCCTTGACCAACCGCCGCCGTTTCGGGGCGTCCGCGCGCGGCGAGTGACGACACGGGCGCCTCTCATGGACCTTAACCGCCAATCGGTGGTTCAGAGGTTAACATTGCCGATCTGGGCGACCCACGACGCGAAATCGCTCGCTCGCTCGCTGCGGGAAAAACGGCTGGGATCGACGACAATCCATGCCGTCAGCGATCGTTTTCGCCGATCCGCCCCCCGATTCGCGTCCTTTGGGGCCCGTGGAGGACTTGAACGCGCCGCGATCAGACGCGCCCGACATCCGGCCGACGAGCAGGCGCGAGCGTGGTCTCAAACCCCGATTCCCTCGGCCCGTGAGATATCGAACTCCAGGCTCCCTGATCGGGATGGTGGATGGTATCCATTCCCATCGACATGCTGGGGATGATGGCCGGGCTTGACCTCGCTGGACCCGGCCATCGACGAGCACATCCGAAAGCACGGCCAGAGATGATTCCGTGGAAGAGGCGTATCAACGATATCGCGACAAGAGCCGACAATCTCTTGCAGGAAATCAGAAATAAGGGTAAGCTAGCCCCATGAACAATCCTGCGCTTCCGCATGGCCAAGGACCGCAGGCTCGCGTCCCGAAGCGTCCCAACGCCACAGAACGGGGCGAGAAAAATCCCTCCCACGAAAATCCGCCTTAACCCATTGAAAAGTCTGGATTCGGACGAGAGAATCCAAGGAAATCCAAGGAATTCCAACGCTCGAAAGCGGGGGCCTTTGTAACGGAACGGCGACGACGCCAAGAAAACCCAAATGGAGCGACCGGACCAACTTCGCGGCCCGCCGCCGAGAGGAGCCAAACCGACGCCATCCAAATGCAAAGCGCCCTAGCCGCTGCTATGACGCTTGTGCAGGGGCCGCCTGGACCGCCTCTTCGACCTGCGCCAGCCGATCCTTGCCGAAGAACATGTCGGCGCCGACGAAGAAGGTCGGAACCCCGAACACGCCGCGCGCGACGGCAGCCGCGGTGTTGTCGGCGAGCTTGAGCTTGACGCGATCCGTCTGCGCTGCGGCAAGCAGGCTCGCGGAATCGAGGCCGGCCGCATCGAGGCGGCGCGCCAGAACCTCCCGATCGTCGAGCTTGAGCCCTTCTTCCCACAGGCCCTCGAGGCCCATCTCGAGATAGGCGGCCTCGACGCCTGTCTCACCGGCGGCGATCGAGCCCGCGCATCAGCATCAGCGTGTTGACGGGAAAATTGGGGTTGAAACGGAACTTGTCAATTCCGTGCTTCGCGATGAAGCGACGGAACTCGAGCATCTCATAGTCGAGCTTGCCCTTGACCCCCGCATAGGCCACGCCCGGCGCTACATTGCCGGTCGCCTTGAAGATGCCTCCGAGGAGACACGGGTTGATCGAGAGCCGCGCGCCGGTGCGTTCGAGGATTGGTGGCAGCGCCCGATAGGCGAGATAGGCGTTGGGGCTCCCGAAGTCGAAAATGAATTCGATGGTCGCGCTCATCACCACGTCTCCGACCACGGCCGCAAGTCCATCTCGAACGTCCACGCGCTGCGCTTTTGGCGATAGAGCCAAACGTAGTTTTTGGCGATCTCGTCGGGAACGAGAATGGCCTCGCGCGCCAGCCTTTCGGCGGCGTCCGGCATGATGGAGCGAATGAACGTCCCGTCAATCGCGCCGTCGATCACCACATGGGCGACATGGATTCCTTTGGGACCCAATTCGCGCGCCAGGCTCTGCGCCAGCGCGCGGAGCGCGTGCTTCGCCCCGGCGAAGGCGGAAAAGCCCGCGCCGCCGCGAACGCTTGCGGTCGCGCCGGTGAAGAGGATGGCGCCGCGGCCGCGTTCGATCATTCGCCGCGCCGCCTCGCGGCTCGTGAGGAACCCGGCGAGCGCCGCCATTTCCCACACCTTGGAATAGACCCGCGTCGTCGTCTCGACGACGGGGAAGCGCACATTCGCTCCGATATTGAAGACGAGGACCTCGATCGCGACCGATCTCGCGCTCGATCCGTTCCATGAGCGCTGCAACATCGCCTTCGACGCGCGCGTCGAGCCCGAACGCGTAAGCCTCGCCGCCTTCCGCGCGGATCGCCTCAGCCAGCGCGTCGAGCGACTCCGTATTTCGCGGCCGCCGCGTGACGCAGACCCGAAGGCCCTCGCGCGCGAAGGCGCGTGCGATCGAGGCGCCGAGCCCATCGCCCGCCCCGACGACCAGACAGACGCCCCGCCCCTGATCCGTGTCGCTCATGGGCGCAAGTCCGGGAAATTCAGGACGCCGCGATAAAGCGGATACTCGGACCAAACCCGCCGCGACGCGAGAGTGAAGACAGCCGCCGAGAGAAAATGAATACGCATCTTGGACTCGAGCCCGAGGCAGGCATGAATATCACAGAATTGACACCTGCGACGCGTTCGCAGAGGCGGGGCCTCACATCAGCGCGCGCAAGCCGCCGAAGATTCCGACCGCGGAGACGATCGCGCAAACGGCGGCGATCGTTGCGAGATACCAGCCGCGCAGCCGATAGGGCTCCGGCAAGGCCACGGCCGCCAGCGCCACCAACAAGCCAATGACGAGCGGCATGAGGAAGGCATTGAAGACTTGAGCGACGATGTTGAGCCAGACGAGGTTGGAGGCGAACCACACCACCGCGCCCGAGCCCAAAACGCAGGCCGCGTAGACGCCGTAGAACCAGCCCGCATCGAATGGCCGGTACTCCAACGAACGCCGGTAGCCGGCGACTTCGCCGATGCCCCAGGCCAGCGCCAGAGAGGAGACGATCGCCGCGACCAGCGACGCCCCGAGCACGCCAGCGCCGAACACAATCCGGCCAATCCGCTCGCCCATGACCGGGGTCAGCGCGCCGCTGATCTCGCCCACCGTCGTGAGGCTCGACGACGCGCCGCCGCCAGCGAACGCCGCGGCGGCCGCGACTAGCACCGCGCCGGTCAAACACTGGGTGAGAATCGCGCCGACGCCGGTGTCCCATCGGGCGGCGACGAGATCGCTTGGGCGCAATTTCTTCTCCACCGTCGCCGACTGCTGGTAGAAGATCATCCATGGGTTGAAGGTCGCCCCGATGATCGCCGCGCCCATGAACAGAAAATCGCGGTTCCTGAGCGGCAGATCGATCGCGTCCCGCGCCATCGCCTTGAGGCCCGGGTGCGCGGCCCATGCAACGACAAAGAACGCCAGTTCGAACAGGCCAACGATCAAGGCCGCGCGCTCGACCCGCTTGTAAGACCCGCTGGCCACGATGATGAGGAGGGTCGCTGCGGCGAGGGGCAGCGTGAAGGCGCGCGAGAGGCCGAACAATTCGCCGACGCCCGCGACGCCGGTGAACTCCGTGATCAACGATCCGACGACCGCGGCGGTTAGCCCAAATGTCGAAAGCCGCGCCCAGCCAAGGCCGAATCGCGCCCGGATCAGCTCTCCATGGCCCCGGCCGGTGTAGATTCCGAGCCGCACGGTCAATTCCTGGACCATGTACAGCATCGGAATGAGCATGAGCACCAGCGGCAACAGGCGATAACCCCATTGCGCGCCGCTCTGGGCGGCGGTGACCACATTGCCGGCGTCAGTGTCGGCCAGCATGACGAGAAGGCCTGGTCCCCAGACCGCGATTGAACGGATCAACGAGCCGGCGCCGATGGCGTTCGACCGCTCGGCCTTCATCGCCCGGGTCCTCGCCCAAGCCGCCGGCCGCCGACCCAAGGGCGAAAGCGGCGCACGGCGCCAATGGGCTTGGCGCGTCTCATTGCGGGCCGCGACTATCGGGAGGGATTGCGGAAAGTCAATTGGCGCCAAGCTTCAGCCAGGCGCCGTTCGATGCGACCGCGCGAGGCGCCTGGTAAGGCGCTTAGCCTAAAAGCCCCAGCTCAGGCCGCCGGTGGTGTGGCCGCCGCCATCCTTACCCATGCTGATCGACAGGCCGCCGCCCTGCGGGTCCTTCGGAACTGGATAGGAATAACCCGGAAGGCCGCTTCTCTTGACGATGGTCGTGCCTTCCGGCGGCGCATAGGGGTCCGAGAAGCGAACCTCGTTATTGAGGCTCGCCGCCTTCGAGACGTAGGCAAGATGCTTTGCCTTCGTTGCGTGCGGTCGAGGGGTCTTCGGCGAATCGGAGGACAGAGTTTCGGCCGACGCCTGCATCCAAGCGACAGCGCTGAGACATGCGATCGTCAAGCAAAGGCGATTCATTGCAGCGCCCTTCTGGATTCGCGCCCGCAGCCCTCTTTTACAGATTATTAATCACACGTGAACGCTCATGCAACCCAAATTTGTTGGGGCCTGATCACATTTTTTGCGCACCGCGAGCCCGTGCAATGTGATTTTGCCCCACCCGGCGACGCAAACCCTGGCGCTCGGTGGAAAACATCCCACATGAAAGGGCAGACGCCGCCAATGCGCGTGCGGCCCGCGCCGGACGCTGCGATCGAGGCTCTTTCCCATGCGAAACGCCAGTCCGTTGCCGGGGCTGATCTTCATCATCGTCTTCGTAGCTGGCCTGGGGCTTGCCTATGCGACCATGAGCCCGGAGAGCTACGCCGCCAGCGTGTCGATCGCGATCCTGAGCTTCATCGTCGCTTCGATCGTCGCCAGCGCGATCAAGGTCGCCGATCAGTGGGAGCGGGTCGTGGTCCTCCGACTCGGCAAGTTCCGCGGCCTTGAAGGCCCGGGCCTGTTCTTCATCGTGCCGATCGTCGAGACCGTCGCCTATCGGATCGACACCCGCGTCATCACCAGCACCTTCAGGGCGGAGCAGACGATGACGCGCGACACGGTGCCGGTCGACGTCGATGCGGTGCTGTTCTGGAAGGTGGTCGATCCGAAAACGGCTGCGCTCGACGTGGCCGACTACGTCTCGGCGATCAACTGGGCGGCGCAAACGGCGCTGCGCGACGTGATCGGCAAGACCGTGCTGGCCGACATGCTGGAGGGACGCGAGAAGCTCAGCGTCGAATTGCAGCGCATCATCGACGCGCGCGCCAAGCCGTGGGGGATCGACGTCATCTCGGTCGAGCTCAAGGACGTGCGCATTCCCGCCGCCTTGCAGGACGCGATGTCGATGCAGGCCCAGGCCGAGCGCGAGCGGCAGGCGCGCGTGATCCTGGGCGATTCGGAGCGGCAGGTGGCCGAATTCGTTCAACGCCGCGGCGAAGATGTACGCCGACAACCCGATCGCCTTTCATTTGCGGGCGATGAACATGCTCTATGAAGGCTTGAAGCGCAGCAACGCGACCATCGTGATCGTGCCTTCGACCGCGGTCGAATCGATGCAGCTCGGCGGCATGCCGACGATGGCGACGGTGGCCAGCGCCATCGCCCATGCGCAGAGCGCGGGCGCGGCGGCACAAGCGCCGGCAACGGATTGAAGGCGCTTCTCTCGCCTCTACAGCGCATCCTTGACCACCTGCCCGTCCTTCATGATGATAAGGAAATTCTTGTCCGGATCGGCGACGAGCTTGAGATTGGCGAGCGGATCGCCGTCGACGAGAATGAGGTCGGCGAGCGCGCCAGCCTCGATCACGCCGAGCTTGCCTGGATAAGGATTGCGCGGGCCGGACATCGCCAAGAGTTCGCCGTTCACCGCCGTCGCCATCTTGAGGATCTCGACCGGACGATACCAGCGCTCGAGGGTCGTCAGGATCGCCCCCTGATGCGCCGTCATCTTCGAATCGAACAATATGTCCGTGCCCCAGGCCGTCTTGAGGTTGAACGCCTTGGCGAATTTGTAAGCCGCGTCCGTTCCTGCATAGACCTGCTGCGCTTTCGCCTCCCCTTCGGGCGTCGGCATCGCATTGGAGTATTCGTTGTTGAGGAACGGTTGCGTGCTTAGCCATATGCCTTTCCGCGCAATAATTTCCGCCGTCGCCTCGTCCATCAAGTGCCCGTGCTCGATGCATTTGACGCCGCCGCGGATCGCGGTCTGGATCGCGCGAGGCGTATAGGCGTGCACGGCGACATAGGTCCCCCAGTTTTCCGCAGCATCGGCCGCGGCCCGGAACTCGGCCTCGGTGTATTGGCTGACATCGATCGGATCGTAGTGCGACGACACGCCGCCGCCCGCGGCGAGCTTGAGCTGGCTCGCGCCGAGCATCAGCTGCTCGCGCGCCCGCTGGAGCACGCGATCGACGCCGTCGGCGATGGCGCCGCCGCCGATCGCTTCGACACGGCTCAACGACGCATTGGGGGAAGCAGGAACTTCATAGGGGAAACGAAAATCGCCGTGCCCGCCGGTTTGCGAGATCATCGCGCCTGAGGGCCAGATGCGAGGCCCTTGCACGAGGCCATTGTCGATCGCTCGCTTCAGGCTGAAGGTCGGCCCAGCCATGTCGCGGACGCTGGTAAAGCCGCGCATCAGCGTCTTTCTCGCTTCGTCGGCGGCGACAAGGGTGATGTAGCCGACATCCGCGGTCATGAGGACACTTATCGGCAAGGACGCCATCATCGCGTGCCAGTGCGCGTCGATAAGGCCAGGCATCAGCACCCGGCCGCCGCAATCGACAACGCGTGCGCCAGGGTCGAGCGTGGCTTCTGCCGGCTCGACCGCCTTGATCGTCTTGCCCTCGACCACGACTCGTATGCCTTCGATCAGCACGTCCGACTTGCCGTCGAACAGCCGCGCATTGGTGAAGGCGATGGGAGCGCCGGGCGCCGTCGTCGGGCGAGCTGGCGAGCCGCCCGGCTCGGCCGCGAATGCGCCGAAGGTCGCGCGGATGCCGCCGATCGACGAATGACGAGAGAATTTTTGCGCAAGATGCGCGTTCAGGCGCGCAAAGCCAGGCGTATGGCAGAGACAGCCCGCCGAACGCGGCCCTGGCGGATCATCCGGCGCGCATTGAAACATCCGCTTTCCCCCCAAGGACTGAGTTTTGCGCCATTGGCGTTCGACAGAAAGCTATGTGGATTGGCGATCCGCCGCAATCGGCGAAAGCCGATCTCAGGCCGGGGTCGGCGCGTCGGCGCGAATGAGCTTCTCGTGTTTGAGCTCGGCCCAGAGGTCGGAGGGAACCGGATGGCGGAAGGCGGCCAGGTTCCGTTCGACCTGGGCGCGCGAAATCGCGCCCGGAATGATCGAGGCGACGATTGGATGGCCGAGCGGGAACTGCAGCGCCGCTGCGGCAAGCGGAACGCGGTGGCGGGCGCAGACGGCCTCGATTTTCTTCACCCGCTCGAGGATCTCAGGGCCGGCCGGCGCATAATTGTACATCGCGCCGGGGACGGCGCCGGTTGCGAGAATCCCGGAATTGTAGCCACCGCCGATAACGATCCCGACGCCTCGCTCCTCGCAGCGCGGGAACTCACTCTCGAGCACGTCCTGCTCGAGCAGCGTGTAGCGCATCGCGAGCAAGAAGAAATCCATGTCGAAGAGATCGAGGAAACGTGGGATCGAGCCCAGGGAGTTAAAGCCCGCGCCGATCCCTCCTATGACGCCCGCCTCGCGCAATTCCGCCAGCGCCCTCCATCCGCTCGTCTTGAGCTGAGTGAAATAGGCGTTGAGCGCCGCAGGATTGTGATCCCAAGGATCGAGGTCGTGGATCAGGAGGACGTCGACCCGATTGATGCCGAGCCGCTGCAGGCTGTCCTCAAACGAGCGCATCACGCCGTCGTAGCCGTAGTCGAACACGGTCTGAAACTCGAGACCGCCGAGCCATTGATCCTTGATGGCGTTGGGCCCGAATGGCCGGCGCAACACACGGCCGATCTTGGTCGATATGACGAAGTCGGGGCGCGGCTTGCGATAGAGCGCGCGGCCAAGCCTGTGCTCGGCGAGCCCGCGCCCATACCATGGGGACGTATCGAAGTAGCGCACGCCGCCGTCCCAGGCGGCGCCGATGATCCCCGCGGCCTCTTGGTCCTCGATCTTCTCGAAGAGTTCGCCGAGCGGGGCGGTGCCAAGGCCGAGCTCGGTCACGCTGACGCTCGTCCGGCCGAGCTTGCGCGTCTTCAGGGGCGGGAGATTTGCGCCACTCATGTCCGGACTATCCTGAGCGCCGGCGCCAAGCGCGCGCTATTCTTCTGGCTCCGTTCCGAAACGCAGCGGGTAGCCCTTGGCTGCGCCCGCTTCAGTTCCGCGCGCGGCCTTGGTCTCGGCGATGTCCTGCGCGAACACCGCGACCACGCAGACGCCCTTGCGATGCGCGGTCATCATCACGTTGAGCGCCTGGGTCTCATTGAGGCGAAACACGCCCTTCAGGACCTCGATCACGAACTCGCGCGGCGTATAGTCGTCGTTGAAGAGAATGACCTTGTGCAGGCGCGGACGCTGGACGCGCGTCTCGGTCTTCGTCGCAATCTTGGTGGCGGCCTTGCTCATCGTGCTCTCTTAACGGGCGCGGGTCACGGAAGCGGCGACATTTTGCACTCTCGCTTCGCCGGTTTCAAGCCGATTTGCAGGCGCCGATCGCTGAACGCTACGCTAGGCCACGACGTCACGTCACGCGGCCAGCGCGGCGCGGTTTTTGCGTCTGCGGCGGACCATCGGTCATGGCGTAACGGCGAGGAGCCATTTCATGTTGAACACGCGCCAGCCGGTCCTGCGCAACTTCTGGTACGCCAGCCTGCCGCTCGCCAAACTCAACGACGGGCCGAAGCCCTTTCGCATCCTGGGACAGGACATCGTCCTCTTTCTCGATGGGGCGGGCGATCCCGCGGCGCTCGAGGACCGCTGCTGCCACCGCACCGCCAAATTGTCCAAAGGGTGGATCAGGGAGGGCCATATCGTATGCGGCTATCACGGCTGGGAATACGACCGAACGGGCAAGCTCGTGAACATCCCGCAATTTCCGTTCGAGCAGCCGGTCCCGGAAGCTAAAGCCAAAAGCTTCCATGCGAAGACGCGCTACGGCTATGTCTGGGTCTGTCTCGGCGAACCCATCGCCGACATCCCGGACCTGCCCTACGAGGAGGACGGGGCCTTCCGACGGATCCATCAGTTCGACGAGTTGTGGCGATGCTCCGCGCTGAGGATGATGGAGAACTCGTTCGACAATGCGCACTTCGCTTTCGTCCACAGGGGCACGTTCGGCGATATCGATCAGCCGAAGCCGGAGAAATATGAACTCACCGAAACCGACTACGGCTTCGTCGCCGAGACCATTGTCCCGGTAAGAAACCCGCCTTTAGCCGCGCGCATCACGGGCACGACGGAGCCATGGACGAAGCGCAAGATGCGCAACGCCTGGTTCATGCCGTTTTGCCGCACTATGGATATGGAATATCCCTCCGGCCTCCGGCACGTCATCTTCAATTCGGCGACGCCGGTCGATGACGGGGCGATCCAGCTCATTCAAATCCTCTACCGCAATGACCGCGAGGAGGATTGCTCGACCGCCGAGCTCATCGCCTGGGACAAGGCCATCATCGAGGAGGACCGGGAGATTCTGGAATCCACCGATCCGGACGCGATCGTCGACATGAGCCGCAAGCTCGAAATGCACATGCCCTCCGACCGCCCCGGAATGCTGATGCGCAAGCGCCTCAACGCCCTGCTCGAGGCCCATGGAGAACACGAGGTCGCTCGCTGATTCTGGATATCTCCGACGCTTGCCGCCTTGGTAGACGGCGCGAGCGGCGGGGCTCACGGACAATTGTCGCATTTCCGTCGCCTGATTGGCCGGCTCAGGCGTTATACGAATGCGTCGTTGGGAAGCAGCGTTGGCTCGTCCCACCCGCAGGCGTCGCTCTGCGCCGCCCGACCCTATAGGAGGGAGAGATGATCGTTCGGCACGGGACCGCAGCGGCAGGATTGGCGTTCATGCTCGGCGCCGGGGCGGCTCATGCTGGACCATGCACGGACCGGATCTATCAAACCAACCTCGACGTCGCCAAGCTTCTGGATTCCGCCGCGGCGCAAGGGCGGCCGGCGCGGCAATCGGCGTTCGCCACCATGCATCGCCAGCCAACTCCTGGCTCGATCGCCAGCGCGGAGCACGACGCGGGCGACCTCACCAGCGAGGAGGTCCAGGCAATCACCGAGGCCATGGATGAGGCGCGCCGCGCCGATGATGAGGGCGATCGCGACGGCTGCGAGAAGGCGCTGAACGACGTCGACCGCATGCTGAAGAATTAGGGTGAGGCGCGGCGTGACGCTCGTCCCGCTCCTCGACGCGCCGCCGGCTCATGCGATTTCACGCCGCTTTCGCCTTCGCGGCGATCGCTCTCGGAGCCGCGCGGCTTCTGCTCCCCAAAGGAACGCTGCCGCATCGAACACGGAGCGATCGACCTCGAAGGGGTATCAAACCGTCAGCGCCTTCGACGCGCTCCGCAAGATATTAAGAAGCTGAATCCTGGTAGCGGTGCTCAAGTGATCGTGAAAGTACATGGATACCTGATCGCCGTTCCGCCGGAAGTTAAGCCTGTCCAGCAATTGCCGGGCCTGCAACTGATCGAGTCCTCGAAAGATTTGCTCCAACTGCCGGACGCGCCCACCGAATCCCGCAACGTCATTTGCGGCAAAACGCTTTTCTAGAAGCGGCAGCAGCGCCGCGTCGGGCGAAGCGACCCGGATGAATGTCGGGTTCGGCGGAGGTGGAGGGGGCGTATAGAGATGGCTTCTCAGTTCCTTGAGGGATTGCTTGCGAGCCGTCGGATCGCCGTGGCTCCGGATTACCTCGGATATAAAGGGGAACAGGTCACTGCTCTTGTCCCTCCTGTAATTCCAATCTTCGACGATATGGGCCTGCTGTTCCGCGTTGTAATCGTCCCAGGCCTTGCTGTCGTCCAGCGGCGTGTATTCGTACGCGGGGATGGAGGAGAGGTCGCCCCAAAATAGATAGGGCGCCACTGCCTCAACGGCTTGCGCGGTTACCGAACTGACCTTGACCCAGTCGCCGTGCAGATACTGCCAGACATGCGTCAACTCATGAATGAACGAGTTGCAAATACGGCCGAACCCCCCGAAATAATGCGTTGAAGTGAGATCCATGCTCGCCATGTCGCCCAGATTGACTTGATAGCGCATGAAGGGCATGCGGGCGTTTCGGTCGGACCCCGTATCGGTCCACGGCCGGTCGCCGAACCCAAGACCATCGCCGATTCCAATCTGATTGCCCGGCGGCAAGGTACCCCGAAATAGGTCCCAGGCGTACTGTTCTTCCCTCAAATTCATCGCTCTGTAGAATGTCGGTCGCCGCATCTTCTATCCGTCGGGCTTGAATGAACTTCCGACTGACCCACAGGTGACTCTGTTTGGTCAGTTTCAACAAAGGTCGTCGATCACACCAAGCAACTTACGACCCCTTGCTCAAGGGGATTTGTGCTAAGAAGCATAAGGCGCGTAACCATAGCCCATAAATTATGGCTCCCCCTGTGACGCGCATCACACTACATTTGCGTTGCCCCGCGAGCCCAAACGATCGAGCCACTTCGCCAGAGTCCTGACGCGCGAGGTGAGCGGCCCGACCAAGATGGATTCGGTCATGACGCTCGCTCCCCTGCTCGACGCCCCGCCGGTCATACGGTTTCACGCCGCTTTCGCCTTTGCGGCGATCGGTCTCGGCGTCGTGCAGCTCCTGGCCCCCAAGGGAACGCTGCCGCATCGAACGATCGGCTGGGCGTGGGCCATTCTCATGATTCTGATCGCAGGGACTTCGTTCTTCATTCACACGATCCGAACCTGGGGACCTTGGAGCCCGATCCACCTTCTCTCGTTGTTCACGCTGGGAGTTGTTCCCCTCGCCGTCCTGCGGGCGCGCCAGCACGATGTGAAAGCTCATCGTTCGGCGATGATCTGGATCTTCACCCTGGCGCTCGTCGTCACAGGCTTGTTCACCCTTGCGCCCGGACGGATCATGAACAAGGTCGTGTTCGGCGGTTAAGGGCGGTGCATGCGGCTAGAATCGCGGCGGATGGACGGATCCGTGCCTGCGGGGTCCGCGTTCAACCTATTGTGACCGCGGTATCCGGCCTACGTCTTGCGGCGGCGGCGCCCGGGCGCCAAAAAGCCCCAGCCTGAAAGCCGCCGATGCGCTCCGCCGTTCTCACCGCCTTCATCATTGCGACCGCCCTGTTCATGGAGAACATGGACGGGACGGTCATTTCGACCTCGCTGCCGGCTATTGCGCTCGACCTGCATCAGGATCCGATCGTCCTCAAGCTGGCGCTCACATCCTACATGTTGACCCTTGCGGTGTTCATTCCCGCCTCGGGCTGGGTCGCCGACCGCTTCGGCGCGCGCACGGTGTTCTGCAGCGCGATCGTCATCTTCACCCTCGGCTCGATCCTGTGCGGCGCGTCGTCTTCGCTTTCGACTCTGATCGCCGCGCGTGTTTTCCAGGGGCTGGGCGGAGCGATGATGGTGCCGGTCGGTCGCCTGGTGCTTTTGCGCTCCATAGCGAAGAGCGATCTCGTCACCGCGATGGCCTATCTCACCGTCCCGGCGCTGATCGGCCCGGTGGCGGGCCCTCCGCTCGGCGGCTTCATCACCACCTATTTTCACTGGCGCTGGATCTTCTGGATCAACGTTCCGATCGGCGTTCTCGGCGTTCTGCTGTCGCTCCAATTCATCGAGAACTTGCGCGAGGAGGCGGTGCCCCGTTTCGATTTCAAGGGGTTCATCCTCTCGGGCGTCGGCCTCCTGAGCCTCATATCGGGCCTGAGCACGATCGGGCGCGGTATTGCGCCTTATTGGCTGGTCGCGGCGATGATCGTGATCGGCGCCCTTTCGCTCGCCGCCTACGTCCGGCACGCCGCCGCCAACGAGGACGCGATCCTTGATCTCAAGCTGCTCAAAATCCCGACGTTTTTCGCCGGCGTCATCGGCGGGTTCATCTTCCGGATCGGCATTGGCGCCATGCCCTTCCTGCTGCCGCTTTTGCTCCAGGTCGGGTTCGGCCTCACGCCGTTCGAATCCGGTTCGCTGACCTTCGCGACCGCGGCCGGCGCCCTGATGATGAAATTCACCGCTTCGTCCGCGCTGCGCTGGTTCGGCTTCCGCCAGACGCTGGTGGTCAACTGCCTCATTTCGGGGGCGTTCCTCGGCGCCTGCGCGCTGTTCACGCCTTCGACCCCGCACTGGCTCCTGCTGCTGACGCTGCTCACCGGCGGTTTCTTCCGCTCGCTCCAGTTCACCGCGCTCAACGCCATCAGCTACGCCGATGTCGACCCGCCGCGGATGAGCCGCGCCACCAGCTTCGCCAGCGTGTCTCAGCAGATGTCGGGGGCGGTCGGCGTCGCGGTGGCGGCGATATGCGTGGAAGCGATCCAGTTCACTTTTGGCGATTCCGAGCTCATGACGCGCGACCTCTCGCTCGCCTTCGTGCTGGTCGCGATCGTCTCCAGCCTGTCCGTATTCGTCTTCGCTGGGCTCAAGCCGGACGCCGGCGCCGCAGTGTCCGGGCGAATGGTCTCGACGACCGAAGAGCGCGCGGCCGCCGCGGCGGAGTGAGCCGGGAGGGCGCCGTCCGCGCCTGTCGGGCTTGCCGAACGGCCGCATCGCCGTAAATTGGCGCTGGTCATCGACAATCGCCAGGTGGGGCGAATGGATCAGCCGCGCGGCCGGGCGCGCATATCGGACTTGAACCGCAAGGGGCCGATGAGGGTCAGGCGTCGCTGCAGCGGAGCGCGGCTTGCCTGCAGCGAGCGGTCAGGCGACGAGATAGCCGCCGTCGACCGGCAGGACCACGCCGGTGATGAAAGCAGCCAATGGAGACGCAAGGAACACCGCAGCGCCCGCGATGTCCTGAGGCTCGCCCCATCGACGCAGCGCTGTGCGCGAGAGAATGGCCTCGGAACGCGCCGGGTCCTCCCTCAGCGCCTGGGTGAGCGGCGTCGCGATCCACCCCGGAGCGAGCGCGTTCACGCGGAGCCCGTCTGCGGCATAGGCGAGAGCAAGCGACTTGGTGAGCTGCGCTATTCCGCCCTTCGAGGCGGAATAGCCGGGGACGAGCGCTCCGCCGAAAAACGACAGCATGGAGGCGATGTTGAGGATCGTGCCGGTCCCTCGCGCGAGTATCGGCCGCGCCGCCGCCGCGACGCGCATCGCGCCGTTAAGATTGATGTCGAGCACCATGTCGAAGACCTCCGGATCGTGCTCCTCTCCGCGCCGGATGACGCCCGCCGCATAGACGAGATGATCGAGGGGCCGAAGATCGCCGACGGTCCGCTGCACCGCTTCGGCGTCCCTTACATCCAAAGCAAGGGTCTGAGGGCCTTCCAGACTGACCCGCGCCGCTTCAGCCTCCGCCGCCGTTGCGCCGGTGACGATGAGTTGCGCGCCTTCGCTCAGGAACCCGCGCGCAATCCCAGCTCCGATGCCCGATGTGCCTCCGACCACGAGCACGCGCCGGTCCTTGAAACACCCTTCAGGCCAAAGTCCCATTGTGCCGTCCGCCGAATGCACTGGTCGGCGCGCGATCCTTAAGTTAGCGTCCGAGCCAACCGAAGAGGCCGCCCACCCGACCGCCGGTGTCGAAGGCGTGCTTCTGCTTGTCGTCGAGGCTCATGTAGAACGCCTGAAGCTTGGGTTCGATCGCCTTCATTCCATCGAGCTGCGCTTGGCTTACTTTTTCGGTGAACGCGAGCCGGCCCGGCGTGGTCGCAAGATCCGGTTTGGCGTCGCATAGCGCCGTCTTGGCCGAAGCTGCGCTTGCGGCGGAGGCGTCCTCGAGGTCCTTGAGCGCGGCCTTCTGCGTGTCGGTCAGATTAAGCCGCTTCGTCAGGCGATCCAAATTGTTGCTTGGCGCGGCCTTCGTTCCGCAAATCCCCTCCATCATTTTGGATGCGAGCCACGCGTTTTGCGCATTGGCCGGCGTCGCCGCCGCGGCCAGGCCCATGAGGATCGGCAGGACAACAAAGCGCATTGGACACTCCTTTGCTGGCGCGTCGCCGCCGGGGATCGAAACGCCATAGGCCCATATCGGACGACCGCGCGCAACTCGACAGGGGAAGTCCAGCCCAAGTCAACGCTCCGCGCCTCACTCCAAGAGGTCCGGCTGCTCCTTGAGGATGCGCGCATAGAGCGGCTGGAACTGGAACCAGCCCGCGAATGGGTTGCCCACGATTTTATAGGATTGCGCGGCGGCTTGCGGCGAGATCTGTTTCAGGCTCTCGCCGGGCTTCAGAGCCGCTTCCGCCAGCAATTGCACCTGGCAGGACCGCTCCATGGTGATGAACCACCACACCGCCTCATCGACCGTTCCCCCGACTGTGATTAGGCCGTGGCTCTGCAAAATCGCCGCTTTGCGCTTGCCGATCGCTTCGGCGATCCGCTGGCCTTCGTCGAGCTCGACCGCCACGCCGCCAAAGTCGTCATAGACCGCATGGTCCTCATAGAACGCGCAGGCGTCCTGGGTGATCG
Organism: uncultured Alphaproteobacteria bacterium; assembly: GCA_963753135.1. Lineage (GTDB taxonomy): Bacteria > Pseudomonadota > Alphaproteobacteria > Rhizobiales > Beijerinckiaceae > Roseiarcus. The sequence goes on along the minus strand of CAVWBA010000009.1, from coordinate 361,824 downwards.
GCGCCAGCGGACGCCCGAGCGTCGAGAAGGCCCGCCCATAGGTCGAATGGGAATGGGCCGCCGCGTTCGCGTCCGGGCGCGCCGCGTGGACGCGCGAATGGATGACGAAGGCCGCCGTGTTAACCGGATAGTCGCCCTCGACGACAGCGCCTTTATGATCGCATCGGATCAGGTTCGAGACCTTGACCTGGCTGAAATGGACGCCGAACGGATTGACCCAGAACGTGTCGAGGTGCTCCGGATCGCGCGCCGTGATGTGACCCGCGACTCCCTCGTCGAAGCCGAATTTCGAGAACAGCCGGAATCCCGCCGCCAGTCTCTGCTTCCGGTGCAGCCGCTCGTCCTTGAGGTTGTTGAATTTCGGCGGCGTCGGCAGTTTCCCCATGAGGGCCGCTGGATCGGTCGGCGCTTTGGTCTCCTTGGTCTGAACGTTCATGGTTGCTCCTCCGGTATCAGCCTTGGCGCTCCGCCGAACATAAGGCCGGCCGCCGCGCGGGTCAGCATCAGGCTACCGTTCCGGCGGCCTTACAACGGGAGATCGGATCCGCCTCCGAACGGCGCCCTCGATGTACGACAGGACGTGCTCAAGTTCCTCGGCGGCGCGGCGCGCATACTGCGGCCTCACAGGCCCTGGCTCGCCCAGGATTGCTCTGATCTCATCGTCGGTCGCGAACTCGCCCGGCTCAGCCTCCAACGAAGAGGCTCTCGTAGACTTTTCCTCGCCCGGGGTGAGCCACACGATTGATTGGTCGTTCTCAGCCCATTGCAGGAGAATGCCAGCAAGCGCGTCTTGCGCTTCGGGCGGCAGACCGCGCAAGATTTCGACGGCTCGCTCGAGAAGCTCGGTCACGGGATCTTGTATAGCACATTGGGCCGGGAATCTGAATGGCCCATCGCGAGCCCTGGGTCGCTTCTCGCGTCCCTAACGGCCCATCACACAGCCGCCGCCGCGCCTCGGAACCCTGTCGCCAACAAATAAAGCTCGGCGCTGTCGGCGCGGCTGGCCTTGGGCTTCAGGTGGCGCACGGTTGCGAACTCCCGCTTGAGGCGGGCAAGCAATTCGCCCTCGGCGCCGCCCTGCAGCACTTTGGCCAGAAAGAACCCGCCCGGCGCGAGGACTTCGCCGGCGAAATCGGCGGCGAGCTCGACCAGGCCGATGATGCGCAACTGGTCGGTCTTGCGGTGGCCCGTGGCGTTGGCCGCCATGTCGGAAAGGACACCGTCCGCGAGGCCGCCCAGCCATTCCCGAAGGAGGCGAGGCGCCTCAGGGTCGTGGAAATCCATTTGCCGAAACTCTGCGCCTTCGATCGGGTCCATCTCCAGGAGATCGATGGCGATGACCCGTCCCCTGCCCTCGCCGGCGCCGACGCGCGCCGCCGCGACTTGACTCCAGCCGCCTGGCGCGGCGCCGAGATCGATGATGCGCTGACCCGGCTTCATGAGCTTGTACTTGTCGTCGATCTCGATGAGCTTGTAAGCCGCGCGGGAGCGAAACCCTTCGCGGCGCGCCTGGGCGACATAGGGGTCGTTGAGCTGGCGTTCGAGCCAGCGGGCCGACGCCGGCGTGCGCTTGCGGGTCATCTTGACCCGCGTCTTGAGCGCCCGGCCGCCCTCGCGGCCCGAGCCTCCCGTTGTCACCAGCGCTCGCGCGGGCGTCGATGCGGGCCGACTCCGTCGGCGCGCATCATGTGGCTGAGGATCCCCTCGCGCAGGCCCCGATCGGCGATGCGCAGCCGCTCGGCCGGGAAATGCTGCCGAATCGCCTCGAGGATTGCGCAGCCGGCGAGCACCAGATCGGCGCGTTCGTGGCCGATGCAGGCGTTGGCGGCGCGCTCGGCGTAGCTCATGGCGCGCAATCGCGCGATCGCCGCGTCGACCTCCGCCCGGCCGAGCCACAAGCCATCGACCGCGCGCCGGTCATAGCGCGGCAGATTGAGATGCACGCCCGCAATGGTAGTGACCGTGCCGGAGGTGCCAAGAAGATGGAAGCGGTCGCAGCGCGCCTCGTCAGCGACCCGAGCGACGAAGGGAGCAAGCGCCTCCGAGACGTGATCGGTCATGGCGGCGAACGCCTCGTCGCTCACGTCGACGCCGCCGAAGGTCTCGGCCAGCGAGACCACGCCGAGCCTCAGCGACTCCCACGTCTTCACCCGGTTCGACGCTTGCGGCGCGCGAGGATCGAAGCCAAGCCAGATAATCTCCGAAGACCCGCCGCCAATGTCGAACATCACCGTCGACCGGGCTTCCTTGTCGGCGAGATCGCCGACGCCGGCCGCGGCGAGATGCGCTTCAGTCTCGCGATCGACAATTTCGAGTTGGATGCCGAGCCGTTCGCGAACCTCGGCGACAAAGTCCGGCCCATTGGCGGCCGAACGGCAGGCTTCGGTGGCGATGGTGCGAGCGCGGGTGACCCCCCGCGCCGCCATCTTGTCCCGACAGACCTTCAAGGCCTCGAGCGTGCGCGCGATCGCCGCCTCGCTCAAGCGTCCCGTCAGCGACAGGCCCTCGCCCAAGCGAACGATACGGGAGAACGCGTCGATAACCCGGAATCCATGAGAGGTCGGCCGCGCGACCAGCAGCCGGCAATTGTTGGTTCCGAGATCCAGCGCCGCGTAAATCCCGCCCCAGCCATTGCGTCCGCCGGCCGGGGTCTCAGTCGAAAACGGCGCGTGGAACCCAGAATCTGGACCCCACGTCGAAACTTGACTCAAACCACTCCCACCCCGCCTCACGCCGCCTCAGCAGGCGACGCCCAGTGTCGCAGGAGTGTAGCAATGTTGACGGCGGATGCAACGCGCTTAGTTGTAGGTCACGGCTTGAAGAACGGATGATGAACCTTGTCGCCCACCTTGAGACCGATCGAAGCCGCCGTCCCGCCGTTCAGTTCGAGCACCCCGATGCAGGGTCCGCCGGAAGGAATGACGCGCTCGGATAGCGGCTCAGCATTGGAGACGATGTGCGTCACGACCCCTGAGGGCGCAATGAAAATCATGTCGAGGGGGATGTAGGTGTTCTTCATCCAGAACGCCACCGGGGCCTCGCGATCGAACTCAAACAACATGCCGTGGTCGGCGGCCATGTAGCGCCGGTCCATAAGTCCGCGCTCGCGGGTTGCGTCGTTATTGGCGATCTCGATCTGAAACGCATGCCGCCCCGTGGAGGTGACGATCTCCAGCGAATCAGGCTCACCGCCCTGCGCCGTGACGCCAACCGAGGCCGCTAGGACAAGGACGAAGGCGAACGCCGCCGCTAGCCGAAATCCGATCGCCCTCATCGCCGCTCCTCGGGCCTCGCGCAATAATCGCGAGACGCCTAAAGCCCGGTTTCAAGAGCAAGCAGAAGGGCGCGTCAAGCGCTCGAGCCGCAGCGATCGGCGCCGAGTTTCAAAACCATCGCGACGAAGCGGCGCTCAATGCGGCGCGAAGGTCTTCGAACTGTCGAGCGGCCTCACCTCGGCCGCCATCAATCCTTTCGGCCCCGGACCGAATCGGGCCAGCATGCTGTCGCCCGGCTTTGGGTCGATGAAGCCATAGCGACGGAGCGTCTCCATATGAACGAATATATCTTCGGTGCCTTCGCCGCGTGTGAGGAAGCCGAAGCCCCGCGCCCGGTTGAACCACTTGACGATGACGATCTCGAATGCGCCAACCGAGCTTGCCTGCGCGCGGGTCCGCGGCGGCGGCAGATCCGGAACCGAAGCCGGGTCGGGCTCGGTGATCGCAAGCACCTTGAACACCTGCAAGCCGCGTTCGCGCCGTTGAGCTTCGGCGACGATGCGCGCGCCTTCGTGAAGGGTGGCGAATCCGTCGCGCCTGAGGACGGTCACATGGATAAGGACGTCAGCCTCGCCGCTGTCCGGCACGATGAAGCCATAGCCCTTGGCGGCGTCGAACCATTTGACTCGCCCGGCGATTTCGACCAGCCCGACCGGGCGCTCGTTGCTGTCCGCCATAGGCGCCGCCGCTTCCGACGGCTTACCAAATTCATCGCTCAATTCGGCCCCCACTCAACGCGTCGGCTCTAACATCCTCGCCGCCCATGAACCCCTTGCGCGTCGCGATTGGGACCATCCGCTCGGCCCCCGCCAAAAGGGCGGAGATCCGCAACGCAAGTGATTCGCCCCCCAAGATAGCAAATCGTTCGGCGCTGAATATAGGAAACACGCGAAACTTGAGCGTGGCTGTGGATACAAGGCGAAAAAAATCCCGCCGCGCCGCGATGGCCGACGGGATCATACGACTGCGCGCAGCGGCGTCGCTGCGTAATGGCGACCGCTCCGGTTGCGCTATTCGCCGTCATCCTCCGGCTCCGGCGGTGGGGTCAGGCCCTCAAGCCCCCGCAGCAAATCCTCTTCGGTCATGCGGTCGAACTGAACGTCGGCGCCGGCTTCGATCTGAGTTTGCAGTTCCGGATTGACCATCGGCGGCGCCGCTTCCGCCTCCGGCTCATCGATCTCGACGTGCTTCTGGAGCGCGTGGATCACGTCCTCGCGCAGGTCGCCAGGCGTGAGCTTGCCGTCGCCGATCTCGCGCAACGCGACGACCGGATTCTTGTCGTTGTCGCGCGGGACGGAAATCGGCGCGCCGGACGAGATCGCCCGCGCGCGGTGGCTAGCCATCAGGACCAGATCAAATCGGTTGTCGATCTTGTCGATGCAATCCTCGACGGTGACGCGAGCCATGGCAACTCCTTAAGCTGTTGAAACGGGCGGCGAAATGGAAAGCGCGCCTCCTACACCGCGCGGCGCACCGATGCAAGTCATTCCCGCGCGGGCTAAGCTTCCGCCGTTAGCGCGGCGGCCCCTCGGCGGCGCGCCGCCCGCATTCGAGCGATGACGCTTGCGAACGCCTGAGCAAAGCGGTCGACATCCGCTTCCGTCGACGCCCAGCCGAGACTGAGGCGGATCGCGCCGCGCGCGAGCTCAGGCGCCGTTCCCATACCCGCCAGCACATGCGACGGCGCCACCTTGCCCGAGGAGCAGGCTGAGCCTGAACTCACTGCGACGCCGGCGAGATCGAGCGCGATCATCAGCGTCGCGGCCTCGACGCCGGGAACGGCGAATGAGACCGTATTGGGCAGCCGCGGAGCGGTCTCGGCGAAGACGACCGCATCGGCGGCGACCGAACGGACGGCGATTGTCAGGCGATCGCGCATCCCAATGAGCCTCGCCGGCTCCGAGTCCAACTCGGCGAGGCAGGCCCGCGCCGCCGCGCCGAAAGCCGCAATCGCCGCGACGGATTCGGTGCCGGCGCGCGCCCCGCGCTCCTGGCCGCCGCCCTTTATGAGCGGCGCGCCCCCCAGGCTGACCTCCCGGCGCGCCGCGACCAGCGCTCCCGCCCCCTTGAGACCCCCCAGCTTATGGGCCGACAGCATGAGCGCGTCGGCGCCGAGCGCGCCGATGTCGCACTCCATCCGCCCAGCCATCTGCACCGCGTCGCAAAAGACGAAGCCATGAGCGGCATGGACCAGGGCCGCCGCTTCCGCGACCGGCTGGATGACGCCCGTCTCGTTGTTTGCGCCTTGCAGGGCGAGAAGCGCGCGCCCCGGACGGCGGCAGGCGGCCTCAAGCCAGTCGAGATCGATGCGTCCGTCCGAGAGCAACGGCGCTGTCTCCGCCATCGGAAACCGATGCCCCGCAAGCACGCAGGGGTGCTCGCCGGCGGAGACGATGAGCCGATCGAGCGGCGCGGCGTTTGCCCCGCCGCCGAACAGCGGATTGAGCGCCGCGTTGGCGGCCTCGGTTCCCCCGGATACGAATGTGACGCAGCGAGCGCTGACTCCCGCCAGCCGCGCGACTTCGCTCCTCGCGTTCTCGACGATGCGCCGCGCGGCCCGGCCCTCGGTGTGGACCGACGAAGGATTGCCGGTCGTCTCCATCGCTTTGAGCGCGGCCTCGCGCGCGCTGGCGCGCAGCGGCGCCGTCGCGTTATAGTCGAGATAGGTTCGGCTCAAAGGGCTCGCGGCGGCGGCGATCATGGCTCCAATTCTCGCGCTCGGGGCGAAAACCTCTGCGGGACCTGCGGTTTTTCCTTGCAATTGCCGATGGACAGCGTGCTATGAGGCTGCCTCCGAGGCGAGCCCCCGTCGACTGACCGAGACAGATTCGCGCTTAGTCTCGCGCCGCAAGGCGTGACGGAGCGCAGTCGAGCCCCGACTGGAGGCGCTTCATGGCGTTGTGGAGTGTTCATGCCAGAGGTTTTCTTTACCGGTCCCGCCGGTAGGCTGGAGGGTCGTTTTCACCCCGCAAAGCAGCGCGGGGCGCCGATCGCGGTGGTTCTTCATTCTCATCCGCAGTTTGGCGGGACGATGAACAATCAGATTGTCTACAACACTTACTATAGTTTCGCCGAGCGCGGGTTTTCCGTGCTGCGTTTCAACTTCCGCGGCGTCGGACGGTCGCAGGGCGCCTTCGACCATGGCCAGGGCGAATTGTCGGACGCGGCCTCCGCCCTTGACTGGGCGCAGTCGATCAGCCCCGAGGCGCGCGCCTGCTGGATCGCCGGCGTGTCGTTCGGCTCCTGGATCGGCATGCAGCTCCTGATGCGCAGACCCGAGATTGAGGGCTTCATCTCGATTGCTCCCCCCGCCAATCGCTTTGACTTCAGCTTTCTTGCGCCCTGCCCTTCGTCGGGCCTGTTCGTCCATGGCGATAAGGACCGGGTCGCGCCGCTGAAAGAGGTTCAGGCGCTGATCGAGAAACTGAAGACCCAGAAGGGCATTGTCATCGAGCACGCCGTCATCCCGGAGGCGAACCACTTCTTCGAGGATTGCATGGACGAACTCCAAACTGTGGTCGGCGCCTATCTCGATAAGCGTCTCGGGATGCCGCGTCATGCGCCGCCTTCCGTGCGCAAGGACCGGGCAAAGCCAGTCGCCCCGCCTCGCGAAAGCCAATAAAGTCCCCAATCCCCGTGTCCCTGATCACAACGACGGACGAACTCGCTCAGGCCTGCCAACGGCTGGCGCGTTCTCCGTTCGTAACGGTCGACACCGAATTTCTGCGCGAGACGACCTTCTGGCCGATTTTGTGCGTCGTCCAGCTCGCCTCGGACGAGGAGGCGCTGGCGATCGACGCGCTGGCTCCGGGCCTCGACCTCGAGCCGCTCCTGCAACTGATGGCGGATGAGGACGTTGTCAAGGTCTTCCACGCTGCGCGGCAGGATCTCGAGATTTTCTGGAAGCTTTCCGGGCTCGTGCCAACGCCGCTGTTCGACACCCAGGTCGCGGCGATGGTGTGCGGTTACGGCGAGCAGGTGTCCTACAGCGAGCTCGCGCAGTCGATCTGCCATGTCGCAATCGACAAGTCGTCGCGGTTCACCGACTGGGCGCGCCGCCCGCTGGCCGAAGCGCAGATTGCTTACGCGATCGGCGACGTGACCCACCTGCGCGAGATTTATAAAGCGCTGTCGAAGCGAGTGACGGCCACGGAACGTCAATCCTGGCTCGACGACGAGATGAAGACGCTGACCTCGCCTTCAACTTACGAGCAGCATCCCGAGCGCGCCTGGGAGCGCTACAAGAACAAGGCGCGCAAGCCGCGCGATCTCGCAATGCTGATGGAGCTTGCGGCCTGGCGCGAGAGCGAGGCGCAGGCGCGCGACGTGCCTCGCTCGCGTGTTCTAAAGGACGAGGTGCTGATTGAGCTGGCGCTCGCCGCCCCGCGCACCCCCGAGGCGCTCGCCAACTTGCGCGCTTTCCCTCGCGGGATGGAGCGCTCCCGCTCTGGCGGAGAAATTCTGGCGGCGATCGAGCGCGGGCTCGAGCGCGACCCCAAGACATTGCCGAAGATCGAGCGCGAGCGGCGCAACGGCGTCAATGTCGGCGCGACCGTCGAGTTGCTCAAAGTGCTCTTGAGGCAAGTGAGCGAAGACAGCGGCGTCGCCGGCAAGCTGATCGCCACCGTCGACGATCTCGAAGCGATCGCCCAGAGCGACAAAGCCGCGGTACCCGCTCTCAACGGCTGGCGACGGAAACTGTTCGGCGAACAAGCGCTCGAACTCAAGCGCGGGCGCCTCGCGCTGACGGTCGAAAACGGCAAGGTCGTGACGCTCGAATGGAAGGACGCCGAGGCGCCGCATTCCGTCGCTTAAGACCGGTTGGTTGCAGACACGGGGAGACCGGCTCGTGAGCGCAAGCGCCGACATCGTCTGGCTGCGAGACGATTTCCGGCTCGATGACCAGCCGTCTATCCACGCCGCCGCCGATCGTCCTGCTCTCTTCGTCTATATCCACGACGAGTCACGCGGCGGAGCGCGCCCCTTGGGCGGCGCAGCGAAATGGCGGCTCGCCGAGTCGCTGAAGGCAATGGAGGCCGCCCTTGCCGCTTGCGGCGCGCGGTTCGACATCGTCGAAGGCGACGCTGAGGAGACGATCCTTGCGCTTGCCGCCGCGGCGAATGCAGGCCGCGTCCTGTGGAGCCGCCGTTACGAGGGTGGGGCGAAGGCTGTTGATGAGCGCGTCGAGAGAGCGCTCAAGGCGCACGGGATCGAAGCACTGACTTTCAACGGCCGCCTAATGCGCGAGCCGGCCGAGCTGACCAAGCCCGACGGGACGCTGGTCGGCATCTTCAAGGCCTTCTGGCGGCGTCATTGTGGGCTCGGGCCCCTGCCCCCGCCGACGCCAGCGCCCAAACACGTTAGCGCCGCGCCATGGCCTCACGATGCGCCTGAGCGCGTCTCGATTGACCAATTGAGGCTCAGACCGACGAAGCCCGATTGGTCCGGCGAGCTCGGACTCGGCGAAGCGCCGGGCGAACCCAGCGCGCTCGCTGCGCTTAAGACCTTTGTCGGAACGGGGCTGAAAGGCTACGCAGGCGAGCGTGACGTCCTTGCACAGGGCTCGGCCTCGCGCCTGTCGGCGAATTTGCGTTTCGGCGAGATCTCGCCGCGTCGCATCGCCCATGCGGTCGAGACTGCGGCCACTGCGAAGCCTGCGCTGGCTGACGCGGCGGAAAAATATTTGGCTGAACTCGGCTGGCGCGACTTTGCAACAGCCCTGCTTGACGCTCCATCCTGATCTGGCGACGCGTGGGCTCCGGCTCGAGTTCGAGCGCTTTCCCTGGCGCGACGATGAGCCCGGTTTTCGCGCCTGGGCGCGCGGACGCACCGGCTATCCGATTGTCGACGCCGGCATGCGGCAGTTGTGGCGGACGGGTTATTTGCCCAATCGCGCCCGGCTGATCGTTGCTTCGTTCCTGGTCAAGCACCTGCTTATCGACTGGCGGCAAGGCGAAGCATGGTTCTGGGACACGCTCATCGACGCGGATCCCGCCAACAATCCGCTCAACTGGCAATGGATCGCGGGCGCCGGCGTCGACGCCGCGCCCTATTTCCGCATCTTCAATCCCGTGCTTCAGGCGGAAAAGTTCGACCCCGACGGCGCCTATGTGCGGCAATGGGTCCCAGAGCTGGCGCGGCTTGAAGCGCCGGCCATTCATAGTCCTTGGAGGGCTTCGCGCGACGCGCTGGCGCGAGCTGGAGTTGTGCTAGGCGAAACCTATCCGAGGCCGATCGTCGATCACGCCCAAGCCCGCGCCCGGGCGCTCAAAGCTTTCGATGAGATGCGCGGGCGGTGAGGCGCCCTAGGCATCGAAGCGATGACGGCGCTATCCTGAGCGCCGCTCACCCCATCTCGCTGACCCGCCCGTCGCGGATCGTGACACGGCGGTCCATGCGGGAGGCGAGGTCCAGATTGTGCGTGGCGACGAGCGCCGCGAGGCCGCTCGCCTTGACCAGTTGAGCGAGCGTGCCGAACACGTGGTCGGCGGTCTTCGGATCGAGGTTGCCGGTCGGCTCGTCGGCCAGCAGCACACGGGGGCTGTTGGCGACCGCGCGGGCGATGGCGACCCGCTGCTGCTCTCCCCCGGACAGTTCTGCGGGGCGATGGCTCTCGCGCTGGCCAAGACCGAGATAGCCGAGGAGTTCGCGCGCGCGAGACGCCGCCTGAGCGCGCGGGAGCCCCGCGATCATCTGCGGCAGGATCAGGTTCTCGAGCGCGGAGAACTCCGGCAGCAGGTGATGGAACTGGTAGACGAAGCCGATTTCCGTGCGCCTCAGCGCCGTCCGCTTGTCATCGTTCATGGTCGAGGTCGGAGCGCCGCCGATCCTCACTTCCCCGGCGTCGGGCCGCTCCAACAGGCCCGCGAGATGCAGAAGCGTCGACTTTCCGGCGCCGGACGGGGCAATGAGCGCCACCGATTGACCCGGCGACAGTTCGAGCGAAGCGCCGTTCAGAACTTCGACCGTTGTGTCGCCGCGCCCGTAGCGGCGCTCGACGGCGTCGAGCGAAAGCGCAGCGATCCGCGTCTGATTATTCATAGCGCAGCGCCTCGACCGGATCGAGCCTGGCCGCGCGCCAGGACGGATAGATCGTCGCCGCAAGCGACAGGATCAGAGCCATGGCGACGACGGACAGAACGTCGCGCGGCTCAATCCGCGAGGGCAATTGCGAGAGGAAATAAAATTCAGAGGGAAAGAGATTTTCCCCCGTGACCCAGCTCAAGAATTTGCGGATCGGCTCGACGTTGTAGGCAACCAAAAGCCCAAGGGCGAGGCCGACGGCCGTGCCGAGAAATCCGATGGTCGCGCCGGTGATGAGAAAGATGCGCATGATGGCGCCGCGCGTCGCGCCCATCGTGCGCAGGACGGCGATTGCGCGCGCCTTGTCCTGCACCAGCATGATGAGGCCGGAGATGATGTTGAGCGCGGCCACCAGCACGATCAGCGTCAGAATGGCGAACATCACATTGCTCTCGACGGCGAGCACGTCGAAAAAGCTGCGGTTGAGCTGCCGCCAGTCGGTGTCGATCATCGGGCGCCCTTGGGCGGGCTCGATTGCGCGCCGCATCGCGTCCATATTGTCGGGATCGGCGACATAGACCTCGATCACGCTCGCCTGACCGTCCTGATTGAAGAAGCTCTGGGCCTCGCCGAGCGGCATGAAAATGAAGGTGTTGTCGAAGGTCGTCATGCCGATTTGGAAAATGGCCGCGACCGTATAGGTCTTCATGCGCGGCGCGACGCCGAACGGCGTCTCCGCCCCATGCGGCGCCATGATGGTGATCTTGTCGCCGGACCTCAGGCTCAAATGCTCGGCAAGCTTGGAGCCGACCGCCACGCCCTGGCCGGAATCAAAGCCATCGAGCGAGCCCTGAATGATGTGCCCCTCGACACCCGGCAGGCGCTTGAGATCGTTTGCGCGAATGCCCCGCACCAGCGCGCCCGACGAGCCATAGGGGGAACTTGCGAACGCCTGGCCCTCGACCAGCGGCAGCGCCAAAGTGACGCCGGGAACCTTGCTCACGCGCTCCGTCACCGCATCGTAGTCGGTGAGCGGCGTCTCGACCCCTTGCAGAAACATGTGGCCGTTGAGGCCGATCATCTTGTCCATGAGGTCATGGCGGAAGCCGTTCATCACCGACATGACGACGATCAGCGCCGCAACGCCAAGCACGATGCCGAGAAACGAGAAGCCGGCGATGACCGAGATCGAGCGCTGAGCGTTGCGCGCCCGCAGGTAGCGAAAGGCGACCATCCACTCGAAAGCGGAGAAGGCTCTGGTGGCCGGGGCCGTTTGGGGCGCGGCCGCCTCCAGCGCGACGGCGGTCAAAGCGCGCCTCGCGGCTGGGCGCTGGCTTGGCGGCCCGCACCCGAGGGGAGTGGCGCCCCTCCCCTTCTCCCCCTGGGAGAAGGTGGCCGACGAAGTCGGCCGGATGAAGGCTCGGGCCGAAAACCGCGCGCCGAACCCTCACCCCTAACCCCTCTCCCGTAGGAGGGGGGAGTTCCCGCCCCTTCCCTTCTCCCTCCGGGAGAAGGTGGCGCGAACCGCCGGATGAGGGTCAAGCCCGCCCACCGAGCTTTGCGATCGCCGCCTCGACGCTGATCAGCTCGCGCTCGTCGCCCCGGCGGCTCTTCACCTCGACCTTGCCATCGCCGAGGCTCTTGGGGCCGACAATGACCTGGCTGGGCGCGCCGACGAGGTCCATGGTCGCGAATTTCGCGCCCGGCCGCTCGTCGCGGTCGTCGTAGAGCACATCGACGCCAGCTTTTTCGAGGGCAGCGTAGACACGCCCGCAAGCCCCGTCGCAGGCCGCGTCGCCAACTTTCAGATTGATAAGCCCGACGCGAAACGGCGCAGCCGCCTCAGGCCAGATCGGGCCGTTCTCGTCGTGGTTGGCCTCGATCAGCGCGGCGGCGAGCCGCGTCGGGCCGATGCCGTACGAGCCCATATGCACGGAATGCTCCTTGCCGTCCGGTCCGTTGACGACCGCCTTCATGGGCGCGGAATATTTGGTTCCGAAGTAGAAAATATGGCCGACCTCGATCCCGCGGGCGGAAATCCGGTCCTTTGGATCCAGCTTTTCGAACTCCGCCTCATCGTGTTTGTCGGAGGTGGCGGCGTAGAGCGAGGTCCACTTGTCGACGACCCGCTGCATCGTCTCGGGCTCATCGAAGTCGATGTCCACCGGGGGCGTCATGAACGAGAGATAGTCGCGGTGGCAGAACACCTCGCTCTCGCCGGTCGACGCAAGAATGACGAACTCGTGGCTGAGGTCCCCGCCGATCGGGCCGGATTCAGCGCGCATCGGAATGGCGGTCAGGCCGAAACGCGCGAACGTGCGCAGGTAAGCGGTGAACTCCTTGTTGTAGGAATGGCGCGCGCGCGCCTGATCCAAGTCGAACGTATAGGCGTCCTTCATGAGAAACTCGCGCGACCGCATCACGCCGAAGCGCGGCCTCACTTCGTCGCGGAACTTCCACTGGATGTGATAGAGATTGAGCGGCAGGTCCTTGTAGGAGCGCACCGAGGCGCGGAAGATCTCAGTGATCATCTCCTCGTTGGTGGGGCCATAGAGCATGTCGCGATCGTGCCGGTCGCGGATGCGCAGCATCTCCTTGCCATAGTCTTCGTAGCGCCCTGATTCGCGCCAGAGGTCGGCTGACTGGATGGTCGGCATCAAGACCTCGATCGCGCCGGCCCGGTTCTGCTCCTCGCGGATAATGGCGCAGATCTTGTGCAGCACCCGGACGCCGAGCGGCAGCCAGGCGTAACTGCCCGCCGCCTCCTGACGGATCATGCCGGCGCGCAGCATCAGCCGGTGCGAGACGATCTCCGCCTCCTTCGGCGTCTCCTTCAGAATCGGCAGGAAATAGCGGGACAGACGCATTGGACAGGCTCAACAAGAATCAAGACGCGAGGGAACGCCTCGGGCCGGGCCTTATGACGCTAGTGAGCCAAAAAGGGCAAGCCGAGGCGCGCCGCGCCAATGCTTAAGAATAGCTGGGAGGCCGAGCCGCGCGCCTCAATGCGCGAGACTTTTTAGAAAATTGAGGTCGACCAAGCCAGAGTGCCGCTTGGCGACCTTCCCCTTTTCGAACGCGATCAGCGTCGGAATGCCGCGGATGCCGAAGCGCGCCGCGATCTCGGGCTCGTCGTCGACATTGACCTTGGCGAAGCGGGCGCGCGGCTCGAGCTCCTTGGCGGCGCGGTCGAAGATCGGCGCCATCGCGCGGCACGGTCCGCACCAGGGCGCCCAGAAGTCGACGATGACGGCCATGTCGTTGCGCTCGACATGCTTGTCGAAGGTCTTGGCGGTGAGCGCGATCGGCTCGCCGGTGAACAGATTCGCCTTGCAGGCCCCGCACTTGGCCTCCGAGGCAGGGCGGTCGGCGGGGATGCGGTTGACCGCGGAGCAATGGGGACAGACAACGTGTGTAAATTCGGCCATGGGATGCGCCCTCTCGACGGCGCTCGCCAATATTTGGCCCCAATCGGCTCCGTTTCAAGCCGCCAAAGGCCACGACGCCCAGATGCGTTCACGAATTCGTGATCGCGCGCATGGTAACCTCGTCAGCGCGGAGACGTACTCGTGCAGGAGCCGCCAAGGCTTCCTGAAATGGCGAGGCTGCCGCCACGCCCGAACCTAACTTATTGCTCAGACAGAGGATTTACCTCCATGAACGCCAGAAACGCCGTCACTGCCGCGACCCTCGCCTGCTCGCTCGCCGCCGCGCTCGTCACCGTCGCCAAGGCTGGTCCCGCTCCCGCCCAGCCCGGCGCGGACAAGTGCTACGGCATCGCGCTCGCCGGCAAGAACGATTGCGCCGCCGGCGCCGGCACCAGCTGCGCGGGCACCTCCACCATCAACTATGATCCTGCCCACTGGAAATATGTCGCCAAGGGCACCTGCGAAGGCATCAAGACCCCGAAGGGTCATGGCTCGCTGACAGCGATGTAAGGCCAGGGTCGACCTTTCCTTGGCTTTCCGGCCCCGCCCCTCCCTGGCGGGGCCGTTTCGTGTTGGCCTCACCCCTCCGGAAAATCCTCGATCCTGAATTCCGCCTCGGCCCGTTCGCCGCGCTCGGCGAGCGCGTTTTCGCGCTGACGAAGCTCCACGCGCCGGATCTTGCCCGACACGGTCTTGGGCAGCTCATAGAATTCGAGACGGCGCACAAGCTTGTAGGCCGAGAGGCGCCCCCGCATGTGCTTGAAGATCGCCGCGGCCGTCTCGCGGCTGGGCGCGTGCCCCTGCGTAAGCGCGACATAGCCTTTGGCGATCGTGTAGCGCACCGGATCGGGCGCCGGCACGACGGCGGCCTCGGCAATCGCCGGATGTTCGATGAGCACGCTCTCGAGCTCGAACGGGCTCAATCGATAGTCGCTCGATTTGAACACGTCGTCGGCCCGGCCGATGAACGTGATGTAGCCGTCGGCGTCGCGCGCGGCGACATCGCCGGTCTTATAATATTCGCCCTCGATGGGTACGAGCTGCCCATGCTCGTTCTGGTAGCCGCTCATGAGGCCCACGGGGCGCGGACGCAGTGGAAGCGCGATCTCGCCGGTGTCGCTCTCGAGCCCGTCCACGTCGATGAGCGCGACCCGGTAGCCCGGCAACGGCCGTCCCATCGAGCCGGGAACGACCCGCTCGCCGGGCGAATTGCCGATCATCATGGTGGTCTCGGTCTGCCCGTAGGAATCGCGAAGAGCGAGGCCCCAAGCTCGCCTCACCTGCTCGATGATCTCCGGATTGACCGGCTCGCCCGCGGCGTTGACCTCGCGCAGGACGACCTTCCATTGTCGCAAGTCGTGCTGGATCAGCATCCGCCACACGGTCGGGGGCGCGCAAAACACCGTGACCTGATGCTCGACCAGCGTGTCGAGGGCGGCGCGCGGCTCGAAGCGCTGGCCAAGCGCAAGCACCGCCGCGCCGGCGTTCCAGGGCGCGAAGAAGCTCGACCAGGCGTGCTTGGCCCAGCCGGGCGAGGAAATGTTGAGATGCGCGTCGCCGGGTCTCAAGCCCAGTCCGTACATCGTCGAGAGATGCCCGATCGGATAGCTCGCGTGGGTGTGCACGACCAATTTCGAGCGCGCCGTCGTGCCCGAGGTGAAATAGAGCAGCATCGGGTCGTCGGCCTTGGTCGGGCCGTCGGGCGCGAAGCGTTCGCCGCCGCCGAGAAGGGCGTCGTAGGAGAGCCAGCCGGACGGCGTCGCGCCGACCGCAACGCGCGCGACGCCTTCGACGAGGCCGGCGAATTTCTCCGCGTCGGCCCCATGCGCGACCAGATATTTCGCCTGGCCGCGTTTAAGCCTGTCGGCGATGTCGGCTTGGCCCAACGTCGGCATCGCCGGGATCAAGACGAGGCCGAGCTTCATCGCAGCCAGCATCGTCGCCCAGAGTTCGGGGACAACGCCGAGCATCATCAGAAGCCGATCGCCGCGCTTGGCCCCGAGCGAACGCAGGCCGCCTGCGAGACGCGACGACTCGCTTGCAAGCTCCGCGAAGGTGCGCGTCTCGACCCGCTCGCCGATCACTTTTAGCGCGGTCTTGTCCCCATGCTCTCCGGCCGCGAGCTCGGCGTCGAACCATTCGAGCGCCCAGTTGAACTCGCGCGGGCGCGGCCAGGAGAAAGCGGCGCGCGCGCCGTGATAGTCGTTACCGAGCTCAAGCAGCCGGTCGCGCGCCTCGCGGAAGGTCAGAGGCTCGGGAGCGGCGCGGGGCGAGGAGAAGGGGGCGAGGGACATGGGGCCATTGTGACTCCGGTTGGCGGAGCCGACAACGTCGCTGAGCGATCCCCGCTAGGCCGCCGATTCAACCAATGCGCGAGCTGAGCGCCAAGTCAATGCAAGCAAAACCAAGCAAAAAGGCTTGCATTTCCTTGTTTTTCTTTGGTGGAATCGGGCCTTTTCAGTGGGTTACGGGAGAAAAAATAAAAAAATCTCGCTCCGGCTCAACTCGCGTGTCGGGTTGTGCGGTAAAAGAGGTTCAATCCAATTTTTGTTTATCCTTCGTCTCGCCGGGCGGCGTGCTGCACGAATGCGAAGGTTCGATTCCGCGAGTGAGAAAGATATAGCATGAATTCTGTTTATCGTAAACCGTTTGTCACGGATTCGATGATCCCGCCGTATCCGACCAAAACCGGCGGTCCAGTCCCCTTACCCTTCGTTTCGGCTGATTTTCTTCTCATCGACCACAACCGGCCCCTCCTGAGCGATCGCCGGCGCGGCTTCTGGAGTTGGTTGAACAACTCAGGAAGGCGCCGCCACGTTTCTCTGTTGGCGCCGTTCCACCCAACATGAGACGGCGAATACGCCGAGCCCCGCGAGGCCCAGAACGACCCCGACCCAACCGGTTGACGCATATCCGAACCCGGCGGCGATCGCCAACCCGCCGAGCCATGCCCCCAACGCGTTCGCCAAGTTGAAAGCCGAGTGCATGGAGGTGGCCGCCAGCGTCTGAGCGTGACCCGCAACATCCATGAGCCGGGTTTGAACAGCCGGCGCAAGCGCCGACCCGCAGCCGACGCAGAACACCATAAGGCATAGCGCGACCGCATGTTGCGCGGTGAGCGCGAAGGTTGCGAAAACGAGCACATTGAAGCTCAGGACGCCGCCCAGCGTCTTCATCATCGAACGATCGGCCAGCCAGGAACCGAGCGTCATGCCGGTGATCATGCCCATGCCGAAAATGGCGAGAATCACCGGGATGAAGCTATCGGGCAGGCCTGCGACACGCGTCGCCGTAATGGCGATGTAGGTAAAGACCGCGAACATGCCGCCAAAGCCGATGGCCGCAAAGGCGAAGGTCATGAGGACCTGGGGACGCATGAAAGCCGTGAGCTCCCTAGCCGCGCTCGCTCCGGCGTGCGCCTTGTCTTTCGGAAGCGTCTGCCAAAGCAGGAGGACCGTCAGAGCCCCGATCGCGCCGACGAGAAGGAACAGGGAGCGCCAGCCGAAATGCTGGCCGAGCCAGACCGCCACCGGCGTGCCGATGAGGGTCGCGACGGTTACGCCCAGCAAGACGCGTCCGACAGCTTGGGCGCGCTGATCCGGCCGCGCGATCCCCGCGACCACGAGCGACGCCACCCCAAAGTAAGCGCCGTGTGGCAGGCCCGACAGGAAGCGCGCGACCAAGAGCGTCACGATTCCGGGCGCCGCGGCGCTGGCCAGATTGGCGGCGGCGAAGCAAACCATCAGCAAAAGCAGCATGGTCCGGCGGCTGGCTCGGGCCGCGAGAAGCGCGATCATGGGCGCGCCTACGACGACGCCGAGCGCATAGGCGCTGATCAGGTGTCCAGCCTCAGGCTCTGAGACACGGAGGCTCCCGGCCACGTCGGGCAGGAGACCCATAATCGCGAATTCCCCCATGCCGATGCCGAAGCTTCCGACCGCAAGGGCAAAGGTGATGAGCGCGACTTGGCGCGGCCTGATCAGCCCGGATCGAGCTGAGGCCGACCCGACATGAAGTTGGGGGGCGGGAGCGTTCAAGGAATTGGTTTTCGCTGGATTTGGCCAGCCGTCGATGGCGGGCGCGCTGTTATATCGTCAGATCGCCGCCGCGCCTAACATTTCGCGCCAATGCGCGACCCGCTCCTTCAGCGCGCGCTCGCGCCCGTACGTCAGTTGCTCGAGATCGATCTCTTCGAGGGTCCTGAAAGTGAAGCTTTCGGGCCGATGCGCGTTCCAGGCGGACTGAAGCGCCCGGTTCGTCTCGATACCTTGCCGCAGCGCGAACGTGCGGCGGGTCCAGATCGTGGAAAGATCGGGCGCCGCGCCGACCCACTCCTCGCTGGTCGCCGCGCACCGGACCGCATACACGCCGGCGACGGACTTGCGCTCTTTGTAAGCCGAGACGGCGGCCTTGCGTTCGCTTCGATCCATCGTTGGATGTTACCGCGTCGCCTCGGCGACGTCGACGACGCGGATCTGCGCCCGCTCCCGGCCGCCGAAGCGGTTCACGCTGATCGTTCCGGCGAGATGCACCGGCGCGCCCTTGAGCCGGATGAGCGCTTCGCCGAGCTTCTTGCCCGAGGCGCGGAACGCGATGCCCTCGACCGCCCGCCCGTCGCCGGCTGACCGCGCGCAGGCGCAAGTGGCGCCCTTCGGCGCCGACAGGCGTCACTTCCGCCAGGCGATGGCGGGGCAAGGCGAACAAAGGCTCGGGCGCGCCCGCGCCATAGGGGCCGGCGGCCTCGAGGCGATGGACGAGTTCCGGCGTCGCGGCGTTCGCCGTCAGCGCTGCGTCGACCCTGAGGCCGTTTTCCGCGCGCGCCTTGGTCACGGCTTCGCCGAGCCGCTCCTCGAGGAAGGCGCGCCACTCGCCGAGCCGGTCGCTCATGAGCGTCACGCCCGCCGCCATCGCATGTCCGCCGCCCTTGATCGCGACGCCGGCTTCGATCGCCGCCCGCACCACGCGGCCGAGATCGACGCCGGCGATCGACCGGCCGGAGCCGGTCGCATACCCGCCGGCGAGGGAGAGCGCGAAGGCCGGGCGCTCGAACCTTTCCTTAAGCCGCGCCGCGAGCAGGCCGACGACGCCCGGCGGCCACCGTTCTCCCGCGACGACAACCGCCGCGCCCCGCTCCTCGAGGCCGAGCGACAGCAGCGCTTCCGCTTCGGCCTCAGCCAGCGCTGCAATTTCGATCTGCTGACGGACGCGGTTCAGCCGATCGAGTTCGGCCGCGAGCGCGCGCGCCTCGATGTCGTCCGCCGCAGTCAGGAGCTTAACGCCGAGCGCCGCATCGCCGATGCGTCCGCCCGCGTTGATGCGCGGGCCGATCATAAATCCCAGGTGGTAAGGCCGCGGCGGCCCATCGGCGCCGGCCACATCGAACAAAGCCGCGAGCCCGGGACGGCGGCGCTCACGCATGACCGCGAGGCCCTTGACGACAAGAGCGCGGTTGAGCCCGATCAGCGGCACGACGTCGGCGACGGTGGCGAGCGCGACGAGATCGAGCGCCGCCGTTAGCTCCGGCCCCCTGCCGCCGTTCCAGAAGCCCGCTTCGCGCAAAGCGCGGTTGAGCGCCACGAGCGCCATGAAGGTCACGCCCGCCGCGCAGAGATAGCCGAGGCCTGAAAGGTCGTCCTCACGGTTGGGATCGACGAGCGCCGCCGTCTTCGGCAGCGTCTCCGGGGCCTGATGGTGGTCGAACACGATCACATCGAGGCCGAGGCGGCTCGCGACCTCGAATGGCTCGCGGCTGACCGCGCCGCAGTCGACGGTGACGACGAGCGTCGCGCCGCGCGCGGCGAAATCGTGAATCGCCTCGACATTGGGGCCATAGCCCTCGGTCACGCGGTCGGGGATATGGACGATCGTCTCAAGCCCGCAGGCGGTCAGATATTCGCTGAGGAGAGCCGCGCTGCACGCGCCGTCCACGTCATAGTCGCCGAAGATGGCCACGCGCTCGCGGGCCAAGACCGCGCGCTTGAGGCGCTCGGCCGCCGCCTCCATGTCGCGCAGGCAAAAGGGGTCGGGCATGAGATCGCGGAAGCTCGGCGCGAGGTGACGGTCAACCGCGTCCGGCTTAACGCCGCGCCCGGCGAGCACGCGGGCGATCAGTTCGTCATGGCCGCCGACTTGGGCGATGGCGAGGGCGCGCAATTCCCCTTCCGCGTCAAGGCGGGGCCGCCACGGCTGGCCGAGCGCCGAGGCCTCAACGTCGAGGAAGTAATCGGAGAGGGTCAAAACTCCGCCTTGGATCCGGCGCCGCGGGAGGTGCGAATCACTTGCCGCTGGGAGAATCATGCCAGAAGGCGGCCGAATGCAGAAGGAATTCGAGCTGTTCGGGCAAGGAGGAGAGTGGTCCTCCCCAAGCTTTTGAGAAGCGCAAGCGTGGGCCGCGCAGACGCGAGAGGCGTATCGCCCATGCGGCGACTTGGCCGCACAGCGGCGCCCGATTATGGACGCAAGGCTGGCCTCGAGCGAACGATTCGCGGCGCCCAGTGAGCGTGGGCCTCAATCACGCGGAGATGAGACGTGTCCTTTTTCCTGTCGAGCCTTCCGCTTATGGCTTCTCATCGGGCTGATCGTGGTCGTTCCAACCGTGGCGGCCATGGTCGCGCAGGCCCTGATCCATGAGCGGGTCGGCGTCGCCAAGCTGGCCAGGAACAACGAGATCGCCGGATTCAAATTCGCAACCGTAGGCGTCATCTACGCCGTCCTGCTCGCCTTCACGGTCATCGTCGTGTGGGAGAAATTCAACGACGCGCAATCCGCCGTCGCGAACGAGGCCGGCGCGACCGCGGCGCTCTTTCACTACGCCGCAGGGCAAGGAGCCGGAGGCCGTGGCCCTGCGGACCGCGCTCGCCGGCTACCTCAAGGCGGCAATTGAAGACGAATGGCCCGCGATGGCGCGCGAAACGGAGAGCGCGTCGACCGAGCGCGCCCTCGATTCCGTATATGCCGCGGCGATCGCCCTCAATCGAAGCGGGTCGAGAGGCACGGCGGACATGGAGGAAGTCTTTCGGCAACTCGACAATGTGACGGCCGCTCGTCGCGTGCGGCTTCACCTCGCAACCGGGCTCGTGCCCAACGTCATATGGATCGTGCTCTTCATGGGCGCGCTCTTAACCGTCGGCTTCACGCTTTTCTTCGGCAGCGAGAATCTGCTCGCGCAAGTTTCGATGACGGGCATCCTGTCGGTTCTTGTCACCATGGGCCTGGTCGTGATCATCTCGATCGACCATCCTTTCACTGGCCCGGTCTACATCCATCCGGACGCGCTCGCCCACGTCCTCGCTGGCCACGAAGCGCCAAAATGAGCCTCGACTCGACCACCAGAGGCCGGGCGTCGCCAATTCCACTAGCGCGCCGTCGGGGTCGCGCATGTAGAGGCTGACCCCGCCTCGCGGCCAGCGATACTCGCCGACGATGTCCACGCCGCGCTCCGCAAGCCGCTTGCGCCAGGCGTCGAGATCATCGGCGCCGATCGAGAGCGCGAGGTGCAGGCGGCCCCGGCCGTCGTGGCCTGGAATGATGCCGCCCGCTTCGACGACGTCGAGCTCGGTCGCGCCGGCCTGAAACACCAGGAGGACGCTGCGCCCGGCGATCTCGAAGGCGACGAGCCGCGGGGAATTGACAAGCGCCTTGAAGCCGAAGAGATCACGATAGAACGCCGCGGTTCGCTTGAGGTCGCGCGCGTAGAGCGACGTCTCCAGCAGGCCTTCGATCGCCGGCGCGCCGCCATCATCCGCCATCGCCTTCTCCGGACGGGTTCATATGACCACGGAGGCAGTGTGACGGGGCGCGGGCGAAAAGTCCAAACGAGGAGCTCGCGTAAAGCTCGGCGGCGCCGGCTCGTTTCAGAAGGCGAGGCGGCCGCCGACGACTGCAAGCGTGCCGGCGAGGATGGGGCGCAGGACTCGGTCGGGAACGCGGGAGGCGAAATGGCTCGAAATCATAATGCCGGGAATCGAGCCGATGAGGAGGGAAAGGAGCATGTGGAAATTGACGGTTCCGAGCCACCAATGCCCGGCGCCGGCGATGAGCGTGAGCGGCACCGCGTGGGCGATGTCGGAGCCGACGATGCGGACGATTGGCGACTTCGGATAAAGCGTGAGCAGAACGGTGGCGCCGATGGCGCCGGCGCCGACGGACGAAATCGACACCAGCACGCCGAGAGCCACGCCGAGCACGATGGTGAGCACGCCGATCCTTTGCTCGCTCGCCCCGTCCATGAGACGCGCGAGACGCGTGAGCAGCGCCTTGCGGAAAATGAGGGTGACCGCGGTCAGGATCAGCGCGATTCCGAGCGTCGTGCTGATGATTCCGCCGCTCGCTTTGGACGAGGATCCGAGATGCGCGAGCAGCACGAGCGATAGGAGCGCTGCGGGCACGCTTCCATAAGCGAGGCGCCGCGTGATGCGCCAGTCGACCGAGCCGTGATAGGCGTGCACCGCGCACCCGCTGATCTTGGTGAGACCCGCATACAAGAGGTCGGTGCCGACGGCGGTCGCCGGATGGACGCCGAAGACCAGCACCAGCAGCGGCGTCATGAGCGAACCGCCGCCGACGCCGGTGAAGCCGACCAGCAAGCCGACAACCAGCCCGGAAATGACGAACGCCGGCTCTACGCCATGCAGCAAGGAGTATCCTGCTGACCCCAAAACATAATGTCGATTGAGTTACTAGACTTTTGGGTCGGCGTCAATCGCCACGGCCTGGATGATTTGCCGGCCTCTGCGCTCTCGAAGCGCGAGGAAGGCGCCACAAGCCACAACCAAAGCGGCGCCGAGCAGAGTTGAAGCCGCCGGCCAATCGCCGAACACCAGCACGCCGGACACGATCATCCAGATGAGCTGGGTGTAGGTGAACGGGGTCAAGGTCGGCGCCGGGGCAAACCTGTGGGCGACGATCAGCATTCCGTGGCTCGTGGCCGCGAAAACGCCCATTGCCGCCATGATAAGCCAATCGGCCGCCGACTGGGGCTCATGCCAGATCCACGGCAATATCGGAGTTAAGAACACGATGCCGGCGATCTGGGTCCAGGCGAGCGTCGTCTGGGGGGAGTCCGCTCCAGCGAGCTTGCGAGTGGCCAGCACGTATCCCGAATTGCAGACAACGCCCGCGACAGCGAGAAGAACGATCGGTTGAAACGCGGCCGTGCCCGGGCGCGTCGCGATCAGGACGCCGAGAAATCCGAGCGCGATTGCGATCATGCGTTCCGCGCCCACTCTTTCACCCAGCACAGGTCCCGCAAGAAGAGCCACGAAGACCGGCGTGAGAAATGAGATTGTCGCAGTCTCCGACAGCTGGAGCTGCCGGAGGGCGATGATGTTCGCGGTCGTCGAACAAAACAGCAAAGCCGAGCGCGCGAGCTGCAACCGAGGCCGCCTCGAACGGAGCATGGCCGGCCGCGACAGAGGGCGCGACACGATGAGCGCGATCAGCGCCGCCCCGACGTAGCGCGCCCATACGATCTGTGCGATCGGCATGGACGCGCTCAGCCATTTGGCGCAGGTGTCCTGGCCGGTGAAG
Source organism: uncultured Alphaproteobacteria bacterium (assembly GCA_963753135.1). Taxonomy (GTDB): domain Bacteria; phylum Pseudomonadota; class Alphaproteobacteria; order Rhizobiales; family Beijerinckiaceae; genus Roseiarcus. The sequence continues at coordinate 338,570 of CAVWBA010000009.1, read as the reverse complement.
CAGATCATGGTGGCGCACATGAGCGCGATCGCGAGAAACCGCATGCGGCGGTCTTCGTCTTCGGCGCTAGCCCTTGCCGCGCCCATCGAGGTCAACGAGCTCACGCGGCTTCCCGTTCGATGCGGATAACCTGGGGCCTCTCGCGCACCACGCCGTCCTCGACCGTCCGCGCGAGCGCCTCACGGATTGACGCTTCCGTCGTGCCATGGGTCATCAACGTGACCGGCACGACCCCGGCCGCGGCCGCCTCTTTCGTGGCCCGCTTTTGCATGATCGCCTCGAGCGAAATGAGCTGCTCGCCCATCCGCGCGGCGATCGCGCCCATGGCGCCTGGACGGTCGACGACGGCGAGGCGCACGTAGTACCCGCCCTCGTGGCGCTGCATCGGCACACGGTCCGCCTCGACAAGCGACGCGACAGGCCGGCCAAATGGCGGCACGCGGATCCCGCGCGCGATGTCGACGATGTCGGCCGCGACCGCCGACGCGGTTGCGTCGCCGCCTGCTCCCGGTCCGACCAAGGTCAGTTCCCCGATCGCGTCGCCGTCGATCGAGACCGCGTTGAGCACCCCCATCGTCTGGGCGAGCGGCGCGCTTTTGGCGACCATTGTCGGATGGACCCGTTGCTCGACGCCGTGCGCGGTTCGTTCGGCGACGCCCAAGAGCTTGATGCGAAATCCGAGCTCGTCCGCGGCGGTCAAGTCGGCGAGCGTGATTGTCTCGATGCCTTCGACCGAAACCGCGCCCGCGTCGATCTTGGCGCCGAAAGCGAGCGAGGCGAGGATCGCGAGCTTATGCGCGGTGTCGAAGCCGCCAACGTCGAATGTCGGATCGGCCTCCGCATAGCCGAGCCTTTGGGCCTCGCTCAGACAGACCTCGAAAGGGAGATTATCGGTCTCCATGCGCGAGAGGATGTAGTTGCAGGTGCCGTTGAGAATGCCGGAGACGCGCTGAATTGCGTTTCCGGCCAAGCTCTCGCGCAGGGTCTTGATGACCGGTATGCCCCCGCCCACCGCCGCCTCGAAGAACAACTGAGCGCCCGTTCGCTCAGCCAAGGCCGCGAGCTCGTACCCATGCGCGGCGAGCATCGCCTTGTTCGCCGTGACGACGGAGACGCCACGCGATAGCGCGGCCTTGACGGCGTCGAACGCAACGCCCTCGGCGCCGCCAATCAATTCGACGAAGAGATCGATGTCCGCGGAGGCGGCGAGTTCCGCCGGATTGGCGAAGTAAGCCGCGGCGCCGAGATCGACCCCGCGATCGCCCTTACGCCGCGCGCTGAAGCCGGTTACGGTAAAGTCCCGCCCTGCCCGCTTGGCCAACTCGGCCTCACGGCGTCGAAGAAGCCGAACGAGACTCGTCCCGACCACCCCGAGACCGGCGACGCCCAGGCGAAGCGGGTTCGACATCTTCTCCTCGCTCCGCCCGGCGGAGACCTTGATTTCGAGTGACTTGTCCCGAGTCGCCTAAGGAAATCAAGGACGGACGGGCGCCTCAGCCGTAACGTTCGGCGGCCGTCTTCTTCTTCTTCTTTCGCTCCTTGCGCGCGGCGTAGCGGGCGTCGCGCTCGAGCTTGCGCTCGTATTCGAGCCGCTCTTCCTCTGCTCGGTGGCGCTCAAGCTCGGCCTCGCGCGCGAGCGCCTCGAGCCTCAGTTGCTCTTGGCGGGCGGCCTCCTCGGCGGCGCGGCGGGCGGCCTCAGCGGCCTCTTGTTCGGCCTTGCGCTTGGCGCGTTCGACGTCGCGCACTTTTCGCGCCTCGAGAATCTCTTTCCGTCGGGCCTCGCGCTCGATCACTGCGGGGTCGGCGGGATCATATTTCGAGTTAGCGATGAATTTTTCCGCCAACGCCTTCCGCGCCTTGGCGGCGGCGGCTTGGCGATCGGCGAAGTTGTTGCCGTTCATAAAGGACATGGGTTCCTAGACGACTGGTTATTTGGGATGCGCGCTCATGCCACAGCGTGAACAGAACGGCAATTGTTTTTGCAGCAAGGCGGCAATGCGCCTGGAGCAAGGCCTAACAATCTCGTGCGACACTTTGGTTGCGCTTGTCACATCTTCGTTGCCTCGCCTCCACGACTTGGCGTCTTCACAAAAGCGTGATCATGCCAGCTTGGCCTGAAGGAGCCGGCGCCGGCCGCGGCGCTGGTTCGAGAACCTGGCGCGCCAAGGCAGGGCAAATTCGCTCCAGCAGAAATCAGCTAAGCACTAATAAGCGCTAGTACTCGCTAGTAAACGTTAGTAAAATGGCTAGCGTTTACTAACGTTTATTGTTTCGAATCCGGACTTTTCAATAGGTTACAGCCGATACAAATAAAAATTTCCCCCGTCTCAGGTTCTTCACGACATCTCTCTGAGGCTCGCTCTCGACCACCTCGCCAGCTTGGACGACGCGCCCCGGATTCTGCTGATGGAAAATTCATAGCATGCGATTCGGTTATTGCCAAGAAATTACGCGCCCTTTTTTCTCGCGCCCCAACTCGGGCGGACCAGTCCCGGCCACATCGCCTACAGCAAATTGCACCTGGGTCGAACCGCGATCGTCATCGCGAGCGAAGCGACGCGATCCAGGGGAACGAAGGACGCCAGACGGCTCCTGGATCGCCGCCTCGTCGCCTTAGCCCGTCGAAAGACGGGCGTCTCTCGACGCCCTATGGCTTCTCACGATGACGATGCCGTCCGAGCGCAACGCTCCTAAGAACGCTGATCCGCCGCAGACGCCCGCGATGCATTGCGCCTTGGACATGTTTGAGCCAAAAGGCGGGCTCAAGCTCCTAGCTGAGCAATCCCGGACAAGCTTTCGCGCAATCCATGACTTTGACCCGTAGCGCCCCCGTGGCCGCCCAGATTGCGAATTTTGACGCGCGCTCAGCCGTTCGCTTCTGGCTGATCGCCGTGGCGGGCCTCGTCTTTCTCATGGTGCTCGTCGGCGGCGCGACGAGGCTCACGGAATCCGGCCTCTCCATCACCCAATGGAAGCCGGTCACCGGGGTTCTTCCGCCGCTGAGCGCCGCCGAATGGCAGGCCGAGTTCGACCGCTACAAGCAAATCCCGCAATTCATGAAGCTCAATTCCGACATGACGCTGGACGGGTTCAAGGCCATCTTCTGGTGGGAATGGGCTCATCGGCTGCTGGCGCGCATCGTCGGCGCGGCGTTCATTCTCCCCGCTTTATGGTTCTGGTGGAGAGGCCAGCTTAAAGGGGCGCTCGGGCGGCAGGTCGCGGTCGCGACCGGCCTGCTGGCGCTCGAGCCGATCGTCGGCTGGTGGATGGTCACCTCGGGCTTGAGCGAGCGCACCGAAGTGGCGCAGCAGCGGCTGGCGCTGCATCTCCTGATCGCCGCCGCCACGTTCGGCGCGTTGATCTACGCCGCGGTGGGCTTAAGCGAAGGGCCGCGGTCGAACACGGCGCCGCGCGGCTTCGCAATCTCGGCCTGGATCTTCGCCGCGCTCGTCTTCTGCCAGCTCGGCCTCGGCGCTTTGGTCGCGGGCTTGCGCGCCGGCCTCATCTACAACACCTGGCCATTGATGGGTTCGAGCCTTGTTCCGGGGGAAGCGTTCCGCCCGAGCGCGCTCGAGGCCATATTTGGCGATGCGGCCACGGCGCAATTCGATCACCGGATGATCGGCTACGCCGTCGTCGCCTTCGCGCTCGTTCAGGCGATCGCGGCGATGCGCGGCGCGCCCGGCTCGCCGCTTCTAAGCCGCGCCGTCGTTCTTGCCGCCGTCGCGCTCATGCAAGTCGGGCTCGGCATTGCGACGCTGCTCACCGCTGTTCCGCTCGAGCTCGCGCTCGCCCACCAGGCGCTGGCGCTCGCGCTCTTCGGCCTCGCGATCGTGCATTTGCGTGCGAGCGAGCTGGAGCAAGCGGGCTCGGCCTGAAGTCAGAGCGCCGCTGTCGAGGGCGTTCGCGCCGCCCGCCACAGAGCGCGGATGGCGACGATGACGAATGCGGCGCCGCCCAGAATGGTGAAGATTGAGGCGATCCCGTGCACCGCCATGCCGGCGGCGGCCATTGTGTCGAGCGATCCCGCCCCGGCTGGGGTCTTGCGCAACGCCCCGTAGCCGCCGGCGACGAACATCGCGATCGAGGCGACGAACTGACCGCCGCCGTAGAGGCCGAGGAGAAGCCGGGTCGCGCCCGGCGGCGCAGGCGCCTTGCCCAATTCCTTGAGGCCGAATGTTAGCAGCATGCCGGCGCTCGAAACGCTGACCGCGGTGATGACCGCGTGATAATGCGCGGGCGTGCGAGTGTCCGAGCCGTCGATCAGGAAGCCCATCGCGCCGCCCAGCGCAAACAAAGCCAGCGACGCCGCAAGCGCGAAGAAAGCAGGATCGCGCCATGGCCATGGGCGGGTTGAGCGAAGGGCGCGAGCGAGGAGCGAAACGGCGAAGATCAGCGTCGGCGCGGCGATGCCGAACTGCAGAAACCGGAACGCCTCGCGCTGATGGTCGGAGAACGGAGCGAGGGCGGCGTAGAACGCCGGGCCGGCGAGCGCGATCAGCGCGATGAGGGCGAGCGAAGCGAGGAACACGCGATTGTCGACCGCCTCTTCCCCTAAGCTCATGCGCGCGAGGATCGACCAGTTCGTCAGCATGAGCGCCGCGTAGACGAATTGCAGGACGTGGCCGCCGCCCCAAAACAATTCCCCGCGCGACGCCAGCTCGCCCCTCATCGCGAGCAGCGTCCCGGCGACGCCGAAACAAATCAACGCGAGAACGTAGACGAAGCCGCCAAGCGCCATCGCGAGCGCAAGCGGCGGCGCGGAAGCGAGCCGTCCCGGCAGATTGATGAGAAGGCGAACGACCGGCGCAAGTACGCCCAAGCCCAGCGCCAAGAGACCGAAATCGTAGGCCGGATGACGAATGATCGGAATGTAATTGGTGAGCTCTGGCTGCGTCCCTTCGAGGAAAGCCGGCGCGAACAGGAAAGGAAAAGCCAGGAGGACGGCGCCCTGCCCGATCCGCCCGAGCGGCGCGGCGCGCACGTCGTCGCCGGCGAGCTTCAGCGTCGCGACGCTGATGAGGAAAGCAAAGACGCCTTGCAGCCAGATCACCAGCGAGAAGACGACATGGATGACAAGGCCCTTATAGAAGAAGTCGATCGGCCAGAACGGCGTCTTCTCCATTCCCGGAATGCGCGACAGCGCCAAGAGAAGCGCGAACACGCCCGCGACCGCGAGCGCTCCGACGGCGAGCCACGCCCATCCGGCAAGCTCGCGTCGGACTGCGCTCTCCAGGCGCGTGGCTGACCGCGTGCGATCGAGGGAGGAGAGCGTTTGCGCCGTTTGGGTCATGGAAAGATCAAATAGCGCGTAGGGCCAACGTCGTCATCGCGAGGAGCCCGCAGGGCGGCGTGGCGATCCAGGAGATCGTAAGGCGCCAGGCATCCCCTGGATTGCTTCGCTCCGCTCGCAATGACGACATGGTCAACTCGTCGCCATCGGATAGAGATGGACCGCCATCACATAGACGACGAGGCCGGAGACGGCGACGAAGAGCCACGCGGGGAACGTGAACCGCGCCAGCCGCTTGTGCGTCGCGAACCGCTGTTTGAGCGCATTGTAGAAGGTCAGCGGCACGAGGACCGCAACCACGAAGGCCATGAACACGTGAATCGCGAGCAGCGTGAAATAGATCGGCCGGATCGGGCCATAGCCGCCGAATTTCGCGAGGCCCGCGAACGCGTGGTAGACGAGATAGACGGCGAGAAATGCGACGCCGAGGCCGATTGCGACGAACATCGTCCGCCGGTGCCCCTCGCGATCGCGGGCGCGGATGCGACTATAAGCGCGCAAGAGTACGATGATGGTCGCCGCATTGATGATTGCGAGCACATGCGGCAGGTCGTGAATGGCGATCATGGTGTCAACCGGAAGCGTGCATCTTGTAGATGAAGCTCGCATACATCGCCAGCGCCACAGCAAGGAGGACGATCAGCACGATCCAGTTGCGCCACCTTATGTTTGGGTCGAGGTCTGGCATATGGCAATCGTTGGAGGGCGGCCCGCAGGACAGGCTTCCTGTTTCGGAAGCGTTGCCGCTTGAGCGCCGGTGTTAAACGCGTCCTCGCAGTAGGACTTCAGCAAGCATCGCCGCGAACAGGACGAACAAGTACAGGATCGAGAAGCCGAACAGGCCCATCGCCGCCTTGCGCCGCGCCGATTCATCACCGTCGCGCAGACGGTAGAGGCCAACCGCGCGCCAAAGGAACCCTGCGTTCGCCGCGACGGCGACCGCCCCATAGACGAGGCCAACGCCCGGGATCGATAGCGGGCCGAGCGACGCCGGCACGAGCAGAACCGAATAGGCCACGATCTGCCGGCAGGTTTTCACCGGGCCGACCACATTGGGCAGCATCGGCACGCCGACGCGCTCATAGTCGCCGCTGCGGCACAAAGCCAGCGCCCAGAAATGCGGCGGCGTCCACAGGAACGTGATGAGGAACATCGCGATCGGGCCTGCCGAGACGCTGTTCATCGCGGCGGCCCAGCCGATGACGGGCGGCAGCGCTCCGGCGGCGCCGCCGATGACGATGTTCATGGGCGTCGAGCGCTTGAGAACCATGGTGTAGAGCGGAACGTAGATGGCGATCGTCAGCGCCAGCAGCGCCGCCGCCAACACATTGACCTTGATCGCAAGCGCGGCCACCGACACGACCGCGAGCAGAATTCCGATCGCCAGCGCCTCAATGGGACGCACCACGCCGCGCGGAATTGGCCGCATCGCCGTCCGCGCCATATTGGCGTCGATGTCGGCGTCCCACCACATGTTGAGCGCGCCGCAGGCCCCCGCCCCTCCGGCCATCGCGGAGAGCGTTGCGAGGAGCTTCATCCAATCCATTGGCGCCGGAGCAAGCGCAAAGCCGACGCCGCCGGTGAAAACGACGAGCGACATGACCCGCGGCTTGAGCAGGACAAGATGATCGACAACCCCGCCCCGCGCCTGCGCAGGGACCGGCTTAAGGACACGGCCCTCGCGCGCAACTGTCGTCGATCGAACGGTCACTCTCATTTCGCCTAAAGTAGCGCGCCAAATCGCGGCGCCTCGGAACGCCGCCGCGGCAAAGCGCGCGGGAGACCTCTACCATAATTGCAACGCCCGTCGACCGCAAAAGTGCCGCCGCGCTAGCTCGCCGCATTCGCTTCGCTCAGAGCGGCCGCGCCGGATTCGAATTGCAGCCGCGCCAGGCGCGCGTAAGTCCCGTTGCGCGCGACGAGCGAAGCGTGATCGCCCTCCTCGACGATGCGGCCCGCCTCTATCACCAAAATCCGGTCGGCCTTCAGCACCGTCGCGAGCCGATGCGCGATCACGAGCGTCGTGCGGCCGGTCATCACGTCGTCGAGCGCGCTTTGCACCTGCGCCTCATTCTCCGCGTCGAGAGCAGACGTCGCTTCGTCGAGCAACAGGATCGGCGAGTCCTTGAGAATGGCGCGCGCGATCGCGAGCCTTTGTCTTTGACCTCCGGACAGCGTCACGCCGCGCTCGCCGAGCTTAGTCGCGTAGCCCAGACCAAGCTCCCGAACGAATCCATCCGCCGCCGCCCGCCGCGCCGCTTCCTCGATTGCGAATTCGCTGGTCTGGCTACGGCCGTAGGCGATGTTCTCGGCCACCGTCGCGCCAAAAATGGCCGCCTCCTGCGGCACGGGAGCGATGCGCTCGCGCAGGTCCTTTGGATCGACCGTCCTTGACGTCGACGCCATCGACAAGGACCTGACCCTCGTCGGCGTCGTAAAAGCGCATGATGAGCTGGAATATGGTGGACTTGCCGGCGCCCGAGGCGCCGACGATCGCGACCCGTTCGCCGCGCGCGATCGAGAAGCTCACGTCGTCGACAACACGAACTTCAGGCGCGCTCGGATAGGCGAAGACGACGCGTTTGAATTCGATCGCCCCGCGAGGCGGCGAAGGCATCACCGCCGGTCTCGCAGGCGCGACAATGCGCCGCTTGACCGCCAGGAGTTCGGCGATCCGCCCCGCCGAGCCTGCCGCGGCGGCGACTTCGTTCCACACCTGCGAGAGCTCGCCTAGCGAGGTCGCCGCGAGCACCGCGAACAGCACGAACTGCGACAGAAGCCCGCCGCTCATGCGGCCGGCCAGCACGTCGCGGGCGCCGAGCCACAGCACGAACACCACGCTGCAGAACGCCAGCGACACCGCAACCGCAATGAGGAGGGATCGCGTGGCCGCTGCGTCGCGGGCCGCGCCATAGGCGCTCTCGATCTCGTCGCCGAAACGCGCTTGGCTGGCCTCCTCGGCGCCAAACGCCTGCATGGTGCGCGCCGCGCCGAGGCTCTCCGCGGCGAAAGCCGTCGCTTCGGCGAGCGTGTCCTGCGCGCGGCGCGAGCGACCGCGCACGACGCGGCCGGCGGCGATGAGTGGGGCGGCGATGACCGGTATCGCGAGCAGCACGAAAGCCGACAGTTTGGGGCTCGTGTAGATCATGAGCCCGGTCGAACCGACAAACATGAAAAGATTGCGCAAAGCGATCGAGGCGGAGGCGCCGAACGCCGCCTTGATCTGCGTGGTGTCGGCGGTGAGACGAGAGAGCAGCTCCCCGGTTCGCGCGCTGTCGTAGAACGAAGCGTCGAGGCGCGACAGATGCGCGAAAACGTCGCGTCTCAAATCGGCGACCACGCGCTCGCCGAGCGTCGTCACCAAATAGTACCGGGCGGCGGCCGCCAGCGCGATAACGACCACGAGGCCGCCCATGGCCATGAAATACACATTGATCGTCCCGCCGCTCTCTTTCGAGAAGCCGAAATCGATCATCGAACGCAGCGCGAACGGCACCGCGAGCGTTGCGGCGGAGGAGATTGTCAGCGCCGCGAGCGCCGCAATCCCCCGGCCCAGATAGCGCCGGCCATAGCGGACAATGGGAAGCAGCGCGGCAAAAGACGTTGCGCGAGTTGCCGGTTCAGTCTTCATCCGCTCATTCATAGAGGCATCGCTGTCGGAAGGCATAGACCAGGAAAGCGGCGCCGACAGATCCAGCCGCCGTCACCCCGCTTCCCAAACCTCGGGCTTAATTGTAAATATTGGCGAGGTGAAGGGGAGCTAATCCATGTCCGCTCGTTCTGTTGCATGGGGTGGGCTGCTCCTGCTGGCGATCCTGCCGTGCGCCCTGGGACAACAATTGGGCGATCCGGCCGCGGGAGAGCGTCTGGCCGCCGTGAATTGCGCGAAGTGTCACAGCGCCGATGGCGCGGCGCCTGCCTTCACCAAGATTGCGGCGATGCCGTCGACGACCCAAATGTCCCTAAGCGTGTTCCTGCAGACATCACATGGTTCGATGCCTAACCACATCCTCAGCGCGGCGGACAGAAGCGACCTGATCGCCTACATTCTGAGCTTACGGCCGTGAGACGGCGCCCTGACGTCGGAGTTAGGCGGTCCACTTGACGAGCGACAGCTCGTCGTCGAGCCACCGACTTTCGGCCGGCTTCAAGCCTGCGTCTCGAAGAACGTCTTCGGGCGATTGGCCGAACCGGCCCTGGCAGAAGACGGGCACGCCGCCAGGCAGGCGCACCTGCTCGGCGCGCGCGAGGTAGAAGATATCGTAGCCGATCTTCAGAAAGAGGCTGAAGACCTCGGTTCCGCCCGCGATCGCGAGCGCGCCGCCTCCACAATCGACTGCGGCGCAGGCCTCTTCGAGCGTTGCGCCGGCTGGGTTCCAAAGCCAGGTGTTCGGATTGTCAGGATCAGGCGCAAGATCGGACACTCGCCGGGTGAGGATCAGGCGGCGTCGGGCGTGCGAATTCGGGGTGGCCCTCGTGTGACAGCCGGCCATGGCAAACCACCTGCGCCCGATCGAGCGCGTCAGAAAGAAACCGTTGGTCGGCCTCGAATTTGAGCGAGTTGGGCATAAGTCCGGTTGCGTCCGCGATCATCCCGTCGGCCGACGCAATCGCATAGCCCTCAATTCGCACGGGTCTTCGCATCCTAAAGCTGCTCCGCTCGCTCGAAACGCGCCCAACGGTTATGAGCCGAGCGCAAGCATCATTCCAACTAGGCTCTGGGATGCAAAACGAATGCCGAATACGGATTGCTCGGCTCTAAAGTCAAGAGGATGGTCCGGGCTATAGCGCCGAGAGCAACAAAAAAGGCTTTGTAAACATGAACGGCCGCAGGCTTCTTCCTGGGAAGCCTATCCCTATAACGGAAATTCCCGACTATTCGATTGAGCGCGACACCCTTGACGAGGTCTTCGCTGAACCTTTCCGCCTGCGTCTCAGGCGCATTGCTGAACTCGTGAAGCAGTCCGGCGAACGCTTGGAGGGCAACATCTTCTACGCCGACCTTGACGGTCGTGATGTCGACCGGCCTCCGGACGGGGCCCTCGCGCCGGCTCGCCGCAATGCATGGCGCGCGGTCAGGTTCAAGGAACGGTTGCTCGAAGTCGGCGTCAACGCTGGCCACAGCGCCCTCTTGGCGCTGTCATCGAACCCGCGGCTCGAATATTACGGCGTGGACATCATGTCGCACACCTACACCGCCGAATGCGTCGATTTCCTTAAAGGCGAGTTTCCTGGACGCGTCCACCTGTTCACCGGCGATTCACGCGAAGTCCTGCCCTGGCTCGTCAGCCGGAGAGCCGAGCTTGCCTTCGACATCTTTCATGTCGACGGCGGCCACACCGACGACGTCGCCCGCTCCGACATGGCGCAATTGCATTCGCATCGGCGCCGGCCAGCGCGGCCGGCATGTTCTGCTCGACGACGTCCATGCGAGCTGGATCTTCGACGTCTATTGCGAATTCGTGTCGCGCGGCGATTTGACGACCGAGACGTTCTTCGACGACTGGGAGGACGCCGGCCGCAACGTGCTGGCGCGGATCGAATGACTCGGGTCGACGGCTACGAATTCGCGTCCTTCTGGCACGGACGGCTCAACCCATTCGCTTACGCGTGCCTGAGCTCATTTCCTCGAGCGGGCGTAACCTTACGCGTATTCACCTATGATCCGCGTATCGAGCTGCCTCCGGGGGTGCGCCACGCGGACGCGCGCACGATCTGCCCGGACGAATCGCTGATCGGCAGGTTCATCGCCAACGGCAAGCCCTCGATCGCCACCTTCGCGGATATGTTTCGCTACCGGATGATGCGGCAGACGGGCTGCTGCTGGATCGATGCCGACATGCTCTGCTTGAACCGGCCGGCGTTCGACAACGACGGCTTCGTGTTTTGCCGCCAGGCGGACGCTGTCGGGACGAGCCTGGTCAACAATGCGGTCTTGAGGCTGCCGCCGGCGAGCCCGGCTCTCACGGAGTTGATTGCGGCGGCGGAGGCCGCGATCGATGTCGACCAGAGGTGGGGCGCGATCGGCCCGTTCCTGCTCACGCCGGTCTTGGCCAAGCATGGCCTCACCCGGCATGCGCTCGATTCGCATATCTGCTATCCGATCGAACCCGAGCAATTCTGGAAGCTGTTCCTGCCCGGCGCCCGTGAGTGGGCCGCGAACGCGACGCGCGGCGCGAGCTTCGTCCACCTCTGGAGCGAGGCGATCGCATGGAGCGGCTATGATTTCTGGACCTGCCCGCCGCGTGGGTCTTACTTGCACGAAGCGTTCGAACGCCTCGGCGCGCTCGACCGCTTTCGTCGTGTCGCGACCGATGACGAAGTTCTTCGCTTGATGGCGAAGCCGATCGCCGATTCGAGCGCATACTGCGCGGCCCGGCGCAATCGCTTCCGATTGACGAACCGACGGGGGTTTTCACGCCCGCTATCCGATCGGGGCCGGTTCTCGCGCCGCCTGAGGCGCGAGCCGCTTCGATCCTTTTCGCTTTTTCTTCTTCTGGCGGTGGCGCTTCGGCGCGACAAGGAATGTCACCTTCACCGGCTGCTTCACAAACGCCCGCGCTTGTTCCTCGATCATCCGGTCAGCCATCGTCACGCGGGTGCGCAGATGCCTGAGCTCGAGCAGCGACTGAATGAGAAAGGTCTCGACGATCCGGCCGCTGGCCTGCGTGTCCTCGAAAGCGCCCCAAGCATAAGCGCCGTCGCGCTTTCGCTCGAGGCCGATCTCATGGAGCAAGGCGAGAAATGGCTTAATGTCCTTCGGGTCGATCATATATTCGACAGTGAGCAGAATCGGCCCCTGGTCGTCTTCGATCGGATGCACGAACACCGGCGTCCGCCAGTGCATCGACGGAGTGAGATCGAGCGCGGCGGCGGTTTGCAGTCTCCACCGCGCGGTCAAAGCCATCCCGATGGCGGCGCCGCCCGCCGCGAGGAAGAGGGCGGTCGGCACGCCCTCGAGGCTGGCGACCTTGCCCCAGACCGCGCTGCCAAGCGTCATGGCGCCAAAAAACGCCGTCAGAAAAATCGCCAGGCCTCGTCCGCGCACCCACTCCGGCAACGCCACCTGCGCCGAGACGAACAGCGTCGTCATCATCGTGATCCAGGACGCGCCCGCAATCAGGCTCGCGAGCCCCGCGATGGCCGGCTCGCGCGCCGCGCCATACAACCCAAGAGCGAGAATTGTGCCTAAGGTCCCAAGCGTCGCCAGGCGGTCTGGACCGAGGCGCGCCTTGAGACTGTTGAGCGCGAACGACCCGAGGATCGAACCCGCGCCAATCAAGCCGAGCAGGATGCCGTAGACCGCGGGCCCGTTGTCCATCTGCGTCCGCGCGACCAGCGGCAGAAGCGCCCAATAGGCGCTGGCGAAAGGGAAAAAGGCGAGGGCGCGGATCAACGTCGCGTCGATATCGCGATTGTTTCTGGCGTATCGCAACCCCGTGCGCAGCGCGCTGAAGAGACGCTCCGCGGGCAGGGTCTCTCTGGTGCGGCGTGGAGTGCGCCACCATAGCAATGCGGCCAGGACCGCGATGATTGCCCGCGCAGAAACACCAGAACGGCAAGGCGATGCTGAAGGCCGCGATCCCCAACCCGGCAAGGGCCGGGCCGAGCGCACGGCTGACATTGTAACTCGCGTTGTTGATCGCGATGGCGCTGTCGAGATCGTGCTTCGGCACCAGCATCGGCGTGATGACGAGCCACGCCGGCGCCGCAAGCGCGCCGCTACCGCCGAGAAAGAACGCGGTCGCCAGCAGCACGGCCGGCGTCGCCCCGTGCAATGTGACCACGGCTGCGAAGACGACCGATATCGCGGTCACCGCAATCTGAGCCCCGATCAACATGCGGCGCGCGTCGATGATGTCGGTCAGCGCGCCGGCGGGCAGGGTCAGAAGAAACATCGGCAGCGTGGTGGCGACCTGGACCGCCGACACCATCATCGGATCTGGATTAAGGCTGGTCATGAGCCAGTTCGACGAGGTGTCGAACATCGCGAATCCGACGTTGGACGCGGAACTCGCGATGAGCATGACCGTGAACGCCAAATTGCCGAAAACGCCCCAGCGCCAGTCACCCGGCTGCAGGCGCGTCCGACTTCGCGCTGGACTCGCTGGACAACAAGATCCCCATTGGAGAAATCGAACGGCCAATACCTGCCGGATTCCCAGATCAAATGGCGAACGGCGAAGAAAGTTTCAAGGCGCCGCAGTGCGAAAGACGCCTTCACCAGATGGTGATGGCTGCCCAAAAAAGCGGCATTCGCTGAGATTCGTACGGATGCGGTCCGCCCATGGCCCGGCCAGGCCGTCGCTCCCGCACGAGTCCCTCGCGCCTCGAAAGCTTTCGAATTGAGGACTATGTGACTATGTTCCCGAGAACCCCACCGGCGGGGCCAAGTCGACGCGAGACTTGCGAACGATCCTCCCTCAAGTCGGCGCGCGGCCGCGCATCATCCGCCTCTTGGAGAAACGGTTGGCCACGATTTCCACGCTTATGGCCTGCATGTCCGCGAATCGCTCCAATGCCGAATTGCTATCGGTTGTTGCGGATCATCGCGGAGCGCTTCTCCGCCACGGTCATCGGCGTCTGCGCAAACCAGCTTTCAATGCGTTCCTCATTTATGGCCGTCGGCCCCGGTGAACCGAGCAGCCACGAACTCGACAGATTTCGCGAGCGTGTGGCGATTGTCGAAGCAGAATTCCGTTCGGCCTTATCGAGGGTGAACAATCTTTTGTGGCGCGCTGAAATAACCGCTGGACCGACGTCGCACTACCTCGCCAATCAGGCGCGCGCCGCCGACTTGCTTGTAGCGGCCAGCGAATCCGACAGCCGCAAAGTCTCCGGCTGGTCCGAATTCGAAGTCAGCGACCTCATCATGCGGTGCGGGCGTCCGATTCTCTTGGCTCCGCCCGGGACGACCGGGCTCAAATTGAAGCGAACTCTTGTCTACTGGAAGGATTCACGCGAGGCGCGACGGGCGGTTGCCGATGCTCTGCCGTTTTTGAAGGCGAGCCAGGCGGTCGACGTGGTCGAACTTGTCAGCGAGCGCGACATCGAACCGGCGCGAGAGCGTCTCGCTGACGTTGGCGATTGGCTTCATCGTCACGGCGTCGAGGCGGACTGTTTCGCGACCCCATTGACGGGGACGGAGTCGGCCCACCTCGCTACAATCGCCCTGGACCTCAAAGCTGATCTGGTCGTGGCGGGGGCGTTCGGCCACAGCCGCTTGCGCGAGTGGGCGTTCGGCGGAGTGACTGAAGATCTTCTCACGCGGAGCGAACGCTGCACGCTCGTTTCACACTAGGCAGGTTTGCGTTGGCGGAGCAACGCAAACCTGCTTAGATTCTTTTGATTTCGCAGGATTTTGCGCCGAAAACCGGCATCCACTTTTCGGCAATCCTGCTCAGGCGTTCGGGTCCGACGAGGAGCGAATTGAAGATGAACTTACGCTTCAACCAGGAGCCTTACTCCAATCGGTCGGCGATGCTTGGCGCATTCGCTCATCCGGCGTTCGCGATCGTCTGGACGGCGAGCACCTGCGCGCTGATCGGCATCGCCATGTACGACACCGCGTCCGGCTGGCTGATGACGACATTCGACCTCAACGCGTTCGACGTCTCGCTGCTGCACACCGCAACCACGCTGCCGATTTTTCTGTTCACGCTTCCCGCTGGCGCCGTCGCCGACATCGTCGATCCGCGTCGGATGATCATCGCTGTCTCGTACGCGATCGCCGCATTGATGACGATCTTCGCCGCCGTGGTGGCGCTCGATTTCGTGTCTCCCGTGTTGTTGCTGTTGACGACGTTCGTTCTCAGCGCGGCTTGGTCCCTCAATTCGCCCGCGTGGCTATCGATCGTGCCGCAACTCGTGCCGAAGCCGGTGATTCCGGGGGCGATCGCAGCGCACAGCGTCGGCTACAATCTCAGCCGCACGATCGGACCCGCGCTCGGCGGGTTCATCATCGTGCGCTACGGCGCGGCCATTCCGCTGTGGATTTTTGTCGCCGCCAATCTCATGGTGATCGCCGCGCTCACATGGTGGCGTGGCTCGGGCCGGCAGCGAGCGTCGCTTCCCGCCGAAAGGTTGAGCAGCGCTTTGCGCACCGGCCTTCGGCATACCGCCAACAATCGCCTCTTATGGGCGACGCTGGCGCGCACAATTGCGATCTATCCGTTTACCGCCGCGTATTGGGGGCTCTTGCCATTGATCGCCCGGCGAACCGGCCAAGGCGCGGAGCACTATGGGATTTTGCTCAGCGCGATCAGCGTTGGAGCGATTCTCGGATCGCTTGGACATGAGAAATTACGCCGTAAGTTCGGCGCCGACCGGTTGGTCGCGGCCGGGACGATCCTGACCGTCGTTGCGCTGGCGCTTTTCGCCGTCGCCCAGGACCTCTCGATTTCGCTTTGCGCCTGCCTGCTGGCCGGAGTGGCCTGGGTCAACAACCTGACCTGCCTTTACACGTCCGCACAGAACGTCTTGCCGGATTGGGTGCGCGGCCGCGGGCTCGCCGTGTTTCTGACAGTCATCTATGGGACGATGACTTTGTGCAGCGCAGCGTGGGGCGAGATCGCCGCGAGATTTGGACTCTCGACCGCCCTCATCGCCGCCGCCGTAGGCGCGATTGTCGCCATTCCCCTCACCTGGCGATGGAAGCTGCAGCAGGGGGTCCTTGACCTTTCGCCCTCCCAGCATTGGAGCCTTCCGGAAACCCGTGAGGAGATCGATAACGATCGTGGGCCGGTGCTGGTCAAGATCGAGTATCGGATCGACCCCAGAGACAGCGCGGCGTTTGTGCGCGCTTTGGACGAGCTCGGTTTCGAGCGCCGCCGCGACGGCGCGTTCGCATGGGGAATCTTCGAGGACGCGGGCGACCTCGGCCGCTACGAAGAAGCCTATCTGATCGAATCGTGGCTCGAGCTCATGCATTTGCGCGAGCGGGTCACCAACGCCGATCGGGTGCTCGAGGACGAAATCCGGGAGATGCTCATCGCGCCCCCGCGCATCGAATTTCTCATCGCGGCTGAACGCGGCGATCAGCCCCGGAATCGACGCATGGAGCCAGCCGGAGCGTAAGCTTTGCGCATTCTTGTCGTGTTCGCGCATCCCTTGGAAACGAGTTTCGTTTCTGCGCTGCACGTGCGCGTTGTCGAGATCCTCCGCGCGGGCGGGCATATCGTCGACGATCTCGACCTTTATGCGGAGAAATTCGATCCCGTGATGTCGCGGGAGGGGCTTCTCCGCTACGTCGATACGAACGCAAACACTTGCGGGGTGGAAGGGTATGTTCAGCGCCTGCGGGGCGCCGAGGCGCTCGTGCTCGTGTTTCCGGTTTGGTTCGACGGCCTTCCTGCGATCATGCAGGGGTATTTCCAGCGCGTGTTTCTGCCCGGCGTCGCCGTCCGCATCGACGAACAGGGGCTATTCCATCCCAATCTTCATCACATCAAGCGCATGTCGGCCGTGTGCGCCTACGGCGAAGGCGAGCGCGACGTCTCCGCCAAGGGGGACCCGCCGCTACGGTTCGTTCGCGACAACATTGGCGTGCTGATCGATCCGAAAGGCCGCTTCGAGTATCTCGCTCTCTACGACATGAACTTCACCGCGCCGCACCGGCGCGCCGCTTTCATGACGCGCGTGGCTCACGCCTTCGAGAGCTGGTGAGGGGCCGCGGAGAACGTCGGATCAGAAGCTATATTTGAAACCGGCAAACGGCCCGTACATCCACTGCTGGTAACGGAAGCTCTTTGGCTCGAAGGTGATGGCGTTGATGCCGGTGTCCTGGTGGGTGTAGTTGTACATGACGCGATAGCCGACGGTCGTAGCAATGTTCTGCGTCCAGTTGTAGCCGACCGAGGTGAGCGCCTGTCCGGTGGCGCTGTCGGACCACCCGCCGAGGTCGGCCAGCATGTTCATGAACCAGCGGTCGCCGTAGCGATACTGCGCGGCGAAGCCGGCGACCGGATTGATCCAATCCTTGTTGACGGTTTCGGTCCCATTGAACAATCCGAACGGGCCGCTGACGGAGAGCTTGGTCCCGGCGTACATGTTGCGGGCGCCGAGCGTGCCGTAGAGATCGAGGTTGGGTATGCCGAGCGGCACGCGAACGCCGCCGAAGGCGGTGATGAACCCCTCGTTGAGAGTGAGGCTCGTCTTCCCGCCGTAGAGCACGCTGTCGGGGTTTTGTAAGACTCCGGATCCACCGATCCGCGCCCAGACGAAATCGATTCCGCCGATGAACGTGTCGTTGCGGGCGACCACGCTCCCCATAAACGAGCCTTGAAAGTGCTCGAGCACTTTGCCGAAGCTCGCGTAATAGGGCAGCGTCGGCAGAGAGCCGAAGCCCGTGCTTCCCGCGATGCTAGACCCCCAGCCGTAACCGGTGACCTCGACCCGCCAAGCCGCGGGGATGACGGGTTGAGGGACGGGAGTGGGAGCAGGCTTCTTCGTCGGCAGATCGGCGGCTTCCACGACTGGCGCTTCGCACACGCCCGCAAAGACGACCAGCGCCGCCAAATATGTCCGCATTTTCGCCCCGATCCCCGCGACCGGTCGCTACATCAACGGACGCTCCCGCCCGACTCGACCGCTTTCGATTGCATAGAAGGGAACGGCGGAGCCGGCAATAGCGGGAGGCTGACGGACTTAATCGGGCGACTCGCTTAAGGGTCGCATACCCCAGAGCGCCGTCTTAGATCGGGTCCCCTACCGCTACGTTCTCGCCTTTGCCGACTTGGCTTAGCATCGACAAGACGAAATCAGGCGCAAGGAACCGCGCGCAGGTTTCATTGCCGGAAACGAGCGCTATCATCGATCGCCCATTGGCGCTGGCCAGAACCGCGCGATCGCCCGGCGGGAGCTGTCGCGAGATCGGCGGAATGGCGATGTAAAGCGCCCGCACGAACTGAAACTGCTGGGGCGTCAGCTTCGTTACGTGGGACACCGAACCGATCTGCGAGAGCGCGACGCATTGCGGCGCATCTGGGTTTAGCCATTGCGAGAAAACGCCTGCCTCTTGGCTGTAGTCTGGGGTCGCGGTCACAACCTGCGCGGTTTGGATGGGCGTCGTCTGGGAGCTTATGCCAAATCCGCTCACACCGGCCAATCCTGCCGCGGTAAGGGCCAGGAATGCATTGTTCATGACGTCCTCCTGTGTCCCGCACGCAGCCTCGCAAGCATCGTCGATTACAGATCGCTCAGCGCTGGCCTTCGAACCCGCCTACGGGGACAAGTTTGCAATTCAAACGTTGGCGGACATCGTTGGTTCCCGTCTGGCGGCTATGTGAGAAGGCAGCTCAGTAAGTCGAGCGGCCGACGCCGCAGGCGCCTCGCGCAGCGATCGCCGACTTCGCCACGCCGCTGGCCAAAAAGGAAGCGCCGCCCTTCAGAGGGGCGGCGCTGCACATAACGCTTTACGCTAAGATTAGAGACCGCAGAGCGCGGTGTACCGGCCGTTGAAATCCTGGCTGACTCCGCAAGCGCCACCGCTCGCACCGCCGTTCATCGCGGCGACGGGGGCGGTTATTGGAGCGGCTAAAATGCCCAAAGGTCCAAGCGGACCGCCAAACCCAGGGGTCGCGACGCCGTAGGCCTGAGACCTGCTCTGGGTCGTGTAAACGGTAGGCGTGTGAAGATCGCCCGGATTGCCCGCCACTTGCGCAACGGCGGGAGTGGCAAGAACGAAAGCGCAGGTCGATCCTGCCAATAAAAGTCCTATAAGTGCGTGTTTCATTTCATACCTCCTATGGCTGTCCCCACAGACGATCGATATCGGGTGCAGGTTTCAGCACACGGTCGAAAGAACTCGGGCTTCTCAATTCAACCCGGCCAACCGGTCGCCTAGACGCTGAAGGGTTAAAACGTGGCATACCATTCAGGCGACAGGCTGGCAGGAGAGGTTCAAATTGAAGGCGAGCCTAAGGCGGACGATCACAGATCGGTGAGCGGCCTCACGAATACGTGAAGACTTCCGCCCGTTTTCACTCCATTAGCATTGTAACGCAGCCAAATTATTGAATTATACTTTAAGAAACTTTCGTGACGGTCATCGCGCCGCTTGGCTGCCGACGGCGGAGGGCCTCGGGAATGGCCGTCCGCCGGCTGACTGGTCGCTCGGAGGGAGAATTGATCAAGCGGACTCCGCATCGTTCCCCCATCCGTTTAAGAGCAGTCCATTCACCGATATTCAAATTGGCGCGATACGGGTAAGATATCGTCATTTCAGCGCCCCTGGCCCGCGAACTCGCGAATTGGAGTCGCCATGCTTCCTTGCGTCTATCTCGTCCGCCATGGCGAAACCGAATGGAGCGCAAGCGGCAAGCACACCGGGCGCACGGACATTCCCCTCACTGAGGAGGGCGAACGAAAAGCGCGAGCGCTCCGCGAGCGTCTTAAGGGACTGACTTTTAGTAGGGTCTTCACCAGTCCGCTTCAGCGTGCGGCGCGCACCTGCGCGCTGGCTGGGTTCGGCGAGGCCGCCAAGCTCGACCCCGATCTGCTCGAATGGAACTACGGCGACTACGAAGGGCGCAAGACCGGCGAAATCCTCGAGGGTCGCCCTGGCTGGCTGCTGTTCCGCGACGGGTGCCCGAACGGCGAGCAGCCGGCCGACGTCGGCGCCCGTGCCGATCGCGTCGTCAGCCGCCTTCGCGCAGCGGACGACCAGTCCATCGTATTTTCAAGCGGCCATATCCTGAGGGTGCTGGCGGCCCGCTGGCTCGGCCTTGCTCCCTCGGAGGGACGTCTCTTCATGCTCGGCACGGCGAGCGTAAGCATCCTCGGCTATGAGCATGACAAAGACGACCCGGCGATCGCATTGTGGAATTCGATTTAAGCTGAGTTTCTTTGGCCGGCCAAGGGATCAGGACGGGATCGATTCGCCACCAAGGACGTGGAAAGAGCACGAAGGAGAAGCCACTCTTGGCGATCTTCGTGATCTTGGTGGTGGGGCGTCGACCTGGTCATTCGCCGTCCGCCGGGTCGCCCGAGCAAGCCTGCTTAGAGACAATCTGCTGGCGAATGGCGTCGCCGCATTTTCGAACATGCATCTCGAACGGCAATCTATTGCAGAAAATCAGAAACTAAGTTAAACTGAGCGCATGAACAATTCAGGCCCTCCCTCAGGCCAAGCTCCGTCCCCGCTGCGAACCCCAAGGAGCGCGAGAAAAATTGTAAGTCGGTTTGTCCCGTGTAAGCCATTGAAAAGGCTCATTTCGGACGAGAGAATCCAAGGAAATCCAAGAGAATCCAATAGCACAAGGATCGCGCTTTCGCCGCCAAATCGCCACGCGTCAAGACAACCCAAACGGAGCGGCCGGGCCATGCCGATCCGCCGAGAACGAGTCGAGTCGCCTTAAAAAAACATAATTATTTAGTTGTTATGGCTCAGTGAGGCGGAATCGCCGACGTTTGCGCCATCACGTTCGGCAGCATCGATTGGCTCCAGCCGCCGCCGAGCGCGACGATAAGATCGACCGCGTCAGCCTGGAGCTGGCCCTGGGTCGAGAGCAGCGACTCTTCAGCGCCCAACTGTTGCGTCTCCGCGGTGACGACGGCGGTGAAAGCCTGCGTGCCCGCCTTGTATTCGTTGAGCGTGATCTGCGTCGCCTCTCGGGAGATTCGGACGTCCTCCGCCTGCACCTTGACCTCGCGCGACAGGATGCGAATGCCCGAAAGCGCGTCTTCGACCTGCTGGATCGCTGTCAGCACCGTCTCGCGATAGATCGCGACATCGGCGTCGTAGGTTTGACGCGCCGCCTCGACCTGCGCGGTGGTGAGGCCTCCATTGAACAGCGGCTGGGCCAGCGAGGCGCCGAATGACCAGACAGGATTGCTCGGACCGAACTCGGCTGCGAACGGATTGCCGGAGTAGCCGATGAGGCCGGAGAGCGACACGGCTGGGAAATAGCCGGCAAACTCGACGCCAATTAGGGCATTGGCCTCGCGCATCGTCTGCTCCGCCGCCGCGACGTCAGGCCTGCGCTCCAGCAACGACGACGGCAGACCGACCGGAACCGAGGGAACGCGGGTCGCCAGGCTTCCGTGCGGGACGGACAGGCCCGCGGGCGGCCGGCCCATCAGCACCGCGATCGCATGTTCGGCTTGCGCCCGCGAAACGCCGGCCGCGATGAACGCCGCCTGAGCATTGAGCAGCTGAGCCTGGGCGGTGATGACGTCGGACTTGGCGGCGGTCCCGGCGTTATACTGATTTTGCGTGATCGTCACCGAACGCTTGTAATCTTCAATGGTGCCCGCCAGCAGGTCCTCGAGCGAATCCGCCTGCCTCAACGTCATATAGGCGAGCGCCAGGGTCGATTGTGCGGCCAGCAGCGCGTTGGAGAGATTGGCGGCGCTTGTTTGCGCTCCAGCTTGCTGCGCTTCGATCTCGCGCCGGACCTGACCCCACACGTCGAGCGTCCATGTGCCCGAGGCTTCCGCGGTCAGGTTCGTCTGCGAAGGCGAGGAACGCGTCGCCGAGCCAGTGCCGTTGACCGTGGGAAAGAGGCCGGCCCGCGCTTCATTGATGAGCGCCAAGGCTTGGCGATAATTGGCCTCGTCCGCCTTGATCGTCTGGTTGGATACCGCGACGACCCGCATGAGCTGGTCAAGCTCGGGATCGCGAAAAACGGACCACCACTCGCCCTTCGGCTCATTCGCGCGCGGCGTGGCGATTTTCCAGCCCTTGATCTCTTTGAACTGCGGCGACACGATCGCCGCCGGCCGCTCGAAGTTCGGACCGACCGGCGCACACCCGGAACACGCGAGCGAGGCGAGGAACGGCGCCGTCCGCGCAAGGAATAAGAGCCTGAGCGCGCGCCTACTCGCCAAACCGCCGGCCGCCGTGACGCCGGCCAAGTCGTGAACGCACAAAGAGATAGTGAAGCTCCCCCTCCCGGCCGGCTTGCCGCCCCGCCCTCTTCTGCAACTGTTCTTTAGGCGCCATCCGGCTTGCCCGCGCAAGTCCCGGCCCGGAGCGATCACGCACACGTGTCGCCGCTTCAAAGGGGCGGACTACAGTCAGAACGAGATGCATTACAGATTTAGGCCCTGCGGTATCTGCTCAGCCGTGTTGCGGCGACCGGTGGGCGCTCCACCAGATAAACAATCCAAGCGCGATCAGCACGGCGCCGATGAGGAATATGAACAATCCAGCATCGGCGAACCAGGCGACAAACGGCACAGCAAGCGCAAGGAAGGCGCCGACGACGCAAAGCTTCCAAGTCCTCAAGTCCAATCCGGAAATAAAAACCCCGAGCGCGAGCAGCGTCAACAAAATGCTTCCCAAGGCGTCGTGGGTGACCAGGCCGTCGATGTTGCTAACGTGGATGACATACATGGCGACGAGGAAGGCTGCCCATTGGGCGAGCTGGATCCCCACCATTTCGAACCGCCTGCGACCTTGCGGCAAATGCGCCCAACCGACCGAGATGCAAAGAAGCGCAACAATCGGGGTCATGGTGGCCCAATAGGTCGCCACGGAAACGCCCAGTATATTGGTCCAGCAAACGCCAACGACGCCGATGACGACGATAGCGAAATAGGGAAGTTCGCCGAGCAGACTGATCCATTTTCTGCTCCGCCGACGAACGGGCTCGGCGAAGCCGCCGGAAGACGTCGAGCTTGCATTCGCCATGGCCAGCGTCCAGTCGCGCTTCGGGCGCGGAAACGCCCTTAAGCCCCGTTCCTATCACGGGCGCCGATGCTGGCGCCATCGGGAGGGTCAGTTGCTCAGCGGGGCCTGCCTTTCAGTTGCGCGCGCCCACGATCGCCCGCCAAAAGCCGCTGTAGGCCAGCTCAAAGCCAACGATCTGATAGTCGAGGTCGATGGCGTCCATCACCTCATAGGCGGAGTTGTTGCAGATCGAAAAGATGATCAGCCCGTCCTTCGACACGTGGCGACGCGCCTGGCGCAGGTAGGATTTGGTGATCCGCCCTTGCGGATCGCATAGGCTGTAGCGCTCGATGTCGTTTTCCGGATTCTTGTCGACCAATGGCGTATTAAAAACGATGAGGTCAAAATCCTTCTCGTCAATTTTCTCGAACAGGTCGGATTGAAAGGCCGTCACGGCGACGTTGTTAAGCTTCGCGTTCGCGATCGTCGCCTCAACGGCGATCTGCGAGATGTCTGTCGCGACCGTTCGCGACGTCCAATTGGCCGCCATGTAGAGTGAAATGATGCCGCAGCCGCAACCGATTTCGAGCGTCTTGGCGATCAGTTCTGGATTCATCGCCTTGATGTTGCGGATGAAAAATTCCGAGCTCGAGTTCGGGCAGCGGATGGTACACCCCCGCTGGCACATCGACGACGAGACCGTCGGCGAAGATGCGCTCGGGGACCGCCTGGCGACGAATCAAGGCTTCATGCGCGGCGGCAATGTCGAAGACCGCAGTGCTGACTAAATTGGAAATTCCAAGCTTCCGAAGGACAGAGGCGCGGCGCGACGCAATGCGTCGCTCAACATTAAGATACTCGATATTCATGTGACCCCGCCTTCCGTTTATCGGCGCAGACTCGGCCCGTTCGGCGGCTCGGCAGATGCAAAACCGCTCACGCCGGCTTAGATGATCGGACAAATTACCTGATTTTTTTCAGGTTTCGCGTCCACGCTCGCTGTCATGCCAATCGCGCAACAACCAATGTGACAGCGCAGTCAGCAGCAAATGAATTGTGATTCCCGCCACCGAAATCAAGAGCAGTGCGGCAAACATGCGCGGGATATTCAGGCGGAACCCAGACTCGACAATGCGATAGGCAAGCCCTGACCCCTGCCCGGCCGAACCTGCCGCG
Organism: uncultured Alphaproteobacteria bacterium; assembly: GCA_963753135.1. Classification (GTDB taxonomy): domain Bacteria; phylum Pseudomonadota; class Alphaproteobacteria; order Rhizobiales; family Beijerinckiaceae; genus Roseiarcus. The sequence goes on along the minus strand of CAVWBA010000009.1, from coordinate 314,490 downwards.
ATCTCGGCGACGATCGCGCCGATGAGCGCCAATCCGCCGCTGATGCGAAGGCCGGCAAGAAAATACGGCAGAGCCGAGGGCAATCTGAGCAGCATGAACTCCTGCATGCGTGTGGCCCGATACATCTGGAACAGGTCAACCAGATTGTGGTCCGCCGAAGACAGCCCGAGCGTCGTGTTGGCCAGCAAGGGAAAGAAAGCAACCAAAAAGGCGCACACCAGGACCGCGACGCCTGGCGTGAGGTAGATCAGCAGGAGCGGGGCGATCGCCACGATCGGCGTCACCTGCATCGCGACCGCGAACGGATAGAACGCCCGCTCGACCAGCCTCGACTGGGCGAAAAGAATAGCGAGCGCCACGCTTCCGACGACCGCGACTGCGAGCGCCTTGAGCGTAATCGTCAGCGTCACCCACAGGGACGCGGACAGGGTCGGCCAATCGGTGATGAGGGTGGCGATAATGAGGCTTGGCGCTGGCAAAAGATAGGAAGGGACGGCGAAGTACCGGACCAGCCCCTCCCAAGCAAGCAGCCCTAAGCCCAGCGTGATAGCTGGGACCGCATAGCCGACGAAGTCCTCTCGGTTCACAGCTCTGGCGCCTGGGCCTTAAACATCTTGGACGGCCGATCGCCCATTGCGAGATGAAGCGCTTCCGAAGTCTGGACGCATGTGTCCGCGTAGGCTTTGCAGAGCCGAAACCCCTCCTGCCGTGATGCTGTGGGCGCTTCAACAATGATCTCCGCCACGGCGCGGCCGGGTCGCGCCGCCATCACGACGATACGGTCGGAAAGATACACGCTTTCGAACACCGAATGGGTCACGAATACCACCGTCGCCCCAAGCGACGATCGCAGCGCCGCCAGATCGTCATTGAGCTTGAGGCGCGTGATTTCATCCAGGGCGGCGAACGGCTCGTCCATCAACAGGACCGTCGGCCGTGTCACCAGGGCGCGGGCGATCGAGAACTCGCATTTTCATGCCACCGGACAGCTGGCGCGGATACGCCTTGGCGAAACCAGCCAGCCCGACTTGCTCAAGCGCGTCTTCGACGCGCGGCCGAGCCTTCTCTTTCGACACGCCAGCAAGGCGCAATGGCAGCCACACGTTGGTGAAGACATCGGACCACGGCGTCAGCGTCGGCTCCTGAAACACGAACCCCAGTTCGGGGCATTTCGTAAGCCAAACGATCTCGCCGCGCGTCGGCCCCGTGAGACCCGCCAGCAATCGCAAAACGGTCGACTTGCCGCAGCCGGATGGACCCAGCAAGGACAGAAACTCGCCCGCCCGAATGTCGAGGTCGAGACCTTCGAGAGCCGTCACTTGATTGGCGAAGACCTTATGCACTCCCCGCAAGGTCACGAGCGGGGGCGGGGCCGCCGGAACCGCCGCTGCTTTCGTCGCCAGAGCTGCCATCTGATTCATGATGCGAACCCGTCATTCCGCCGCGTCCGTTCAGTCCGCGACAACCTCCCGATGCACTGCAAATCGCGTGCCGTCCATATTCCAACTTGTCGCAAGGACTCTCGCCCTGCTGTTGATCGCCCGCACTCTATTCTTCCAAGGCCCGCCCTTGTCCGCCGCTTAACGCGCCTGAAGCATCGGACTTCACAGACCTCGCTTTTCCGTTCAAACAAAACGTAATGCGAGAACAAGCTAAGTACAAGTGGCCTTGAAATTGCTGCATTGCAGCGCCGCCGGCCGGCAAAAAGGCAGCCCATTCTTGACGCCGGATGGCCCAGCGTGCGATTCGCCCCATACCGTGGCGCGCCGCTCCTGAAGCGCCTCAGAATCATGTCCCAATTGAACGCGGGCGCGGCCGATTTGTTCCTTTGCTCCAGGTCCAATCCATGGCCAAAGACTATGTCGCCGCCAATCTCGAAGCGCCGGTTCTCGACCATCTCTTTCCGAACATGATCGAGGCGGACAAAGGCGCCTCGACCTGGCCCTATTTTCGCAAGCAGATTGACCATCCCTTTCGGGTCGACAGGCGCAATCCGACAGTCGGCTTCATCAATCGCGACGAAGCTTCGATCCTCTATGGCAACGCGCGTGCGTTCAAGGGGCGGAGCGGGATCGAGATCGGCGCGTGGCGCGGCTGGTCGACCGCTTATCTCATCGCCGCGGGGATTACGCCGCTCACCGTCATCGAGCCTCTCCTGGCGGATAGAGACTGGCGGAGCGAGTTCGAACACGTGGTCCGCGGCGCCGGAGGAGGCTCCACGACAAAACTCGTTCCGGAAAAGAGCCCCGCTGCGGTTGTCCGCCTGGGCGAAGCGGGCGCGCGATGGTCGTTCGCATTCATCGACGGCGACCACGACGGGGAAGCTCCGACGCGGGATGCGCTCGCTTGCGCGCGCTACCTCGAAACAACCGCAATGGTGGTCTTTCATGATCTGGTCTCGCCCCACGTCGCGGCAGGCTTGCGCGCCTTGGCGGGGAAAGGCTGGAGCGTGATGGCTTACCAGACCGCGCAGATGATCGGCGTCGCGTGGCGAGGCGCGGTCGCGCCGGTGGCGCACAAGCCGGACCCCACGCAGCATTGGGAGGTTCCCGCTCATCTGACGGGGATCCCCATATCCGGCGCCGCGGGCTGAGGGACTTGTCGCAAGCTGAGAAGGAGAAAACCATGCCTCAAAGCCTGTTCGCCACGACTCTTGGCGTGGCCCTCACCGCATCTGTCTGCCTCGCGTTTCCAGCTTCCGCCGACGACGCCCAGGTCGCGCGCGGACGCTACCTCGTGACGATCGCCGGCTGCTCGGATTGCCACACGCCCGGCGCGCTGCTCGGCTCGCCCGATATGAAGCGCTACCTCGGCGGATCCGACGTCGGCTTCGCTATCCCCGGCGCGGGCGTCTTCGTCGGCCAGAATCTGACCCCGGACAAAGAGACGGGTCTCGGCAAGTGGACGGACGCGCAGGTCATAGCGGCGATCCGCACCGGCAAAACGCCCGACGGAAGGACGCTTAGCGCCGTAATGCCTTATCCGGCGCTGTCGCACCTCACCGACGCCGACGCGCAGGCGATCGTGGCCTTTCTCAAGAGCCTCCCCTCGGTCACGAACCAGGTGAGGAATTTTGGCCCGAACGACAAGGTGACAATCAACGTCTCCGCGGTCCTGCCGCCCGACGTCTACAACGCCCTGCCCGCGCCGAAGAAGTAGCGCGAGCGAGGCGGCGCCTCGACAAGACAGCGTCACTTCGGACGCAAGTCGAGGCCCACGCCCTTGTTGACGAACTGGAGCGTGTAAGCCTTCTTGTAGTCGATGCCCGGCTTGACCACGCCGGCCTTCACCATCGTGTTGTAGAAATCGCTCCAGCGCTGGTCGGTCATCGCGCCAATTCCAAGCTTGAGGGTGTCGCCTGAATCGACGATGCCATATTCTTTCATTTTTTTGATCGAGAAGGCGATCTGCTCGTCCGTCATCTCCGGATTCTCTCGCTTGATCGCCTCATTGGCCTTGGAATTGTCGCCGTAGAGATAGTGGTACCAGCCGATGGTGGAGGCGTCGACGAAGCGCTGCACAAGGTCCGGACGCTTCTCCACGATCTCGCGGCGCGTCTCGACCAGGGTCGCATAGGTATCGTAGCCGTAATCGGCGAGCAGGAAGACATTGGGCTTGAAACCGCCCTGCTTCTCGACCTCGAGCGGCTCCGAGGTCAAATACCCCTGCTGGATCGAATGCGGCTCGGCGATGAAGGGAGCGGAATTGAAATTGTAAGGCTTGATGTTCTCGTCTTTGAAGCCGTAGGCGAGCCGCATCCAGGCCCAGAATGTGTTGACCGCGCCGGCGCTGACAAAAGCCGGGTTCGCGTTGGGAAGGTCCGTCCATTTGTCGAGGCCGACGCCTGGATGCGACATGAAGATCTGCGGGTTTTTCTGGAAGTGGGCGGCGACCGCAATGGTCGGGATGTTGTTCTGCACGGCGAGGAAATCGCCGATCATATCGCCGCCCATGAAGAATTCGATCTTCCCGGCGATCAGGAGCATGCCGCCGTTCGACGTGGGGCCGCCCTGGAGAATGGTGACGTCCAGCCCGTATTTGGCGTAAGTCCCGTCGACCAAAGCCTGGTAATATCCGCCGGCCTCAGGATCGGCGACCCAATTCGTGCCGAAGGTCACCTTGTCGTTGGCGAGGGCCGGTCCAGCGAACCCGATCGCTCCCGCCAAAGCCGCCAAGATCGCAACGCGCATATGAATTCCCTCCCGTAGTCTCATTCTATTGGCCGGTCGGCGGCTGCGCCGTCCCACCGCAGCGGGGCTCGCTGTACGCGACGCCGCAGCATAGTCGTTCTCGCCGCGGCGGGGCCACCATAAGGGCCGAAATTTCAACCGTCGAATACATTTTTAGCACGCCATCCGAGTTGATTTATTCGCCATGCGGGGAATGCAAGACACGCGCCAGAGGCTTTACCTTTCGGCCCGCCTCGCCTATGCGCCCCGCTTTGCAAAAGGGAGCGAGCAATCGCATGCGTTTGTGGATCAAGGACCCGCTCGCCATCCTCGCAGCCGATTCCGAGCGCGGAATTGTGGTCGAGGGCGCTGAGATTGTTGAATGCGTTCCGCGCGGCCAATCGCCAACCCTCCCGCCGGAGGCGACGTTCAACGCCTCGCGCCATGTCGTCCTGCCGGGGCTCATCAATGCGCATCATCATTTCTACCAGACGCTGACGCGCGCCCACCCCGCGGGGTTCGGCAAGGAGCTCATTCCCTGGCTCGTGACGATGGAGCGGGTGTGGGGCCGCATGACCCCCGAGACGCTGCGCATCGCGATCCGGATGGCGCTCGTCGAGCTCCTGCTGTCCGGCTGCACGACCGCGGCCGATCATCACAATCTCTTTCCCCCAAATCTCAAGAACGCGATCGACATCGAGGTCGAGGAGGCGACGAAGCTTGGCGTCCGCATGACGGTCACGCGCGGATCGATGGGCATTTCCGAGAAGGACGGAGGCTTGCAGCCCGATTCGATCGTGCAGGATTCGGAGACGATCCTCGAGGACAGCGAGCGGGTGCTGCGCGCCTATCACGATGCCAAACCGGGCGCGATGATTCGCGTCGCGCTCGCCCCCTGCTCGCCGCTCGCCGTGCCGAGACGGGTGATGGAGGGATCGGCCGCGCTCGCGGAGCGCTACGATTGCCGGCTGCACACCCATCTCTGCCAGTCGCTCGACGAGGACGTCTACGCCGTCGAGACGTTCGGCATGCGCTCGGTTGACCTTTTGGAGGAGGCCGGGTGGCTGAGCCCCCGCGCCTGGGTCGCGCATGGCATCCATTTCAACGCGAGCGAGATCGAGCGCCTGGGGGCCGCGGGCGTCAGCGTCTGCCATTGCGCCGCCTCCGACATGGCCTTCGGCATGGGCGTCTGCCCGACGAAGGAGCTCGAGGCGGCGGGCGCGACAATCGGGCTCGGCGTCGACGGCTCGGCCTCCAACGATTCGTCGAACATGATGGAAGCGGTGCGCCATTCCCTCATGCTCCAACGCTTAAGTTACGGGCCATCGGCGGTGACCCCCTACGACGCGCTGCGCTGGGGAACGCAAGGCTCGGCGCGCTGCCTCGGGCGCGACGACATTGGCGCGATTGCGCCCGGGCTGCAGGCCGACCTCGCGCTCTTCACGCTGGACGAGCCGCGCTTCTCGGGCGCGCAGGATCCCGTAGCCGCGCTCGCTCTCTGCGGCGCCCACCGGGCTGACCGGGTGATGGTCGCGGGGACATGGCGGGTCATCGACGGGAGGCCTGAGGGGGTCGACCTCCCCGCCCTGATCGCGAGACACAAGGCGGCGGCGCGCGCCTTTGCGTGAGCGGCGCCTGAGCCGCGCCGCCCTGCCCTTACGGCCGGCGGATGCAACCGGCGGGCGAGTTCGCTGCAAGTCAATCCAAATAAAACCAAGGAAAAAGGCTTGGATTTATTTGGATTCGTTTGGTCGAATTGGGGCTTTCCAAAGGGTTACAGCGGAAAAAATAAAAAAATCCACTTCCGCTTCAGCTCGCTTGACGGGTTGTGCGCGAAACGTCTCCAACGCCTCCCTCTCGCAATACCCATCCGGGCGCTCGTCAGCCGCGCTCTCGATCCGGCCAACAGAAACAAATATAGCACACATTCTGGATTTTGAAAAGCGATTGCTGGTAAAAATTTGCAGACCGCATGGCGCCGCTCCCCCGTAACGCGTCAAAATGGCCGCGCGCGCTCGAGACGGAAGCGATTTTTATGGACGTGTGAGGGCCGTCACAGCGCCGAACCTGAAATTGTGCGTAGTGGCATGTTGGGGCTTGAGTTTTAACCCGTAAACCTTGCGAATATTTGTCGCTATCGGTCGCGAAAGACCGGAAAAGCCAAAATTCTTAGCTGAACGGCAAAATTCTTAGCTCAACGGAAGGAAGCGCAAAGATGTCCCTCACCTCCACCGGTCTGTCGGATCTCCAGGGCCTCGGTGCTGGGCAAACGACCAATTTTCTTGTCCAGATCGAAAATACGCTGCCGAATCAGGCGAACGTCATCGCCAACGCGGACGCGCTTCTATCGGTTCTGGAGACGGAGTTTGCTGTCACGACCGGTCCAGGTTGGTTCAACTCGCCCGGCGGCAAGTTCGGGGCCGGCCAGCAACAGGTCGTCAATGTGAACCTGCCGGACACCAATACGGGTGGGGGCAACATCAGCGAGCCGGGGGCCAACAACGGTGGCTACGGCACCGCGATCAACCTCGACGCCCAAAACCTGTTCACCGGCGCGACAGCGGCCGGACGCGTCGAGAACGTGTTCATGGCCGAGTGGTCAGAAATCCTAATGTCTCTGACCAGCACCTGGCATGCCAACGACAGTAGCGGGGAGGCCCTGTCGCAGTACAGCAGCATTATTCGCTTTCAGACCGGCCACTACGCCTATTACGGCTCGTGGGTGGACTCGTGGCTGAACGGCGTCTCCTCTTCGCCGAACGCTGCCCGGTCGGACTGGGTCAATCAGACCTTTAAGGGCGATCACACCGGCGGGTTCAACGTCAATGGCGACGGCGACAGCGTCAGTTTCGGCTGCGCGCTCGCGTTCATCTTTTACCTGAACACCCAGCTGAGTTTCAGCATCGCCCAGATCATCGGCGCCTATAACGGAACCATGGCGACGGTCTACAACACGCTGACCGGCGACCCTGGCGACCCGTTCCCGTTCTTCATGGCGCTGATCAGCAACGTCTATCCGGCTTCGGCCACGGCGGCGATTCCGGGTCCGGTCTCCGACAACCCCTTCCCGCTCGGGCTCCTGTCGTTCTGGAGCAACAACAACACTTTCAGCCGCGACCAGGCGCAGGACATCGTCGCCTCGCAAGGCGGGGTGGTCTCCAACGCCTTCTACCTCGTCCTTGAAGGCTTCAGCATCAACTCGCTCAGCGCCAACGGGATCACCGTGCCGACGCCGACAGGCGGCTTCGCCAGCTTGTCCGGCATCACCGTGCGGCCGTCGCCCGCCAGCCCCGGCGGCCCGATTCCCACCCAGGCCCCGCCGATCTTCGAGGACCCGGGCAACCCCAACATTCCCCAGCGCATCCGCTTTTCGTTCGACGTCGTCTTCAGCGACGAGAGCGCCTTCCCCGCCGCCGGCTCCCCGCCGGTCACCGCGGTCCTGAACGGCGTCGCCCAGGTCGGCGGGGCGAACCTCACCGGCGCGACCGCCTCTCTGGGTTTCGAACTTTTGGGCGGCGCGAACCCCTATTTCACCAATGTCGACGCCTCGAACGCCGCCGACCTCCCGTATTTGAGCCAGGATCTGCGCGTCTTTTCGGTGATCGCCGGCCAGGCGCCTTTGTCCGGCGCGCCGGCCTTCACCAGCGACGCCTACACCTCGATCCAGAATTTCATCCAGCACCTGAACGGCAGTTCCACCTATACTCAGCCTTTCCCGCCTAGCGCCACCGATCCGCTGGACAACCTGCCCGGCCAGACCGGGTTCGAGACGGCCGACAGTTCGGTCACCCCGACGGACAGCTCGGGCAACACCGCCTATAATTTCGCTATCGCAAGAGTCCGGCTGCGTGGGACGGCGCTCGATCAGGCGGTCAACTGCCGGGTGTTCTTCAGACTGTTCGTCGCCCAGTCGTGCGACACCGACTTCCAGCCTTCGACCACCTACAAGAGCACGCAAGGGGCAAGCGGAAGCGGGGCTGACGCCGGCCATCCGGTGTTCCCGGTGGCTTCCGCGGTGACGGCCGATCCGAGCGGCCAGACGTTACAGACAATTCCTTATTTCGCCACCGACATCAACGGCACGCACGACTATGACGGGAGCAACCTCAACGCCAACATCCGCAGCCCTCAGATCCCCGCAGGGCAGGATCAGGTCTGGGCGTACTACGGCTGTTTCCTCGACATCTACGACGCCGCCGGCAACGCCAACCTGGGCGGGACCCATCACTGCATCGTCGGTGAGATCGCCTACAGCCTGGCGCCGATCCCCAACGCCACGGCGACCGGCGCGGCGCCCAGCCCGCTAAGCTGGGACCAGCTCTCCCAGAGAAACCTGCAGATCACGCTGTCGGAGAATCCCAAGTCGCGGGCGACCCATGTCGCGCCCCAGGCTTTTGACATCAGGCCGAGCAAAGCTTTGATCCCCTTGCCCGGGCAGCCGGTCGCCTATCCCGACGAACTGATGATCGACTGGGGCAAGACCCCTCCGGGGAGCATCGCGACCATCTATTGGCCGGCGCTGAATTCCGGCACGGTCCTGTCGCTCGCCAATTCAATCTACTCGAGCCATCTGCTCAGCGCCGCCGACGGCAACACGATCCAGTGCACGACGACCCGCGGCGTCACCTACGTTCCGATCCCGCACGTGCCGAGCGGGAACTTCGCCGGTCTTCTGACCATCGACCTGCCGTCCACGATCACCCATGGCGAAGCGTTCGACATCACGGTGCGGCGGGTCACCATGAGGCGCGGCCGCCTGCCGCCCCCGCCCCCGCAGCAGCCGGTGCTGCAGACCCAGCCGTCGCAGTTCCCGCTCCCCGTGAGAAAGGGGGGCGGCGGCCCTGCGCCGGGCGCCGCAAGACCGTCAGACACCTTCACCTGGCGGCAGGTGTGCGGCGCGTTCAACGTCCGCATTCCGGTCACCAACGCCGCGGTCATGCTGCCGATCGAAGAGAACACGCTGGCCGTCCTCAAATGGCGGCTGCAGACGAAGCCCGCGCCCTATCGCTGGCGGCCGGTCTGGGAGCGCTTGATCGCCCTGGTGGGCGCGAAGGTCGGAGGCCTCGGCGTCGACCCCGGCACGATCCCACCCTCGCTGGGGGGCTACCCGGGCAGGGGTGGCCACGGCCGCCCGCAACCCCATCCGGGCCATGGCGAGCCCCATGATCGCGACACGGCGACCGGCAAGATCAGCGGCGTGTGCTACGACCGCTTCGGCGACTTCGAAGGCTTCGACCTGCGCACCGAACACGGCGAGGAGCGTCGGTATCGGGCCCGCGAGGACGAGATCGAACGCCTGGTCCTAGAGGCATGGCGCGAGCGCTGGGTGGTTAGCGTCGTGGCGGATGATCACGAGCGCCACGAGCGCGAGAATCGCCACGCGCCGCCTTGGGTCGCCCGGTTAACCTTACGTCGGTCGGGGAGCTGAAAAGGACGCGCCGCGCCCGCCTCACTTCGTGATGGAGTGTTCGGCAGCCGCACGGGCAAGCGCAAGTTGCGATTAGGTCACCGATGCGACCAATCGCAACTTGCTGACAAACGCCGGCAGCCAGGAACCACGCCGCTCGCCAGGTTGGTGAATTAAGAAGGTTGAACTCCTCGAGGTTGGACGCGCCGTCGGTGATGCTAGCAAAGGACAGGAACGAGCACGCGGCTTGGTGGCCAGCAGCGCGGCGTGTTGTAGAGCTCACACGGCCAGTTGGGTTCGCCAAGTGAGAAACGCCTGTTTGATCCTGTTGGGCCTCTTAGCCGTAAGGGGGCCGTCTTATGCAAGTGACACCCAGGCGCCAATGACAATTGAGGATCAAAAAACACCACCCTCTTCGTCCGACTGTCCGTCTCCTTCTCACGTCTGTTATTGCAGCACGTCCAAGTATAAATGCTGCAAGTCAAACGAAAAATGCGTTTGCTCCACAGACGCCGTCCCCTTGTGTCGATGACGGAGAGACACGCCGCAATCTCGCAAGCCCGCGGTCGTGGCGCCTATGCGGCGAAAATAGCACAACCCTCTCCGCGATCAGCTTGGCCAGGATAAGGAAGGCCGGGCGAGCCCGCCGCCCTCGCCCGTTATTTCTGCTCGACGCCCTCGATTCCGATGGTGCGGAAGCTGGCGTATTTATTGCCAACGTCCGCCTGAAGTTGGCGCTGTTTGACGTTGAACGCCTTGACCGCATCCATGTCGACGAATTGTAGCAGAACCACCCGATTGGGCGGCGGGGAGCCGCTGAAACCGATCGCTTTGTTATACCCGCCGGCGAGGTATTTGCCGCCGGATTCTTTGATGTTGGCTTGCACCTTGGGCAGATAATCCTTGGTGTAGCCATCCTGATCTTTGACATCGATTTCGGCGACCTCAAAGCCCGACGGCTTGGTCTGCGCGTGCAAGACATTGGCGGCGCCAGCGCCTAAAGCGAAACTGCCGATTACAGCCGCTGCAATTTTATAGGTGGAATTCATTGCTTCCTTCCTCCCTCAACCGACATTCGCCGGAGGCCGTCTTCGACAATGGCCAATTGTTTGGTATTGACGGATTTCTCGTGCGGGTTGCCGGTTCGACAGCCCCGAGGCGCTCAAACGCGTCGGACAGCCGTCATGCCGTGAACTCCGCCCGGCCAACGCTCCGCGCGCTAGCACGGAAATTCGGCTGACGCTGTGATCCCCGTCACACGGATTGGCTTGGACAGCTCGGCGGCAGAGGTCGGAGAAATAACGAGTTGACCGGGACATCCTTGCCTGGCCAAAACCTCGCCTCGGGAATGCTGCACATGGCCATATTCGCGATTCCACTCGGCCTCGTGAGCGCGGTCGCCATACTGGCGATCGGCGCCCCTGCTTGTGCGGCCGAAGCGCGTTACACGTGCAGCGGCGGTGACATGTTCACTGCCGACTTCCCGCCACCCGGCGCCATAAAGGGCGTGGCGAAACTCAGCTTCGGCATGGGACGCGAGCTTACCCTGCCGCAGGTCATGTCCGCCGATGGCGGGCGCTACGCCAACGGCGACATCGAGTTCTGGATCAAGGGGCGGAGCGCGACTCTGACGATGAACGGCGTCAAAGAAACCTGCGCGGCGCAGTGAGCCACGGCAAGCTGAAACGTCATTCCTCTTCGAGGGGTATGATCGTCGTCTGAGTCTCTAGTTTAACGAGCCGAAAGTGAAACCGGGTGCGCAGGCTCTGCTGCCACCGCATGAGCCGGCGGGCGCGCGCTTCGTGGGGCGTGATCGAGGTTTGGATCGTGTCCCAGTCGCTAAGGTTAGGCATCTGGCGCTGTACCGCGTAGTTTATCTTCGTCGTCTTACGCATTGTCTGTCGATCACTGAGCTGGTTTGACGAGGCAGTTAGCTTGAATGTTTACGGAAGATAACCTCCGCATTTATGGGGATGGGAGGACCGCAAATCACGCGGCTCGACCGGTTAAGTGAAGGCTCAACATCGCCCCTTGAGAGCCCCTGCATTTATGTCGAGTTGTTACTTGAGTTGTATCAATTTAAAGGTGTCCGCAAGCGCGCGACCGCACACAAAAAGCGCGCCTGCCCCGCGTTCAAGGCCCTCCCCGCGCGGGGCTTTTTTCAATTCGGCCCACGTCAGCTCGCTGCCGCCGGCGATTCGGGCGCCCAGCGCCCCGACCGCGGCGTGTTTGAAAGAAAACTGACGACCAAGCCGTTTTTATTCTTGCTTTGTTCTTGTTTATCCCCTATAGTGGGATAGTTGACGACGAACGCCTCCCGCAAGCTCTGAGAACGATCGTACAGGACGAGACTTATCGGGCTGAAAGCGCTGGGGAAACAAAGCATGAACTCTGCTGGCCAAATCGTTGTGACTCTCGTCGCGCTGATCGGCTTCGGACGCCTCTTCCTGGCGGACGAGGGCGAGAGCCATCGCCTGAGCGGGCTGCTCATTCTCGCAGGCCTGGTTGGGAAGGTCGCGCTGTCGATTTGAGGCGCTGGGCGCCGCCGCTCGACGCGCGCCGTTCCGCTGGACGTCTCGCGCGATGACGCCTCGAGTTCGACCTCGCCGACAAGGAGGCCGTTTGCGCGGCGCTCGACGCGGATCCTCGGTGAGCTACTCCCTCGACGCGAACGTACTCCTCACCGCGTCGGACCAGTCGAGCGACCGACACGAGCGGGCGCGCCGCTTCGTCGAAACTTGCGCCGCGGGTCCGGAGATCCTTTGCCTGACCTGGCCGACGCTCATGGCGTATCTCCGTATCGCCACCCATTCTCGCATCTTCGCCGCGCCGCTCAACGCGGACGAAGCGCTCGGCAATGTCACGGCGCTCGTCGAGCTGCAGCATGTGCGCGTCGTGTCGGAGCAGGACGGTTTCCTCGACGCAATATAGACGAGTCGGTGGCGACATGCCGTGCGGGGAAAACCTCGTGCCGGACGCCCATGTCGCGGCGATCCTCCTCCAGCACGGCGTCCGGACGCTCTACACAAACGATCGAGATTTCAGGAAGTTCGAATCCCTCGAAGTGCGTGACCCATTCTCTTGAGCCTTTGTCGCTCGCCAGCCCTCAGCCCTCCCGCTTGCCGTAGCCCGGCCAGCCGAAATGGCGGTGGAGCTCGTCCTCGCTCGCCTTGTCCGCCATGGCCACCGGGTCCCAGGGGGAGCGGATCGCACCTGATCGCGGGTGACCTTCATGTCGACCTGTTCGCCGTACCAGTCGATGTCCTTCACCGCATAGGGCGAAAGCTGCACGATCTTGCCGGGCCACCAGTTCCGCGTCGCGATGACGAGATAGCGGATGTCCCAATTGGCGTCGTCGGCAAGAAGGTTCTCGACATGGCCGATGTCGCCGTCGAGGGCGTGAACGGTGTAGCCCTTGAACTCGCTCACGCTGTGCAGGTGGTCGGCGCCGTCGAGAGGCGGGTTCTCGGCCTCTGCCGCTCGACGGGCGGCCCCGCCGACGAGCTCAGCTTCCGCATTCGGCAAGAGGGTCGGGCCAAAATAGGACGCGCCCCAAAAAGGATCCCAGCCGTAATGGTCGTAAAGGAGCGCCTCCATGTCCCGCGTCAGCGAGTTGTCCACCTGCGTGTGAGGGCCGGCCTCGATTTGGCTCCGGGTCAGATTGACGGTGAGCGTCAGCGTCTCGCCCATGCTCATCATCGGCAGCGCTGGCTTTGGCGGCAGCGTGAGCGGCGCGATCGCCGAGGGGTGGATGAACACCCGCCGGCCGGGCAGCCAATGGCCGACGTCCAGCACCATCCAGCGAATCTTCCATGTCTGATCGTCGAACAGGAAGTCCTTGACCGAGCCGGCCGCGCCGTCGCTCGCTTGAACCGCGCAACCTATGAGACCACTCACGGCGAACAGCATGGCCTCGTCCTCGCTCCCGGTTATCCCGCGACCGAGAGCCGGAGCCCTTCGGAGATCGTGGCGCGTCAGGCTCGCCCGCGGTGGGGTGGACAGTCTGCGCCGCCGGGAGCCTGGCGGCAAGCCCCGCCGGGCGCCTTGGCCTGGGGCGCCCGCGCTTGGCTATGCGGCTCGGCTATTCGGCCGCGGCGGCCTTCGCCGCCACCGACTGGAGGTAGCCCACGAAGCCGACCACGTCCTTGGCCAGCATCCGCCCGATCGCGCTTGTGGCGTAGACGGACGCCTTCACGGTTCCGTCCGGGCCGAGAACGAAACCCGCCGGCTGTAAATAATGCGGGCTCGCATTGACGAACGCCCCGGTCGCGGCCGCAACCGCGTCCGCGTTCGCGCTGTGACCGACCGGGAACTGCAAATGGTTCTTGGCGACGGTCGCGGCGCTGGTCGCCTCGTCATCGACGGAGAGCGCCACGACCTTGATCCCGAGACCGTCCAGCGCCTCTTTCTCGGCTGCATAGCCCGCAAGCTGTGCGTTGCAGAATGGGCACCACGCGCCGCGATAGATCAGCACGACGGCCCACGATCCGGCGAGCGCGGCGGGAAGCGCGATCGCGCCCCCGCCAACGGCGGGGATCGTCAGCTTCGGGAAGGCGTCGCCATTTTGCAGAAGAGACATTCCATCGCTCCGTTTCGGTTGTTTCTGGACTGAATGGTCCAGCCGATGTCCGAGACGGTCCGCGATTGAAAGTGGACTGTCAAGTCCAATATTGCGTAATCTCCGCGACGACGAAGGAGCGTTGGGCTTTGCGCGGACAAATGAAAGTTCGATTACGCGAGCGTCGGCCGACGACGCCGCGGGGCGCGGCGACCAGGGCGCGCATCGTCGAGGCGGCGGCCGATCTCGTCCTCGCCCGCGGGCGCGATTGGGACGAGCCTCGAAGACATCATGGAGGCGAGCTCGACCTCGAAGTCGCAGCTCTACCATTACTTCGCCGACAAGGATGCGCTGATGCGCGCGGTGATCGAGTGTCAGACCGGCCGCGTGATGGGCTTCCAGGCCGCTCGCCTGCAGGGCGTCGATTCGCTGGCGGGCCTGAGGCGGTGGCGCGACGCAATCGTCAGGATCAACAAGGCGGCCGGCGGCGTCGGCGGCTGCCCGCTTGGATCGCTGGCGAGCGAGCTCGCCGATCGCTCGGAGAGCGCGCGGGCGCTGCTGGCGCATGGCTTCGAGCTGTGGGAATCCCATCTGGTGACGAGTCTTCAAGCGATGCGCGACAGCGGCAGGCTCAAGCCCGAGGCGAACCCGGCTGATCTCGCCGCCGCGACGATCGCGGCGCTCCAAGGCGGCCTCCTGCTGGCCCAGACGACACGCTCGAGCCGGCCGCTCGAGCTCGCGCTCGACATGGCGATCGACCACATCGCCCGCTCCTGCGTCTGAGGCGCGCCGCCTGGGGAGCTCAAGCGGCCGCCCTCGATCGACAAGCGCCACCCCCCGCGCTAGGGGTGCACTGCCACTTGAGCGCGCAGACGCGAGGGGCCGGGAGGAGATTTGGAAACCACCGTTTCGATCATCGGCGGCGTCGGCCTATTCCTTTTGGGCATGGCGGTGATGACCGACGGGCTCAAGGCGCTCGCCGGCACGGCCTTGAAGACGGTGTTGGAAAAGGCGGCGGCGACGCCGCTCCTCGGCACGTTCTGGGGCGCGATCATCACGCTCCTGGTGCAGTCGTCCAGCGCCACCACCATGACGACGATCGGGTTGGTGAGCGCCGGGTTGCTCACCTTCCCGCAGGGCCTCAGCCTCGTCTTCGGCGCCAACATCGGCACGACCGGCACCGGCTGGCTGGTGGCGGCGTTCGGGGTCCGGATCTCGCTCACCGCCTGGGCGCTGCCGATCGTGTTCGTCGGCGCGCTCATGAAGGTGGTCGGGCGCGGACGATTGGCGGCGGCGGGCGCGGCCATCGCCGGCTTCGCGCTGATTCTGGTGGGCTTGTCGACGCTGCAGGAGGGCATGGGCGGCCTTGCGGAATCCCTGCATCCGTCCGACCTGCCCACGATCACCAACGCCGCCGGCGCCATCGACGCTCGCCGGCATGGCCAACGTGCTGCTGCTGGTCGCGGTCGGCGCCGTAATGACCACCGTCATGCAGTCTTCGACCGCCTCGATCGCCGTGACGCTTGTCGGCGCTCTATGCCGGCGCGGTCGGCCTCGATCAGGGGCTGGCTTTGGTGATCGGGCAGAACATCGGCACGGCGACCTCTTCCGCGGTCGCCGCGATCGGCGCCTCGAGCACCGCCAAGCGGTTGGCTGTGGCTTATATCGCTTTCAAGCTTGTCGCGGCGCTGATCGCGATCGTGCTTTTTCCATTTGTAACGCCACCCATCGTCCGGGCGGCGCAGACGATCGATGCGACGGCCCTGCTCGCAGCCTATCATACGGCCTATAACGTGATCGGCGTCGCCGTGCTCTTGCCGCTGATGGGCCCGTTCACGCGGGCAATCGAGCGCCTCGTGCCGGAGCGCGGCTCGCCCTTCACGAAATACTCTCGACCCGGCTTCGCTTCGCTCGCCGACGGTCGCGGTCGAGGCGGTGCGGCGGACGATCGAGCGCGCGCTCGAAACCCTATGCGGCGCGACCGCAAGCGGGCTCGACGGCGCGGCCAAGGGCGGAACGGTTCGCCCGGCCCTCGACGAGGCGACGCGGCTGCAGGCCTCAGACGGCGTGCGGCAGGCGAGCGATTTCTTGTCGAAAAGCGACCCGCCGCCTTCCGAGGAGGGCCACGCGTGGTTCACCAGCACCGTGCATGCGCTCGACCATGCGAGCCGGCTTGCCGAGGCGGTCGAAGCGATGGCGAAAACGGGTGTCGCGACCGACGGACCCGAAGAGTTAAGCGCCGCCGCTTTGTGCGCTGGGTCGATGCGCGACGCGGCCGGCGCCGCCGCAAATCTTGCGATCGCCGCCGGACCGGCGCATGCGGCCGATGACGAACTGGCTAAGGCCGCGGGCGACGCGCGCGCCGGGCCTGTCGATGACGCCGCCCTTAATCTTGAGCGCGCCGCCAAGGCGCTGGCCGATCTTCGAAGTGCGCATCGCAGCGCGACGCTCGAGATGGTCGCGGCCGGCAAGCTCACCGCCGCCCAAGCGCTCGCCCGCGTTGACGCGGTCGCGCTCATGAGCCGGCTCACGCATCACGCATGGCGCGCCGTCGCGCATCTCAATCGGGCCGCCGCCCCGCGCCTGGAGCTCCCACAATGAGCGAAACAGAACAGACGGTCTGGCACGCCCTCACAGCGGAGGAGGCGGTCGCCAGGCTCAAGACCAGCGTGACCACGGGGCTCGACGAAAAGGAAGCAGCCCGCCGCCAGGAGGAATATGGCCTCAACGTCTTGCCGACCGCGCGCAAGCGCGGGCCCCTCATGCGTTTTTTGCAGCAGTTCAACAACGTCCTTGTCTATGTCCTCATCGCGGCCGGCTTCATCAAGCTGATCATGAGCCTATGGCTCGATGCGTCGATCATCCTCGCCGTGGTCATCATCAACGGGCTGCTCGGCTTCCTCCAGGAAGGCCGGGCGGAAAAGTCGCTCAATTCCATCCGCAACATGCTCTCGCCGGAAGCGAGAACCCTGCGCAACGGGCAAACCGCGATGATTCCGGCGGAGAAGCTCGTGCCGGGCGACATCGTGTTCCTCGAATCTGGCGACAAGATCCCGGCCGATCTCCGGTTGGTCGAGGTCAAGAACCTGCGCACGGAAGAAGCGGCGCTGACCGGCGAATCCGTTCCATCGGACAAATCGACCGGAGCCCGTCTCGGCGAAAGCGACCGTCGGCGATCGCGCCGGCATGGCCTATTCCGGCACGCTTGTGGTCTCAGGCCGGGCGACCGGCGTGGTCGTGGCTACCGGAGCCGACACCGAATTGGGGCGGATCAACCAGTTGCTCGCCGGCGTCAGCCCGCTCGAGACGCCGCTTTTACTGCAGATCAAAAAGTTCGGCTACGCGATCACCGTCATCATTCTCATCATCAGCGCGATCACCTTCGTCTACGGGAAGTTCGTCCGGCACATTCCGTTCGTCGAAATGTTCCAGGCGGTGACCGGCATCGCTGTGTCGATGATCCCCGAAGGACTGCCGGCGCTCATCACCATTACGCTCGCCATCGGCGTCCAGCGCATGGCGAGCCGCAACGCCATCGTGCGGCGCCTGCCGGCGGTCGAAACGCTCGGCTCCGTCGCGCGCATCTGCTCCGACAAGACCGGCACGCTCACGCTCATGGAAATGATGGTCGTCTCCGCCGTGACAGCCGGCGAGACGGTGAAGGTCACCGGCGACGGCTACGCCAGCGAGGGCGAAGTGCTCAAGGACGGCGCGCCGGTCGGCAAGGACCCTGTGCTCGAGCTTCTGGGGCGCGTCTCGGCTTTGTGCAACGATTCCGAGCTGCGCCAGGAGGACGGAACGTGGAAGGTCGAGGGCGATCCGACCGAAGGCGCGCTCTATCCGTTCGGCGCAAAACTTGGGGTCAATCGAGAGGAGGCGCGCGCGACCTATCCGCGCCTCGACGTCATCCCGTTCGAATCCGAACACAAGTTCATGGCGACCTTGAACAAGACGCCGGAGGGCGGCGAGATGCTGCTCGTCAAGGGCGCGCCCGAGGTGATCCTCGACCATTGCGACCGGCAGGAGGATTCGACTGGCGCCCGGCCGCCGCTCGATCGCGCCACTTTCGATAAGGCCGGCGACGTCCTCGCTGCGCAAGGCGAGCGGGTGCTGGCGCTCGCATGGCTGCCCGATCCCGGCCTCAAGGCCGGGAGCCTCGGCCCTGCGGACCTGCCGAAGAACCTCGTGCTGCTCGGCCTCGTCGGGCTTCTCGATCCGCCCCGCAAGGAAGCGATCGAGGCGGTGAAGGAATGCCACGACGGCGGCATCCGCGTGACGATGATCACCGGCGACCACAAGATCACCGCGGCGGCGATCGCGAAAATGCTCGACATCGGCGACGGCAAGACCGCAGTCACCGGGGCCGAGGTTGAGCAGATGGACATGGCGACGCTTCAGGAGACGGTCGCCAAGGTCGACGTGTTCGCCCGTGCGAGCCCCGAACACAAGCTGCGTCTCGTCAAAGCGATCCAGGCCAACAAGCAGGTCGTGGCGATGACCGGCGACGGCGTCAACGATGCTCCGGCGCTCAAAATGGCCGACATCGGCGTCGCGATGGGCATCAAGGGCACCGAGGTCACCAAGGAGGCGGCCGAAATGGTGCTGGCCGACGACAATTTCGCCTCGATCTCGGCGGCGGTGAAGGAGGGGCGCACGGTCTACAACAATATCGAGAAGGCGATCCTGTTCATGCTGCCGACCAATGTCGCCCAGGCTTTGGTCATTCTGGCGGCGATCTTCGTCGGCTTCACCATGCCGATCACCGCGCCCCAGATCCTGTGGGTCAATATGGTGACCTCGGTCGCGCTTGGCCTCGTGATCTCGTTCGAGCCGCATGAGCTCGACGTGATGAAACGGCCGCCGCGCATGGTCAATCGTCCGATCCTCGACGCCTTCGGCGTGTGGCGCGTGGTCTTCGTCGGCGCGCTCTTGCTCGTTCTCACGCTTTGGGCGTTCTTCTGGATGAAGGGCCAAGGCGGGTCAGACCCGCTCGCGCGCACCGTCGCGGTCAACACGCTGGTCATCGGTCAGGTCTTTTATCTGTTGAACAGCCGGTTCAAGATCGACTCGTCGCTGTCGCCTTTGGCCCATCTCGGCAACCGCTATCTGCCAATGGGGATCGGCGCGGTCGTGGTGCTGCAGCTCCTCTACACCTACGCGCCGCCGCTGCAGGCTGTGTTCGAGACGGAGGCGATCCCGCTCGGCGTGTGGCCGTGGCTGTTCCTTGGCGGGCCTGATCTTCTTCCTTGTGGTCGAGATCGAGAAGGCGATCATCCGCGCGACGGGCTTGGCGCAGCCGGCGGCGGCAACGACCGAACCCGCCTGAGGGATCACACCATCGTCGTCATCGCGAGCCATAGGGCGTCGAAAGACGCCCGTCCTTCCGGACGGGCTATGGCGAAGCGATCCAGGGGAACGCACCGCGCGCCGCAGACTCCTGGATCGCCGCGCCGCTTCGCTCCTCGCGATGACGAGGCGGTTGGAATCGCGGTACAAGAGTAGCCAATGAACACGCCCAACGCGACAAAGCCCCGCATGCAGCCGTTTCCTTCCGGCGACGGCGGATTTCGCCCACGGAACCGACTCGCCTCGCGACTTCCTCGAACGCTGCATCGCCGAGATCGAAGCCTGGGAGCCGAAGATCGGCGCCTTTGTCGCGCTCAACCTCGACGCCGCGCGGACGGCGGCGGATCGCTCCACGGAGCGATGGCGAGCGGGCAAGCCGCTTTCGCCGATCGACGGCATGCCGGTCGGCGTCAAGGACATTATCGAGACCATCGATATGCCGACGGAAAACGGTTCGCCGCTGTTCGCCGGCTTTCGAGGAAACCGCGACGGCGCGAGCGTCGCGGCGCTGCGTGAGGCTGGAGCGGTGATCGTCGGCAAGACGGTAACGACCGAGTTCGCCTGGATGCACCCGCGCGCGACCCGCAATCCGTGGGACCTGACCCGCACGCCCGGCGGCTCGAGCAGCGGATCGGCCGCGGCCGTGGCCGTCGGCGCGATCAGCGTTGGGCTCGCCACCCAAGTGTTCGGCTCGATCTTGCGGCCGTCGAGTTTCTGCGGCTGCTTCGGCTTCAAGCCGACGGTCGGCGCGATCAACCGCGGCGGCAGCCATGACGCGCTCTCCCAGAGCACGCATGGGCCGATCGCCGCGAGCCTGCCGGAGGCTTGGGCTGTCGCCTACGAGATCTCGCGCCGCGCGGGCGGCGACCCCGGCTATCCCGGCCTCTACGGGCCCGCCGACCTGCCCAGCCCCATCGAAGCCGCGCCGGCTCGCCGTTCTGGAAACCCCCGGCTGGGCGGTGGCGACGGCCAGCGCGAAGGAGGCATTCGCGGAAGCCTCGGCAAGGCTCAAGTCGGCGGACGTCGCGCTCGTGTCGCGCCATGAGAGCAAGACGGTCGCCGCGGTCGAGGACGCGATAGCCGACGCGCGCGAGCTCTCCCATAACATCATCGCGTGGGAGTCGCGCTGGCCGCTCAACACCTACCGGGCGCGCGACATGAGCAAGCTCAGCCAGCCGATACTCGAGCTTGCCGCGCGGGCCGAGGCGCTGACCCTCGACGACTATCGCCGCGACATCGCCGAGCGCGAGCGGCGGCGCGCAATCTATCAGTCGCTGGAGGCGGAATTCGACGCCTGCCTGACCCTGGCGGCGCCGGGCGCGGCTCCGGTCGGCCTCGAATGGACCGGCGACCCGGCGTTCGTGGTTCCCGGCTCGATGCTCGGCGTTCCGACGCTCTCGCTTCCGGCGCTCGAGGACGGCGGCCTTCCGCTCGGGCTTCAGCTGATCGGCTTCGCCGACGCAGACGCCGCGCTCTTTTCGACCGCGGGCGGCGTGCTGGCTGTGTTGGGGGAAGGTTGACGGGCGCCAATTGCAGCTGCGACCGCTCGCGGCGGCGCGATCCAAAGGGCGTCCGGAAGGACGCCCGTCTTTCGACGGGCTATGGATCGCGCCTACAGCCCGCCGCCCCCCAAAGAGGCGCCCTCACGCCCAATCCTTGACGAACCGCAGGCCCCTGAGCGAAGCCACGTCGTCGTAAGCGCCCTTCATCGAGCGCTTGGGCAGCTTCACCTTGACGCGAGGCGCCTCCTTGTGAGGGATGACTTTAAGCAGGTGGCGGATGCAGTTGAGCCGCGCCCGCCGCTTGTCGTCGGACGGGACGATGGTCCAGGGCGCGAAATCCCGGTCGGTCGCTTTGAGCATGATGTCGCGCGCTCGCGAGTATTCGTACCATTTGCTGCGCGACGCGAGGTCCATCGGGCTCAGCTTCCACTGGCGCAGCGGATCCTTGATGCGGGCCTGGAAGCGGCGCTCCTGCTCCTCGTCGCTGACTTCGAGCCAGAACTTCACCAGAAAGATGCCGTCGTCGATCAGGACGTGCTCGAACTCGGGGCAGAGCAGGAGGAAGCGGCGGTGCTGCGCCTTGGTGCAGAACCCCATCACATATTCGACCCCGGCGCGATTGTACCAGCTGCGATCGAAGATCACGATTTCGCCGGCGGCGGGGAGATGGGGCACGTATCGCTGCAGGTAGAGCTGCGACTTCTCCCGGTCGGAGGGCGCGGGCAGCGCCACCACCCGGAACACGCGCGGGCTCACCCGCTCGGTGATCGCCTTGATCGTCCCGCCCTTGCCTGCGGCGTCGCGCCCTTCGAACACGACGACGACGCGCAAGCCCTCATGCTTGACCCATTCCTGTAGCGCGCAGAGGTCGACCTGCAGCTCGCGCAAGGCCTTGTCGTAGTCCTTGCGGTTCATCGGCTCTCGAGCCGCGTTCGCGACAGGAACGCCCGGTTCGTCGCGACGGCGGTCGCCCGAATTGGGGGCTTTCTCGTTCTTGGCCAACTCGCCCTCCTCCCCTGAGGACGACTTTTGACCGGCGTCTTGACGCGCGTCAATGCGCGCGCCGGCTCGGCCGTGAATGGTTGAGCGCCAGACGCCGCAGTCGAGAGTGACGCAAATTGTTTGGCTGCTTCGCTCGCCGCGGGAACCGAATGAGTTGGGCTCGCGTTTCGAAGAGCAGATGCAAACAGGCGAACTTGCTTGTCGCCAGATGGGCTTCGACGATGTCTCCGATCCTTCCGATTTCGTTTCTGCTCACGCTGCTCTGCGCCCTTGGCGCGGTTGAGGGCGTTCTCTTTCAACAATTGATGTTCGTCGGGGCGGCTCTTTCCGCGACGGTCCTGGTGTGCTCGCTGGAGGCGTGGAGCGCGCGGGAGATCCCGGTGCGCAGCGACGAGGAGCGGAAGCTCCGCAACTCCTCGGACTCCTGACACGCAGATCCCCGCGAGGGGTCCGTCCCGGAACATAGTAAACTTTTTGCTCACGACCCATTTGGAACAAACCCATTCGGCTTTGGTTTTCGCGAATGTGGCGAAACGCGCCATCTTGCCGTCAGCGGGTCACGTTATGTCCCCGATTTTGCCGATTTCCTTCGTGGCGACGCTCGTCTGCGTATTGGTCGCGATCGACTGGGCGTTGTATCAGCAGATCCTGTTCGTGGGCGCGGCCCTCTCCGCGACGGTGTGGGTTTGCTCGCTCGAGGCCTGGAGCTGCCAGGACAGCGCCGACGCGGAGCGAGGACGAAGGCCGCCGCTACAATCCCGCGGACGAGTAGCCGCCTCAGAACCCCTCCCCGCCGTCGATGGTGAGCACATGGCCCAGGATGTGGCGCGCGCGGTCGCCGCACAGAAAGAGGACGGCGTCGGCGATGTCGTCGCCGTCGGCGATGCGGCCCAAGGGGATGCTCGCAAGCACCGCCTTCTCGTCGAGCCGGCCGCTCCGTAGGTCCTCGAAGCACTCCTTCGGTCGCGACATGGCCCGGCGCGACCGCATTGACCCGCAGCCCCTGCCCCGCCCACTCGACCGCCATCGATCGGGTCAAGCTCTCGAGCGCCGCCTTCGAAGCTGAATAGAGCGCCAGGCCCTTCGCCGGCCTTCCGGCGGCGATGCTGCTGACATTGACGATGGCGCCGCCGCGCTTCTGATCGATCGCCCAGCGCGCGAACGCCCGCGCAGCGATGAAAGGGCCGATGGCGTTGACAGCGAAAAATCGGGCAGCCTCGACCGCGTCCACGTCGATCAGCGGCTGAACCGCAAACAGCGCCGCGTCGTTGACGAGGATATCGACCGCGCCAAACCGATCGACGGTCGCCGCGATCAAAAGCTCGCAGTCCCCCGCCCTGGCGACGTCGGCTTGGACCGGGAGAACGGGCCGCCCGCATTCCTTCTCGATCGTCTCGGCCGCATGGGCCAGCGTCTCCTTGGTGCGCCCGACGATCGCGACCTGCGCCCCCTCTCGGGCGAAGGCGCGGGCAATCGCATAGCCGATCCCCGAGCCGCCGCCGGTCACGACCGCGACCTTGCCGTCAAACTCCAAGGGAACGGGAATGGTTAGGCCATTGTCTGGAAGCGGCGCGCGAGCGCGCTGATGTGCTTCGCCGTCTCGATATCGAGGTCGGTGATCTTCATGCCGGCGTCATGGGTGCAGAACGAGAAGGTCAGGATGTTATAGGAATTGTGGAACTCGGGATGATGGTTCATCACCTCCGCCTGGATCGCGATTTCGACAATGAAGGCGATCGCGTCGCGAAAGGTCTTGAGCTCGAACCGGGCCTCGATATTGGGCGCCTTTAGCGACCAGTCCGGCAGCTCGGCCAGCGCCGCGCGGATCTCGGCGTCGCTGAGAATTTTGTAATGCGCCATCGGTTTGCCTCCTTGACTTACTGAGCCGGGCGTGCTCGGACTTCGCGACGCTCGGCTGGTCAAGCTGAAGGATCGCCTGTTCGAGCGGCGCCGGCGAGACGCGAATCGAGCTGATATAGGGCTGACTGAACTCGAGGATCAAAAAGATCGCGAGCCCAATCGACGCGCTGCCCAGGACGAGCATCGCAATCGACATCGGGCTCAAGTTCGACAAAAGCCCCATGCTGGCGAACAGGAGGGCCGCCCAGAACGTCACGGCGTAGATCAAGGGCCAGGGGATCGGGGTCGCCGCCTGCAGCGACATGAGAAGCCGCTGCTCGCCGATGAAGGCGTAGTTCGCGCGCGCCGCGGAGAGCAGGCTTGTCTGCGCGGGCGTCTTGGGCTCGAGGCTATCGAGAAACTTGTTCAAGTTGCCCATGGCCTTGTAGGAAGCCTCATAGGCCGCCGCGCGCGAGGTGTCGTCGCCCCAAAACTGTTCGTGCGCCCAGACGAGATCGGTCCTCAACATGCTGCGGGCTTCATCCGCCGCTGGCCCGAACTGGCGCATTTCGAGATCGAACTCGAGCGCTCGCGCCGAAAGGGTCTGCAGTTCCGTCTGCTGGGTGCTGTAGACGCCATAGGCCGTCCAGATGAGGAGGCCGTTGACCAGCACGAGCAGGAGCGTGAGCTGCCCGACGACGCCGCCGATCATGTCGCGGGCCTTGTCGAGCGTGTAGCGCTCCGGGAGGACGCGCTGAAGCACGAGGCCGAGGAGGCCGCCCAGCACGATTACGCCGGTGACAACGATCGAGATGGCGAGCGAACTCATTTCCGGCAATCCCACCTCCCTCGGACGCGCTTTCGTGACATGTCCGCGAAGTTCCGTCCAGCCGGACCCGGCTAAGCTGAGTTTCTTGGCCGGCCAACGGATCAGGACGGATCGATTACCACCAAGGACAGAGAAGAGCACGAAGGAGACGCCAGTCTTCGTGGGGCGTCGATGACGATTCAGCCGCATCACGAATGGAGCGTGTCCTTGTAAATCTTGCCGTCCTTCATGATGATGAGGAAATTCTTCTCCGGGTTTTCGACGAGCGCGATGTTGGCGATCGGATCGCCGTCGACCAGGATAAGATCGGCGAACGCGCCTTCCTCGATGACGCCGAGCTTTCCCGGATAGGGATTGCGCGGCCCGGACAGGGCGAGCAATTCGCCGTTGGTCCCGGTGGCCATCTTCAGGATTTCGGCGTTTTCGTACCAGCGCGTGAGGTGGGTCAGCATGATCCCCTGACGCGACGGTCTTCTGCGCGGAAAACAAGAGATCCGAGCCGAAGGCGGTCTTGAGCTTGTGCTCTTTCGCCAAGGGATAGGCTGTGTTCGTGCCGGCTATGACCTGCTCCAGATTGATCCGGCTTTGACCGCTGAGCGGGACGGTGTCCTCGTCGCTGACGAACGGCTGGATGCTGAGCCACACGCCCTTGTCCGCCATCAGTTTCGCGGTCGCCTCGTCCATCAGATGGCCGTGCTCGATGCACTGGACGCCCGCGGCCATCGCCCGCTGGATGGCGGCCGGCGGATAGGCGTGCACGGCGACGTAAGTGTTCCGGTCGGCGGCCGCCTCCACGCCGGCGCGAAGCTCGGGCTCGCTGAAGGTGAGCATGTCGAGCGTGGTGCGCGGCGACGACACGCCCCCGCCTCCGACAAGCTTGATCTGGGACGCGCCCTGCATGAGCTGCTCGCGCGCCCTGCAGGCGCACTTCGTCGGCGCTGTCGGCGATATTGGCGGCGCCGGTCTGCTCCATATGGCTTACCGGCCCGCCGGGGCTGCGCGGAATGTCGGTCAGGGGCCGCAGGTCGCCATGGCCGCCGGTCGTGGTGATCATCGCGCCGCATGGATAGATGCGCGGTCCCGGCACGAGCCCTTCGTCGATCGCCTGCTTGAGCGCGAACGAGGGGCCGCCGAGGTCTCGAACCGTGGTGAAGCCGCGCATCAGCGTGCGCTCCGCCTCGGCGCTGGCGGCGAGGAAGATGATAGCCGACCTCGGCAGAAACCAGAGTTGGGATCGGCAGCGCGGCGAAAATGCAATGCCAGTGCGCGTCGATCAGTCCCGGCATGATGACCCGGCCGCCGCAATCGATCGTGCGCGCCCCTTCCGGACCCGCGGGGCTCGCCGGTCGCAACCGCCTTGATCCGCCCCCCTTCGACGATGAGGCTCAATCCGCCGCGCAAAGCGTTGGACTTCCCGTCGAACAGGAGAAAATTCGTGAAGACGGTGGGCGGCGTCGGATATCGGCGCGCTCTGCGCGCCCGCCGGACGCGGAAGACCAAGCGCCGCGACCGAGGCGCCGATGCCAGCCACAAATCCGCGACGCGAAAGATCGGCGGTGATGCGGCGCGTCAGGGAGCGGAGTTCGGGTCCGCAACAAGAGCAGCCCTGAGACCCGGCCGCCTGCGGCTGGTCGCCTGACGAGCAAGCAAACATACGGCGTTCCTCCATCGGCGGAAGCTCCTGCCCGGACCCCGCGAGTCCTGTCGCGATCAGTTCGCGCGCCTGATCGCCGGCGGGTTCCACCGGCCGTCGGCGACCTGAGGCTTCGGCGCATAGAGCCGAAGCGTCAAAGCGAGCGCGCCGCTCTTTGGCGACGGCAGCCAATTCGCTTCTTTATCAGGGCCGGGGTTTTCGTTCTGGACGTAGAGGTCGAGCGAGCCGTCGGCGCCGAACTTGAGCGGATCGCGGTCGCCGATCGCGAATCTGTTCAGCGGATTGGCGACCTGGAATCCCTCCTCGTCGTAGAGCGTCAGCGACCAGAACGCGTCCACCGGAGGCAATTCGTCCTTCGTGAAATGGAGGACGTATTTGCTTCCTCCAGTGACCGGCTTGCCGTCCGCGTCGCTCACGTTGAACGGATAGATCGCATCCTCGACCTGATTGGCGCCGAGCCCCAACATCGCGACGATGGCGCGCTTGAGGTAATAATTGCCATAGACGCCCATCGTGTCCGTGTTCATCTGCCAGCCATTGGCCATGCGCGCGAGGCTCTGTGACTTGTCGTGCATGAGCTTGAGCCCCGCGGCCGCGGCGTGGGCGAGCACGTCGGGAGTGACCTTGCTGACGTCGAAGCTCTTGCCGGGTTCGATCCCGATGCGCCTCAGCCGGGCGACGGTCGACCAGTCGGTAAGGTGAGGCGGGTTCAGCTTCATCAGCTCCGCGCCGCGATTGAAATAATCGAACGGCGCCATTCCATTGATCTGTCGCAGGGGTTCAGTCTTGGTGTCGATGGCCGGGTCGATCGCTTGGCTGACCGCCCGTTGAGCCTTTCCCCAATCGGCGAGCAGGGTGACCGTGTACCCGTCCTGAACCTTGTGAACCGCGTCGTAGTCCTTGACGCCGTTCGTCTGGGTGCGGCCGATGATCCAGACATAGGACGTGGGCGCGTCGATCCGCTCGACATCCGCCGGCGACTGCCCGCTCCACCCAGGCGGAACGACGGCGAAACTCGCCGCGCCGGTCCCGTTCGTGCGTTTTCCCGGGACGGCGAAGACATCGCTCCACATGTCGAGCATGGGCAGCATGAAGTAGCGGCCGCCGGTGTCCGCGGTCGAGACAACGACAGGGCCCGAAGTGAGGTCGAGCCAGGCGCTCGAATAGAGCGTATCGAAATTCGGCCGCACCACCGCCCGCATGTCGGCGGTCGGAAACGCGCGAATGTGGGTGAATGCGTTCGCCGGCCCACCCATGGGACTGACCTTGGGATCGAGGTTGATCAGCTGCTTGCGCGTCAGGTCCATGAGGATCAAAGGATAAAGATAGATGTAGGCCTCCTGCGCAATCGCCTGCGCTTCGTTGGCGTCAACCATGGGCCGTTCCTTCCTTCAAGGTGCGCGCGGCTGCCGTTTCAATCCCGAGCGATCATCGCCGCGCCGCGCCAATCGCCAATTGTTTCGTCGCGCAATTGTCGGCGGTCAGGCCTTGGCGAATTTGGCGAAGGCTTCCTTGTAGTCCGGATGCCAGCGGGAGAGGGGCGGCCGGTTCTCGACGATGTCGCCGGCCGCCCAGAGGATGCGCCGCTCGTCGAGCTCGCGCGGCACGTCGTTGTCGGGGCAAAGGATATAGAAATCGCCTTTCCCCATCGACGTCAGCATGAAGTCGACGGTCTGTTCCGGGGTCCACGCGGCCGGTGGTTTCTCCGTCCTCGAGCCCTTGGTCATACCCGTGAAAACGAAGCCCGGAATGAGCAGATGCGCGCTCACGCGACAGCCCTCGATATTGCGCAATTCGTGCGCCAGCGCCTCGGTCACGACCTTCACCCCCGCCTTCGAGACGTTGTAGGCCGTCTCCCCGGGCGGACAGGTGATGCCCTGCTTCGACCCTGTGTTGATGATCGCCGACGCCGTCCCTTGGCCGATCATGTCCGGAGCGAAAGCCTGCACCCCGTTGATGACGCCCCAGAGGTTGACGTCAAGGATGCGCCGCCAGCGGGCGGGATCGCCGAACAATTCGCCGCCGCCGCCGGTCCCAGCGTTGTTCATGAGCACGGCGACTTCGCCGAACGCGTCGAACACCGACGTTTTTAGGCGCTGGACGTCGTCAAGCCTGCTGACGTCGACAGCGAAGGACCGCACGTCATCCGGCTTGGCCGCGGCTGCGCGGACCCTCGCGGCGCCGGCCTCGAGCGCCTCGCCGCCCAAGTCCGCCATGCACACTTTCATGCCGAGCGCGGCGAATTTGGCCGAAGCCGCCAAGCCAATGCCGCTGGCCGCTCCGGTGACGACCGCGACCCGGTTCGCGGCCAATGCGGGATGATTGGGCAACTGAAGTTCTCCGATGCTGGAAGCCAGCCACGCTACCATCATGCCGAGGGCGCGTCCGCAATTGTTCGCCGCGGGCAACGGCCTTGGGCCGGAGACCGCTGTAACCCTCGGGCAGAGCGGCCGCGGGCGATAGCAATTTGATTACACTTTACCACAACCTCGATTCAATTGGCCGTAACTAAGGCAACAACCATAGCTTGTATCTGACCGATACCGGGCGTATTTAATAAAAATAGAGCCACACGATGTCAGGTGTTGGCGGTCTCCAGGCCAGTCATGAAAGACATGATTTGGAGCTTGGACAGGAGATGCATGATGCGTAAGACTCTGGTTACCACGATTGCGGCGCTGTCGACTGTAATGTTGTTTACCATCACAGCGGCGAACGCGGCCGTCTACAAATTCACCTTCCAGTCGAACGACGCCGAACTGACGGCGACGGGCGAAATCACCGTCAACGCCGCCGAGCAAGTGACCGCCGTTTCCGGAATCATCTCCGGCCTAACCGATCAGACCATCAGCGGGGTCGCCGCCAATCCGAGTTTCCCGAACCCGTCCTATAGCCCGGACGGCTCGTTCATCTTCGACAACGTCTACGCTCCCACCGGCATGGCCTTCGACTATTACGGGCTGCTGTTCACCACAGCGGGGAACCCGGGCGGCTACTGGAATCTCTGGGCGAGCTCGCCCGGTACTTATTCGCTCTATGAATCGGCTGGCAGCTATAACTACCCGATCCAGGAAATCGGAAGCCTGAGCGTGGCCGCCGCGCCGGAAATGTCGACCTGGGCGATGCTCGCCGTCGGTTTCGCAAGCCTTGGCCTGTTCGGCCGCCGGCGGACCGCCCGCCTCGCGCCCGCCTTTGGCTGACGCGGCGCCGCTCCAAGTGCAGAAGGGCCGCCGCGTAGGCGGCCTTTCTTCGTTAGCCTTTAAGGCTACAAGCGCAATTGCAGGAAAAGAAAATTAAGCCAGTTCTAAACCATAGGGTTGTGGCGCTTGACTCTTGAGCTTATTGGCATTTTAAAACACAACCGCTCGCGAGCGTTCAAACCGGTCTCTTTGAGTTGTAACGCGAGCATGACCACGATCCGGAACCTTTTCTGATCCCAACATGTTGGTTCACAGGGTCTAGAGATGGCCATTCGCGGAAGACGGTCTCATTCGCCTGTCCGACGGCTGACGGCGCCGCCCGCGAGCGCGCGCCCGGGGGCCGACGTCGAACGCGCCGAAACACCCCTTATCGACGCCGATCGGTTGATCGCGTCGTTGCGACTCCGGGCCTATGCGGAGGCGCGCCAACGCCAACGCCGGGCGGCGGCGCCGGAAGCCGCCGCCCATTGGGGTCAAGTGGCGAACCTCATCGCCCGGCGGACAAACGAACCGCGCGGCGGCGAACCGTCGAACCGGAGAGAGTTGGACGCCAACGTCGCTTCTGGCGGCAGAGCCGTGGGCGCGCGTCCCGCCGTTCGATTTCTCGAGGTGGACCCGGTGGAAGAGCTCGAACGCGTTCTCGCCGTCAGACCGCAACGCTTCCGGCTGCAGTTCTTTGGCGTAGGGGCCGATCACGGGCCGACCATTCTCACCGAAATCGAAATTCAAGCCGCGAACGCCTCCGTCGCAATCCGCGAAGCCGCGACAATAAGCTGGCCGCCGCGCGCGGTCGGCCTGCGCCTGCTTGATCTCGAGGGGCGGGAAATCTTCGAGCGGCTCAAGGCCGATCTGCGATAGAGCGAAGGCGCGGCTGCGGCTCGCGGGTTCAATGCGCCTGCCCGCTAGCGACCGGCGGATGGAGGCTTCTGCAAGAGGCTCACGTGAGCCGCCACGACCCGCCAGCCCTCGTCGGTCCTCACCCAAACCTGGCTTTGTCTTCCGGTCCCCGTCGGACGCTTGAATTCGGCGTTGGCGGTGGCGAAGTCCCGCCCGTAAGTGGTGATGACGGTCCTCACGAGATCGCGGGCCAGATTGGCGGGCGAGCGTCCGGCGCGGAACGCGGCGATCGCGTCATAGCCGTAAAGATTCTCCGTCGCTCCGTAGCGCAACGTGTGCGGGCTCTTAAAAAACAGCGCGTCGAGCTCGGCGATGTCGTTGCTGACGAGCGCCCGCTCGTAACGGGCGAAGGCCTGCTCGACCTCGGCGACGACTTCGGGAATGTTGATCTCCATCATTGACCAGCGTCCTTGCTTGAAGGGAAGGCGGCGAGCTTGACCGAAGCTTAACGATCCAAATCGGATGCAGCGAGCCTCCGATGAACCGCTGGCTGGCGCAGCTTTTCCTGAACCGATAGACTGACCCTCATGTCCGATCGCGGACTAGCCTTTCTCCTCGCCCCTGGCGCCGGCGCCCCGTCCTCGCATCCGCGGATGCGGACTTTCGCCCGGCTCCTGGAGACAATCGGCTCGGTCCAACCCTTCGATTACCCTTATGCGTTGGAGGGCCGAAGGGCGCCGGACCCGCTGCCCAAGCTTATCGCCGCGCATCGAGCGGCGCTCGCCGCGCTTCGCGCCAGGCACGAGGGGCCGATCGCGCTCGCCGGCAAAAGCATGGGCGGGCGCGTCGGTTGCCATGTCGCGCTCGTCGATCCGGTCCAGGCCGTCATCTGCTTCGGCTATCCCCTCTGCGGGGCGGGCGACCGGACGCGGCTTCGCGATCAGGTCCTCGTGGAGTTGAAGGCTCCGGTCTTGTTCGTGCAGGGAACGCGCGATCCGCTCTGTCCGCTCGACCTTCTCGAGGGCGTTCGCAAGCGGATGCATGCGCCCTCGACGCTCCATGTTGTCGAGGGAGGCGACCACTCGCTCATCGTCTCGAAAATCGCCTTGAAGGCGCTGGGATCGAGCCAAGACGAAGTGGATGACGGCATGCTGATTGCGATCGCGCGCTTTCTGAGGAAAGCGCTTCACCAATCTCCGTAGTTGACATCCGTGAGACGCTCCTTCTCTTTCCTTCATCACCCGGCGCGCATTGACAGCCCTTCGCCCTCCCTCTAAATAATCCCATGCAGCGACCGTAACTTAAGGGATAAGCAAAGTGCGGCGTGGCGCGCGATGGGCGCTTGGTGTCGGCGCGTCGCTGATCGCGATGGCGGCGATGGGCAGCGCGCGGGCGGATGTCCTCTCCATCGATCCGGACGAATGTTCCGCGGGGTGTCTGTCCCCCGCGGCCGACGGTGAAGGCCGATTGGCCGGGAAGGTCACCCTGTCTCGGTTGGGCGGAGGGGCGGGGGGCGGCAATGACGCCCGCCCCAATCTGATCCTTGACCCGAAGGCCTTGCCGCCGGTTCTGGTCGCCGGACTGCCGTCCGCAATCGCGGCCCTGGCGGCGGACACGCCCGACAGCGAGGGCGTCTCTCCTTACGCCGTTTTCGCGGAGGTCATCGATATCCCGCGCTCCGCCGACGCGCGAGCGGTCCCCTTTTTTCTCTCCGCCCCCTCGTTCGCCAGCCGGCTGAGCGAGTTTCTGTGGGCCAGCAACGACTTTTTTGGCCCGCGGTCCGAAGATATAACCGCCCGCCGCAGCCTCCCCCTCTCGGCTGACGCTGACGCCCTATACGGTGGGCTATACGGCGGGCCGAGGATGCAAGCGCGGGTGACCCCGACGCCGAGCGCTTCGCCAGCGTCGGGGGCGCCTTCCGCGGCAGCAGCTAATCCCTTCGGGCAAGCCGGGGATCAGGCAGACGGGTCGGCGGGATTGTCTACGGATGGCGCCGAATCAAACCAGTGAGCGTGTAGACTTGCTGCTATTGGGCGGAACCACTGGCGTTAGCGCCCCCTCCCCGCAAGAGGGGAGGAGACCCGGCGGGGCGCTCCATGCCTTCGGCGAAACGCAATTCCCTAGCTAAGCGCTTCCGGGACTCTGCGTCGTCTGGCGCGCCTGAAACCGCCCCTTTCCCGGCGCGCCGACGATGCGGCCCTCCTCCACGACCAATTCGCCCCTGAGCAGCGTCTTGACCGGCCACCCCGTCACTTCCATGCCTTCGTAAGGGGTGTAATCGCTGCCGTCCTGCATGAGATCCTGGGAGAGCCTGACCTTCCTATCCGGATCCCAGATGGCGATGTCGGCGTCGGCGCCGATCATGATCGAGCCCTTGCGCGGATAGAGGCCATACATCTTGGCGTGGTTGGTCGCGGTCAGCGCGACGAATTGCGAGAGCGAAATGCGCCCCTTCTTAACGCCTTCCGAAAATAGGATCGGCAGTCGCGCGGCGACGCCCGGAATGCCGTTCGGCACCCAGCGGAACGAGGTCCGCCCCTTGGGATGGCTTTTGCCAGTCTCGTCTTCAAAGCGAAACGGACAATGGTCGGAAGAGAAAGTGTCGAAGACGCCACCGATCAGCCCACGCCAGATCGCCTCTTGCGAGGCGCGATCACGCGGCGGCGGGGAGCAGACATATTTAGCGCCCGAAAAGTCCATGTTGAGGCCTTTGAGGTCCTCCGCCGTCAGCACCAGATATTGAGGGCATGTTTCGGCGTAGATCTTGAGGCCTCGCCCGCGCGCCCACTCGATCTGCTCCATCGCCTCGCGCCCCGACACGTGCACGATCACGATCGGAATGCCGATGAGCTCCGCATGCGAGATCGCGCGGTGCGTCGCCTCGCGCTCGACAAGCTCGGGCCGCGACTCCGCATGAAAGTAAGGGTGCGTCTTGCCGTCGCGCTCGAGACGATCGGTCATGTATTTGATCTGGTCGTAGCCTTCCGCATGAACCATCACGGTCGCGCCGTGTTCGCGGGCGACGGTAAACACCTCCAGCAATTGCCGGTCGGTCAGCACCAGATTGTCGTAGGTCATGAACACCTTGAACGACGGATAGCCTGAGCTCACCAGCGCCGGCAGCTCCTGGCCCAGGACCGCCGGCGTCGGATCGGTGACGATGAGGTGGAATCCGTAGTCGATGTAGCTCTTGCCCCTGGCCTTCTCATGGTAGCTCTCGACGCTCTCGCGCAAGGATTGCCCGCGCGGCTGCAGCGCGAACGCGAGCACGGTGGTGTTGCCGCCCGCCGCCGCGCTGCGGGTGCCGCTCTCAAAATCGTCCGCCATCACGATCCCCGGACCCTGGAGCTGGTCGAGATGGACATGGCTGTCGATTCCGCCGGGCAGGACAAGGAGCCCTGAAGCGTCGATCTCGGAGGCGGCGCGCGGCAGATCTTCGGCAAGGGCGACGATGCGGCCGTCTTTTACACCCACGTCGCTTTTGCCGACGTCGGCCGCTGTGGCGACCGTTCCGCCGCGAATGACAAGATCAAACTCCATGTCCCACTGCCTCCAATTTCATCTCTGGCCGACGCAAGATTCGTGCAATTTGCCCCAATAGCAAAGCCGCTTGCAAAATGACGCCCGAGCCGGCTTAAGGCTGCATGCGAAGAAAAGTCGGCGGAAGCCGGAAAGGACGCGGGCGAAATGCGAGACTTCCATGAGAGCGGACGCAGCCCCGTCTATTCCGTGAACGGGATGGCGGCGACGTCCATGCCGATCGCCTCGTTGACTGCGGTCGACGTCTTGCGCGCCGGCGGCAACGCCGTCGACGCGGCAGTCGCCGCCTGCGCCGTGCTCGCCGTCGTCGAGCCGCAGTCGACGGGACTCGGCGGCGATTGCTTCTGCCTTTACGCGCCGCCCGGCGGCGGGAAGGTCGTCGCCGTCAACGGCTCAGGCCGATCGGCGGCCGCCGCTTCGCTCGAGGCGATCGCGGCCGATGGCCCCTGCCCGCCAGACGACATCTCGCCGCACGGCGTCACCATCCCCGGCGCGGTCTCCGGCTGGCAATTGCTGCTCGACGCCTATGGCGCGAAGGGCTTCGACGAATTGCTGCTCCCCGCCATCCGCTGCGCAGAAGATGGCTTTCCAGTGCATGAGCGCGTGGCCTGGGACTGGTCGACGCACGAGGACAAGCTGCGACGCGCCAGGAACAAGCTCTTCCTGCCGGGCGGTCGCGCGCCTCGCGAGGGCGACCGCTTTGTCCAGACGGCGCTCGCCCAAACGCTGCGCGCGATCGCCAAGCGCGGCGCGGACGGCTTCTACAGCGGGCCGGTCGCGGCGGACATGGCTGCTACGCTCCGAGCGCGCGGCGGAGCGCAGACGGAAGAGGATTTCGCCAACGGACGCAAAGGCGCCGAGTTCGTCGAACCGATCTCGATTGCGTGGCGCGGGCTCGACGTATGGCAGTGCCCGCCGAACGGACCGGGTCTAGTCACGCTGATGATCCTGGGCGAACTGGAGGCGCTCGGCGACGCTCCGGACGGACCCGCCGGCGTGACGCGCTTCCATCGGCACATCGAAGCTGCGCGCATGGCCTACCGCGACCGGGGCGCTTTCCTCGCCGACCCGCGCCAGCGCGAGACGCCATTAGACCGGCTCCTCGCCCCCGATTATCTCGCAGGGCTTGCGAAGCACATTGACGATAAGCGCTCCCTTCCCTCCTTGCCGGCTCCAGGCGAGATCGCGCTCGCCGCGAGCGGCAACACCGTGACTCTCTCGGTCGTCGACCGCGACGGGGGCGCCTGCAGCCTCATCAACTCGATCTATCAGACCTTCGGCAGCGGCATCCTCGCCGAGGGCTCGGGCGTCCTCTTGCAGAACCGAGGATTGTGCTTCGCTTTCGAGCCCGGCCATCCGAACAGCTTCGCGCCCAACACGCGCCCCGCCCACACCATCATGCCGGGCATGGCGACGCAGCGACGGCAAGCCCGCGATCTCATTTGGCGTGATGGGCGAGCATTACCAGCCTATGGGCCAGAGCTGGGTTCTGACCAACGCGCTGGAATACGGCATGGACATTCAACAGGCGATCGACTTTCCCCGAATCTGTCCGCATCTCGGAAAGGTCGAGATCGAGCGCGGCGTTTCACTCGACATGCGCGCGAAGCTCGCAGCGCTCGGCCACCTGCTGACCGAAGTCGAACGTCCGCTCGGCGGCGCACAGGCGATCGTGATCGACCACGAGCGCGGCGTGCTCATCGGCGGCTCGGACCCGCGCAAGGATGGCGCGGCGCTCGGATATTAAAACCGGCGCCTTCAGGCGGAATTGTCATTGCGAGGAGCGCAGCGACGAAGCAATCCATCCCCCGAGCCTACGCGTAAGGCGGCGGCGCCCTTTCCCCTCGCGTGCGCATCTCGCCGACCACCCTGGCCTTCGTGGATGGATTGCTTCGCTGCGCTCGCAATGACGGCGACGGCGCCGTCTTAACGCGCCAAGGGGGGTTGGGGGTGAGGGTCCCCTCATCCGGCGCCATAGCCCGTCGAAAGACAGGCGTCTTTCGACGCCCTATCGCGCCACCTTCTCCCACAGGGAGAAGGGGTCGGCTCACGTCATATAGACCCCGCCGGTCACGTTGATCCCTTGCCCGGTCATGAACCGCGCCTTGTCCGAGCACAGGAACACGACGACGTCGGCGACGTCCTCCGGCTCCTCGAGCCGTCCGAGCGGCGTCTGCGCCACATAGTCGTCGACGACCTGCTGCGCCGAGACATTGCGCAATCGAGCTTCCCACTCGATCTCGCGCGCCTGCATGCCGGTCTTGACGAAACCAGGACACACCGCGTTCACGCGTATGCCATTGGGCGCAAGCTCACGCGCGAGCGCCTGGGTCCAGCCAAGCACCGCGAATTTCGACGCCGAATAATGCGCGAGCAGCGGCGCGCCGACCTTCGCGGCGAGCGACGCGGTGTTGACGATGCACCCTGAGCCTTGCGCGACGAAATGCCGAGCCGCGATCTGATTGGTTAGGAATATGCCCCGCGCGTTGACCGCGAAATTGAAGTCCCAGTCCGCGTCGGTGAGGTCAAGCGCATGGTTCATTGTCGACACGCCGGCGTTGGCGATGCAGATCTCGCAACCGCCCAAAAGTTCCAGCGCCTGGCCGAACGCGCGCTCGACCGACGCGCGCTCGCGCACGTCGATCTGGACCGCGACCAAGCCCGCGCCGATCTCCTCCGCTGTCCGCTCAGCCTTTTCGGCGTTGATGTCGGCGATCGCAGCTTTCACTCCGCTTCGAGCGAGCGCTTGCGCAATGGCGCGGCCGATGCCATTCGCGCCGCCGGTCACAAACGCGCGCTTGCCGTTGAGCTCTGCGTAAGGCGAATCAGCCGGCATTGTCCCTCCAGCGCCTAAGAGGCGTGAGCCATATCAACAAAATCGAAAGCCAGCGAAAAGCCTTTTCCTTTGCTAATGTCGCTGTCGGCGCTAGGTTGCGGTCATCCCCTCTCCACTCGGCGCAAATGATCGAGCGCCTCTCCGCGTATGAGGAAGCCTGCATGGTCTTCGAGTTCCTAGGCGACAAGAAAAAAATCGTGATCGCCATGGCGCATATCGGCG
The DNA here is from genome assembly GCA_963753135.1 of uncultured Alphaproteobacteria bacterium. Classification (GTDB taxonomy): domain Bacteria; phylum Pseudomonadota; class Alphaproteobacteria; order Rhizobiales; family Beijerinckiaceae; genus Roseiarcus. The sequence goes on along the minus strand of CAVWBA010000009.1, from coordinate 277,549 downwards.
CGCTGCCGGGATCGCCGCTCTATGACGCGGACGGAGGCGTCCTGAAGCTGATCGAGGGTGTGCTCAAGGATCTCGATGCTCTGCAAACGGGCGGCGTCGACGCCGTGATGTTCGGCAACGAGAACGACCGCCCTTACGTCCTCAAAGCGCCGCCGGAGGGCATCGCGGCGATGACCGCCGTCGTCCAGGCGGTGAAGCCCCATCTCAAAGTCCCGTTCGGCGTCAATTATCTGTGGGACCCCCTCGCCAGCATCGCCATCGCCGCGGCGACGGGCGCGAGCTTCGTGCGCGAGATCTTCACCGGGCTCTTCGCCTCCGACATGGGGCTTTGGCAGGCGGATTGCGCCGCCTCCTTGCGCCTGCGCCGAAACCTCGGCCGCGAGGACATGAAGCTCCTCTTCAACATCAACGCCGAATTCGCCCATTCGCTCGATGAGCGCCCGATCGCATTGCGCGCCAAAAGCGCCGTCTTCTCGTCGCTTGCCGACGCGATCCTGGTCTCGGGGCCCTTGACCGGCGATCCGGTCGACCGGTCCAATCTCAAAGCCGTGCGCGAAGCCGTGCAAAACGTCCCCGTCCTCGCCAACACCGGCGTCACCATCGACAATGTGCGCGACATCCTCGCCATCGCCGACGGCGTGGTGATCGGGACGCATTTCAAGCTCGACGGCAACACCTGGAACGCGGTCGATGGCGCCCGCGTCAAGCGCTTCATGGACGCGGTCACGAAGCTGAGGTGACGGGACTGGACCACAATCTGTCATTCCCGCGAACGCGGGAATCCAGTGCAGCTCACGCAATGAGGCGCGAGCCTGGATGCCCACTTGCGTGGGCATGACGGCGCATCCCATGCCCTGCGTTCTCGGCCTCGACATCGGCACGACCTCGACCATCGGCATCCTGATCCGCCCGCCGGATGAGACGCTCGCCCTCGCCTCGCGCCCCGTCACGCTGCGCTCCGACCATGTCGGCTGGGCGGAGGAAGATCCGGAGCAATGGTGGCGCAACGTCGGCGAAATCGTGCGCGGAGCTTTTGCGCAGCGGTGGCGTTTCCGCGGCCGACATTGCCGCAGTTGGCGTGACCGGCATGTTGCCGGCGGTCGTGTTGCTCGATTCCGCCGGGCGCCTGCTGAGGCCCAGCATACAGCAGAGCGATGCGCGCTGCGGCGCGGAAGTCGAGGAGCTTCGCGCTGAGATCGACGAAAAGGCGTTTCTCGCCAGAGCCGGCAACGGCATCAATCAGCAGCTCGTGGCCGCGAAGCTTAGATGGATCGAGCGGCATGAGCCCGACATCTTCGCGCGCATCGCCACCGTGTTCGGCTCCTACGACTATATCAACTGGCGTCTCACGGGGGAGCGCGCCATCGAGCAGAACTGGGCGCTGGAAGCGGGATTCGTCGACCTCGCGACACATGCGATCGACGACGCGCTGGTCGCGCTTGCCCATATCCGGCGGAACGCCCTGCCCCGGAAAATCGCCTCACATGAGATCCTTGGCGCCGTCTCGGAACGGGGCGCGGCGGAGAGCGGGCTAAAGATTGGAACGCCGGTCATCGGCGGAGCTGCCGACCACATCGCGTCCGCGCTTGGCGCAGGCGTCGTCAGCGCCGGCGACGTGCTGCTCAAGTTTGGCGGATCGGTCGACATCCTCACAGCGACCGATCACGCGCGCCCCGACCCGCGCCTCTTCCTCGACTACCATTTGAAACCCGGCCTCTTCGTCCCCAACGGATGCATGGCGACAGGCGGCTCGGCGCTCAACTGGTTCGCCCGTCAGTTCGCAGGCGGCGAAAGACACGCGGCGGACGAGGCCGGCCTCTCACTTCATCAATGGCTTGATCGGCTCGCCGAGGCGCGTCCCGCCGGCAGCGACGGCCTCGTGATCACGCCGTATTTTCTCGGCGAAAAGACGCCGATCCACGACGCCAACGCGCGCGCCACCTTCGATGGCTTGACGCTTTCGCACGACCTTGGCCATCTCTGGCGCGCTTTGCTCGAGGCCTACGCCTATGCGATCGCGCACCATGTCGAGGTGATGAACGAGATTGGCTACAAGACCGAGCGCTTTATCGTCTCCGACGGCGGTTCGACGAGCCGCGTCTGGATGCAGATCGTGGCCGACGTGCTCGAGCGCCCGGTTCAGCGCCTCGCCGGCCATCCCGGCTCTTGCGTCGGCGCGGCCTGGACGGCCGCAATCGGCGTGGGGCTGGCGTCCGACTGGTCGGGGATCTCCGCCTTCGTCCGCCCCGCCGATCGGATCGAGCCGCGACGCGAGGCCGCCCCTGTCTACCGCCAGGGCTATCGCCGCTATCGCGACCTCTATCGCCGCCTGGCCGAGCGCTCCGAGCTGACTGCATCATGAGCCTCTTTCGCGCGGTCGCCTGGGACATCGACGGCACGCTCATCGATAGCGAGCCGCTGCATCAGCGCGCGCTCATCGCCGCAAGCGCCGCTCTCGGCGTCGACCTCAGCGACCTCGAGCCGGAGGCGTTTCTCGGCGTGCACGCGATCGACATCTGGAAGGCGCTCAAGCCGCGCTTTCCTGCAGGCTCGTTATTCGACACATGGATCGCGGGGATCGAGGACTATTATGTCGCTCACGCGGGCGAGCTCACGCCCAATCCGGGCGCGGTCGAGGCGATGCGCGAGCTTCAAGCGCGCGGCGTCGCCCAAGCCTGCGTGTCAAATTCGGGGCGGGCCATCGTCGACGCGAACATCAGGACGCTGGGCGTCGGCAAGATCATCGTGTTCTCGCTGAGCCTCGATGACGTGTCGTCGGGCAAGCCCGATCCCGAACCCTTCCTCAAAGCCGCTCGCCGGCTCGGAGCCGAGCCGCACGCGACCGTCGCGGTCGAGGACAGCGGCGCGGGCGCGCGTTCAGCGCGGGCGGCGGGGCTTTACGTGGTCGGCTACTCGCCGTCCGGCGCGCCCTTCATCGGCTCCGATCGATCGATCGTGAAGCTGATGGAAGTGGTGGGTCTGTTCGAGGCTTGATTGCGTCCGTTCCGCCTCGCGCTCACCTGCCCTTCAGCGCCGCGATCACAGCGTCCGCCTTCGTGACCTCGGCGACGTTCTGCATGGCGTATTCGATCGAGGCTCTGTGCCAGTCCGCGTTCATCGTCGCGCAGCAATCCTCGGGCGTAATGATCACATAGCCCTTGTCGGCGCCGGTGCGGGCGGTGTGCTCGATCGACATGTTGGTCCAGGCGCCGGTGTTGATGATCGTGTCGCGGTGGAGCGCTTTCAGGATCGTCTCAAGCCGCGTGCCCTCCCACGCGCTCATGCGCATCTTCTCGACGACGAAATCGCCAAGGTCGGGCTCGAGACCTTCGACAGGCGCAGCGCCCCAGGTCCCGCGCACCACCGCCTTGTGCTCGGCCAAGCCCTTGAACAGCGGCGCGTTCAGCGTGACGCCAGGCGCGCCGGGCTCGACGACGAACCAGACATGGATCACGGGAACGCCATGGGCGCGCGCCGCCGCCGCGACCCGGCGAATGTTTTCGACGACGTTCTGCGCTTTCGCGTGCGCCGGCGCTCCGGAGGCGGCAAAAGCCCCGCCCTCGCTCACCGCGTCGTTCTGCATGTCCTGAATGATGAGGACGGCGCGGCGGGGATCGAGATCGAGCCCCTGCCCTGCAGCGGGCGCGACAATTCCTTCGCGGCGGCGATGCGCGCGCATATAGGGCTCAATGCGGGGGCCGACCTTCGTCGTCAGGCGATAGACCGAGTGCGTCGCGGTCACGAACAAGGTGCGCAATTCATCGCCGCCCCAAGCGAGATTGGCCACCACTTCTGGCACGTGCAGTTTCCCGATCAACTCGCCCGAGGGGGCGTAGACCCAGACGCCGCCCGGACCCGTGACCCAGACATTGCCGCGCTCGTCGCATTTCATCCCGTCGGGACCGCCGCTCAGCGACGATGACTGGATCTCGCTTGCGAACAAGCGCTCGCCTGACAAGGAACCGTCAGGCGCAACGTCGAACACGCGGATCAGCTTTTTCGCGCTGTCGTTGACGTAGAGCAGCCGCTCGTCCGGTGAAAAGCAAAGGCCGTTCGGCTGCTCGAACAGATCGCGATCGACCGCGAGATTGAGACCGCCGCCGTTGGGCGCCAAGCGATAGACGCCCTGAAAGCCGAGTTCGCGCGGACGCTCAACGCCAAAGCCAGGGACACGCCCGTAATAGGGGTCGGTGAAATAGATCGAGCCGTCGGAGCGCACGCAAACGTCGTTGGGGCTGTTGAGCTCCTTGCCCTCGAAGTGGCTGGCGAGAACCTCGCGCGTTCCATCCGACCTTTCGCGCACAAGCAGTGACGTCGCGTGCTCACAGACGATGAGGTTGAGGTCGGCGTCATAGGTCATGCCGTTGCACTTGTTCGACGGACGCTTGACCTCGATGACGCCCCCATGCGGGTCCCAGCGGCGCCGCACGTCGCCCGGCATATCCGAGAACAACAGGAAATGATCGACCGGGTGCCAAACCGGCCCTTCGGTGAACACGCAGCCCGTCGCCACTTGAATTGCCGGCGCATCGAGCTCGAGCAACTCTTCAAACTCCGGCCGCAGAGAGATATGGCTCATGGCTTACGCTTCCTCCCGACGACAAGGACCCATCCGAACCGGCCGAGACGCGCGCAAGCGGCGCGGCCTGCGCGCTGCGACGATCTCTCCGACGGGTGCCGAGAATGCCGCCATGCTAGACGAAGTCGCGCCGCCGGGAAAGCGAGCGCTCACTGCGCCTTAGTGCACGCCCTGCGTCAGGCCCTGAACGAAATAGCGGTTGAGCAGGATCATCATGGCGACGATGGGCAGTGTGGAGAAATGCGCGAGCGCCCCAAGCGTCCCCCAGGAAATGTCTTTCGTGCCATAGGCGGAGAGAAGCGCGACCGAGATCGTCTTGGTGTCGGCCTTGGTGAGAAACATGGCGTAGAGAAAATCATTCCAGGAGAACATGACGCAGAAAATCGCGCTCGCGATCAGGCCTGGGACCACGGTCGGCAAGGCGATCCGGACGAAGGCGCCGAAATCGGTGCAGCCGTCCGTCAGCGCCGCCTCCTCGATCGAAACGGGCGCGGCGCGAAAGAAGGAGAACATCATCCAGACGACGAAAGCGCTGTTGAGCGCCGTGTTGAGGATGATCACCGCCCACCAGGTTCCTAAAAGGCCGATGTCGCGCATCAGAAGGTAGAACGGGATCAGCGTCGCGATCGGAGGGACGGTGCGGATGATGAGAAAGAAATAGGCGAGCCAGATGGCGCGCGGACTTTCCGAACGCGCGAGCGCGTAGCCAGCCGGCGCGCCGAGACAAAGCGACAGCGCCGTCGAGCCGATCGCGATGATGAGGCTCGACTCGAGGAGCGCGCCGAGTTTGAAGTAGCGGAATACGCTCTCAAAATTGTCCCACGTCGGCGTGAACAGAAACGTCGGGGGCGAAGCGAAGATGTCGCTGGTCGACTTGTAGGCGATCGAAAACAGCCACACGACCGGCGCGAGCGCGATCACAAGGACCACGCAGATCGCGAGGCGGCGGGCGATCAAAAGCAAGCGGTCGCGATCAAGCATGCCGGTTCCTCCCAGGCTTGAGCACAGCGATGAAGGCCGCCGCCATAAGGAGGATGCAGGTCACGATGACGGTGCTGACTGCGGACGCCGCGCCGATGTTGAAGAATTCGAGCCCCTGTTTGACGCCATAGATCATGAGCGTGTTGGTCGCGTCCCCCGGGCCGCCGCTGGTCGTGACGAAGATGATGTCGAACACGCGGAAGGCGTCCATCATCCTGAGGATAAGCGCGAGAAAGGCAGCGGGCAGCGAGAGCGGCAGAACGATGAGCCAGAATCGCTGCGGCCCGTTCGCCCCATCGATTGCGGCGGCTTCGAGAATGTCGGTTGGGAGCGTCTTCAAGCCCGCAAGCAGGATGAGCGCCATGAGCGGCGTCCATTCCCAAGCGTCGATGGCGATCAAGGTTAAGAGCGCGCGCTGAGGCTCCGCCAGCAACCCACGCGGACCGCTGAGGCCGAGTTCGGCGAGCGGATAGCCGAGCATGCCGTATTCCGGACTGAGCAGCGCCTTGAACACGAGCCCGACGACCAGCGGCGTGACGGTCGCCGGAATGAGCAGGAGAGAGAGCGCGACGCGGTTGAACCAATCATCGCGCCACAGAAGAAGCGCGACGCCGAGGCCGAGGACGAATTCGATTCCGACCGCGCCGAAGGTGAAGGCGAAGGTGTTGATCAATGCGCGCCGCGCGGTCGGATCGCGCCACAGAGCGAGATAATTGTCGAGCCCGACAGAATGGCGCGAGCCGGGCCGGATCAGACTGTAGCTGTCGAACGAGTAGAGAAAGCCCTGGACCATCGGTCCGACCGCGACCGCCAGGACGTAGATGAGGGCCGGCGCGGCCATCGCAGCGAGAAACATCTGGCGCTTGCGGACGTAGGTGAGACGATCCAAACTCGTCATTGCGAGCGAAGCGAAGCAATCCAGGGGGACGTAGGACGCCCTACGATCCCGGGATTGCTTCGTCGCCATAGCCCGTCCGGAAGGACGGGCGTCTTTCGACGCCCTACGGCTCCTCGCAATGACGGTTCCGCAGAAATGCGACGCGGCGGCGAGTCAGAAATCGTATGTCTCGACATGCGCGCGCAGTCCGGCATTCTCGCCTCAGTTCCGCGCTCCCCAAATCACTTGAACAAAGCCTCCGCCTTGGCCTGCGCGGCGTCCATCGCCGTCTTCGGATCGGCCTGTCCGACCAGCACCGCGTTGATGGCGCTGCCGATCAGATCCTGCAATTCCGGATATTGCGGGATGCGCGGGCGGAAGTCGCCGTCGCCGTGCTCGAAGGAGGTCGCGATCACCGGCAGGAACGGGTACTTGGCGATGAGCTCCGGATCGGTCAATTCGCTCTTGCGCAGGTAGCTGCCGGCGCCGCGCAGGTTGAGCTCCTTGTGCACAGCCGGGCTCGTCACCCACTTGATGAAAGCCCAGGCGGCTTCCTGCTTCTTGGGATCGATGTCCTTGTTGATGCCCAAGGCCCAACCGCCGATGCCATATTCCTGCGGCTGTCCTTTTGCCGAGGGCGTCAGCATGATGCCCGCCTTGCCGGCGATCTTCGACACTTTCGGATTGTCGTAGTCGGCGGCGCCGATCGACCAGGTCTGCATGTTGGCGACCAGGCCCTGTCGAAAACTCTCCTCGCGTCCGCCCCAATCGTAGTCGGCGGCCCCGGGAGGCGCGGCTTCGTCGAACAGCTTCTTGTAGGCGACGACGCTGGCGATGTTGGCGGGCGAGTTCAGCGCCGGCTTGCCGTCCTTGTCGAGGATCGAGCCGCCGAATTGGCGATTGTACTGCATCCAGTCCTGCGCCACCGCCGGGCCCTTCTGGCCGTTGGCGACGAAACCATAAGTCTTCTTGCTCTTGTCGGTCAGCTTCAGCGCGTCGGCGACAAAGTCCTCCATCGTTTCCGGCGGCTTCAAGCCCGCGGCTTCGTAGAGGTCCTTGCGGTAGGCGAGCACATTGGCGTAGCCGGCGAACGGGAACGCGACCTGCTTGCCCTTGTAGCCGCCGAGCGAGGACATGAGCGAGGGATAGATGTCGTCGACCTTGATCTCCGCCGCATCGCGCTTGATCCAATCGGCGAGATCGACGGTGTAGCCGGCCTCGGCGAACTGACCGGACCAGACGATGTCGACGGTCGCGAGGTCATAGCCCTTGGTGTGGCCGACATAGTCGGCGGTGATCTTGGTGAGCAGCTCGGGGTAGCTCAGGATGTCGACATTGACCTTGGCCCCGGTCTTAGCCTCGAACTCGGGCGCGATCGCCGCCAGCACCGGCGGCGAACTGATCGTTCTGCGACGCGAGGTTGAGCGTGATGCCCTCGTAAGGCTTGTCGGCGGCCTCCGCGGCGGCGAGACCGAGCGACGCCAAAGCGCCGAGTCCAAGCGCTGTCGCCCGACCGATGAACGGTTTCATGGCCCACCCTCTCCCCGAGATGACGATAAGGCAGGCTAGCACCCTGATTTTCATCAGATCAATCAGATTGTGCGGCGATTACAGTCGAAAATGAAACCATGTGTGCTCGCTTTTTGATCGCGCGAATGCTCATGCTTTCACCTGAGTTTGCTTTTCAAGCCGAGGCGGATGCGATAGCAAGGTGAAACGCGCATTGGAGGGTTTCCATGAGAGCGGCGTCGGCGCGCGCCATCTCTTCGCATCGGAATGCCGCCACGCCAGAGGGGCTCGAGCGGGCTGTCGCATGGTCGCGGCAGTGGAGCTGGGAGTTCCCGTTCTGCCTCGCCAATCATCTGCCAATGGTCCTGGTCGCGTTGCATCGCATGGGCGCGAGCGATGAACGGCTGGAAGACTATTGCGACATCTATCGTGAGCAGAACGGGCTCGTTCCCGTTCCGGAGCCGCTTGGCGCGGTCACGAGCGAGAATTGGCGCGAGTTCCTAGGCCAGCGCGAGCGCGAGGCGGATTATCGAACGTTCTTCGCCGGCGAAGTCGCGCGGCTCGGCGCGACGCCAGCCGCCCTGCGCTACCTGCCAGAGCTCATGCCGGGCATGGCGGCAAGCGCCACGCATGCGTTCATGCGCATGGCCTATGCGACGATGACGGACAGCGACGAGGAAACCGGCGTCGCGCTCGCCTATTGGGCCGCCACCCACCTTTCGCTTGGGCCCTCACGCGGGGCCGCGCCCTCGACCGACGATCCGGCCGAGGTTCTCGCGTTCATGTATGGGCCGGCGGCGTTCCGGCATGTCGAGCCCGAGCGCGACCTCCTCTGGCACTTCATGCGCGCGATCGCCGAGAAGCCGGAATTCATGGCCGTCGTCGACAGGCTCGCGATCGGGCCGGAAACCCATGATCGCATCGCGCGCTGCTCGCTTGCGCTCTATGCCGGGACGCTCGACTTTTGCGCGCTGCATGCGGTTACGGGAACGCACTGGCTGCGGCTGATGGCGCCCCGCACGCCCGACAGGGCGACGCCGCTGCGCTATTTCTGGCAGGCGATCGCGGCGCTCGTCCCGAAGATCGGCTTTCCCGTTCTCCCGAGCGCGGATGAGCTTGAGGCGTGGCGGCGCATGCCCCTGCCCGACTGGCCCGAGATCTATCGCGAGGCGGTCAAGCGCGACGACGAGCATGATCTGAGCCTGAGCTTCTCCGCAGGCGAGGAATTCAAGCGCTATGGCGACCCGCTCTACACATACGCGGCGGCGAAGCGCCTGAACCTCATCTGATGCTGCTCGCCAACGCGCGTCTTCCCGACGGCGAGCCTCGCCGATGTCGAAATCGCAGACGGCGCGATTGCGGCGCTGCATCCGTCGGGCGGCGCCCATCAGGCGGGCGAGCGCATTGATCTTAAGGGCGCGCTCCTGCTTCCGGCGTTCGTCGACGGCCACATCCATCTCGACAAGACGCATTGGGGCGCGCCGCGCCTGCCCCATGTCGAGGGACGCAGCGTGCGCGAGCGGATCGCAGCTGAGCGCGTCGAGCGCCATCGCGTCGCGCTCCAGATCGAGGCGCGCGCTTCGGCGCTCATCCGCACGCTGATCGCCAACGGCACGACGCGCGCGCGCAGCCACGTCGACATCGACAATGACGTCGGCCTCGCCAATCTCGAAGCGCGTGCTGCGCGTGCGCGAGGCCTATCGGGACTGGATCGACATTCAGCTCGTCGCGTTCCCGCAGAGCGGCGTGACGACGGAGAAAGGCGCGCCCGACCTCTGGCCGCGGCGCTCAGCGCCGGCGCCGACCTCATCGGCGGGCTCGACCCAGTCGGCTTCGACGGCGACGTCAAGGGCCAGCTCGACATCGTCTTCGGCCTCGCCGAGCGCTTCGGCAAGGGCATCGACATTCACCTGCACGACGGCGGCGAGACCGGCGCTTCCGAGCTTCGCGACATCGCCGAGCGCACGATCGCCGCCGGCATGCAGGGGCGGGTCGCGGTCAGTCACGCCTTCGCGCTCGGATCGATCGGGCCAAACCTGTTTGCAGAGACTGCCGACGCGCTCGCCCGCGCCGAAGTCGCGATCATGACCTCGTGCCCGCCATCCGCGCCCGTTCCGCCGGCGCGGGCGCTGCGCGAGCGGGGCGTCACAGTCTTCGCCGGCTCGGACAACATCCGCGACTGCTGGTCGCCTTACGGCAACGGCGACATGCTCGACCGCGCTGCCATCATCGCCGAGCGCCATGGCATGTTCACGGATCGTGAGCTTGAGGAGGCTTTCGCGCTCACGACCAGCGAAGCCGACAAGGCGCTCGGCGCCGCTCGCCGGGAGCTTCGCGCCGGCGAGGCCGCCGATCTGGTCGTGGTCGCCGCCCGGAGCGTGGCCGATGCGGTCGTCGATCGGCCGCCGCGCGCGCTCGTTCTGCGCGCCGGGCGCGTCGCGGCCGAGCGAGGCGTCGCCTCCGTGGCGCTTAAGGACGTCCTGGTCGCCTGAGCGAGCAATCCGGGCAACCGTATCCCCGCGTCAATGATTGACCGGCCGGGAGACGAGCACGGCTGCGGCGCGCGCTTCCTTCTGGACGATTTGCGGGTTTCGCTCCGTGCTGACCAAATAGAGGCTGAGCCACAGCGCAACGAGGGCGCTGAGCGCGACCGCCACGGGAATGAGGCTGCGATCATGGGGCAGAAAGGCGCGGTAGAACGCCGCGTGTTTGCCGATGCCATCCATCATGGCCTCCATATGATCTCTTTCCCCTGTCCCCGGTGTCGTGTTCCTCCTGAAGATGTCTTCCAGGCGGAGCAAGCTTTTAACCATGTCGAGAGTGTCGCGCTGTGACGCCCGTCACAGTGTGATCTTTGCAACACAAGCTCGATGCGCTCCCGGCTATATAAGGCTTTTTGATGTGACGCAGGCGTGTGCTTGGGTGGATTAAGGGCTAGCCGCCGTCATGCGTCCGACGCTTGAACCAGCCGCGCGGGAGTTCGGCCGAGAGCCGCTTCTCCGCTTCCATCCGCTGCGCCTGTTCGACCGCGAGGTCGGCCGTCATCTGATCGACCCTGGCCGACATCCGGTCGGCCAAGGTCCGTTCGATGGCGAGATCGGCTGCATGGCGCGCCTCGCGCGCAGCGAACTCCGCCGCCTGCTTTTCGGCCCGATGCTCGGCCGCCGCAAGCTGCGTCTTGAGCGTTTCGACATGGGCTTCGAGCGCTCGAATGACCTGATTGGCCAGCGCCCGTTCGTCTGCAACGCGCGCCCTTAGAGCGCGATCGCCCGAAGCCCGAGCGATATCGTTCCAACCCTCGGGCGGACGAATCCGCGTTCGCTTGTCGTTTCCGAGCGTCTTTTGCCACCGGCCACGCTTGGCCCGTTGCCGAACCGCCTCGGTCGACACGCTCAACAGTTCGGCCGCCTGCCTGTAGGTAAACCACTCGCCTGTCAAAATTGTCCCCCGCCCCCAAGACGTCGGACGCCTTCGTCATGCCGCGGCGCAACATCGATCTTAGTTCATTGTGGTCACGACGCTCAAGACGAGCCGAACGGATCTGCAACGTCCTGGGCGAGGACCACTGCAATTCCCGCTGACGAACTGACGGAAGTGGCGGCCTCAGCTGCGGCGCAGTCGGATGATGGGAACCTTTCAGTAACTATAAGGGTTGGATCGCAGCGGATCCTCGTGTGGGCCTTTGACGGATCATAGGAGCGACCATGTCACGAGCGCCTCTCGTTCTTTCGGCGGCGGCCATTTTCTGCGCCTCCTCTTTTCTCGCCCTGGCTGATGAAAGAGGCGTCGTCGCGAGCGCAATGGAGAGTGGCGCGCGCGCTGCGATCCAAAAATCAGAAGCCAAGCAGCGGGCGCATGGCGATCGTGTGTATCGACACTATCGCGGCTACGACGAGGCGCCGTCGGCGATGATTGTTTCGGCGCATCCCGCCTGACATCCTTTCGCCCTCCCACTTGACTAGACGCTCCGCGCAGAGCCGACGGTTCTCCGGTGTGAATCCGCGACTCGACGTTAATGCCGGCTGACGCAAGCGGGCTGATTTGACCACTAAGCGAGCAAGTTCGCCGAGCGTTCCCGCGATCATTGTCTTTGCGGGCCTGGTCCTCGGCGGAGCCGCGGCAGCGCAGGACCGGCCGTGGATGGACGCCTCGTTGCCTGCCGCCCGGCGCGCGCAACTGGCGCTCGACCAGATGACCGAGCAGGAGAAGCTGTCTCTGGTCCATGGCGTGATCGCGGCGCGATGGGGCGGCAAGCCCAGACCGGCCGGATCGATCGGCTCGGCCGGTTACGTGTCTGGCGTGCCGCGCCTCGGCATTCCCGCGCTGCAGGAGACGGATGCGGAGCTTGGCGTCGCCAACCCCGGAGACGTCCGTCACGGCGACACGGCGACTGCGATGCCGTCCGATCTTGCCCTCGCCTCGACCTGGAGCCCTGATATGGCGCGGCTTCAAGGCCAGTCTGTCGGGGCGGAGGCGCGAGCGAAGGGCTTCAACGTGCTTCTTGGCGGCGCCGCAAATCTCATTCGTGACCCGCGTGGCGGGCGCAATTTTGAATATCTCTCCGAAGACCCGCTCCTCACCGGCGTCATGGCCGGCAGCATGATCGCAGGCGTGCAAAGCCGCGGGCACATCATCTCGACAGATCAAGCACTTCGCGCTCAACGCTCAGGAAACGGATCGCGTCGTCCTCGACGCGCGTATCGATCCAGGCCGCGGCGCGCGAATCGGATCTGCTGGCCTTCGAAATCGCCATCGAGCGCGGGCGCCCCGGCAGCGTCATGTGCGCCTACAATCAGCTCAACGGAACCTATTGCTGCGAAAATGACTGGCTCCTCAACGAGGTCCTAAAGACAGACTGGCGCTATCCGTATTTCGTGATGTCCGACTGGGGCGCGGTCCATTCGACGGTTCGCTCGGCCCTCGCCGGCCTTGACCAAGAGTTGGGCGAGCAGCTCGATACGCAGAATTTTTTCGCCGACGGCCTTGCCCAAGCGATCAGCAAAGGCGAAGTCCCCACCGCCAGGCTCGACGACATGGTCCGGCGAATTCTGACTTCGATCTTTGCGCATGGGCTCGCCGACGGGCCGGCCTCCTCCGCGCCCGTGGACTTCGCTGCGAGCGATCGGACCGCGCTCTCGATTGCGCGCGATGGCGCGGTTCTGTTGAGGAACCAGCGTTTGCTGCCTCTCGCGGCCGGCACGCGCAGACTTCTCGTCATCGGGGCTCACGCCGACCGCGGCGTCCCCTCGGGCGGCGGCTCTTCGCAAGTCATGCCCCGCGGAGGAATCGCGGCGAAGGAACAGATCGACAAAAATCGAGCCATGATCTTCGATCCCGGATCGCCGCTCGACGCGATCCGTCTTCAGTTTCCGCACGCCCGCGTGGACTTCGATGACGGGTCGTCGCCAGCGCGCGCGGCGGAGGCGGCGGCCAATGCCGATGCGGTCGTCATCTTCGTCGACCAGTACATGACTGAAACCGCCGACGCTCAAAGCCTCAATCTGCCGGGCCGGCAAGATCGTCTCATTGACGCCGTCACGCGCGCCAATCCCCGCACCGTGGTGGTGCTCGAGACGGGCGGCCCGGTGCTCATGCCCTGGCTCGAGCAGACAGCCGCCGTTCTAGAAGCCTGGTACCCCGGACAGAAGGGCGGCGAGGCGATTGCCGAAATCCTCTCCGGCGCCGCCAACCCTTCCGGACGCTTGCCCGTGACCTTCCCGGTCAATGAGGATCAATTGCCCCATCCGAAGATCCAGGGCGACCCGAACGGCGCGCCGACCGGACCCGTCGGGCGAGGCGGACGCTACGGCGCGATGTTCACCGCTCGCTACGATGAAGGCGCGGCGGTCGGTTACAAATGGTTCTTCAGCCATGCCGAGAAGCCCTTGTTTCCCTTCGGCTTCGGGCTTTCCTATACGAGATTCGATCTGAGCAAGCTCGCCGTGAACGTGAGGGGCCGCACGGTGACGGCGAGCGCGATGGTGCGGAACTCGGGCGAGCGCGCTGGCGTTGCGACGCCCCAATTCTATCTCACTGGACCGGAAGGCGCGAACATTCTCATGCGCCTCGTTGGCTGGGATAGGGTCGACCTCAAGCCAGGCGAACAGCGGCAAGTCACGATCTCGATCGATCCGCGCCTGCTTGCCACGTTCGACGAAAGCGCCAGGAAATGGCGCATCCAATCGGGCGCCTATCAGGTCACCGCAGGATTCGATTCAGAGCAACGGCCTCTCGCTTCAAACTTCGAGCTTCAGTCGGCGAGCCTGCCGCCATGAGGAAACTCTAGAATTTTTTCGTTGTCGCCGATATTCATCCGCTCGCCCGAGGCGATCGCGGCGACCAACTTGACCGCGGTGACGACCCTTCCGTCCCCTTCCCAGAACTCGGCGCTTTCCGGCGTGACCCGGAGAACCCGTATGCGCGGATCGTTCTTGTCAGGCCAGAAGGCCTTGTCATAAACGGACCAGTACTTCTTAACTCGCTCCCTGTCGTCGATCATTTCCGCATGGCCGGAGATCGACACATATTTTTGCGCCTTGTTGTCCGACAAAGCGAGGCAAACCGATTGATTGCGCCGAATTTCCTGAGCCTTTGGCGTGTCGGCGTCGGTCAAAAAGTAGATCGCGCCTTCATCTCGAGCCGGGCGCATGGCCATTGGCCGGGCCCGCATGTTCTGACCCTGGCCCTCATGGGTGACCACCATCGCGATAGCGATGTCGTCGATCAGCTTCCAGACGTGATCGATATCCCCTGCCTTGTCAGCCATGGTCGCCTTTCTCATGTTTCTTGAGAATGCGGAACGGAGCCATCGAGCCCCGTTCCGATAAATCTCGCCGCTCAGCTTCTGCTAGCCGTCCACTGGCCGCCGTATTTGAATTCCGGCGCCGCCTTAAGTTGGTCCTTGGTGGCGTTCATAGTCGCTTTCCAGACCTTGTTCTGTGCGTCATAAGCCACCATGACGGCGCCCGGATTGACCGCGACATAATGCGTGCCCATGCCGAGGAAGCCGCCGACGGACAGAATGTACCCGGTCACCTGCTTCGATGAGTCGAATGCGATGTCCTGTATCTTACCGATGTCGTTGTTCTGGCTGTTGTAGATATCGAGTCCGACGACATTCGAGCTCAACATGTCCGTGTTCTGCACCTGGATGAAGTTCGGACCTTGATTGGGCACGGCTTGCGTAGTCGTCTGCGACTTCATTGCCGGGGCCGTCGGGGTCGGATTCGCTTCCATCGTGTTCGTGTTCCCGGCGGCTGTTCCGTTGGCGGGCTTGTCCGTCACTGTGTTTTGCGCCATGGCGTTGGCGCTTGCGAGAGCGGCGATGGCCGCCGCCGCGAGTAGAGCTTTACGCATGAGTTGTCTCCTAGAGTTCTGAGTGTCCTTAAAACCTCGAACTTCCTAGGAATGTTCCCAATTCGGCCGGTTCCGGCGCACGGGACTGAGTTATTTCGCGGCGAGACTTTCGCTCAGATCGGCCTTGGCCCGACGCCGGTTGTCAATGCGCCAACCAGCCAAAGGACGACCAAGATGATGATCACCAGACCGAGCACGCCGCCCAGGCCGGGGGCGCCATATCGCCCATGAGCGTAGTAACCGCCCCCGCCGCCCAAGAGAATAATGATAAGGATGATCAGCAAGATCGTCATCATGATCGATCTCCTCGCTTTTCGAACCGATGATCAAGCGGCGATTGACGCAGCCTCCTTGATTTCCTCCGTCACAACGGTGAAGCGGGTAAGGCTGTGGGATCCGAAGGTCGCGATCATCGGAACGTCGGCGGCGTCGCGGCCGCGCGCAATCAAGATCCGGCCGATCCTCGGCTGGTTATGACGTGCGTCGAAGGTGAACCATCGACCGCCAAGAAAGGCTTCGAACCAGGCGTTGAAATCCATCGGGGCCGGGTCCGGCGGCACGCCGATGTCGCCGAGATAGCCATTGCAGTAGCGCGCCGGAATGTTGAGACAACGGCACAATGCAATGGCGAGATGGGTGAAGTCACGGCACACCCCGACGCCCTCCGCCAAGGCTTCGTTTGCGGTGCGCGTCGGGCGCGCTTCGGGATAGCTGAATCTCAAGCGCTGATGAACAAAATCGCAGATCGCCTGCACCTTCGCCCAACCGCCGTTGACGGCGCCGAAGTTCACCCAGGCGAAATCTGACAAGAGGTCGGTCTCGCAATACCGGCTGGGGCGAAGGAAGGGCAACGCTTGCGATGGGAGGTCCGACACTGGCGTCGCCTCCGCGGCGGTATCGACCGCATCAATGCTCCCATCGCTGCGAAAAACGCCGTGGAGACGGAGCGACGCAGCGCCGGCGGGCGCCGACAGCCGCCTCACGACATTTCCGCTATCATCGACAAAGCGTTCGGCCGGCATGACCGGCGCGAGTTCGAGCTCCGATTCCTCCGTGACGCCGCCCCTCGTGTCGGAGTGGACATCCATGAGCGTCAGGATTGTCGTCGGTTGCGCCAGATTGAGCCCAATATCGAAACCGTAACGTATCTGCATATGAGCTCCCCGTGCGCGTACCAGCGCGCCACAGCCGCCTGAATTGACTAACGAGTTCGGTGCGGCGTTTGTTCCCTTTAAGCCGCGCCTCAAGCCCTAAAGGAGCCTTACTGCTCGTCGTTCGCGCGCACGGCTTCGAGAACCGATCCGGCATCGGCAGGCTCGGCCATTTCCGCGGCCTGGGGATCGTCCCGATCCTGGACATGAGGACTATCGCGGCGCAATTCTTCCAAGAGCTGGATAACCTTGGCGATTTTGTGTTCGCTCAGGATTGCGAGTTCGAGCGTCAGCGTGTCTCGATGCGCATTCAGCTCATCCTCGTGCTTTTGGGCGACCAGGACGAGCATGACGAGCAGAACCGAAAACAGTGTCGCAACTACCTCGAGCCACGGGAAGGGAGGAGGATCGATCGCCTGGATCCCAAACCCGCTCGCCATCAAGTTAGCGGCGATCCACGCGGCTGCGCTCAGAACGGCAAGCACAATAAACCCAGGCCGGCCCATATAGGCCGCAATGCGGTTCACCGCGCGTTGTGAGGCGGGGGTTCTCTGGTGGTGCTCAGAATGCAGCTGCGAAACCGAGCGCACCGCCTTGTCAACGTGGTCCGGAAAGTTCCTCTCCGGAGAATCGTCCGCCATGCTGCGCCCGGAAATTTTGGAGAGACCGGCGAGACCTAAGTCGGGGTCTCGCCGGTTTGCGCCTTACTTCTGCGCTTGGCTCTTGCCGTGCGCCATCTCGGAATGCTCGTGGGCGGTCTTGGAATGGCCATGAGCCCGTGCCAACTCCTCGCGGCCCTTGGCGTGTTCGCCTTTGCCGTGGTGTTCCGCCGCGGTCCGGTGACTCTTCGCCGCGCTTTCATGGTGTTCTGCTGCTTTGGTATGGGCTTCCCTCGGCATCCGATGCTCCTCCTCTAGAGTTTCAACGTCTGGAGAACGCCCTAACCACGCGGTGGTTCCCGTTCTGGACCATCGTTGTGGCGTCCGGCGGTCGGCTCGTAGCTACGGGGAACATATGAGGCGCTCGCGCGTTTTCGGGGTCATAAGGCTCGCAAACGCCCAATCAATCAGCCTGCAGTAAAGTTGGCGGGCTGAGGGAACTGGAGAGCCAGTGGTGCGTTTGAGTGGGCTGGGATGTCGAGTATGAGCGCGGCGCGCGGAACAAAATTTGAGAAACCGGGCCCCGCGTCCGATTCCCATGACGAAGCCGGCTCCCAAGCTGCGCGGGCGATCGGTCGTGCGCTTGAGGCGCATTATGCCAGCCTGATCAAAGCGCCGTTGCCAGACAAGTTCGTGGAATTGCTTGCTCGCCTCGAGCAAGGTCAGGTTTCCCCGGAGCAAGGGAAGCGCGATGCCCACGGCTAGCTTCAAGGACGAGTTGCTGGCGGAGATCAGGAACTTGCGCGCGTTCGCAATTTCTCTGTCCGGCTCGGTTTCGCTCGCCGACGACCTGGTGCAGGAGTCGCTTTTGCGCGCCTGGGCCAATTCTGAGAAGTTTCAACCTGGGACCAGTCTCAGAGCCTGGCTCTTCACGATTCTCCGTAACATCTACTACTCGAACTACCGCAAACGCGCGCGCGAGGTTCAGGACAGCGATGGCCTCTATGCGCGCCGGCTGACGATTCCTGGCGACCAGGAAAGTCATCTCGATCTTGAAGACTTCCGCAACGCCATGACGAAGCTTCCCGCCGAGCAGCGCGAGGTCTTGACGCTGATTGGCGCGAGCGGCCTGTCTTATGAGGAAGCGGCAGTCGTCTGCCAAGTTGGAATCGGCACGATCAAGAGCCGCCTCAGCCGCGCACGCGCGAAGCTGGTTGAGCTTTTGGAGCTGGACGAGGCGCCGGAGGCGCCGGCTGAGCCCAAGGTTCGGCGGGCAGGCTAGCGCCGACCCTGCCTTCGCCTGGGCTGGCGCGCCAACATCGTTCGTATCGCTGACACCAGCATATGCGGAGAGGCTGGCTTCTCGACGATTGGATAGTCCCTCCATTCCATCAAGCGCGGTTCGCCACGCTGCATTCCGGTGTAGAGAACGAAGGGCACGTCTCGACGCGCAAGGCGACGCGCGAGCGGCGTGACCGAATCCGTCCCGAGACTGAAATCAAGGACCGCCACCGCGAAGTCGTCGGCGTCGGCCCGCGCCATAGCCTTGGGAAGACTATGGCATATATCGACGACGACCGCGCCAGCCCCGACGAGAGTCGTCTCGAGATCCATCGCCAGCAGCAAATCGTCTTCGACAACAAGAACCGTAACGCCGCCCAGTGGACTATTGTCGTTCATCGGCTGAACCATCGCCCTTTCTTCGCACGGCCATCACACGGACCAGAAAGTTGTTATCGAAACCAAACGGCCGCGAACGCGCGCATGTTCCGCTGCGGAAAGACGCCCGCGTTAACACCCTTACTCATACGTTAAGAGCGCTTCGGGGGCGGTAATTTGAGATCGTCTGAGCGAGAATGAAGGCTTTTGGCAGCTCGATCCCTCATTAGCGCGTGATTCTTACGCCCCGCCGCCTTAAACTCGTCCTGTCGGCTTGCCCGAGGAAGAATTCCGGTGACGTTCCTCCCCTCGACAATTCCTCTCATTCAGGCGCCGATGGCGGGCGCGCAGGGTCCGGAGCTCGCAATCGCCGTCTGCAAAGCGGGCGGACTGGGTTCACTGCCGGCGGCCATGCTCACGCCCGATCGCCTGCGCGAGCAGATCGCCGCCCTCAGACAAGCCACCGACGCGCCCTTCAATGTGAACTTCTTTTGCCATGCGGAGCCCACATCCGATCCGGAAATCGAGGCGCGCTGGCGCAAGCGGCTTGCGCCCTACTATGTCGAGGCAGGCATCGATCCCTCCACTATCCCCGCTGGACCGGTTCGTGCGCCCTTCGACGCCGCCTTGTGCGCGGTCATTGAGGAGACGCGGCCGGCGGTCGTGAGCTTTCACTTCGGCTTGCCGAACGCCGAGTTGCTTTCACGCGTCAAAGCGGCCGGCGCGCTGATCCTTTGCTCCGCCACCACCGTCGCCGAGGCGCGCTCACTCGAACAGCACGGAGTCGACGCCGTCATCGCCCAGGGCCGCGAGGCGGGCGGGCATCGCGGCATGTTCCTGTCCGACGATATCGACGCCCAACCGGGTTTGATCTCTCTCACGCCGCAGGTGCGCGACGCGGTGCGGTTACCGGTCGTAGCGGCTGGCGGAATCAGCGATGGGCGCGGAATCGCGGCCGCCTTTGCCCTCGGCGCCGACGCCGTTCAGATCGGCACGGCCTATCTGCGCACGCCGGAATCGACGATTTCGCCATTGCATCGCGCCGCGCTCGCAAACGCACGCGACGACGCGACGCGATTGACCAACGTATTCACCGGCCGTCCCGCGCGCGGCCTCATCAACCGGTTCGTCGCCGAGGTCGGACCGATGTGCGAGGACGCGCCGCAATTTCCTCTGGCGGCGGGAGCGGCCGCGCCGCTGCGGACTGCGGCCGAAAAGCGCGGCAGCAGCGACTTCTCGCCGCTCTGGGCGGGCGAATCCGCGGCGCTCGCGCGCGAAGAGGGCGCCGAGGCGCTGACGCGTCGGCTTTGGGCGGAGGGCCAAGCCGTGATGGCAGGCTTGAGCAGGCGCTGGAAGGATTGAGGTTCGCGCTACCGAAAGAGAGTAGCGCTCTTAACTGGGTTCCCCCTCCACCGTCCTTCGGACGGTCCCCCTCCCCCGCTTTGCGTGGGAGGATAACGCGGCAAGTGATCATCACTCAGCCGCAGCCGCGACCTCCCGCTTCGGCGCGCCGTAAGTGTCGGGAATCTTGTCGGCGTAGCCGGCGACGAAATCGTGCTCGTGGTCGACCTCGGTCGCGGGCTTGAGCGCCTCGTCCATGTAGGCCGCGCCGTTCTTGTCAGCCAGCACGCGGCGCAGGATCGCGCGGTAGCGCAAGGCGAGCGACGCCCACTTTCCCGCAACCGACAGGAAGTCCCACGCGCGCCACGGATAGAAGACAAGCGGATTCACAACCGGCAGGCCATGCCGGCGCTGCGTGCGGATCTTGCGCCGCACATAGCCGAATTGCAGCGGGTGCACGCGCTCGATCCGCGACGAACCTGAGAACACGGTCATCGCGTCGGTGATCTTTCGCGGACTGATTCCGCTCGCCACCGCCCGGCGCAAAACTGTCTCGACATGCGCGTCCGAGTAATACCGCTTCCAGGCGTCGCGATAGACGCCCCGCCACGTATCCGCCGACATGATCGCGTGGTTGGCGCAGACATGCTCGAGGTCGTAATTGTTCATGTCCGCTTCCATCCACGCGCCCTTGAGATGAAGGACTTTATGGTCCTCCGAGCCTGGCAGCGGCGTGAGAAAGAAGAACTCGAGGATGTCGATCGGCAATTCGCGCTTGATCGTCTCGATGTCGCGGGCGATCGATTCCGGCGTGTCGGTGGGAAAGCCCAGGATATACCCCGCCCAGGTCATTACGTGCGCGCGCTTCCAGGCGAGCAGCATGTCGCGATATTCCCAGATCTTGTTCTGGCGCTTCTTCGCGCCCATGAGCGACTGGGGATTGATGTTCTCGAGCCCGATGAAGACCGCATTGCAACCGGCCCGCGCCGCCTTCTCGATGAAGTTCGGGATCTTGTGGCAGAGCGTGTCGACCTGCAGCAGAAGCCGGATCTTGAAGCCCTTTTGCTCGCGCAATTCGATCAGGCGATCGAGGATCGGCTCCCAGTTGCGGTTGCGAGCGAAATTGTCATCCGTAACGAAGAAGCGCGTGACGCCTTGCGCGGAATTGGCGCGCACGATCGCCTCGACGTCGTCAGGGGTGCGATAGCGCGACTTGCGCCCCTGGACGTTGATGATGGTGCAGAAGCTGCATTGGAAGGGGCAGCCGCGTCCGGCGTCGAAGCTCGTATAATGCCCGGCGACCCGGGTTACGACCTCGCGCGGCAGCACCGGAATCGCCGCGGCCGCCATGTCCGGCATATCGTTCAGGTAATTGTAGACCGGCTTCGCTTGGCCCGCATGGATGTCCTTGAGGAACTGAGCCAGGCGGCCTTCGCCCTCCCCCGCGTATAGGATCATCCCGAGCGCCTGGGCCTGTTTGAGGTCCGGCGGCAAGTCGGGCAGCATGGCGATGCAGCCCGAGACGTGGAACCCTCCGACAGCGACCGTCACGCCCTGCTTGCGAAACTGGCGGCCAATGTCGAGGGCGCGGGGAAACTGATTCGATTGGACGCCGACCAGCGCCACAAATCCGCGGCCGGCGAGGATCCGTTTCGAAATCGCGGGAATGTCGACGATGGTGTTGCACTCGTCGTAGATCTCGAACGCGATCTCGACGTCGGGGCCGAGCACGCGCGCGTCGGCGCATTCGCGGAGGAGGCCATAGACGCTGGCCAGGCTGTTCGAGGGGATGGTCGAGCGGCGCCACTGGATGACATAGCCGTCATCGTCGTAATGCGACGGCTTGATTAAAACGATGGTGAACCTGGCTTTGGCCATCAAGCCCCCATGAGAGGTTTACGGACCCGTCATTTCGTCGTCTAAAAGCAGCTACCCCCTTGGAGAGGCTCCGGCAACTCCAAATCGGCGGGGTGGCGAGCCTCGCCTCTCCGTCGCATGACGCCCGTCGCCCCATTCGCCCCTGGAGGAAGCGCCAATGAATACCGTAGTCGAACCGTCTGAAGCGATCGGAATGAACGCCCAGCGCCTCGATCGCATCCGGCCCGCAATGCAGGCCTATGTCGATCGCGGCGTGTACGCCGGGATTGCTACGCTCGTCGCTCGGCGCGGCAAAGTCGTCCACGCAGGCGAGTTCGGCTGGCGCGACAAGGAGGGGGGCGAGGCGATGACCGCCGATACGATCTTCCGCCTGTACTCGATGACCAAGCCGATCATCTGCACCGCGCTCATGACGCTGCTTGAGGAAGGACGGTTCAGGCTGATCGAGCCGGTGGCGAAATACATTCCAGCCTTCGGCGCCGTGAAGGTTCTGGAGGCCGACGGAAGTCTGGTCGCTCCGAATCGCCCGATCCTCATCCGCGACTTGATGACGCATATGAGCGGCCTTTCCTATCATTTCGTCGAGGAAGCGGGCGTCGGCAAGATGTACAATGACGCCAAGCTATTGGCTGCCCACCATTCGCTTGAGGCCGCCATTGACGATCTGGCGCGGTTTCCCCTCGCCTTCCAGCCGGGGTCGCAATGGCGCTATAGCGTCGGCATCGACGTCGCCGCCCGGGTGATCGAGGTCGTATCCGGCCGGCCGCTTGGCGTCTTCTTGCGCGAGCGCCTGTTCGAGCCATTGGGAATGACCGACACGGCCTTCGCCGTCCCGCCGGAGAAGCGCGGCCGTGTGGCGGCGATGTACGGCCGTCCGGACGTGCTCGCCGCCGGCGTGACCATGGGCAGCGAGTACGCGGCGTGGCTGAGCGGCGTCAACGACCGGATCGATGTGTCCAAGTCCTACCCTGTCGATTCACCGGATGTCTTCGTGCGCGGACGGCCACGGCCTATTCAGCACCATCGGCGATTATTTCCGCTTCGCCCAGATGTTGGCCAATGGCGGAGAACTCGACGGCGAACGCATTCTTGGACGCAAGACGCTTGAGCTTATGCATTCGAATCACGTGCCGGCGTCGCTGCTCCCCCTCGAGATCGGCGGCCTGCCCCTGCCCGGCTATGGCTTCGGCCTCGGCTCGCGGGTGCTCATGGATGTGGCGCAATCCGCCGCGCCGGGCTCACTCGGCGAGTTCGGCTGGTCCGGCGCGGCCAAGACCCACTACTGGGTCGATCCGAAGGAAGAGCTGGTCGGCCTCTTCATGACCCAGTCGATGATGAGCTTCGACCTGCCTGAGTTCGACCTGCGCGCGCTGGCGTATCAGGCGATCGAGGACTAGCGGCGAGCCAACCTCTGTTTATTCGCGTGAGCATGCCAGATTGGCGCCTCTAGAGTATGATGCGGCCGGATGGAATCGTCATTGCGAGGAGCAACGCGACAAAGCGATCCAGGAGCCGTAGCGCGCCCCACGACTCCTGGATTGCTTCGCTTCGCTCGCAATGACGACATTGCCCGTAACTCACTCAAGGAGCCGCGCTTTGCGCATCGCCACCTGGAACGTCAATTCCGTCCGCCAGAGGCTGCCCCACCTCCTCGGCTACCTCAAGGAGGTTGAGCCCGACGTTCTTTGCCTGCAGGAAATCAAGTGCCTCGACGAGCAGTTTCCGCGGATGGAGATCGAGGAGCTCGGCTACAACATCGAGACCCATGGGCAGAAGACATTCAACGGCGTCGCGGTTCTTTCCAAGCGGCCGTTCGAGGTCGCGCGGGGCTTGCCGGGCGACGAGAACGATTCGCAATCGCGCTATATCGAGGCGGTCGTGCCGGCCGGAGACGGCGTGGTGCGGGTGGCGTGCGTCTATCTGCCGAACGGCAATCCCGTAGGCTCGGAGAAATACCCTTACAAGCTCGCCTTCCTGGAGCGGCTCATCATCCATACGCGTCAGCTGCTCGAATACGAGGAGCCGCTCGTTCTGGCCGGCGATTTCAACGTCATTCCGGACGGGCGCGACGCGACGCGTCCTGAGGACTGGGTCAACGACGCTTTGTTCTTGCCGCAGACGCGCGCGAAGTTCCGCGAGTTGCTTGCGCTTGGTATGACCGATGCGCTCCGCGCGACCACGGACGCCGCGGGCCTCTACACCTTCTGGGATTATCAGGCGGGCGCCTGGCAGAAGAACAACGGCATCCGCATCGACCATCTGCTTCTATCGCCTGAGGCCGCAGACAAGCTGCAGTCAGTGACGATCGACAAGGAGATGCGCGGCCGCGACAAGGCCTCCGATCATACGCCGGTACGGGTTGAACTCACGGCGTGAGGCGGGGTCGCGAGAGGTTATATGAGTTTGTCCAGCTTGTTCGATCTGACCGGCAAAACCGCTCTCGTTACCGGCTCCTCGGACGGGCTTGGGCTTGCAATGGCGCGAGGCCTCGCCGCGGCGGGCGCGAGCCTTATTCTCAATGGCCGGGACGAGAAGAAGCTGGCGACCGCCGCCAAGTCGCTTGCGGATGACGGGCGTAAGGTCAGAGCGCGCGCCTTTGACGTCGCCGACGAACAAGCGGTCCTCTCGGCCTTCGAGCATCTCGACGCCGAGGGCGTCGAGATCGACATCCTGGTCAACAACGCCGGCATTCAGTTCCGCAAGCCCATGGTGGACCTCAAGACCGACGAATGGCGCCGCGTCGTCGAGATCCATCTCACCGGCGCATTCCAGGTCGGCCGCGAGGCTGCGAAGCGCATGATCGCACGCGGGCGAGGCGGCAAGATCATCAACATAGCTTCGCTCGCGAGCGAGGTCGCCCGCGCGACGATCGCGCCCTATGTCGCCGCGAAAGGCGGCGTGAGGATGCTGACGCGCTCCATGGCCGCGGAATGGGCGAAACACGACATTCAGGCCAACGCGATCGGGCCCGGCTATATAGCGACCGAAATGAACCGGGCGCTGCTCGACGATCCGAAATTCGACGCCTGGGTCAAGGGCCGCACGCCGTCGGGGCGGTGGGGCAAGCCGGAGGACCTTATCGGGGTCACGGTGTTTCTCGCCTCGCCCGCTTCGGATTACGTGAACGGCCAGATCATCTATGTCGATGGCGGGCTGCTCGCCGTGATATGATTGTCAATCATGACTGCGGCGCAACCAACGATTCCGCGCTCAGGCGGCGCTTCGCTGGCCGAATGGTTGCGCGGCGCGACGCCCGCGCTCCTGTTTGGCCTGAGAATGTGGGCGTCCGTTTGCCTTTCTCTCTGGGTCGCCTTCGCGCTCGAGCTCAACGAGCCCTCCTGGGCCGCGACGACGGCGGCGCTCGTCTGTCAGCCGGTGCTCGGCGCGTCGCTGCGCAAATCGATGTTCCGAATGATCGGAACCGTGGTCGGCGCGATCGCCATCGTCGTCCTCGCCGCCCTCTGTCGCCAGGATCGGGCAGCCTTCCTCATCGGGCTTACGCTCTGGTGCGCGGCTTCCGCTTTCACCGCGACAATATTGACCAATTTCGCGGCTTACGCCGCAGCGCTCGCCGGCTACACCGCGGCGATCATCGCGATTGACGCGCTTGGGCCGGTCGGAAACACGAACGGCATCGTCTTTCTCTTCGCCATCAATCGGGCGATCGAGATCTGCATCGGCATCGTCTCCGCCGGGGTCGTCCTCGCTTTGACCGACCTCGGGCACTCGCGGCGAAAGCTGGCCGCCGAATCCGCGGCCCTGTCGAGCGGGATCATGGACGGGTTCATCGACTGCTTCGCGACCGCCAGCAGCAGTTTGGATCAGTTTCGCGGGCTTCGACGCGAGCTCTTGCGGCGCGTCATCGCTCTCTACCCGATGATCGACGCGGCGATCGGCGAGGCGTCCGACCTGCGCTATCGTTCGGCGGTGCTGCAACGGGCGGTCGCGGGCCTCATGGAGACGATCTCGGCCTGGCGCAAGGTTGCGTTCGCGATCGCCCTCAACGGCGACTCGATGACCGCGCGTGAAGCCAACGCTGTTCACGACCTGCTTCCGGCGGCGCGGCTTTCGCCCAACGCCACCGGCTCGCCCAGGGAACCGGCAGAATTGCGGGACGCATGCTGCTCGGCCGTCAAGACGCTGACGCGCTTCGACGCCGAGACGCCGATGCAGAGGCTGTTGGCGGATAACGCGGCGGCCGGCATGCTCGGCATGGCGCGCGCGCTCAACGGCTTGACGGCCGTGATCGACCCTCGCGACGTTATCGGCGTCAGGGGAATGGCGCGCCTGCGCGTCGCCGACTGGATGCCGGCGTTCATCAACGCCGTGCGCACCCTTTTCGCCGTCGGCGCGCTCTCGCTCTTCTGGATCGTGAGCGCCTGGCCGAGCGGGGTGACGGCGATCACCTTCTGCGCGGTGATCGTCATTCTCTTGCCGCCGTCGGGAGACGCGGCTTATTCCGCAGCGGTCATGTTTCTCCAGGGAAGCGCCCTGAGCGCGGTTCTGTCCGCCATTGTGGTGTTCGGGATCCTTCCGAAAGCGACAACCTTTCCTAGTCTTTGCCTCGTCCTGGGATTGGTGCTCGTGCCGTTGGGATTCCTGAATGCCCGGGGGTGGAGGCCGATGTTCACTTTCGCCGCCGCCGTCAACTTCCTGCCGATGCTCAGCATCACGAATGGCATGAATTACGACGCGTCGGGCTTCTGGAACAGCTCGATCGCCATTCTCGCCGGCATCGCCTTTGGCGTCGTCACCATGCTCATCATCCCTCCAATGTCGCCCGCGATCCGCACCCAGAGGCTGCTCTCGTTGACGCTTGCCGATTTCCGCCGGCTTGTGAAACGCGCTTCGCCGGGGAGGCAGGACGAATGGGAGAGGAGAGGCATCGCCCGCCTGCTGGCGATGCCGGACCAGGCCGAGGCGCAAGACCGCGCCGAACTGGCCGCAATCGTCGCGGTGGGTAAGGAGATCGTGCGCCTTCGCCGTATCGCGCCGCGCTTCGTTCCGAGCGCGATGGTCGACGCGACGCTCGCGGCGCTGGCGGAAGGACGAAGCGGCGAGGCGATCGAGCGTCTTCACGACGTCGACCGCCAGGTCGCCGCCCTGCCCCGCAATGGATCGGGCAGCCGCATCCTCTTGAGCCTCAGGGCCAGCGTCCTGGTGATTTCGGGTCAGCTCTCCGAATTCGGCTCTTATTTCGACCGGCCGCTCCAATGAGATTCAACGAACTCAACCTTTTCGGCCTCTACGTGGCGCCCATCGCGGTGATCCTCGGGATCGCCTGGATCGTCTATCTCCTCTTGAGGCGAGCGGGCGATCGCGTTGGCCTGAGCAAGCAAGTCTGGCATCCCGCGCTTTTCGAGCTTGCGCTCTATGTTATCATCGTCTCGTCGATCGTCCTTGTCATGGCGCGTTGGGGTAGCTGATGTCGCGCGTCGAGTTGAAAGCCAACGTCGTTGGAGCCGCGCCCGCGATCAAGCGCCGGTCGGTTCTGGCGTCAGTGCACGCTCTGCCTGTGCTCGCGACTCTGATCGCCGTCGCCCTGGCGGCGCTGCTCGGTTGGGGGGCCTGGCAATATTACATGGGGAGCCCATGGACGCGCGACGGCGCGGTGCGCGCCTATGTCGTGAAAGTCGCCCCGCAGGTGGCGGGCGAGATTGTCAGTCTGCCGATCACCGACAACCAGTTCGTCCACAAGGGCGATCTTCTGATGTTGATCGACCCCAGGGACTATTCGATCGCCGTCCGTCAGGCGCAGGCGACGGCCGAGCAGGCGCAGGCGGTCGCCGACAACGCGCGCGCCGAAATGATCCGACGCGAGAAGCTCAACGACATCGCGGTCACCATGGAGGAGCGGCAGACCTATATCAGCCAGGCGACGACCGCCGAGGCCACTTATCAGTCCGCGCTCGCGAGCCTCGAGCAGGCGCGCATCAATTTCAAGCGCACGCAAGTCCGCTCCCCGGTCAACGGCTATGTCACCAACCTTTCCACCCAGCGCGGCAATTACGCGAATGTCGGGGACCTCCAGCTTTCGCTCGTCAATTCCGATTCGTACTGGATCGACGCCTATTTCGAGGAGACGGCGCTCAGCCGCATCCATGACGGCGATGCGGCGACCATCAAGCTGATGGGATACACCCCCTTGCTGCGCGGCAGAGTCGAGGGGCTCGCGCGCGGAATCAACGTCCCCAACGCGACGCCGGACGCTTCGGGGCTCGCCTCGGTCAATCCGATCTTCACCTTCGTTCGCCTGGCCCAGCGCGTGCCGGTCCGCATTCATATCGACGAGGTTCCGGACGACGTGAAGCTTGTCGCCGGCATGACGGCGACAGTGCAGATCGAACCCTACAAGGCGCCGCCGATCTCGGACTCGAAACCTGCGTCCGCGAAGACGAGCCAGGCCGACCTGCGGCCGACCGCGTTCCAGACTCTGGCGGACGCGTCGCCGCAGACCTCCGCTTCCGACGCAGCCAAACAGCCGGCGGCAACGCCGGCTCCACCCGCCAATCCGCCGGCGGCGCAGGCCGCTCAGCCGCGGGCCCCGGCGCCGGCGGCTTCGCCATCAACCCAGCCGGCGCCGGCTTCCGAGGCGAACCAGTTGTCGGTGTCCTCCCTGCCCTCGCCTCAGGCCACGGCGGCGGCGGATGCGGCCGCCGCCGATCTCAAGGCCCTCCAACAGCAGATCGCCGCCAACCCGCCCGGCGGAGCCAGCTCCGACGGGGGATTGCCCTCAAGCGAATATATGGGGCAGACCTACGACCTTTTCGGCGACCACAGCGCGACGCCACGGAGGCCGCGCTCTCCCGACACGATCCGCAGGCGCGCCCGCACGAGATGGCGCCATTTGCCGCCAAGGTTCCAGTCGCCATAGGCGCGGCGAGAGCAAATTGCATTTGGACAGAGAACCGCGACCGTCATTGCGAGCGAAGCGAAGCAATCCAGGGGCCCTAGCGCGTTCAAGTCCTGGATCGCCGCGTCGCCGTAGCCCGTCTGGAAGGGCGGGCGTTTTTCAACGCCCTATGAGCCTCCTCGCGATGACGATTTCACGCGGACCCTGCGTGCTCAGTCGTGGAACTAACCATTTCCGTGATTTTGCCGGCGCGGCGATCCCGCTCGCGCGTCGAGCCCGAACGGCCCGTTCTGTCTACCCCGATCGGCCTATCGCCAGAAAATACTCCTTAAATCTATACTAATTCGTCCAGGCGAGTTTAAGGCCTCGTCCAATCCCGGCCCCCCATAATTCGCTGGCTTGGGCGTTACGCATTTTTCCAAAGAAACAGCAAACTCCGCCGTCGCCCACGGTGGGCAAAGAGGAGGTCGTCCCTATGCTAGCCATTGATACTCAAAACCTTTTTTTGGCCGCGCAAGAAACCGCATCGATCGGCAATAAGGCGGCCGGCAAGTCCGAGGTCGTCCTCACCTCGGACAAGGCGTTCGCGACTTTCATCGGCGTCCGATGGGACGGCGACAAGGTGCGCGGCATTCGGGTCGAGCTCAGCGACGGATCGTTCAAGCAAGCCGGCGGCTATGACGACGGCAAATATACGCTCACTCAATATCGCTTCGCGCCCGGTGAAACACTGGTCAGCGCGCGGCTCAGGGATTCAGGCTACGGCTATGGCAGCGTGCGACAGATCGAGTTCGCAACGTCGCTCAAGAAGACGTTCGACGCCGGAGCCGCCGGCTTCGATCATGAGGCGTCGCTTGCGGTCGAAGGCGCGGAGCTCGTCGGATTTCACGCTTGGGTCAATTCCGACAACTTCATCAATGCGCTCGCGTTCATCGTCCGCCTGCCCCCGCCCAAGCCCGTCGTCCATCGGCCGTGGTTCGCCACGCGCTCCGTCGGCAACCAGGCGGCCGCCGGAAGCGAGGTCGACTTGTCGTCCGACACGTCCGTCGCGCGGGTCTTCTCGGTGCGCTGGGATGGCGACAAGGTGCGTGGAATCCGCATGGAATTGCGCGACGGCGCGATCAAGAGCGCCGGCGGAATCGACGACGTCAATTATGCGCTCACCACCTATACGTTCGCGGAAGGCGAGACGCTGAAGTCGCTGTCGTTCTCGAGCAGCGGATACGGCTATGGAAGCCTGCGGCGCATCGAATTCACGACCAGCACCGGAGCCAGTTTCGCAGCCGGGCCAACGGGCGTCGACGACATCGTCACGCCGCCGATATCGGGCGCCGAATTCGTCGGCTTCCACGCGTGGGTGAACCCGGACAATTTCATCAATGCGATTGCGTTCCACGCGACCAACGACTCGCCGTTCAGCGTCAGTCTTCGCAACCATTCGCCCTTTGCGTGCGCCTATGCGAACGGGGTCGTCACAATCAATGCGACAAACGCCATCCAGGTCATCGACGCCGGCGTCGACAAGCACGGCATGAACACGAGCCACAGCCGCGTCGTGCAGATCCGCTCCGGCGACGTCAACGGATATTGCGCCTACGACGGGGCGGCGACGCTGACGATTTCGGTGTTCGGCGACGCCACCTTCGAAGCGAAATTCAGCGTCGACGACGGCGACGGAACGGTCTACGGGCCGATCGCAGGGGTCAAGCCTCCGACGGACAAATGGGCGCTCATCGACGCTTTGGCGCGCAAATACGCGCCGATTTACATGTTGAACGTCGATGAGGTTTATTGGCAGTCGACGATCGACGCCTTCCTGCCGAATATGATCCTGCAGAAGGCGGCGAATGCAAGCGGCGATCTGACGACGGTCTACGACGGGCCGATGGACCGTAACGTCCTCGCCAAACAGGCGACGTTGCTGGGCGCCGCGAACACCAACACGACGGCGTTCCTGCGCACCCGCGCCGATCTCAACCAGCCATCTGATACACAGGGCTGGTTCAACAGCGCGCGGCCAACCGATCCGGCGAAAGTGACGGCCTATGCGGTGGTGGTCGAAGGCGCGCAGAAGCGGCTCGATATCGTCTACTGGTGGTTCTTCAACTACAACCAGGGCAAGACTGTCGCCGGAACGAGTTGGGGCAATCATGTCTCCGATTGGGAGCATGTGAAGGTCAAGCTCGACGGGGTCGACTTCTTAAAGCCCCAGAACGAGGTGGTCGTCGGCGTGATGTACGATCATCACGGTGACCAGGACAATTTCAAGCCCGGCGACGGGAACACCGAGTTCTCCGGCCGGCAAGTGCTGGTGCATCTCGCCAATGGCGATCACGAGGCCTATGCGAAGGCCGGCGTCTACGACCGTCCGATGGGCACGCACGATTATTGCAAGGAGAACGCCTACCGGTTCGATCAGCGCGCGGGAACGGTCGAGATCTATGTGTGGAACGGCTCCGACTTTTCGCCGGCGCCAGCCGGCGCAACGCCAAACTTCAAGGACCCGTCGTGGATGAGGTATCACGGACGCTGGGGAAACCACGAACGTGACAGTTTGGCCGGGCAGGTTTCCGTGCTGGAGTCGGGGCCCGAGGGACCGTTCCGGGCCAGCGAATATCCGCCGCCGCTTCCGCTTAGCTAACTCCGGTGCAGCAGGCCGCCCATGTCGATGGCGCATATCGCCACGGGCGGCGATACGGGTAGGTCGCAGGCCCAAATCGCGCCCGCGATTTCCCGCTTTCGAACATAGTCCGCCCAAATGCGGGCCCGAAAGCCTGTAGCCGGATCACCGATTGGGAGCCTGGCCCAGGCTGGCGAAAGTCCCGAACTGGCGAGAAGGTCCAGTCCAGCGCGCGACGACCGCGAGGCGCTTGACCTCTCCGCTCTGAAAGGCGCGCAGGAAAACGTCGTAGGTCTTGAAGGACACGCAGCCGTTGGAATCGCCGTTCGGGCCCAGCATGTAGGGATGCGCGAGCAGCCCGACGCGATTGAAGGTGAACCCCACTCCAACCGGGTTCAGGCGCAGCGCCTGAACGCCGTGAAAGAGCGATTCGCGCAGCGTCAGTTGATAGACGCCCGGCGGCGTCGCGCCGCGATCGCGCTCGTCGACGAAGCGGGGGTCGTCGATCCTGTCGCCGAGACCCGAATGGGCCTCAAGACGCATCCCGTCCGGCAGATACACGATGTGGGCTGAGATGTCGTAGACGGCGGTCGTCTGGTCGTAGCTGGTGGTGGGACCAACGGGCGGCGGAAATTCGAGCGGCCGAGGAGGCGGCACGGGCGCGAGAACGATTGGCGGAACTGGCGCGCGGGGCGATGGCGGCGCCTCGACGAGCGGGTTTGAGCCGGGCGGCGGCACAATCTCAAGATTGTCCTCCTGAGGAACGCCGATCCGGATCGGCGGCGGCGGTTCGAGCCGTGCGAGTCGATCCTCGGGACTGATCGTCTGATCAGAGGAATTCGAAGTCGCAGCCGTCAGAGGAGGCGGCGCGGCCTCAAGCGCCGGCAAGGCGGCAGCCGCTTTCGCCGGAGCCGGGGCTGGACGCAGCGTCAGGGAAACAAGAAATCCGACCAGCCCAACGGCGACGACGCCAGAACCGAGTATCCCGAGAACAATCGGAAGGACAAGCGATCGGCGCGGCTCGGGCGCAGCTGTGGTCGACGTGACGACGGCCTGTGCCTTCAGAGGCGGCTCGCGTGGAGGATCATCCGGCGGCGGGAGCCTCCGGCCAAGTCGTGTATGGTTTTTGCCCGGCGAACAGGACGAGGCCCCCGTTTTCCAGCAACCTCCCAGTCAAGCACGAATAGTCTGAGATCTTCAATCAGGCTGTGATCCTGATCACAGCCCTTAGGGCTCCTCCGCAGCTATTTGCATCCAAGGGGCAATAGCGGCCCAGCGTCGATTGCTGGCCGTCGCGAAGATTCCTCAAATTCCGCTTGCCGAACAAGGCGTGAACGATTAGGCTTTGTTCGCGATTTGTTTTAGCCAAAATCGTGATTTGCCTGACTGTGCCTAACTGGCGGCTCGGGCGCGGGGAGACCGAGATGCTGACAAAAAAGCAGAGCGAGCTGTTGCGTTTCATCCATGAGCGCCTGCAGGAGGCGGGCGTGCCCCCGTCGTTCGACGAAATGAAGGAAGCGCTGGATCTGCGCTCCAAATCCGGAATTCATCGGCTCATTATGGCGCTCGAGGAGCGCGGCTTCATTCGCCGGCTCGCCAACCGCGCCCGAGCCATCGAAGTCTTGCGGCTGCCGGAATCGGCGACGGTCGCAACGCCAAGGTTTCAGAAGTTCTCGCCGAGCGTCATCCCTGGCAATCTGGGGCGGGTGCGGCCGCTTGCGCCGACGCGAGATGCGGACGAACAGTCCGCGGTCATTGTCCCACTGATGGGCCGGATCGCGGCCGGCACCCCAATCTCGGCGATCCAGACGCGGCTCCAAACCTTCGCCATGCCGCCGGAGTTCTTAGGCGGCGGCGAGCACTTCGCCCTCGAGGTGCGCGGCGATTCGATGATCGAGGCCGGCATTTTCGAGAACGACACCGTCATCATCCGCAAGCAGGACACGGCTGAGACGGGCGATATCGTAGTGGCGCTCATCGACGAGGAGGAAGCAACGCTCAAGCGATTGCGCAAACGGGGCGCCTCGATTGCGCTGGAGGCCGCCAATCCGGCCTACGAAACGCGGATCTTCGGGCCGGATCGCGTCCGCGTTCAAGGGAAAATGGTGAGCCTGTTGCGCCGATACTGACTAGGCCAAGTCCAATGCGAGAGGGAGGCCGGCCGAACGCGTCATGTGGAGGCGCTCCAGATCGCGTTCAGGCCGGCCAGCCCAGCGGCTCCCGGGGTTGCGGCGGACCGGGGCCGCTGGGCGATGCCGCCAACACCGCGCTGACGGACAGTCGAATGATACCCTCAAGAGGCAGATATACAACAATTATCGGAGCATTCAATTCAACGTCGTCGTATTTACCTAAATGAATTCAGTTAATCCTGACGGTACGTAAGTGAAAAGACTGAGTTACGTAACGTAACATCTTTAACTATACGATTGACGGGAAACCATATATCTTAACTCGCTCGGACCGGCCCGCGCTGTCGAACAGGCCGCGGCGCCCTTGCCTGACCTCTGCCGGCGCCTCACCATGCGCAAAGGAGGTGATTCGTTGGCAGTGGATGGGTTTGGCGTCGATTTCGACCTCGCTCAGGCGACGGGCGAGCCTGCGTTCACTGTCGACCTCGATGGCTTTGAAGGTCCGCTCGACCTATTGTTGGAGCTCGCTCGACGGCAGCGGGTCGACTTGGCCCGCATTTCCATCCTCGCGCTCGCCGAACAATATTTGCGCTTCATCGAAGCCGCGCGCAAATTGCGCCTCGAGCTTGCCGCAGACTATCTGGTCATGGCGGCGTGGCTCGCCTTCCTCAAGTCGCGTCTGCTCCTTCCCACTCCCGCGGAGCCGGCGGAACTGGACGCTCCCGCGCTGGCGGAGGGGCTCGCTCAGCGCCTGCGCGCGCTCGCCGCGATCCGCAAGGCCGGCGAACACCTGATGAGCCGGCCGCGGCTTGGGCGTGATTTCTTTGGCCGAGGAGAGCCGGAAGCCGCCGTCAACACGTCGGGACGCGTCACCTACCAAGCCAACCTCTATGACCTGCTCGCGGCTTACGCGCGGCAGACCCAGCGCCATGCGCTGGCGCGCGTGCGCTTCAAAACGCGTGAGGTCTGGTCGCTCGCCGAGGCGCGCCAGGCGTTGACTCGTCTCCTTGGCGCCCAAGCCGATTGGACGGTTTTCGACAATTTCTTGGCTGAGGCGTGCGCCGCTCCCGGCATGCGCCGGAGCGCGCGCGCGTCCAGTTTTGCGGCGTCGCTCGAGCTCGCGCGCGAGGGCAAAATCGAAATGCGCCAGGAGAGGGCCTTCGCCCCAATCTGGCTCCGGGCGACGGATATCAATCCTGGCGAAGAACGCGCGGCATGACATTCACCCGCGCAGCCGACCATCGACACGCCGGCGACGGAACGCGCAAGTCGCGAACCCTCGCCAGCTTCTTCGTCCAGGAGGATGTGGTCCTGTCTCGTCAATCGCAATTCAAGAAAGGCGCCTGATGGCCCATTCGACCAGCGCGCACAATGTCGCGCAATTGTTCCCCTTCGAGGCGCCCGGCGTCTTGCCCGAGGACGTGCGGATCGCCGAGGCGTTGGTCTTCGCCGCCGCGGAACCTCTGGAGGAGTCCGTCATCGCCCAGCGCCTTTCGCAAGGCGCGGACGTCGCGGCGGTGATGGAGGAATTGCGGCGGCTCTATGAGGGACGCGGCGTCAATCTGGCGCAGGTCGCGCGCCGGTGGATGTTCCGCACCGCCGACGATCTTGCCTGGGCGCTGGCCCGCGACCGCGACGAAAAGCGAAAGCTCTCGCGCGCGGCGCTCGAAACGCTCGCCATTGTCGCCTATCACCAGCCGGTCACTCGCGCCGATATTGAACAAATCCGTGGTGTGGCCGTGTCGAAGGGCGCGCTGGACGTGCTCATGGAAGCGCGCTGGGTGCGCATGCGGGGACGCCGAAAGGCGCCGGGCCGGCCGATCACCTACGGCACGACGAACGAGTTCCTGGTGGAGTTCGGGCTTAACGCGATCGCGGATCTGCCCGGCCTCGACGAGCTCAAGGGCGCCGGATTGTTCGAAGGCAAGCTGCCGGCCGGCTATGACATTCCCCAACCGGACGACGCATCCGCCCTGAGGGCGGACGAGGACCCGCTTGAAGACACGGCCCTCGAGCAGGCCTGGGCGCCGGTCGCGCCAGAGGAAGGCTAAGCCCTGGAGCCTGCTCCCTTTGGGTAGAATCGATGTCGTTTGCGCACCCGCGCCCCTCTTGTAGGGGTGGGGGTCGCGCAGACCGAGGAGACTATCGAATGCGCCCGCTCCCCCCTCCTTGATCCTCCCCCACAAGGGGCGAGGAAACGCAGCGGAGCAATCCCCGCGTAGCCTTAAAGCGCAAAAAGTTCTAAGCGCGCAGGTCTCCCGTCACGGGCATTGACGGCGTCGAGAAAGCGCGGAATATGCGCCGGCTCTTAAAGATTGTCGTCGTTCCCGCGGAGAGACAATGGTCTCACGATTCGCCTTCTATCTCGCCACGGCCCTTTGCGCTTCATCCGTGGCGCTTGCCGAAGCGGCGCCGGTTTTGCCGCTCGCCTCGCATCGCGCGGCTTATGACATCTCGCTCGCGGACTCTTCCGGCTCGGCGCCCTCGTCCGCCCAGACGCCGATTTCGGCCAGTGGGCTCATTGCCTATGAATTCCGCGGCTCAGCGTGCGAAGGATACACGTCCAATTTCCGCCAGATGACGGAAATGGAGCGCAGCGAGGGCGATCCGATCTCCATGCAGGTGAACGCCAATTCGTTCGAGGAGGGCAACGGGAAGTCGATGCGTTTCCAGATCGATTCCCGAAGCGAGCAGGACACGCCCCCCGTCGCCGGGACGGCCACCCGCGGCGACAATGACGACATGCGCGTGGTGTTGACCAAACCGAAAGCGCAGACGCTGGATTTCGGCCACGAGGTCCTGTTCCCCACCCAGCATATCGAGCGTTTGATTGAACTCGCCAAGCGGGGTGGCGGCCCCATGCAGGCGCGCGTCTACGACGGCTCCGACACCGGCGCGAAAATCTTTGCGACCATGTCAGTGATCGGAAAGGAAGCGACGAAGCCCGACGAAGATACTCAGACCGCGTCGGCGCTGAGCGGAATCCGCCGCTGGCCGGTCGTGATCTCCTATTTCAACGAGGCCTCGGGCGACGCTCCGCCCGAATATACGCTTTCGTTCGACCTTTACGAGAACGGGGTGTCCGGCAGCCTCAAGCTCGACTACGGCGCATTCGCCTTGCGCGCAAACCTGCGCAAGCTTGAGATTTTGCCCACGACGGCCTGCAAATAGACCGTCATTGCGAGCGAAGCGAAGCAATCCAGAGATCGGAGAGCCCCTTTCGTTCGCTGGATTGCTTCGTCGCTCCGCTCCTCGCAATGACGGTTCCGAACACATCGCGCTCGCCCCTTCACTTGGTCGGCCTGGGCCGGAAGGTCAGGCCGCGCTGCACCGCCGCCGGGCCAAACCGATCCCGCAACGCAGCGATCGCCGCCTCTCGAGTTTTCTCGCGGCCGCTGTCGCGCACGAACATGTCATCCTCGTCCGCGCCTTCAGAAGGCCCAAGCTCCGTTGCCGCGATCCCCAGCAGGCGATAGGGGACACCGTCGGGCTGGGCGTCCAGAAGCGGGCGCGCCGCCGCGAACAGTCGGGGCGCGAGCTGCGTGGCTCTGATCCCACCGCGGCTGCGCGTGCGGAGCGAAAAGTCCGCCAGGCGCAGTTTCAGCGTCACCCCGGCGGCGGCAATGCCCTCCTTACGCAAGCGCGTGGCGACGCGATCGCATTGGGCGAGCAGGATGCGCGTGAGCTCGGCCTTGTCGGCGATGTCGCGGTCGAAAGTCGTCTCGCTCGAAATGCTTTTCGTTTCGCGTTCGGCGGAGACGGAACGGTCGTCCCGGCCCTGCGCCAGACGCCAGAGACGCAAGCCATCTTCGCCGAGGCGCAAGACCGCCTCCCGCTCGTCGACCCGCTGCAGATCGCCAATCAGGCGAAAGCCTGAGCGCTCAAGCCGCTCCCGCCCTACCCTGCCCACGCCCCAAAGCCGCGCGACGCTTTGCCCAGCGAGCCAGGCTTTCGCTTCCTCACGGGAAAAGCATGCGAAGCCGCGCGGCTTGTTGAGCTCGGAGGCGAGTTTCGCCAGAAACTTGCAGTAACTCAGGCCGACCGAAACCGTGACGCCGATCTCGACCTCGACTTGGGCGGCGAAGCGGACCAGCGTCTCCGCGGCGCCGGCCCCATTGGATGGCTCGCAACCGTTGAGGTCGAGAAAGGCCTCGTCGATCGACAGCGGCTCGACCAGCGGCGTCAGCGCCGTCATCCGCGTCCGGATTTCGCGCCCGACCCGGGAATATTTGGCCATGTCGGGCGGGAGCACGACCGCATCCGGGCATAAAGCCCGGGCACGCGACATCGGCATCGCCGAGCGCACGCCAAAGGTTCTGGCGATGTAACAGCAGGTGGCGACGACCCCGCGCGGGCCAGACCCGCCGACGATCAAAGGCTTGTCGTTGAGGCTCGGGTCGTCACGCTTTTCGACCGCAGCGTAGAAGGCGTCGCAGTCGACATGGGCGATTGCGAGGCCGGCGGTGTCTTCGAGGCTGATCGTGCGCGGCGAGCCGCAATGAGCGCACCGGACCGAATCCGGGGAATCCTTCCTCAGGCAGTCGCGGCAGAGGCGAAGCCGAGGCTGGTCCATCAGGCCTCGCCCTCAGTCGGCCCGCGGAGAGCGGCATGCGCCCGCGCGACCGCCTCCGGCTTGAGGCCGGCGTCGGCCGCAAACTCGACCATGAGCTCTTCGTCGCCGACCAGATAGTCGAGCACGGACCCTAGGAAAGCCGGGTCCGCGGCAGCGGTTCGGAGATTATCGGGGCCCAGCCCGGTAAGGCTCAGGAACCGGTTCAGGCGGTCAAAATCGGCGGCGATGAAGGCCAGCGCGCTGATTGCCAAAGATCGGGCCGAATCGACGCTTGCGGATTGCCTCTTTTTCAAGGAATCGCGCATAGTCCGATTCGCCTTTCGTCAATGTCTTGCGCCTAATCTTATCCGGCGCGCCGGCCGAATTCACGCCCCATGGAACGCCCGATGCCCAAGACCGTACTTATTGTTGAGGACAACGAACTCAACATGAAGCTGTTCAACGACCTCGTCGAGACCCGCGGCCATCGCATTGTGCAGACTCGCAATGGCATCGAAGCGGTCGATCTGGCGCGCAAGCACCGCCCCGATCTGATCCTCATGGACATTCAGCTGCCCGAGGTTTCCGGGCTCGAAGTGACCCAATGGCTGAAGGATGACGAGGAACTGAGAGCAATACCGGTCGTCGCCGTCACGGCGTTCGCGATGAAGGGCGACGAGGAGAAAATCCGGCAGGGCGGTTGCGAGGCCTATCTGTCCAAGCCCATCTCGGTCGCCAAGTTTTTCGAGACGATCGACCACTTTCTTGGGCCCGGGCCTGGGACATGACGGCGCGCGTGCTGGTCGTCGATGACGTCCGGTCCAACCTCAAACTGCTCCAGGCGAGACTGAGCCTCGAATATTTCGAGGTGCTCACGGCGACCAACGGCCCCGATGCGATCGCCATCTGCGAAAAGGGCGGATGCGACATCGTTCTTCTGGACGTGAAGATGCCGGGCATGGACGGTTTTGAGGTTTGCCGACGCCTGCGAACCGCGCCCGACACCGCACATCTGCCGATTGTTCTTTTAACCGCGCTCGACCGGCCGGCCGATCGCGTGCGCGGTCTCGAGTCCGGCGCCGACGATTTCCTGACCAAGCCTGTCGACGAACTCGCGTTGATCGCTCGCGTTCGGTCGCTCACTCGGCTCAAGTTTTCGATCGATGAATTGCGCGCTCGCGCGGCGCCTCGCGCCGAAGCGGGAACGCCGGCGCAAGCCCTGAAGCTCGAGGGAACAGAGCGTGGGCAACTCTTGCTCGTGGACGAACAGCGACCTTCGCGTGAGCGCATTCAAGGCGCGCTGAGCCCGTATCATGACGTGAGCCTCGCCGACGACCCGGGCGAGGCGCCGGCGATGGCGCGCGAAGAGACGATCGACCTCATGATCGTCGGTCTCGGTTATGGCGCGTTCGACGGCTTGAGGCTCGTGAGCCAGGTGCGGTCACATGAGCGCACGCGCAATCTGCCAATCCTGCTTATCGCCGACCCAGACGATCGTCCGAAGGTTCTTCGCGGGCTCGAACTCGGCGTCAACGACTACCTCACGCGCCCGATCGACCGAAACGAGCTCTTGGCCCGGGTCAGGACAAACATCCGTCAGAAGCTTTACGCGGATCGACTGCGCCAGTCCGTGCAGGAATCGATCGAGATGGCGCATTATGACCCGCTGACCGGGCTCAACAATCGCCGATCGCTCGAGCGTCGCCTGCCGGCGATGATCGAGAGCGCGCGCGAAAGAGGCGCGACGCTGACCATGATGGTTCTCGACATCGACCATTTCAAACGGGTGAACGACACCTATGGTCACGATGTCGGCGATCTCGTGCTTAAGGGCTTTGGCGCTCAGCTGCAGGAAACCGTTCGGGGCGGCGACCTCATCTGCCGACTGGGGGGAGAGGAATTCGTCGTTGTCATGCCGGGCGTCGGCTTGAGCGAAGCGGCGCGGATCGCCGAACGCGCGCGCCGGACCACCGAGAGCCGGGACTTCGCCCTCGAGGGCGCTGCGGGCTCCGTTTCGATTACGGTCTCCATTGGTCTCGCCGAGTGGCGGAAGCCCTGGGACTCGGCCGAGTTCTATCGCCGCGCGGACCAAGCGCTTTATCTGTCGAAGTCCACGGGCCGCAACCGGGTCACTGAGGACGCGGCGTAATCGGCGGAGCCTATGCCTCGTAACGGATGCGTCATCAACTCAGATGGCGGCGATTTGGTGTGCTCTGAGTTTGGCGTTTGCGATGACGACGAGTTTTCGCATGATCGCGGTGATGGCGACGAGGGGCTTTTTGCCTGCGCTGAGGAGGCGTTTGTAGAAGGCGCTGAGGGTGGGATTGTGTTTTGCGGCGGAGATTGCGGCCATGAAGAGGAGGCGTTTGATTTCGGGTCTTCCGCCACGGGTTCGGCGATAGGCGTCGGTCTGGCCGCTTTGATTGGGATGGGGCGCAAGGCCTGCGAGGGCGGCGGCCTGGCGTCGGGGGAGCGAACCGAGCTCGGGCATGAGGGCGATGAGGGCTGCGGCGGTTTTCTGACCGACGCCCTGGATCGTGACCAGGGTTTGGACGGCCTCGGCGATCCCCTCGCATGCGGCGCAGAGGGCGTTGATATCGGCTTCGATCGCCTTGATTTGCGCCTCGAAGCTTTCGACGAGCGCCGCGAGATAAGGGTGGACGGGCTCGGCGGCGGGGGCGGCGCGACGATTGGCGTAGGCGAGGCGATCCTTGACGAGGTCGCGTCTGGCGAGGACCAACGCCTGCAAGCGCAGCCGTTCGGGTTCGCGGGCGCTCCAAAGCGGGAGTTCGGCGTACCGGTCCCGGCCATATCGGGCGAGTGCGGCGGCGTCGATGGCGTCGGATTTGCCGAGCACGCCAAACGAACGGATGAAGGCCTTGACCTTGCGGGCGTCGGCCCGGTGGGCCGGCACGCTCCCCGCGATGAGGGCGGCCAGCAGATCCCGTTCATAGCCGCCCGTGGCCTCGCAAACGACAAAGCAGGTCGGGTTGAGCGAGGCGGCGAAGGCGGCGAGCGCCTGCGGCTCGTTGGCGATCGTCCGGGTGCGGCCGTAGGCGGCGTCGTGGATGACAATCGCCGTTTTGCCGACGTCGCATCCGATGAACCGCGAGGGCGTGGCGAGGTGAGACATTTGCGGTTATCCTCTCATGAGCTTGGGATTGTCTGCGGGCGTGCATCGGGCGATGGCGGCCCATTCAACTCATCAAGCGTTCAAGGGAAGCGGGAAGACGGCCCAGATGACGGCGGGCTTTCCAAGCCCCATCGCGAGACGGCCAATCTCCCCGCGCGCCGATTCGGGCGGCCGCCCGAATCGGCGCATCCCATTCTCAGGGACAAACCTCCCTACCCAAACTCCAAGAGACAATCGCGAGGAGCGAAGCGACGATCCAGGAGTGATGGCGCCCTGCGCTCTCCTGGATCGATTCGGCTCACGCGTCGAAATGACGGCTCGACCGTCGTCCACCGTCAAGCCACGGCGAGTTCGGCCGTAATCGCAGCAAGCTCCCGCTCGCCGCGCTCGACATCGAAAGGCTGCGGCTTTGTGATCGCGGCCTCCGCGGCTTTGGCGCGACGCAGCGACGCGCCGGATAGCGGCGGCGCAGCGGAAGCCACTG
The DNA here is from genome assembly GCA_963753135.1 of uncultured Alphaproteobacteria bacterium. Taxonomy (GTDB): domain Bacteria; phylum Pseudomonadota; class Alphaproteobacteria; order Rhizobiales; family Beijerinckiaceae; genus Roseiarcus. The sequence goes on along the minus strand of CAVWBA010000009.1, from coordinate 235,845 downwards.
CGCGGCCCTCTTCCAGGTTGCCATTGCAGTGCAGGACGATGTCGAGACCGGCCTCGATCACCGCGGCCGCGCGCTCTTCGAACGAGCCGCCGAGCGCCTTCATCGACAAATCGTCGCTCATGATGAGCCCGTCGAATCCGATCTCGCCGCGCATGATCTCCTTAACCACCATCGGCGACGCCGTCGCTGGGCGCCGGGGATCAATCGCGGTGTAGAGGAGATGGGCGCTCATCGCCATCGGCAGGTCTTTGAGCGCTTTAAAGGGCGCGAAATCTTGTCTGAGCTCGCTCAGCGCGGCGTCGACCACGGGCAATTCATGGTGGCTGTCGACGCGCGCCCGCCCGTGCCCGGGCATGTGCTTGATGACCGGCGCGACCCCGCCCTTAAGCAAGCCGTTGGCGACCGCGCGACCCATCGCCGCGACCCGTTCAGGCCGAGACGAATAGGACCGCGAGCCGATCGCCGCATGCATGCCCTCGCCCGCGACGTCCAGCACAGGCGCGCAGTCGATCGTGATTCCGACTTCGAGGAGATCATGAGCGATGAGGCGAGCGATGAGACCCGCCGCCGCCTCGGCCCTGGACGGCTCGAGACCCGCCTCGATCGCGGCCGCGGACGGATAGGCACGCCAATGAGGCGGCGCCATTCGCTGGACCCGGCCGCCCTCCTGATCGATCAACACAGGCGCGTCGGCGCGGCCGACGCATTCCCGGAACGACCGCGTCAGCGCGCGCACCTGCTCGCGGTCGCCGATGTTGCGCTTGAAGAGAATGAGGCCCCAGGGGTCCTCCCGACGCAGGAAGGCGCGTTCCTCGTCGCTCAGCGCCAGGCCCGCGCAGCCGCTGATGAAGGCCTTGGGCATTTGCGGCTCCGCGTCGGGATGTGAAGAGACGGGCGCTCTTCGCTCACTTAGCGATGAAGCACTGCCCGCCCTCGCCTTTCAGGCGAGCGCAAAGCGCCGCCGCGTCAGCCTTCGTCAGGCCGCTGACGCGCAAGCGGTAGATCGTTTCGCCTTTGACTTCCGCCTTATGCACCCCGATGGGCGACCCGTTGAGTTCGGCGCTGTACTTGCTGGTCAGCTTTGCCGCCGTGCTCTTGGCCTCCGCTTCGGACCTGGGCGCTGCGAGTTGAACGGACCATCCGCCCGAGGTCGTCGCGGCCGTGGCGTCCACGGGCGGCGCGATCGCTCCAGTCGTCTCGCTCGCGTCAACGACCTGCTTCGGCTTCCTCGCCGCCTTTTCCGGCTTCGCCGGAGCGCCATCCTGCGTCGGTTCGCTGGGCGTCTGGGCGGTCGCCTCGGGGGCCGTCGTATCGGTCTTGCCGACCGCCACCCGCGCCGACGACTTGGGTGAAAGCTTGGTCGGCAATTCGATCTTCGGGGTCGACGGCTGCGCGGCGCCCGTCGCCTCGCTTGTCGTCTTCGGCGCAGGCGCGCTCCGCGCTTCCGCCGGCTTGCTTGCCGGCTCGGCGGGCGCTGGCGCGGCGTTCGCGCCGCTCGCCGGTTGATCAGGCGGACTGGACATGGCGATCGGCGTCCCGTCGGGCCTGAGCGAGATTGTGCGCACCGGTTTCGGCTCGGGGAAGTCGGAGGTCATCCCGTTTGGCGGCCCGGCGGGCGCCGGCGCGACAAGCGGCGTATTGATGGTTGCGGCGAGCGCCGTCGCGTCGGTTGGGCCAGCCGGCGCGGGAGGATTGGCTGAAGGCGCGTTGTTGACCGACGCCTGCGCGTTCAAATCAACCGGCTGCTCCTCGGAATTGACGACTTTGACAGCGCTGGGCTTGCCGTTGTCATGGAGCAGAGAAGCGCCAGCATCGCTCGACGTCGAGACCGTCTGGTCGCTCGGCGGCGCGACCTTCGTCGGACCCTGAGCCGCCGCGATGAACGGGGGATCCTTGCTGAAGCCCGGCGCCCCATGTCTCAGCGCGAAGACGGCGCCGATCATCGCCACGCCCGCAAGCGCCAGCGCGGATACGGCGATCTTCCAGCGCGTCGGCCGGCGCTCCTCGCCAGGCTCCGCCGCGTGGCCGTCGAACTCGTAGTCGCGCCGCGCGGCGCGGTCGTCCTCGGAGGCGCCGGGAGCGAGCCCTTCTACGTCATCGTCGAGCGCTGGCCGAAGCGGCGCGGTTTCGATCGAGGTCGGAGGCTTCGCGCGCGCGGCGGGCTCTGCCGCAGGCCGCGCCGGCGCCTCGCCGTTCGCGATCCCCATGTGAGAGAACTCGACCAGACGGGACAGTTCCGCGAGCGGGTCTTCGACCTGCGCCTGCTGAGCGCCGGCGGCGCGCAATCGCCGCTCGAATTCGTCGAGGTTGATTTCATCCGTTACACGTGACTGGGAAGCACTCATGTCACCTCACTCGTCGCGGATCATCCTTAGAGTGGGCATTAGGCGCCGCCCAAGCTAACAAATCCGCTACCGCATCTCCTCGGGGGCGCTAACGCCCAAAATTGACAATGCAGAGGCCAAAACAAGGCTTACGGCCGCGACCAAAGCCAATCTCGCATACGATAAATTTCGTTCATTTTCGTTAACAAACCGCAAACGTGGCGCGTCTTTCCCCCTATTCCAATGCGCATGAAAACGCGTCGCCAACTCGTGGGCGAAAAAGGCGATCCGGTGGGGCTCGTGCGCCTCGGCGGCCTGCCGGACAACGCGAGGGTATTGCCCAAAGGTTCGCATGAGCTCGCGCTCGCCTTCGTCAGTCAAAAGCGAGAACTGGGCTTCAGCGAGCGCCTCTTGAGTGAGATCAAAGTCCGGAAAGACAGCCTTGCCCTGCCTCAAGACGCTACGGGAGCGAGCGTGGGCGTACTGGACGTAGAAGACCGGATTGTCTTGGCTTTGCTCGATCACCTTCGTGAGGTCGAAATCGAGCGGCGCGTCGTTCTTGCGCATCAGCATCATGAACCGGACAGCGTCCGCGCCGACCTCATCCACAACCTCACGCAACGTCACGAACTCGCCGGAGCGCTTCGACATTTTGACCGGCTCGCCGGCGCGCATGAGGCGCACAAGCTGGCAGAGCCGCACCTCGAGTTTGGCTTTGCCGTCCGACAGCGCGGCGACCGCCGCTTGCATGCGTTTGACGTAGCCGCCGTGGTCGGCGCCCCACACATCGACCAAAGTGAGAAAATTCCGGTCGATCTTGGTTTTATGGTAGGCGATGTCGCTGGCGAAATAGGTGTATCCGCCGTCCGACTTGATGAGCGGGCGGTCGACGTCGTCGCCGAAGCCGGTCGTGCGGAACAAAGTCTGCTCGCGATCCTCCCAATCGTCCGATGGCGCGCCTTTGGGCGGCGGCAGGCGCCCCTGGTAGACGAGACCTTTCGCCCGCAGCCATTCGATCGTCTTGGCGACCTGGTCCTCGCCGCCGTCGGCGCCGGTCAGCGCGCGCTCTGAAGCAAACACCTCGTGGGTGATGTTGAGCGCGGCGAGATCGTCGCGGATCATCGCCATCATGGCCTCGGTCGCGCGCTTGCGCACGACCGGCAGCCATTCCGCCTCGGGCTTGCTCACAAGGCCCGCGCCAAACTCGCGCACGAGATACTCGCCCACGGGTTTGAGATAATCACCGGGATAGAGCCCCTCGGGGATCGGGCCGATGGCTTCGCCCAAAGCCTCGCGATAGCGCAGCAAGGCCGAGCGCGCCAACACGTCGACCTGCCCGCCGGCGTCGTTGACATAATATTCGCGCGTCGCCTCGCGGCCCGAAAAGATCAGGAGGCTCGAGAGCGCGTCGCCGAACACTGCGCCGCGCGCGTGGCCGACATGCATCGGCCCCGTCGGATTGGCGCTAACATATTCGACGTTGACCGGCCCCTCCGTGCTCGCCGCCCCAGCGCCGAAACGAGGACCCTGGATAAGAATTGTCTTCAGGACCCGCTCGTAAACCTCTGGCTTAAGGACGATATTGATGAAGCCGGGGCCAGCGGCTTCCGCGCTCCGTACGTCCGCTTCACGAGTGAGGTCGGCGACGAGGCCCTCGGCAAGAGCACGCGGATTGGAGCCAGCCTGCTTCGCTTCCCGCGCATAGACCATCGCCGCATTGGTCGAGAGATCGCCATGAGCCGCCTCGCGCGGCGGCTCGACGATGAAGCGGCCGAGATCGAGGTCGCGCGGCAATTCTCCCGCCGCAATCCTTTTTTCGAGTAGCCTCACGATGCGCGACTGGAAGTCGGCGAAAATGTTCATGGAACCTGACTTGATTCGGCCTCGGCCCGCGCAGACTTACTTCGGTTGAGCGCGCCCCTTGTAGACGCGGTCGCTGACCGCGTCGCGGGAACGCGCCTGCCCTTCGGCGCACTCGCTCAGCGCAGCCCGACTCCCGTATCCGCGCTCGTCGAGGGGCGGGACGCGGTCCGCGACCGCGTCTACAAGGGCGGCGCCTCTATCGCAAGTCGGGCGGCCCGTCAAAAAGCCGCGCGTCCTCGGCGATCGCGAACCGGTCGGTCATCCCGGCGATATAGTCGGCGACGGCTCGCGCCCGCTCGCCGCGCTCCGCCTTGGCGGCCCATTCGGGCGGCATGGACGACGGGTCGCTGAGGTAAGCTTTGAACAGCCGCCGCACGATCGCATCCGCCTTGCGGCGGACCTTTTTGACGTCCGGATGCTGGTACATGCGGGCGAAGAGAAAGGCCTTGATGTCACGATCGGCAGCCTCGATGGCGCCGGTATGCCCGACCAGCGTGCGGCCGGCGCGCGCGACCGCCTCGGGGCTCGCCACGCGCGATTCGGCGATCCGCCGGCCGCTCTCACGAAGTGCGTCCTCGATGAACCGGGTGATGACGCGTCGGGTCAGCTCATGAATCGCGCGGGGCTCCTCGAGGCCGGGGTGAAGCTCGTCCACCTCCCGCATCACGCCGTCCACGAACGGAACCGCGGCGCGAAGCTCGGCGAGCGGGAACAGGCCGGCGCGCAAGCCGTCATCGATGTCATGGGCATCATAGGCAATATCGTCAGCAATCGCTGCGGCTTGCGCCTCGAGGCTCGCGTGGAGGCTCAAGTCCAGCCTCTGCCTCTCGTCATAAGCGAGCACCGCGGCCGGAACGCCGCGCGTCCGGTATCGCTCAGCCGGCGCGCCCGAGGCGTCGATGAGCGGCCCGTTGTGCTTGACGAGACCGGCTAGCGTCGGCTGGGTCAGATTGAGGCCGTCGAATGCGGCGTAGCGCCGCTCGAGCTCGGTCACGATGCGCAAGGCGTGGCTGTTGTGGTCGAAGCCGCCGTGCTCGGCCATGCAGGCGTCGAGCGCGTCCTCGCCGGTATGCCCGAAGGGCGTATGGCCGAGGTCGTGGCCAAGCGCGACCGCTTCCGCCAGGTCGTCGTCGAGCTTAAGCGCCCGAGCGAGGGCGCGGGCGATCTGCGCCACCTCGATCGTATGGGTGAGGCGGGTGCGGAAATGGTCGCTCTCGTGATCGACGAACACCTGCGTCTTGTGGGCGAGCCGGCGGAAGGCGGTCGAATGGATGATGCGGTCCCGGTCGCGCTGGAACTCGGTCCGCGTCGCCGACGGCGGCTCGGCAATGAGCCGCGCCGCCCGCGCCGGGTCGGCCGCGTAAGGCGCGCGCCCCGTCAGGCTGGTGTCGTCCGGCGTCCGCCTTGACATTGCGCTCTTCACCCGGCGTCCATATCTTGGGTTCCAGGGATTCTTGATGGCGCCAGCTCGGGCGTGCAAGCGATCAAAGGCTGTGGTCATGAATGAACCGGTCTCCGCCCTCGAGGGCGTCTCGATCAGCGCGAGCGCCGCGCGGCGGTTGAATGCGATCCTCAAAGGCGAAGCGGGCGCGGCTTTGCGCATCTCGGTCAAGGGCGGCGGCTGCTCGGGCTTCCAATATTCCTTCGATGTCGACCGGAGCCGGGCCGAGGATGACGTGGCGGTGACGCGCGACGGCGCGACCGTGCTGGTCGATCCGGTGTCGCTCGAAATGCTCAAAGGCGCCGAGCTCGATTTCGTCGACGACCTGATGGGCCAATCGTTCAGGGTCAAGAACCCGAATGCGGTCGCCTCCTGCGGCTGCGGGGTGAGCTTCTCGGTCTAGCGTTTTGTCAGGCTGATCGTCATCGCGAGAGCCCTTCCAGTCGGCGCCAACCGGCTTGGCGAGGCCAAGCGGCTCGAATTCGCCGGCGAAAGAATATATAGCGCTGTTTTCCGAATTACGCAAGCACTTGTGGGCTTTCTACGCCAGCGCGTAGAGGCTGCTAAAGCGCGCTGCGTTCTCGGATGAAGCGTCAATCGCGAGGAGCGCAGCGACGCTGCGATCCAGAAGCCTTAGGGCGCTGGTGGATGCCGGCTGCGCGTTGGACGCTCTGTCGTCATGGCCGGGACAACCCAGCACAAGCCCGGCCATGACCCGTGACCCGGCGACCGCCGCTTGGTAGGGTGCCCCATGCGAATGGTCATTCGCGCCGCGGTCGCGCTTCTGATCCTGGCGGCGGCCTATTGGGGTTGGGCGCTCGCCGGGGCGGCGCAGCTGGCTTCGGCGGCCCAGCGCGGCGACGCGGAAGCGGTGATGGAGCGCATCGATCTCCAGGCGCTCATTCGCTCGCTCAGCGGCCAGATCTCGCGCGCCTTTCTTGCCGAGAACCCGCAACTCCAAAAGCCGCCGCTTCGGCCGGGCGTCTTTCTCAACGGCTCGGCGGCGGAGATGCTGCTGCGCGCCCTCCTGACGCCTGAGACCATCGCCGCGCTTCTGAACCAGGGACGAATGAGCGTCCTCGGCGCGGGCGGCAAGACGCCGGGACGGTCCTGGGCATGCCCTCGCTCGGCGCGGCGCTGCGCGCCCGCCCGCTGCAGGTCCTGATGAACTCCCATTTCGATGGGCCCCGCAGCTTCGTGGTTGGCCTCGACAGTCCCGACGGGCTTTATCGCGTCCATTTGAGTCTGTCCGGCCTGACCTGGCTTCTGTCCGGGGTCGATCTCCCCAAGCCGATTCTGGCGCGGCTCACGCGCCTCATCGCCCAGAGGATCGGCGGGGCGGTCGATCTCCCCGGCGGATGAGACGGTTTCGGCCCCCCACAGCGGATTGACAGCGCCGGAGGGCGAGAGCTTCTGAATCGGCGCCCCAGCGTGCTCCGGGCGACCCGAGGAACGAACCGATGCTCGGCCCCACCGCTCATGTCGATACATTCGCGCGCGACAATCTGCCGCCGCCCGACCAATGGCCGGACTTTCGCCTCGACGGGCTCGACTATCCTGACCATCTGAACGCCGCGGTCGAGCTGACCGATCGCATGGTCGAGCGCGGCTTTGGCGACCATATAGCGCTTATCGGCCATGGCCGGCGCCGCACCTACAAGGAGCTTGCCGACTGGAGCAATCGTCTGGCCCGGGCGCTCATCGAGGATTGTGGCGTCAAGCCCGGCAACCGGATCCTGATCCGCTCGGCCAACAATCCTGCGATGATCGCCTGCTGGCTCGCGGCGACGAAAGCGGGGGCCGTCGTGGTCAACACAATGCCGATGCTGCGCGCCGGAGAACTGGCGAAGATCGTCGACAAGGCCGAGATCGGGCTGGCTTTATGCGACACCCGCATCCTGGACGAACTGGTCGCCTGCGCCAAGGAAAGCCGCTTTCTCAGAAGCGTCGTCGGCTTCGACGGAACCGCCAGCCACGACGCCGAGCTTGACCGCCTCGCTCTCAATAAGCCCGTAACTTTGGCCGCCGCGCCCACCGGGCGGGACGACGTCGCGCTGCTCGGATTCACCTCCGGAACGACCGGCGCCCCGAAGGCGACGATGCACTTTCATCGCGACATCCTCATCATTGCGGACGTCTATGCGAGGAAGGTTCTCGAGGTTCGGCCCGAGGACGTGTTCGTCGGCTCGCCGCCGATCGCCTTCACCTTCGGCCTCGGTGGGCTTGCCGTCTTCCCGCTGCGCTTCGGCGCCTCCGCCGTGCTGATCGAGAGCGCAACCCCACCGAACCTCGTCAAGCTCATCGAAACCTACAGGGCGACCGTCTGCTTCACGGCGCCGACCGCCTATCGCGCGATGCTCGCGGCGATGGACGAGGGAGCCGATCTTTCCTCGCTTCGCCTGGCGGTGTCCGCGGGCGAGACGCTTCCCGCCCCGATCTACGAAGCCTGGACGAAGCGCACCGGCGTGCCGATCCTCGACGGCATCGGTTCGACGGAAATGCTGCATGTGTTCATCGGCTGCCGTCTCGACGACCGAAGGCCGGGCGTGACCGGGAAGCCCGTCCCAGGCTACGAAGCCAAGATCGTCGACAAGCACTTCAACGAAGCTCCACGCGGAACGGTCGGACGGCTCGCGGTGCGAGGCCCGACCGGCTGCCGCTATCTCGCCGACGCCCGCCAGCAGGAATATGTGCAGAACGGATGGAACGTGACCGGCGACGCCTTCAGCCAGGATGAGGAAGGCTATTTTCGTTTCGCCGCGCGCAACGACGACATGATCATCTCTTCCGGCTACAACATCGCCGGCCCCGAGGTGGAGGCGGCGCTGCTGACGCACGAATGCGTCAGCGAATGCGCGGTGATCGGGCTTCCCGACGAGGAGCGAGGGCAGATCGTCGCCGCCTTCGTCGTGCTGAAGCCGGGCGCAACCTCGGACGAAGCGACCGCGCTCAGGCTGCAGAATCACGTCAAGGGGGCCATTGCGCCTTACAAATACCCGCGCGCGGTGCGTTTCGTGGAGGCCTTGCCGAAGACGCAGACCGGCAAGATCCAGCGCTTCCAGCTCAGATCGCTCTCTTGATCAATAACCCTTCTGAGCGCGCTCGCTCCGCCGCGCCTTCACTTGTTGACCTGGCTCTGCGTGAAGCCGGCCTTGCTGGCGTAGCCCTTGACGATCGCCTCGCGCTCGGCGTGACTGAGCACGCGGTCGACGGATTCGAACCCCGCCGGCGCGAGTTTCTCGACTTCGTCGATCACACGCTCCGGCCCGCCTTTGCGGTTGAGGCGCACGATCTCGGCAGTCTTCGGCAGGCGGTCGCGTTCGTACTCATGCAAAGCTTGCATCGGGTGGTCGGCCCTCCGCAGCCAGTCGGCAAGAGAGCGCGCGTCCAGGATCGCCTGCGCCGCGCCGTTCGAGCCCACCGGATACATAGGATGAGCGGCGTCGCCGATGAGGGTCACGCGTCCATAGCTCCAATGCGGCAGCGGGTCGCGGTCGCACATGGGGTATTCCCAGCAGACCGAGGTCGAGCGCACCAGCGCCTCGACATCGACGCCCGGAACGTTGAAGCGCCGGGCGTAAGGGATCACCTCGTCCATGCGGCCCATTCGCGACCAGGAATCGGTCGGCGCGGGTGTGATCTCGCCGTCGGCGATGCGCGAGACGATCGCCCAGTTGGTGAGGCGCGTGTCAGGCGTCGGCCCTGGCCCGATTGGATAGAGCGCGATCTTCGCGCTCATGCCGCCAGCGATATACATCGACCCGCCCGTCAGGAACTTCGGCCATTCCGCTGCGCCGCGCCAAAGCATCAGCCCCTGCCATTTCGGGGGACCCTGCTTCGGGTGGAAATGGCGACGCACGACCGAGTGGATGCCATCCGCGCCGACGAGCACGTCGGCGCGTACGGTCTGGCTGCTCAAGCCGGACTTTGCGTCGGTGAAATGCGCCACCACCCCGCCCTCGTCCTGCATGAAACCCTGCAGCCTGAGCCCCGTGCGCACCGCCGCGGAGCCCAGTCTGGCGATGACTTCGTCGTGGATCGCCTTCTGCAGCCGGCCGCGATGGATCGAGAACTGCGGATAGTCGAAGCCGGCGTCGATGCCGCGCTTTTCGCTCCACACCTTCTGGCCGAGCCGGCTCACGTAGTGCAGTTCCCTTGTGCGGATGCCGACGGCGTCGAGCTTGGGCAAAAGGTCGAGCGCGGCGAGCTCCTTGATGGCGTGCGGCAGAATATTGATGCCGACGCCGACCTCGCGGATTTCGGAGGCTTGTTCGAAGATGACGGTCTCGACGCCGCGCCGTGAAGCATGAGCGCCAGCGTCAACCCACCAACGCCCGCGCCCGCAATGAGCACTTTCACGGGGTTCGCTCCTTTACGTTCGGCGCGGGTTCACTTTGCCTCTTCGGGCGGGGGCAAGAAGTCGACTTCGTGCTTGGCGCTGAGCGCGACCACTTCGGCCGGCGTCTGCTCGGCCATGTTGTGGATCCCCCAGAAGAGGTCGTAGAGCCGACCCGTCGGCGCGACCCAGAACAGGCATTTCACCGTCCGTCCCGACTTGTTGTAGATCGCGTGCGGCAGGCCCATCGGCATGCGCACGAGATCGCCGGGATTGGCGAAGACTGTGCGGCCATCGAGCATCAGCTCGAACTGGCCCTCGAACATGTAGATGAACTCATCCTGCGTCGGGTGGATGTGAGGCGGCACGAACGTGTCCGGCGGAAAGGTCGCGTGCCAGGCGAAGGAGCCCTCGGACATTGCCTTGGGCACATAGGTCTGGCCGAGAATGTTCCAGGCGATATTCTCAAGGCCGTCGCCAGCCTTGGTGATTCCGGGCGCCAACGACATGGTCCTGTCCTTCCGGTTGCCACGACGGCATACTGGCGCACAATATGTGCAAGTCAACCTAGTTTGCGCCGGCGGCGAGGCGGAGGAAGGATTGTTAAAGCGCACGCGCGAGGGGGACGAGGGCGCGGTCCCGGCTTTCAAGCTCGAGGACCATCTCTTCTTCTATTTCAGTCAGATCCTCGCGCGACGCACGCGGGCGATCAACGCACGCCTGCGTCCCTACAGCCTCGACTATCCCCGCTGGCGGGTCTTGGCCGTGCTGCAGGAGCATTCCGGCGCGACGATGGGCGAGCTCGCCGATCTCACATCAGTGGACCGCACCACGCTGACGCGCACGCTTGGGCTTATGGAAAACGCCGGCCTCATCGTCCGTCGAGAACGGAAGAGCGACCGCCGCAGCGTGGCGATCTCGCTCTCGGCCAATGGTCGACAGATGTTCGCGCGCATCCTGCCGTTGACCGATGCAGAAACCGATCGCGCGTTGACCCGCTTCTCCGCAGCGGAGATAGGGGTCTTGAGAGATTGGCTCCGAAGGATGGCCGATAGTCTCAACGGGCCGTGAGTTGATGCTTCCAGACTGGACACTTCGAGTGGATTACGATCGCGCTTACGCCAACGGCCCCTTCATCCCAGGCGCCGAGACCTTCCCGCCCCGTTGGAGTGAGGAAGCCGCGGCTTTTCGCGCGGCCTTAGGCCAACGAGCGCGGACCGGCGTCTCTTATGGTCCAGGAGAACGCAACCGGCTCGACCTCTTTCTGCCCGAGACCGCGCCGCACGGTCTTCTGGTGTTCGTCCATGGCGGCTACTGGCTGCGGTTCGATCGCGACCTGTGGTCGCATCTGGCCGCGGGCGCGGTGTCGCGCGGATGGGCCTGCGCCATGCCGTCCTACACGCTCGCGCCCAACGCCCGGATCAGCGCGATGACCCAAGAGATCGCGCGCGCCGTCGATGTGGCCGCGGGTCTGGTTGCTGGCCCGGTGGTCGTTACCGGACATTCCGCGGGCGGTCACCTGAGCGCCCGGATGGGCTGCGCCGAAATGTCCCTGTCGACGCCCGTCAAGCGGGTCGTGCCGATCTCGCCGCTCGCCGATCTCGAGCCGATCTCTCTCACCGCAATGAACGCCGACCTGCGCCTCGAAGCGGCCGAAATCGCGCGGGAGAGCCCTGCTTTGCTCGCGCTGCGTTCCGGCGTTGAGGCCCACGTCTGGGTCGGCGCGCAGGAACGGCCTGCCTTTCTGTGGCAAGCCCGACTTCTGTCCGAAGCCTGGTCATGCCCGTGGACGCCGGAGAGTGGCAAGCATCACTTTGACATCATCGACGGACTGACGGACCCGGCTTCGGCGCTCATGTCCGTTTGCCTCGGTTAAAGGTGACGAAAACGAGATTCGCCTTTTGGGGCTGCTAAAATGAGACGCGTCACGACTAACAATCAGGCGGCGGCGCCGAAGTATGAGGCGCAGCCGCGCCGCGCCCTGGTTACCTTCATGGGCGGCACGTTCTTTGCTGCCGTGAACTTGCATAGCCGTAGCCTTGCCTGAATGAGCGCGGCCCGCCCGAGGATCAAGATGACAGCACTTGCGATTTCCCGACGTTCTCTCCTGAAGACGACCGCTTTCGGCCTTGCGGGCGCCTCGCTGAATATGGGGGCCGCGGGCCGGGCGTTCGCCGCCAAGGACCTCACAGTCGGCGTTGTCTACGTCGGCGCACGCGACGACTTCGGCTGGAACCAGGCGCATGCCGTGGCGATCAAGTCGCTCAAAGAAGTGCCGGGCGTGAAAGTGGTCGAGGAAGAGAACGTGCCCGAGACCGACGCGGTCTCGAAGTCGATGGAATTGATGATCAACCTCGACGGCGCCGGGCTTATCCTGGCGACCTCGTTCGGGTATTACAAGCCGTTCGTGGTGGACTTGGCGAAGAAATACCCGGATGTCGAGTTTCGTCACGCCGCCCCGCTCTGGAACAAGGACACCGACCCGAAGAACGCCGGCTCCTACTTCGGCTATCTCAACCAGGCTCACTATGTGAACGGGGTCGCCGCGGGGCTCTGCACCAAGACCAACAAGATCGGGTTCGTTGCGGCGAAGCCGATCGCGAGCGTTCTCAGCAACATCAATTCGGTTCTTCTCGGGCGCGCGATCGGTCAACCCGAACGCGACCGTGCGGGTCATCTTCACCGGAGACTGGTCGATGCCGGTCCGAGAGGCCGAGTCCGCGAACGCCCTCGTCGACGCCGGCTGCGACGTCATCACCTGCCACGTCGATGGGCCGAAGGTCGTGATCGAGACGGCGGAGAAGCGCGGCGTGATGAGCTGCGGCCACAACGCAAGCCAAGCGCCGCTCGCGCCCAAGGGCTTCATCACCGGCGCGGAATACAAGTGGATCACGATCTACAAGGGCTACGCCGGCGATCTCGCTGAAGGCAAGGCGCTGCCGAACTTCACTCACCGGCGGCTATGAGGTCGACTTCGTCCAGAACACGCCGTTCGGGGCGGCGGCGACCGAGCCCGCCAAAAAGGCGGCGCTGGCGGCGATCGAGGGATTGAAGGCGAAAAAGCCGATCTATGTCGGGCCGCTCAAGGACAACAAGACCGGCAAGGTGGTGATCGACAAGACTTACGGCAATCTCGATCCCTACCTCGACAAGATGGACTATCTCTTGGAGGGCGTCGTCGGCTCGACGACCTGAAGCGAAGGGAAAGAGCCGGTGTCGAACGCGCCTCTCGCAACCGGCGCCCCGCGCGACATCGTCGGTCCGGTCGCAACGCCAGCGGCGGGGTCGGACTTGGCCGCGCGGTTTCGCGCCAACTCCGAATATGTCGTCATTCCGCTCGTTGCGCTTCTCATCGCAGCGGCGCTGTTCGGGGTCTTTCTGCTGGCGATCGGCAAGTCGCCGGTCGACTTCGTCTCCTATGTCTGGCGAGGCGGCTTCGGAACCTCGTTCTCGCTGCAGAACACCCTGCAGCGCTCGGCGCCCTTGATCCTGACTGCGCTCGCGGTCGCGATCCCCGCCCGAATCGGCCTCATCATGATCGGCGGCGAGGGTGCGCTGGTGCTCGGCGGCTTCGCCGCGGCGGTGCTGGCGATTCCAATGCTCGGCCACGTGCCGCCGATGCCGACGCTTATCCTGATGGCGATCTGCTCGATGATCGTCGGCGGCTTCTGGGTCGGCCTCGCCGGCTTCCTGCGCTATGCGCGCGGCGTCAATGAGACGATCTCGTCGCTACTCTTGACCTATATCGGCATCGCGATCATGAATTTCTTCGTCGAGGGGGCGCTGCGCGACCTCTCGGATCCCAACAAGCCGTCGACCAAGCCGCTCGGCAAGGCGTACATGGTCGGAGTGATTCCCGGGCACCGAAGTCCATTGGGGAATCGTGTTCGGCCTCGCGCTCTGCGTCGCGCTCTATTTTCTCATGACGCGCACGACCTTCGGCTTCGCGGCGCGGCTGACGGGCGGCAACTTTCGCGCCGCGCTCGCGCAAGGATTGCCCGTCGGGCGTCTGATCGTCGCCTGTTCGGCGATCGCCGGCGCCTGCGCAGGGCTCGCCGGTTTCTTCGAAGTGGCGGCGATTCAGGGCCGCGCCAACGCCTCGCTCGCCGCGGGCTATGGCTTTACCGGCATCCTCGTGTCGTTCCTCGCCCGCCACAATCCGCTCGCCATTCCGCCGGTCGCGATCCTGCTGGGCGGACTGGTCGCCTCGGGCGGCCTCATTCAGCGGCGGATGGACCTGCCGGATGCGACGGTGCTTGTTCTGCAGGGTCTTATTTTCGTCGTCCTTCTGACCTCGGAGACGCTTTACGGCCGCTTCTCGATTTTCAAGCCGCCGGCGGAGCGGGGCCGAACATGAACGAACCCGCGCTGCTTACGGTGCTTGTCGCGATGCTAGGCGGCGCCATCCGCGTCTCGACGCCGTTCATGTTCGTCTCGCTCGGCGAATGCCTGACCGAAAAATCGGGCCGGGTGAATCTCGGGCTCGAAGGAACGCTGGTGCTCGGCGCAATGGTCGCCTACGCCGCCTCCTACCACACCGGCAATCCGTGGCTCGGCGTTCTCGCGGCCGGGATCGCCGGCTCCGCCCTTGGCGCAATGCATGGATCGATCTGCGGCCTGCCGCGGGTCAACGATGTCGCGGTCGGCATCGCGATGATGCTGTTCGGGGTTGGCGTCGCGTTCTTCTTCGGCAAACCCTACATCCAGCCGGAGGCGCCGAGGCTCGCCTCGATCCCACTCGGATTCTGGAGCGGCAGCGCGAGCCTCAAAAGCGCGCTCCAGGTCAATCCGCTGTTTTTCATCGGCATCGCGCTCGCGCTCGTGATCGCGTGGGCGCTGCGCAACACGCGCTGGGGCCTCGTCGTGCGCACGGTCGGCGACAGCGCCGCAGCGGCGCGCGCCATGGGCATTTCCGTCAACCTGGTGCGGCTCTTGACGACAACCGTCGGCGGGTTTCTCGCGGGCGTCGGCGGCGCGTTCCTGTCGCTCTCTTACCCGGGCTCGTGGAACCAGGGCCTCTCCTCGGGCCAGGGCTTGATGGCGGTGGCGCTCGTCATTTTCGCCCGCTGGAACCCGCTGCGCTGCATCGCCGCGGCGCTTCTGTTCGGCGCGGCCGGCGCGCTTGGGCCCTCGCTCCAGTCGATCGGCATCACCCAAGGCTACTACTTCTTCAACGCCGCCCCCTACATCCTCACGCTCGGCATCATGATCGCGACCTCGAGCGCCAAGCATTCGGCGCGCGACATGCCCGGCGAATTGTCGATGGCGAAGTAAGCGCTCGTGGGCGTGGAAACGATCGGAGGCGAGCGATGAGCGGACTCGGCGGCCTCAACAAGTCTCCTAACGGCGTTGTCGTCGGCGTCGTGCAGTTGCAATTGCCTGTCGTCGTGACGCCTGCGGATCTCGCCGCGCAGACGCAAAAGATCGTGGCGACGGTTGGCAAGGCCCGCCGCAACATGGCGACGATGGATCTCGTCGTCTTCCCCGAATATTCTCTGCATGGCCTGTCGATGGACATGAATCCGGCGATTCATGTGCTCGCTCGATGGGCCGGAGATCGCCGCGTTCAAACAGGCGTGCCGCTTGAACCGCATCTGGGGCTGCTTCTCCATCATGGAGTTCAACCCGCATGGGAACCCTTACAATTCGGGCGTGATCATCGACGATAAGGGAGAGCTCAAGCTTTACTACCGCAAGATGCATCCCTGGACCCCGGTCGAGCCGTGGGAGCCTGGCGACATCGGCATCCCCGTCTGCGATGGCCCGAAGGGCGCGAAACTCGCGCTCATCATTTGCCACGACGGCATGTTTCCCGAGATGGCGCGCGAATGCGCCTACAAGGGCGCCGAGATCATGATCCGCACGGCGGGCTATACAGCGCCGATCCGCGCCGCCTGGCGCTTCACCAACCAGGCCAACAGCTTCCAGAACCTGATGGCGACGGCCAACGTCTGCATGTGCGGCTCGGACGGCGACTTCGACTCCATGGGCGAAGGCATGATTGTCAATTTCGACGGCTCGATCCTTGCCGAAGGGACAACGGGGCGACCCGACGAGATCATCACCGCGGAGCTTCGGCCAGACCTCATCCGCGAGGCGCGCAAGCACTGGGCGGTCGAGAACAATATCTATCAGCTCGGCCATCGCGGCATGACCGCAGTCGCGGGCGGCGCTGGCGACTGCCCCTACACCTTCATGCAGGACCTCGTCGCGGGCCGCTATCGCCTGCCCTGGGAGGATGAGGTCGTCCACAAGGACGGGACCGCTTACGGCTTCCCGAAACCAACTCGCCGCTACGGCGACAAGCTGGCGGAGGCCGCGGAATAGACGATGCCCACTTTCGAAGCCGATCCCTATCCCTGGCCCTATAACGGCGAGTGGCGGCCGGATAACACGGCCGTCATCGTCATCGACATGCAGACCGACTTCTGCGGCAAGGGCGGCTATGTCAACTCGATGGGCTACGACCTTTCCCTGACGCAGGCTCCGATCGGGCCGATCAAAGCGCTGCTCGAAGCGGCGCGGGCGAAGGGCTACCACATCTTCCACACCCGCGAGGGGCACCGCCCCGATCTCGCCGACCTTCCCGACAACAAGCGCTGGCGCTCGCAGCGGATCGGCGCCGGCATCGGCGACAAGGGCCCTTGCGGACGCATCCTCGTGCGTGGCGAGCCGGGCTGGGATATCATCGACGAATTGAAGCCGTTGGCCGGAGAGCCGATCATCGACAAGCCGGGCAAGGGCTCGTTCTGCGCCACCGATCTCGAGCTCATGATGCGCACGCGCGGCATCGACAATCTCGTCCTCACCGGCATCACCACAGACGTCTGCGTGCATACGACAATGCGCGAGGCGAACGACCGGGGCTTTGAGTGCCTGCTGCTTGAGGATTGCTGCGCCGCGACCGATTACGGCAATCATCTCGCGGCGCTCAAGATGGTCAAGATGCAGGGCGGTGTGTTCGGCGCCGTCGCGACCTCGAAGGCCTTCATTGAGGCGCTGCCGTGACAGAAGAGCATCGTCCTGACCGCGCTCCGTCGCTCGAAACAATCGGCATGTCGAAGTCGTTCGGCGCGCTCAAAGCGCTGCAGGACGTTTCGATCAAGGTCCCGGCTGGTTCATTCCATGCGCTGCTCGGCGAGAACGGCGCCGGCAAGTCGACGCTGGTCAAATGCATCATGGGGTTCTATTCGGCCGACCGCGGCCAACTCCTGCTTAACGGCGACGAGGTCGCGGTCCACAACCC
Source organism: uncultured Alphaproteobacteria bacterium (assembly GCA_963753135.1). Classification (GTDB taxonomy): domain Bacteria; phylum Pseudomonadota; class Alphaproteobacteria; order Rhizobiales; family Beijerinckiaceae; genus Roseiarcus. Next base: position 218,635 of record CAVWBA010000009.1, on the reverse strand, counting down.
GCGAGATGCGCAGGCGCTCGGAATCGGCATGGTGTACCAGCATTTCACCCTGGTTCCCGCCCTATCTGCGGCGGAGAATCTCGTCGTGAGTCGGGCGGACGCGCCGGGGATCATCGAATGGCGCAAGGAGACGAAGGCGCTCGAAAGTTTCCTCGACCGCATGCCGTTTCGCGTGCCGCTCGACAAGCCGGTCTCGGGCATGGCGGCCGGCGAGAAACAGAAGCTCGAGATCCTGAAGCTCCTCTATCTCGATCAGCGATTCCTGATCCTGGACGAACCGACCTCGGTGCTGACCCCTGGAGAAGCGGACGAGATCCTCGGCCTGCTGCGTGACATGGCGCATGCGCATCAGATCACCGTCATGATGATCAGCCACAAGTTTCGCGAGGTCGAGGCGTTCTGCGACGACTTCACGGTGCTGAGACGCGGCGCCAGGGTCGGCGGCGGCAAGGTCGGCGCCGTCTCGACGCGAGAGATGGCGGCGATGATGATCGGAGACGCCGTCGTGCGCCCATCGGCTGCGCGCGCAACTCTCGCCCAAGAACGGCGTGACCCTCGAGATCGCTGGGCTCTTCGCCGAGAACGACGAGGGCCGGGAGGCCGTCGCCGGTCTCGATCTTAAAGTGCAGGCGGGCGAGATCGTCGGCATTGCTGGCGTCTCCGGCAACGGCCAAAGCGAGCTTGTGGAGGCGCTCTCCGGCCAGCGCCCCATCAAGCTTGGCCAGGTCCTCATCCACGACCAGGACTTCGAGCCCAGACGCGACCATTTCGATCGTTTCAAGGTCTTCGGCCTGCCCGAGGAGCCGTTGAAGAACGCCTCTGTTCCCACGATGTCGGTGGCCGAGAACATGGCGTTTCGCCGGTTCGACAAGGCGCCGATGACGCGTCTTGGCTTTTGGCTGTCGCGCGAGCCGATGCGTGCCACCGCGCGCGACCTTATCGGCCGTTACAATGTCAAAACGCCGTCGACCGAAACGCCGATTCGCGATCTCTCGGGCGGGAACGTGCAGCGCGCGATACTTGCGCGCGAGCTGTCCGGCGACGTCGACGTGCTCATTGTCGCCAACCCCTGCTTCGGCCTCGACTTCGCTTCCGTCGCCGACATTCGCTCGCAGATCATGGAGCAGCGTAACCGGGGCGCGGCCGTTCTCCTGGTGTCGGAGGATCTCGACGAGATCCTGGAGCTCTCCGACCGCATCGCCGTGATGTCGGGCGGCAAAGTCACCTACCTCACAGACGCAGCCACCGCCGACCGCACGACGATCGGCCGCCATATGGCCGGCCACTGATGTTTGACGCTGCCTAACCTAGGGCCCGTTGGCTGCTTCGAGGACATCTCGGTCGACCAGACGGATCCCCCGTCGGTGGGGTGTAGATAATCTCGCTCGCGTCGTTCGGCCGTGATCGTTCCGTTGCCGTATTGCGACGCGCTGGGGCTGCCGCCGTTATTGAACAGAAAGCCGTAGCCGCCTTTCCCCGAAGCCGTGACGCCTGTGCCGGTCATTGTCGTCGTGCCGTTCTGCAACAGGCGCCCACGCCATTGACAACAGAGATCGAGCCGTCCGCCGTGACGACGCCGGCGCCGTTTGACCCGTGCGCGCCCGCATCCCCGCCCCTCCGGTGATGCTGACATCGACGCCGGTTGCGGTGATCAGGCTTCCGGATCCGGTCGACCGAAGGCCTGTTTCCCCGAAAGGGCGGAGGAAGACGTTGGCCGCTTAGCCAGCACGCGTCGCTTCGGGGACGATCGCCGCGGCCTCGAACTCGCGCCAACGCGCCTCCCGCTGCGCCATCGCATCGGCGTCCGCGCCCCAGCGCTCGGCCTGGAAATCCTCGTCGACATACGCCGCCCGCCATGCGGCTTCGGCTGAGAGAAACCCGTGCGCAACGGCGAGCGCCAGCAGCGCCGAGCCGGTCAGCGTCGTCATCACGCTGAGCGCGGCGAGCGCGATGGGGTCATCGTAGGCGTCGAGCGCAGCGCCGATCGCCGCGAGCGCTGCGCCCGGTTGCGCGACATGCGTCACCCCGGCGGTTACAGTGAAGCGGGCTCCAAGCTCATCCGCGGCCCAACGCAAAACCGGATCGAAAGCGTGCGCCTGGCGCTCAACCAGCGTGTCCGGCTCTTCGGCGCGGTAACAGAGAAGGTCAGCGCCGGCGTAGCGCTGAATGTCGGCCCGCGTTTCGGCCATCGTATGCGCAACGCCGTCGATGGCGGAATTGAGGAGCCGCGTCAGCGGCATGTCCGCAGGCTCGATGGTCTCGCCCTGCCGACCCCATTCCTCCGCAATCTTCAGCATAAGCGCCGGGCTTCGCGCGGCGAGCGGATTGCGGCCGGGCGTCCGCGCGCGGCGGCCGTCGAGGCTCAGCACGAAGCCGTCGCCCTCTTCCTCCACCTCCGCGGCCTTGTAGAAGCGCCTGACGGCTTGCGGCCGCATATTCGCCTGCGCGGCGCGCATCGGATCCTTGCTCCCCTCTCCCGTGCTTGGGAGAGGGGTTGGGGGTGAGGGCTCACTCATCGGGCGCATCCTCGATCGGATCGCGCTCGTTCTCATCGAAGCCGAACATGGCGAAGCTTTTCTTCATGTGCTCGGGAAGGGGCGCCGTCACGTCGATGATTCCGCCGCGCGGATGGGGCAGGATCAGGCGGCGCGCCAGAAGATGCAGCTTGGGCTCGAGTCCAGGCGGCACCGCGCGCAACGGGTCGGCGCGCGCCGGGTCGTTCGGGGCCTTTCGATTGTATTTCGGATCGCCGACGATCGGATGGCCGATCGCCTCGCTATGGGCGCGCAGCTGATGGGTGCGTCCGGTGACCGGTCGCATAGACAGCCACGCGAGGCGCGGCGTGACCTTGTCGACGACCGCATAGAGGGTCAGCGAATGCTGCGCGTCGGGATCGCCATGCTTGGCGACCCGCATCCGCTCGAGATCCGCCCTGCCCGTCCCTCTGGCGGCGCGCGTGGCCATGCCCTCGCCCTTGGCGAGAAACATGGAGATGCGCCCCTGCGCCGGCTTGGGCACGCCCTCGACCAGCGCCCAATAGATCTTCTTCGCCTGCCGGGAGCGAAAGGTCTCGCCAAGCTCGGCGGCCATCTTGCGCGATTTGGCGATCAGGAGAACGCCCGACGTGTCGCGGTCGAGCCGATGAACCAGGACGGGCCGATTGCCCTCCTTGTCGGCAAGCGCCTGAAGCATGCCGTCGATATGGCGCGTGGTTCCCGAGCCGCCCTGGACCGCGAGGCCGTAAGGCTTGTTGAGCACCAGCACGTCGCGATCCTCGAACAGGATCATCGCGCGGATGGCTTCAGCGTCGCCGGGATTGGCTTGGCTGACGGCAGGCCCCTGCGGACCGGCGATCCTGAGCGGCGGCACGCGCACATTTTCGCCGGTCTCAAGCCGGGTCGATATGTCCGCCCGCTTGCCTGAAACGCGCACCTCGCCCTTGCGCACGATGCGCATCAGATGCGAGTTCGCCACGTCCGGAAACCGGCGGTGAAGCCAGCGGTCGAGCCGCATGCCCGCTTCGTCCTCGCCGATCTCATACGAGGCCGCCTTGTCGGCCCTGGCCGGCGCGGGAGCCGCCATCACGGCCTTGCCATCTTTCCGCATGAAGCGGGTCATAGCGCAGCCTTACCGGGCGCGGTAGGGTCAAACGCCAATCAAAGGAGCGCCGCCATGCCTCAGCACTATCACGCCGTCGTCTGGATCGATCACAAGCGGGCGCGCGTTTTCCACTTCAATGTCGATGAGGCGGACAAGACCGTGGTCCGCGATCATATCGTTCGCGACCTTCATTCCCGCGAGCCGCGAAGCGGCCACAGGATCGAGGAGAACAAGCCGTTCTTCGAGGATGTCGCCAAGACGATCGCCGACGCCGGCGCCATCCTCATCGTCGGCCCTGCGCAAGAAAAGGACCTGTTCGCCAAATTCCTGGCCGAGAAGCATCCCTTCATCCGCACGCATGTCGAAGGCGTGGAGAAGGCGGACCATCCGACCGACGGCGAACTCCTCGACCATGCGCGCCGCTATGTCAAAGCCGCCGACCATATGCGGCCGCAGATCGCTCCGCGCGAACCCGGCAAGCCTTGAGCCGCACGCCGCTTTCTCACGAGGACCTGACTATGCCTTATGAGCTCTACTATTGGCCGGGCATCCAGGGGCGCGGCGAGTTCGTGCGCCTCGCGCTCGAGGCGGCGGGCGCGGCTTATGTCGATGTCGCGCGCGAGCGCGGGGCCGGGCGCGGCATCAGAGGCATGATGTCGATGCTCGAGGGCGCGGCGGCCCCGCAAACGCCCTTCGCGCCCCCGTTCCTGCGCGACGGCGCCCTCGTCGTCTCGCATGTCGCGAACATTCTCCACTACGTCGGCCCGAAGCTTGGTCTCGCACCGAAAGACGAGGCGGGCCGCCTCTACGCCCATGGGCTGCAGCTCACGATCACGGATTTTGTCGCGGAGGTTCACGACACGCATCATCCGATCTCGACCGACCTCTATTTCGAGGACCAGAGGAAGGAGGCCAAGGCGCGCTCCGCCGCCTTCCTTCAGCACCGCGTTCCGAAATATCTCGGCTATTTCGAGCGCGTGCTGAGCAACAATCCATTCGGACCAAGCGCACGCCGTCGGGGCGATCTCACCACCGTCGACTTGTCGCTGTTCCAGATCTGGGCAGGCATGGCTTACGCCTTCCCGCACGCGTTCGCGGACGCCGGCAAGCTTTATCCGTTGCTCGAGGCGCTGACGAAGTCGGTCGCCGAACAGAAAAACGTTGCCGCCTATCTCGCGTCGGATCGACGCATTCCCTTCAATGAGTTCGGGCATCTTCCGCCACTATCCCGAGCTCGAACTCGGGGCCAACGAAGGCCAAGCGGAAATCGTGAGCGGCTTGCGCGCCTTCTGGCGGCGCGTCACCATTAGAGCGAGCGGCCTTCGGATTGAATTGTCATCAACTCAGATGGCGGCGATTTGGTGTGCTCTGAGTTTGGCGTTTGCGATGACGACGAGTTTTCGCATGATCGCGGTGATGGCGACGAGGGGCTTTTTGCCTGCGCTGAGGAGGCGTTTGTAGAAGGCGCTGAGGGTGGGATTGTGTTTTGCGGCGGAGATTGCGGCCATGAAGAGGAGGCGTTTGATTTCGGGTCTTCCGCCACGGGTTCGGCGATAGGCGTCGGTCTGGCCGCTTTGATTGGGATGGGGCGCAAGGCCTGCGAGGGCGGCGGCCTGGCGTCGGGGGAGCGAACCGAGCTCGGGCATGAGGGCGATGAGGGCTGCGGCGGTTTTCTGACCGACGCCCTGGATCGTGACCAGGGTTTGGACGGCCTTGGCGATCCCCTCGCACGCGGCGCAGAGGGCGTTGATATCGGCTTCGATCGCCTTGATTTGCGCCTCGAAGCTTTCGACGAGCGCCGCGAGATAAGGGTGGACGGGCTCGGCGGCGGGGGCGGCGCGACGATTGGCGTAGGCGAGGCGATCCTTGACGAGGTCGCGTCTGGCGAGGACCAACGCCTGCAAGCGCAGCCGTTCGGGTTCGCGGGCGCTCCAAAGCGGGAGTTCGGCGTACCGGTCCCGGCCATATCGGGCGAGTGCGGCGGCGTCGATGGCGTCGGATTTGCCGAGCACGCCAAACGAACGGATGAAGGCCTTGACCTTGCGGGCGTCGGCCCGGTGGGCCGGCACGCTCCCCGCGATGAGGGCGGCCAGCAGATCCCGTTCATAGCCGCCCGTGGCCTCGCAAACGACAAAGCAGGTCGGGTTGAGCGAGGCGGCGAAGGCGGCGAGCGCCTGCGGCTCGTTGGCGATCGTCCGGGTGCGGCCGTAGGCGGCGTCGTGGATGACAATCGCCGTTTTGCCGACGTCGCATCCGATGAACCGCGAGGGCGTGGCGAGGTGAGACATTTGCGGTTATCCTCTCATGAGCTTGGGATTGTCTGCGGGCGTGCATCGGGCGATGGCGGCCCATTCAACTCATCAAGCGTTCAAGGGAAGCGGGAAGACGGCCCAGATGACGGCGGGCTTTCCAAGCCCCATCGCGAGACGGCCAATCTCCCCGCGCGCCGATTCGGGCGGCCGCCCGAATCGGCGCATCCCATTCTCAGGGACAAACCTCCCTACCCAAACTCCAAGAGACAATCGCGAGGAGTGCGCTTGCGCAACGCGGCGATCCAGGAGCCCGTAGCGCCCTTGGCCCGCGAGCCTTTGGATTGCCGGCCTTCGACACCCCCTGCTCGTCAGCGATCGCTCCGCTGCGCCACGGCGTCGGCGCGAGGCCTCCCTAGGCCCCGCCTGCCGGCGGTTGGCGAAAGAGCGGCAAAGCCCCGGTCCCAAGGACGGCGGCGAACTCCTAGACCGCGTTCCCGAGAATTGATTTCGGCATGACTGTCGCGCTCCGCCATCTCCATTGCTTCACCCGCAACGGGCCCTTGACAAAAAAACCGACCAGTTGGTACGGACGGGAATGACCGAATCTCCCTACCGATGGGTGATCGTCGCGGCGGGCGGCCTTTTGGGCTGCGTTGCGATCGGATCGATGTTCTCTCTCCCGGTTCTGCTGCAGCCCATTGCCCGGGACACCGGCTGGTCGGTGACCGGCGTGTCGAGCGCCATGACCGTCGGCTTTCTCGCCATGGCGTTCGGCAGCATCGCCTGGGGCAACCTCTCCGATCGGTTCGGTCCGCGCGCGGTTGTTCTGACCGGCGCGGTCGTCCTTGCCGCAAGCCTGGCTCTTGCGGCCCAGGCGCCATCGCTTCTCGCGTTCCAATTGATCTTCGGCCTCCTCGTGGGCGGAAGCGCGGCGGCTATCTTTGCGCCGATGATGGCCTGCGTCACCGGCTGGTTCGAGACCCATCGCAGCCTGGCGGTGTCGCTCGTCTCGGCGGGCATGGGGCTCGCGCCCATGACGATGGCGCCCTTGGCCGCGTGGCTCGTTTCGACCATGAGCTGGCGAACCACGCTCGAGATCCTCGCCGCGATCGCCGCTCTCCTCATGATCCCGGCCGCCCTTCTGGTGCGACGCCCGCCGGCGCTTCTTAGCGTCGGCGGCGCGACGGGCGGCGGCCAGCAACACGGCATGTCCGCCGGCGAGGCGCTGCGCTCGCCGCAATTCGTCGTGCTCGTGCTCACCAATTTCTTCTGCTGCGCCACCCATTCCGGCCCGATCTTTCACACCGTGAGTTACGCGCAGGCGTGCGGGATTCCGCTCGTGGCCGCGGTTTCGATCTACAGCGTCGAGGGGCTTGCGGGCATGGGCGGGCGGATCGGCTTCGGCCTTCTTGGCGATCGGTTCGGCGCCAAGCGCGTTCTGGTCGTCGGCCTGCTCGCGCAGGCGTTCGGCGCACTAGCTTACGTCTTCGCCCGAGGCTTGGGCGAGTTCTATACCGTCGCGGCCGTGTTCGGCTTCATCTATGCGGGCGTCATGCCGCTCTACGCGGTTCTGGCGCGCGAAAACTTTCCGCTTCCAATGATGGGAACCGTCATCGGCGGCACGGCGATGGCCGGCAGCCTCGGCATGGCGCTCGGACCCCTGGCCGGGGGGCTCATCTACGACGCCACCGCCAGCTACACGTGGCTCTACGTCGGCTCCTGGGCGATGGGGATTGGCGCCTTCCTGGTCGCCCTGACGTTCAAGCCCTTGTCGCAGGAGAGCCGGGTTCCGGCCGCCGCTCCCGCCTGATTGGACTCCGGCGCTAGAAGCGGCGCCGAGACGGCCTCAGAACGGTGAATAGCGGGATCGGCAGCGCGAAGAGCCAAGTTCCTTTCAAAAGCTCAGTGACGAGACGCGAGCGGGCGGCGGCGCCTGCCGGCGGCGACCGCCGTGAGGCCGGCGAAGCCCGTCAACATCATTCCCCAGGTCGATAGTTCGGGGACAATTGTGAAGGTGAGAACGCCGCTGGACGAGGTCGGAGGGAGCGGGTCGTACAGGCCAGTGAACGAGCCCGCCGAGAACACCGGCGCGCGACTACGGGTCCCGTATAAACTCGGGGCCCGGCCCATAGACTGAAGCCACCGCTCCAGGCAGAGTTATAGAAGGGTATCTCGTTGTGGGTAATGCCTAGGTTTCCGGTGACGTCCCAGACCGGAATCACAGTAGAGACGCCAGTTTGATATTGTATTGGCGTCGGATTCGAAGACTGCTCCCATGTGCCGCTGTAAAGCGAGTCGGAATAACCCACCTCGAGAATTGTCGCCCCAGCCGAACCGCCGGACAGCACGGCCCCGGCGCTCAACCCCGCGGCCAAAATGGCTTTTAGCATCGTTAACCCCCTCAGTATTGGAGAATTCCCGTGAATCCCGCCGGCTCAGGCCGCCTGCGAAACGTGGCGGTTCGATGGCCTTTGCGAAAGGAAACGGGCGAGTTCTCAAGAAAGTACGCTTTGGGAAATCTATGTTGCTCACAATACTATTTCTCAGACACGTCGGGCCCTACCCCTCAAACCGATTGTTCTTCGGGAACCCCTTCGGCGGCAGGCGGCCGGCTTCGGCGCGATTGCCGATCCAGTCCTTGAGCTCGGGCCTGGCGACCGTGAACGTGCGCCCGGCCGAATCGCGCCAGGTGAGTCCCTCGGCGATGGCGAAGACCTTGGCGTCGGAAATGCCGCCATCCTTGTAGCGCTGCAGCCGCGTGCCCTTGCCGCGCGCCATTTCGTTGAGCTGCGCAAACGGGAACACCAGAAGCTTGCGGTTCTGTCCGATGACTGCGACATGGTCGCCCGCGGCGGGAACGATCAACGCGGCCGTCGCCGGCGTGGCTACATTCAGCACCGCCCTGCCCTTGCGGGTCGAGGACAAAAGCTCGTCGTCGCCGATGATGAAGCCGTTGCCGTCGCTCGACGCGATGAGCCGCTTCGCGCCCGCGGAATAAGCCCAGACGGCGACGATCGAAGCGCTCTCGTCGATGTCGGCCATGAGCCGGATCGGCTCGCCCTGCCCTCGCCCGCCCGGCAATTTGGAGGCGTCGAGCGTGAACACCTTGCCGTCGCTCGCCAGCACCAGAATCTTCGAGGTCGTTTCGGCGAAGAACGAGGTCTTCAAGCCGTCGTCGCCTTTGAACGTGGCGGCGGTGAGATCGGCGACCTGACCCTTCATCGCGCGGATCCAGCCCTTCTGCGACACGACGATGGTCAAGGGCTCCCGCTCGATCATCGCCTCGGCGAGATCGGAGACCACGACGTCCGGCGCGGCTTCGAAACTGGTGCGGCGGCGGCCGAGCGTGGTGTCGGGCCCGAACTTCTTTTTGACGTCGCGGATCTCGACCGCGATCATCTGCCATTGCTTTTTCTCGCTGGCGAGCAGCGCCTCGATCGTCGATTTCTCACGCGCGAGGTCGTCCTGCTCTTTGCGCAGCGCCATTTCCTCGAGGCGCCGCAGGCTTCTCAAGCGCGTATCGAGAACATAGACGACCTGCGGCTCGGTCAGGCTGAAGCGGGCTTTGAGCCGCTCTTTCGGGTCATCGTCCTCGCGAACGATGCGGATGACCTCGTCGAGATTGAGAAAGACGACGATCATGCCGGCGAGCAGTTCGAGCCGCTTGTCGATCGCCGCCAATCGGTGACGCGAGCGGCGCACCAGAACGTTGCGGCGATGGTCGAGCCATTGCCTCAGCGCCTCGCCGAGCGAAACGACCCTGGGGGTCACGCCATCGACCAGCACGTTCATGTTGACCGAGACTCGAGCTTCGAGCTCGGTCAGCCTGAACAGGGATTCCATCAGCGTCTCGGGCTCGACCGCGCGGGTGCGCGGCTCGAGCACGATGCGCACGTCCTCAGTGGATTCGTCGCGGACGTCGGCGAGCAGCGGAATTTTCCGCTCGTTGAGAAGATTGGCGATCTGCTCGATCAGCCGGGACTTCTGGACGCCGTAGGGAACCTGCGTGACGACCGCGACCCAGCCGCCACGGCCGGTATCCTCCTTCGCCCAGCGCGCTCTCACCCGAACGGCGCCACGGCCAGTCCTGTAGGTTTCGACGATCGCGGACTTGTCGTCGATGACGACGCCGCCGGTCGGGAAATCCGGCCCCGGCACAAAAGTCGCAAGCGCTTCGGAATCGGCCTCGGGGTGGGCGATGAGATAGAGCGCGGCGTCGCAAAGCTCGGCGATGTTATGCGGCGGAATCGAGGTCGCCATGCCGACCGCGATGCCCTGCGCGCCATTGGCGAGCAGGTTCGGCACGGCCGAGGGCATGACGATCGGCTCTTTCGCATCCCCCGAGTAATTGTCGCGCCAATCGACCGAGTCTTCCTCGACCCCCTCCATGATGAGGCGCGCGACGTCGGTCATCCGCGCTTCGGTGTAGCGGTAGGCGGCGGCGTTATCGCCGTCGATATTGCCGAAATTGCCCTGGCCCTCGATGAGAGGATAGCGCGAGACGAAATCCTGCGCGAGGCGCACCAGCGCTTCGTAGATCGCCTGGTCGCCGTGCGGATGGAACGAGCCCATCACGTCGCCGACGATCTTCGCGCATTTCTTGAAGGCCGAGCCGGGGTCGAGCCTGAGAATGTGCATGCCGTAGAGAATGCGGCGGTGCACCGGCTTCAGTCCGTCGCGGGCGTCGGGCAGCGCCCGTCCCATAATTGTGGAAAGCGCGTAGGCGAGATAGCGCTCCTCGAGCGCGTCGCGCAGCTTGACCTCGATCGGCTCCGAGGGCGGAGGAGGCGGGGGCGGCGGAACATGTTTGGCCATGGGTTCTCGGGTTACCCCGAGGCTTGAGTCGCGGCAAGCGGGCCCGGCGCGGGCCGCCTGCCTCCGGCCGACTACACAAGTTCGTTAGCGAGGGCTTCTGGGCTTCCATCGCCGCTTTCTTGGCATGCAATAAAACCCGTCGCTTAGCGAATAACGATCACGCGCCGCCGGAGGTCTGTGCGGCGATCTCGTCGCCCCTTACCGAACGTCAGGGAACATCTCCTGAACAAGTGAATTCTTGGTCCAACGTGCGCCAGGGTTGGCGACACGAAGGGGCTGAAGAGAAATTGCGCGACCCTCCGATTGCTCAATTTAAAGGCAACGCCTTCGCCCGCCACCCTTGGCGTAGGTCGAAGGCAGGTTCGCCGCGGCTCAATCTCGGCATCCCCGCTTTCGCCATCATGGCCGAACCCCTAGGTGGATCCCTCAAATTTGTCGTGAACGCGCGCTTGCCAATTGGACGGTTCCGGCAGCAGCATTACATCATTGAGTTCGAGCCAGCGGCATGAGACTTGCTGCGGCGGAGTTCAGCGTGGACTTGAGTTGAAAGGAGGAAGACTCCCAGGGATTCGGCATCACTCCAACTTAGAAACCCGAATAAGGGGACTGAGATGATCGCTCGAATCGCTGCACTATTATTCGCCTTGTCTGCTACAGGGGCGGAGGCGCATGACTATTGGGCGGACGGGAAACCTGTTCCCGATTGGGTGAAGGCTTCGTGCTGCGGACCAGCGGACGCGCACCACCTTCGCCCGGATCAGGTGCACCGAATTTCTGACGACTTTTACTCTGTCGATGGTTACGTCCGTCGTATTCCTGTCGGCCAGGCGCTGCCCAGTCAGGACGGCGACTACTGGATCTTCTATCGGGATGACGGGAGCGGAATCCAGTCCGGGGTCTACTGCTTCTTCGTGCCAATGGCCTTCTGATTTCCGTCAGGGATTGGTTGGACTCTGATCCGGCCCGGACGCTGTTCGGCGCCGGATCAGAAGGGTAGACCGTTAATCCACGCGGGCGGGCTATATACTCTCATAAGCGTGCTTTCCTGTGGGGTCACCCCGCCAAGGGGATGACGCGCCGCCTGCGTACCCTTACATACGAGGCGCGCGGCCGGAAAAGGTTCGCGGCCCCGGCCCGCGCGTCGCGCCGTCGCCGCCCCGCTAGCCGCACCTTTTTGAAGCGCGCGTGCAGGGAGAGAGCCGGCGATGGCGCCGATGATATCGATCGCCGCGGTGACCAAGCGTTACAAGTCGGGCCTCGTCGCGCTCGACGCGGTCGATCTGGAAATCGCCCGAGGCGAGATTTTCGCCCTGCTGGGCCCGAACGGGGCAGGCAAAACGACTTTGATCGGGGTCGTCTGCGGCTCCGTGTCGATGACTTCGGGCCAAGTCCTGATCGACGGCCACGACGTGGTCCGCGACTATCGCGCCGCCCGGTCCATAGTCGGGCTCGTCCCGCAAGAGATCGCGCTCGATATCTTCACCACCGTTCGCAGAGCGGCGACGTTCAGCCGCGGGCTGTTCGGGCGGCCGCCCAATCCCGCCTATATCGAGCAATTGCTGCGCGACCTTTCGTTGTGGGACAGGCGCGACACGCGGATCGTTGAATTGTCGGGCGGCATGAAACGGCGGGTCATGATCGCCAAGGCGCTGGCCCATGAACCAGACGTCCTGTTCCTTGACGAGCCGACGGCGGGCGTCGACGTCAACCTGAGACGCGACATGTGGGCGCTCGTTCGGCGCCTCCGCGGCCAGGGCGTGACGGTCATTCTCACCACCCACTATATCGAAGAGGCCGAGGAGATGGCGGACCGGGTCGGGGTCATCAACCACGGCCGGATCGTGCTCGTCGACGAGAAGGCGGCGCTCATTCGCAAACTCGGCAAAAGGCGTCTGACGCTCGTCCTGCAGAAGGCGCTCCCGGCGTTGCCCAAGGAACTGGAGGGCTGGCCGCTCGAGCTCGAGGACGAGGGCCGTCGCCTCTCCTACCGCTTCGATGCGGGAGAGGAGGACACCGGCGTGCCGACGCTTTTGCGCCGCCTCAACGAGATCGGCGTCGATTTCAAGGATCTCGACACCAGCACAACAACGCTTGAAGACATTTTTGTCGATCTGGTGGGGCGCGCGGCGTGACGGTCTCGGCGATCAATCTCAATGGGGTCTGGTCGATCTACCGCGCGGAAATGCAACGCACGCAGCGCACAATCCTACAAAGCGTCGCAACGCCGGTGATCACCACCGCGCTCTATTTCATCGTCTTCGGCGCCGCGATCGGCGGGCGCATTCGCGAAGTGAGCGGGGTCAGCTACGGCGCCTTCATCGTGCCCGGCCTCATGATGCTTTCGCTTTTGACGCAGAGCATCTCCAACGCCTCGATCGGCATCTACTTCCCCAAATTCACCGGGCAGATCTACGAGCTTCTCTCGGCGCCGATATCCTCCACCGAGGCGGTCTGCGCCTATGTCGGCGCCGCGGCGACCAAGTCGATCGCTATCGGCCTCATCATTCTCATAACCGCTTCGCTTCTGGTGCCCGTGCAAATCGAGCATCCGTTCTGGATGATCGCGTTTCTCGCGCTGACTTCGGTCGCCTTCTGCCTGTTCGGCTTCATCATCGGCATCTGGGCCAAGAACTTCGAGCAGCTCGCCGTCATCCCTTCCCTGGTGGTGACGCCGCTCACGTTTCTCGGCGGCGCGTTCTACTCGATCGACATGCTGCCGCCGTTCTGGCGCACGGTCAGTCTGTTCAATCCCGTGGTCTACCTGATCAGCGGCTTTCGGTGGAGCTTTTATGGCCGGGGCGATGTCAGCGTCGGCGCGAGCCTCGGCTTCACCGCGCTGTTCATCGCCGTCTGCCTCGCGATCCTGGCATGGATCTTCCGCACCGGATGGCGCCTGAAGCCGTGACGCATAACGCGCGATTGAATTGACCAGGCGAAGGCTTCGGCTTCAAGATCGATCGAACATCCGCCAATCGTTGGAGTCTCGCCATGCCTTCAGGCCTCATCATCGTCACCGGGGGCTCGCGCGGCATCGGCGCGGCCATTTGCCGGCGCCTCGCGACGGACGGCTACGCGGTCGCCGTCAACTACGCCGCCGACGCCAAGGCGGCTCAAGCGACGGTCGCGGAAATCAAGAAGTCGGGCGGCCGGGCGCAGGCTTTCCAGGCCGATGTCGCGGATTCGGCCCAGCTTCATCGTCTGTTTGAGCAGGCAACCAAGGCGCTGGGGCCGCTCGCCGGCCTCGTCAACAACGCCGGCGCCACGGGCCGCTTCGCCACGACAGACCAGCGTGAAGCTACGGAGCTGACGCAGCTCTTTCAAATCAATGTGATCGGAACCATCCTCGCCTGCAAAGAGGCCGTGCTTCGGCTCTCGACCAAACACGGCGGGACCGGCGGGTCGATCGTCAACATTTCCTCGATCGCCGCAAGGCTCGGCGGGCTGCCGGGACTCGCGTCCTATGCGGCGACCAAGGGCGCGGTCGAGAGCTTTACCAAGGGCCTCGCAACCGAGGTCGGGCCCGAAGGCGTCCGGGCTAACGTCGTCGCGCCCGGCTTCACCGCAACCGACATGACCCGCGACCAGATCGCCCAGCCGGGCTTCCGCGAGCGAATCGAGGCGATGACCCCTTTGCGTCGCGTCGGCGCCCCCGAGGAAATCGCCGAGGCCGCAGCTTGGCTCATTTCGCCGGCGGCCGCCTTTGTCACCGGCAGCGTGGTGACGGTTTCAGGCGGACGCTGAGCAGACTTGCTCGGACGCCCCCAAACGGACGGCAAATGACCGGATCGACGCTCCACCACCAAGGACACGAGCGGCTTTTGGATTAAGGCTGCCGAAAGGAACGCACGGACGACAATCACTTGCAGAAAATCAGAAACCGACTTAAGCTTTGCCCATGAACAATCCTGGAGTTCCGCATGGCCTCGATCGCAGGCGCGCCCAGCCCGGCGAGGGTCTCACACGGAGAAGGGCGCGAGAAAAATTACTCTCGCGAAAATCCAGCGTAACCCATTGAAAAGTCACGATTCGGACGAGAGAATCCAAGGAAATCCAAGGAAATCCAATGCTCCAAATCGGGACTTTTGCGGCGAAACGGCCAGGGGCCAAGAAAACCCAAACGGACCGGCCCGACCGGCGTCGTGGGTCCCGGCGCCCGGAAGCGGCAAAATAACTTTACTACACTGTATATAATCCTGATCAGGCCGTCCGACTTGACTCCGACGCGCCGCTACTCCCCTCGCCGGGCCGCGGCCGCCCATTCAAGCGCGGCGTTCTCGTCGGCGCGCGCGAACTGGCGAATGCGCACGGGCGAAGCCTTGAAGCTGTTGAGCGTGGCCCCATCCATCTGTTCCGGGTCGACGACAACAGCGAGCTTGACCAACGACCTGTGAGCGAGCGCGGAGCTTGCAAGCCCACGCGCCAACTCGGCGAAATCGCCGTCAAAATCCGGGGCGATAATCACGACGAGGCCGGTCGCGGCTCCGCCCATAGAAGCGCTGATCGCCGCCTCGACGTCCCGAGCTGCGACCACGCCGCTCGCGCGCAACGCCAAGGTCTGCGCCGGCCCGTCGTGCACCCGCTCCAACATGGGCGGCTCCCCTCGTCTGCTGCTCGTTGCGCGATCAAATTCCCTCAAAAAGCCCTTAGCAGATTGCCGCCCGCGGTTGCCAGCAGACATGACCCCCACCGGCGGGCCATCGCCAGTTCGCCGCACCGCCGCGCCCGTAGACGCCACTGCTAGTCGGTCGGCCGCAGTCGAAGGGCGTCTGCGAGGACGCCTGTCTTTCGACGGGCTATCGACCGCAGCTATTCGGCGAGGCGCTTGGCGAAGCTCTCGAGGTTGACTGCGCCGCGGCGATGCGTCACGTCGCCGATCTTACGGACGCCGTCATGCGCTTCGACCGCAAGCAGCATAGTGCGGCCGGAGACTTCAACGACGCGAGCGGTGGCGACGACCGTGCGCCCGACGGGAGTTGGCGCGAGATGGCGCACATTGACTTCGCTGCCGACGGTCACCCAGTCTGCGGGCAAATGCGGCGCCGCGGCCGCCACGGAAGCCATCTCCATCGCCAGGATCATCATCGGGGTCCCGAAGACGAACGGCATGCCGTCCACGTGCGCCCCGACCGTAAGTTCGCGGGTCACCACGACTTCATGCCGGCCGGTCATGCCGACCCGAACGTTTTCGAGCGGCTCCGCCATCGGAACTCGAACGTGACCCTATGGCGCCTAATCGAACGTCGCGCCCCAGGATCCCCAGATGTAGATGCATGTGAACAGGAACAGCCAGACCACGTCGACGAAATGCCAGTACCACGCGGCGAACTGGAAGCCGACGTGGTGCCGGGGCGTGAATTGGCCCCAGATGGCGCGCATCAGACACACAAAGAGGAAAATCACGCCGATGATGACGTGGGCGCCGTGAAAGCCGGTCGCCATGAAGAAAGTCGCGCCATAGATTGAGTTCTTAAAGGGGAAGGGCGCGTGGATGTACTCGTAGGCTTGGGTGAAGACGAACAACACGCCAAGCGCGATGCCGAGCGCCAGGAATATCTTGAATTGCCGGCGGTCGCCCTCACGCAGATTGTCATGGGCGACATTGACCGCGGCGCTCGACGTCAAGAGCACGAATGTGTTCATCAGCGGCAATGCGAGCGGGTTGATCACCTCCATGCCCTTGGGCGGCCAGATTCCACCGCTGAAATCGAGGAGCCCATAGGTCTGCGGATTGGCGGGATCGAGCGCGTTCCAGAAGAACGCCCAGAACCAGGCGACGAAGAACATGACCTCCGAGGCGATGAACAGGATCATGCCGATCGTGAGGCCATGACGGACAATGATATTGTGATTGCCGCCCTGAGCCTCGGTGATGACGTCGCGCCACCAGCCCGCCATGGTGAACAGAATGCCCGCGACGCCAATGGTCAGAATCGCAGGTCCGACACTGGACTCATGCATGAACAATATGAGACCAAAGGCGGTGAGAAACGCGAAGGCCGCGCCGACAAGCGGCCAGGGGCTTGGGTCGACGAGATGGAATCCCGGCCGGTCCGGAACCGCCGCGTCGGTCATTGTCTTCTCCCGTTTATGATCATCCCGCAGGCCCTGCGCGATCGGCTGAGCCACCCGCCAACGGCTTCTCCGCCGGCGGCGCGAACATTGTATAGGACAGCGTAATCGAGTCGACCCTGGCCATCGAAGGGTCTTTCTCGAGAGCTGGATCGAGGAAGAACACCACCGGCCATTCGGCGGTTTCGTGCGGGCCGAGATGCTGTGTCGAGAAGCAGAAGCACGAGATCTTGTCGAAATATTCCCCGGAGACTTCCGGCGTCACGTTAAAGGTGGCGCGGCCCTCCGCCGGCTTGTCGCTGAGGTTACGCGCGCGGAAAAAGACGGTGACTGTCTTGCCCGTGCGAATCCGGATCGACTCGTCCTCCGGCTCCAAGCTCCAGTCGAGGCCCGGCGCGACGTTGGCGTCGAATCCCACTCGCAGAATCCGGCGCCCCTCTGCGTCCGAATTTGCGTTCACGTGCTGCGGCGTGCCCTCATAGCCCGTCGCACGGCAGAAGGCGGAGTAGAAGGGCGCTGCGGCGTAGGTGAGCGCGATCATGCCCACCGCCAACGCAATGCCGCCGACGCCAATCAGGCGATTGTTGCGCCCAGTACGATCACCGACAGAGACCGTGCGGCCGTCGTAATCGCCGGGAGCCGTCACGCTGCGCTCCCATGCCCCACGATGGCCGGCGCATGGTGGTCTTCGTCGACAATATGCGGCGGCGTCTCCCACGTATGGAAGGGCGGCGGGGACGGCAGCGTCCATTCGAGCGTCGTGGCCCCCGGGCCCCAGGGATTGGCGGCCGCGGGACGCTTGGCCTTGAACGCGTCATAGAGGAGATAGACGAAGATGAGGGTGCCGGCGCCGCCAATAAAGGCGCCGATCGACGACACGAAATTCCAGAACGCGTAGGCCTCCGTGTAGTCGACGACCCGCCGGGGCATTCCCTGGAAGCCAAGGAAATGCTGGGGAAAAAAGGCGAGGTTGATGCCGACGAAGGTGGTCCAGAAATGCCACTTGGCCAGCCGCTCGTCATACATGTACCCGGTCATCTTCGGGAACCAGTAGTAGAAGCCTGCGAAGATCGAAAACACGGCGCCGAGCGACATCGTGTAGTGGAAATGCGCAACGACATAATAGGTGTCGTGCAGATATCGCGTGATCGCGGCGTTGGCGAGCACGACGCCGGTGACCCCGCCCACGGTGAACACGAAGATGAAGCCGATTGCCCACATCATCGGGGGCCTGAGCGAGATCGAGCCGCCCCACATCGTCGCCAACCACGAGAAAACCTTCACCCCAGTCGGCACTGCGATCACCATCGTGGCGAAAACGAAATAGCGCTGGGCGTTGAGCGACATGCCGGTTGTGAACATGTGATGCGCCCAAACGGCGAAGCCGAGGAAGGCGATCGCCAGCATGGCGTAGACCATGCCGACATAACCGAAGATCGGCTTTTTCGAGAACGTCGCCACGATCTGGCTGATCATGCCGAACCCGGGAATGATCAGGATGTAGACCTCGGGATGGCCGAAGAACCAGAACAGATGCTGGAACAGGATCGGGTCGCCGCCGCCAGCCGGATCGAAGAACGTGGTGTGAAAGTTGCGGTCGGTCAGCAGCATGGTGAGCGCCCCGGCCAGCACCGGGAGGGCCAGCAGGAGCAGGAAGGCGGTGATCAGCACCGACCATGGGAACAGCGGCATGCGGAACATCGTCATGCCCGGCGCGCGCATATTGACGATCGTGGCGATGAAGTTGATCGCGCCTAGGATCGACGACGCGCCGGCGAGATGCATCGACAAGATGACGAAGTCGGCAGCCGGACCCGGCGTTCCCACGTCGCTGGACATCGGCGGATAGAGCACCCAGCCGCCGCCGAAACCATGCATGCCGGGCGAGCCTTCGGCGAATAAGGAGCACATGAGAAGCAAGAACGACGACACCAGAAGCCAGAACGACATGTTGTTCAGTCTGGGAAACGCCATGTCCGGGGCGCCGATCATGAGCGGCACCATCCAGTTGCCGAATCCACCCATCATCGCGGGCATCACCATGAAGAAGATCATGATGATCGCGTGACTGCTGAAGAACACGTTGTACATGTTCTTGGCGGCGTCGAGCGAGCCATCGCCGGTCATGATGGCCGAAATCACCGGGAAGACTTGGATGCCGGGCGTCATGAGCTCGGCGCGGATCAGAACCGAAAGGAGCGTGCCGATGAGGCCGGCGCAGATCGCGAAGATAAGATAGAGCGTCCCAATGTCCTTATGATTGGTGGAATAAAGAAACCGCCGCCATCCCGTCGGGATCGCGTGCTCGTGCTCGTGATGACCCTCGACGTCGTGATGAGAGAGGTCGGTAACGGACGCCATGGTTTAACGACTCCGGTAATGCGTGATCGGCAGGCTCATTGACCGCGCCGACTAGGGATGGGCCCGCGGCGCCAACGCGACGTCGACTTGGTCCGAAACCGCGAATTGTTTCTTGGCCTGGGCAAGCCAAGCCTCATACTCTGGCTGGCTCAGGACACGGACGTTGATTGGCATGAACGCGTGGTCGATACCGCAGATGTTCGAGCATTGCCCGTAGAACATGCCCTCACGATCAGCCTTGAACCAGGACTTATTGAGCCGGCCGGGAATCGCGTCGATTTTCACCCCGAACGACGGCACCGAGAACGAGTGAATGACGTCCTGCGAGGTCACATCGACTTCGATCACCTTGCCGACCGGGACAACCATCGGGTTATCGGCGGTGATGAGGCGCGGCTGGCCAGGCTTGAGGTCCTTTTCCTCGACATAGAGCGAATCGAATGAAAAGCCACCCTCGGATTTCGGATAGCCGTAGTTCCAGTGCCATTGTGAGGCAGTGACCTTCAGCGTCAAGTCCGGCGCGGGAATGATGAGTTGCTGCGCGAGCAGCCGGAACGACGGCACCGCAACGAAGACCAGCAGGAGCGCGGGCAAGACCGTCCACGTGATTTCGATCCCCGCGTGATGCGTCCGCCGCGATGGCACGGGGTTCGCGGTCTCGTTGAAACGCCAGACGATATACACGATAAGCGCTAGCACCAGCAGCGAAATGCCGATTATCACCGGAAGCAGGATCCAATTGTGAAACCAGAAGATGTCCTCGGCGTTTTCGGTAACCGGCGGCAAAAAGCCGATTCCGCCCTGGTGGGGAGCCCCGACGACCTGCGCCGCGGCCCGCGACGCGGCGAGCACGGCCAACGCCGCCACAAAGCCGGTCCCGATCGCGTTTGAGCGTACGCGCATAACGACCTGTCTCCTTCACTTTGACCCGTGTCGTTAGCGCAAACGACCGCAACGCGCCACGCCCCCAATTCCAGCGCGGCGCGCGGCGCGACAATAGACGGCGCGGCGACTCGTTGACAAATAAAAAATTCTCTTCGTCCGCTTCAGCGCAAAGCCGACCGTGACAATACGGCAATCCGTTTGCCTTTACCGGGGTCCATCAACTCGTTTGTGTTCGGCAAATGCGACATTTTGTGCTTGGCGGAGCGCCTCCGCGCTCGCAATATGCCATATGCCTCCGGGGCCGAGGCGTCGCGCGTCACGCGACCCCTTAAGGATACGCGCGATGGCGGACGAGAGCGGCGAACAGTCGTGGCGACCAATTTTGCTGGCGTTGGCGGCCTTGGCTGTCGTCGGCTGGTTGGCCGCTGGCTTCATTTGGTGGCAGGGCTCGCGGACGCAGTCTAATTTGACTGAGCAGCTCGCCGCCGCCGAACGGGCGCGCGAATCCCTGGCCTCGGACTTGCAGAACCTTGAAAAGACAGCTGGCGCTGCGGCCGATTTGAAAAAGCAGGCGGCGGACGCCGAGAAGGCGCTCGCGGACGCCTCTACGGCAAGGGCGTCAGCGCAGAACGAACTCGCCGATCTGACCAAGCAGATCAGCGACGCCAGACTCGTCATCTCCGGCGCCCAGGAAGAGGCGAGCGCCAAGACGCGCGATTTGCAAGCGGTCGACAGCCGTCTCAAGGACGAAAGCGACCGCGTGGCGGCTCTGCAGAGCCAGGATCAGACCCTCTCGGCCGAGCAAACGCGTTTGCAGGGCGATGTCGATGCTGCGCGCAAGGCTCTCGCCGATGCTCAAGCGCAGACGGCGTCCACGCAGAGGCAACTTGAGGCCTTGCAAGGCCAGATCAACTCCGCGACCGCCGAGCTCAACGCTATTCAAGCGCAAATTCGCGCAGCGAAGCCGGCGACTGGCTCGAGTCCAAATCCGTGACAGCTAATCGGGACCATGAGGTTAGCAAGGCTCATCGGAGATTGTACCGCCCCCCGCACCGTGTTTAAACAGCGATCGGATCCGCAGATTGAACGCCGCGCCAGGACTGACGCAGCCGGGGGCTTCATGGACGAACTGGTCACAAAGGACAAAGCCCCGCTTCAGGCGGCCGAGCTGCGGCCCTATTCCGCGGCGGAGCTCAAGGCGGCGGTGCTGGCGAAGCTTGCGTACGACGTCGGCAAGACGCCGAATCACGCCACCCAGCGCGACTGGTTTCTGGCGGTCGCGTTCGCGACGCGCGACATTATCGTCGGCCGTTGGCTCGAGTCGCTGAACGCCGTCTATTCGACGGGCGCAAACGCGTCTACTATCTCTCGCTCGAGTTTCTGATCGGGCGCCTGTTGTTCGACGCCTTGACCAATCTCGGCGTCGCGCAGCCGATGGCGGAAGCGCTCGACGAGCTCGGCGTCAATCTGACCGACCTGCGCCGGATCGAGCCTGACGCCGCGCTCGGCAATGGCGGCCTCGGCCGCCTCGCCGCGTGTTTCATGGACAGCATGGCGACTTTGTCGATCGCCGCGCACGGCTACGGCATCCGTTATGACAATGGCCTCTTTCGCCAGATCATCCGCGAGCGGCTGGCAGCAGGAAACGCCGGAGGACTGGCTGGTCAACGGCAATCCATGGGAATTCGTCCGCCCCGAATACAATTACGCGATCGGCTTCGGCGGTTGGGTCGAAATGGTTCAGGGGGAAGACGAGCGCGCCCGCCACGTCTGGCATCCGTCCGAGACGGTGGAAGCGGTCGCCTACGATACGCCGATCGTCGGCTGGCGCGGCCGGCACGTCAACACGCTGCGCCTGTGGTCGGCGCGGGCGACCGACCCTTTGAAGCTCGAAGCCTTCAACGCCGGCGACTATGTCGGCGCGTTTTCTGAAGCCGTGCGGGCCGAAGCGATCTCCAAGGTTCTCTACCCCAGCGACGCGACTCCGGCCGGCCGGGAATTGCGGCTGAGGCAGGAATATTTCTTCGCATCCGCTTCACTGCTCGATCTCATTCGCCGCCACATCAAGCAATGGGGCGATGTGCGCACCCTTGGCGAGCACGCCGCCGTCCAGCTCAACGACACCCATCCGGCGATCGGCATCGCGGAATTGATGCGCATCCTCGTCGACCTCAACAAGGTCGAGTGGGACGAAGCCTGGGCGATCACGCAGGCGACCTTCTCCTACACCAACCACACCCTGCTGCCGGAAGCGCTGGAAACCTGGCCAGTGCCGTTGATGGAGCGCGTGCTGCCGCGGCACATGCAGATCATCTATCTTATCAATGCGGCGCATCTCGACAGCGCGCGACGGCGCGGATTTGTCGACGCAGGCTTGCTCGCCTCCATCTCGCTCATCGACGAGCACGCAGGGCGTCGGGTGAGAATGGGAAACCTCGCCTTTATCGGCTCGCACAAGATCAACGGCGTTTCGGCGCTGCACACCGACTTGATGCGCAAGACGGTGTTCCATGCCCTCAACTCGGTCTATTCCGGCCGCATCATCAAACAAGACCAATGGCATCACGTTTCGCCGCTGGCTCATCGAGTGCAATCCGGACTTGGCCGAGATCATTCGCTCGACGCTCGGGGAGCGCGCGCTCGACGATTAGCAGGCGCTGAAGGCCCTCGCCGCACACGCGGATGATTCCACCCTACAGGAGCGCGTCGCGCAAGCTCGACGCAACCGCAAGATCGCGCTAGCGCGCGTCATCACCGATCAGGTGGGCCAGCGCGTCGATCCGGAGGCGATGTTCGACGTGCAGGTCAAGCGGATCCACGAATATAAGCGTCAACTCCTCAACCTCATCGAAACGGTCGCGCGCTATAACGCGATCCGCGCCAACCCCACAACCGACTTCGCCCCTCGGGTGAAGATCTTCGCCGGCAAGGCGGCGGCGAGCTACGCCCAGGCCAAGCTGATCATCAAGCTCGCCATCGACATCGCGAAGGTCGTCAATTCGGACCCGACCGTGCGCGGCCTTTTGAAAGTCGTGTTCCTGCCCAACTACAATGTTTCGCTGGCGGAGATTATCATGCCCGCGGCCGATCTCTCCGAGCAGATCTCGACAGCCGGAATGGAGGCTTCCGGCACCGGCAACATGAAGATGGCGCTCAACGGCGCCCTCACCGTCGGCACGCTCGACGGCGCCAATGTCGAGATGCACGACATGGTCGGCGACGACAATATTTTCATCTTCGGCATGACGGCGGCCGAGGTCGAGAGCGCGCGCGCCAAGGGCATCGATTCGACCGAACACATCTCCGCTTCCCCGATGCTTGAGCGAAGCGCTCGACGAAATCGCATCCGGCGTGTTCTCGAACGACGACGCCGGACGTTATCGCGGCCTCGTCGACACGCTCACCCATCACGATTATTTCATGATCTGCGCCGACTTCGACGCCTACTGGCGGACGCAGATGAAGATCGACGAAGCTTGGCGCGACCGGAACCGTTGGCTGCGTTCGAGCGTTCTCAATACAGCCAATGTCGGCTGGTTCTCCTCCGATCGCACAATTGCCGAATACGCTGAGGAAATCTGGAGTGCGCCCTTCGCGCCGATAAGCTGAGCTGGTCAGGTAAGGAGAGGATCTTGGGGGAGGACTGGAGAGCGCGAGACCAAGACCTCGACGCGATTGCGGCTGGACACGGTTCCGATCCTTTCGCGGTGCTCGGGCCGCACCTGACACCTTCTGGATGGGTTATCCGCGTCTTTGCGCCTGAAGCGGTTTCGGTGCGCGCGCTCACTCCCAATGGCAAGGTCATCGCTGAGCTGCCGCGGCGCAAAGATGACATTTTCGAGGCGCTGATCCCGTCGCTCAAGGAGCGCCCGACTTATCGGGTCGAGGTCACGACCGCCGCCCATGGGTCCCATTCGTATATGGACTCTTACGCATTCGGCCCGGCTTTGGGTCCGCTCGACGACTATCTGGTGCGGGAAGGAACGCATCGCCAGCTCTACCGGCGGCTCGGCGCCCAGCTCATTCGCCACGAGGGTGTCGACGGCGTCCTGTTCGCCGTCTGGGCGCCGAACGCGACGCGTGTTTCCATCGTCGGCGACTTCAACCGATGGGACGGCCGGCGCTGCCAGATGCGCCGGCGCTTCGACAGCGGCCTGTGGGAGATCTTTGTCCCCGAATTGACGGTCGGAGCGGTCTACAAGTTCGAGCTTTTGGATCCGAAAGGGGCGCTGTTGCCGCTCAAAGCGGACCCGTTCGGCTTCGAGGCTGAGCTTAGGCCCTCGACCGCTTCGGTCGTCGCCGACAGCGCCGACTTCACCTGGACCGACGCGGAATACATGGCCAAGCGCCGAGAGGGCGAGCCTCGGCGCAAGCCGATGTCGATTTACGAAGCCCATCTCGGCTCCTGGAGGCGCGGCGAGGGCGGAGGGTTTCTCACTTATGACGAGCTCGCCGATCAACTCATCCCTTACGTCGCCGACATGGGCTACACCCATGTCGAGCTTCTGCCGATCAGCGAGCATCCGCTCGATCAATCCTGGGGCTATCAGCCGATCGGCCTGTTTGCGCCGACCCGCCGCTTCGGCGAGCCAGCGGGGTTCGCCCGCTTCGTTGATCGGGCGCATGCCGCGGGCCTTGGCGTCATCGTCGACTGGGTTCCCGCGCATTTTCCGACCGATGCGCAGGGACTAGCGCATTTCGACGGCACCGCGCTCTACGAACATGCCGACCCGCGCAAGGGCTTCCACCCGGACTGGAACACCGCGATCTACAATTTCGGTCGCACCGAGGTCGCCAACTTTCTCTATTGCAACGCGCTTTACTGGGTCGACCGCTTCCACATCGATGGCCTGCGCGTCGACGCTGTCGCCTCGATGCTCTACCTCGACTATTCGCGCCGCGAGGGCGAATGGCTGCCGAACCCTGACGGCAGCCGGGAAAACCGCGAAGCGATCGCCTTCCTCCGCCGCGCTAATGAGCTCGTCTACGGCGGCTTTCCGGGGAGCGTCACCATCGCCGAGGAATCGACGGCTTTTCCTGGCGTTTCGCGGCCGACCGACCAGGGCGGCCTCGGCTTCGGCTTCAAGTGGAACATGGGCTGGATGCACGACACGCTCGACTACGTGTCGGAAGATCCGATCTATCGCCGCTGGCATCACAACAAGATGACCTTCGGCCTCCTTTACGCCTTCAGCGAGAATTTCGTGCTGCCGATCTCGCACGATGAAGTCGTGCACGGCAAACGCTCGGTCATTGGCAAGATGCCCGGCGACGAATGGCAGCGCTTCGCCAATGCGCGCGCCTTCTACGGCTTCATGTGGGGCCACCCCGGCAAGAAGCTCTTGTTCATGGGCCAGGAGTTCGGGCAGACAAGCGAATGGAATTCTAACGAATCCCTTCCCTGGTGGCTGCTCGAATATTGGCCGCATCAGGGCGTCCAGGCCTGGATCCGCGACCTCAACCGGCTCTATCGCGAGACGCCCGCCCTCTATGCGCGCGATTGCGAGCCTGACGGCTTCCGCTGGATCGTCGTCACCGACGACACCCAGTCGGTGTTCGCCTTTCTTAGGCTCGGCGCGCGGAGCGATCCGCCGGTCGCGGTCCTCTGCAATTTCACCCCCGAGCCGCGCGTTGGCTACCGTCTCGGCCTTCCCTATCAAGGTTTCTGGCGCGAGGCCCTGAACAGCGACGCTGGACCTTACGGCGGATCCAATATCGGCAATTTCGGCGGCGTCACGGCGCAGGCCGAAGCCTCGCATGGCTTCCCCGCTTCGGCGACGGTGACGTTGCCGCCGCTTGCCACCTTGTTCCTCGTTTTCAGCCCGCCCGCCTGACGACGGAGTTCGTGATGCCCAAACTGAAAACGGCGAAGGAACTGGGCGTTTCGGCCCCCTTTGCCCGTCACGCCATGGCCTATGTGCTCGCGGGCGGGCGAGGCAGCCGCCTGCTCGAGCTCACCGACCGACGCGCGAAGCCCGCGGTCTATTTCGGCGGCAAGTCGCGCATCATCGACTTCGCGTTGTCGAACGCGCTCAATTCCGGCATTCGCCGCATCGCGGTCGCCACGCAATACAAGGCCCACAGTCTCATCCGTCACTTAGCGCGGGGCTGGAACTTCCTGCGGCCCGAGCGCAACGAGAGCTTCGACGTCCTGCCCGCGTCTCAGCGCGTATCCGAGACGATGTGGTACCTCGGCACCGCGGACGCGGTCTACCAGAACATAGACATCATCGAGAGTTATGGCCCCCAGTTCATCGTGTTGCTTGCTGGGGATCATGTCTACAAGATGGACTACGAGAAGATGCTACAGCAACACGTCGACTCGGGGGCTGATGTGACTGTCGGCTGTCTCGAGGCGTCGCTCGAGGAAGCAACGGCTTTCGGCGTGATGCATATCGACGCCAAGAACAACATCATTGCCTTCTTGGAGAAGCCGAAGAACCCGCCTCCCATGCCTGGCAAGCCTGACGTCGCGCTTGCCAGCATGGGCATCTATGTCTTCGAGACGTCATTCCTGATCGATATTCTCAAGCGCGATGCGGCGGATCCGAATTCGAGTCATGATTTTGGCAAGGACATCATCCCCTACCTGGTCAAGAACGGCAAAGCGGTGGCGCATCACTTTTCGCAATCCTGCGTAACTTCAAGCGAGGAGGCCAAGCCCTACTGGCGCGACGTCGGAACCGTAGACGCCTATTGGGGCGCCAACGTTGACTTGACGGACGTCGTTCCCGATCTCGACCTTTACGATCGCGGCTGGCCGATCTGGACCTACGGAGAGATCACCCCACCGGCGAAGTTCGTCCATGACGTAGATGGCCGCCGCGGCCTTGCGGTATCGTCGCTTTTGTCGGGCGGGTGCATCATCTCGGGCGCGTCGCTCAGCCGCTCGCTCATCTTTACCGGTGTGCGCGTCCATTCTTACACGACGGTGCACGAGACGGTCGTCCTCCCTTATGTGACGATCGGGCGCAATGTACGGCTCGCCAAAGCCATCATCGACAGCGAAGTGCGTATTCCCGACGGGTTGGTCGTCGGCGAGGACCCGGAGCTTGACGCCAAGCGGTTCCGCCGCACCGAAAATGGCGTCACCTTGATCACCCAGCCCATGATCGACAAACTCGCGCAATGAGCGAGTTGAAGGTTCTCTCCGTCGCCTCGGAGATCTTCCCGCTTATCAAGACTGGGGGTCTAGCCGACGTCGTCGGCGCCTTGCCTGCCGCGCTGGCCCGCGAAAACGTCGAAATTAGAACACTCGTCCCTGGCTATCCGGGGGTCATGGCCAAGCTCGCCGGGGCGCAGCCGACGCACACGTATGACGACCTGTTCGGCGGAGCCGCGCGAGTCCTCGCCGGAGCCGCGGCCGGCCTCAACCTGTTCGCCATCGACGCGCCCCATCTCTACGACCGTCCCGGCAATCCCTACCTTGGCCCCGACGGGCTCAATTGGCCCGACAATTCCCGCCGGTTCGCGGCGCTTGCGCGGGTCGGTGCCGACATTGGCCTTGGGGCGATCGACGCGTTCCGGCCCCAGGTCGTTCACGCGCATGACTGGCAGGCTGCGCTCGCGCCCGCCTATATGCACTACGCCGACAGGCCGCGCCCGGGAACCGCGATTACAGTCCACAACATGGCCTTCCAGGGCCAGTTTGCGATCTGGACCTTCGGAGAGCTTGGCTTGCCGGCGCACGCGCTCACGATCGACGGGGTCGAATATTACGGCGGCGTCGGCTATCTGAAGGCGGGCTTAAGGCTTTCCGACCGCATCACCACGGTTTCGCCGACTTATGCGCGAGAGATCATGACGCCTGAGTTCGGCATGGGACTCGACGGGCTCCTGCGCACGCGCGCCGCGGTCGTCCAAGGAATTGTGAACGGCATCGACGATATGGTCTGGAACCCGGCCACCGACGCCGCGCTGGCGCAAACCTTTAGCGCGCTGCGCATCGACATGCGCGTGCGGAACAAGACGGCGCTGCAGACCAAGATGGGACTAGCGCCGCGGGTCGACCGCCCCTTGTTCGGCGTCATCTCACGCCTTTCGGATCAGAAGGGTCTCGACTTGCTGTTGCAGGCCCTCCCCGGCCTTATCGCCAGGGGTGGTCAGCTTGCGTTGCTCGGCTCGGGCGAGCCGTCGCTGGAGGGCGGCTTTACCGCCGCCGCTACTGCGCAGCCGGACTCCGTCCGCTGCGTTCTAGGCTATGATGAGTGGCTGGCCCATCTCATCCAGGCTGGTTCGGACTTCATTGTCGTGCCGTCGCGTTTCGAGCCTTGCGGGCTCACCCAGCTCTGCGCGCTCCGATATGGCGCGCCCCCGATCGTCGCGCGCGTCGGTGGTCTCGCCGACACTGTCATCGACGCCAACGAGGCGGCGACAGCCGCGGGCGTGGCGACTGGCGTCCAGTTCTATCCGCCCTCCGTTGAATCACTGACCTATGCGCTCAACCGCGCGCTCGATATCGCTCGTGATCCGGCGACGTTGCGGCGGCTCAGGCTCAACGGCATGCGGGCGGACGTGTCGTGGCGCGGCCCAGCGAAGCGATACGCTGCGCTTTATCGCGATCTCGCGGGCTCTCCTGAATGAACGACACCAAGGCCGCTCGTGGCGTCACCGTCTCTGCGCGTGGCCTCGAAGCGGCGCTCGTGCTGCCCAACGCCGAGGGCGCGTCGCTCTGCATCTATGACGGAGATCGCGAGATCGTTCGCGCGCCGATGGCGCGCGACGCCGACGGCGTCTTGCGCGGCCTCGCGCCGGGGTTCGGCGCCGGCGCGCGCTACGGCTTCCGCGTCCAGGGCCCCTACGATCCTAAGCGGGGCCTCCGTTTTGACCCGTCCAAATTGCTGGCCGATCCTTACGCTTGGCGTTTCGACCGGCCGTTCCGTCTCCACCCTTCGATGTTTGCGCTTGGCGAGGACACGAGCCGCTACGCGTCGAAGGCGATCGCGGGAGCGGCGCCTGCGGGCAAGCCGGGACATAAGCGCATCGGGCCAGAGGCGCTGATCATCTACGAGCTCAACCTGCGCGGCTTCTCGCGGCTTAACCCGGCGATCCCAGAGGCCACGCGTGGAACCTTCGCGGCGCTCGCGCATCCCGCGTCGATCGCGCACCTGGCCGCGCTCGGCGTCACCGCCATCGAGATCATGCCCGCCGACACGTTCGTCGACGAGCGGCACCTGCCGCCGCTCGGTTTGTCTAACGCATGGGGCTATAACGCAGTCGTGTTCGGCTCGCCGGATCCGCGTCTGGCGCCCGGCGGCTGGGAGGAGGTCCGCGCGGCGACCGACGCGTTGCATGCGGCGGGCATGGAGGCGATCCTCGATGTCGTCTTCAACCACAACGGCGAGAGCGACCAGTTGGGGCCGACGCTTTCGTTCCGCGGGCTCGACAATGCGGCCTGGTTCCGTCTCGACCCCAACAATCCGGAGCTCTACGTCAACGATGCGGGCACCGGCAATTGCCTTGCGCTCGACCGCCCGCTGGTCATCGAGATGGCGATCGGCGCGCTCGAGCGCTGGATGGTCCACGGCGGCTTCGACGGCTTTCGCTTCGATCTCGGCACGTCGCTCGGCCGTCGAGACACCGGCTTCGATCCGGAGGCGCCGTTCTTCCAGGCGCTCGCCGCCGATCCCATACTCGCCAAGGCGCGCCTCATCGCCGAGCCCTGGGACGTCGGCCCAGGCGGCTATCGCCTCGGCCAGTTCGCCCCCGCTTTCGCCGAATGGAACGACCGCTTTCGCGACGCCGCGCGCCGCTTCTGGCGTGGCGATCCCGGGACTGCGCGGCGAGATCGCCACCCGGATGGCGGGCTCGCGCGACGTGTTCGCGCGCGCGTCCAGCGCCGTCCAAGGGCGTCAATTTCGTCGTCGCCCACGATGGTTTCACGCTTCGCGACCTCGTCTCTTACGACCGCAAGCACAACGAGGCCAACGGCGAGAACAATCGCGACGGCACGGACAACAACATACAGTTGGAACCACGGCGTCGAGGGGCCGAGCGACGATCCGGCGATTGTGGAATCGCGGTCGCGGGACGAGCGCAATCTGCTCCTTCTTCTGCTCGCCTCGCGTGGGACGCCGATGCTAGCCATGGGCTCGGAGCTCGGCTTCAGCCAGGGCGGCAACAACAACGCGTACGCCCAGGACAATGCGACGAGCGCGATCGACTGGCGCGACTGCCGACGCCTCGTTGATCGCTTTCACGGCGCGGCTCATCGCGCTTCGCCGCGCCAACGCTGGGCTGTCGCGCGACGCTTTCCTGACCGGATCGCCGTTCGACGCAAGCCAGCTCCCCGACGTCGAGTGGCGTGACGCCAATGGTCCGATGACCCAGAGCGGGTGGAACGACGCCGAGGGCGACGTTTTCGTTGCGGTCTTCGCCACGCCTCAGGGCGACGGCGTCGATCGAGTTGCCGTGGCGATGAACTGCTCGAACGCAGACGCCGAAGTTCGCTTGCCCTCGCTGCGCCCTGGCATGGCGTGGCGCGCCCTCATCGACACGCATGATTCCGAAACGCCTGAGCGCTGGCTCGCGCTCGCCGACCTCGTCCGGCTTCGAGCGCGCTCGTCGCTCATTCTCGCGGAGGCGCCAACCGCCGGCGGCGGCCTCAATTCCGGAGCGCCCGGCGTCGAGACGGTCGACAAGCTCGCGAGCGCGGCGGGGATCGCCGCACAATGGTGGGACGTCCGCGGCAACCGCATGACTGTTTCGCCGGAGAGCAAGATCGCGCTTCTTCGGGCCCTCGGCCTCGAGGTTAAGAGCGAAGCTCAAGCGCGCGAAAGCCTCACTCGCCTCATCGACGAGACACAGCGCCGCCGCCTGCCCTTCTCGCTTGTCCTGCGCCATGGCGAGCCGCTCATCGCGCCCTTGCGCGATGCGCCTGGCAAAACCGATGCTCGGATCGAGCGGGAGGACGGCGCCGCCGCCGAATGGTCGATCGAGGCCGCCGACGGCGCGCGGCGCGATCTGCCAGACGGACGCTCCGTCTCCGAGCGCGCAATCGCGCTGCCGACGCTGCCAATCGGGCGCCACCGTCTCATTGTCGATGGCGTCGAATGCGCGCTCACTGTCGCGCCGCCGGAGGCCTACGGTCCCAAAGCGGCCGCCCGCAAGCGATTCGGCGTCGCCGCTCAGCTCTACGCCCTGCGTCGCGCCGGCGAGAACGGTCGCGACCAAGGGATCGGCGACTTTTCAGCGCTCGCGGTCGCAGGAGAAAAGGCGGGCCATGCCGGCGCGGCCTATCTCGGCGTCAGCCCGCTGCACATGCTGTTCCCGCGGGACCGGGAGCGGGCGAGCCCCTATTACCCCTCGGACCGCCGATTCATCGATCCGATCTTCATCGACGCGCTCGACGATGCAGGCCTGCCGCGGGACGAGACGCTGAACGCCGCGCTCGCGGCGTTGGCGCCTGAGTTCGCCGCCGCTTCGGAGACCGAGTATGTCGAGTACGAGGAGGTATGGCTCGCCAAGCGCGCGGCGCTCGAAGCCCGAAGCGCGGCGTTCGCCCGTCTCCGCGGGACGCGGCCGAACGATCCGATCGTCGCCAGTTACCATGCCTTTGCGAGATCGGGCGGCGAAGCGTTGCGCCGTTTCGGCGCCTTCCAGGCTGCTGCGGACGGAGAGGCTGGCGACAATTGGCGTGTCTGGACGCAGGATCTGCGCGACGGCGATCCGAAGGCCATCGACCACGCAATCGAACGCAACCGCCACGGCTTCGAGTTCGCCCTCTTTTGCCAATGGCTCGCCGACCGCCAGCTTGGGCATGCCGCCGAGCAAGCACGGAACCGAGGCCTGGAAATTGGCCTCTACCGCGACCTCGCTGTCGGGGCCGCGCCGGACGGCTCCGAATCCTGGGCGCACGCTCAAGCGCTCGCGCACGGGGTCACAATCGGCGCGCCGCCCGATCCTTTTTCCGTTCAGGGGCAGAACTGGTGCCTGCCGGCTCCCAATCCGCTAGCCGGCGCGCGCGAGGGTTGGGCCTCACTCAGCGCTGTCTACCGCGCCAACATGCGCCACGCCGGAATGCTGCGCATCGATCACGCGATGGGCCTGCAGCGTCTCTTCCTCATCCCCGACGGCGCGCGCCCGGCGGAAGGCGCCTATCTCGCCTATCCGCTCGAGGACCTCATCGGCCATATCGCGCTCGAGAGCGAACGCGCGCAGTGCATGGTGGTCGGCGAAGACCTCGGCACTGTCGCCGATGGTTTCCGCGATCGGCTGACACGCGCCAGGATCACCGGGATGCGGGTTCTATGGTTCGAGCGCAAGGGCGTGGAGTTCGTGTCTCCTGCGTCGTATCCGCCGACGTCGGTCGCCTGCGTCGCAACGCATGATCTGCCGACGCTCGCTGGCTGGTGGCAAGGGGCCGACATCGCCGAACGGCTATCGCTCGGTCTTTTGAGCCTGGCCAAGGCCGGCGAGGCGATCGCCACGCGGCGCGAGGAGAAGAGCGCGCTGCTGCGCGCGCTCGGCCAGGCGGGCTTCACAGTCTCACAGACGGAGGACGGGCCGCTTCCTGACGGGACGGCGGCCGCCGTTCACGCGCTGATCGGCGGGTCAGCGTCGTTGTTCGCTCACGCGCAGTACGACGACCTTGTCGGCGAAAGGGTTGCGACCAATCTGCCCGGAACCGACCGCGAGCGCCCCAACTGGCGTCTCAAGGTCGGCCCGGACGTCGCCGCCGCCTTTGCGAGCCATAGGGCGCAGGCCTGCCTCGCGGCGCTGGCCAAGGGGCGGATGTAGGGAAGCGCGCGGGCTTTTGACGGATCGGGGCCCCATTCTCGTAGGCAACGGATCGATTCAACATCATCGCTTTCCCCCGAGTCAGGCCCCGGGAGAAAGCGATGCTGGATGGGACGTCGGCGCGCGGCGCTTCGCCTGCAATGATGAGCACCATTCGCCAGAAGCCGCAAAAATGGGCGGCTTCGCGCCACCCTTCGAACGCGCGGTCAGAAGGTCGAATATTTGGGCGCGGTGCAGCCACCGCAGGCCCACGGCCACGACCAGTCGGCGATGCGGCCCTCGTTCGCTTCGACATAAGGGCTCCAGGGCTTAGGCGGCAGCGCTGCGCTCTGGTAAACGATGCTGAACTGCCCGTCGGCCTGGATCTCGCCGATCATCACGGGCTTGGCCATGTGGTGGTTCGGCAGCATCGTGACTTCGACGCCCGATGGCGATTTGAACTTTTGCCCGATCATCGCCTGGCGCACGGCGTCTACGTCCGTCGTGCCCGCCTGCTGCACCGCCTGTACCCACATGTGGAAGAGGATGTAAGCCGATTCCATCGGATCGTTGGTGACATTATTGGGCTTCTTCGAATAGTCCCGCCACTTCTTGATGAATGCCTTGTTCTCAGGCGTATCGACGGATTCGAAATAGCTCCACGCCGCGAGGTGGCCGACGAGCGGCTTCGTGTCCACGCCAGCGAGTTCTTCTTCTCCGACAGAGAAAGCGATCACCGGAATGTCGGTCGCCTTGACGCCCTGATTGCCGAGCTCCTTGTAGAAGGGCACGTTGGCGTCGCCGTTGATGGTGGAGATAACAGCCGTCTTCTTGCCGGCCGAGCCGAACGCCTTGATCTTGGAGACCTCGGTCTGCCAGTCAGAGAAACCGAACGGCGTATAGTTCTCCATAATGTCCTCATCCGCCACGCCCTGCTTCTTTAGGAAGGCGCGGATGATCTTGTTGCTGGTGCGCGGGTAGACGTAATCCGTTCCCTCGAGCACGAAGCGCTTCACTGCGCCGCCGTCGTCGCTCATGAGATACTTGACGGCGGGAATCGCCTTGTTATCGGGGACCGAGCTGCCATAAAAGACGTTGTAGGAATCCTCCTCGCCCTCATATTCGAGCGGATAGAACAGGAGGCCGTTCAGCTCCTCGAACACCGGCAGCACCGACTTCCGCGACACCGATGTCCAGCAGCCGAACACCGCCGCGACCTTGTCCTTGCTGAGGAGCTCGCGCGCCTTCTCGGCGAACAGCGGCCAGTTGGACGCGGGATCGACAACCACGGCCTCGACCTTTTTGCCCAGCAGCCCGCCATTCGCGTTGAGCTCGTCGATCTGCATCAGCATGACGTCTTTCAGGATCGTTTCGCTGATCGCCATCGTGCCCGACAGGGAATGGAGAATGCCGACCTTGATCGTGTCCCCTGCGAGCGCGAAGCTCGTCGTCGCGAACATTGCGGCCGAGGCAAGCGCGCCCCGTAGCCAGCCTCTGCGTGAAAGTCCCATGAAAACCTCCTCTTAAGCTTCGCGCTGTCCGACCCTTGCCTACGGCGGCCGGCCCGTCGGCGAACATGGCGCGAGCCTGGGCGGGACATCGAGAACCAAGCCGGATCGAAGGGATGGGGCCAGCTCAGGCCGCCAGGTCAGGCAAGGTTTGCGCGGCGGGCGCCGCCTCCTTGTGCAATGCGAACGGCTGCAGCGGTTGGCCGACGCCTTGCTGTTGGGCGCGATGTGCATTCCTGATGGGCTCGCGGGCGCCAGTTGGCGCCGCGTTGATGGGTCCAGACGCGGCGCCGCGTTGCAGTGGCGAGGCTCCGGCGTTAAACTGGCGCCAAGCCAGGAGCTCAGAGGATGCAACTGCCGCTGCTTGTCGATCGCTCGGGGGCGGAAAGCCTTACGGACCAGATCGCCGGACAAATCCGGCAGGCGATCGCGAGCGCTCAATTGGCCTGTGGCGTGCGGCTGCCGTCGAGTCGGCAGCTCGCCGAACAGCTCGAAGTCGCCCGCAACACCGTCATGCGCGCTTATGAAACGCTGATGGCTGAAGGATGGGTTGAATCGCGGCCCGCGTCCGGACTGTTTGTGGCCGCGAGCGAGCCGGCGGCTGCGCGTGTTGAGGCTTCCCCTGCTGGCGCGCCCGGCCGCTCGTCCTGGTCGATGCCGCTGCCGGCGCTTCCGAATCCCCCTGCCTCTCCCGCCGCGCACCGGCGCGGCCGGCTATCGCACGATTTCGCGCCCGGACGGGCCCATCCCGCTCTGTTTCCGCTCAAAGCCTGGCGCCGGCTCCTTCTCAAGCAGCTCGCGCGCGGCGGCTCAGTCGGCCTCACCGACACAGCGGACCCCGCCGGCCTGCCTGCGTTACGCTCGGCGATCGCCGCGCGTCTCGCGATCACCCGTGGTCTCGCGGCGGATCCGGCGCGCATTCTCGTCACGTCCGGCGTCCAGGAAGGGGTCGGCCTCGCGGCACGCCTTTTTTTGCATCGGGGAACTACCGCCGCCACCGAGGACCCCTGCTCGGCAAGCGTGGCGATGGCCTTCGAGGCGACCGGCTCCGAAGTCGTCGGCATTGCCGTGGACTCCGACGGGCTCATCCCCGATGGCCTCCCGCAGCGCGCCACCGCCCTTCTATACCTCACGCCGTCGCATCAGTTTCCGACTGGCCATGTGCTTTCCGCCGAACGGCGTGAAACCGTCGCGGCCTGGGCGCGGCGCTGCGGATGCTACATTCTCGAGGACGATTCCGACGGCGAGTTTCGGTTCGAAGGGTCGCCGATCAAGGCGATTGCGGCGACCGCTCCGGATTGCACGATCTACCTCGGGACCTTTGCGCGGACGCTGGGCGCAGGGCTCAAGCTCGGCTTTATGGTGCTCCCGCCGCAACTCATCGAGGCGGGCGCGGCGGCTAAGCGCCTGTTCGATGGCGGCGGCTCGTGGCTCGAGCAGTCCGCGCTCGCCGAGATGATGCAGGGGCCGAGCTATTCGACGCATGTGACGCGCGTCAGGGCTCATTACCGTGAGAATCGGGACGTTCTCATCGCCGGGCTCAAGCGGAATTTCGGCGAGGTCAATGTCAGCGGCGAAGATGGCGGCCTTCACCTGCTCTGGCGCCTGCCGCCGGGAGTTCCGGACGCCAACGTCGTCGAAGCCCTGGCGGCGAAGCGCCGGATCGGTGTCTACAGTCTCGCGAGCGCAGGGGCGATGTCGCTCGTCCCCACCCTGCTCGACCGCCGGACGCTCGTGATCGGTTTCGGGGCCGTCACCCCGAAGCAGATCGACCAGGCGATCGATCTGCTCTCCGAGATCATCGACAATTCCATCGACGATCCGGCAACTGACATTGCGGAGTTTCTGATCCGCCTGCCGAGAACGTCGACCTTCACCCCGTCGCGCCGCAGCCGCGCGCCCGCACATCTGGACTCTCGCTTTCGGCGCCGGCCGGATCTACCGAAGCGTCCGGCAAGCCGGCCAAGCTCGTCGCGCACGAGGCAGGGAGCGGCGCGGCCCATGGCGCAGGTGGTCAGCATCTATCGGTATCCCGTGAAAGGCCTGAGCGCGC
This sequence comes from uncultured Alphaproteobacteria bacterium, assembly GCA_963753135.1. GTDB lineage: Bacteria > Pseudomonadota > Alphaproteobacteria > Rhizobiales > Beijerinckiaceae > Roseiarcus. The sequence continues at coordinate 182,375 of CAVWBA010000009.1, read as the reverse complement.
AAGCCCTCACGGAGGCTGAGCTCGAGACGGGAAAGCCGTTCCCGAGCGACCGGATCTTCGCCCTCGCCCGCCCTTCGGCGCCGATCGACCGCGACAATCCGCAATGGGCGAAGAAGGGCCTGTTTGCGATGCTGATGCTCGACGAAGCTCTGGCCAAAGTCACGACCGATCTCGAACTCGACGACCTTAGGCTCACCGTGCGCCGGAAGGGACAGGTCGCCATATCGGGAAGGTTGGACGTCGAGAAGGATCAGCGGGCGCTCGAGAACTTCTTCTGGACGCTCCTGCCCGACTTCCCGGCGCCGCCGGCGCTCGTGCGCTCGCGCGGCGGCCATTTCATGGACAAGCCCGACAATGTGATCTCGATGATCAACCTCGCGACCGTGCGGGCGCTTGAAGAGTTGTGGAGCGTCCCGATCGACCCGCTCCGCTTCCGCGCCAACATCTATATCGACGGCGCCAAACCGTGGGAGGAGTTCGACTGGATCGGCCGCGACATCCGGATCGGCGGAGCGACCTTCGCGGTCGACCGCAAGAACGGGCGCTGCGGCGCGACCAACGTCAATCCGGCGACCGGCGAGCGGGATCTCGACATCCCATCATCCCTTCGCCTCGCCTTCGGCCACAAGAATCTCGGCGTCTATCTTGTCGTTCGCGAAGGCGGCCTCATCGCTGCGGGCGACCGGCTCATGCTGTCGGGAGAGACGGAAGCGCCAGCGGAAGCCGCGGCGCCGGTTCTTGACCGCCGCATGCGGCCGCTTCATCTGCCGCGGCTGCTATTACATTTACGACGAAGCTCAAGGGACGCCCAACGCCGGCGCTCCGTTTGACGCGCTTTCCTCCGACTGGCGTTGCCCGGACTGCGGGACGGAGAAGACCACGTTTCGGCCCTATGTCGAAAGCGCGGCCTGAGGATAACGACGGTCGCCGCACAAACTCATTGCGAGATGCAAGACGGGTAGCGCCAACAAAAAGGGCGGCGTTGCGCCGCCGCCCCTTTCCGATTGCAGACGAATAAACGCCTCAGCGCTTGGAGAACTGGAAGCTCGCGCGCGCCTTGCGGTGGCCGTACTTCTTGCGCTCGACCACGCGGGAATCGCGGGTAAGGAAGCCTTCCTTCTTGAGCGCGGGCCTGAGCTCCGGCTCGAAATAGGTCAGGGCCTTGGCGAGACCGTGGCGCACGGCGCCCGGCCTGGCCCGAGAGGCCGCCCCCGCTCACCGTCACCGTGAGATCATACTGGGTGATGCGGTTCACGACCACGAGCGGCTGGCTCAAGACCATGCGCAGCACAGGCCGGGCGAAATACTGGTCGAGCGGTTTCCCGTTGACGGTCGCAAGCCCCCTGCCCGGCTTGATCCAGACGCGCGCCACAGCGTTCTTGCGCTTGCCGGTCGCGTAGGCGCGTCCGTGCTTGTCGAGCTTCTGCACATGGACGGGGGCTTCTTGCGTGGCGGGCGCGGCGGCCGTACCTGCAAGGTCGGCGAGCGAGGAGAGTGTCTCAGCCATGGGTTTCAGGCGCTCCGGCTGTTCTTGGGATTAAGTTTGGCGACGTCGAGCACGGTCGGCGATTGGGCGGCGTGCGGGTGATCCGGACCCTTGTAGACGCGAAGGTTGCCGAGCTGCTTCTTGCCCAAGGGCCCGCGCGGAAGCATGCGCTCGACCGCCTTCTCGACGATGCGTTCTGGAAAACGACCCTCGAGGATCGACTTAGCCGAGCGCTCCTTGATGCCGCCGATATAGCCCGTGTAGTGGTGATAAACCTTCTGGTCGCGCTTCCGGCCGGTGAACACCACCTTGTCGGCGTTGACCACGATGACGTTGTCGCCGTCATCGATGTGAGGGGTGAAGCTCGCTTTGTGCTTGCCGCGCAGCCGCATGGCGACGATCGAAGCAAGCCGTCCGACCACCAGGTCCTTGGCGTCGATAACCAGCCATTTCTTCTCGACCTCGGCCGTCTTGGTCGAATGGGTTTTGCCGAACATGGATAAGTCCGTTCGATTTCAGGAGGCGCGCTTCTATCCGCGAGGAATAAGGAATGTCAACCGCCAAACGCCGGGATTGGCAAGAAAACCGCAGATCTTAAGGTTGCGGTATCGTGGTACCGCGACCTCGCCCGGCTGACCGATCACGGCGCAGCAGCATCGCAGCGAGCGGGAATCGAATAAGTCCCGGTCGCATGGGCGACCATTTCCCTCTCTCCGTCCGAATAGAGCGCTACTTCGCCAACGGCGAGCCTTCTGCCAAGCTTGATCAGCCTCGCCTTGCCAATGAGATCGACGGGCGTCGGTTTGCGGAGGAAATTGATCGTAGCGCTGGTCGTGACCGCAAGCGCAACGCGACCGATCTCGCTCAAGATCGCGACAAAAAGCGCGCTGTCGCAAAGGCCGAACATCGTCGGGCCGGCGATCGTGCCGCCGGGCCGCAATTGCCTGGGATGATAAGCGAGGCGCAGCGTGGCGGTCATCGGCCCGAGCTCCTCGATGCGAAGGTCGCCGCTCTTCCAAAACTCCGGAAAGATCTCAACGAGATAAGCGTGCAACTCGTCGATCGTAAACAGACGCTGTTTGACGGTGTCGTTCATCCAGCGATCCTGAAACTGCAGACGAAGGCGGAGGCCTGCCTCCCCTCATAAATCACATTCCCCTCCGGTCCCCACGCGTGAGCTTGCGCGAGCAGAGCGAACTGGATGAGGCAGGCGATGACGAGCTTTCTCATGAACGGCCCCCAAACCTCTCTTCGCGCCGCGATGGGTGGCGTCAAAACGCCTGTAGCTCTTTTCGGCAAGCCTCGCTGAAATCCCGCAGCGGATCGACGTGTTTGTCGATCCAATTCGTCCGCATCTCATGCAGGGTTATGTTGGGCGCGAGGTAGGTGTCGACGATGATGCGAACCACCGTGTCAGCGGCCTCCACGACCTCCGGCGTCGATAGAAGGCGTATCCGGTTGGTCAGGGCGTAAATTCCAATAAGGCCGGTTACGTCGTCCCGGCTGGTTTGCAGAGCGTCGGAGTATAGTTTCGCCGCCTCATCGAGAAACCTGCCGAATAGCGCGGCACGTGCGTCCCTCTCGGCGGCGCGCCGCTGGGCCCGGGTTTGCGCCTGTTGCGTCACCCACGAGGTCGCGAACGATGCGAGGCCGCCGATAGCGGTCCCGGCCAGCGCGGCAAAGGCCGATATATAGGCCGTATCCATCGGGCTCGCTTGATCTGACGCCTCAGGCGGACGGCTTCGCCGCTGGCGGCGCAAGCGCGACCGAAGCCTCGGAGGTGAGCATCAGGAACGTCAGCGTCTCCTGAAGATAGAGGCGCACGCTGCTATCCGTGTGGCTCAAATAGCCAATCGAGACATCCTGGCCGATGTGCAGGTCGAAATCGCCGCCGCGGGTGGTGAGCACGAAGGCCCCATCGATCGCTGGAGCCCAGATGATCTCGTCTTTGACGAGCTTTTTGATGTGCTCCAACACCGGATAGCCGTTGTCGACAGTCTCCGCGAGGGCCGTGTACGCGTCGGCGCCGAGCACGACCGAATAGGGCCCATTGACGCCGACGAGACGAAGCTGGCTTAACGCCTGGGCGATGGCGTCCGGATATTGCCGCACGTCGGCTGGCAACGTCCTGATCGGATTGCTCGTCCCCTGGCGGATGCCTTCAATCTGAGCCGCCGCGTATCCTTCGAAGATCGCGCGATCCTCGGCATAGGCGATCTTCTGCGCGGCGTCCTTCGCCGGCTGCCAGTCGGCGTCATTCGCGCCGCGCTCGACATCGTCGATCTGCTGGCGATTAAGCTCGAAGGGGACCCTGAGTTCGACCAAAGGCTTGACCTCGCGCTGCCGCGCCAGCACGCCATCGCCTGGCGCGTCGATCGTCTGGAGGTGGCCGGTGCCGACCGCGGAAAGGCCGACGCCGCCAGGCCCTTCGACGTCGACCACGCGTCGTCCGGCGAGGTAGCGTTTGAGGGTGCGCTTCGCCTCGTCTTCGATTTGGGCCCATGCCGCATCGGAGATAGGGGCAAGCTCGCGGTGAAGATTATTCATGGCCCTTTTCTCCTTTGAGCGAGCCGATTCCGAGCGACCCCTCAGACGCCGCGGCCGCTGAAGGCGACGGCGCGGCGTTTGGTTTCGCGGCAGGCGCCGGCGCTGCGGGAGCGACTTCGCCTCCCGAGTCGAGGAACGTCGTGGATGGCACGAAAAACAGGGCTCCGGTCACCGCGCGGCTAAAGTCGAGGATCCGATCATAATTGCCGGGCGGCCGGCCCACGAACATGTTCTCGATCATCTGCTCGGTCACCCGCGGGGTGCGGCAATAGCCGATGAAATAGGTGCCATATTCGCCGGTTCCGACCTGCCCGAAGGGCATATTGTCGCGGACAATCTGAAATTCTTGCCCGTTCTCGGAGATTGTCGTCAGCGCATTATGCGCCGATATCGGCTTGACCGCATCGTCCAGTTCGATATCGGCGAGCTTGGTGCGGCCGATGATGCGCTCCTGCGTTTCGGTCGGCAGCGCGTTCCACCCGGCAAGATCATGAACATATTTCTGGGTGATCACATAGCTGCCGCCGGCGAATGCGGGATCCTCCTCGCCGATCAACGCGGCGTCGATCACCGCTTGCCCACGCGGATTTTCCGTGCCGTCTACGAAGCCCAGAAGGTCGCGGTCGTCGAAGTAGCGAAAGCCGTGCACCTCGTCGACCGCCGTCACCGCATCGCCCAGTCGCCCCATGATCTGCGCCGCGATTTCGAAGCACAGGTCCATCCGCTTGGCGCGGATGTGGAACAAGAGGTCCCCAGGCGTTGCGATCGCGTGGCGCGATCCGGCCCGGAACTCGCGGAACGGGTGAAGCTCCGCCGGGCGCGGCTCGCCAAACATCCGGTCCCACGCTTCGGATCCGATCCCCAGTACGCAGGAGAGTCCGGCTTCGAGGTCGCGAAACTCAACGGCGCGAACCAGGCCCGCAAAGTCCGCGCAAAACGACCGCACGGCGGCGGAATTGTCTTCCCCCGGATTGATCGTCACAACCAGGAAGATCGCGGCGCGCGTGAGTGGCGCCGATACCGCCTGTGGAACAACGACGGCGTCGGGCTGTGAGGTCGTGTCGGCCATTGCTCTCCCCGCCGCCGCTGTCATGTCTGGCCGCCGCCCGCGGATCAAGAATTATCTTGCGATGGGGCCATCGAGGGTTTGGTCAGCCCCGGCTTAGACAGAAAGAGAAGCCCATTGCCTGCCGCCAGACGGGATTTGCTCGGTCGAGCTTTCGTTGCTATGAGAATTGGCACGGCCGAGGGCCGACGCGCCCGGGGGGGAAACATGCGCTCTAGCTTTTTGATCGCCGCCGCGGCGCTGTTCGCGACGGCAAGCGCTCCAGTGCACGCTGGGCTGATCGGCGACGGGACCAACACCCTCAGTGCGTTTTTCTACTTAAATGCGCCAGCGACTCCTTCGGGCGGCGGCCGCGACCAATACACCACGAGTTATTGCGAACAGGAATACAAATACGACTCTATGGGCATGGCGCAGTATGTCCTGCCCGTTCCTGCGCATCTCGTCCAAGCTCCGATCGATGGCGCGACGTTCGACGTCGGGGACACGCAGATCGTTATTACGAATGAAATCCCCGCCACGTTCTGCGCCGATGGCGTGAGCGCCGGATCCGCCTGCAGTGACCCTTTCACGGGTTTCGAGTTCCTTTTCTCTTCCGGGGTGGACATCACCGGGGTCAGCGTTGACCAATTCCATCAGCGATTTTCTTCCGAATGATGCGACGGGCGGTACGCCGCCGCACTACGGGCTGCAGTTGCTTTCGCCGACCGATATTCTGGTCGACGTCACCGGGGCTGCTCCGCGTAATCGGCGGAAAGCTCATCATCGACGTCACGACCAACGGTATGACGCCTGTCCCCGAACCCTCGACCTGGACGCTGATGGCGCTGGGCTTTGCGGGACTGGGATTGACGGGATGGCGTCGGATAGCGGCGCAAGCGACATAGCGTTCGCGCGCCTCTCGCGAGAGGTTACGGCGTCCTTGCGCGCGCATAGTTTCGCGACTGGGGCGGATGAAGTAAGGCTTGCCAGAGCCGCACATGTTTCCTCCGGACCTCATCGCTCGCGCCACTGACCTGATCGCCCGCTACCGGGCGGCGGGGCTCATGGCCGCAACCGCGGAATCGTGCACCGGCGGCCTCATCGCCGGGCTGCTCACGGAGATCCCCGGCTCCTCGAACGTGCTGGAGCGCGGCTTTGTCGCCTATTCCAACGCAGCCAAGCAGGAACTGCTCGGCGTTCCGGCCGAGACGCTTGCGCGCCACGGCGCGGTGAGCCGTGAGACGGCGGTTGCGATGGCGGAGGGCGCGCTTCGGGCGTCCCGCGCCGAGGTCGCGGTCAGCGTCACCGGAATCGCCGGGCCAGACGGCGGAAGCGCGGCGAAGCCGGTTGGTCTCGTCCATTTCGCCTGCGCGCGGCTCGGAAAACCGACGGTTATGCGCGAAGAGCGGTTCGGCGACATCGGCCGCGAGGCGGTGCGCCTCGCCTCGGTCAGGGTCGGCCTCGATTTGCTCGAGGCGGCCGGCGGTCCTTAACGCGCCGCTCGTCACATGCGATGATCTCACCCGAGGCCAGTAGACTAAATCAATTCGGCCAGGCGACGCCCCAACGATCCTCATAGGCCACCTCGCTCACTGGCTTGCGTGCAAGCGGACCAAATTTCCCCTGCGGATAGCCGATCGGCATCAAGGCGTAGGTCGACACGTCTGGTGGCAAGCCGAGCAGCGCCTTGACTTCATCCTCGCAGCGGATGTGGTTGGTGGTGATGAGCGTGCCCAATCCGAACGCACGGCACGCCAGGAGGATGTTCTGCACGGCCGGATAGATGCTAGCGCCGCGAATCCGCCGTTCATAAGCGAGCTCTCGTTCGTAGACCGCGTCTAAGGACGGCGGAAGCGTCTCATGCCCCCGTGGCGTGAGCGGCTACTCCACGCTCGTCTCGTCGAATGGAACGAGCGCCTCTCCAAACCGTTAGGGGCTCGGGCGAACGACTTTGGAGATGCAACCGATGAATGCGACCGCGAGGACTCTGATTGTTCTCCTTCTCGGCTCCGGATTCGCCGGCTCCGCGCTTGCGGCGATGGACTCGGCTCAGACCACTCCGGACGCGCAGGTCCCGGCGCACATGAGCCAGAAACTGCACGATGACCTCACCAAGGCCGGGTTCACGGACATCACCATCATGCCTTCGTCCCTGATTGTCCGCGCCAAGGATGCGCAAGGCAATTCAATCATGATGGTCATCAACCCGGACTCTCTGACGGATGTGGCCGAGCACACGCACGGACCCGCGCCGCACAAGGACGCGCCTCTCGCCGGCGCAATCAAGGGCGAGCCGAACAGCCCGATTCCCGCGCCCGCTCCGAAGCCTTAGAGCGCGCTGCGCTTGGGTCGAATCGGAGCGGATTCCCGAATCAGCGAGATTTTGATTCAACCTGTTGGCTGGGCGGAGGCCAGGAGGAGATGGCAAAGGCTTATTCGCAAGACTTGCGTGACCGCGTGATTGATGCGGTGAAAAGGGGGGAGATGAGCCGCCGCGCGGCGGCTCGGCGCTACGAGATCAGCAATCCGTGGCGATCAAATGGCTTGAGCGAGTTGAACGGGATGGCTCGCGTGAGCCTGTTGGACATGGCGGCCATCGGGCCTCCAAGCTGATGCCGCACCGGGACTTTCTGGAGGCGGTGCGGGCCGAGAAATCGGACGTCACGCTTCAGGCTCTGTGCGATCGCCTGTCGGCGGAGCGAGGGGTCAAGGCCGACACCTCGATGATGAGCCGCTTCTTTCGCCGGATCGGCGTCACGGTCAAAAAAAGACCCTTGTCGCACGCGAGCAGGATCGCCCCGACATAAGTCGCCACCGCAAACGATGGCGAACTTATCAGGGGCTCATCGATCCCGGGCGGCTCGTCTTCATCGATGAAACCTGGACCAAGACCAATATGACCCGCGTGCGCGGCTGGGCGCCAAGGGGCCAGCGGCTCGTTGACAAGGTCCCGCAGGGCAAGTGGAAGACCGCCACTTTCCTCGCCGCCTTGCGCAACGACCGCATCGACGCGCCCTGCCTGTTCGACGGACCCATCAACGGCGAGCGCTTCCACGCCTATGTCGAACAGTTCCTCGTGCCGACGCTGAAGCCGGGCGACATCGTGATCCTCGACAATCTCGGCTCCCACAAGGGAAGGGCGGTGCGGAAGGCGATCCGGGATGTCGGAGCACGCCTCGTCTTCCTGCCGAAATACTCCCCCGACCTCAACCCCATCGAGCAGGTCTTCGCCAAGTTCAAAACTCTGCTGCGAAAGGCGGAAGCGCCAACCTACGAAGCGATCTCCGACGCCTGCGGTAAAATCCTCGCCCAGTACCCGCCCGCCGAATGCGCCGCATACATCAAGAACGCAGGATATGCACAGACCTAAAAGCAGAACGCTCTAGACTAAGCTCAGTATACAACCAAAGCGGGAATTCGACCGCGAATAAACGCGCCTAAAACGCTAGTAAGTGATAGTAAACGCTAGTAAATTTGCTAGCGTTTACTAGCGTTTATTTTTGCGAATCGAGCCCTTTCAGTGGGTTGCGAGCGATGAAAATAAAAAATCGCCCTTCGCCTCGGCTCGCACTGCAGGTTGTGGGCAACATTCCAATTAGCCACACTTTCCCCTTCCCGCCCGTCTTTCGGCAAACGGGAGAAAAACTCCTGACAGTCGAAATACATAACATTCATTTCTGATTTTATCAAGACAATTCCCAGAGAATCAGGCTCTTATGGCGCTGGCTGTTGCTCAGCCCTGCCCCGCCGAGGGAATGACCCGGTTGGCGCGGACGCTGCATCCCCTGAAACGTCCTTCGAGACGCGCCGCCGGCGCTTCTCACGACGAGGGCGGGCCCCTTACGCGCGCCCGTAGACCGCGTCAGCGCGCCGCTCGAAAGCGCTGGCGAATTTGCGGAATGCGGCGTCGAACATCGAGCCCATGAGAGCGCCGAGGGTTCGGCTTTTGAACTCATAATCTATGAAGAAGCTGACGCGGGAGCCCTCCCCGTCGGGCTCGTCCTTGAAGGTCCAGACGTTTTCGAGCCGGCTGAAAGGTCCGTCGATATATTCGACCCTCACCTTTAGATTGGGCTTATCCAGCGTGACCCGACTGGTGAATGTCTCGCGAATGAGCTTGTAGCCGACCGTCATGTCGGCAGTGAGCGTCTCGCGGCCGTCCCCTTCGGAGCTGCGGCTGCGCACCTTGAGCGCCTTACATAGGGGGACGAATTCCGGATAGCGCTCGACGTCGGCCACGAGATCGAACATCTCGGCGGCAGTGTGGCCAACGCGGCGCTCGACGCGGAACAAGGGCAAGGTCAGGGACCTCCGGCGCTCCGCTTCGGATCGGTCGTTACGGCTTCGGCGCCGGCGCAGAAGGAGCGGCGGGAGCAGTTGCGGGCGCTGAAGGCGCGCCTGACCCGCCTTCCATCTTCTTGAGCTGATCGAGAATGTTGCCGGGCGAAACCGGCGCGGGCGCGGTCTGGCCTGCCGGCGCCGGACCTCTTTCGAGGATCGAGTGTGGCGCGCGGCTCCAGCTCGAGAGGATCGACATCAAGAGCGCGGTGGCGAAGAACAAGGCCCCGAGGATGGCGGTCGCCCGCGAGAGCGCGTTCGCCTGGCCGCGCCCGGTCATGAAACTGCCGGTCCCCCCGCCCGTCCCGAGCGCGCCGCCTTCAGAGCGTTGCAAGAGGACGACCGCGATGAGCGCGACGACGATCAGGATGTGGATGACGATCAGAACGGATTGCATGAAGGTCTCAGGCGGCCGGAGCGCCAAGCCGAAGGGCCAGCGTCCTCGAAAGATGGCGCGCTCCTAACATGGCGCAAGGGGGGCGTCCATCGGAACGGACGGGCGCAGGTAGGGGCGCAGGCTCATAGCTCAACCGCACGGACTATCAGAAATGTGCAAGGCGTTTGTTGGATGGACGAGCCGGACTCAGTCCTCGATCGCCTCAATGGCTCTGAGCTCTTCCGGGGAGTGCCCGCGCCAGTCCGCAACCTCGCCCGTGACCCGAAGCGGATTCTGGGAGCGGTATGACTTCGTCGGTTCCACCGTATAGATTCTGCCGGCTCCTTCGCCGAGGGCCAGCTCGGCTCCCCACGGGGCCGCATCCAAGTTGGCGGTCAGAGGGCGAGTTATGCGGACATAATTTCAGACACACCCGCCAACAAACTTTCGACAGACCTCGGATCTCTCACCGATAGGCGGCGGCGATGGCGAGAAATTCCGTCGCTTTCAGGCTCGCGCCGCCGACCAGCGCGCCGTCGACATTGTCGAGGGTCAAAAGCTCGCCGCAATTGGACGGCTTGACCGAGCCTCCATAGAGAAGGCGCATCCGGGACCCATGCGCGCCGTACATTTCAGCGAGCAGCGTGCGCATCACCAGGTGCATTTCCGCGACGTCCGCGGGCGTGGGGGTGAGCCCGGTTCCGATCGCCCAGACCGGCTCATAGGCGACGACCAAAGTTTCCGGTGGGTCCCCCGGCGGCAGCGAGCCGATAATTTGCCGCGGGACGATGGTCATCGCCTCCCCCGCCTCGCGTTCCGTCTTCGTCTCGCCGACGCAGACAATGGGAACCAGTCCCGCCCTGAGGGCCGCTTCGACCTTGAGGCGCACAAGGGCGTCGGTCTCGTGATGCAGCAAGCGCCGCTCGGAATGGCCGACGATGACGTAAGCCGCGCCCGCGTCCTTGAGCATAGGGGCTGAGATGTCGCCGGTGAATGCGCCGCTCGCCAGCGGGTGGCAGTCTTGGGCGCCCAGGCTGACGTCGGAGCTCCCAATCCTCAAGGCGGCTTGAGCGATGAGCGTCGTCGGCGGGCAGACGAGGAGTTCGGCTTGACCGGTTTCGCCGGCGTCCACCGCCTTCCGGATGGCGTCAACCTCGGCTAGGGAGCCGCGAAGCCCGTTCATCTTCCAATTGCCGGCGACCAAGGGCCGCACGCCGGGGGTCATTCAGGCTTCTCCGCATCTTTAGGCGGCCGGTTGTTAACACCCCCCCTCCGCCTATGCAAAACGCGTGCTCGTCGCTAGATAGGCGCTTGCGATTGTAGCCGCGATCGATGATCGCGGCGGACGCGGTCCGCAAGGGCGTCGAAAGACGCCCGTCTTTCGGCGGGCTACGGACCGCGTCTACAGAAAGGCTGTTAGGGCGAAATGCTCGAATCGATACGCAATGCCTCTCAGGGTATCGTCGGCAAGGCGATCATGACCATCGTCATGGGGCTCATCATCGTCAGCTTCGTCGTCTGGGGCGTGGGCGACATGCTACGCGGTTTCAGCCCGTCCACCGTCGCATCAGTTGGCGGGACGAAAATCTCCGCCCAGGACTATCACGTCGCCTACGATCGAGCGATCCAGCAGTACCAGCGCCGGCTGAGGCGCCCGTTCACTAACGAGGAGGCGCGTCAGATCGGCCTCGATCGGAGCGTGCTCCAGCAATTGCTGAGCGAAGCGGCGGTCGATGACGAGGCGAGCAAGCTCGGGCTTGGCATTTCCAACGAAGCTTTACGCGAGGTCATCACCTCGAACCCGAGCTTCCGCGACAAGTCCGGCGCATTCGATCCGTCCCGCCTCGAAGCCGCTTTGCGCGACATGGATATGAACGAGCGTGGTTTCATCTCGGAATTGCGCAAGCAGGTCTTAAGGCAGTTCATCGTCGGCGCGCTAGCGACGGGGATCACGGCGCCCAAGGCGGAGGTCACGGCGGAGGCCGACTATCAGGGTCAGACCCGGTCGGCCGACACTTTCTTACTGCCTGCTTCGGCGGCGGGCGACATTCCCGCGCCTTCCGAGGACGCGCTCAAGACCTTCTACAACGATCGCAAGTCGAGCTATCGCGCGCCCGAATACCGGGAGATGAACATACTCGCGCTCGAGCCGGAAACGATCGCCAATCCCGCCGAAGTAACCGACGCCGACGCCCAGGCGGCTTACGAGAAGATTGCCGGAAAGAACCCCCAGTTCGGCTCGCCCGAGAAGCGCGACCTGCAGCAGATCCTCTTTCCCAATGACGCCGACGCCGCCGCGGCCGAGGCCAAGCTCAAGGCCGGAACGAGCTTCGACGATCTGGTCAAAGAGCGGGGCCTCAAACCCGAGGACGCCGACATCGGCGAGACGACCAAGGACGCCATGCTCGACAAGGACGAGGCCAACGCCGTCTTCGCTCTTCCGCAAGGGGGCGTCAGCAACGTGTTGAAGAGCCAGTTCGGTCCGGTGATCGTTCGAGTCAAAAGCATAACCCCCTCGACGGTCAAGCCCTATGCCGAGGTCGCGAATGAGGTGAAGAAAGAGGTCTCCGCCTCCCGAGCGGGCGACAAGATCCAGGCCCTGCACGACAAGATCGAGGATGCGCGGGTGTCGGGCAAAACCATCCTCGAGGCCGCGAAGGCCGTGGGCCTGACCGGGCAAACGATCGCCGCGTTCGACGCCGCGGGCAAAGACCCCAAAGGCGCGCCGGTCAACCTGCCGGATAAGGCCGAACTGTTGCGCGCCGCCTTCGCTTCCGACGTCGGGCTGGACGAGGCGGCGCTCAACACCACGGACGGCGGCTACATCTGGTTTGACGTGACCAAGATCGATCCGGCGCACGACCTCACGTTCGAAGAGGCGAAGCCCGAGGTCGAAAAGCAATGGCGCGCCGAGCAGGTCGACAAGGCGCTCGCCGGCAAGGCCGACGATCTTGTCAGGCAGATCAGCGCCGGCGGAAGCATCGCCGATGTCGCGAAGAGCGCGGGCGCCAAGGTGAAGACGGCGATCGACGTCCATCGCGCCGAGCAGTCCACTCTGCCGGAATTGGTGGTGGCCGCCATCTTCCGCCAGCCTGCCGACGGCGCGGGCTCCGCGGCGACGCCCGACGGGCGGGTGGTGTTCAAGATCACCGCCGACCGGACGCCGCCAGTCGACTTCGCCGACGCCCGCGTCAAGGCGATGGCCTCGGAGCTCGACACGGCGACCCGCGAAAGCCTGCTCGATCAATATGTCGCCGCGTTACGCAAGGCGCTCGGCGTCTCCATCCACCAGAACGTCCTTCAGTCCGCCGAGGGCAGCTAACAGGCCGATGAGCACCCTGCCCGACTACGAAGCCTTCGCGCGCGCCTATATCGCCGGCGAGGCTGAGGTCGCGGTCACGACCTTGGTCGCTGATCTCGAGACCCCCGTGTCGGCTTATCTCAAGCTCGCGCGCAGTCGAGCAGGCAATATGTTCCTGCTCGAATCGGTTGAGGGCGGAGCCCAGCGGGGCCGCTATTCGATGATCGGCCTCGATCCCGACTTGATCTTCCGCTCGAGCGGGGAAACCGCCGAGATCAACCGACGGGCGCTCACGGACCCAGGTGCTTTCGTCCCCTGCCCCGGCGATCCGCTCGATGCGCTGAGAACCCTGCTCGCCGAATCGCGCATTGCGATGCCGCCAGGGCTGCCGCCGATGTCGGCGGGCATATTCGGCTATCTCGGCTACGACATGGTGCGGCGCATGGAGCGCTTGAGCCCTGCCAAGCCCGATCCGATCGGCGTGCCCGAAGCGTTACTCATCCGACCGACGGTCATGGTGGTGTTCGACGGCGCGCGCGACGAGATGTCGGTCGTGACGCCGGTCCGCCCGGCGCCCGGCATCACCGCCCGCGCCGCTTATGAGAACGCCATGGCGCGGCTGGACGCGGTGGTCGACGCGCTCGAATCGCCGCTCGATCATACCGCGGCCATGGCCGTCGATCCGCTCGTCGAGGCGGGCGAGGCGCGGTCGAATACGACCGAGGACGAGTACAAGGCGATGGTCGCCCGGGCGAAGGACTATATCGCCGCTGGCGACGCCTTTCAGATCGTGCTGTCGCAACGGTTCACGAGCCGCTTCGACCTGCCGGCCTTCGCCCTCTATCGCGCGCTGAGGCGCGTCAATCCTTCGCCCTATCTCTGCTTTCTCGACTTCGGCGACTTCCAGATCGTCTGCTCGAGCCCCGAAATTTTGGTGCGCGTGCGCGACGGCAAGGTCGTCATCCGCCCGATCGCCGGGACGCGCCCACGGGGAAAAAGCCCGACCGAGGACGAAGCGCTGGCGGCCGAGCTCCTGGCCGATCCGAAAGAGCGCGCCGAACATCTCATGCTGCTGGACCTCGGCCGCAACGACGTCGGCCGCGTCGCGAAGATCGGCTCGGTCAAGGTCACCGACAGCTTCTTCATCGAACGCTATAGCCACGTGATGCACATCGTCTCCAACGTCGAGGGCGAGTTGCGGGACGACGTCGATGCGGTCAGCGCGCTCGCCGCAGGCTTTCCCGCCGGCACCGTCTCCGGCGCGCCGAAGGTGCGGGCGATGCAGATCATCGACGAACTGGAGAAGGACAAGCGCGGCATCTATGCCGGCTGCATCGGCTATTTCGGCGCGGGCGGCGAGATGGACACCTGCATCGTGTTGCGCGCCTCGGTGGTGAAGGACGGGCTCATGCATGTCCAGGCCGGCGCCGGCATCGTCTATGATTCCTCCCCCGCCGCCGAGCAGAACGAATGCATCGCCAAGGCGCGCGCGTTGTTCCGCGCCGCGGAAGAAGCGGTCCGGTTCGCGGTGCGGGGCAAGCGCGGGCAGTAGGGGCTGGCTAAGCAACAGTGCAGGCGAAGCAACGGCGCCGGCTTTTCTTTCACCTTGTCGCACCGCCTACAGCGCCTTTTCTTTGGACGGAACCGGTTCGGCTGCCTTCCCGGCGGCGGACCGAACGCTCATCCGGTCAATTTGGGTTTTCTTGGCGCGTGGCCGTTTCGCTGCGAAAGCCCCCGCTGATGAGGGTTGGATTTCCTTGGATTTCCTTGGATTCTCTCGTCCGAATCTCGACTTTTCAATGGGTTACGCGGCTTTTAGCCGCAAAGATATTTCGCGCCCTCTTCCGCGGCGCGCTTGGACCCGCCGGAACGGGAGCCAGCGTTCTTGGCATGCGGAAGCGCGGGATTGTTCATGGGGCGAGACTAACTTGATTTCTGATTTTCTGCAAGAGATTGTCGTCGGCGGGTTCCCTTTGGCGCTTCAATCCAAAAGCAGCTCGGCCCGCCACGGGCCGCCTGTGATTGCAATGTGATTTTGATCACAGACGCCGCAGCTGATCGACCTTATTCCCTGATCGCCGTCAACCGAGTGTCGCACGTAATTCGTAGTTGGACACCCGAGTTGGCTGGCTTGAATTCGCTCCGATCCCAGGAGAGGGGAACGTCATGTTCATTAAGAGAATTGCTCAGGCATCCGTCTTTGCCGGAACGGTCGTCGCCGGCCTGTGGACGTCGGCAGCCTCGAGCCAGCAGCGCATGGAAGAAGTCAGGTATCGGCCGGTTGACAGCATCAGCTATGATTTCGGCTCGAAATCCACCAGCGGCTACTTTGTGGAACAGGCCAGGAAATGCGTCGTGATGCTGATGGTCTACGAGAAACTCGATCCGGAGGCGTCTTCCACGAGGACGGCGACGCGTGTTCGCCTCGTTCTTAATCCCGGAGAGACCGCGGGCCTCGACAGCGAGGAAGGCCGTTCGCTAAACTTCACCTGCGGCGAAGGAGCGACGGCCCTGATCGTCGATAGCGGCGAAAGAGAGAAGCTTGTCGAACTTCAGAACTTGCCGTCCCGCAAGACCGCCAGCGAATAGTCCCGTGAATTGACGCCGCGAGCCTGGTTCCGTACGCCTCCGTCATAGGCCGCTCGTCGAAGCGGCATGCGAGTGGGGAACCAGGAGGGACGCGGCATGTGTCAGATTTGTGATGTGATCGGGTCGGGGCTCAACGCAGGCGCCCCTCCGCGCTTCGCTGCAACATCGGCGATCGAACCGGACTCGCAGCGCGTGGCCCCCGTCAATCTTGAAGCCGTACATGGCGCCGCAGCAGCCGCCATGCCCGAGGGCGTCGGCGTTCAGGGCCGCCGGACGCTGATCAAGGGCGGGACAATATTGTCGATGGACGAGCGCGTCGGCAATCACGCGGCTGGCGACGTCCTCCTCGACGGATCGAAAATCGCAGAGATCGCCGCCTCGATTCATGCGCCCGACGCTGCAATCATCGACGCCACCGGGCATATCGTCATGCCCGGCTTTATCGATGCGCACAGCCATCAATTCGAGACGGCGCTGCGCAGCTTTCTCGCCGATGGCATTCTGATCAACGACGGGCGGCCGGAAAGCGCCCACAACTATTATGAGTCGATCCTGCAGAAGCTGTCGATGGGCTATCGCCCGCAAGATGTCTACATCAACGAACTTTTCGCCGGCATCGCGCAGATCGACGCCGGCGTGACCGCGGTCATGGACATCAGCCAGATCCACCATTCGCCCGGACATTCCGACGCCGCGATCGAGGGACTGCGCGCAGCTGGCCGGCGCGCAGTGTTTGGTTATTTCGAGGGCTGGGGCGAGAAGGCGAAATATCCAGGCGACGCCAAGCGCATCCGCGCGCAGCACTTCACCGCGTCCGACCAGTTGCTCAGCATGTTCATCGGCGGCGAGATCTACCTGCCGGGCTACGAGGAGGCGTGGAAAGTCGGTCGCGAGCTGAGCCTGCCGATCGCGCTCCATGTCGTCGGCACTTTCGGAATGCAGCCGACCTTCGACGAACTCGCGAAAGCCGGGAAATTCGGACCGGATTGCTTTTTCATCCACATGACCGGCATGAGCGAAATCGGCTGGAAAGCAGCAGCCGATGCGGGAGCGCATGTCACGCTCGCCGTGCCGATCGAAATGCACATGCGGCACGGGACGCCGCCGATTCAGAAGGCGCTCGACCTCGGAATGAGCCTGTCGCTGTCGACCGATGTCGAGTGCACGATGACCGCCGACATGTTCACCCAGATGCGCGGCGTTCTCACCCTGCAGCGCATGTTCGCCAACGAGCTTGCGTTGCAGGGCAAGGAGTTCCCAAAGCTCATGTCGGTCTGGGACGCGCTTAAGCTTGCGACGATGGGCGGAGCAAGAGGTCTCAAGATCGATTCCAAGACCGGCTCGCTGACGCCGGGAAAGGACGCCGACATCATCCTCCTCGACGCGACAGCGCTCAACGTCACGCCGCTCAATCACGCGCCGGGCGCGGTCGTCACGCTCATGGACCGCTCCAACGTCTCGACGGTCATGTGCGCCGGGCAAATCAAGAAATGGCGCGGCGCGATCGTCGGCTACGACATTCCAAAGCTGCGGGCCGAACTGGACGCGAGCCGCGACTATGTGTTTGCCGCGGCGGGGATCGAGCGCGATCTCTTTCGGGCGTGATGGTTCGAAGAGCGGCCACGTCTCCGCGAATGTCTGCTAGACTGGAACCATCACGCTGCAAGTCGACCGCAGGACCATGACGTTCCCTCGTTTGCCGGGCCCGTTCCGGACCATTGTCTGGGCCACTTTGCCATCGCGGCGGCGATTGGCGCCGTCTATTCCCAGGTGGACGTCGCGCAGCGATGGCGGGCGGTTGTTCGACGTCTATAGCGCGGCGCGCGGCGTCCTGACCGGCGCGGTGATCGCCTGCATTCTGGCGTCCTTCGATGGTTCGTCCTGAGCGGGCCGCTCGGAGAACCGCTTCGCCGGGCGCCCTTCGCGGTCGCATGTGGTGGTCAAGACCGTCCTTTACCTCGGCGTCATCCTGTTCGGCTCTCAAGTTTGGCGCCTATCTCTTTCCGGCGCCGGGCGCGCTCGGCGTCGAACGCCAGGATGTGCTGTTCTCGCTCGCTGCGGCGTTCGTCTTCGTCTTCATCCTCGACCTGAACAGTCTGCTTGGCCAGAACGTGCTCATCAACTTCATCACCGGCCGCTATTATGCGCCACGGGTGGAATTGCGAGTGTTCCTGCTCATCGACATGATAGGGCTCGACGGGATTGGCCGAGCGGCTCGGTCCACTCGCCTTCCATCGCTTGGTCAACCGCTTCGTCGACGACCTTACGCAGCCGATCGTCGCGGCGCGGGGCGAGATCCATCGCTACGTCGGCGATGAGCTGATCGCGACCTGGAAGCTCGAGCAAGGAATCACGGATGGCCGCTGCGTCGCGGCCTGCTTCGGCGCCATCGACCGGCTGGCCAGACGCGCGTCCGACTACCGGCGAGAGTTCGGCGCAGCCGTCGCGGTGCGGGCCGGGCTGCATTGCGGTCCGGTGGTGACCGGCGAGATGGGCTCGGTGAAGAGGGAGATTGTTTTTCTCGGCGACACCGTCAATACGGCGGCGCGCATCCAGGAGCTTTGCCGTCAGACAGGCGACCGCGTGATCGCCTCGGCTGAGCTGATCGATCGGCTCGAGCTGCCGGCGGGAATTGCCAAACGCTCGCTTGGCGATCTCAGGCTGCGCGGCAAGGGCGCCGACCTTGCGCTCTATGCGCTGACGAAGGCGCAGCTGCGAGCAGGCCGCTCCGGCGCTCGACGCGTCAAGACGGCGCGGGAGGAAAGGCCGGCCGAGTTGTCCTGACCCATGTTCTCAAGGGATTCGGCGAGAATTAATGGACGCCATGGCGTTAGGGATTTGTCGCAATCGCCGCTCGGCGCTATATATCACGCGAGAGTGAGTAGTGATGCCGTCGCGGAATACGCTGATTTGGGTCGGAGCAGCTGCTTTGGCGGTGGTGGCCGCTGGAGCCGGAGCGGTGGTATGGACTCACCCGGATTTTCTTGAGCGGAATCCCGCTGATCTTCCGCTTGTCGCTCGCGCACCTGTTGAGCCCAAGACCCCGACTGTTTCCCCGGCTCTGCCGGCTGCCCCCGCAACGCCGCCGGCAAGCGCCCCAGCTCCTGCTGACAAGCCCCCGACCCAGACCGCAGCCCTCGAGCCCGCCTTCGACGTGGTGAACGTCGATCCTTCCGGCGAGGCGGTCATCGCCGGCCGTGCGGCGCCGAACGAGAAGGTCGAGCTGCGTGACGGCGGCAAGACTGTCGCCGAGGCGACCGCCGACGCGGCGGGCCAGTTTGTCATCATCCCCCCGGCGCTCGCGCCGGGCGACCATAGCCTCTCCTTGGCCGCTAACGCCGACAAGGGGCAAACGGCGTTATCGAGCGCGGTTGCGGTCTCGGTTCCCGCGCAGGAAGCCAAGACAGGCGCCCCGCCGGGCCCGCCTGAAGCGAAGACCGCCGTGGCCGCCGCCGCGCCGACGAACCCCAACGCCGAACCGTCTGCATTGGGGATGCGGACCCTGGCGACGCCAGCGCCCGCCAGCGGCGCTCGCGTCGCGATCCAGTCGGTTGAGGCCGAGGCCCCCGGCAGTCTTGTGGCCAAAGGGTCGGCGGAGCCAAACACCGCCCTCCGTCTCTATCTCAATCAGGCGGACATCGCCGAGGCCAAGACGCAAGCCGACGGCCGATGGTCCTTGACGATCAAAAGCGGCATGAGTCCCTGGCGGCTATGTCATGCAGGCCGACGAGATAAATCCGAGCGGCGCGACTGTCCTCGCGAGCGCCAACACCCCGTTCGAGTACCCTGACATGCCAGCCGCCCCGCCTGCGCAGGTCGCCGCCACGACGCCCACAAGCCCCGCCCAGTCGTCCGCGCCCTCGCCCGCTGACGCGGTCGTCGAATCGGTCCAAACCAAGCGGGTCGCCACCGGCCACACGCTGTGGGCGCTGAGCAAGACCTACTACGGCGATCCAACGCACTACCCGGTGATTTACGATGCCAATCGGGCGCAGATCCGCAACCCGAATGTCATCTATCCCGGCCAGGTGTTCGTCGTCCCCAAGTCGGACACGAAACCATAGTCGGCGCGATGCCTTCCGACAACTCCGGCGATACGCTTTCCCAGCTTCGGCTCAGGACGTTTGACGACGCGGTCGGCCGTCGCATTGTCGATACGCACATCTGGGCGGTGCAAGAAGGGTTGCGCGGGGCGGATGCTTACGAGTTATTCGACGGCTATTGCCAGCGCCTGGTGATCCATGGGACGCCGCTGTGGCGGGCCCACACCGCAATGGAGACGCTGCACCCGCAATGGAGCGGCTACGGTATGACGTGGCGGCGCGACCTCAACGCGATCGCGCCCGAGCAATACGCCCACGGCAGCCTCGAAGAGGCGGACTGGCTCGTCAGCCCCTTTAATCATCTCATCGTTAGGGTTGAGGGCGGCGAGGAGAGTCCGTCGCTGCGCAGGCGTCTGGAACAGGGCCCGGACCAGCGCGATTTCCCCATTCTTGAGGAATTTTTCGCTGATGGCGGGACGGACTACGTCGCTCATATCTTTCCCTTCGGCAAGGACGGCGACCGCTCGCAGGGCACGGGCGTCGTCTATTCCTTCGCGACCGATCGGGAAGGCGGCTTTAGCGATGACGATACGACGCTCGTGCAAGCGACCCTGCCGGCTTTGTCTCTCGCGATGAAGGCGCTCGCGGGCCACGTCATCGCCTCGGGATTGCTCGCGACTTATCTCGGCGAGGACGCGGGGCGGCGGGTCCATGCCGGCTCGATCATGCGAGGTTCGCTCGATAATCTGCGCGCCGTTCTGTGGTACGCCGACATCCGAGGCTTTACGTCGATCAGCGACTCGGCGTCTGGCCCTGTCGTCGTCGAACTGCTCAATGACGTGTTCGAGATTTTAACCGCCTCGCTCCGCGAGCGCGGCGGTCAGGTGCTGAAGTTCATCGGCGACGGCATGCTCGCCACCTTCCCGTTCGAAGAGGCGGATCGGGCGGAGACCTGCCGCCGAGCGCTCGACGCCGCGATCGAGGCGATGCGCAACATCGAGGCGCTCAACGCGGCGCGCGAGGCGCGAGGCGCGCCGCTCGCATCGGTCGATCTCGCGCTGCATCTCGGCGACGCGCTGTACGGCAACGTCGGCGCGATCGACCGGCTCGATTTCACAGTCATCGGCCCGGCGATCAACGAGGCGGCGCGCATCGAGGCTCTCTGCGAGCCGCTTGGCCGGGCGGTGCTGGTCTCCGCCGAGTTCGTGGACGGAATGAAGGCCTCCGACGCCCGGCTCAGATCGCTCGGCCGCCACGCTTTGCGCGGCGTCAAGGAGCGGAAGGAGATCTTCGCGCTGGATTTGCGCGCCGAAGGGTGACGCCGGCTCGGTCGCGGACCTGCGCGTCAGAACGCTTGGCGCGTGGACTCGATGACGGACTCCGACATTGCGCGCCAGATCGCTGCCCATGCGGATGCTGCCCCTGATATGGCGCCCGACATTGACGTACGCGCCATGCGCGAAGCCATCGGCATGACGCAGGTCGAGTTCGCCGCCGCTTATGAGTTTAGCGTGCGGACGGTGCAGGAGTGGGAGCGCG
The DNA here is from genome assembly GCA_963753135.1 of uncultured Alphaproteobacteria bacterium. GTDB lineage: Bacteria > Pseudomonadota > Alphaproteobacteria > Rhizobiales > Beijerinckiaceae > Roseiarcus. Next base: position 161,108 of record CAVWBA010000009.1, on the reverse strand, counting down.
GCGCCAAGCGGCCCAGCGGCCCTCCGCGTACGCTGTTGCGGGCGATCAAGGGCGATCCCGAAGGATTGCGAAAAGCGCTGGCGGCTGGTTGAAAAAATAAGGTCGCCGCGCCCTGGCTCACCTTATCGGCGGGGCGTATTGCAGGCCGCCCTTGTTCCAGAGCGCGTTCAAGCCCCGGCTGATCTTGATCGGCGAGCCCTGCCCCACATTGCGCTCGAAGATCTCCCCGTAATTGCCGACGGCCTTGATGATGCGATAGGCCCAGTCGTTCGTGAGGCCGAGGCCCTGGCCGTAACTGCCCTCGACGCCGAGCAGGCGGCGGATCGCCGGATTATCCGATTTCAGCTTCTCGTCGACGTTGGCTTTTGTGACCCCCAACTCCTCGGCGGTGATGAGCGCATAGTGGGTCCATTGCACGATCTGGAACCACTGGATGTCATCCTTGCGCACCGAGGGGCCGAGCGGCTCCTTCGAGATGATTTCCGGCAGCACGATATGATCGTCGGGGTTCGACATCTTGAGCCGCTCGGAATAGAGGCCCGAGGCGTCGGTGGTGTAGGCGTCGCAACGGCCGGAGTCGTAGGCCTTGGTCGCCTCCTCGTCGGTCGCGAAAACCACCGCCTCAAGCTTCATGTTGTTGGCGCGGAAATAGTCGGCGAGATTGAGTTCGGTCGTCGTTCCCTGCTGCACGCAAATCGATGCGCCGTCGAGCTTTAGCGCCGAATTGACGCCGAGCTTCTTGCGCACCATGAAACCCTGCCCGTCGTAGAAGTTGATCCCGGTGAAGAACATGCCCCCGGTCTGGCGCGACAGCGTCCAGGTGGTGTTGCGGATCAGAACGTCGATCTCGCCTGAAGCGAGGACTGTGGGCCGGTCTTTCGCGTTGATCGGGATGTACTTGACCTTGTTCGGATCGTTGAAGATCGCCGCGGCGATCGCCCGGCATTCGTCAACGTCGAGGCCCTTGTACACTCCCTGATCGTCCGGCAGGGCGAAGCCGGCGAGCCCTGGATTGGCGCCGCAGATCAATTGGCCGCGCGCTTTGACCTGATCGAGCGTGCCGGCGCTGGCGGAAAGGGCGGCGAGAGCGCTGAGCGCCGCGCCGGCAAGCCAAACCATGTGCGATCGCATGACAACCTCCTCAGTGACGCGGACAGTCCGGGCTCTCGGCCGGGACGATGACGAGAGGGCTCATAGTCCGGCGCCAAGGGCGGAAGTCAATCGGCTGCCACGAGGCGGCGAAGCGTGCTAGCAACGGCCAAACAACCCCATATCTGGAGCCCGCGCCAAGCCAATGGCCAAACTGACCGACGAAACGCGCGCGTCCCTGAGGCGCCGCTCGCGCCTCGTGAATCTGGGCCGCGACTCCGAGTTCTCGCAAGGCTTCATCAACGTGCCGCCATTTCGCGGCTCGACCGTGCTCTATCCCGACGTCGCCTCGCTCAAGAGCCGGAAGCAGCGCTTCACCTACGGCACCCGCGGCACGCCCACGACCGAGGCCTTGTGCTCCGCCTGGACCGACCTGTCGGGCGGGGCGGGAACGGTGCTTCTGCCCTCGGGGCTTGCGGCGATCGTTGTCGCGCTGATGACGGCCTTGAGCTCCGGCGATCACATGCTCATGACCGATTCCGTTTATAGGCCGGCGCGCGCCTTCGCCGACATGACTTTGAAGCGGATGGGGATCGAGACCACCTATTACGATCCCACGATCGGCGCCGACATCGCCGCGCTGATGCGGCCCAACACCAAGGTCGTGTTCACCGAGTCGCCGGGCTCGGAGACGCTCGAGGTGCAGGACATTCCCGCGATCGTCGCCGCCGCGCACGCTCACGGCGCCTGCGTCATCATGGACAACACTTGGGCGACGCCGCTCTTCTTCTCGCCCCACGCGCATGGCGTCGATATGGCGGTCGAAGCCGGCACCAAATATCTCTCCGGCCACGCCGACCTGCTGCTCGGCCTCGTCTCGGCCAATGCGGCCTGGTTCGAGCGGCTTCATCAATGCGTCCATCTGATGGCCATTCCCCCCAGCCCCGAGGACGTGTTTCTCGCCCTTCGCGGCCTGCGCAGCATGGATTTGCGGCTCAGAGAAGCGGAGCGTCAGGGCTTGGCGCTGGCGCAATGGCTGAGCGAGCGACCCGAGGTCTTGCGCGTCCTCCACCCGGTAATGCCCGATCATCCGGGCCACGCGCTTTGGAAGCGCGACTATTCCGGCTCGTCGGGCCTATTTTCGATCGTGCTGAAGCCGGCGTCGGAGGTGGCGGTCGCCGCGTTCCTCGACGGCCTCGAGCTTTTCGGCCTCGGCTATTCCTGGGGCGGCTATGAAAGCCTCGCCATCCCCTTCGACTGCACACCCGCCCGCACCGCGACGCGCTTTGCGGCCGGCGGTCCGACCGTGCGCTTCAGCGTCGGCCTCGAGGATATCGAGGACCTCAAGGCCGACCTCGACCGAGGGTTTGCAAAGCTACTGGCGACGACCTGACCACCCGGCGACGGCAGGAAATTGGAAGGCGATTCTTGAAGCAAGACTGTTCCTGCCCCTGCGGCGCTTCGCAATTCGCCGTCAACGGCGACGCGATTGGCCGCTTTTTCTGCCATTGCACGATCTGCCAGAAGGTCTACGGCAAACCTTTCGCCGACGTCACATATTTCTGGGCCGAATCGGTTACACTGTCGGCCAACCAATCCGTTGAATTCCGCCGCCATCGCCCGCCGCCGGCGATGAGGCGAGGGACATGCGCGAAATGCGGCAATCCTGTCGTCAGTCTCCTGGGCTTCCCTCGCAGTCTGGCCCTCGCGTTCGTCCCCTCGCAGAATTTCCCGCGACCTGCGGAACTGCCCGCGCCGCACCGCCATATCTTCTATGACCGGCGCGTCGCCGACATTGCCGACTCGATCCCGAAGCTTGAGGGCTACTGGGCGAGCGAGGCTCATGTCACCCGGACGGTTCTCGCCGGCCTTTTTAGACGAACGCGCGCCGTCTGAACGAACGCGAGAAACTTGGGAGCAATGCGCAACTTTCTCATCGACACCGACACAGCCTCCGACGACGCGGTCGCGATCATGATGGCGCTCGCCGAGCCCAACGTCAGGGTTCTCGGCCTGACGACGGTCGCTGGCAACGTCGGCCTCGAGCAGGCGACGCAAAACGCGCTTCTGACTGTCGAGATCTGCAACGCCCACGCGCCCGTCTTCCCTGGAGAAGAGAAGCCGCTCAACCGCTCGCATGACCATGCGCATTGGTTCCACGGCAAAGACGGGATGAGCGATCGCGGCTTTCCAAAGCCAAAGCGCAGGCCTGAGCGCGAACACGCGGCCGACGCCATCGTGCGCCTCGCGCATGAAGCGCCCGGTCTCACTCTGGTCACGCTCGGCCCGCTTACGAATGTCGCGCACGCTCTCAAGCGAGACCCTAAGCTTGCGGACCGCATTGGCCGCTGCGTGGTGATGGGCGGCGCGCCGTGCTGCGAGGGCAATGTGACGCCGGCGGCGGAATATAACATCTGGGTCGATCCGGAAGCTGCGCGCGCCGTCTTCCGCTCGAAGCTCAATATCGAGATGATCGGCTGGCACGTCTCCCGCGGCGCCTCAGTTTTGAACGACGACGAGATCGCGGCGATCGAAGCGCTCGGCACGCCGAAAGCGAAATTCGCCATTGAATCGAACATGACCGCCCGCGAGGCCTATCGGACCCAGACCGGCGAAATCGGCCTCTCGCTCGCCGATCCGACCGCGATGGCGGTGGCGCTCGACCGCTCGATCGGCCTCTCCTGGTCGCGTCATCGGGTCGCGATCGAGACAGGGAGCCGCCTCACCCGCGGCATGACGGTCGTCGACCGGCTGAACGTGCACCACGACGAGAACAACGCCAACGTCTGGCGCGAGGCGACCGCTGAGCACGAGGGCGCCGACATCCTGTGGACCCTCGACTCGCGCCGGTTCAAGGCTATGCTGAAGGCTGCGCTGGCGGCCTGAAGGCAAAGCGAGGGATCTCAAATGGAATCCGGCCGCAACCTCCTCGGTGAGGAAGCCTCGCCCTATCTTCTGCAGCACGCCGGAAATCCGGTGCATTGGCGCTCGTGGAGCGCCGAGGCTCTCGCCGAGGCTAAGCGACGCGATTGCCCGATCCTGCTCTCGATCGGCTATGCCGCGTGCCATTGGTGCCACGTGATGGCGCATGAATCGTTCGAGGATCCGGAAACGGCGCGCCTCATGAACGAGCTCTTCGTCAACATCAAAGTCGACCGCGAGGAGCGGCCGGACATCGACCATATCTACATGACCGCGCTCCATGCGCTCGGCCAACAGGGCGGCTGGCCGCTCACCATGTTCTTGTCGCCGGACGGCAAGCCGATGATCGGGGGAACCTACTGGCCGCCCGAGCCGCGTTACGGCCGGCCGTCGTTCCGGCAGGTCCTCCAGTCGATCGATAACGCGTGGCGCACGCAGCGCGAACAGATGGAAGGCCGCGGTCTCACTCTCGCCGAGCACCTGGCGAAACTCTCCGAATCGAGCGCCGGCCCTGGCGTCTCGCCAGCCGACCTTGCGCGGATCGGCGATGCGCTCTTAAACGCGGTCGATCCGATCCACGGCGGCCTTCGCGGCGCGCCGAAATTCCCCAATGCGCCAATCTTCCGCTTCTTTTGGAGCGAGATGTTCCGCCGCGGCGATCCGCGCTTCGGCGAGGCCGCGCGCGCGATGCTAGAGGCGATGAACGCGGGTGGCATCTATGACCATCTCGGCGGCGGCTACGCGCGCTATTCGACCGACGAGGTGTGGCTCGTGCCGCATTTCGAGAAGATGCTCTACGACAACGCGCAGATCCTCGAATTGCTGGCGCTTGTTCATGTCTTTCGGCCCGATCAGACCTTCGTCGAACGGGCGCATGAGACGGTTGGGTGGCTCATGCGGGAGATGCGCGTCGGCGACGCCTTCGCCGCCTCGCTCGACGCCGATCAGGACGGCGAGGAAGGCCTCACCTACATCTGGAGCGAAGACGAGGTCGACGCGGCCTTGGGCCAAGCGTCAGCGCGCTTCAAGGCCGCCTACGACGTCACGGCGCAAGGCAACTGGGAAGGCCGGACGGTGCTGCGCCGCATCACTTCACGCGCCTCGCCTGAAGCGGAGGCCGAGCTTGCGGAGGCCCGCGCGAAACTCTTCGCCCTGCGCGAGACGCGTCCGAAACCGGGCCGCGACGACAAGGTGCTGGCCGACTGGAACGGCCTCGTCATCGCCGCGCTCGCCCGCGCCAGCGCCGCATTCGACGAGCCGGCCTGGCTCGAGACGGCGCGCTCGGCCTTCGATTTCATTTTGGCGAAGCTGCGCGGACCCGACGGCCGGCTCCTGCATGCCTGGCGCGAGGGCCATCCCGGCGCGCGCGCGCTCATCGACGACTATGCCTCGATGGCCCGCGCCGGGCTTGGCTTGTTCGAGGCGAGCGGCAAGCCCGCAGACCTCGAAGCCGCGCGCCGCCTCGCGAGCAAGGCCGTCGATCTGTTCGGCGACGGCGCGGGCGGGTTCTTCCTCACCGCGAGCGACGCCGCCGACGTGCCCGGCGCGCGCCCGCGCCAGGCGCATGACGGCGCGACGCCGTCCGGAATCGGCCTGCTCGCCGAAACCTTCGTGCGCCTCTGGCATCTGACGGACGAAGCGCGCTGGCGCGAGGCGGCCGAAGGCCTCATCCGCGCCGTCTCCGGCGCGCCCGAGGGCCTGGGCGCCAGCCCGCTCACGCTCATGAGCGCCGACATGCTCGCGCGCGGCGGCTCGGTGGTCATCGACGGGCCGCTCGACGATCCGCGCGCACAAGCGCTCACGGCCGTCGCGCTGCGCTCGCCCGACCCATCGCTGGCCGTGCTGCGCCTCGACCGCGCCTTATGGCCGGACGGCGCGCCCCGAGACGACCTGCCGCGCGCCGACGAGCCGATCGCCATGCTCTGCCAGGGCCAGACCTGCTCGCTCCCGGTCACGACGCCGGAAGCGTTGGAGGCGCTCATGGAGGCGCGGCGCGGCGTCGCGCCGGCCTGATTTTATCTTGGAAGCTATGCGTGCGCGCCGCCGCGCTATCGGGTCGCGAGAATTGAGAAGGGCCAGACTAGGCGTCCCGGGCCTCGACCGGCTCAAAGGGCGTCACAGCAACTTGTAGGTAGGAAACCCGCGCTTCGCCGCTCTCTGCGCGATCCACTTCTCAGCATCGGCCGCGTTTGGGCATATGCGAAATTCCCGCATTTCCGTCTCGACCTTGTCGTTGTGATCGCGTCGGGCATGGCAGCTCGCTCGGAAGAGGCGGCCGCCTTCAATGCTCTCGACCGCGCCACAGAACTCTGCGCCGTCTTCGGCTTTCAAACTCGGCCGGCGCGTTCGGCTCGTCGGGAAGGACGCCATCGGTGGGCCTGCAAAAAACCCCGCGCATTGGGGGTATGCGCGGGGTGAAGTGCGCGTCCTTTATGCGGCCGGACGCGCGACTAGCACGTATCCCGAAACCTCGGCCACGGCTTTATTGTTCCATTGCACGTCGACTATCGGGCCTTTGTTCCTCGTTTGCAACCAGAAGGTTGCGGTTAGGCATCCATCGCCTCTTCCAAAAGCCGCCGCCTCTCCGGTGATCCTCGGCTGCGCATCGCGCCGGTTGACTTCGATCCGCCAAGCCCTGATGCAGCCTCATGTCGTATCCGCGCGAGCTCACAAGGACGCCTGGTGTCGCCTGAAGACTTCCGCCGCTATGGCCATGAACTCATCGACTGGCTCGCGGACTATCACGAAAGCCTGACCGACCGCCCGGTCATGGCGAAAACCAGGCCCGGCGAGATCCGCGACGCCCTGCCCTCCGCGCCGCCCAATGAGCCGGAAGATTTTCGCGCAGCGATCGCGGACCTTAATCGCCTCGTCGTTCCGGGCCTTTCGCTTTGGCAGCATCCGCGCTTCTTCGGCTATTTCCCCGCCAATGCGCTGCACGCGGGAATCCTGGCGACTTGGTCAGCACCGGGCTCGGCGTCATCGGCCTCTCGTGGCAATCGAGCCCGGCGGTGACCGAGATCGAGGAAGTCGTCACCGATTGGCTCAGGCAGATGCTAGGGCTTTCCCCTGCGTGGAGCGGCGTGATCCAGGACACGGCCTCGACCAGCACGCTGGTCGCGCTCATCTGTGCCCGCGAGCGAGCGACCAGCTATGCGCTGGCGCGCGGTGGGCTCCAGGGTGAAAGCCGCACGCCGCGCGTCTATGTGTCGGCGCATGCGCATAGCTCCGTCGACAAGGGCGCGCTGCTCGCCGGCTTCGGCCGCGAGAACCTGCGGCTCGTTCCGTTCGACGCCAAATACGCCATGCGCGCCGACGCTCTGGCCGAAATGGTCGCCGAGGATCTCGCCAACGGCGATCTGCCCTCAGCGATCGTCGCCACCGTCGGCACGACGGCGACGACCGCTATCGACCCGATCGCGCCCATCGCAGAAGGTCGCGCGGCGCCACGGAATTTGGCTGCATGTCGACGCCGCGATGGCGGGCAGCGCGATGATCCTGCCCGAATGCCGCTGGATGTGGGAGGGCGTCGAGGGCGCGGACTCGCTGGTGATCAACGCGCACAAGTGGCTCGGCGCGCCATTCGACTGTTCGGTCTACTATGTGCGCGATCCCGAGCATCTGATGCGGGTGATGTCGACCAACCCGAGCTTCCTGCAATCCTCGGTGGATGGAGAGGTCAAGAACCTGCGCGATTGGGGCATCCCGCTCGGGCGCCGCTTCCGGGCGCTGAAACTCTGGTTCATCATCCGCGAACAGGGCGTCAGCGGCTTGCAGAAGCGGCTGAGGCGCGACATGGCCAATGCGCAATGGCTTAAGGAAAAGGTCGCCGCAACTCCCGACTGGCGCGTCGTCGCCCCGGTTCCCTTGCAGACCGTCTGCGTGCGCCACGAGCCGGAAGGGCTTGAAGGCGAGGCGCTCGACGCCCACACGACCGCCTGGGTCGAGGCGGTCAATCGCTCGGGCGCGGCTTATCTCACGCCAGCCGTGCTCGACGGCCGCTGGATGGCGCGGGTCTCGATCGGGGCGCTGGCGACGGAGGAAGCGGACGTCGCCGCGGTCTGGGCGGCGATGCGAGAGGCGGCGGAGGCGCAATAGCCATGCCACAGGATTGTCACGCCATGATGCGACAGCGCTCGACCCCAGGTTCGGCTCAATTAGCGGTGATTTGAAATGACAAATGAGCGCATCTTGGCGCCTTGCCGCTGTGGCAAAGTCGAGCTTGAGATCGACGGGGCGCCGATCTTGCGAGGCATTTGTTATTGCGCCAGTTGCCAAGAAGCAGGTCGTCGGCATCAGGCGGCGCCCACCGCGGATTCTGTCTTGGCCGAGGATGGCGGCACGGACTACGTTCTCTATCGCAAGGATCGAATACGCTGCAGCCGAGGCGGAGACCTTCTTGAGGAGCGACGGCTGAAACCGGCTTCGCCGACAAGGCGGATGTTCGCCCGTTGTTGCAACACGGCTATGTTCGTCGACGTCACCGTGGGTCACTGGCTGAGCGTCTATCGCGGCCGCCTACCCAGCAATATCCCGCCGGCGAGCATGCGTCTGATGACCGCAGAGCGGCCGGCGGGTGTGACTTTGCCCGACGATATGGCCAACTATCCCGGCCGCTCCGGAAAATTTATGCTGAAGCTGCTTCGTGCGTGGATCGCAATGGGGTTTAGACGCCCGGCCGTCGAGGGCGCGCCATAAGGGCTGACCGGCCACGGAGGAAACGTCATGGAGCGCAGGCTCAAATTCTACGGCTGGGGCCGTGAAGGCCAGGGCCTCGATGAGGCCGAACGCTCGCGCGTCTTCCGCTTCGTCGCGGAAAAACTCGGCGCCGAGCCGGGCGCGGTTAGCCCGCCGCCGCGAGCCTCCGAGATCGCGCTCCGGGAGCCGCGCATCTCAGCCCCCGCTTCCCTCGCCCGCTTGCTGACAGAGGATCCGTACGAACGGCTGCTGCACACTTACGGCAAGTCCTACCCTGAGACGGTGCGCGCCTTTGCGCGCGACTTCGCAAACGCGCCTGACTTGGTCGCGCTCCCGGAGACCGAAGCCGATATCGCGGCCGTGTTCGACTGGGCGAGCGGCGCGAGAATCGCCGTCATCCCGTTCGGCGCCGGCTCGTCGGTGGTGGGCGGCGTCGAGCCGATCGTCGGCGACACGTACAAAGCCACGGTCAGCCTCGACATGCGGCGCCTGAATCGCGTCCTCGAAGTCGACGCAGTGAGCCGCGCCGCGCGCATCCAGGCCGGCATCCTCGGCCCCGCGATCGAGGCGGCGCTTAAAGTCCATGGCTTCGCTTTGCGCCATTATCCGCAGAGCTTCGAGTTCTCGACGCTCGGCGGCTGGATCGCCACGCGCTCGGGCGGCCATTTCGCCACCCTCTACACCCACATCGATGATCTCGTCGAAAGCCTGCGCACGGTGACGCCCTCGGGAATCATGGAGTCGCGCCGCCTGCCGGGCTCGGGCGCGGGCCCCAGCCCCGACCGCATGATGATCGGCTCGGAGGGCGCGCTTGGCGTGATCACCGAAGCGTGGATGCGGCTGCAAGGGCGGCCGCGCTTCCGCGCCGGCGCGGTGTTCGGCTTCCCCGATTTCTTCGCCGCCGCACGAGCCGTGCGCGCCGTCTCGCAGGCGGGGCTCTATCCGTCGAACCTGCGCGTCATCGACAACCACGAAGCGGGAACCTACGGCGTCAACGCCTATGAGGAGAGCCTGCTCGTGCTCGCCTTCGAATCCGCCGACCATGCCGTCGACGCCTGGATGGCGCGCGCGATCGAGCTCATGGCAGGATCACGGCGGTCGCCGACACGATGACGAAGCCGCGGGCTTACGCTGGCGTACCGCCTTCATCCGCATGCCCTACGGACGCGAACTCACCGTGCCGATGGGCGTCATCAACGACACGTTCGAGACCGCCATCACCTGGAATCAATTCGAGCCGTTCCACGAGGCGGTGCGCAAGGCGACGGAAGAAGCGCTTGTCGAGGCGACCGGGCGCAAGGGAACCGTCTCGACCCGCTTCACCCATGTCTATCCGGACGGGCCGGCAGTCTATTACACATTCAACGTGCTTGGCGATCGAGGCCGGCTGATCGAGCAATGGCGGCACATCAAGACACGCGCCTCCGACGCGCTGATCGCGGCCGGCGGCACGATAACCCACCATCACGCGGTGGGCCGCGATCACATGCCCTGGTATCGCGCCCAGCGCCCCGACCTGTTCGGCAAAGCGTTCGCCGCGGCGAAGACCGCGCTGGACCCGGCTGGGATCATGAACCCCGGCGTGCTTGTCCCGTGAGCGCCGGCGGCCTGAAATGTGAACGACGGGCGTCGGCAACGCAAATGAAGACACTGAAACATACAGCTCTTCCTTTGCTGCTGCTCGTCTCACCGCCAGCGTCCGCCAATCCGAACTGCAAGACGATAGCAGATGACGTGGCGTATCAAGACCAACTCTTGAAAAAACAGGCGCAAGAGTTTTCGGATCGCTATGGCGAGGCACATAATCACGGCGTCGAGGCGAGCCAGGACTATGTGGAGCGTCTTGACCCTCTCATCAACGCATTGCGTCGCGACATTGATGGGTTGCGCTGGCTTATCGGCCATCATTGCGGACCAGCCAAAGAAGAGCCAAACGCGATCAAGAGCGTTCATGACATGGAATCAATTCTTGTTGGTCTTCTCGTACGAAGGATGGATGCGCGGGCGTTCCGGTGAGACCGTCCGGGAGATCATGAACCCCGGCGTGCTGGTCCCGTGAGCGCCGGCCGCGCTGCAGCCGCCAGCATGTCAAACCTTCTTTTCGTCAGGCGGAACTTCGGTTCGGGACGCTTCTGCGTGCTTGACCAGATCGTCGTAGTCCGCCACAGTTCTCAGCATCACCGAGTTCGTGCGAAGCCCTGTCGTCCGCATGCCTGGCGAGACGGTCATAATCAGCCGCGATTCTGAGCATCATCGCTCTCGGGGCCGGATCCAGACAGTCGTCGGCCAGCGTCCGCATTTCTTCGGCTCGCATGCGCCAATGCGCCGCGCTCCTGAAGACATCACTCGGGTCGAGAACGCCCTCTCGCTTCATCGCGTTCCTCCTGCCCCCAAGAGACCCGCTATCACGCAAACAACCACCGCGCCACGGCATAAAAGTTGACGCGCGCCCCGACGCGGGCCCGGATCCCTATTTCGTGGGCGCCGTCTCCGGCAAAGCCGCCAGGATCGGCAGGACCAGGAGGGCCACCACAGCGATCATGGCGCCCGGGACCATTGTCGAACCGGTTCGTTCCGTGAGCACCTGGGCGACATAGGGAGTGAGGCCGCCGAAGATGGCGGTGGCCGACGTCGCTCCAAGCGCCAGACCGCTGATGCGCCCTTCGCCCGGGAATTGTTCGGCGGTCGTGATCGCGCCGACCGCGCTGATCGCGCCTGCGACGCCAGCCAGGATCAAAGCTCCCCAGAGCGCGTAGGAAGGCGAGCCTCGCGCCATCCAATAAAAGAGCGCCACAGGCAGGATCGCGCTCAACGCGCAGAGAGAGATCAGAACGGGCTTCCGGCCAAGCCGATCAGACAAGGTTCCGGCGAATGGCGTGACCACGATGACAGCGATCGCGGCGGCCGTGGAGAGCCGAAGCGACTCGCTCTCGTTGAGCTTTCCGACCGACACGAGGAACGCGGGCACATAGGTGATCCCGACATAATAGGTGATCGATCCCAAGCCGGAGATGGCGAAGGCTCTGAGAATGCCGAGACGGTGGTTGGTCAGCGCGTCAAGCAGACGGATGCTTGGGCACGGTCCCGCTCGCCTGCTGCCGTTCGAACTCCGGCGATTCTTGCATCGTCGTGCGGGCGACGCCCACGCTTCCCGCGAGAACGGCGCCGACGAGAAAAGGGATGCGCCATCCCCACGATTCCAAGCTCGCCGAGCTCATCGAGCTGACAGTCACCAGGCAGACGCCGACCGCGAACAGCCCCCCGATCTCGCTCGATGCGGACGCCATCGAAGCGACCAGGCCGCGCCGCGTGCGAGGCGCGCCTTCGAGCAGATAGGCGACGACCGCGTTGTACTCGCCGCCGACAGAAAACCCCATGACGCAGCGCAGGGTGAAAAGAAGCCAGCCGGCCGCCGCGCCGGCTTCCGCGTAGGTCGGCAGCAACGCCGTGCCGAACATCGTCACGGTCATGAGCGCGACGGACAAGAGCATCGTGCGACGCCGCCCGAACCGATCCCCGATATGGCCAAAGAAAACGCCGCCCAGCGGGCGCAAAAGATAGGCGATCGCGAACGCCGCCAGAGTCGTGTTGAGCGCCGTTCCGCCGGGGCCGAAGAACACTCGCGACAACACGGTGGCGAGGTAAAGGTAGAGGGTGAAATCGTACCATTCCACGACCGTGGAGAAGGCCGCGACGGCGATCGAGGCGCGGGACATCGTCTTCTGGGGGGAGCGAGAGTTGGTCATTGGTGGCGGCAACTCTCAAGGCTCGGAAAGGTATTTAGGGCAGCCAAGCGTGTTCGACCGGTGGCAAATTGAACTCGGTGTGCCGGCGCCCCGGCTAACGCGATCAAGCCCGGGAAGTTTCGCGAGATTGCTTCGTGTGGTCGTCGTTATAGGATGCTTGGGCCCAAACGTCTTCTCGCGGGTCGTCAATGCGCAGTCAAAGATCGGCCGCGCTCCAGTGAGATCGCCCTGAGTCTGCAGCAGTTGCCCAAGGTTATTCAGGATTGTTGCTAGGCGCAGCGCCGTCACGAGTTCGATGTGTTAACCGCGTAAACGATGGCTGCCCTCATCGACCTTCTGGGGCATGGCCTCGCTCGGTCCTTTCTCCCATATTACGAGCGAGGCCGCTGGTCTCGCTGCGCCCCTCGCCGAGGCTCGGCCTTAAGCGCTTGGCGATGGGCGCGCGCTCGGGGTGCGCGTCGGCGCGCTGACCCTCGGCGCTGAGGCTGGTCACGCCCCCAGGGCCGCGGCGATCTCCTCTCGAAGGCCGTCCGCGGTCTGAGGCGCAAGCCCGACGGCTCCGAGCGCGTGAGCGGCGGCCTCGACCAATTCCGCGTTCAAGGCCGCGCGCTCGCCGTTGGGCAGGGCGAAATTGTTCTCGAAGCCGACCCGAGCATGGCCACCGAGCAGCGCCGCGGCGGTGACGCAAGCGGTCTCCCGGCGGCCGAAGGCGCACACGCTCCACGAGTGGAACCGGGGCATGTCGGGGGCAAGAAACGGCAGGAGGTCGCGCGGCAACGCGGTGCGCGTGAGCGCGAAACGCCCGAGCACATAGAGGACCGAGAGCTTGTCGAACGGGATCAGCCCCTGTTTCACCATCGTCCCCAAACGCTCCGCGTCGCTCGGCGTGTACAGGATGATCTGCGGGTGGACGCGCATCTGCTTGAGCTTGCCTAGGAAGACACAGAAGTCCTTCTCGTCCGTGGTCTCGGGGGCGAGCTCCCTCAGCGCCAGCGACACGGCTTCGGGGTTGGTCTTGAGCACGGCGGCCCTTTGCTCGGCGGGCGAATAGCGGCCAAGCGATTCGCTGGTGATCTGCACCACCAGCCGGTCCCCGACGACCTCACAAATCTGCGCCATGGTCGTGCGATAGACCTCGGGGTCGAGGCAGTGCTGGCCCTCCACGTCACGCACATGCAGGTGGATCATCGAGGCGCCGCGCTCCAGGCATTCGGCCGCGGTCCGGGCCAGTTCGTCCGCTGTCAAGGGCAGCGCCGGGTGGTCGGCCTTGGTCTTGCGCCCGCCATTGGGTGCGACCGCCAACACCACCCGTCCACGCGCATCGCCGATGGCCACCGCTCTCCGCCTTTCCGCTGCGCTGCTCGGGCGCGTAGACTGATCCGAACCAGCCTTTTACACAACTCGACATTGTTGTCAGCCATGACCCATATCTTGCATCGCTCGCCAAACGCCGTGATGCCGGTCGCGGTTTCCGGTTCGGGCCTTGAAATCATCGACGCCGATGGCCGGCGGTATCTCGACGCCTCGGGAGGCGCCGCTGTCTCTTGCCTCGGCCATGGGCATCCGGACGTGGTCGAGGCGATGCGGCGGCAGCTCGACGCCCTGGCCTATGCGCACACTGGCTTTTTCACGACCGAAATCGCCGAGCGTCTCGCGGACCGGCTGATCGAGGATGCTCCGCCTGGCACGAGCCATGTCTATCTGGTCAGCGGCGGTTCGGAGGCGATCGAGGCAGCGCTCAAGATGGCGCGCCAGTATTTTGTCGAGATCGGTCAGCCTCAGCGCCGGCATGTCATCGCGCGGCGCCAGAGCTATCATGGCAATACGCTCGGCGCGCTTGCCGTCGGCGGCAACGCCTGGCGGCGAGGCCAGTTCGAGCCCTTGCTGATCGAGACCCATCACATCGACCCTTGCTACGCCTATCGCCACCAGGGGGAGGGCGAGAGGGACGCGGATTACGCGGCGAGAGCCGCGCGGGCGCTGGAGGATAAGATCGTCGAAATCGGCCCCGATCGCGTCATCGCTTTCGTGGCCGAGACCGTGGTCGGGGCAACTGCGGGCGCTGTCCCGCCGGTCGGCGATTATTTCAAGCACGTCCGCGCAATTTGCGATCGCTACGGGGTTTTGCTCATTCTCGACGAGGTGATGTGCGGCATGGGCCGCACCGGCACGCTGCACGCTTGCGAACAGGAAGGGATCGCGCCCGACCTGATGGCGGTGGCCAAGGGCCTCGGCGGCGGCTACCAGCCGATCGGCGCGGTCCTGCTGACGGAGCGGATCTATGAAGCCTTCGCGAGGGGCTCAGGGGCCTTTCAGCACGGCCATACTTATATGGGCCATCCTGTAGCCGCCGCGGCGGCGCTCGCGGTGCAGGATGTCATCCGGCGCGATGGGCTGCTCTTGAACGTGGTCGGGATGGGCGCAAGACTTGAGCGGCGTCTTAAGGAGCGCTTCGGGCAGCACCCGTTTGTCGGCGACATTCGCGGACGCGGCCTCTTTTGGGCGCTTGAACTGGTCAGCGATCGCTCCAGCAAGCGGCCGTTTGATCCCGCGGCGAAGCTCTACGCGCGCGTCAAGCGTGAGGCGATGGCGCGTGGTTTGATGGTCTATCCGATGGGCAGGACAATCGATGGCGTGAACGGCGACCATGTTCTGTTGGCGCCTCCCTTCATCGTCGAGGGGAGCCAGGTGGACGCGATTGTCGAACGCCTCGGCGCCTCGCTCGAGGCGGCGCTCGCCGATGTCCGATAGCCCTGTAAGGGCCGCGAGCCCGCCATTAAAAGAGCGCACTGCTTGTGAAAAGGCGACGTCTCCCCAATATCCGGCGCCTCAGCCGCCGATTCGGCGCTGCAATGGCCCGATCGAGAGGACTTGATTTCGTGGCGACACGTTTCCGACGGCCTGTTCTTCTGCTTTTGCCCGCAATTTTCGCCGCTGCCGCCTTCGCGCAGCAAGAGCCGCTCGATCTGACCTCGCCAGCCCTGGCGGCGCAAAAGTCGGCCAAATCGAAGGCCGCTCCTGCCCCGATTCCTGCGGACGAAGCGGTGCAGCGGGCCAACGCCTGGCTCGACGCCGCCCGCTTCATGAGCGCCGACTTTGTTCAGATCGGGCCGAACGGGCGGCGTTCGGAAGGACAGCTGAGCGTGTCTCGTCCCGGCCACATGCGTTTCGAGTATACCGATCCGCCGCGGTTCGAGATCGTGGCGGACGGCCGCAGCGTCGCCATCGTCGACAAGAAGCTCAACACGCAGGACGAATATTTCATCGGCCAGACGCCGCTCAAATTTCTGCTTTCGGACCACATCGATTTGGCCCGCGACACCCACCTCCTGAACGTCTCTCAAGAGGGCAACACGATCACCATCGAGCTCGAGGATCGGGCTGCGCTTGGAGGCACGGCGCATCTTTCGCTCGTCTTCGACGCTTCGACCTTTGCGCTGAAGCAATGGACGGTCATCGACGCCCAGGGCTTCCAGACAGTCGTCACCCTGTTCAATGTCGACCTGAAGACCCAACCCGACCCGGCGCTCTTTCACATCGACGAGAACCAGCCGGCCAACCAGCTTGGCAACCGCAGGCGCTAACGTCGAGCCTGTGGGCAATGACCCAATGATGCTTGCGCTCCCTCCTCCGGCCGGGCAAGTGGCTGTCCGCCTCCCCTGGAGCCGCCCATGACGTTTTCCATCGCCACGTGGAACATCAATTCGGTGCGCCTGCGCATCGATCTCGTGGTCAGGTATCTCCTCGAGCACCAGCCCGACGTTCTGTGTCTGCAGGAAACGAAATGCCCTGACGCCAATTTCCCTTCTGGCGCTTTTCGAGACGCGGGCTATCCCCATATCGCGATCAATGGGCAGAAGGGCTATCACGGCGTGGCGATTGTTTCGCGCCTGCCGCTCGCGACCTTCTCCAAGCGAGACTTTTGCGCCAAAGGCGACGCGCGTCATCTGCATGTCGTCCTGGGCGATGAGGCGCAGGGGCTCGAACTTCACAATTTTTACGTGCCCGCGGGCGGCGACGAGCCGGACCCCGAGATCAACGTCAAGTTTGCCCACAAGCTCGCCTTCGTCGACGAAATGGTGGACTGGGCCACGCACGAGAAGCCAGCGGCGCAACGCTCGATCCTGGTCGGCGATCTCAACATCGCGCCGCTTGAGCACGACGTCTGGAGCCACAAGTCTCTTCTGAGCGTGGTGAGCCATACGCCGATCGAAGTCGACAAATTGAAACGGGCGCAAGCCGCCGGCCCCTGGGTCGACGCATTGCGCAAATTCGTGCCCGACAACGAGAAGCTCTACACTTGGTGGAGCTATCGCTCGCCCGATTGGTCGAAGGCCAACAAGGGACGGCGCCTCGACCACATTTGGGTGAGCCCCGAGCTCTCCGACTCCGTCAAATGGATGCGCGTTCTGCGCGACGCTCGCGGATGGGAGCGCCCATCCGATCACGTTCCGGTCATGATAAGATTGGAGTTGTAGCTGTCCTCGCCTTGCAGCAGCGGAAGCAAAAACCAGCGAGCCGTGACGACACGACGCTTGATCAAATGGGTGGCGGGTTCGGCGCTTACGCTTGTCGTCTTCGCGGCGCTCGCCTGCGCCTATCTCTTCTATCGCGCCATGCCTGCCTATTCGGGGACCGAAAGGCTGCCAGGCCTCTCGACCGAGGCGCGCGTTTGGCGCGACGTTTATGGCGTCCCACACATCTTTGCCGTCTCGATGGACGACGCGGCGCGGACGCTCGGCTATCTGCACGCTAGCGAACGGATGTTCCAAATGGACATCCTGCGCCGGGTCGGCCAAGGGCGCATGGCCGAAATCCTCGGCGCCGATCTTCTCCCCGTCGACAAATTCATTCGCACCATGGGCTTCTACCGCGAGGCCGAAGGGAGCTTTTCTGCGCTTTCACCCTGGGCGCAGAAGCGGCTTGAGGCCTATGCCGAGGGAGTCAACGCCTTTCTGGCAAGCCACGCGCTCCCGCCTGAGTTCCTCCTTACGGGAGATAGACCCGCACCGTGGAAGCCCGCTGATTCGCTGGTGATCGGGAAGATCGAGGCCTACCAGCTGTCGCAGAACTTCAAGCTCAAGCTCCTCCGCGCCCGTCTCATCGCCAAGCTCGGAGAGGAACGGGCGAACTGGCTCTTTCCCGGCGCGCGGCTTGGCGATCCGATCACGACCCTGCCGGCTCTTAGCGATACTCATGCGAGCAGCGACAGCATCGATGACGAGCTTGGCGCCTTGACCGGAATCGGAAAAGGCGCGTCGAACGAATGGGTGGTCGCCGGGTCGCGGACGCTGACCGGAAAGCCGATCCTCGCCAACGATCCGCATCTCGAACTTAGCGCCCCCATCCTCTGGTATTTGGCGCGCGTCGTCACGTCCGAAGGGTCCGTGAAGGGCGCAACTTTGCCCGGCGCTCCGGTCTTCGTGCTTGGCCAGAACGATTCGATCGCCTGGGGGCTGACGACTGCGGATTCGAACGTTCAGGACCTCTTCATCGAAACCATCGATCCGGCCGACCCCTCGAAATACCTCAGCCCCGAGGGACCGAAGCCGTTCGAGACGCGGGAAGAGACGATACATGTGAAAGGCGGCGCCGACGTCAAGCTTACGATCCGCGCGACCCGGCATGGTCCGGTTCTCTCCGACGTCAACGCCGATCTGGCGAGTTTCGCTGGGCCCCAAAAGGCGGTCGCCCTTGCCTTCACCGGGCTCGGCGATCGCGACACGACGGCCGAAGCCATGATGCGGGTCAATTCCGCGCGAAACTGGGGCGAATTTCTCGCTGCGCTCCGCCTTTATCAGACGCCGACCCAGAACTTTGTCTTTGCCGATGTCGGCGGCGATATCGGCTTCCTGAACCCCGGCTTGGTCCCCTTGCGAAAGTCCGGGCTCGGCCTCGTCCCGGTCGATGGCGCGTCGGGCGCCGCCGACTGGACCGGCGTCATCCCATTCGAACAATGGCCGCAGCTGCACAACCCGGAAACCGGCTTCGCCTTCAACGCCAACAATGCTAATTTCCCTGACGATCACAAGCCGAGTTTCGGGCAGGACTGGGAAGAGACTTTCCGGGCCCGCCGGATTCAGCAATTCTTTGACGCGATCGACAAGCACAGCCTGGAAACCTCGGCCGCGATGCAGGCCGACCACCTGTCCCTGGACGTAAGGGACTTGCAGCCGTTCATTGCGATGATTGCGCCATCGGACGAGCGGGCGCGGAAGGCGCAGGCGATGCTCCTCAGCTGGAACGCGGTGATGGACAAGGACCGCGCCGAGCCGCTGATTTACACCGCATTCCTGAGATCGCTCCATAAGATCCTGATCGAGGACAAGACCGGGCTTCCGATGAAAGAGAAAGGACCGTTCGCCGCAACGACCCTCGTATTGCTGATGCGCGACCATCCTGAGTGGTGCGACTCTCCGGGCGGAGCCGATCCAGACTGCCGTAAGGCGCTCGGGCGCGCCCTCGACGACGGATTGGCCTTGCTCGTCAAGCGCGACGGCGCCGATATGAGCCGTTGGAGCTGGGGCTCTGAGCACAGAGCGGTGCTGCGGCACCAGGTCTTCAGCCATGTGCCGCTTCTTGACCGGCTGAGCGACCTCAGCGTTTCCTCGAGCGGCGGCTTTTACACGCTCGATCGGGGCGGCGGCTCCGAAATTGTCCCGGATCTGCCGTTCGCCCGCACCCATGCGGGCGGTTTTCGCGGGCTTTATGACTTGGGGAACCCTGACAAGTCCCGCTTCATGATCGCGACCGGGGAATCTGGCCATATCTTTTCGCGCCACTACGGCGACCTAACTCCCCGCTGGAATGACGTTGAATCGTTCACGCTCGCGGGCTCTGAAGAGGAACTCAAAAAAGCCGGCGCGCAAGAATTGAAGCTCGAGCCTTGATGATGGGGGGCCCGAAATCCAGCGACAAGGCGTCGCGCCGTCGACCAGCCTCCATCGAGGCGCCAGCCGCATGCTTGCCGTAATCCTGCGGTAGCCGGCGGGCTATCCAGCGAGTAAAGTCAATTCGATGAGCCAAACGCGGCAATTGCTGATCGTGGATGACGACACCGACCTGCGTCAGGCGTTGGTCGAACAGTTGGCTCTGCATCCCGAGTTTCAGGTCCAGTCGGTCGAGACGGCGGAAGCAGCGCTCGATGCAGTCGCGACCAGCACCCCCGATCTCATCATCATGGATGTCGGCCTGCCCGATCTTGACGGGCGCGAGGCGGTCAAAAGAATGCGCCGAGATGGGTATCGTCGGCCCGTTATCATGCTGACGGCCCACGATTCGGACGCGGACGCCGTATCTGGCCTTGATTCCGGCGCCAACGATTACGTGGGCAAGCCGTTCCGGTTCGTCGTTCTGCTCGCCCGTATCCGCTCGCAGCTCAGGCAATATGAAGCGAGCGAAGATGCGGAGTTCCAGGTCGGCCCCTACACGTTTCGGCCGACTTCGAAGAACCTCGTCGACCCGCAGGGGGTCAAATTGCGCCTGACCGAGAAGGAAGCGGCGATCCTGCGCTATCTCCATCGCGCCGAACAACAGCCGGTGGCGCGCGAGACGCTGCTCAAGAATGTCTGGGGCTATAACGCCAATGTGACGACTCACACGCTCGAGACGCACATCTATCGTCTGCGTCAGAAGATCGAGAACAATCCGGCCGAAGCGCAGCTTCTCGTCACGGAAGCCGGCGGTTACAAGCTTGTGGCGACCGGCGCGCCGGGGGGGCAAACGGAGTGAGGCTCGACGACGAGGTCCTGCGGCTCGGGCGGACACGTCCTTTCGACCTCCTGCCGCGCGAAGCGGTGCAATTGATCGCGTTTTCATGTGAAAAGCGGCGCTTGAGGGCGGGCGAGGCCTTGTTCTTCGCCGGCGAAACCGCCGATTCCGGGTATTTCGTCCATTCGGGCGCCATCATCTTGCTCAAGGACGGAGCGGAGCCGAAAGCCGAGCGGCGCGTCGGGCCAGGCGCCCTCGTCGGCGAGAGCGCGCTTTACGCCCCGACCACGCGCCGAGTCAGCGCGCGCGCGGCCGAGGACACGGTCGTGATGCGGATCCCGCAGGAGACGTTCCGGCGTGTTCTGACGGAGTTCCCGGCTGGCGCCGAGACAATTCGCGCCGCCCTCGCCGCGCGGATGCGCCGCCTGGTCGACGGGTTGGAAGCGACTCGAGTGAAGTCGTTCGAGGGCCCCCTCGCGCCGAGACCCCGGGCCGCGCAGTGACCGCCGAAGCGCTGAGCGGCCTCTTTTCGCTACGCGCTCCAACATCGGAAGACATCGATGCGCTCGCCCGGGCGGCGTTCGAGCGGCTGCCGGCCTCATTCCGGCGTCTCAGCGACGGTCTCATCATCCAGGTCACCGATTTCCCGGACGACGAGACGCTCAACGACATGGGCGCCGAGAGCGAGTTTGACCTCTTGGGCCTCTTTCGCGGCCGCGGGCTCGCTCAGCGCGGCGCGACCGAGGAGACGGGCGAATTGCCCAACATGATCTGGCTCTATCGCCGGCCGCTGCTCGACTTCTGGTGCGACGGCGAGGATACGCTGGACGAGGTCGTGACCCACGTTCTCGTCCACGAGATCGGCCATCACTTCGGGCTCTCGGACGCCGACATGGAGGCGATCGAACAGTCGGCGCGCTGATCGATTCGCCTTCGGCGTGCGGTCGGGAGGGCGTGAAAGCCGCGAAATGAGCCAGATTTCGGCGCCTTCACAAGGGCGTCACGCAAGCTGTAGAGTAAGGACGCGGCCGGATTCGGAGACGGCCGCGGCAACCTGCGGAGGACGGAGCGTCGGGTTTGACGGTTCATGTTCGATCAGTCTCGCCGGGGAATTGTCCGGCTCTCGTCTTGAACGCGGACTATCGTCCGCTCAGCTATTATCCGTTGTCGATCTGGTGCTGGCAGGACGCGATCAAGGCGGTGTTCCTCGACCGGGTCAACATCCTGTCGGAATACGACACGCTGGTGCGCTCTCCGAGCTTCGAGATGCGGCTCCCCTCGGTGGTGTCGCTCAAGAGCTACGTCAAGCCGACCCGTTTTCCCGCCTTCACCCGGTTCAACGTGTTCCTGCGCGACCGCTTCACCTGCCAATATTGCGGCGAGCGCGAGGACCTCACCTTCGACCATGTCGTTCCGCGCTCGAAGGGCGGGATCACGACCTGGGAGAACGTGGTCGCCGCCTGTTCGGAGTGCAACCTCAAGAAGGCCGACATGCTGCCGGCGACGGCGCGCATGTGGCCCGCCAAGAAGCCCTACCAGCCGACCGTCCACGACCTGCATCAGAATGGGCGGCTGTTCCCGCCGAACTATTTGCACGAAAGCTGGATGGATTATCTATACTGGGATAGCGAGCTGGAAGAGTAGGCCGACCTGCTCGCGCCGAGCAGCAGGCGGCAGGCGCCGGGAAGGCCCTAGGCGCAACCAAGACGCGAGTTGCTGGCAAGCAAATCCAAATAAAAACAAGGAAAAGTCCTTGCATTTCGTTGGATTCCTTTGGTGGAATCTGGACTTTTCAAAGGGTTACAGCGAATCCAAATAAAAAAATCTTCCATTTTCCAACTCGCGTCGCAGGTTGTCGGAAAACGTCTCTTGGCTCTTTAGCACGCTCCTTCCTGCCCTTCCTGTCGCTGCCGACGCTTTGCCGCGACCAGAGGTTTCGATCAGCCGAAATTATACGAAGGATTCGCTGAATTGCCCAGCTTTTGTTGGCCCCAACCGTGACGGTACAGCGGAAGATCAAGCCTTACCAATGGCTTGACGCGAACGGTTGAGAGTGCAGATGAGGAAACGGACCGGTTGGGCTCAGATGTTGGACGCGCGTCGGCGAGCGGCTCCGCTGCCTCCTCTAACAATTTGTAGTGCATTCTATTTTTGTTCTTATCAAACCGTGGAAGGCCTTTCGCCTATTGTCTTGGTAGAGGGGCGCTCGCCCGTCTACCAATGCGCTGCCGGTAACCACGCGGGACTGGCGCCGATTGACCCTGTCGGTTTGCGCGGGGCCTCGCCAAGTCCCGACCGCGGATTCCACCCATCGCCTGCGGTAGGCCTAGGCCCGGGCGTAGGTCCGCTTCATTTTTGGAAAATGAGTTGACAATGATGAAAAAATAGTCTCCCATAAATTTAGGTGAAAATAAGGGAACGATCTTGAAACCTGATGGAGAAGACCCCGGCCTGACCTCGCGCCGCACCCGTCGCAATATCATGGGGATGGGCGCCATTCTTGGCTCCGTGGTCCTAGCTAAGACCGCAGCGCACGCCTGCCCGCCCGCTCTGTGTAAGACCAACTGCTTCCTAAAAGGCACGAAGATTGAAACCGTCGACGGCGAGCGCAAGGTCGAAGACCTCAAGGTGGGCGATTTGCTGCCGACAATGTTCGGCAGGCTGCGGCCCGTCCAATGGATCGGGCGCTATCCGTTCAAGAAGAGCGACCCGTCGAAGCCCTGGGTCAAGGACGCGCTGCCGGTTCGCATCGCCCGCTCCGCTCTCGCGCCCGACGTTCCGCATGCCGATCTCTATGTGACGGCGGCCCACAGCCTGTTGATCGACGGCGTGTTGGTTCCGGCGGAGCTGCTGATCAACGGCACGACCATCACACGCTATGAAGCGCATGAATACGACGAGCTGGAGTACTTCCACATCAAGCTCGATGGCGCACAACGTTGTTTACGCCGAAGGGGCTCCAGCTGAGACGCTGTTGAAGGTCGAAGAATTCCGCGGTCAATTTCGCCCAATATTTTCGCCGACACGGAGCGCCAGCAACAGACGAGAACTCGTTGCGCGCCGCACGTTGATCTGTGGGGCGGGCGTGACGAATTCGATGTCGAGGTTCCGCAGCGCTGTCTCGCCATGGATCGATCTGCGAAATCAGGCTGACGTGGTTCGCGACCGCTTGGAGGAACGGGGAGTCGACCTTTCTCCGATCTCGGGCCCGGCTTAGCCAGACGCTCGCTCGACAGACGCTAGGCCTAGCCTCACAGCTTCTCCGTCGGTGAATGCGGGAAGCGAGGCTCCGTAAAAATCCCTGGAGGGTGATTCGCAGTGTCTAAACGTAATCTTGGGATCATGATTGCCTCTATGACTGCGGTCATACTTGCAACGGGGTCGGCCGCGAATGCAACGGTCTATAGCTTCAAGTTCAGCCTCGCCCTCGGAATCGCTATTCGGACAGTTGACCATCGACACCGGCACGTCCGGTAACGAAGTGACAAATATAACCGGGACGCTGTCCGGCGCCGTCAACGACACGATCAACGGCTTCATCGCCAATCTGTCCTTCCCCAATCCCGTCTCTCTACCAGACGGGGCTTTCGTCTATGACAATCTGTTCTATGCCGGCCAGGCCTCGCTTGTGGACCAGTTTGGCGTCGTGTTCACCACCGTTGGGAACCCAGGTGGCTACTGGAACCTCTGGAGCGCCGGGCCCGGCGACTATTCGCTCTACGAGTTCGAACGCCGCTGGCGACTATCCGGTCGCTATAGACGGAGGAAACCTGGCAGTTCCCGAGCCTTCGACCTGGGCGATGATGCTGATGGGCCTGGCCGGCGTCGCTTTCGCGGCCTACCGTCGGAAGGACCGTCTCGCGCCGGCGTTCCTATAGCTTCTTAGACCTTTGACGCCAGGGAGGCAGCCGGTCGCCGGATAGCGGGTCAGGTCGGTTTGCCCGTTCACCGGGCGCTCATCGAATGGCCGCTTGCGCACCGCTCCCGCTTCGTCGCCTCTGAAGGACGAGCGGAGGGAATTCCCCCGCCTAGGGCCGCCAGCGCACCCGCCGGCCCCGCGACAATGGCGGAATTGAGCGCGTTCCACGGCATGCCCGAGCGGCCGAGGCTCAGGCGGTCAGGCTGGCCGCGAAGTCGCAGGATCCGCGACGGAAGCTATTCGACGTCCGATGCTGACGCCGCCCCCACCGAGCGGTTCCGAGATGCGGCGACAATCGTCCATCGTCGCCACGCCGGGCGGACAACCCTCAATTCGACATATTTAGCAGCAGCTTGTGGACAAGGAGCTCGCGCCGATATGAGCGGTTGGTACTCGAATTATTAACCATCGGCGTGAAGGACGGGGGACGAGGACATCTCTCGGGGGCGAGAGAAAAGGACACAAGGACTTCGAGCCATGGAAGGCGCCCCGAAGCGGCAAGTGAACGCTGAAGATATGCTCGCGGAGTTGAAGCGGGCGCTGGAATCGTCAACGCCTGCGCCTGACGCTCAGCCCCCCTCCGCGTCGACGGCGCCTGCGTCCACTTCCCCGGGCCGGGACAATCGCCGATCGCAAATTGACAAGGAAAGCGACCGTCCCGTCAAGGCGAAGGCCGACCGCTCGATCGGACAGCCGGCGAACCTTCAAAAGTCGGCAGGGCGCAGTTCCCGACGCTGGACCCTGACAGCCGGAGCAATCGCGCTGGCGGGCGCAGCCGTGGCTGGGACGGGCTTTGCCCTTATGAACAAGGCTCCAGACCTGCCGGAGCGCGAACCTTCCGCGGCCGCGACAGTGGCGCCGGTCAGGTCGCAAAACGAGCCCATGCTTAAGCCCTCGAGCGACTCCGGCTCGCTGATCGAGGGCGGCCGGCAGGCTGCGCCTCTGCAAGCCGGCGCTTCGCAAACGTTGCCCGACGCCTTCATAGCCCCAGCAAACAACGGCTCGGCCTCAGCGCAAGGGAAAGCGGGAATTGACACGCCGCCTCTTACCTCTACCGGCTTGGAGTTGGCGGCGCCCGGGCCGGGCCCACTGAACTCAGCGGCGGTCTGGGTGCCCGCACAGAGGATCGGGCTGGACGGCAAACCGATCGCACCGGCGCCCTCCACGCCCGCTTCGACCGATTCAGCGCCGCCTCCGGCTCAGACGCCGAAGACGGCGGTTCTGCCGGCCGCTCCGCAAATGGCCAAGCCGGATAAGGCGCCAATCGCGACGGCGCCGCCCGCGCAGGCTTCGACCGATTCGGCGCCGCTTCCGCCTGAGGCGCCGAAGCCGGCGGCCCCGCAAATGGTCAAGCCGGATAAGGCGTCAATTGCGATAGCGCCGCCCACCCGGCCTTCGACCGATTCGCCGCCTCCAGCTCAGACGCCGAAGCCGAACGCAACGCGGACAGCGTCTGTGCCGAGCGAATTGGCGGAGCCATCGACGCCGAAGATCGATTCGAGGAAGAAGCCGTCCGAGAAGCCATCCGAGCGAAAGCCTGCCAAGAGCGCGAAAGCCTCGGCAAAATCAGTTCATCCGGCCGAGCGACAATCGACCGAGCCGGCGCCGCCGAAAGAAGCGGAGCGACCGCCCGAGCCCCCGCAAGGCGCCGGCATTCCGACTGCGGCAGCGCCGGTTAAGGCGCCGTCGGTTCAGCAGCGGGTCGCCGATGGAGTGACGCACGCATTCGGCTACCTGGTGCATTTGCCGGGCGCGCTCGTTCCACGTTTCGGCGGGTCAAACCCCGCCGCTCAATAGGAACGACGCAGTCCCTCGCGAAGGCTTCGCCCGCTCGAAGCGCGCCGGGCGCTCCGCCGCCATCACTTCGACTCGTTCGTTATCGGACGGCCGCAAGGGATTGGCTCCACGAAGCTAATCGCGTGGCCCGAGCCTAGCGCGTCTCGTAAGCCGACGGACGTTGATCCCTCGCGTCGGGAAGCATTCCGGCGACGGCGGCGACCCGCTGCCAGACCACGTCACCCTCATCATCCCCGCGCGCCGCGCAATGATGCGCCTTCTCCTCAGCCACCAGCGCCGCCCGGTTGCCGAACCGATGTTTGAGCGCCCTCGCGTGGATTTCGATGGCCTGATCCAAAGAGACGTTCATTGAGCCCCGCCCTGTCACATAAGTGCCATATAACGATAGCCGACCCCCGTCTCAAATCAACTTGGCGGGAGTTATCCCCGAGGCGCGGCTGCGTCGCGGCCGGGTCGTCGGCAACTCCACAAGGCGCCGACGGACGCCCGAGGTGGCGATCCAGGAGTCGTTTAGCGCCCTACGTCGCCCTGGATTGCTACGCTCGCAATGACGATCGCGGGGCCGGACCCCCGCCGATGCTTCAGCCTATTGCTGCGAGGCGCGGAGGTCGCCGGGGCTTGCCTGAGCCGGCGCAGAGCGCTTGAAGACGCCGCCGAACAATTGCGCGAGGTCCTCGGCCGCAGCGGCGGCCGTGCGCGCAACCCATCCGTGCTGCGCCTGCGGGGGACTCGCGGCGGCGACCCCTGTCGGGCCCGGCGCCGTGGGGCTGGCGATGGCGATGTCGGGGATCGGCATTGGCGGCAAGGGCGCCGTAAGGGCCGCAGCTCGCGCCAGAAGTTCGCTGTCGTCGTACATAGCCGGCGACAGCCCTTCCGCCAGCGCGAGCGCGCCGGTCGGCGCGCGGTCGACGCCGGAGGTAATGATCTCAGGCAGCAGTCCGTGCTGCGGGGCCGGGCCGAATCCCTTGTTCGACGGCGGGATAAACGCCGGCTGCCCTGAGGCCGAGGCGAGCACGAGGTCCGCCGGACGAACCGGAGGCATGGGGGCGTCGTCGAAGGCAAGAGCGGCGAGATCGGCCGGCCTGCGCGGCGGCAAGGGCGCCAGAATCTTCGGCCCGGCGCTGCCAGGCGGCTCGTCTGGCGAAGCATCGCTGGCCATGTTGGGCTGTTCGAGCTCCGCGACGGCCTGCGGCTTGGCGGGCGGCGTCGGCGCTGATTCGACTGCGCCGGCGTAAGCCGGGCCGGTCGGCAGGTTACGCTTGGCTTTCGCCACCGCCTCCGGCCCGGAATCGGGGGCCTGCGGCTTGGCCGCCGGCGCCGGTTCGGGGGCGCTGGCGTAAGCGGCGCCGGTCGGCAAGTCGCGCTTGGCTTTGGCGACGGCCTCTGGCCCGACGTCGGCGACCTCGACCGGCGGCTGCGGGCCGCCGCTTCGGCCGCCGCGCGCGTTGCCGCTCGTCGCCACAGTGGTCGTCGCTTCCTGCCCGCCCGACTCCTCCGCGTCGTCGGCGCCGCCCGCATGGCCGAACAGCCAGGAGAAGAGCCCGCCGATTCCGCCGCCGCTCGCCACTTGCACCTCGCCGCCGCGGGCCTCGATCTCGGCCCGCGCCTGCTCGAAGCCAGGCATCGGCTTCCCATCGGCCGGAATGAACACCGTCTTTCCGTCCGGGAACAGCCGGGTCAGCGCGTCGCGGCTCATGCGCGGCCAGTAGCGCACATCGCCGCTGTCGATATGCACCCAGGGCGTCATGCCCGTCGGATAGAAGCCGACGCCGCCCGCCTGCATTCGCATGGCGATGTCGCGGATGCGCGCCGTGCTGACGTCGATGAAGTGGGCGTCGATCGCCTTGCCTTGCATATGCATCGAATGCTCGGCCACCTGTCGCGAGCGCCTGCGCAGCATCGCATTGGTCTGTGGCGACCGGTAGCCGGAGAGGACGTCGAGTGGCTGCGTCGACCCGGACTCGCGATAGACCTCCCAGATGATGTCGAACAGATGCGGGTCCATCTTGATCGGCTCGTTCAGCCGCCAATCCCGGCAGAACCAGTTCAGCTTATCGAGCACCGCCTGGTCATAGATTCCGTTGACCATGAAGGTGAACGAGCCGGTCTCGTTGGTGTGCTGGTCCGAAAGAAGGATCGTCCGCGTGTCGCCGTTGGCGACCGCCGACTTGGTCGAGCTCGGAACCAGCCAGCCGACCGTGAACGCCGCCGCCACCGCCAGTTGCGCCACCGCTCCGCCGCGGGCGACGCACTTCATCAGGTTAAAACCCGCCAATAACCCATCCTTCCCCAACACGTCACGACCGGCGGCGAAGCCGGCGGACTGTGCCTATTCCCATGTCCTAACGCTTACGCTTTTGCCGGCCTCTCCCGCCGACCCTACGCGACCTCCCGAGCGCCTGTCCCTGGCGCTCCTTGTTCGCATTGTGACGCTCGCGTCACAGTTAAGGCAAAAAGCGATCTATTCCTCGTATAGCCCGATAACGCCTTCCTTTCAATCTTGACTTCATCGGCCAAGCATGCCCTCGACCTTGCGAATCAGCCCGTAGACGTCGGGACGCTCCTTGAGATCGCCAAATTCGTCAACGAAATCAGTGAAGTACTCGATGTGAATGGGCAGCGGGCGGGCCAAGAAGACGGTGCGCTCTTTTCCTCCGATCGCCGCTTCGATCCGCTCCTCCGTCCAGCCGGTTGATTCGCCGCCAAGGACGAGCACCGCCAGGCTCATCGGATCTTCGACGCGAATGCAGCCGTGGCTGAAGGCGCGGACTTCCTCGTCGAACAACTCCTTCGACGGCGTGTCGTGCAGATAGATCGCGTGGTCGTTCGGAAACATGAAGGCGAAACGCCCGAGCGCGTTGTCGTCCCCGGGCAATTGGCGCACCGTCAGCCGGCCGCCCACGGTCTTCACCTCGTAGCCGCGCCGGCTCAGGGCGCCGAGCTTCGACATCATTTCCTTCTTGATGATCGAATCGGGCACCTGCCAGGACGGATTGATCAGCACGTAGCGCATGATGTTGGAGAAGATCGGCGTCGGCGTCTCCGGTTTGCCGACGATGACGCGCGCCTGATGAATGACCCTGTCGCCGTCCAGCAACGCGAGCGAGAAGTCGGCGAGATTGACCTCGATCCGGCGAGCCCCCATGTCGCGCGGCTCCCAGCGCCACATCTCCATGTTCGCCAGGATCGCCGCGCGCTCACGCGCGGTTGCGCCGGAGGACGCAGGACTGACTGAGGCGGGGTAGATATGGGCGTTGAGGGCCCGCCTGATCCGCCGCGGAGCCCCCTCGTCTTCAAGACCCAGTAACGGATCGGGATCGAGGTCGGCGCTGAGCGCCCGCGGACGTCGCTCAGCGACGCCGGGAGCATCGAGGCGCTTGAGTTCGTCGCGCAGCGCGCGGTAGCCCCGCTGCGGCGGGTTGAAGTCGGCGAGCCGCTGGGCTGGATCTGGGGCGAAGGCCGTTTCCGCCAGAGCTACGCCAGGATCGACGACGCTCGGCCTCGCGAAGATGAGCGGCGAGACACGGGACGGAACGACACGCGACCCGGTCGCCTGCTCGGCATAGACGGCCACCGCCGAAGCAATGGCCGTTTCGGCTTCCGCGATCGCGTCTGGGTCGAGGCCGGACCCAAGATCGCGCGGCAAAGCGAAAGCGGACAGGCTGAGGCCATCGTCGGAGGCGCGCCTCAGTTGGCCTAGCGCCGCTTGCCCAGCGTGGGTCAGGCCGTTTTCGCTCACCCACACCGGCGCATAAAAGCGCCCGGCGTAGAAGGCCGCGATCGCCCCGCGCGCGGCGCGCCAGTCGCCGCTGCCCAGCGGGTTGTGCTTATCGCCGCGCGTGACGAGCCGCCCCATGGCCGCTTGCAGCGCGCTTTGGACTGGCGAGAGCGCAGGTCCGGCGGCGGGATCGTACGTGACCGCCGGCGGGCTGTCGGGCGGGGATGGCGTCGAAGCCTCAGCCGAGCCGGTCGAACCCCCGCCGTCATCGCGAGCGGAAGCGAAGCGATCCAGGGATGAAGGGGCGGAGCGGCGGCTCTGGATCGCCACGTCGCTTTGCTCCTCGCGACGACGATTCCAGCTGAACTCGTCTACCTCCCGAGCCGGGCCTCGCACCGCGCGCTCGGCGGTGAACACGGCGAGCAGTGGACTTGCCTCGGTAAGGTCGCCGAACTTCGGTGGCGCCTCAGGCGAGAGCATCGGGACACCAGGGCCGAGGTCGGCGGCGGAGGGGCCCGCAGGCGGCTGAGGATCGGCGTAAGCGAGGCTTGCGGCGCAGGCCATCGCGACGGCGCTCAAGCCTGTCAGCAGAAACGTGCGCACGCTTCCGCGCCCGAACGCGCTCATCCTCCGCTCCGACCATCCCCGCTTCGCCTGCATTATGCCGCAGCGTCGCCGAGCATGTCATCATCGGCGATCCCGATGTCTTTCATCTTGCGGTAGAGCGTGGAGCGTCCGATGCCGAGCTTGCGCGCCATTTGCGACATTTGTCCGCGATAATGGGAGAGCGCGAAGCGGATGACCTCCGTCTCGATCTCCTCCAGCATGCGCACGTCGCCGCTGTCGCTGATCAATCTCAGCGAATGCGGATCGCGAGGATCATGAACGACCGGCCGGAAGCCGACAGAAGCCGCCGGATCGGCGGCGATCGGGATCGGGGCCGGCGGAATGCGCACGTCGTAGCCCTCGACCTGCGCGGCGATCTGGGGAAATTCCGCCGTCGTCAGCTCATCGCCATCGGCCAATACGACAGCGCGAAACATGGCGTTCTCGAGCTGGCGGACGTTGCCCGGCCAATCATAGGCGGTGAGCAGCGCAAGCGCGTCATTGGCCAGCCCACGGATGCGCTTGCCCTCCTCGACGCAGAAGCGGGCGAGAAAACGCATGGCGAGATCCTGCACATCGCAGAGCCGCGCCCTCAAAGGCGGAATTGAGATCGGGAACACGTTGAGGCGATAGAAGAGATCCTCGCGGAAACGGCCCGCCTTGACGAGCTCGATCAGGTTCTTGTTGGTCGCCGACACAAGGCGGAAATCGACCTTGACCGGGCGCCGAGAGCCGACCGGATCGATCTCGCCCTCCTGCAGCGCGCGCAAGAGTTTGACTTGAGCCTCAGGCGGCAGTTCGCCGATTTCGTCCAGGAACAGCGTGCCGCCATTGGCCTCGGCGAACTTGCCCACGTGCCTGTCGACAGCCCCCGTGAAGGAGCCCTTCTCATGCCCGAAGAGGATGGATTCGACCAACGTTTCGGGCAGCGCGCCGCAATTGACGGTGACGAAGGATTTGCCTCGTCGCTCCGAGCCGCCCTGGATGGCGCGCGCCATCAATTCCTTGCCGACGCCCGATTCGCCTTCGATCAGCACCGGTATGTTCGACTTGGCGGCGCGCTCGGCGAGACGGATGGTGCGCGCCATCGATTCCGAGCGGGTGACGATGTCGCGGAAAGAGAGTTCGCCGGCATTGCGCCGCGTGGCGCGCCTCAGTTCGTCCTCGAGCGCATCGACGCGCAGCGCATTGCGGATCGACACTTGCAGTCGTTCGGCGCCGACCGGCTTGACGACGAAATCCGTTGCGCCCGCGCGCATGGCGGAGATGACGACTTCGATCGAGCCATGCGCCGTCTGGACGATCGCGGGGACGGCGAGGTCGCGCTGGCGCATCCGCGCCAGTACCCCCATGCCGTCGAGATCGGGCATGACGAGGTCGAGGATCAGGAGATTGATCGGCGGCCGGTCGCTCGCCTCGAGACGCGCGAGCGCCGCTTCGCCCAATTCCACGCATTCGGCGTCGTAGCCAAATCGCCTCGCCATCGCCTCGAGCAGGCGCCGCTGAATCGGATCGTCATCGACAATCAGTATGAGAGCGGTCATCGTCCCCCTTGGGCGGTTTTAAGAACCGCGCGTTGCGCCACATTGTGGCGCCACGGTAAATGCGATGTTAACGCCGTCCCGTTCCGACCCACCATGTCCGCAAAAGCGCCGCTTTGTAGGCTTGAAACCATCGTGAAGCGTTAGCGGTGGCCTAATGACCCGAGGCTCGATTGATGAGTTCCAAAGTGATGAGTTCGAAGTCCCATTCTTCCGA
The DNA here is from genome assembly GCA_963753135.1 of uncultured Alphaproteobacteria bacterium. Classification (GTDB taxonomy): domain Bacteria; phylum Pseudomonadota; class Alphaproteobacteria; order Rhizobiales; family Beijerinckiaceae; genus Roseiarcus. The sequence goes on along the minus strand of CAVWBA010000009.1, from coordinate 129,145 downwards.
TGTCGCTTTGTCGCCCTCGCCCGCGCCCGCGGATCTTGGCGCGCTGCCGGAATGGCGCCTTCAGGATTTGTATGAAGGCATGGACTCGAGCCGTTTCGCCGCGGATCTCGAGCGGGCTGAGCGGGAAGCCAAGCTCTTCGCGGAGGCTTATCGCGGCAAGCTCGATGAGCTGGCGGACCGGCTCGACGCGGGCGAGATGTTGGCTGCGCCGGTCAAGGCCTATGAGGCGCTGCAAGATTTGACCGGACGCATCATGGCCTATGCGTCGCTTCTCTACGCTTCCGACACCAGCAATCCGAGAATCGCGAAGTTTTACGGCGACGCGCAGGAGCGCGTGACCGCGCTCGCCGGCGACGTCCTGTTCTTCGAGCTCGAACTCAATCGCCTCGACGACGCCAAATTGGAGGCCGCCATGGCGGCGCCGGCCCTTGGCCATTATCGCCCGTGGCTCGAGGACATCCGCAAGGAGAAGCCCCATCAGCTTGCCGACGACCTCGAACGGTTGTTTCTCGACAAGTCCGTGAGCTCAGCGGCGGCATGGAACCGGCTATTCGACGAGACGATGGCGGCGCTCAGGTTCGATTTCGAAGGCGAGAGCCTGACGCTCGAGCCGCTGCTCGCCAAACTCATGGACCCGGACGCGAAGATCAGGGAGACGGCGGCCAATGCGCTCGCCGCGACGCTCGGCTTGAACCTGCGTCTCTTCACCCTCATCACCAACACGCTGGCGAAGGACAAGGAGATCTCGGACCGCTGGCGCAAGTTCAAGGACGTCGCCGACTCCCGCCACCTCGCCAATCGCGTCGAGCCCGAAGTTGTCGAGGCGCTGGTCGCGGCGGTGACTGACGGCTATCCGAGGCTTTCGCATCGCTATTATGCGCTTGAAAGCCCGCTGGTTCGGCAAGGCGCGGCTCGACCATTGGGACCGCAACGCGCCGCTGCCGAATACGCCGCGGCGCGTCTACAAATGGGAGGCGGCGCGCGACATGGTGCTTCAAGCCTATGGCGCATTTTCCCCGCGCATGGCCGATATCGCGCGGCGCTTCTTCGACGAAGGGTGGATCGACGCGCCGGTCAGGCCGGGCAAGGCGCCCGGCGCCTTCGCGCATCCGACGACGCCGTCCGCTCATCCGTACATTCTCGTCAACTTCCTCGGCAAGGCGCGCGACGTGACCACGCTTGCGCATGAGCTTGGCCATGGCGTTCACCAGGTGCTGGCCGGCGTCAACGGCCCCTTGATGGCGCCGACGCCGCTGACGCTCGCCGAAACGGCTTCCGTCTTCGGCGAGATGCTCACCTTCCGCTCGATGCTCGCCACGACTCCCGACGCGATCGAGCGCAAGGCGATGCTGGCGAGCAAGGTCGAGGACATGCTCAATACCGTGGTGCGCCAGATCGCGTTCTACAAGTTTGAGCGGCTCGTTCACCTCGAGCGGCGCAACGGCGAATTGACGACGGAGCAAATCAGCCAGTCCTGGATGAACACGCAGTCCGAGAGCCTCGGCCCGGCGATTGCGCTCAGGCCCGGCTATGAGACCTATTGGGCCTATATCGGGCATTTCATTCATTCGCCGTTCTACGTCTACGCCTATGCGTTCGGCGATTGCCTGGTGAATTCGCTCTACGGCGTTTACGAGCGCTCAAGCGACGGCTTCGCCGAACGGTATCTCGCGATGCTCGCGGCCGGCGGGTCGAAGTCCTATTCCGAGTTGCTTGCGCCGTTCGGCCTCGACGCGAAGGACCCGGGCTTCTGGAAGATCGGCCTCTCGGTGATCGAGCGCATGATCGGCGAACTGGAGACGATGGAATAGGGTCAGTCATCGGCCCCGACCCGCCGCTCGTAGTGCGCCGCCTTTTCATCGAAGCGCGCAAGCACGGCGCGCGCGGCCGGCGGCACAACCGAGACTTCCCAGTTCGGACCAGCGAAGGCTTTCACCGCATCCCATGACGCGAATCGCATCAGCGTCATGAACTCGACCTCGCCTCGAGCGGGCGGCGGAACAGCTCGAGTCCGTCCAATCCCGCGATTGTCTTTCCGAGAATGCCGGGGAAGATCGTCGTCCTGATAAGCTCCTCGTAGCGGTCGGCGTTCTCCGCATTCGTCCAGCCGCGCCATATGCGCAAGATCATCTTGGCCTCCTCTCCCGTCGTTCGCGATTTGTCGGGGCGTAGCGGAGCGAGCCGCGATCCTCTTGGGAAAAATTGCCATTTTGCCGCGGCTTCCCGAGAGGCGGCTGAAATTGATCGGCGCGCGACCTATATTCCATCCCTTGCCGAAGCGATCACACGGGAATCCCGCGTTTGGACCATGACGACGAAGCCAATCGCCTGAGCGCGCGGGCGACCCGCTATGCGCGCCTCGGCGTCAACGCCGGCGCGCTCGCCGCCCGCGTCGGCGTCAATCGCTTACGCGGGGGCGGGCGCGAGATGGACGCCAAGGCGCTCGCTTCCGCCTTGGGCTCGATGAAGGGCCCGCTGATGAAGGTCGCGCAGATGCTGACGACCATCCCCGACGCGGTGCCCGCGGATTTCGCCGCCGAATTGACGAAGCTCCAGTCGCAGGCGCCGCCGATGGGGGCCTCGTTCGTGCGCCGCCGCATGCAGGCCGAGCTTGGGCCAAATTGGCGCGAGCGCTTCGCCGAATTCGACTTCAAGCCCGCGGCCGCCGCGTCGCTCGGCCAGGTGCATCGCGCCGTCAGTCTCAGCGGCGAGCGGCTTGCCTGCAAGCTGCAATATCCCGACATGGCCTCGGCGGTGGAGACCGACCTCTCGAACCTCGACCTTTTGTTCTCGCTGCATCGGCGCGCGAGCGCGGCGATCGACACGCGCGAGATCGCGCGCGAGATCCGCGAGCGGGTGCGCGAAGAACTCGACTACCAGCGCGAGGCCAAGATCGCCCGGCTCTATCGCGTCATGCTTGCCGACCGTCCTTTCGTGCGCGTGCCGCGGGTCGAGGAGAGCCTGTCGACGCGGCGATTGCTTGACGATGCAATGGCTCGATGGCGACCCGCTCGCCGCCTTCGAGGCCGCGCCGCAGGAAGCGCGCGACGCGATCGCCGTCGGCCTGTTCGAGGCATGGTGGCGCCCGTTCCTGCGCTATGGCGTCATTCACGGCGATCCGCATCTCGGCAATTACACATTTGCGCGCTCGCGCGGCGAGCGCCATGTCGATGGCGTCAATCTGTTCGACTATGGCTGCGTGCGCATCTTCCCGCCGCGGTTCGTGCATGGCGTGGTCGAGCTTTATCGGGGGTTCAAAGCCGGCGACGAGGCGCGCATCGCGCAAGCTTACGAGATGTGGGGCTTCTCCGGCCTCAGCCGCGGCGCGCTTGAAGCCATGAACATCTGGGCTCGGTTTCTCTGCGGGCCGATTCTCGACGATCGCGTGCGCACGGCGGCGGACGGCGTCAAACCGTCGGAATACGGGCGCCGCGAGATCGGCCAGGTGATGCGCGCCCTGAAGGCCGAGGGCGGCGGCCTGCCCGTGCCGCGAGAATTCGTGTTTCTCGAGCGGGCGACGATCGGCATCGGCAGCGCTTTCTTACGCCTTCAAGCGCGGCTCAACTTTCATCGCATGTATGAGGACGCGATCACCGGCTTCGACGAGGACGCGCTCGCGCGCCGGCAGGCCGGAGCGCTTGAGGCGGTGGGGCTCGGCACGGCTGGCGCGCCCGTCGAGAGAGGCGCGACCCCGGCCGGGTTGTAGACGCGGTCGGTAGCCCGTTGACCCGACGGGCGTCCTTCTTGGAGGCCCGAGGGACCACGTGTAGCCGCGCTCACCGAGCGCGGCTACAGTGCGGCCGCCCGGCGGCATCTTGCCGGGCGAGGGAGGACAAGCCATGCGCCGCACTCAGGTCGCGATCATCGGCGGCGGTCCGGCTGGCCTGCTCCTCTCGCATTTGCTGCATCGTGATGGAATTGACAGCGTCGTCATCGAGCGGCAGACGAAGGCCTATGTGCTGAAGCGCATCCGCGCCGGCGTGCTTGAATACGGCTCCGTTCAGGTGCTGCGCGATTCGGGCGCGGGCGAGCGGATGGACCGCGAAGGCCATGCGCATGACGGCAGCTTCATTGTCTGGCAGGACCGCGCGCCCTTCCTCATCGACACGAAAACGCACGCCGGCAGGCCGATGTGGTCGCACGGTCAGACCGCGATCACCGAGGAACTGTACCGGATCCGGGAGCGCGACGGCGGACGCATCGTTGAAGAAGCGGAGAACGTCCATCTCCACGACATAGCCACCGCCGCGCCCAGAGTGACTTTCCAAAAGGGCGGCGTGACCGAGGCTCTGGAATGCGAGTTCATCGCCGGTTGCGACGGGTTCCACGGCGTATCGCGCCAGAGCATTCCGAAGTCCGTGCTCAAGATCTTCGAGCGCGCCTATCCGTTCGGCTGGCTCGGAATCATGTCGGAGACGCAGCCGGTCGGCGAGGTCATTTACGCCCGGCACGAGCGCGGCTTCGCGCTCGCCTCGCTGCGCAATCCGATGCTGAGCCGCTACTACATCCAATGCGCCCTCGACACGCGGATCGAGGACTGGCCGGACGAGCGGTTCTGGGACGAATTGAAACGACGATTTCCGGACGACATCGCGGCCAAGATCGTGACCGGGCCCTCGATCGAAAAGTCGATCGCGCCCTTGCGCAGTTTCGTCGCCGAGCCGATGCGCCATGGCCGGCTGTTCCTCGCCGGCGACGCCGCGCATATCGTGCCCCCGACCGGAGCGAAAGGCCTCAACCTCGCCATCTCCGACGTCTTCTATCTGGCGCGCGCGTTCGCGGCGCATTTTTCAAAGGGCGACGACCGCTACCTCGAGAGCTATTCGGACATGGCGTTGAGACGCGTCTGGGCGTCAGAGCGTTTCTCCTGGTGGCTGACCAATTTGCTGCACGTGTTTCCCGACGATGACGCATTCGAGACCCGGATCAAGCTCAGCGAGTTCGATCATCTCCTGCGATCGAAGCACGCCGCGGCGATGGTCGCCGAGCAATATGCCGGACTGCCGTTCGAGGATTGAGCCGCGCTCTAAAGGCGCGACAGGATCGGCAGCCTCGGTCCGATCGCATAATTGAGCTGGATGAGCAGGATCAGGGTGATGCCGAGCGTCACGTTGATGAGGCCCGCAAGCGCGCCGATCGCGTAAAGCGACTGCGCCACAACGATGCGCCGCTTGACCGCGCGCGAGACATCGCCGCGCGCTTCCTCTCGGATGAGCTTCGCCCATTCGGCATACGACCACGCGGCGTAGAGGCACGCGCCGAGGAGGCCGATATTGACCCAATAGACGAGAAACGCGGTGCGGAACGTCAGGAAGTCGCCCAGAAGCCTGGTCGAGAACGGCAGCACGGTGACGACGGCGAGGAAAAGGAAGTGGAGCCAGGTCAGATCGCGGTTCGACCGTTCGAGCTGGTTGAGCTGCGTCTGCTGGCCGAGCCAGAAAATGCCGAGCGTCACAAGGCTCAGGAGCCATGGCAGGAGTCTCGGCGCCGAAGCGGCGAGCGCGCGGAGGAGTTCGGCCTCCGAGTGGATGTCCGCCGGCTCGGGTGTATGAAAGTCGAGCACCAATATGGTCGCCGCGATGGCGAACAGGCCGTCGCTGAGCGCCGCGATCCGCCCCACTTCGCCGCCGGCTAAAATATTGTAGTGGGTTTGCATGGCGCGACCATCGCCCGCAGCCTGAGGTGGGTCAATCCGCGCATTCTGTCAGGCCCGCGTTTTGACTCTTGAACCGCGTCCATTCGAGGATCGTAGGCGCAAGGCGAGAGGATTGGGAAGGAGCAGCCGATGCCGCAGCCATTCACATTGCGCGTGCCCGATAGCGATATTGCTGACTTGCGGGAACGGCTTGCGCGCACCCGGTTTCCCGATTCAGCGCCGGGCCAGCCTTGGGCTTACGGGACGAGCGTCGACTATCTTCGCAGCCTCGTCGAGTACTGGCGCGGTCCCTTCGACTGGCGCGCGCAGGAGGCGCGCCTCAACGCCTTCCCGCAATTCAAGATGACGCGGCCCGACTATGACCTGCACTTCCTGCACGTGCCGGGCAAGGGCCCCAACCCGACGCCGCTCTTGTTGATGCACGGATGGCCGGGGTCCGTGTTCGAGTTCCTGGATTTCATTCCCCGCTTGACCGATCCCGCGCGCTTCGGCGGCGATCCGGCCGACGCGTTCACTGTCGTCGCGCCGTCGCTGCCGGGCTATGGGCTTTCGTTCCGGCCCGGGCAGAAGCGGTTCGGCGTCGAGGAGATCGCGGATTGTTTCGCCGATCTCATGACCGACACGCTCGGCTACAAAAGCTTCGCCGCGCAGGGCGGCGATTGGGGCGGCATCACCGCCGCGCGGATGGGCTACGCGCACGCGGACAAGCTGATCGGCATTCATGTCAATTTCCTAGCCGTCCGCCGCGAGCCGGACAGGATCAAGAATCCGACTCCCGAGCAGCAAGTTTTTCTCGATGAGCTCAACCATTGGCTCAAGGAGGACGCCGCCTACGCGGCGATTCAGGGCACGCGCCCGCAGACCCTGAGCTTTGGGCTCACCGATTCTCCGGCGGGGCTTGCGGCGTGGATTGTGGAGAAATTCCGCGCCTGGTCCGACTGCGACGGCGATGTCGAGAGCGTGTTCACCCGCGACCAGATGCTCGGCGACATCAGCTTCTACTGGTTCACCGGCGCGATCGGATCGTCGTTCTATCCCTATTACTTCCGCATGCATCGGCCCTGGATGATTCCCGAAGGCGCGGCCGTCACCGCGCCAACGGCTTACGCCGAATTCCCGCGCGAGATCCTGCATCCGCCGCGCTCGCTGGCCGAGCCGATGTTCACCAACATCCGCCGCTGGACGGTGATGCCGAAGGGCGGCCATTTCGCCGCGATGGAGCAACCGGACCTCCTCGCGGAGGACGTCCGGGCTTTCTATCGTTCGCTGCGAAGCTGAGCCTGCTGAGATTTGACGGCCTCAGTCTCGTCATTGCGAGCGAAGCGAAGCAATCCAGGGGTCGTAGGACGCCCCACGTTCTCTGGATTGCTTCGTCGCTGCGCTCCTCGCAATGACGATTTTCTGTGCGAGTTCTAAGCGGCGCCCCCGCTTCGCTCCGCGATAAGCCTTGCGATATGCGCGCGCAGATCAGCGACGCCATCGCCGGCGCGCGCCGAGGTCATAAGCACTTCCGGATAGGCGGCGACGTGCTTGCGCAAGCCCTCGAGCGTCGACGCGATGCGGGCGTCGCGGTCGGCTGCCTTCACTTCGTCGCTCTTGGTCAAGACGACCGCATACGACACCGCCGCGGCGTCGAACGCGCGCATCGTCTCGTGATCGCTTTCTTTCAGGCCATGCCGGCCATCCACCAGACGAACACGCGCGCGAGCGAAGGACGGCCGCGCAGATAGTCGCGCGCGAGCTCGCTCCAGGACGCGGACTTCGATTTCGCCACCGCTGCGTAGCCATAGCCAGGCATGTCGACCAGACGCGCCTTGCCGTTGAGATCGAAGAAAATGAGCTCCTGGGTGCGGCCAGGCGTGCGCGAGGTGCGCGCGAGCGTGGTTCGGCCGGTGAGCGCATTGATGAGCGAGGACTTGCCGACGTTGGATCGTCCGGCGAAAGCGATCTCGGGCGCGCCAATCGGCGGCAGGCCGTCAGCGCGCGCCGCCGCGAAGATGAATTCGCACGGGCCCGCGAACAGTTTGCGCCCGGCCTCGGTCCAGTCGGGCGCGACTTTCGCTTCGCTCATACGCTCGGCGTCTTCACCGGGCCGCTCTTCTTGGGAAACAGCTTGGCGAGGTTGCCCCAGAGCTCGACCTTCACGCCCGCCTTGGTCATGATGTAATATTGCTGGAGCACCGTCAGCGTGTTGTTCCAGGTCCAGTAGATGACGAGGCCAGCCGGAAACGTGCCGAGCATGAAGGTGAAGATGACCGGCATCCAGGAAAACATCTGCTTTTGAACCGGATCGGCCGGCTCGGGATTCATCTTCATCTGGAAGAACATCGACACGCCCATGATGAGCGGCCAAATGCCGAGATGGAGGAAATGGCCGAACGCCGGCAGCGCGGTCGGGTCCCAGGGAACGAGACCGAACAGGGTGAACACATTGGTCGGATCGGGCGCGGAGAGGTCCCGAATCCAGCCGAAGAACGGCGCATGCCGCATCTCGATCGTGATGAAAATGACCTTGTAGAGCGCGAAGAACACCGGAATCTGGATCACCATCGGCAGGCAGCCGGCGACCGGGTTGACGCCCTCGCGCTTGAACAGCGCCATCTGCTCCTGCTGCTGCTTGACCTTGTCGTCGGGATAGAGGTCCTTCAGCGCGGCGATCTGCGGCTGGATCTTCTTCATCTTCGCCATCGAGTTGTAGGAGCGATTGGCGAGCGGGAAGAAGGCGAGCTTGACCATGACCGTGACGATCATGATCGCGACGCCGAAATTGCCGACAAATTTGTAGATGGTGTCGATCAGCCAGTACATCGGCTGGGTAATGAAGTAGAACCAGCCCCAGTCGATCATCAGATTGAATTTCTTGATGCCGAGCTTGGCGGCGTAATCGTCGATCGTCGAGACTTCCTTGGCGCCCGCGAAAAGGCGGGTTGTGGTCTCGAACGTCGCCCCGGGCGCGACCGTCTGCTCCTTGCCGAGGAAATCGGCCTGATAGTCGACTGGCTGGACGGTCCCGCTGGCCGAATAGCGGGCCTCGATCGGGGCGGTCTGGTCGGGGATGATCGCCGAGCCCCAATATTTGTCGGTGAAGCCAAGCCAGCCGCCATCGCCCTTGTAGGCCTCGACCTTGCCGGTCGCCTTGTCGATGGCGGCGTAGGTCGGCGCATGCTCCTGGCCGCCGATCACCCCTTCGAATCCCTCGTGCAGCACCGAGTAGCCGGCGACGTTCGGCCTGCCATGGCGCAGCACCAGCCCGTAGGGCTGCACCGTCGCTGGCGCCGAGCCCGAGTTCGCGACCGAATCGGTGACCGTGAACATGTATTTGTCGTCGACCGCGATCTTGCGCTTGAAGACGAGACCCTCGCCGTTGTCCCAAGTCAGCGTAACCGGCTGCGAGGGGGTCAGCGTCTGGCGATCGGCCGTCCAGACGGTGTCGAGATTGGGGGTCTTGCCCCCGGCCGGGCTTACAAAACCGGTCTCGGCCCAATAGGCGTCGGGCGCGCCGGGCGGCGTGAACAGTCTGACGTTCGGACTCTTCGGGTCGACCGTCTCGCGATAATCCTTCAGGATAATATCGTCGATCCTGCCGCCCTTGAGGTTGATCGAGCCGCCGATGCTGGGCGTGTCAATCATCACGCGGGGGCTCGCCGCCAGGGCCTGGCCGACCGTCTCCGCCGCGGTCGTGGCCGGAGCGCCCGGCGGGGCCCCAGCCCCGAGGCGCCCCACGCCTGGCGCGGCAGGCGCAGCGTTCGGCTGCGCCTCGCTCGCCGGGGGGGTCACATTGGCCTGCGTCTGCGCCTGGTGCTCGCGCTGTTGCAGAGGACCGGCGTAGAAATATTGCCAGCCGACCATCACCAGGACCGACAGCGCGCCCGCCAGAAAAAGGTTCCTGATGTCCTCGGTCTTCATCTCGGCCTATCTTTGCCTTTCGGCGCCCTCGCGGTCGATCCGCGCCCACGATTGTCCGCGCCGGGGCGCCGGGCGGCGCCGAAGGCGGTGCGGACATCGTCGATGAGCGCGGCGAAACGGCGGCCCAGCGCCTCGCGCCGGGCCATCAGCACGTAGTCGTGATCGCTCTCCGCCTCAAGAGGCGCCGCGGCGCGCAGGGCCTCTTTTAGCCGTCGTCGGACGCGATTGCGCTCGACCGCGCCCCCGACGCTTTTGGTCACCGTCAATCCGATCCGAGCGCCTGGAACTGCCTCTTTCGCGGCTTCCTCCCGGCGGCGGGATTGTAGCGTGAAAGTCTCGACCGACGATCGCCGCCCGCGCGAGACGCGCTGAAATTCCGCCCGCTTGGTCAGGCGGCCTGGAAGTCGGCCGGCGCGGCCAGATCCGCCATCCTCATGCAAGGCGACAAAGCTCCCTTCCGCGCCGTCTCACCGGCAAGGCGAATGGCCAAGACGGAGGTCGAGGCCGAAGGCGCGGCCGTTCAGGCGCTGAGCTTCTTGCGGCCGCGCGCGCGGCGAGCGGCAATCACCTTGCGGCCGCCGACCGTCGCCATGCGGGCGCGAAAGCCGTGGCGGCGCTTGCGCACGATTTTGCTGGGTTGATAGGTCCGCTTCACGGGCTAGTCTCCGAATTCCAATCGTCGGCGGAAAATCGAGCGCCGCCCGATCTTGAACGCGCAAACGCCGACGCCGCCGCTTGCGTCAGAAACCAAGCGGCAGGCCGGAAAAATGAATGCGGCGCCTGACGCGCCGCTGCAAGGAGCGGGCTTATGCCGCGCCGGCGCGGCCAAGTCAATCGCAACCACTACCGGACTCTACTGCACCCAGTGCTCGCAATCGCGGCGCCCCGAGTCGAGGCAGTTCTGCATTTTGCGCTGGTGATCGATATAATTGAAGGCCCAGTATCCGAGCGCCACAAGGACGACGACCGCGATCAGCGCGGCGATATTGCCGCGCCCGCTCGAATGCGGCTCCTCGTCTCCGCCCCCGGAAGGAGCTTGGCTCACGCGGAGCGGGTCGAGGCGAGGCGCTCGACATCCCCGAGCGCCGCGATCGCCTTGGCGACGATGCCCTTGGCGTCGAGCCCTGCTGCGGCGTACATGCGCTCGGGCTTGTCGTGATCCTGGAATTTGTCCGGCAGCGTCATTGTGCGCACCTTAAGCCCGTTGTCGAGCGCGCCGGCGTCGCTGAGCAAGGTCAGCACATGCGCGCCGAAGCCGCCGGCCGCGCCTTCCTCAACAGTGATGAGGAGCTTGTGCGTCGCCGCAAGCTTGAGAATGAGTTCGCGGTCGAGGGGCTTGGCGAAGCGCGCGTCGGCGACCGTGGTCGATAAGCCGCGCGCCGCGAGTTCGTCGGCGGCCTTGAGCGCCTCGCCGAGCCTGGCGCCGAGCGACAAGATCGCAATCCGCGCGCCCTCGCGCACGATCCGCCCCTTGCCGATTGGCAAAACCTCGCCCTGCTGCGGCAGCTCAACGCCTACGCCCTCGCCGCGGGGATAGCGAAGCGCAATCGGCCCCGAATCGTGGGCCGCGGCGGTCGCGACCATATGGACGAGCTCGGCTTCGTCGGAAGCCGCCATCACCGTCATATTCGGCAAGCAGGTCAGATAGGCGATGTCGAAGGCGCCGGCGTGCGTCGCGCCGTCCGCGCCAACGAGTCCAGCGCGATCAAGAGCGAAGCGAACCGGCAGGTTCTGGATCGCCACGTCATGCACGAGCTGGTCGTAGCCGCGCTGCAGAAATGTCGAATAAATCGCGCAAAAGGGCCTGAAGCCTTCCGTCGCCAAGCCGGCGGCGAATGTCACGGCGTGCTGCTCGGCGATGCCGACATCGAAGACGCGATCGGGGAAAACCGACTTCATTCGGTCGAGCCCTGTCCCGTCCGGCATCGCGGCGGTGATGCCCACGATTTTGGCGTCGCGGCGCGCCTCCTCGACTAACGCGTTAGCGAAGACACGGGTGTAGGCGGGCGCGTTGGTCTTGGGCTTCGACTGTGTGCCCGTGATCACGTCAAACGCGGAAACGCCATGATACTTGTCGTCGGCGGCCTCGGCCGGCGCGTAGCCTTTGCCCTTTTTCGTCACCACATGCACGAGCACCGGACCGTCCTGCACGTCGCGCACGTTCTTGAGGATCGGCAGAAGATGGTCGAGATTGTGGCCGTCGATTGGCCCGACGTAATAGAAGCCGAGCTCCTCGAACAGGGTGCCGCCAGTCCAGAAGTTGCGGCCGTACTCCTCGGTAAGTCGGGCCTTGTCGTACATGAACTTCGGAAGCCGGCGGGCGAGCTGCCTGGCCGCGCCGCGCAGCGTACGATAGGCTCGGCCCGAAACGAGGCGGGCGAGATAAGCCGACATCGCGCCTGTCGGGGGCGCGATCGACATGTCGTTATCGTTGAGGATGACGATGAGCCGCGAGCGCATGGCGCCGGCGTTGTTCATCGCCTCGTAGGCCATTCCCGCCGACATCGCGCCGTCGCCGATGACCGCGACCACATGGTTGGCGCCATTCGACAGATCGCGCGCCACCGCCATGCCGAGGCTGGCCGAGACCGACGTCGACGAATGGGCCGCCCCAAAAGGGTCGTATTCGCTCTCCGAGCGCCTGGTGAAGCCGCTCAAGCCCCCGCCTTGCCGTAAAGTTCGGATCCGCTCGCGCCGGCCGGTCAGGATTTTGTGCGGGTAGGCCTGGTGGCCGACGTCCCAGACGATGCGATCGGTCGGCGTGTCGAAAATGTAGTGCAGAGCGACCGTCAGTTCGACGACGCCCAGGCCGGCGCCGAGATGGCCGCCAGTCACCGAGACCGCGCTGATCGTTTCGGCGCGCAACTCGTCGGCAAGCTGAGGGAGATCACTCTCCCTTAACTTACGCAGATCGGCCGGTGATCCGATTTGATCCAGAAGCGGCGTTGAAGGCTTGGTCACTCTCTTCCCCAATCGCAGCGCTTACTGACCGCCGCGTAACGAAGACCTACACGTACACCAAGTCCGACGTTCACCGCAATTACGCGCTTTCGCCATTATGGCGCCGTAAAGTAATCCGTTTAAGCTTGGTTTAACGCAAACGTGAAACGCGCCACGGTCTCAAAGCGTTCCGTCGCGATGGAATTTGCTATCGGCGCCCGCGTGGCGCAAATTTGTGCAATGAACCGTTTTTCGAGCTTCTCCCGGCGGGTGGACCGGTACGCCCCCGACGGCGCCTACGCTTTCACCCGGCTTGCCTTGTCGCTCTTGATCGCGACCCTGATCGGGGTCGGGATGTGGGCAGTGATCGTGGTCCTGCCGCCGGCTCAGCTCGATTTTGGCGTCGACCGCTCGGCCGCTGCGCTTCCCTACACGCTGATGATGTGTTCGCTCGCTTTCTCAACCATTGCGCTCGGGCGGATGACCGACCATTTCGGCATTGTCCTGCCTCTGGTCATCTCCGCTCTGACTTTGGGCCTCGGGTTTGTTCTCGCCGGCTACGCGCCGAACCTAGTCGTGTTCACGGCCGCCCATGTGCTGATCGGAGTTGGCGCCGGAACGGGCTTCGGGCCGATGATGGCGGACATTTCCCATTGGTTCGTCAAGCGGCGAGGGCTCGCAGTCGTCATCGTCGCGTCGGGCAATTACTTCGCCGGAACAATCTGGCCCCTTCTGATGAGTCTCGCGATTCCGCTGATCGGCTGGCGCGCCACCTATGCCGGCATAGGCGTCATCGTCGCCGCAATTGTCCTGCCGCTCGCTTGTCTGATGCGCCGTAGGCCCTCCGCTGCGGTCTACGAACAAGCGGAGGCGCTGACCGAGGCCGCGCGCGCCGATGTCGGCATATCGCCGCGGCTTTTGTTGGTTCTATTGATCGCCGCCGGCTTTTCCTGCTGCGCGGCGATGTCGATGCCGCAGGTCCATCTCGTCGCCTATTGTGGCGATCTCGGCTATGGAGTGGCGCGGGGAGCTCAGATGCTGTCGCTGATGATGGCTCTCGGCATCGTCTCGCGCATCGGCTCCGGCTTCGTCGCCGACGCGATCGGCGGCACGGCGACGCTGCTCATCGGCTCCTTCATGCAAGGCGCCGCGCTTCTGCTTTATCTTTATTTCAACGGGCTCGAGTCCTTGTTCGTCGTCTCCGGGATCTTCGGCCTGTTTCAGGGCGGGATCGTGCCGATGTATGCGGTTATCTGCCGCGAGCTTTTGCCGCCTCGGAGGGCGGGCGCGGCGATCGGCCTCGTGGTCTCGGCGACCATCCTCGGCATGGCGTTCGGCGGCTATTTCTCCGGGGTCATCTTCGACCTCACGGGCTCCTATCGCATGGCGTTTCTGAACGGTGTCCTATGGAACGCGTTCAATTTCGCCATCGTCTCCTGGCTCTTCTGGCGCCGGCGACGCCAGCCGGTCGGCCAACCGCTGGCCGCCTGACGTCGCCGCCGGAAGCTTCCGTCAGTCCCGGTCGATCGCCCACGGGCCGGGGCCGGCCGCCGCGATGTAGAGGAAGACGAAGCAATAAAGGATCGCCGCCTCGCCCATGTTGATCGCCGGAAAGAAGCTCATGGGAAAATGAGCCATGAAATAGGCGGCGGCCATGAAGCCCGACAGGATGAAGGCCACGGGACGGGTGAACAGGCCGAGCACGATCAGCGCGCCGCCGACGAGCTCCATCGTTCCGGTGAAATAGAGCAATCCGGTCGGCATCTTGTCGATGAACGGCAGGCCGGCGGGGAAGCCGAGCAGCTTGCCCGGTCCCGTGCTCGAGAAACGCGAGGCCGGCCGCGATGCGCAGCACGGAAAGCAGGTATGGCGCGAAGCGCGCCGGGATCACCGCCGGGATGGCGGAGGAGCGAGGAATGGCATTACTCATGGTTGTCGCCTTTTGTCTGTTGCCGAAATGGGCGTGGGCCGTCGTCGCGCCTACGCCGAGAGCTTGGCGGCGACCTTGGCGATGAGCTCGCCCTGATGCCGCGCGCCGTCCAATTCGATTTTCGACGGCTGGCGCTGGCCCTGGGCGCCAGCAATCGTTGTCGCGCCGTAAGGCGCTCCGCCGACGATCTCCTCGAGTGTCATTTGGCCAGCGTGACTGTACGGCAGGCCGACGATGACCAAGCCGAAGTGCATCAGGTTGGCGATGATGGAGAAGAGGGTCGTTTCGTTGCCGCCATGTTGGGTCGCACTCGAGGTGAAGGCGCCGCCGGCTTTTCCATGCAGCGCGCCGCTCATCCACAATTGGCCGGCCTGCTCCCAGAAGCTGCCCATCGCCGAGGGCATGCGGCCAAATCGGGTCGGCGCGCCGACAATGATCGCGTCGTAGTTCGCAAGCTCGGCCGGCGTGGCGATCGGCGCCGGCTGATCGAGCTTGAAGTACGAGGCTTTGGCGATCTCTTCCGGAACGGTTTCCGGCACCCGTTTCACGTCGACCGTAGCGCCGGCGGCGCGCGCGCCTTCGGCCTCGGCATAAGCCATCTGTTCGATGTGGCCGTAACTGGAATAGTAGAGAACGAGCACCTTGGTCATTCAAGCCTCCCCAGCGCTTGCGCGCAGCGGTCAGATGATCTTCGCGATCTGGTCGAAGGAAAATCTCGGGCTGCGCGGGAACAGCTTCTCGTGGTCGCCGTAGCCGATATTGATCAAGACGTTCGACTTGACGTGCCCTTCCGGGAAGAACTCGGCGTCGACTTTCGCATTGTCGAATCCGGTCATCGGTCCGGTGTCGAGCCCGACCGCGCGCAGCGCGATGATGAGATAGGCGACTTGCAACGTGCCGTTCTGGAAGGCGGCGCGGGCGGCGTAGGCGGGGTTGCCGGAGAACCAGGACTTGGCGTCGGCGTGCGGAAACAGGAACGGCAGGTGCTCGTAGAAGAGTTCGTCATAGGCCGTGACCGCGACGACCGGCGCGCTCATCGTCTTGTCGAGATTGCCGGGAGAGAGCGCCGGCCGAAGCCGCTCCTTTGCCGCTTGGCGATCGCAGGAAGAGGACGCGGAGCGGCGACTGATTGGCGCTGGTTGGCCCCATCTTGGCGAGCTCGATTGCCCTCTTGAGCAATTCATCCGAGACAGGCCTGTTGAGGAATCCATTGTGCGTACGCGCTTCGGTAAAAATCTGCGCGAGCGACTGCGCTTCGATTGTCTTTGGCTCGGGAACATGAACGGTCATGCGGGGGTCTCCAGGAATTGTTGCACTGCGGTTAGATGTCGACTGTTGCTTCGATCGTTGCAATTGGCAAAATTATGCTAGGATCCATCTCTAGAGGTGATGGATGATCGACTCACTGACGCTTGACCAGATGCGCGTTCTCGTCGCGGTCGCCGACGCGGGCAGCTTTTCGGCTGCGGCGCGAAGGCTGGGCCGGGTCCAATCGGCGATCAGTCAGTCGATCCAGACGCTGGAGGCCACTCTTGGGCTCTCGTTGTTCGATCGCTCGGGCAAGACGCCGCGGCTGACGGACGCGGGAAAAGCGCTCGTGGGCGACGCGCGGGCGCTGATCGCGGGCGCGCGAGCCATCCGCGCCCGCGCCCAAAGCATGGCCGAGGACGTTGAGCCGGAGCTCACCCTTGCGGTCGAACTCGATGTTGCCGATCCCGCTTCTCATGGAGAGCCTCAAGGCGCTGCGCGTCGCTTTTCCGCTTCTGCCCGCCTCGGTCTTCACCGAGGCTCTCGGGGGCGCCGAGCAGCGGCTGCGCGACGGGGCCGCCAGGCTCGCGATCTACACAATCTCGCCCACAACCCCATGCGATCTCGTGAGCGAGTTCATGACGCGCGTCGCCATGTGGCCGGTGGTGGCGGCCAATCATCCGCTTGCCGCCCTGCCCCAGCCGCTCGCGCGCGAAGCGCTCGAGCCCCATGTGCAGCTTGTGCTCACAGACCGCACGCCGATCACCCAGAACCTTTCAGGCGGCGTCGTCAGCCGTCACATCTGGCGGTTCGCGGACCTGACCACTCGGCTCGATTTCCTGCTCGCCGGCTTCGGCTGGTGCAACATGCCGAGCCACATGGTCTCCGAGCACGTCGAAGCCG
The DNA here is from genome assembly GCA_963753135.1 of uncultured Alphaproteobacteria bacterium. GTDB lineage: Bacteria > Pseudomonadota > Alphaproteobacteria > Rhizobiales > Beijerinckiaceae > Roseiarcus. The sequence goes on along the minus strand of CAVWBA010000009.1, from coordinate 112,562 downwards.
GCCGCCTGAAGAGGCTCAGAATCGCCAACCAGGAGGAATTCGCGCTGCCGCTCTCCGTCGTGCATGAGCGCGGCCGCTCGCCTGGCAAGGCAGGACGGTGGCTGATCGCGGACTTGCGCGAACGGATGAAGACCTGTCCCGGCGCGCATCACCCGAGCCACGAACAGCAAACGGCGGCCGAAGCCGCCGCTGCTTGAGGATTGCTGCGGCGAGTTCTCTGGCCGAGGCCGCGCGGCCAATCGATCAGTTGCTGTCGATACGACGTTCCTCGCGCTCAGCGCCCCTACATTGTGTCCGCGAAACTGGTCCCGGAGCCGGACGGCTTTAAGGGCAGTCTTCGTCGCTTCGAGCGCAGGGAGCCGAATTGCGCGCAGCGCTTTCCGCCTTGCGACTTGTTCTCGCAGTTTCCGAGATGTGCTGTGGCTCGCTGGGTCGCGCGGGCGAACTGGCGGGTTAGGAGCCCTTATTGCCGTGGCTGGCGAAGCAGGCTTGCGAGCGCGACTTTCTGCTTCGTCGATCAGCCATTCCTGGTATCGGTAGTACATCTCCGAGCCCATCGGCGTGACGAAAGAGCCCAGCTGATCCTCACAACGGCGTTGAAGGGCGTCGAGCTCGTTCTTGAGCGCTTCGGCGGCCTCTCGGTCCTTTGGCGTGTGGATGACCGTCTCGGGCGGCAGCGCCTTGATCTGCTCTCGCGTGATGCCGGAATGCGCCCGAGCCTTGATTTGCTCCTCGGTCAGACCGGGATATGCGAGCGTCTTGAACCGGGTCTCGAGCTCCGCCCGGTTGGCGTCGATGCGCCAAAGCCTGAAGCGGCTATAGGCGCCCGATCGCGTTGAAAAGGACCGTGATCCCCATCACCAGATAGATCCAGTAGGCGGGCGACATCAGGTTCACGAGCCAGGGAAAATATTTGTCCGCGATCTCGGGCTCGCCGCTGGCGAAGAATTCGCGCGCCTCGTCGGCCAAGGGCGCGCTATCTTGCGACTTCGCCGAGGGCGGCGGGTTCACGCGAACGAAATTGGGGAACTCCTCGCTAAGCAGCATAAGGAAAGCGACCCGCTGCGCGCGATGCACACACCAATTGGTCATGACGAGCGTGTCGACCTGCGCGACGAGCTTGTCGGTCGCAGGGATCGGTTTGGCGATGTCATAGTAGCCGGCAGGAATCCGGCCCAGACGCAGCCACCTGTCTCGGGCCACCAGGCCTTCGATGTCTGCGGGAGCGACGATCTCGAGGTCGTACTTGTTCACGAGCGTGCGCACCATTTCCGCGCTCTCGTTCATGACGAACGCCGCGAGGTCGAGGTGGCCGTCTCGGACCAATTCCGCTTGCGCTTCGAGGTCATGGTTCGTGGGCCTAAGACCCAGAGCGCTGGAGGTCCGAATTCTCCATCAATTGCTGCATCAGGTAGGCGGTGCCCGATCCTTCCGGACCGACCCCAACCGAAGCGCCCTTGAGGTCATCGAACGAATTGATTGCGCGTCCGCGCCGCGCAAGCAGGAATAGCGATTCCGGCTGCGGCAGCCGGCCCAGGGTCTGCAAACCCGCGTTCGCCGGCGCCGGCACGCCGTCCTGGACGAAAGCGAACGCCGGAACGCACTTCCCGTTTTCGCCGACAAGACGGGCAATATTTTCGACCGACCCCGCCGTTGCGACAACCTTCAAATGGCCGTTCTTCTTATGCGCCCGCGCAGCTAGCCGATCGCCCAAGGCGTGATAGGCGCCGGTCGGCGATCCGGTCAGGACGGCAGCTCTCAGGAACGCGTAATCGCCCGATATGAGGTAGTAGAGAAGCCCCGCGGCGAGCGCCAGGACGGCGAGCGCGATCAAGAGGACCCTCGTCCAGGTCCTTCGACTTCCGCGCGGTCCGAACGCCAGCTCGTCGAGAAAACTCATGGCGCGACACCCGACCTCAAGGATGGTGAATTCGCCGTGATGATTGTCGGGTCCGAGATCTGACCCAACCGCGCCAAGCAGCCGGTCGACGCCGCCTACCGCGCCCTGCCCTCACGTCCATAAAGCAATAGCATCGCGACAATGACAATTCCGTAGATGATCTGCCGGCCGGCGTCCGGCATCTGCACCACGGATAAAATCGACTGCAGAAGCGTGATCAGAATAACGCCGGCCACGGTGCCGAGATAAGAGCCGCGGCCGCCGAGGATCGACGCGCCGCCAAGCACGACGGCGGCGATCGCCGGCAACAGGTAGGCGTCGCCCATCGCTTGCGCCGCCTTGCTCGCGTATCCGGCGAGCAGCACGCCGCCGAACGCGGAGAGACCGCCGGCAAGCGCAAACGCGATCAGCACCACGCGCTGGGTGTCGATGCCCGACAGATAGGCGGCGCGCTCACGATTGCCGATGCCGTAGACGGCGCGGCCGAAAGTGGTGCGGTTGAGCAGGAAAATCGCGCCGGCGCCAACGACGGCCCAGACGAGGAGCGCATTCGGCAGCCCGAACAGGAATTCGCCGGTCGCCAGCGCGCGCATCGCGGGGGACGATGCGTCTTGTGGCGAGAAGCCGCCGGTGTGGGCCACCATCAGCCCTTGCGCCACCGCGTTGACCGCGAGCGTGATGATCATGGAGGGGATGCGCAGGTAGGCGACGCCGAAGCCGTTGACGAGGCCGAGCGCCACTCCGCAGGCCACGCCGAACGGAATGGCGAGCGCCTCGCCGACCGGCCCCCATCCGGTCGCGGCCGTCGACATCATGCCCCCGACGGCGACCACCCAGGGAATGGAGAGATCGATCTGCCCGAGCAGAATGACGATCATTGTCCCGGTCGCGATGACGCCAAGGAACGAGGCGACCTTCAATTGCTGCAAAAGATATTCGGGCGACAAAAAGCTGCGCGAATAGAGCGAGCCCAGAAGCAGCATCACAATCACGCAGGCAAAGGCGATCGCGACGGGCGGATCGATCCGCCGCTTGAGCGCCTCCGCAAATCCCGTCTCGGCGTTCTCGCTCACGGGAAAAGCTCCAGCCGGTTGCGGACCTGGAACACTCTCGCCGAGCCGACGCAGACCGCGGCGAGCAGCACGAGACCCTGGAAGAGCGGCTGCCAGAGCGGATCGAGATTGAAGACGAAGAGGAGATCCCCAATGGTGCGAAACATCAAGGCGCCGAAGATCGCGCCGATCGCGCTGCCCGAGCCGCCGAATAGCGAGACGCCGCCGAGCACGACCGCGGCGATGGAGAAGAGCGTATAGGTGTTGCCGTTGGCGGCGGACGCTTCGCCGGAATAGGTGACGAAAGTGAGAAAAAGGCCGCCGAGCGCGGCGGTCAGTCCCGACAGCACGTAAGCGCAAAATTTTGCGGCGCCGACCGGGACGCCCGACATATAGGCTGCGCTCTCGGATGAGCCGACGGCGTAAGCCGCCCGGCCGATCGCCGAGCGGCTGTAGGGAACCCAAACGACGAGCACGACGACGGCGAGCGTGACCAGACTCGCGGGCAAGAAGCCAAGGATGCGCCCGGTCAGCGCGTCGGCCAGGGGCCCGTAGACGTCGCCGCCCGGAACGGGCCGCAAAAGAAGGGCGAGGCCAAAGAACACCGCCCCGCTCGCGATGGTGGCGACAATCGGCTGCAAGCGCCCATAGATGACGATGAGTCCGTTGATCGCGCCGCAGGCGAGGCCGGTCAGAAGAACGCCGAGGACGCCGAGCGTGGCGCTGGCCGCTGTTCCAACGACGATCCACGAGGCGAGGCAATTGGTGAGAACAAGCACCGCGCCGACCGAGAGATCGATGCCGGCGGTGATGACGACGAAAGTCTGCGCCATCGCCACCAGCGCGAGCAGCACGCCCTTGTTGGCGGCCGTCTGCACGACATTGGCGCTGAACCCCGCCGGATGGTTGCTCGTGTAGATCGCGAACATCACGACGAAGAAGACGATCGCGAGAAGGGTCGCGCGGTTCTGGGCGAGGACATAGCGCCAGTCGCTCATTGCGCCGGCGCTCGCGGCTGCGGCCTCTTCGGACGAAATGTTAAGCGCGCTCGCGATCAGCGCCCGCTCGGTGATCTCGGCGCCGGCGAGTTCGCGCCTGATCGCGCCATTGTAGAGCACCAGCGCGCGGTCGCAGCAGCCGATCAATTCGTCGTAGTCGGTGGTATAGAAGACGATCGCGGCGCCCTCGTCCGCGAGCCGTCGCAAGAGCGCATAGATTTCCTGCTTGGTGCCGACGTCGATGCCTCGCGTCGGATCGTTGAGCAGGATGATGCGCGGCTCGGCCATCAGCCATTTGGCGATCACCACCTTCTGCTGATTGCCGCCCGAGAGCGCGCCGGCTGGAATGTCCGTCCCGGCCGCATGGATTTCGAGGAGATTCATGAGCTCGCCGACGAGCTTCGATCTCGCGCGCGCGGTCGATCACCCCGCCCTTCGAGACGCGCTGAAGCGCGGCGAACGAGAGATTCTCGCGCACCGACATCGGCAGCATCAAGCCTTCCGTCTTGCGGTCCTCGGGGATCAGCGCCATGCCGATGCGCTTCGCCTTCGCGGCATGCGGGCTCGAAGGCGAAACGGGCGCGCCCGCCACCCGGATCTCACCGGAAACGCCGCGCAGGACGCCGAACAAAGCCAGCAGCAATTCCCGCTGGCCCTGCCCGTCGAGCCCGCCGAGGCCGACGATTTCGCCGGCGTCGGCGCTGAACGAGATGTCGCGCAGCCGGTCCCCCCAGTTGAGATTCCTCACTTCGAAGAGCGGCGTCTGAGCCTTGGCGCGCGCCGCCGGCTTCGGCGGAAAGATGTGGCTGTACTCGCGCCCGATCATCATTTCGACGACCTCGTTGTCGGTCTTCGTGCCGGCGGCAATAGGTCGCGACATTGGCGCCGTTCCTGAACACCGTGCTCTCGTCGGCAAGCTCGGCGATCTCATGCATGCGGTGGGAAATGTAGAGGAGGGCCAGCCCCTCCTGCCGCAACCGCTTGAGGACGACGAACACTTTGGCGACGTCAGCGGCGGTGAGCGCCGAAGTCGCCTCGTCGAGAATGAGGACGCGAGGCTGGCGAGCCAGCGCCTTGGCGATCTCCACCATCTGCCGGCGGGACAGCGGCCAAGTCCTTGACCAGCGCCATCGGATGGATGTCCGGCGCTCCGGCGCGCTCGAGCGCTTCCTCGGCGAGGCGCCGCTGCGCGCGACGGTCGATCAGCCCGAAACGGCGCGGCGGATTGGAGATCGCGATGTTGTCGGCGACCGAAAGCTCGGGAACGAGCGAAAGCTCCTGGAAGATGCAGACAATGCCGGCGCGATTGGCGGCGGCCGGCGAATCGAAGGCGACTTCGCGTTCCGTCAAGGACAATACGGCCGGCGTCCGGCGCGACGACGCCGGCCAGGATCTTGATCAGCGTCGACTTGCCCGCGCCGTTCTCGCCGAGAATGGCGTGAATGCGACCCGCAAACACGGTGAGGTCGGCGTTGGCGAGCGCGCGCACGCCGCCATAGCGCTTGGAAACGCCCTCCATGCGCAGGATCGGCGAGGCCGTCGACTCCGCTCGCGTTCACGCCGCCAACCCTCGCCCTCAAGACGCCCATGGGGCCGCGACGCGCCGGCCTCGCCGCGGCCGCCGAGGAATATCGCTCCCCGGCGGCCGAGTTGGTCGACGATTACTTGTTCTCCTTCGACTGCCCCATGATTTCAGCAGCGCTGAAATTGATGTTGCAGGTCGGGAAGGAGTTGCCGACGAAGAAATTGTCGCCGAGCTTGGAATAATAGTTCTCGCCGTCCTTGAAGTTTGGGATCCTCCGCCGTCGCCAGCGGCAGTTTGACCGACTGCGGCACCACCTCGCCCTTCGAGCGCGGCAATCGCGACCTTGATCGCGACCGCGACCTGCGCCGGCCCCGTGCCGCCTGACGAGCATTTCAGGCCCTGGTCCGCGAACTTCGCGCAGAACTTTCGGAAGCCATTCTCGGTCTCGCCGCCGAACGGGGCGAACGGCTGCTTGGCGTCCATCATCGCCTGCACGACGCCGGTGTCGCCGCCCTGGGCGGTGTAGCCGTCGAAAGTGCTTCTGCACCGCGATCGCGTCGGCGGTGACCTTCTGCGCCGTCGGATCGTCCCACTTGCCGTAGACTTCGACGACGTCCCACTTCTTTCCGGTCTTATCCAGCGTCTCATGGATGCCGTCGTGGCGGTCGCGGTCAACCGAGGTGCCGGAGACGCCGCGCACTTCGAGGATCTTGCCGCCGTTCGGCAGATGCTTGTCGAGCCATTGCGCCCAATAGACGCCAAGGCCCTTCTGGTCGACGTCGACGTTGATCGCATCTTCAGAGTCGAGGATGTTGTCGAACGCCACCAGCACAACGCCCGCGTCATTGGCGCGCTTGATGACCGGGCTTGAACGCCGAGGGGTTCTGGGCGTTGACGACGATCGCGTCGAAGCCGGAATTGATGAAATTGTTGATCGCGGCGATCTGCGCAGCAACGTCTTCGCCGGTCGAGACGACCTTGAATTCCTTGAGCTTGGCCGCAATGTCGGGCTGCGCGGCGAAGGCCTTGGCGGTCTGGATCATCTGGATGCGCCAGGTGTTGGCGATGAAGCCGTTGGCAAGCGCGATCCGGAACGGCCCCTTCTTGGCCGGCCACTTGAAGAACTTGGTCTTGTCGGACCAGGGCACGAAGCAACCCGGATCGGAAGGCGGCCCGGCCACGACTTCGGGCCCGGCGGCGAAGGCGGGCGCCGAGAAGGCGCAAGCGGCAGTCAACATGGCGCCGCCGACAGCGGCCATGGCGATATGGCGGAAATGTTTCATGCTCTTCCTCCCTTTGCGTCTCGATCGGCCGGCTTCATCGAAGCCTGTCGCCGTCGAGTGCGATTTCCTTGTTCAGTCAAGCAAAGACGCATTGCGCCCTCCTGGAATCACCCGGAACGGCGAACGCCGGTCTGCTCGCTGACATGCCAGTATAGCGGAGCGCCTCGCCTACACAAGCCTGTGATCGAGCATCAGACAAGCCGACAAGAATGGCCCGTCCTGGACTCGGATGCCGAGCGGTCCTTCGGCACCGTCGCCGCCATGCTACAGGCTCTCCCATGATCCGAGCGGGCCTGCCGCTCGGGAATGCGCTCACAGGGAGGCGAGGATGGCCACAGTCAAGCTCTGGACCGATGCGGAGGCGGAAGCGCACCCGAAGGTCAAAGCGGTTTTCGACGATATCCGCGCGACCCGGAAGTCGGACTTCGTCAACAATTTCTGGCGCGGCCTGGCCAACCAGCCCGAGGTTCTCGAACGCACGTGGAACACCCTGAAAGCGGTGATGGGCGCGCCCGGACCGCTCGATCCCCTGACGCGGGAACTGATCTACATCGCCGTTTCAATAACGAATGGCTGCTCCTATTGCATCCATTCGCACACGGCGGCGGCGCGCGCGAAGGGAATGACCGACGCGCAATACTCCGATTTTTTGGCCGTGGTGGGCATGGCCTCGCAGACAAACGCGCTGGTGACAGGCCTGCAACTGCCCGTCGACTCGGCCTTCCTCATCGAGAGCTGAACATAAGCTCCCGAGCGGTGGGTTTTTGCGAGCGCAGCAACAAAAACCCCGCCCGGGATTCGCTCCCGCGCGGGCTATTGTTCGCCGAAAAGGCGGCGGCGGTTTACTTCGGCTTGTCGGCCCTGTCGCGGGCTTTAAGCGCGGCGCCTAGAATATCGCCAAGCGAAGCGCCCGAGTCGGCTGAGCCATATTGCGCGATCGCTTCCTTCTCCTCGGCGACTTCGAGCGCCTTGATGGAGACTGCGACCTTGCGCGCCCGGCGGTCGAACTGGATGATGCGCGCGTCGACCTTCTCGCCGACCGAGAAGCGCTCGGGACGCTGATCGCTGCGGTCGCGCGCAAGCTCGTTGCGCTTGATGAAGGCGGTGAGATCCGTGCCCGCGATCTTCACCTCGAGGCCGCCGTCCTTGACCTCGAGGACCTCGCAGGTCACGACCGAGCCCTTGCGCAGCTCGCCCTCGCCCTCCTCGCCGGCCTTCGTGGCCGAGAACGGGTCACTGGCCAGTTGCTTGATGCCGATAGCGATGCGCTCCTTCTCGACATCGACGTCGAGCACCTTGGCTTTGACGTGATCGCCTTTCTTGTAGTCCTCGATCGCCTGCTCGCCGGGCCTGTTCCAGTCGAGATCGGAAAGATGGACCATGCCATCGACATCGGCGTCGAGGCCGATGAACAGACCGAACTCGGTCTTGTTCTTGACCTCGCCCTCGACGGTCGAGCCGACCGGATGCTTCTCCGCGAAGGCCTCCCACGGGTTCTGCAGCGTCTGCTTGAGGCCGAGCGAGATGCGGCGCTTGGACGCGTCGACCTCGAGCACCTGCACCTCGACCTCCTGGCTGGTCGAGACGATCTTGCCGGGATGGACGTTCTTCTTGGTCCAGGACATTTCGGAGACGTGGATGAGCCCCTCGATGCCGGGCTCAAGCTCGACGAAGGCGCCGTAGTCGGCAATGTTGGTGACGCGGCCCTTAAGCTTCTGGCCAATGACGTAACGCGTCTCGATGTTCGACCACGGATCTTCCTGCAACTGCTTCATGCCAAGCGAGATGCGGTGGGTCTCATGGTTGATCTTGATGATGCGCACCTTGACCTGCTGGCCGATGGTCAAAACCTCGCTCGGATGGTTGACGCGCCGCCAAGCGATGTCGGTCACGTGCAGGAGGCCGTCGATGCCGCCAAGATCGACGAATGCGCCGTAGTCAGTGAGGTTCTTGACCGTGCCGTCGATGATCTGCCCCTCAGCGAGGTTGGCGACGATCTCGTGGCGCTGCTCGGCGCGGCTCTCCTCGAGCACGGTGCGGCGGGACACGACGATATTGCCGCGCCGCCGGTCCATCTTGAGAATCTGGAACGGCTGGGGCACGTTCATCAGCGGGCCGACGTCGCGCACAGGACGAATGTCGACCTGGCTGCGCGGCAGGAAGGCGACCGCCCCATCGAGGTCGACGGTGAAGCCACCCTTGACCTGGTTGAAGATGACCCCTTCGACCTTCTCATTCTTCTCGAACGCCTGCTCGAGCTTGACCCAGCTCTCCTCGCGCCTCGCCTTGTCGCGCGAGATGACCGCTTCGCCGAGCGCGTTCTCGATCCGCTCGAGATAGACTTCGACTTCGTCGCCGACGCCAGGCGCCGGATCGCGGCCATGATTGGTGAATTCCTTGAGGGCCACGCGCCCTTCGGTCTTGAGGCCGACGTCGATGACGGCCATGTCCTTTTCGATCGCGACGACCTTGCCCTTGACGACGCTCCCCTCGAAAGCTTCGTCGGCGCCGTAAGTCTCGTTCAACAGCGCGGTGAAATCCTCGCGCGTCGGCGCCAGGGTCTGTGTGGAAGCCATTGGTTCTCCTAATCGCGCCCTTATAAATCGGGCAACGCCGGCTTTGGGTTCGTGTTGACGTTCAGGCGCCCGCCGATCGGAAGGTTCGCGCGTGACACACGATCCTCATCGCCGCTCTTCGCGGCTTAGCCGGCGCATCGGCCGACGGCGGAAGCCCAGGTGCAGTCGCTATATGGGAAGTCCATGCGGCGAGGGCCAGCCGCTAGCAGGAAATTCCGCCGGATTCAATGGCGAAAACACTTGGGTGGAAGCGCTTGGATACAATGTTCGGCGACTGCCCGTTCGTCGTGAGGGAAGCTGCGCCCCTTTTACTGTTGCGGCCAAGGCCGCGAGAGCAGCGGGTCATTCCCCAAGCGCTTGGATATTCGCTGCCCGTCGGGTCAGGTGATCGTCTCGAGTTCGCGAATATCTTCATTCCTGAGAGCAAATGAGCCTTCGTTCACTTCGCGTAGGCCATTGAGGAATATTGAGATGTCGATTTCCCGATCTTCATCCTGGTCCTCTAGCGGCTTGAACCGGCCATTGAAAAAGGCGTATTCTATGCCGTCGATCAAATATGGAACGATTCCTTCCAGTCTGAAAGCAAGTCTCTCTTCGCTCCTCTCAGAAAATCTAAAATTAAACCCCAGAATTTTTCGAATTATATAGACTTTACCTTCGCACAGATATTCATCGACGAAGCGGTTTCTCACGCCGTCGATTGGCTGCGCATTCACGCAAACGATCTTCTGCCCAACGTACCAATCGCGCATTTAATTCCCCAACACCAAAGCGGTTATACTTTAGGATAGGATTCCTTCGCTTCCCGGCTCAAATATAAGCAGCGAAAATGAATGTAAGCTGTCGATTTCGAATTGCAAATTAACAAATGTTTTCAATCTCGTTAAGTTCGTGTAACCCGGCTATTTTTCTTTTCTCTTACGCAAATTCATAGAATGATCAGCCAGGATGCGCGTGTCATTAACTCGCACACGATTTGCTTTGAACCGGCCCGGCTGGCTACGCCGCGCCGGAGCGAGGCGCGCGCGTGAAACGGCGGAGCCTTATGTGAAGAGCCTGGAATCAAGCTGCGGCGTGCCCCTGTCCTTAAGGAGGACATCAAGTATCTCCGGGATAGCTGGATACTTAGGTATAACTCCGCGGAGTTCATTGAAACCGGCCGTTTTTCGTCGCGCCTCGCGGGAAATGGGCCATTGCTCGTAAGGGACACCGGAGAGCTTCTTCAGCTTGCGACACATCGAACGATTGAAGAATTTTTGAAGCAGTTGGGTGGGGTTACAGTGACTTCGGAAATTACCGTGACACGTGCGCCCGGAGGCGGCCGAAAGGGAACGGCTCAGACGACAAATCCATTGCAGTAAATCAGAAACTGGGCAAGCTTGCCCTATGAACACAATCCTGCCTTCGCTTCAACTTTTCATGGCGCCTCCCGCGGCGATGACAAGCCGCCCAGCCGCTCGACCTGATAGACGGAATCCAGCCGAGCCCTCATCGCGACAGCGCGTCCGCTCGAAAGGCGCTAGCCGCCGTCCTGGCCGCGCAGGAAGGCGGCCATGATGAAACTGGCTTCCTCGGGCCCGTAGGCGTGCTCCGCGCCGACTGGGCAGGCGCGACGGGCGCGGCAGCCAAAGCCCATGCAATCCGCGCCGGCCGCGCTTCGAAGATGGCCCACGCAAGCCGCGACATCGTAGCCGGCGTCCGAAAACGCCTCGACCGGGCAGGCGCTCAAGCACCAGCGTCCGGTGCAGGATTTGCATGGGGCTCGGACTGTCGCCGGTTCGGCAATGGCGAGGTTTTCGCTAAGTCCAAGCGCGCCGCGATAGGAATGCCACAGCCCGTAGCGCGGATGGATGAGAATTCCGATCGGCGAAGGATGGACGGGCTCGGCGCGCCGCGCCCATTGCTGGAATGGCAAGAAGGGCGGGCCGCCGAAGGGAAACAGCGCTTTCGCGCCGAGTTCAGCCGCCAGGGTTTCGATCACCCGCCGGCTCCAGCGGTCGAGCGGATCGGCGAGGCCGTCGCTCGCCTCTGGGCTCGCCGAAAATGCGCTCCAGCCTTCGCGCCCGGCCATGCCGGCGAGCACGATGGTTCGAATGTCGGCGAGCGCGCCTGTCCGCTCACTCTCCTCGAGGAGGAAAGCGCCGCGCGGAACGAGGCCGGCGCGCCTGATGGCGGCGAACACAGTCTCAACCTCAGCGCCTTTCACGTGGATCGTCCTGCGCGCAGACGGCAAGTCGTGGTTGGCCTTACTCGCGTGTTAGCCCATGTTGGTTCATATACGAACCATCTTGCGCCAAGCCCCCGCATAGCGCAAAAATTCAAACGCGCGCCGGCGAGAGCGCGAGCGGCGCAATGGCGGAGGCTCTCATTGGACACAGCCTATATTCAGCTCGACGACGATCGCTTTGAGGCGACGGCGCTGACCCGCGGCCCTTGGCATCCCGACCATCAGCATGCCGGCCCGCCCTCGGCGCTCATCTGCCGCGCGATCGAACGCGCGGCCGCCAAAGACGGATTGACCCATCTCGCACGGCTCACCGTCAATCTCCTGAGGCCCACACCTGTCGGCGAATGCCGCGTCGAAGCCGCGGCGGACTATGTCGGCCGGAGCACCGGCCACTATTCCGGGCGCTTGACCGCGCAGGGCAAGGACGTTGCGCGTTTCACCGCGCTCATGCAGCGCGAGGAGGATCTTCCGGTGCCTGAGGGAACGCTCGGGCATCCGCCGCCGGCCGCGCCAAAACCGCCCGACCAGTGCCCGGTCGTCACCATGACGTTCTTGGACGGCAGCTTCGGCTATGGTCACTTGGTGGAAAATCGGCTCGCGGCGGGGCGCTTCTTCAAAGGCCCCTGCGCCGCCTGGTTTCGCATGAACCATCCCTTGGTCAAGGGCGAGACCCCGAGCGCCTATCAGCGGGTGGCGGTTGCGGGCGACTCGGGCAACGGGATCAGCGCCGCGTTGGATTTCAAGACGTATGTTTTTCTCAATTGCGATCTGACCATCAATCTCTTCCGCCGGCCTGAAGGCGAGTGGATCTGCCTCGAGGCGCGGAGCCTCTTCGGCGACAACGGCTGCGGGCTCGCCGAGTCCGCTCTCTATGACGAAGGGGACTGATCGGGCGCGCGACGCAGAGCCTCGCGGTGAGGCCGCGATCGCGTAAATTGTTGACACCACATTACATGGAAAAATCAAACTTTTAACTTGTCCGTACAGGTCAGTTACTTCGGAGAGTATCGGCCGTGTATCGAGATTATTTTTCGTCGCCTCTTTGATACTTGGTAATTTGCATGTCGAGATCCTGTGCCGAGGGGTCTCGATCTCGCCAGCGCTCGACCACACGCTTTTAGCCCGCCAAGCGCGAGTATGTTAGACCTGAGAGAGGGCCACCTGCAGGAACTAGATCTCGGTTCAGCAGGGCTTGCGATCAAAGAGCCAGCTTCGCGAGTTGACCAAAAGCCCGATTGCACCACGAACAGTGGACGCTAGAATCGCTGTACGAGATTGTCAACTGAAGCTACAGGGTTATAATTATCGTGAAAGAAGTCGGAATGCGTCAAGGCATTCATTTCATCCGTGTGTCTGCTCGTCAGAATGAGAAGTCTCGCAGCTTCGGTGAGGTACACGGAGATCATCAAGTTCTTTGTGATGTGAAGACCGTTACCCTCGGCCCGAAAATGAAATCGAGCGAGGCTCGTGCTGGCGGCGTCGCATACGAGTTCCGAGAGAGTGCCTAGCGAGTTAGTGGCTAAAATTCGCTCAAACGCAGAGTAGGCTGAACTCAAATGATTTCTTACGATCAGGCGGCATCGGCCCAAAAGATCGCATACTTTGTAGTTAACTCACGACGCGCATAGAGTACAGTTGCCTATACGAAGCACAAGCTCAAGCATGAATTTCAGCACTATAAACACCGTGCAAGCGGTCATCCAGGTAGTAATTACCGATCATTGGACTAAGGCGGTCGCCGTCAGACCGGCCGCGTTCGCGCGGCCACGAGGCTAGAGTCGCGAAGAGCGCGAAGGCCGGTCCTGGCGCATCTCGTCGAGGTCGCCTTCCCAGCCTAAGCCCTTGAGCATCTTCAGCGCCCGAGTTTGCTTGCGGATCCGAACTCATCAGCCGCAGGCCCTCTTCCACCTCCGCTCGCTTGGTCCGCCGCACTGTCGGGCTCATAGCTTGAGCGCGGCGCATCTACTTCACCCTCAGCGCCTCGACGCCCGGCAGCGCCTTGCCTTCCATCCACTCGAGGAACGCGCCGCCCGCGGTCGAGACATAGGTGAAATCGTCGGCGACCTTGGCCTCGTTGAGCGCGGCGACGGTGTCGCCGCCGCCGGCCACGGAGGTCAGCTTGCCTTGCTTGGTGAGCGACGCCGCCGTTCTGGCGATCGCCATCGTCGCCTCGTCGAACGGCGGCGTCTCGAACGCGCCAAACGGGCCGTTCCACACCAGCGTCTTCGCGTGCGCCAGAACCTCTTCGACGCCCGTCACCGACTTCGGCCCGATGTCGAGGATCATCTCCCCCTCGGGAACATGATCGACATCGACGACATGAGCGTGGACATGGGGCTTCAGCTCCGCCGCGACGGTCGCGTCGACCGGCAGGAGGAGACGGCATTTCGCCTTTTCCGCCGCCGCGGCGATCGAACGCGCGGTGTCGGCGAGATCCTTCTCGCACAACGACTTGCCGACCCCCTTGCCCTCCGCGAACAGGAAAGTGTTGGCCATGCCGCCGCCGATGATGAGGACGTCGACCTTGTTCACGAGATTGCCGAGGAGTTCGAGCTTGGTCGACACTTTGGCGCCGCCGACGATCGCCGCGACCGGGCGCGCCGGATTGCCGAGCGCGAGCTCCAGCGCATCGAGCTCCTTCTGCATCGCCCGCCCGGCATAGGCAGGCAGCTTATGGGCGAGCCCTTCTGTCGAGGCGTGGGCGCGGTGAGCGGCGGAGAAGGCGTCATTGACGTAGACGTCGCCGAGCTTGGCGAGCTCCGCGACAAAGGCCGGATCGTTCTTCTCCTCGCCCTTATGGAAACGCGTGTTCTCCAAAAGGAGCACGTCGCCGTTTTTCATTTTGGAGATCGCGTCCTCGGCCGCCTTGCCGATGCAGTCGGCGGCAAAAGGCGACTGGCCGCTTGATGATGTCGGCGACCGCGGCGGCGACGGGTTTCAGCGAATTGGCCTCGTCCGGGCCGCCCTTGGGCCGACCGAAATGCGCGAGAAGAATGACCTTGCCGCCTTTGTCCGCGATCTCGGTGATGGTCGGCGCCACCCGCTCGATGCGCGTCTTATCGGTCACGCGGCCGTTTTCGGTCGGGACGTTGAGATCGACGCGTAAGAGGACGCGCTTGCCGCCGACGTTGGCGTCGTCGAGGGTGCGGAACGGTTTGCTCATGGATGAGCCGCCTTCAGAAGGGCGAAGACAATCGCGGTCCCAGCCGCCCAGGTCGATATGAGAGCGACCACGAGTTGCAGAAACGTTGGCATGGCTCGCAACTGCCCCTCGACGCCCGCCACCTTGGCGTTGAGGTCAGAAAACCTCGAACTGATGTCGCGGATAGCCGGCTCGAGCCGCTGAAGCGCGGCGTCGATCCGATCCATCTTGACGTCCAGTCGGCCAAGCCTGCCTTCCAGGTCCGAAATGCGCTGTGCAAGCATGGGGTCCTCCGGACCAGTTGGCCCTCCACCGTCGCCGCCGCCGGGATCGGAGCCAACGAGCTTCAGTTCCGGCATCGGGCGCTCTCAATTCGAGTCTGAAGCCGCCAGCAACTTGACGACGTGCTTCTCCTGGAAACCACAATTTTCGCAGATAATCTCCACCACGCGATTCTCAACGCTTGACGCGACGCCGGGAACAAGCGAGGCGTCCGGCCACATTCGAACCAGGAAGTCCTCAGCGCCGCACCGGAGGCAGTGCAGATCCGGAAACCGTCGGCGCAACGCTGCGCGCGCGTCTTCCATCTCTTTAGTCCACGCCTCCGGCGAAACGTCGGCCATAACTCCCCTCAGATCAGCTTCGCCATCGCGACCGCGGTGTCGGCCATCCGGTTGGAAAAGCCCCATTCGTTGTCGTACCAGGAAAGCACGCGGACGAAATTGCCGTCGATCACCTTGGTCTGATCGAGATGGAAGATCGAGGAGCGGTCGTCGTGGTTGAAATCGACCGAAACATTGTGATGGTTGGTATAGCCGAGGATGCCCTTGAGCGGGCCGTTGCCGTCGGCAGTGGCCTTGATCGCGTTGTTGATCTCGTCCTTGTTGGTCTCGCGCTTGGCGACAAACTTGAGGTCGACGACCGAGACGTTCGGCGTCGGCACGCGGATCGCCGAGCCGTCAAGCTTGCCCTTGAGCTCGGGGAGCACGAGGCCGACCGCTTTCGCCGCGCCGGTCGTCGTCGGGATCATCGACAGGGCCGCGCCGCGGGCGCGGTAGAGATCCTTGTGCAGCGTGTCGAGCGTAGGTTGATCGCCGGTGTAGGAATGGATGGTCGTCATGAATCCGTGCTCGATGCCAATGGCGTCGTTGAGCACTTTCGCGACCGGCGCCAGACAATTGGTCGTGCATGAAGCGTTGGAGACGACGAGGTCGTCCTTGGTCAGCTTGTCGTTGTTGACGCCATAGACGACAGTCAGGTCCGCCCCTTCCGCCGGCGCCGAAATGAGGACGCGCTTGGCGCCTGCCTTCGAGATGGGCCGCCGCCTTCTCGCGAGCGGTGAAGATGCCCGTGCATTCGAGGGCGACATCGACGCCGAGCGCCTTGTGCGGAAGCTCGGCCGGATCCTTGATCGCGGTGACCTTTATCTTCTTGCCGTCCACAACGATGGTGTCGCCATCGACCTTGACCTCATGCGGAAAGCGTCCGTGCACACTGTCGAAGCGCAAGAGATGCGCGTTGGTCTCGACGGGACCCAGGTCGTTGATGGCGACGACCTCGATATCCTTGCGGCCCGACTCCAAAATCGCACGCAGCACGAGCCGCCCAATCCGGCCGAAGCCGTTGATCGCTACCTTGGCAACCATTGCAATCGCTCCTCCTGCGCCGGCCTCACCGCATGGGCCCGCCGACGCCTCGCACATCAAAACGCTGAAACCGCGGTTATTGTCCGTTTCGCCTTCCGAAGTCTACAGGGTAGCGGGAAAATGCGACATTTCATTTGATTTGCCGCAAAAACGCGCAACGCTCTTTCAAGCCGGAGCGCAACCCTGCCGCAAGCTTAGGCTGTTCCCCAAACCTGGACGATGCGCGGGAGAGCGGCAGCGTCAGGGATCGTCGGCGCCCACCAACGTTTTGCCGCGAGCGATCATCTCTGCAAACCACCTTGGAAAGCGCAGGAGCGCCGCCGATCCGAGCGGAAAGAGCCCCGAGATCTGCCCCGTGTCAGGAGCGAAGCCTGCCGAGCGCCGCCTCGACCACTGCTTCGGGCGTGATGCCGAAATGCTGGTAGACGGCCTTATAGGGCCCGCTTTCGCCGAAGCTCTTCATGCCGATGAAGGGCCCATCGCCGATGATCGCGTCCCATCCGAACCTCACCGCCGCCTCGACGCCGACCTTGACTTTGGCGGAGCCGATGACCGAGCGGCGATAGTCCTCCGGCTGCTCGAAGAACACCGGGAAACAGGGCAACGACACGACCCGGGCGGCGACGCCCTTTTCCTTCAATTGCGCCTGCGCGGCGACAGCGAGCGAAACCTCGGAGCCGGAAGCGAAGATCGACACTTCCGCCTGCCCGGACGCCGGAGAGATCTCGTAGCCGCCCCGGGCGCACAGGTTTTCCGACACATGCGTCGTCCGCAACGCCGGCAAGCCCCTGCCGCGTCAGCGCCAGGATCGACGGCGAATGCTCGCGCTCAAGCGCCGCCTGCCAGCATTCGACAGTCTCGACGCTGTCGGCGGGGCGCCAGATATAGAAATTGGGCATCGCCCGCATCGCGGCCAGATGTTCGACCGGCTGATGGGTTGGGCCGTCCTCGCCAAGGCCGATCGAGTTGTGGGTGAACACATGTACGACCCTGACCCCCATCAGCGCTGCGATCCTGAGCGAGGGACGGCAATAGTCGGTGAAGCAGAAGAACGAGGCCCCCGATGGGATAAAGCCGCCGTGCAGGGCGATGCCGTTGCACGCCGCAATCATTCCGTGCTCGCGGATGCCCCAATGGATGTAGCGGCCGGAGAAGTCGTTGGCCGTGATTTCCTTCTCGCCCTCAAACTTCGTGTTGTTCGATGGAGTGAGGTCCGCCGAGCCGGTGACAAGCTCGGGCACGGCGGCCCCGATCACATCGAGCGCCGCCTGGCCGGCCTTGCGGGTGGCGACCTCAGGCTTTTCGTTGACAAGCTTCTGCTTGTAGGCGTCGATGACCTTGTCGAGATCCTGCGGCAGGTCGCCGCGCAGCCGCCGCTCGAATTCGGCGCGCTCCTTCGGGTCAAGCGCCTCGAGTGCGCTGTTCCACGCGTCGCGTTGCGTCGTGCAGCGCGTTCCCGCCTTGCGCCAGACGGCGAGAATGTCGTTGGGGATGACGAACGGCTCGTAGGGCCAGTTCAGGTTCTTGCGCGCGCCCGCGACCTCGGACGCCCCCTGCGCATCGCTGTGCGCCTTCTGGGTTCCCGCATGCGTTGGCAGGCCAAAGCCGATCGTCGTCTTGCAGGCGATCATCGTCGGTTTGTCGGAATTCTGCGCCGCGTGGATGGCGTCGAGGATCGCCTTTGGATCGTGCCCATCAATGTGGGTCGAATTCCAGCCCGCCGATTGGAAGCGGGCGACCTGGTCGATGTTGTCGGCGAGGACGGGGATCTGCCCGTCGATCGAGATCCCATTGTTGTCCCAGAAAACGATCAGCTTCTTGAGCTTGAGATGGCCGGCGATACCGATCGCTTCCTGGCTCACGCCTTCCATCAAATCGCCGTCTGAAGCGATGACGTAAGTGTGGTGATCGACGATGCCCGGAAAGCGCGCGGCCAGCATGCGCTCTGCGATCGCCATGCCGACCGCGGTTGAAATCCCCTGCCCCAGCGGGCCGGTTGTCGTCTCCACGCCCGGAGCGCACCAGTATTCGGGGTGCCCGGGCGTCCTCGAGCCGACTTGGCGGAACTGCTTGATGTCTTCGATCCCCAGTCCTTTGGCGCCGCCGACGCCGGTCAGATAGAGCAAGCTGTACAACAGCATGCAGCCGTGGCCGCCGGAGAGCACGAACCTGTCACGATCGGGCCAATGGGGGTCGGAGGCGTCGAATTTGAGCACGTCGCGCCAGAGAACCGTGGCGATGTCAGCGCACCCCATCGGCAGGCCGGGGTGGCCGCTCTTGGCCTTCTCGACCGCATCGAGGGCGAGAAAGCGGATCGCATTGGCCATCGCGTCGTGAGACACGCTCGTCGCAGCAGGGGACACGGTCGTTGTCGCCATCGGGAGTCTCCTCAAACAATAGGGCGCCGGCAATTCGGAGTTCCGAGCTCGGGCAGTAATTTGATCCCCGGGCGGAACGGGCGCGCCAATTAGGGGTGGTCGCAGGAACCTGTCAATTGCGACCGCACGCGCGTTGACCTTTCGTTCAAGCATCGCGTAAACAAAACCCCGCAATGGATGGAATCAACACCTCCATGGATTCGCTTGACGCCTCGCTGAAACGACTGGCTTCCGCGGTCGAAGCGCTGGAGTGGGCGACCGAGGTCCGCCTGCGTCACGACGAAGCGCGCGCCACGACGCAAGAAGAGTTCGCGCTGATGCAGGACGACCGCTCGAGGCTCGCGGTCGAACTCGACGCCGCCGTCGACCGCTCGCGAGCCTTGGAATCCGCCAACGCCGAAGCGGCCAAGCGGCTCGCTCGCGCCGCGCAAACGATCGAACGCGTGCTCGGTCGGCCGCCTTCGGGCTCGGACCCTTAAAGAGCCCGTCGGCCCATGGAAAAGGCCCGCGCCATGTCACAGGTTTCGGTCACCATCGACGGGCGCAAATACCGCCTGGCTTGCAATGAAGGCGAGGAAGCGCGGCTCGAGTCGCTCGCCGGATTGATCGATGAAAAGATCGGCGAAATGCGCCTATCGTTCGGGGAGATCGGCGACCAGCGTCTCGTTATC
The DNA here is from genome assembly GCA_963753135.1 of uncultured Alphaproteobacteria bacterium. Taxonomy (GTDB): domain Bacteria; phylum Pseudomonadota; class Alphaproteobacteria; order Rhizobiales; family Beijerinckiaceae; genus Roseiarcus. Next base: position 93,164 of record CAVWBA010000009.1, on the reverse strand, counting down.
ATGGCCGCATTGACGATCGCCGACAATCTGACCGAGGCGCGCGAAGCGGCCGAGGCTGAGCGCAATCGCTCCGAAGTCGCCGAGCGGCGCGCCCAAGCCCTGGCTTCGCGCCTCGACGAACTCGGTTCGAGGCTCGAATCCGTTGTCGCGCGCCTGGCGGGCGAAGCGGAGGCTTGATCCGGTGGTTTTGGCGCCAGGCGCCAGTTGCGTGCAATTCCACCAAGCTGGCCGACTGCCGCGGTGCGAGACCCAACTGTAACTCCTAACCACATCGTCCTGAGGAGCGCTAGAAGCGCGTCTCGAAGGACGCTTCAGCGCACGCCAAGCCGGCGGACTCCTCTGAACCACCCCCTCGGCAGGCTCGGGGCAGGCTCTTCGAGACGCGAGGCTCCGCCTCGCCCTTGAGGCATGAGGGTGCTGGTCGGAACCCCTGGCTTGCGCCCTGCGTGCAGTACGGGTATATACCCGCGAATGGAGACGACCTGCTACTGCGTCGCGGTTCGGACCGCCGCGCGAAGGACGACCGCGCTCTATGACGCGCTCCTTGAGCCGGCGGGTGTCACGCTTGCGCAATTCAGCCTTTTGAGAAGAGTCGAGCGCGCCGGAACGGTTTCGCTCACCAAACTCGGGCAAATGGCGGAATTGGACCGATCAACAGTCGGGCGCAACGTGAAGGCGCTCGAGGCGCTTCGGCTGGTGCGCTTCGGCCCGGCGCGCGATCAGCGCGAAGCGGCGGTGCGGCTGACGCCTGCCGGAAAGGACGCACTGCGGCGCGCCGCTCCCCTATGGGAGGAGGCCCAGCGGCGGGTCGAGGCAGCGTTGGGCTCCAGCGGAGCGGCCCAGCTCAAGACGCTCGCGCGCCATCTTTGATTTTTTCGCCAATATGCGGGTCGATACCCGTCACCTGGAGTTAACCCCATGACGATATCGGGCCCCGCTGTTGAGACCGATGCTCAGCCGCAAAAGAGACCCGCGGCCCTCTCGCTGTCCAACAGGCTCGCCGTGGCGATGGCGAAGCGAGGCGTCTATTACGGCTGGTTCGTCGCCGGGGCGACGTTCGTTGTCATGCTGGCGACCGCAGGCGCCATGGGCGCGCCGGGCGTCATCATCCAGCCGCTCGAAAAGGAATTCGGCTGGAGCACGGAGGAGATTTCGGTCGCGCTCGCGGTGCGGCTCGCCCTGTTCGGGCTGATCGGGCCCTTCGCCGCCGCCCTCATCAACCGCTTCGGCGTGCGCCCGGTCGTGGTGTCGGCGATCGCGCTGATCGTCTCAGGGATCCTCGGCTCGATGGCGATGACCGAGGTCTGGCAGCTCATCGCGCTCTGGGGCGTCGTTGTCGGAATCGGCACCGGCATGGTCGCGCTGGTTTTGGGAGCGACCATCGCGGCGCGTTGGTTCGTCCACCGGCGCGGCCTCGTGGTCGGCATGCTGACGGCGAGCAACGCCACCGGGCAATTGATCTTTCTGCCGCTCATCGCCAAGCTGACGGAAGCCTATGGCTGGCGTGGCGCGCTCGTCTTCGTGGTCGCCATGCTGCTCGTCGCCGGCGCCGTGGCGCTCATGCTATTGCGCGATCGGCCGGCGGACGTCGGGCTCGCTCCGTTCGGCGAGCGCGCCATCCAGCCCGCGCCGAAGCAGGATCTGCGGCTGACCGCGATGATGGCGTCGCCGCTCAGCGCGCTCTATGCGGTCCGCGCGAGCCGCACCTTCTGGGTCTTGTTCGCGACCTTCTTCGTCTGCGGCCTCTCGACCAACGGCCTCATCCAGACGCACTGGGTCTCGCTTTGCGGCGACTATGGCATCCAGCCGGTCGCGGCGGCGAGCGCGCTCGCGGTGATCGGCGCGTTCGACTTCGTCGGCACGATCCTTTCCGGCTGGCTGTCGGACCGCTACGACAACCGGTGGCTTCTGTTCATGTATTACGGGCTGCGCGGCCTGTCGCTGATCGCTTTGCCGTTCACCGACTTCTCGGTCGTCGGGCTCTCGGCCTTTGCGGTCTTCTACGGTCTCGATTGGGTCGCGACCGTGCCGCCGACCGTGCGGCTGACCGCCGAGCGGTTCGGCGCGGAAAGGGCGAACCTGACCTTCGGCTGGATTTTCACCGCCCACCAGCTCGGCGCGGCGACCGCGGCCTTCGGCGCCGGGCTCTCGCGCAGCGATTTCGCGACCTACCTGCCGGCGCTTTATGTCGCCGGCGTCGCCTGCGTGGTTGCGGCTGCTTTGGTGCTCACCATCGGCCGGCGCCCCAAGGAGGCTCTGGCGACGGCTTGAGCTAACCAGGCGTTGCCGCTAACCAGCGCGCGCCGTCAATGCGTTCCAGGCCGCAAGAGAGTCCATGTAATCTCTCCAGTGTGCGATCTTCCGATTTTCGATCCTGATGATTGAGCAAAACCGATTGTCGTATTTGACGCCCGTCGCGAGAATCGTCCCATGGACCTCGTATTCGACGACGACGACATGACCGTCGTCTGTCTTATGGGCGATCAATTTATCGGCGGATTGAAGCGCGATATTCTCGACATAGCCCCTGAACGCGGCCATCAGGCCTGCGCGACCCTGGATGGCGCGAGGCCAACCAGGGATTTCGTAGAGGACCTCGTAAACGAGGTCATTGGTGACGATGTCGAAGAAGTGCTCGCCATCAACAAGGTCGCCCAGCGCCCCTCGAACCAGGTTGAAGTAAGGGTTGGCGCCCTCGTAGGCAGCGTATTTCGGATTCGGCATACTGGACTCCGGTGGGCTTAGGAGACGGCTTGGATTGAACGAAGCCGCAGCTAAACCGCCCTGCCCTCCCGACGCATCAGTCTCAAGACGGCGACGAGCGTCGCCTTGAGCGAGGCCATCACGATGTTGGGGTCCATGCCCACGCCGTGCAGGGCGCGGCCTTCCGCATCCTGGATCTCGACATAGCTCGCAGCGGTCGCGTTCGCGCCGCGGCCGACCGCGTGCTCATGATAATCGATGAACGAGAACTCGACCCCGAACGCCTTCTTCAAGGCGTCAACGAAAGCGTCGATCGGGCCATTGCCCTCGCCTTGAATCGTAAAGGTCGCGCCGTCGGCCTTGCGCAGCGTCGCCACGAGCTCACGATTGTCGGGGCTCGTCGGAACCGTCTGCTGCTTGATGAGCGTCATCGGCGGGTCGTCGAGAAGAAAGGCCTGGCGGAACAAAGCCCACAGCTCGGACGAGGTCAGCTCCTTGCCCTCCGCGTCCATCCGCTCCTGGGCGATCTTGGAAAACTCGACCTGCAGCGACCGCGGCAGGTCGAGGCCGTAGTCCGCGCGCAGGATATAGGCCATGCCGCCCTTGCCCGACTGGCTGTTGATGCGGATCACCGCCTCATAGTCGCGGCCGACATCCTTCGGATCGATCGGCAAATAGGGCACGAGGAACAGGGGATCGTTGCGCTTCTCCTGCGCCTCGAAGCCTTTCTTGATCGCGTCCTGGTGCGAGCCGGAAAAGGCCGTATAGACCAGTTCGCCGGCGTAAGGGTGGCGCTGGTGCACCGGGAGCTGCGTGCAATGCTCGGCCACGTCCCGGATCGCGTTGACGTCGGTGAGATCTAGCCCGGGATCCACGCCTTGGGTGAACAAGTTCAGGGCCATGGTGACGATGTCGACGTTGCCGGTGCGCTCGCCATTGCCGAACAAAGTGCCCTCGACCCGCTCGGCGCCGGCCATCAGCGCCAGCTCCGCCGCCGCGACCGCGGTGCCGCGGTCATTATGCGGATGAACGGAGAGGATCACGCTCGAGCGATCGGATATGCGGCGCCCAAACCATTCGAACTGGTCGGCATAGGTATTGGGCGTCGCCATCTCGACCGTCGCCGGCAGGTTGAGGATGAGCCGCTTCGAAGGCGTGGGCTTGATGACGTCCTTGACCGCCTCGCAGATCTCGAGCGCGAAATCGAGCTCGGTGCCAGTAAAACTCTCCGGCGAATATTCGAACTGGAAATCCGTGCCCGAGGCGGCGTTCGCCAGCGCCTTGACCTGCTTGGCGGCGTTGACGGCAATCTCGGTCACGCCCTTGCGATCGGTCCTGAAGACGACGTCGCGCTGCAAGGTCGAAGTCGAATTGTAGAAGTGGACAATGACCTTCTTCGCGCCCTTCACCGCCTCGAATGTGCGCTCGATCAGTTCCGGGCGGCACTGGGTCAGCACCTGGATCGCGACGCCATCCGGGATTGCGCCCCCTTCGATGATCGAGCGTACGAAGTCATAATCGGTCTGGGAGGCGGAGGGGAAAGCGACCTCGATCTCCTTGAACCCCATGTCGGCCAAGAGGCGGAACATGCGGTTCTTGCGCTCGACGCCCATCGGCTCGATCAGCGCCTGGTTGCCGTCGCGAAGGTCGACCGAGCACCAGATCGGCGCCTTGTCGATAACCCGTGAGGGCCATTGGCGGTCCGGCAGGATGATGGGCGCGTAAGCGCGGTACTTTTGAATAGGCATCTGTGTCATGACGAACCCTGGGAAGACTTATGCCGGCTTGGGCTGCAATCAGCCAGCCGAGCGTGCCTGTCTAAAGAATGAGGCGGATGCGAAACTATGCGTCCCGACGCGTCTAACGCGCCGGGCGGCTAAGGATGAGGGTCGTCGACCACGTTCGCATGGAGCCCTTCAAGCAGAGATAGCCAAAAAAATCAACCCGCCACATTCGTCGGAATGGACAAGCGCGTTCGCCCCAGCCACAAACGACCCGCAATCGGGGAGATAAAATGCGATCGTTGGTCTGCGCTCGGCCGGGCGCCCTCGCTGTCGAGGAACGGTCGCAACCTGCGCCTGGAGAGGGCGAGGTGCTGGTCCGGATTCGCCGCGCGGGGGTCTGTGGGACCGATCTTCATATTTTCCAAGGCTCGCATCCGTTCCTCGAATATCCGCGGGTCATCGGGCACGAATTGTCCGGCGAAGTGGCGGACAGGGGCCCGGGATGCACGGTCCCGCTCGGCCAGCAGGTTTACATCATTCCCTATCTCTCTTGTGGCGCCTGCGTCGCGTGCCGCCGCGGCAAGACGAACTGTTGCCAGCGCATCGGAGTGTTGGGCGTGCACATCGACGGAGGGATGGCCGATTACGTCTGCGTCCCCGAAGCCAACGTGGCGGCGGCGGACGGCGTGACGCTCGATCAGGCGGCCATGGTTGAATTCCTGGCGATCGGCGCCCATGCGGTGCGGCGCGCCAGCCCCCGGGCCGGCGACCGCATCCTGGTCGTCGGAGCGGGACCGATCGGGATCGGCTGCATGCTGTTCGCGGGCCTGCAAGGCGGCGTGGTGACCGCGCTCGACCTCCGCCCGGACCGGCTCGACTTCTGCCGCAAGCAGCTCGACGTTGATCATGCCGTGGTCGCGGGGGCAAACGCCAGCGAAAAGCTGTCCGCGCTCACCGCGGGAGATTTCTTCGATATCGTCATCGACGCCACCGGAAACGCCAAATCGATGATGGCCGGGCTCGATTATGTCGCTCATGGGGGAACTTATGTCCTGGTCAGCGTCGTGCGCGACACGATCTCCTTCCCCGACCCCGAGTTCCACAAACGCGAGACGACGCTCCTTGGCAGCCGCAACGCGACGCCCGAGGACTTCTCCAAGGTGTTCGACGCGATGCGCGAGGGCCGCGTGGCGACCGACGCGCTCATCACCCACCGCGTCCCGCTCGAGACGGCGCCTGGCAGCTTTCCCCTCTGGATCAAACCCGAAGCCGGCGTCATCAAGGCGCTGATCGAGATCTAGTTCGTGACCGATTTCCCCATCCTCCAATTCGGCGCGAGCCGCTTCCTGCAGGCGCATGTCGATCTGTTCGTGAGCGAGGCTTTGCCCCGCGGCGAAGCGATGGGGCGCATTGCGGTCGCGGGAACCACCGGGAGTCCGGAAAGCCGCCGGCGCATTGCGGCCTTCGCGGGAGGACAGCCCTACCGCGTTCTCATCAAGGGCCTCAGCAATGGCGCGGTCGTCGACAAGACCGTGGAGGTTGGGAGCGTCGGCGCCGGCGTGGACGCGGCGACGCAATGGAACGAGCTCGAGCGCCTCTTCATCGCCGCGCGCTGCGCCGTGTCGAACACCGCCGACCGCGGCTACGAGACCGATCCGGCCGACCGGCCTGACGCCGGGCCGCCCCGGTCGTTTCCCGCCAAGCTCGCCAAGCTCCTGCTCGCGCGCTTTTCGGCAGGCGCCGATCCCATCACCCTCTTTCCCTGCGAGCTGACGCCCGCCAACGGCAAGGTTCTACGCGGCGCGGTGCTCGAAATGCTCGACCGTTGGCAGGCGCCGGCGCCGGCGCGCCGCTGGGTGGGAGAAGAGTGCTTATGGGTCAATTCGCTCGTCGACCGCATCGTCTCCGAGCCGCTCGAGCCTTTGGGAGCAGTGGCCGAGCCTTACGCCTTATGGGCGATCGAGGACCAGCCGGGCCTCGAGTTGCCTTGCCGGCATCCCGCCATCGTCGTCGCCGCCGACCTCAAGCCATACGAGCGGCTGAAGCTCTTCATCCTCAATCTCGGCCACACCTATCTTGCCGAGATATGGGCGAGGCACGGCCGCGCGCCGGGCATGACGGTGCGCGAGGCGGTGGCGGACCCAACGATGCGCGCCAAGCTTGAGGCGCTCTACGCCGAAGAGGTGCTTCCCGTTTTCGCGGCGATCGGCATGGGAGACGAGGCGCAGGTTTACCTGAAGACGGTGATTGAGCGGTTCTCCAATCCGTTTCTCGATCACCGCCTCGCCGAGATCTTCACCAACCACACAGCCAAGAAACAGCGCCGTTTCGGCGGCCTTATCGATCTGGCCAAGGCGAACGGCGTGAACATCAAGCTGCCGCGCCTCAAGGCCGCGCTTGCCGACGGCCGGTAAATGGCGCGCGATCCCCTCGCATCCGGCGACCTGATCGCCGAGCGCCGTTTTGCCTACGCCAAAGCTGCGGCGAAGGATGGCGACTGGAGCACGGCGGCGGAGCTATTCGAGCAGGCGCTCGAGCGCGCGCCGAATTGGCCGGCGGCGTGGTTCGCGCTTGGCGAAGCGCGGGAGAAACTGGGCGACCTCGACGCCGCGGCTCAAGCCTTTCGCATGAGCCTCGTCGCCGATCCGGCGGATGCGCAGGGCGTGGCGGCGCGGCTCGCGCTCATGGGACGAGGAGAAACGCCCGGCGCGCTGCCGCAGGCCTATGTCGCGCGGCTGTTCGACGACTATGCCTGGCGCTTCGACAAGCATCTCATCAAAAATCTCGCCTATCGCGCCCCCGCCCTCATCGCCGACGCCTTGACCGCGGTCGCGCCAGGCCGCCGCTTCGCTTCGGGCCTCGACCTTGGCTGCGGAACGGGACTCATGGGGGCGCCGCTGCGCGAGCGCGTCGACCGTCTCGTCGGCGTCGACCTCTCGACGGCCATGATTACGAAAGCGCGCGAGCGCGGCGCCTATGATGCGCTTCTGGTCGACGACGCGCTGGCGATGCTCGGGCGCGAGCCACCGGGCAGCTTCGATCTCATCGTCGCGGCGGACGCGCTGGTCTATGTCGGCGACCTGGCGCCTCTGTTCGTTGCTGTCCGGGCTGCGCTGACCGCGGATGGCCTGCTCGCATTTTCGGTCGAAACCTGCGAGGGCGACGGATTTAAACTGGAGCCCACAATGCGGTTTGCTCACAGCCGGTCTTACATCGAGGCGAGCGCCTGCGAGGCCGGCTTCAGGCCCCTTCTCATCCAATCGGCCTCGACTCGGCGCGAAGCGGGCGCGGATGCGCCGGGATTGATCTGCGTATTCGAGAAGGCGTAGTCGCGACAAACGCGCGCGCCCCAGCTTCAGGCCACCCGCCACGAATTCCCAATGGCGCGTTGCCGCTCCCTCGCGATCGCTCTCGCCTGGGCCGGCCGATACGCCAGCCGGCAATGGCCGGCGCAATAGGACTGGCCTTCAACCGACGTCAGCCCGCAATAGGCGAAATCTCCGCTTCTCGGATCGCCGAGCGGCCAGCGGCAGGCGGATTTACGAATGTCCTCGAACCGCAGCCGTCGCATCTCTCCGATCTCGAGTTCGCCGAAGGGGCAAGCCGCCGCCCTCCCCTCCACGGGCGTAAGACCGCGCCGGGCGAGGACCTGGGCGCCTTGGTCGTCGGCATTGGGCCGAGCGTAACGAGCCGTCGCCCATTGGGGCCGAACCGCGCGCGCTGGCGTGACGCCGGACGCTGTGGCGCGCCCGCCGCCGCCGCTGAGCTTGATTCCGATTCGGCTCGCCTTGCCGATGACCGCATTGCGGGATCCCACGCCGAGCTCCGCGGCGATATGGCTTGCGCTCTTTCCCGCAAGCGCAAGCCTCTTGAGGTCCTCGACTGCCTCGGCGGTCCACAGCATTTCAAGGCTCCAATATCTGTCGCGGCGGCCTTCGAGCCGCGCGGAATTTGTGAAGGTGGATATTCTTGCCCCAGGCGGACGCTGGGACGTCTCAGCCCCATCTGGTCGCCGATATTGGAACGAATTTCCAATTTCTTCAGTATCTTAAAAAAACGAATCACCACGCAATCGGCTATTTGGAATAGTCCAACTTGGGCCATGAATACGGTATAATGGCCTCGCAGTGCGGAATACGGAGGTTGGTGTTCCGCACTGGCCAGAGATCGTTATGCTTGAGCGAGCGAAGTCGTCAGGAACGCCGCCGTATACGTCGTACCGAACGTTCAAGACGTTCATCGAGGATCTTCACGAGCAGGGCGTTCCGTCGCGCATCGACCGCAGCGTGCTGACCCGCTTTTCAGGCGTGGTCGGCAGTCAGCTCATGCACGCGCTTCGATTCCTTGGTCTGATCGAGGACGATGGACGCCCGACCCAGCGCCTCAAGGAGCTCATCAAGGCGCATGGCGCTGGGCATTGGCCCGAGAAGCTTCTGGAGCTCCTTCGACAGGAATATGCGCCGATGTTCGCCATCGACCTGGAGACGGCTACGCCTTCACATTTCAACGAGGCGTTCAGACGGGCTTTCCCGGCTGCGGACGCGGTCGTCCAGAAGTGCGTGACATTCTTTCTCTACGCCGCGAACGATGCGGGCGTGAAAGTCAGCGGCCGCGTGCTGAAAGGTCGGAAGCCGCGGTCGCTCACGCCGCGCAGGAAGCCCGCAAGGCCTGCGTTTGCGCATCCGCCGATGAAGGAGGCCGAAGCAGCATCGCCGCCGCCTCCGCCTCAACCGGCCCCGTCCCTCAGCGACATGAGGAAGCCGTCAGAAATCCTCCTCGCGCACCTCGACTTGAATGAGATGGACGACGAACAGCAAGCCGCGATCTGGACCCTATTGAAGTACTTCAAGTCGAGGGGATTATGAGAGCTCCTAGAGGCTCGCTTCCCGCCCCGCAGCGGGATCGGCGGCGCCCTCCTTGGCTTTCTCGTCCGCCCGCTGCTGACGCGCCCTGATGATCGCCGCGTTTAATTCCCCGCCAAACACGAACAGGAGCGCCACCCAATAGAGGTAGACAAGCGCGATCATGACGGAGGCGAGGCCGGCGTAGGTGGAAATGTAGTTGCGCAGATACTCGCTCAAATAGGCGCCGAAGAGCTCGCCGAAGGCGATGCTGGCGACAAAGGTCACCACCACGCCCGGCAAAATATCGAGAAACCCGACGCGATGGGCGGGCAGGATGAGATGCGCCAGAATGAGCGAGGTCGCCAGCATCAAGCCCGCGATCACGATGCGGAGGAACGTAAGCAGGCTGTGCGCCTGCTCAACCGAGGGAAAGAAGGCCGCAAGCGTATCCAGGATCAGCGGCCCGAGCACGACCAGAAAGGCCAACGCCAGCAGGGCGAATGATCCGGTCAACACCAGCCCGAGCGACTGGAGGCGTAGCATCCACCAAGGCCTCGGCTCAACGAGGCCATAAGCGCGATTGAGTCCGACCCGAAGCGCTTCGATGGCGCTCGAAGCGAAATAGAAGGAGAAGACCGCGCCGAACGTCAGCAATCCACCGCTGCGCGGGGTCGTCAGAACCCGCTCGACCTCGTCGGCGATCGGGCGGGCCACAACCTCGGGCCATTCGGCGAACACGAGCTTTGCGGCTTCATGCGCCAGCTCGGCCGAGCCAAAGAACCCGGCGACAGCCGCAACGAATATGAGAAACGGGAACAGCGAGGTCAGCAGCGTGAGGCCGATGTAGCTGGCGATCGCCCAGCCGTCATCGGCGGCGAACTTCTCCGCCGCCTGCCAGACGATTCTCAGGCCTGCGCGCACCCTTCTCGAGCCTCCCGTCACAAACGGCCATTTTGACCGGATGCCGCCACAAGCGCCACCCGCGCGAGCGCGAATCCACACCCATTGGCGCTAATGAAACGCATTGCAACGGCGAAGGCGAGGACGCATGCTGCGCCGCAGCAAAGCGGCGCCCACCCGAGGAGAGACGCGCTCCATGACGCTCGACGACCTCGCCCATGAGGCTCATTTCTCCGCCCAGGGGCTTCTGGATTGCGCGCTCGACGCCGTCCGCGACCGGGTGAGCGACAACGGCAAGCTGAGCCCCGACAAGATGGAGGCCGAACAGCACGCCGTCCATGGGCTGGCGTGGCTCGCGACCTATGTCGAAGCGATCAAGGAAATGGCGGCATACGCTCAACGCATGAGCGAGGAGGGCCGTTTCGGCGAGACCGAGCTGCTGCTGACCCGCATCGGGCTTGGCGAATATCTCACCCAGATGTTCAACGGCATCCCGATGAATCAGGGCGAAATCCTGCGCCTTGCCGACTTCGGCCTCGGGCCCCAAGACGTCGCGCCCTTTCGCAACGCGGTCATCGACGGGCTGATCGCCAACGGCGCCACCCGCGAAAACCGCGCCGCCCTTGCCGCTCTGATCGCGGAGGCGCAAGAAGGCGCGATCGGCGACCCCGGTCTTGATGAGACCTTCGAGGCGATTCGCGGCGAGATGCGCCGGTTCGCCGACGCCGAGGTCATACCCCATGCCCAAGGCTGGCATCGCGCCAATGCCTATATCCCGCTCGAGGTCATCGGGGGGTTGGGCGCGATGGGCGTCTTCGGCCTCACCATCCCCGAGACCTTATGGCGGGATGGGGCTCGGCAAGGTCGCGATGTGCGTCGTGTCGGAGGAATTGTCGCGCGGCTATATTGGCGTCGGCTCGCTGGGCACCCGCTCCGAGATCGCCGCCGAGCTGATCCTGGTCGGCGGCACGGAGCCGCAGAAACAAAAGTATCTGCCAAGAATCGCGAGCGGCGAGATCCTGCCGACTGCGGTCTTCACCGAGCCCAACACCGGCTCCGACCTCGCATCCTTGCGCACCCGCGCGATCCGCGACGGCGACGACTACGTGGTCAGCGGGGCCAAGACCTGGATCACCCATCCGGTTCGCGCGGACCTGATGACGCTGCTCGTCCGCACCAATCCGGAGGAGCGCGGCTATCGGGGTCTATCGATGTTCCTGGCCGAGAAGCCGCGTGGCACAGACGCCGATCCGTTCCCCGCCAAGGGCATGTCCGGGGGCGAAATCGAAGTGCTCGGCTATCGCGGCATGAAGGAATACGAGATCGCCTTCGACGGCTTCCGCCTGCCCGCCGAGGCGCTCCTGGGCGGGGTCGAGGGCCAGGGCTTCAAGCAACTGATGGAGACCTTCGAATCCGCGCGCATCCAGACGGCGGCGCGGGCCGTGGGCGTGGCTCAATGCGCCTTCGAGCTGGGCCTGCGCTACGCCAGGGAGCGGGTGCAGTTCGGCAAGACGATCATCCATTTTCCCCGCGTCGCCGACAAGCTTGTGATGATGGCGGTCGAGATCCACATCGCCCGCCAGATCACCTATTTCGCCGGACGCGCCAAGGACGAAGGCCGCCGCTGCGATCTCGAGGCGGGCATGGCGAAGCTCCTCGCCGCGCGCGTCGCCTGGGCCGCGGCGGACAACGCGCTGCAGATCCACGGCGGCAACGGCTTCGCCCTCGAATATCCGATTTCGCGAGTCCTCTGCGACGCGCGCATTCTCAACATTTTCGAAGGCGCGGCGGAGATTCAGGCCCAGGTGATCGCGCGGCGGCTGCTCGAGGGCGGGAATTAGAGCCGAACAGGCTGCCTGGGCCGTGGCCATGAAGCTTGTCATGGTCAGACTGGTCATTCGTTCTCGCTTTGATCGGGTCGGTGGCTGCGCCGGATGGGGCCTTAGAATTCCCGCGACGATAGCCGTAAAGGCGGCGTTCCCGTAGCGCGGCTATGGCGGCCGGAACGCAGATTTACATATGCGAAAAATACTGCGGGCGCTTGAATTGGAGGTTCCGGGAGCCTGTCGCAACCTTGCTGGAAGACGGAAAGACGGTCGGACGCCATTTTGTCGGCCCAACGTGGGAATTCGACGATGGGTCGCTAGTTCAAGGCGAACTCATGAGCAAAGCGCCCGGCGCGACGCCCAAGACGTCGCCTGATGAAACTCTCAGTCTAAGAACCCCCGAAATCCGGTCTCGTCGCATGCGCAACATCGGTCTTACGCATCGACACGAAAGGCGGCGTCTCCGGGGGAGCTTGCGACAGCGAAGGCCACTGCATTCGGAGCCGTATGCCGCGCCCTAATGTTTTCACGGAGTTAAGACGCCCGTTTGCGCTTCGCACCTGCGCCGGGCGGGGTCTGTGGGGCGGCGTCGCTGACGCCGCCCGGCCGGGTCCATAGCCCGTCGCGAGACGAGCGTCCTCATGGACGCCCTATCGACCCGGCCCTGAGGCGAAGGCGGCTCAGATCCGCTCGATCCGCACATGCGCGAGGCCCGCGACGCGGAAGCCGAGCGCGCTGGCGGCGACGGGCGAGACGTCGATGATGCGCCCGCGAATGAACGGTCCCCGGTCGACGATTTTCAGGATGGCGCTGCGGCCGTTGTCGAGATTGATCACCTTAACCCGCGTCCCCAACGGAAGGCTTTTGTGGGCTGCAATCAGTCCGCTGTAATGTGGATTTTGATAATATGAGGCTATACCCAATTCGCTTGCGGCCGCTACGTTCGTAAATCCAACAATGGCCGCGCATGCAAACATGATTTTCTGCATCCATTACACCTCTTGTTCTCAACGTTACGAGGCCCCTCTGGAGAGGTTATGAGGCGAAAGCAAGGCGTATCTATTTGTCGCTCTCGACTAATGTTTCACTCAACTTGACAGCTGGACGGGAATATGCAGGGCGGTAAAACCGCTCTAGATTGCGGCTGCTCCGCGAGTCAGGAATCGCGGGTGCGGCGAAGGGAGAGGGTTTGGATGAAGGTGCTCATTATCGGCGCGGCGGGCATGATCGGACGCAAATTGACTGCGCGCCTCGTCCGCGACGGAAAGCTCGCCGGCAAAGCCATCACGCACGCGCATCTCGTCGACGTCATCGCGCCGCAGGCGCCAGCCAATGCGCCGTTCCCGGTCGCGCTCGACGCCTTCGACATCGCCGCCTCTTATGTCGCCTCAAAGCTCGTCGCGCCGCGTCCGGACATCATCTTTCTTCTGGCTTCAGTGGTCTCAGGCGAAGCGGAGGCGGATTTCGACAAGGGCTACGCCATCAATGTCGGGGGAACCCACGCGATATTCGAGGCGATCCGGCGCGAGCAGGCGCTGTCCGGCGGCGCCTATAAGCCGCGCCTGATCTTCACCTCATCGATCGCCGTCTATGGCGCGCCGTTCCCTGAAAAGATCGGCGACGAGTTTCTCGCCGCACCTCTGACCAGCTACGGGACCCAGAAGGCGATCTGCGAACTCCTGCTCGGCGACTATTCGAGGCGCGGCTTCTTCGACGGCATCGGTCTGCGCCTGCCGACGATCTGCGTTCGCCCCGGCCTGCCGAACAAGGCCGCTTCCGGGTTCTTCTCCGGCATCATCCGCGAGCCCCTGGCCGGCAAGGAGGCGATCCTGCCGGTCGGCGAGGACGTTCGTCATTGGCACGCCTCGCCTCGCGCGGCGATCGAGTTCCTCTTGCGTGCGGCCGAACTCGACCTCTCGCTCCTCGGCTCACGCCGCTCGCTCAACCTGCCCGGGGTCAGCGTCACGGTCGGCGAGCAGATCGAGGCGCTGCGCGCCATCGCCGGCGACAAGACGGTCGCCCTCATCCGCCGTGAGCCCGACGAGACGATCATCAGAATCGTCGCTGGCTGGGCGCGAGATTTCGATCCCGCGCGGGCTAAAAGCCTCGGATTTCAGGCAGACGCCAGTTTTTCGGCCATAATCAATGCCCATATTGAAGATGAGCTCAATGGGGTGAGGGCGTGACCGCACGATGCTAGACCTTCCGGCCAGAAGCGAAAGCCGCGCCGAGGCGCAGGCGGTCTCCGTAGCGCTCGCAAAGCACGCAAGCGCGCCTGGGTTGGCGCTGCCGTTGCAGAGCTTCGGCCTCGCGGCGCGCGTGCTTGCCGTGACGATCGGGTTCGTCTTCCTGGCGATGGGCCTTTTTTACGTGTCACGGCTCACCGCGCACCGCGAGATGTGGCTGCACAATAAGATCAGCGGCGCCCAGACGACCGTGGAGGCGTTCGGGCTCGCCGGCCCAACGCCGCCGCCGCAGGACTTGGCGCAGAAGATCCTCCATAGCGTCGATGTGAAGTGGCTGGCGGTCGCGACCCCCTCGGGACGTCGCGAGTTTGTCATCGCCGGCGGGCCGCCGGTGGGCGCAGAGTCGATCACCGCCGACGACAGTTCCTTTTTCGAGAGCCTGGCGGCCACCTTTCGGGCCTTGTTGGCTGAACCCCACAGGGTCGTGAAGCTGAGCGCCCCGGCCCAGGCGAACCAGCCGGCGATCGAATTCGCCTTTGACGAGGACTCCGCTGATCCAATCGCTGTGGCGCGTGTCGGGCAATTTCCTGGCGATTTCTCTCATGATCGCCGCCGTTGTCAGCTGCGTGCTGTGGGCGGCCCTGTGGCGCATGGTGCTTGAGCCGGTGCGCCGGCTCACCTCCAACATCATCGCCTTTGGCGAAAGTCCGCAGGACGCTTCGCGCGTTATCGAGCCTTGCGGGCGGGGCAACGAGATCGGCCGCGCCGAGGCGGCGCTCGCGATCATGCAGCGCTCGCTCGCCCATGAGCTGGCGCAGCGCAAGCGCCTGGCCGAGCTCGGCATGGCGGTTGCGCGCATCAATCATGACCTGCGCAACATTCTGTCCGCCGCGCAGCTCATTTCGGATCGCTTGGCGACAATCCCCGATCCGCTCGCCCAACGGCTTGCGCCGCGTCTGGTCGCGACCCTCGATCGGGCGATCCAGTTCTGTCAGTCGACGCTGACCTATGGCGCAAGCCGCGAACTTCCTCCTTCGCGCCGCGCCTTCGACTTGAGTAAGCTGGTCCGGGAGGTGGTCGAGACGGGGAAAGCCGAACACGACGCTGCGATCGACTACAACATCGACATTCCGCCGCGGTTCTGCGTTTACGCCGATCCGGACCACGTCCTGCGCGTGCTTGATAATCTGGGGCGCAACGCCGCCCAGGCTTTGATGGCCAAGGGCGCGACGGAGGGACGCCCGAAAGCCATTCGCTTCGCCGCCATTCGCACCGACGGGCTCGCGCTGATCGAGATCAGCGACACTGGGCCCGGATTTCCGCCCGACCAAAACGCGCGGATCTTCGAGCCTTTCCACAAGTCGACGAGCGACGTTGGCGCCGGCCTCGGGCTTGCGATCGCCGCGGACCTGGTGACGCGCAACGGCGGCGCGATCACGCTGGCCCCGACAAAGGCGGACGACTTCTATTGCGGCGCGCGATTCCTGATCAAGCTGCCGACCGCGGAAGGCGGGTCCCGCAAGCCCACCCGCGCCCTCCCCGACGCCCGCCAACAGCTTCCATAGATCCGCTTCCCCCGAAGGGGGCGTTCCGCTTCGATTGCGCCCGACTTTGAAGCGGCGCGGCCCTCAGCTAAGACTGCAGGCCATTGGGATGGCCGCAATGCGGCGACGCGCGAAATCGTCAAAGCTCCCTCGCGCCATTCAGGGGAAGTGTGCATGACGGTCATGACGCCAGCGGCGCGAACGCAGACGATCGCCTTTCTGTCTTCGGGCGCGAAGGAAGCCAATGAGGCGCTCGAGAGGCTCACGGCTCTCTATGGCAACACGTCCGCTCGACGAGGCCGACGTCATCGTGGCGCTCGGCGGCGACGGCCTGATGCTGCAGACCCTGCACATGACCATGAAAGCGCCGAAGCCGATCTATGGCATGAACCGAGGATCGGTCGGCTTCCTCATGAACGACTATTCCGAACAGGGCCTCCCCGAACGGCTTCGGGTCGCGGAGCGGTCGATCATTCACCCGCTCATCATGCGCACCCGCGACATCAACGGCGCCGAGACGACGGCGCGGGCGATCAACGAGGTGTCCCTGTTGCGCCAGACCTATCAGGCGGCGAAATTGCGCATCGAGATTGACGGCATCGTCCAGCTCGAGGAACTGATCGCCGACGGCATCCTGGTTTCGACGCCGGCCGGCTCGACCGCCTACAACCTTTCCGCCAACGGGCCGATCCTGCCGCTCGGCGTGCCGCTGATGGCGCTGACGCCGCTCTCGCCGTTCCGCCCGCGCCGATGGCGCGGCGCGCTGCTCAGGGATTCCCAGCGGGTCACCATCGAAGTCATGGAAGCCGACAAGCGCCCGGTCGCCGCCGCCGCCGACCATTTCGAGATCCGGCGCGTCGTCGAGGTCGACGTGGCGATGGACAAGGCGACGTCCCTCATCCTCTTGCATGATCCCGGCCATTCGCTCGATGAGCGAATCCTGCGCGAACAATTCCGTTATTGAGGGGCGCACAATGGCCAGATCCGCCCACGTGATCCGCGACACCGTGCTCGCTACGGGCCGGTTCGATCTGACCCGCACCGAGATCGAGGTCGAGGAAGACGACGGATCGAGGCGCACGCTGAAGCACGACGTCTATCGCCATGGCAAAGCCGCGGCTGTGCTGCTCTACGACGCCAAGCGCCGGGTCGTCGCGCTGGTCAAGCAGTTTCGCGCGGGCGCCTATCTCAGCGACGGAGCGCTCGCCACGATTGAAGCCTGCGCCGGCATGCTGGACGGAGACCCGCCCAAAATCTGCGCTGTCCGCGAGGCGCTCGAGGAGACCGGCATCGCCATCACGGAGCCTACCTATGCCTTCGACGCCTATATGAGCCCGGGCGGCATGACCGAGAAGATCGCCTGCTTCGTTGCTCCTTATGGCGAGGCGGACCGGACTGGAAAGGGCGGCGGCATCGATGACGACGAGCACATCGAGGTCCTCGAGATCCCGTTCGGCGAGGCCTTCGCGATGATCGAGGGCGGCGCGATCGCCGACGCCAAGACGATCGCGCTCATTTACTACGCGAGGGCTAAGGGTCTCATGGATTGACAAGCCGCGCTCGATGAGCGCGGCTGACGCGACCAGCGATTGCGTCACCAGGAGCGCGGCGCGGTCCAAAGGACATCCAGAAGGCGCCATCGCCCGGTCATTGTGTTCTGCAAAACTCGACCCGCTGGCGACCCCTTGGGGAGGATAACATGGCGACGTTCGACACTCTGATCGACGACTTGGCGAGCCGGTTCGGACTTGGCGTCAACGCCAGGACCCTTGTCAAAGAAGTCCTGACGATGATCTCGACCTCCCCAGGCGGCCTCGGCGGTTTCCTCGACAAGCTCAAATCCGGCGGCCTGGAGGTCGCATCCTGGCTCGGTCGTCCTGACGCGGCTCCGATCGCCGCCGGGCAAGTCGAGCGCGCGCTTGGGCCAACCGCGCTTAGCGGGATTGCGGACCGCCTCGGCGTCGGGCAGAGCGCCGTCTCGACCGCGCTCGGATACGCCTTGCCGAAGATCGTCGGACTGTTGACGCCGGGCGGGGTCGTTCCGGCCGGGGCGCCTGCAGAGGTCGAGGCGTTTCTTTCGCAGCCGCGGGGGATCGCGGCGGCGGCGCAACAGGTCGCGCCGAAGCGGATCGACGTTCTCCCGGCGAGCCAGCAAGGCGAGTCCGCCATCGGGCGCTGGCTCTGGCCGGCGCTCGCTACGCTCGTCGTCATCGGGCTGCTTTCGTACTTCTGGTCAACGTTCGACCGGATGCCATCCGCGCCCGTGGCGAAGGCGCCGGAGCCTGCGGCGCCGACAACCGTCGTCCAGGCGCCGACCCCGCCGCCGGCTCCCGCGCCAGCAGCGCAAGCCCCAGCCCCGCCGCCTCAGCCGGCAATGCAGACCGCCGCCCCTGCCCCGGCTGCTTCGACGAACGCACAAGCGACCGCTCCGCCCGCCTCGTCTCCAACGCCGACGCCGGCTCCCTCGACGGATGCGCAGGCGACGTCCTCTCCAGCGCCGGCGGCGGCTCCATCAACCGACGCTCATGCGACAGCTACCGCTCCGCAAGCTTCACCCGCCCCGCCTGCAACCCCGGCTCCCGCGGCGGTTGCGAAGGCTGAGCCGGGCGCGCCTACGTCCGCCGCCACGCCGACCCGATTCGCGCTCAGCAACGACAACGGCGTCGTGCGCGCGTCAGGCGTTGTCCACGACCAGGACGCGAAGACGGCGATTGTCGACGCACTCAATGCGGTCTTCGGCGCCGACAAGGTGAAGAGCGACATCAGCATAGACCCGAGCGCGATCGCCGCCTCGTGGCTCGGCAAGTTCCGGGCTGCCCTCGAAGCGATCAAAGGCGCGAATGTCGACGCGATCTTCCAAGGCGAAAAGATCAACGTCGGCGGCGCCTCCATGGACGACGCCGCCCGCGACAAGGTCATCGCGGCGTTGAAAGGCGTGGTCGGCGCGGGCGTCGCCGTTGGCGCGCTCTCGGATAAGACCGCGGCGGCCGTCGCTGTCGCCAACGACAGAGCGACGACCGAGCTTGCGTCGCTTCAGTCAGGCTTCGGCGTCAAGGACCTACTCTTCGCGCTCAACGACTCGGTGGTCAACTTCGCCTCGGACAGCGCGGAAGTGCCGGAAGCGATGGCGCCGTTCCTGAAGACCGCGGCCGCGGATTTGAAGCAGCTCAAGGCCGGCCACGTGCTCGAGATCGCAGGCTACACCGACAACACCGGCGACGCCGCGCTGAACCTCGCGCTGTCGCAGAAGCGCGCCGAGGCGGTGCGCCAGGCGCTCATCAAGTATGGCGCAGACCCGGACATGCTGGTCGCCAAAGGCTATGGCGAAGCCGATCCGATCGCCAGCAACGACACCGCCGAGGGACGGCTCAAGAACCGCCGCATCGAATATCACGTCGTGAAAGCGCCGACGTAGTTTGGTTTTACCGGTCAGTACTGCCCAGCCAGCGAGGCTTCCAAAAGCGCTACCTCGTCAGGGGTCAGGTCAAACAGCGCATATACGATTTGGTCGATTTCCTCTTCCGAGGCTGTGATCCGATCGGAGAGTTGGCGTACGTGAGCGTGCCTTCTCGCTCGAGAAGGCATCCCACTCGCCGCGCTCCCTAAGCGGAATCTCGCCATGGAACGCGCGCTTGATCTCGGCGCTTAAGGCAGCGAAGTCGATCTCGTGCCAATCGTGCAGCTTGCCGGTCAGCTTGCGACGATCCGGCGGTGCTAAGTCGAGAATACGGCGGCGGACGGCGGACTGGATTTCGAAGCGCTCCTGCGCAGCTTCGGTGCAGATTTGGCCCAGGGCGGCGAGGCGGGCGGAGGCTGGAGAGGGCATCTCGGGGATGGGGAGGCGTGAGACGTATTGTTCGCGCAATTCTAGGCGCCATTGGCCACCGCGGAGGGGAGACGTTTCTCCGAAGAGCCAAAACCACGATGTTCTACTGTTTAAAAAGGCGGCAAGTGCGTCCAGAACCCGAAACCATAAAACACTTATCGTTGAAAATGAACCCATTTGAATCAAAAGAAAACTTCGGGCCTTGCGAAATTACCGGATATATTATTTTGCGCTCTTGAAATGTTTCTGAATAGGCGCATGCGCGTAGCTCCCACCAATATTGTCCTTGATCCAATCTCTTTCTAGCCTTTTCGGAGAATTGGCTCAAGTGAAGGGCCAGTAAAGGATGCTGTGCTGAGAACACCCGCCAAGCCGCGGCCTCACCAAATTCAGTTTCCGTCGACAATAAGTTTCTGCGCGTCCAACCGAACTCGATATTGATTAACCATAGGTTCTCGCTCTCAACTCGCCAACGCTGAGCATTTTCGCCTCTTAGAAATGGGCGAATAAGCGCTCCTGAAACCTCCTCGGACCTCACGATCCGGTCACTTGTCGCACCGTCTATGATGAATCTTCAATGAGACCGGTTAGTATCCCACGCAATGGCGAACCGCTTTCGCCGAATGGAATCTACGCTCTGTGATTTTGTCGCGGAGCGATGCCATCGCCTCGACCTCAAGTCGCCACGCGCCACTAGCGAGTCGCGCGCGCCTCATCGTCTGAGCCCTTTCATCGAAAACGCGCCCAAGTCGTTGGCGGATTTCGGTCGAGGATGAGGTAGCGAATATCTTCGGCTCTTTGCCCCCTGAAAAGGGTGACAATCACTGGATACGTTGTCACGCTGTCAAATACGCGCGTATCTCCAAAGTCGACGATCGTTTCGATCGCGCAAGCATCAGTCAGAAAATTTCGCAGAGGTTCGCCAGAACTTGTTCTGAAAAACGTTGAGGAAGTGATGAACCCTAACCGTCCACCTTCCCTCAATATGCGAACGGCTCTCTCGTAGAAGTTCGCGTAGAGGTCCGCCGACGGCGCGGCGACAGCGTTTCGCTCGTCTAGATGCGGCTTGAACGTCTTAATAAGCTCCATTCGCACATACGGCGGGTTGCCGATGACGATATCGAAACCGCCATGTTCGAACACCTTCGGAAAGGCGGCGTGCCAGTCGAACGGCCGGGAAGTGAAGGCGCCGTCCTCGATTAGACTGTCGCCGACGCGGATCGTCGCCTCCAGATTCTGCAGGCGGTGATCGCGGCGCGCGGTCTTGAGCCACAGCGAAAGCCGCGTGATCTCGACCACTCCGATTGAGATCGACGCCGTAGAGATTTGCCGAAACGATCTCATCATAGACGTCAAATTCGATCGGCTGACCCACGACGCCAAAGCTTTCTCCGCTCGGCTGTACTCAAATGCCAGAGCATCAAACGCGGCAATAAGAAAAGCGCCCGAACCGCAGGCCGGGTCGACGATCGTCAGGCTTCGCAACCGAGCGAGGTATTCGCGCCAAAAGGTCTGTTGTTGCTCCTCGCTGGCGTTCTCACCCATGCCAAGGCGCGCCCACAACTCGTCGAAGAACTCACGCAACGCTACACCGATTGTCCTCTCGACGAGAAAGCGCGTCACCATGTCCGGGGTATAGACGACGCCTGTGCGTTTGCGCTGGCTAATCTTTGGCGCGGCCTCGCCCCGTCCTTCGGCCTTCAGGCGCTCGATGTCGGTGATCGACTGTTCGAAAATATGGCCGAGCAGCGTGACGGGCACTTCGCTGCGATAGTCCCATTTGCCGAGTTCGGCGACTTCCGAGGCCAAGTTGTCCGGCAACACAATATCGTCGAGGGCGGAATCGGCAGCGAACAAGCCACCGTTGTAGGGCCAGACCTGAAGCCGCGTGTCGCCCTGATCGACAGCGTGAAACAGCCTGGTAAAGTTGCTCCAGAGCGGCTGGGGCACGAATTCGTTGCGCGACGTTGCTGCGCGCTCCAACAAGCGATCCGGCAGCAGGTCCGTGCGCTGCGCGAAGGCGATGAAAAGAATGCGATCGAGTATTTTCTGCGCCGGCTCGATGGCGTGCAGAGACGACAACCTGGGACCGTCCGGAGAGTTGACCATGAAGCTGACCAGTCGGTCTCGCAGCCCTTTATATTCGAGGTACAGCTTATTGGTGATGTCCTTGTAGGCGCCGTCGGTGTCGCGAAGCAGTTGCTCCGTAGCGCTGCCAAGGAAGCGATCCGCTGACAGTATGAGCCACAACCGTTGGTGCTCGTTTTCTTCGTCGAGGCGTGTCAGATCAAAGCGTTCGTAGGCGTCTCTGCCTCTGCCAAATCCATAGAGCCGGATTTCCAGACAATTCGTCACAAGCACCCAACGAGCGCCGGGCGAATTGACCGCATAGTCCCAGGCTTGCTGGACAGGGCTGCGCCCTCGTCCGGGCATCGGCGCATCGAGGTCGGCGGTAGCCGGACCCTTGGCTTCGAACGGTGCGACAATATCATTGAGCTCCGTGCGCTCATCGAAGCGCCCCAGGGCAACGTCAACCGAACCGCTGCGGATCGGCCGCTCGAAGGCCAATGAGTAAACGGACTCGGGATCAGCGGTTTTGTAGCCGAGCAATGTCTCGAGGACGACTGAAAAGAGGATCGGGCGTACGGCCTCTTCCTTGAGCCTGCCGAAGGATTTTTTGGCCCTGCGCGCATAATCAACCGCGGCAGCGCGCTGCGCGGCAGTCGGCGCGAAGGCTGCCTTACCGCGCGCCTCCTCGACAACCTTGTGGGCGAATAGCGGCACACGCAGAGACCTCGGCGCGCCCGCCCGCCCGCGCACGCGGGCGCCCGAACGCGGCAAATCGATCCCCGAGACGGCGAAGAGGTCCATAGCCGGCAACGCTAGACACGCGATCGAGTCGCGTCGAGGCTCCTCGGCGGACAATCCCCACCTCATGCCGCCCCGCGTGATCGATATTTTGCCGGCGGTCGGCATTCCAGACCGATAGCACCCCGTTCGGTTGATTCTTGTCCATCCCGAAACCCGACGGAATTTTGTGGGGGCATTTCTTGCGATAATCAGATCAGTGTGCTATAGATGTTCATATTCGCTGGACCGCGCGCGGCGCTCCTGGCGTTTCGCGGAGGAAAGGATGGAAAGACGCGCTTGAGACACAACCTGACAAGCGAGTTGAGCCTTGCTAGATTTTTTTATTTTTTCGCCCGTAACTCGTTGAAAAGACCCGATTCGGCCAAATAAAAACAAGGAAGTCCAAGCTTTTTTCCTTGTTTTTATTTGGTTTTCCTTGCCATGAACTCGACCTTGAGTTGCAGCGCCAGTGTCGGAAGCAGCCCCCGAGCTGTCGCGACCCGCGGCTGACGAGCGTCTTAAAGCCCAGCCGCCCTCTTCGCCGCCAGGACCGTGTTCGCCATCAGCATGGCGATGGTCATCCGGCCGACGCCGCCGGGCACGGGCGTGATCGCGCCGGCGACCGCGGCGGCCTCCGCATAGGCGACGTCGCCGACGAGGCGCGTCTTGGACTTGCCGGAAGCGTCGTGGCCGTGAACGGCCACGCGATTGATGCCGACGTCGATCACGATCGCGCCGGGCTTGACCCAATCGCCGCGCACCATCTCCGGCTGGCCGACGGCCGCGACTAGGATGTCGGCGCGACGCGCGACGGAAGGCAGATCGAGCGTGCGCGAATGGGCGATGGTCACGGTGCAGTGGCGCGCGAGCAGGAGCTGCGCCATCGGCTTGCCGACAATGTTCGAGCGGCCGATGATCACCGCCTCCAGTCCCGGCAGAGACCAGCCGAGCCGCTCGCAAGCCTTGTCGATCAGGATCATCGCGCCGGCGGGCGTGCAGGGGACGAGCGCGCGGCGCGTCTCGCCAATCGACAAGAGGCCGACATTGATGGGGTGAAAGCCGTCGACGTCCTTATGGGGCGCGATCGCCTCCAGCACCCGCGCCGAATCGATGTGCTTCGGCAGCGGCAATTGCACGAGGATGCCGTGCACCGCGGCATCGTCGTTGAGCGAGCGGACCAGCGCCAGCAATTCCGCTTCGCTCGTCTCGGCCGACAGATTGTGCTGGATCGAATGGAAGCCACAGGCCTTGGCCGCCCTGCCCTTCCCGGCGACGTAACTCTGGCTTGCCGGATTGTCGCCGACGAGAACGACCGCGAGCCCCGGCGTTACGCCCAGCGCGACGAGGGCGCGCGCCTCTTCGGCGACTTGCGCAAGCGTTTCGTCGGCGATCGCCGCGCCGTTCAGCACGAAGGCTTCGGCCGTCGATCGTCCGTGCGCAGACATCTCGCTCGATCCCTATTCCGGCCGGAAGACGAAGCGCGCTTCGTGGCGCGCGCGTTTCCCCGGCTCCAACACCCGCATGCCCGGCTTCTCGAACAGGTCGCCGGCAAATCCGTCCGTATCGCTATAGCCGGTCCAGGCCTCGAGGCAGAGGAACGGCGCGTGAGGCCGCGTCCACAATGCGGCGTGCTGGAAGCTCTCATATTCCATCCTGATCGACGCGCCCGAAGCGTCGATGAAAGTGAGCGACCGGCTCAAGCAATCGAGAAAGCACAGCGCGTCATGTTCGAACAGGGCGTCCGAGAGCGGCAGATTGTGGCCGCAGAGGGGAATCGTACGGGTGGTTGCGCGGACAAGGCCGCCCGGCGCGAGTTCCGGAACCTCGGGCCGCTCGTTCCTTTCGAACTGGACGAGCGCGCCTTCGCGCCCCGCCGAGCCGAGCGGCCAGCGGAAACCGGGGTGCAGCCCGCAAGCGTATGGCGCGCGCCGGTCCCCGGGATTGGCGACTTCGATGGCGATTGCGAGCGCGTCGGCAGTGAGCCGGTATTCGACCGCAAGCGCAAAGGCGAATGGATAGACCGCGCGCGTGTTCGCGTTGTCGCCGAGCGTCAGCCGCGCGAAGTCAGGCGTCGATGTTTCGACCGCGAAAGTCTCAAACCGCGCAAAGCCGTGCAGGCCGAGCGGATAGCGGACGCCGTCGACCCGCTCCTCCCCGTCGCGCGTCCAGCCAACGACCGGATAAAGGATCGGACTGATGTCGCTCCAGATCGCCGGGTCGCCGGGCCACAAGAGATCACGCCCGGCGATGCGCCATGCTCCGCGCCTCGGCGCCGAGAAGCGCGATCGTCGCCCGTGCGTCGCCGTTACTCAGTGTGATTCCGGTCATGTGGCGACGCCCTCGAAAGCCGCGGCGGCTATAAGGGCGTCCTTGACCCCGGGCGCACAAGCAACGAGCGCATTGCCCTTGGTAAGTCCATCGCCGCGCAAATAATCGCTCACGTAGCCGCCCGCCTCCTCGACCAAAAGAATCCCCGCA
Source organism: uncultured Alphaproteobacteria bacterium (assembly GCA_963753135.1). Classification (GTDB taxonomy): domain Bacteria; phylum Pseudomonadota; class Alphaproteobacteria; order Rhizobiales; family Beijerinckiaceae; genus Roseiarcus. The sequence goes on along the minus strand of CAVWBA010000009.1, from coordinate 68,283 downwards.
AGACAATCCCACGGCATTGATGTGGTGCTCCACGAAGCCGTCGCGCCGGCCGGCCGCGACATAAGCGAGCGCGAGCGCGCCTGAGCCGCTCCGTGACGGCGAAGCGCCGGCTGAAGCGACCCGCCGGAGGAGGTTGACGAACTGCTCGGGGCCTGCGCGAACATTCCAGCCGACCTCGACCGCAGAACTCGCGAGCGAGCTCACGCCCGACGCGCGCATCAGCGCGCCGTTGAGCCGGGCGCCTCCGCCGCGCCGGCTTGCGAACAATTCGTCGCGGATCGGATCGTAAATGACGCCGACCTCGACCCTGTCGCTGGCGACACAGGCGATCGAGACGCAGAAATGCGGCACGCCGCGAGCGAAGTTCGCCGTGCCGTCGATCGGATCGACGACCCATGCCGCGCCGCCCTCGCCCGCGGGCCGAGCCTTGCTCTCTTCGCCAATGAAACCGTCGGTCGGAAAAACCTGAAGCAGCCTCTCCGCAATGAAGGCCTCCGTCTCCCCATCGACTTCCGTCAAATAGTCGTGCGGACCCTTGAAGCCGATTGTGAACGACTGGTCGAGGAAACGCCGCCGCGCCATCGCGCCGGCCTCGCGCGCGACCGCCTGCGCCGCGAGCAGCCGCATGTCCATGAGCGTGGAAGCGCCTTCGGTCATTTTTAATCCCTGTCAAAAGTGGCTGTAGGCGCCGTGCGCGAAGACGACCGGATTGCCGTCGGGGCCGATGAACTTCGGCGGGCGCCGGCCCTCGACGGCTTCTCCGACAAACGTCAGCGGCACGCCTTGAGCCGCCGCCGCCGCCTCGAAGGCGGACGCGGAGTCGCGCGGCGCCGAGGCCAGAAGCTCATAGTCGTCGCCGCCGGTCGCCGCAACCTCGAACAGGTCGGGATCGGCGGCGATCGCCGCGCGCGCGGCCCGTGACAGCGGCAGACGATAGATCGGCACGCGCGCGGTCACTCCCGAGACGTCCAGCATCTTGGCGAGGTCGCCGACAAAGCCGTCGGACACATCCATGCCGCCGTTGGCGTGCGCGGCCATCGCGCCGATCAGCTTGAGGCGCGGCTCAGGCGTCAGATACCGCTCGAGCAGGAACGCCTTGTCCGCCTGCGCAATGTCTGGCCCGTTGCCCAGACGGACTTTGAGACCGATCGCGGCGTCGCCAATCGTGCCGGTGACATAGAGGCGGTCGCCTGGCCTCACGCCCGTGCGCCTGGGCATCCGCCCTTGCGCAACCGCGCCGATCGCGGTCACGCTCAGCGTCAGCGGCCCCGGCGTCGCGACCGTGTCGCCGCCAAGGAGGGGGCATTTGAAGGCCAGGACATCGTCGCCGAGACCCTCGGCGAAGGCCGCGAGCCATTCATCGCGCCAATCGGACGGCAGCGCGAGGGTGAGCAGAAATCCGAGAGGCCGAGCGGCCTTGGCCGCAAGATCGGAGAGGTTGACCCTGAGCGCCTTGCGGGCGATTGCCCCAGGGGGATCGTCGGCGAAAAAATGGACGCCCGCGACGAGCGCATCCGTGGTCAGCACGAGATCTTCGCCGGCCAGCGGACGCATCAGCGCCGCATCATCGCGAAGCTCCAGGCCGGCCGGCCCGGCGAGGGGGGCGAAATAGCGGGCGATGAGATCGGCTTCGCCGAGGCGAGGCGACATGGAAAAGGCCAATCCGGATGGGGCGCGCCAATGACCGGTCGCGAATGTTGGTCTGTTAGCGCATTCGGAGGACGGTGTCGCGTGAAGCCCTGCGGCGAATGGGCCATGAATGGGGCGCGCGGACTCCATTCGAGGCGGGCGCCTTTCTCTTGGCCGATTGTTTCCGGTAGAAAGCGCGTCGACCCGTTTTTGGCTTCCCCTCGCCTGCGATCCGCTCGGAGATTGCGTATGATTTTGGACAAGCGGGCGCGCGCGCTGATCTTCGCCGCTTTTTTCTGCCTTGCCGCCGCGCTCGGCGGCGGCGCCCGCGCGGCTGAGGTTTACCCCGGTTGCGCTGAGCCCGGCCCGACCGGCAAGGTCTGGTGGGTCGACCCGGTCAACGGCAAATCGCCGGCCGAGGGCGGCGATGGCTCCCAGGCGCATCCCTGGAATAGCCTCAACGCGGTGATCAGCAGCCAGTGGTGGTTGAGCGGCGCCCCGAAGGCTTCTGGCTACGCGCGGCCGCTGCTGTCGAGCATCCCTTATCTTCACGTCGTTGACGGCAAGCGCGCCCTTGTCGCGGACGAGACCGGCGCCCCTCCCGTCAAGCCCGGCGACACAATCAAGCTCATGAGCGGCGACTACGGCGACGTCGTTATTGGAATCTACAACAGCCAAACGCCAAACTCGGACTTCGTGACGGTCGAGGCCGCGCCCGGACAGACGCCGTTGTTCTCGACCCTGTACATCCGCTCGACCAACAAGTGGGTGTTCAAGGGCGTCAAGGTGATGAGCCTGTTCGGCGCGAACAACAACAAACAAGCGCTGGTGACCGTAACGGATCAGGGCGCATCGCTCCCGACCGCCGACATCATCCTGGAGAGCATGCAGATCAGCACCGCCGACAGCACGGACGGATGGACCAAGGAGCAGTGGGTCGCTCAGGGACGCAGCGGCTACCGAGAGATCGGTTCGCCTGGCAATGGCGCGAACGGCATGCCGTACACGACCTGCGTCGCGATGACAGGGTCGCACATCCATAATGTTCGCTTTGGCGCGATCGTAATGGGCAACAACTCGACATTCTCGCACAACGAGCTCGACCATTTCGGCGACGACGGGATCGACTACGCTGCAAGCAATATCTCAATCACGCACAACTACATCCACGACAACTTCGACATCGGCGACGGCAACCACGAAGACGTGGCGCAGGGGCAAAACGGGCCGCTCCTAAGGGGCGTGCCCTATAACGCCTTCTCGAACGTCCTCATCGACAGCAACCTCGCCATCCGACAGACGGACCCGAAGCTCGCGTTCCCAACCTATCTGCAAGGGATCGACGCCTTCGACGAGGACTGGACGAACGTGACCGTTACGAACAACGTCATCGTGACCAGCGCCTGTTGGGGCATCTTCTATGCGAGCCTGCATAACAGCAAGATTGTCAACAACACCGTCGTTGCGGACGGCTTGCTGCCCATGCCTAGCAATTGCAAGCCGGCCGTGGCCGTCGGCGACAAGACACATCAAGGTCCCTCGTCCAACGATGTGATCATCCGAAACAATATCGCCAACGGCCTCTCCATTTATAACGTCGACCCCAACATGACGATGGACCATAACATCTGCCTCGCCATTGACGGGAGATGCCTGATCCTCACCTATGTGAACGGCAAGCCGAAATGGGGCGTCTACAAGCCAGGCGAATATGCGCGGCCACAACATCATCGATCGCCGCGGCGCCGCCGGCATGTTTGTCAATTTCGATCCCGCGAAGTTCGTCCACGACCTCCGGCTGAGACCCGGGGCGGTCGCGATCGGAGCCGGCAATTCTGCGGAAGCGCCGCCAGTCGACATTAAGGGAGCGCGGCGCGGGAGTCGGATCGACGTCGGGGCCTATCACTACAACCCGCCAAAATAAGCGCGACGGCGGCCCACGACCTGCACAGACGTCGCGGTTGCGTTCGCCAGCCCGCGCTCGTAAACGTCGCCATCAAAAACGCTTGAAGGATAAAGCTTGACTGACGTGTTCCAACCGCGATCCGACTTCTTGCGCGTGATGCAGGAGCGCGGTTTCATCCATCAATGCTCAGATTTCGCCGGTCTGGACGAGAAGGCGCGCTCCGGGTCGCTCGTCGCCTACATTGGCTTCGATTGCACGGCGCCGTCGCTGCACGTCGGCTCGCTCGTCCAGATCATGATGCTGCACTGGCTGCAGGAGACGGGTGGCAAGCCGGTCGCGCTGATGGGCGGCGGCACGACCATGGTCGGCGACCCGTCAGGCAAGGACGAAAGCCGCAAGCTCCTGACCATCGCCGAGATCGAGGCCAACAAGGCGGGCATTCGCCGGGCCTTCTCGCATTTCATCCATTTCGGCGACGGCAAGCACGACGCGATCATGCCCGACAACGCCGATTGGCTCGCCAAGCTCAACTACATCGATTTCCTGCGCGAGGTCGGGCGCCACTTCTCGGTCAACCGCATGCTGGCCATGGACTCGGTCAAGCTCAGGCTCACTCGCGAGCAGGAGCTCTCCTTTCTCGAGTTCAACTACATGTGTCTGCAGGCTTACGATTTCACCGAGCTCAACAAGCGCTACGGGGTGACGCTGCAGATGGGCGGATCCGACCAGTGGGGCAATATCGTCACTGGCGTCGATCTCGGCCGGCGCATGGGGCTCGAGCCGCTCTATGCTTTGACCTCGCCGCTGATCACCACGGCTTCGGGCGCCAAAATGGGCAAGACCGCCGCCGGCGCCATCTGGCTCGACGAGACGATGCTCGCCCCTTACGAGTACTGGCAGTTCTGGCGCAACGCCGATGACGCCGACGTCGGCCGGTTCTTGCGGCTGTTCACGCTCATGCCGCTCGATGAGATCCGCCGGCTCGAAAGCTTGGCCGGCGCGGAGATCAACGAAGCGAAGAAAGCGCTGGCCAACGAGGCGACTGCGCTGCTTCACGGGCGTTCCGCCGCTGAAGCGGCCTCGGCCACTGCCCGAAAGACCTTCGAGGAGCGGGAGCTGGCGGAGAGCCTGCCGACAGTCGATGTGCCGGGAGCGGAATTCGAAGCGGGCTTAGGCGCGCTCAGCGCCTTCGTCCGCGCCGGCCTCGTCGCCTCGACCGGCGAAGCGCGCCGCCAGATCCGCGGCGGCGGCTTACGGGTCAACGACGCGACGCTTGGCGACGAGAAGGCGCTCATCACCCGTGAGGCTCTGAAAGCCGGCGGAATCGTCAAGCTTTCGCTCGGCCGCAAGAAGCACGTGCTGCTGAGGGCTGTGTAGACGCGGTCCATAGGGCCGCGCAATCTGCCCGCCCTACCGCGCCGGCCGGCGCGTCACCACGTCGCCTGTCTCGGCTGGCTCATGAGCGCCGCCGCGGGAGGTCGTCCCATCGATGGCGCCCAGCATCCGGCGCAAAATGCCTGGCGCGATCGCCGATAGCGGATTGACGGTCAGCGTTGGAGCGCTCATCGAGCCATGCACACGATAGCTGAGGCCGAAAACCCCGTCGTGCTCCCCGCCGCTCAGGAGGACGCCGACAAGCGGAATCTTCGTCAACATTGTATTGACCGTGTAAGCGGGGACGAACGAGCCGCTGAGGTCGATTTGGTTGTGTTCGAAATCGATTCCGCCTTGAGCCGTAAGTCCGACGCTCGGATTGTAGATAACCGCATCCTGAATCGCGAGCTTGCCAGGGGTGCGTTCAAACGACGCCGTCATCTTCTCAAAACGAACGCGGGCCGCATCGACAGCGGCGGCCCCTCCTTCGGATGCACGCTGTGGCGCAGCGCTGACGAGCTGACGAAACGCCGGTTCGTCGCGCAGGACGAAGTCGGTGAGCAAAGCCTCGCCGGCGCTCTGATCGCCGCGAGAGCGGAGAAGCAGATTGAGGTCTCCACCTTCGAGATGCGAATAGAGATTGGCGAAGCGGAGAAGCGCGCCGGCGTCGGAGGTCGTGATCCGCGTTTCCCCTCCGCTCCCGGTCGCCGTCACCGCGCCGCCGCCAACTCGTCCTCGCAAGCTCCCGAGCCGTGTTTCGCCGCCGCGCCGAAACGCCGTGAGCTCCATGTTCGTGATCGTCTGTTTGTTGGAGCCAATGACGGTCGCGATTTTGGCGTCGAGGTCGAAATTTTTCGCCGCGGTTTGTCCGGAGGAAGTCCCATCCAACACCGACTTGACGAAGGCGCGGGCGTCGAGCGAAGCGCCGCGGACTGAAGCCTTGAGCGAATCGGGGCCGTTCAGGACCTCGACCTTGAAATCGTCGCCCGGCGCAATGCGCGCCTGAGTGATCGTGGCGCTCTCAATCGCGCCGGCCGGATCCATTTGCGCCGATCCGCGCAACATCGGCACGCCCAGTTCGATCGCGATGTTGCTGAGCGAAGCGCCTTCGGGCGTGGGCCTGACAATGAAGGTCGCCTTGCCCGGTTTTCCGGGTGGCTTCGAGAGCCCGGGAACCGGACTGTCGACGCCCGCCGGCGTGAGGTCGATTTCGACCTCCGCGCTCGCGCGAGTCAAGGGCGCCTTGAGCTTGATGGGGAGCGGCCCGGTCAGCCACGAGCCGAAATTGAGGCCGCGCTTGGCGCGTCCGGCCGCGTCGAGGGCGAAAGTCACGGTCGCCGAGCCTTCCTCCCCGAGCGTGCGGGCAACGTCCACATGGGTCGCGGCGCCGAGCAGCTCTCCGTCGCCCGCGATCTTCAGCGCATTGCGATCGGCCTCGAACACCGCGGTCGCCGAGTTCGAGCTTCTCGTCGGCGAGAAACTTCTCGATCTGGAGATTGTCGAGCGCGCCGGTGGCGTGGAACTGCGTGTCCTCCGGGCGCGCCGTCTTCCCGAGCTTGAGATTGAGGACAAGATCGCCTTCCGCCTGCCCTTTGACGGTCGCGGGATCAAGCGTGAGGCCCGCCTGTCGGCGTAACGGTTCGCGCATGAGCAGGTCAGCGAGCGCGTCCGCCGTCCCGGTCATGTGCGCCTTCGCGGACGCATCGACAATCGGCCTCGGCGTTGTGTCCGGCACGGTGAAAGCGAGACCGTTCGCCTGCACGCGCCGCGTCGGCGACAGGACCATCGTCGCGCGATTGCCGGAGACAGTGAATTCATGGCCGGTGAAGGATCCCGTTCCCTCGTCGGTCATCATCATCGGCAAGCCAGGCATGAGGTCGACGCCGACGTCGCGGGTGGTGAACTCGCCGTGCAGGCTTTCGCGCGGCAAGCCGCGTTTATGGGTCATCGCGTCGAGATCGGCGGCACTCCAATCGGCTTTCAGCGATCCTTGAAGCCGTCCGCCGTGCAGATTCTGCGCGCACCATTCGCGGACATCGGGATTGATGAACTGCGGCCATAGACGAATGAGATCGGACGTGGCGCTCGGCCCTGCGTCGATGTTGAGCTTGAGCGAAGATCCTTTGCCGTCAGGCGCGGTCTCAGCCTTGATCGCCACGTCGACAGTCGGCCCGCGCGCCGTGAGGCCATCGATGACGAACCGCGACGTCGTTTCGAGGAAGCGGGCGTCGAAGACGATGGACTGGAGGGCGACCGGATTGGCGCCAGGCCGTTCCGGACCGAATTGTGCGCCACGAGACTCGAGATGCGCGTTCCAAACCTTGGCTGCATCAGCCGGCGGGGCGATCCAACCCCGCGCTTCGATATGCGTCAGTCCGGCGAGGACCTGAAATCTGTCGACGCGAAACCGCCGGGCATGCTCATCCCAGGCCATGGCGCCGCTCGCCTCGTCGATGAAAAACGGGACGGCGTCGGGGTTATTGATGCGCACGCGTCCCGCGCCGACCGTGAACCGGCTGGTGAACGCTCGCAGCGCCGACTCCGGCGTAAGCTCCGCGTCAAGCTTGAAGGCGATCGGGCCCTCGGCGGTCAAGGGCGGAGGCGCCTTGTCGAACGCCTGGAGATCGGCGAGGCTGAGATCGTGGCCCTGGACCGACAGGCTCGGCGCGCCCATGTCGGAAGCCTGGGCTGCTATTGTCCACGGTCCCGCTGGGCCGGTCGCCGAGATCCTGGCGTACGCCCTCGAGCCCGAATGATCGAATGTGACGGCGAAATCCTTATAGATGACGGAACGCTGCGTCGCTTCGTTGTCAATCTCGAAATGGCCGTTGGCGAGGGTCAGCCGGTCTAGCGCCTGGGTGGCGCCGGCCATGGTTTCCGCTGCGGCGCGGACGAAGGCGGCAAGGCCTGGGCCGTTTCCGTCCGTAGACGTCGCGCCGGCCAGAGGGATTGGGGTCGCCCCCGAATCGCTGGCGACCGCAAGCGAGAGGGCGCCGTCCGCAGCGACGCGCAGGCGCATGTCGAGTCCGTCGAGTTCAAGCCGGCTCACCCGGACATCGAGGAATGGCAGCGTGAACGGGTTAAGGCCGAGTTTGCCGCTCGGCGCCGAAAGGACCGTTCGGCCAGCGGCGTCGCGCACCGTGAAGCCTTTGAAACCGAGCCCCACGCCCCACGAATCGTGCATGAGATAGGTGGGTCCGAGAGCGATGGCGTAACGGTCGCCGACCCGCTCCTGGAGGGAGGTTTGGATCTGGTCGTGCATGCCGACCAGCCGAAGAGGCCCTCGCGCCAAGAGCGAGGCCAGGGCAAGCCCACCGACAATGAAGAGGGCTGCGGCGAACTCCACTGTCCGGAGGCAAACATGCGTAAGCCGGCCCGCGGGAATCCGCGGCCAGCGCGAGCGAAGACGAGGGCCCTGAGCATCTGCCGCCATGTTGCGCACAGCGGCTCGGGCGCGAGCCCGCGTCGTCATGCTATACCGAACGACCAATACCGATCACCCTCCATGGCGCGAGCAAGGTTAAGCGCAATCTTCGTTGATTCGAAGGCGCCGGGGCAGCCCCTCCTGGCGCTTGCCTCGGGCCGACGGTTGAAACGCGCAGCGCCGCGGCTCAATGTCGGCCCCGACGGCGCGTTCAGCGTCGGCGGCCCATGGTCCGATAATGAGACAAAACGAGGGCGATATGACGAAGGAACTGGCCGAGGGCGACCCGGCTCCCGATTTCGAGCTGCCGACCGACGACGGCGGCGGCCGGGCGCATCTCAAAGACCTCCACGGTAAAGCGGTCATAATCTACTTCTACCCCAAGGACGACACTTCCGGCTGCACCGCCGAAGCCATCGCCTTCAATGGTTTGCGCGCGAAGTTCGCCGCCGCCGGGGCGACCGTCATTGGAGTTTCCCCCGACAGCGCCGCCAGCCACGAGAAGTTCAAGGTGAAGCACGATCTGAAGATCGCGCTCGCCGCCGATCCCGAGCGCTCAGCGATTGAAGCCTACGGGGTGTGGAAGGAAAAGAGCATGTACGGCCGCAAATATTTCGGCGTCGAGCGATCAACTTTTCTTGTCGACCGCAATGGCCGCATCGCCAAGGTCTGGCGCAAAGTGAAAGTGCCGGGCCACGCGGACGAGGTCCTCGCGGCGACGAAGGCGCTCTGACCCGCGAGATGCGGCTGGGCCTTCGCTTGGCGTAACGTCAATTTGCGGTGCATTAACCTTAATGCGCTCTCCTCGCGGCCGAGAACGCCCCTTTCGCCGGGCAGGAGCGCTGGTTCATGTTGCGAGAGGGCTACCCCCAACCGGGGCTGCACTGTTGTCTGTCGTTCTCCCGTGGCGACGCCGTCCATAGCATCCGGCTCGGGCGAGCGGGCGTTGGGGCGATTGCGGCGCTCGCGTTGATCTCGTTTGCCTGGACCACGGCCATTACCCTTTATGTCGCCTTCCACGACGACGTGATTGGCGCAATCCTCACGCGGCAGGCGGAAATGAACGCGGCTTACGAGGACCGTCTGGCGGAAGCGCGCGCGCGGCTCGATGAAGCCGCGAGTCAGCAACTGCTCGAGCGGAATTCCTTCAAGGGCGCGGTGATCGAGATCATGTCCCGGCAGGCCCGGCTCGAGCAGCGCGGCGCGATCGTCGCCGCGCTCGCCGAGACCGAGACGCACAAACCGAGTTCGACCGCTCGGCGCCAAGCCCCGACCTGGAGCCCGCCCGACGCTCTCGGCGCCATCCAGGCTCTCGGTCCGCCGACGTCCGCTGGCGCAGCCATGGACGATGCCGCGCGCGCTTACGCCCCTCTTCCGGAGCCCCATTTCGAGCCTCGGGCCGTCAAGCCTCACCCGATCGACGAGTCCGGGGACAGCGTGAGCGCTCTGCCCCCGAATGCGCCGTTCACGACCGCAAGTGTGACGGGATCGGCAGACAATCTCGACCCATCGGCGCGCCTCGCGGCCGTCGATCGCGCGCTTAACCAGGTAGAAGGAGCTCAGACCAAGGCTCTCGCCGCCATCGATCGCGTGGCTCAGCGGTCCGCATCCCGCGATGCGGCCATTGTCGCGGAGACCGGCCTCGATCCAGACAAACTCTCTGTGCCGCACGAACAAGGCGGCGTCGGCGGCCCCTTTATCCCGGTTGACCCGAATACGCTCCTGCTCGACCCCGCCCTCGCGCGCGTCGCGCGCGACGTCGAGACGGCCGAGCGCCTCAAGGCGCTCATGTCCTTTGTGCCCCTGCGCATGCCGCTTGCCGGCGAGCCCAGCGTCACCTCGCCGTTCGGCTACCGTGTGGATCCGTTCCTCGGCCGTCTTGCGCTGCATCCGGGCGTCGACCTCGCCGAGGCCGAGGGCGCCGAAATCCACGCCGCCGCCGCCGGCCGTGTAGCGCATTCCGGGCCCGCGGGCGGCTATGGAATCATGGTCGAGATCGATCACGGCAACGGCCTCGCCACGCGCTACGCGCACATGTCGGAAGCGCTGGTCGAGGAAGGCCAGCAAGTCGACAAGGGCGCCCTTCTGGGCAGGCTCGGTTCGACCGGCCGCTCGACCGGGCCGCATTTGCACTATGAAGTGCGGGTCGATGGCGAACCGGTCGATCCCGAGCTCTATTTGCGCGCCGGCGCCGGGCTGGGGGCGACGGAATAGCAACGTTCTGCGGTTCTCTTTCCCAGGCTCGGCGCTAAACTGAGCCGCATGGACGTTCTCCTGTTTCGCGCGCTGAGCCTGCTTGGGCTTGCGATTCTGGTTGCGCTGGCGGCGCGCCGCCTGCGTCTGCCCTATACGGTCGGCCTTGTGCTGGCGGGCGCAGCCCTCGCCGCCACGCGCAGCCACGCGGGTCTCGCGCTCACCCACGATCTCATCTTCGACGTCGTACTGCCGCCGCTCCTGTTCGAGGCGGCGCTGAACCTCCGCTGGAGCGATCTCAGGCGCGATCTTCCTCCCGTGGTCGCGCTGTCGACCATCGGGGTCGCGCTTTGTGCTTTTGTCGTGGCCAGCGGGCTTGTCGTCGGGCTCGGCTGGCCGATCGAATCCGCGCTCGTCTTCGGGGCGCTGATCAGCGCGACCGACCCGATCGCGGTCATCGCGCTCATCAAGGAATCGAGAGTGACGGGCCGCCTTAGCCTGCTCATCGAGGCCGAGAGCCTGTTCAACGACGGCGCGGCGGCGGTGCTGTTCACCCTCATTCTCGTCTGGGCGGCCCATAATCCTGGGACTGCGCAGGATCCGCTCAGCGCCGTCACGACATTTCTCGTCGTCGCCGGCGGCGGTCTTGCCGCCGGGTTCGGCGTCGGAATGATTGCGGTCATGGTCGCGGGAACCTCGGAGGACCACCTGGTCGAGACGGCGCTGACCGTGGTCGCCGCCTTCGGCTCGTTCCTGGTCGCCGAGCATTTCGGCGCCTCCGGCGTGCTGGCGAGCGTTGTCGCCGGCATGACCATGGGAAATCTCGGCGTGCTTACGCCGAAGGAGCGGTTCGGCCTCTCGATCACTCCGCACGGCCGAGCCTTCGTGCTCGAATTCTGGGAATTCGCCGCCTTTCTGGCCAATTCGCTGGTGTTCCTTTTGATCGGCTCGGCGATGGCGACCATCGATTTCGCCCGCGAGGGGTTCCTCGCGCTCGCGCTCATCGTCGCGCTCGCTCTCTTAGGGCGCGCGGTCGCGGTCTATCCCGTGTGCCTGGCCTTCCTAGGCTCCCGCTGGGCGATTCCGCTCAATCAGCAGCACCTGATGTGGTGGGGGGGCCTGCGCGGCGCGCTGGCTCTCGCTCTCGCGCTCGCCCTGCCCGCCGATCTGCCGCGGCGCGACGACATACTGATCTCCGCCTTCGCGGTGGTCGCGTTTTCCGTCATCGTCCAGGGGCTGACGGCGCCGCTTGTGCTGAAGGCCGCGAGAGTGACGCCGAAGCAGCGAGGGCGAACAGCCATGAGGGGCGCTCGCGGACCCATCGACCCGCCCTGAGAATGAGAAGGCCGCCAGAAGCTTGGCGGCCTTCAATCGGATCGCGTGCGTGCTGCGGGTCAGGCCCCGGCTACCGCGTCTTTGCGCGCCCGGCGCCAGCCCAGGAAGGCAAGGCCGGCGAAGCCGGCGAACATCATCGCCCAGGTCGACGGCTCGGGCGCCGCCGCGATCGGGAGCGCGCCGTCGAACAGGTTGTTGTTGTGCAGCTCGCCCCCGCCGAGGAACGACTGCGCAAACAGCGAGCCCTCGATGTTGCCGCCGGAGGTGATCTTCACCGCGGCGTCAGGCGCCAGAATCGAGGCGCCCCACTGCCCAAGGTTGACTGACGCCGCATCCTCGAAATTGAACAGCGCATCCTGCTGATCGACATTAAAATGCGTGCTGCTCGGGTCGGTGAAGTTGCCGATGACGTTGATGATATAGGAGGTCACGCCGGCGCCAGTGAAGCTGATGTCGTGGTTGACAAGATCGCTCGCGAGCGCGGAGCCGCTGATGTCGAACACGACGATACCCGTGTTCGAGCCGGCGTTGAACTTGCCATTGACGAAGGACGTTCCCGCCGTCGCGGTCAGCCCCGAGAGCTGCGTCGAAAGAGCTATGAGCGGATCGGTGTAATACGACAGAGCGTTCGGCAATGTGCGCGTAAAGCTTGCCGCCGCCGTTGTAGTTGACATGGCGATCGTCGTGCCCGCATAGTACAAGTTGCCGCCCGAGTTGAGGTTCAGCGAGCTGTTCAGCTTGCCGAACAGGTAGAGGTCCGGCGAGGACGGAACATTGCCGCCGCCAAAGAAGGTCGCTCCGCTCAGGTTGCCGCCGATGACGGCGTCGCCCACGATGTCGGACTGCGTCGATACATTCCCGGTCGTGACCAGGTTGAAGCTGGACAGGATGTCCTTGGCGGTCATCGGCTCCGCTCGCGCCGGCCCAGCCGCAGCCGCGGCCATCAGCGCAATCGTGGACACTGCGCCAAACGCGCGCATGGATCTGATCATCTCGGTTTGCTTCCCCGCAATCCGGCGCCGGTGGGATGGATTGGCGTCGGTTCACGGGCATATGCGAATGCTGCAGTGCAATATCAACGGCTTTATCGATTTTATTTTGGAAATTTTTTCGTAAGGAATTGCTAATGTTGCGCCGCATGCCTTCCCGGTCGGCTGCCAGAATTCGCGTCCTCGAAGATGCTGCAATTTCAAAACTGCGATGGACCCTCGAGATTCGCGCCAATCGCCAAGTTGCGTTCGTCGCATTGGCGCGCGCAACTTGTGCGCGGCGCCCTTAGGTCGCATCTCCCGCCAGCACCCCCGCCTTCTCGACCTTAGCCCCGCGCAGCCGCGCAACCTCGATCACGTCCGCCCCAAGCAGCGGCCGCAAATAATCGCCAAACGCCGGGGTCACGTCATTGCCGGCGGCGTTGATGAGATGATCCTCCATCACGCGGGTTTTTCCCGCGACCGTCTCGAGCGGGATCAGCGGATAGTCGACCGCATAGTCGCCGACCCGGCGGATCGCCACCGAGCCGTCGCCGGCGCCTGCAAGCGCATATTGCACCGCCTTCTCGCCGACCTCGCGCGCCTCGCGCTGATCGACCTTGCTGACGCAGCCGACAAACGAGCGCTGCAGATAGCCGAACGTGTCGCCGCGCACTCTCTTGATACCGAGCTTGGACTTCACCTCCTCGCATAGGAGATCAGCGAGCGCGCCAGTGCCGGAGAGCTGGACGTTGCCATGCGCGTCCTTCTCCGCGCGCCCCATGAGCTTGGTGATGATCGCCTCGCCCTTGTCGTCATGGATGCCCTCGGAGGCCGCGACGATGCAGCGCCCGTGGCGCTCGAAGGTCTCCTTGACGTCCGCAAGGAACTTGTCGACGTGAAACGTGCGCTCGGGCAGATAGATGAGATGGGGGCCGTCGTCGGGATATTTCCGCGCCAGCGCCGACGCCGCGGTGAGGAAGCCGGCGTGCCGGCCCATCACGACGGCCACATACACGCCCTTCAAAGCCAGATTATCGAGATTGGCGCCGGCGAAGGCTTGGGCTGACGAAGCGCGCCGCTGACGGATAGCCCGGCGTGTGATCGAAGCCGACCAGATCATTGTCGATGGTCTTCGGGATATGAACGGCGCGGAGGCCGTGGTCGGACCGCTTCGCCTCCTCGGCGACGATGCGCACGGTGTCGGAGGAATTGTTGCCGCCGATATAGAAGAACGTGTCGATCGCATGCGCCTTCAGGACCTTGAAGATCTCCTGGCAATATTTGCGGTCCGGCTTGTCGCGGGTCGAGCCGAGCGCGGCGGCTGGCGTCGCCGCGACCGCTTCGAGATTGACGACCGTCTCCTGGCCTAGGTCGACGAGATCGTCGTTGACGATCCCCCGCACGCCTTGCAGCGCGCCATAGACATGGGTGACGTCGGGAAACCGGCGCGCTTCGAGCGCAACGCCGACCAGCGACTGGTTGATGACCGCCGTCGGCCCGCCGCCCTGGGCGACCAGGATCTTGTGCGACATGTTCAGCCTCCCTTTGCTGCAACCGCCATGGCTTTAGGCGCCGAGGCCGTCACGCGCAAGCTGCGGGCGCTACTCACTGCGCCCTCGAATGCAGCTGGGAATCGGTTCACGAGCCAGTTCACGAACAGCTTCGGACCCTTCTATCTTGCAGACTAGATTTGAGCGGGCTCGTCGACTGGATGGCGAAGTGTCCGTCATCGCGAGCGCAAGCGAAGCGATCCAGGGGAACGTAAGGCGCCCTTCCGCCTCTGGATCGCCGCGTCGCTTCGCTCCTCGCGATGACGAATTCCACTTGAGAGCGCCATCCTCTTGGAAGAGCCAAGCCATGCACATTCACGTCATCAATCCCAACACCACGCGCTCGATGACGCTGAAGATCGGGGCCGCAGCCAAGGCCGCCGCCTCGCCCGGCGTCGAAGTCAGCGCCGTCAATCCGGATTTCGGTCCGGCCAGCATCGAGGGCTATTTCGACGAGGCCTTCTCGGTTCCAGGCCTCATCGAGGAGATCGGCAAGGCGAGCGACGCGGACGCCTTCGTCATCGCCTGTTTCGACGACACCGGACTTGAGGCGGCGCGATGCGCGACACACGCGCCGGTCGTGGGGATAGGCGAAGCTGCGTTTCACATGGCGAGCCTGATCGCCGCGAAATTCAGCGTCGTGACGACGCTCGCCCGCTCGATCGTGCCGATCGAGCACAACCTCGCCAAATACGGGCTTATCTCCCGCTGCGCGCGCGTGCGCGCCGCCGAGGTTCCGGTGCTGGCGCTCGAAGAGCCGGGCTCGGACGCGCGGCTCCTCATCGAGCGGGAGATCGAGCGCGCCCTCGCAGAGGATGGCGCCGAAGCGATCGTGCTCGGCTGCGCCGGCATGACCGATCTTGCCCGCGACCTCGAGCGCAAGGCCGGCGTTCCCGTGCTTGACGGGGTCGCCTGCGCGGTCAGCCTCGCGGAAAGCCTGGTCCGGCTGGGGTTGAAGACATCGAAGCGCATGACCTACGCCGCGCCGCTCGCCAAAGCTTACGCGGGCGAGTTCAAGCGCTTCTCGCCGGGCTCACGCTGATTTCCCGCCTACCTAGGCGAGAAGGATTGCCTCTCGCACTATGATATGATCCGCTTCGCCCGCCTGGACTTCGGTAAGTGGATCGCAACCGCGCCTAGGCGGGCCGCGGAACGAATATCAGTAGCGCATGGCGTGTTTGCAAAGGGGGGATCGCGGGCCGTGTCAGCGCAATCTCCCGACGATTCAGGGCTGGACACAATACAACCGTCGCGCGTTCGCGGTCCCGTGGATGGGCGGCGCGGAGCGTCGATTGAAACGGAGGACTCATGCTCAAAGTGACTGCACTTGCGCTTTTCGCCGCCTTCTTCGGCGCTGAAGCCGCCGCCGCCCAAACGATGACCCTGACCAGCCCGGACATCGCACCGGGCGCCAAGATCGCCGACCAGCAGGTAGCCAATGTCTTTGGCTGCACCGGCGGCAATATCTCGCCCGCGCTCTCCTGGTCCGGTGCGCCGAAGGACACAAAGAGCTTTGCGCTCTCGGTTTACGATCCCGACGCGCCGACAGGCAGCGGTTTCTGGCACTGGGTCGTCTTCAACATCCCGCCGGACGTGACGAGCCTGCCCAAGAACGCGGGCAATCTAAAAGCTGGCGAAGCGCCGAAGGGCGCGGTGCAGAGCCGCACCGACTTTGGCGTTCCTGGCTACGGCGGCCCCTGCCCTCCCAAGGGCGACGCGCCACATCACTATCACTTCACGATCTTCGCCGTGGACACGCCGAAGCTGGATGGGGACCAAAACACGAGTGCAGCGGTCGTCGGCTTCATGCTTCACTTCCACACGCTCGCCAAGGCGGAGCTCGTGGGCGTGTGGGGACACTGATCGCTCGCCCGAAGCCAGACGGCGCAGCGTAGCTCATCAAAAAGGTCTCGCGCGCGGCGCTTCGCTTCCGCCACGCGCGAGACGTCTCCCTGTTAAAGGGCGTGCGCGGTCTTCAGAGCGTCGGCGAGATCCTCGTAATACTCACAGTCCTTCGATCCGCAGAGCTTCTCGATCGTCGCCAGTTGGTCCTTGGCGAGATCGTATTTGCCCTGGATGACATAGGCTTCACCCAGATACTCGCGCACCTGCGAATAGTTCGGGTCGAGGGCGACAGACTTGAGATAATAGCCGATCCCTTCATCCGTCCGGCCAAGCTTGCGCGTCGCGTAGCCGCGATAGTTGAGGGCGCGGGGCGTGTCGGGATTCTTAAGCATGTCGAGGACGTCGATCGCCTCCTGGTACCGATCGGCCTTGGCGAGCGAATATGCGTATTCGGTGAGATCGGGGTCGGGTAGAACGCCGCTGTGTCTCTCGAGGCACTTGTGCGTCTTCCTATCCCAAACCTGACCTGGGGCGCAGGTGGTGAGGTCGGTCTTTTTCATAGCGCCGGCTTTGTCTTTCTTTTGCATCGTGCCACCCGCGGCGCCGCTTCCGGCGCTGGCTCCGCTGCTGTCATCGCCCCCGGCCGCCCTGGCGGCGGGCGCGGCGAATCCCAGTCCGATGGCGAAAACTCCACAGAAGAAGAGCGAGGCGAGCCCACGAGAGCCCGCGTGAGCGGACGAAAAGGAAGCGATCATGATTGAGTCTTTCCGTTGGAGGGTAACGAACCCAGGAAACGCTCGAGCCGACCAATTTATTCGCAACATGACCTTCGCTCAAGCCGAGAAATATTCCCGTGCCGCCTTGAGCCCCGACTGTTTTGGACAAACGCGGCCTGACGCCGGCCGTCATGGAGCGGCGTCAGCGAACGCGCACGCACGGATCCGCGTCGCGAATGTTCGTGTTGAAATAGGCGCCAAGCGAATCTTGCTCGAGCAGCGCTTCAAACACCGCTCCGGGCACATCGAGAGATTGGTAGACGCTTCCGCTGCGAAACTCGATCTCAAGAATCCGTGATCGAGGATCATAGCCGACAGACCGCAAGCTCGACGAATTGACCGGCTGCCGACACATCGGGTTTGAACCGATGAGCCCGCAAAAGGTTTCGCCTTACGGCATGACGTAGGTCGCCCGTCCCTTGCCGAGGAGCGCACACGGAATGGCGCCGGGCTCATGAACGGAAAAGACAACAATCGGGATGCCGTTGTCGCGCGCAAGAGCGAAGGCCGCGGTGTCCATGACCTGCAAGTTGCGGGCGATCGCTTCGTCGTGGCTCAAGCGATCGAAGCGCGTCGCGGTCGGATCCTTTTTCGGGTCGGCGGAATAGATGCCGTCGACCTGAGTGGCCTTCATCACCGCATCGCACGCGAGTTCGGCGGCGCGGAGCGCTGCGCCGGTGTCGGTCGTAAAGAACGGATTGCCCGTGCCGCCGGCGAGAATGATCACCCGATGCTTGACCAGATGCGCGAGCGCGGCTTGGCGCGAGTATGGCTGGCACAGCGACGGCATTGCGACCGCAGAGAGCACACGCGCGGGCTGGTCGATCTGTTCGAGCGCCCCCTCCATCGCGAGCGCGTTCATCACCGTCGCCAGCATGCCGATCGAGTCGGCGCGCGCGCGCTCGATCCCCTTGTCCGCGCCCTCAAGTCCGCGAAAGAAATTGCCGCCGCCGACGACAACCGCGACCTGCACTCCGAGCTCGGCCGCCTCCTTCAGATCGCCGGCGATGCGGTGCAGAGTCGGCGCATGCAGGCCATGCGTGTCCGGGCCCATCAGCGCCTCGCCCGACAGCTTGACGACCACTCGCTTGAACAAAGGTTGCGGCGCTTTCGACATTCTCGGATCCCCCTTCGAAGTCTCAACCGCGCGCCGCCCGCCCCCCGACGATTCCCTGTCGGCCATTCTGCGCGATAAAAAAGCGGCCCCTTAGGGCCGCTTGATCATATCGCCAAAACCTCAGGCGTCTTCCGCCGGTTTCTCGATGCCTTCGCCCAGCGCGTAGCGGACGAAGCCGGTGATGACGATCGGCGCGCCGACCGTCTTTTCGGCCTCCTTGATCGCCTGCGCGACGCTTTTTGCCGGGTCATGGACGTAAGCCTGATCGAGGAGGCAGACCTCCTTATAGAAGGTCTTGAGGCCCGATTCGACGATCTTCTCGATCACGTTTGCCGGCTTGCCGGCGTTCTTCTCCATGAGCACCGCGCGCTCGCGCGCGACCGTCGCGGGGTCGACCCCGGCGGCGTCGAGCGCGACCGGACTTGCGGCGGCCACATGCATCGCGACCTGCCGCCCGAGCGCGCTGAGCCTCGTGCGATCGCCGGAGGATTGGAGCCCGACGATCACCCCGATCCGGCCAAGCCCGTCAGCGACCGAGCCGTGCACGTAGTGGCCGATCGCGCCCTCAGAGACCCTCAGGCCCTGAGCGCGGCGCAGGGTCATGTTTTCGCCAATGGTGGCGATGGCGTTGGCGATCGCGTCGCTCACCGTGCCGCCGCCCAGATAGTGAGCGCCGAGCACGATCGCCGCGTCGACATCGGGCGCGTGGTCGAGCGCGACCGCGAGCACGCCGCGCACCAAAGCCTGGAAGTCGTCGTTGCGGGCGACGAAGTCGGTCTCGGAATTGACCTCGACCAGGACGCCGATATTGTCCTCAACCGCCGCGCCGACGAGTCCCTCGGCGGCGACGCGCCCGCTCTTCTTGGCGGCCTTGGCGAGACCCTTCTTGCGCAGCCAGTCGATCGCCGCCTCGATGTCGCCGTCGGTTTCGCTCAGCGCAGTCTTGCAATCCATCATGCCCGCGCCGGTCTTTTCGCGCAGATCCTTGACCAGTCCGGCGGCAATGGTCGCCATTCACGTCCCTCTTTCGCTTCTTTAAGGCCGAACGCGCGACCTAGACCTCAACCTCCGCAGCCATCAGCTCGCGTGCCTGTTCGCTCCACTTGTCGCGGGCGATACGGCCATTGAACCTGAGGTCGGCATCGAGCTTGGCGGTCTCTTCCGGCGTCATCGCGGCGAGCTGCCAATAATGAAACACGCCATGTTCGTTGAGCTTCTTCACGATTTGCGGCCCGACGCCGGTAAGCTTGGCCAGATCGTCCGGCGCGCCGCGCGGCGCGGCCAGGAGCTCAAACCGGTCGGTCGAGGTTTCCGGCTCGGCCGAAGGAGCCTCAGGCTCGATCGTCTCCGGCAACGCTTCGGCGACGGGGGCCTCGGCTTCGCCCAGATCGACGCCGTGTGCGCCCTGACTGCGCGAGATGCCGTCGATCGCCGCCCGAGCAATGAGATCGCAATAGAGTTGAATGGCGCGGCCGGCGTCATCGTTGGCCGGCACGGGATAGGTGATGCCGTCCGGGTCGCTGTTGGTGTCGAGGATCGCGATCACCGGAATCTTGAGGCGGTTCGCCTCCTTGATCGCCAAAGCTTCCTTGTTGGTGTCGATGACGAACACCAGATTGGGAACGCCGCCCATGTCCTTGATGCCGCCGAGCGCTGTCTCAAGCTTGTCGCGTTCGCGCGACAGCATGAGGCGCTCCTTCTTGGTCAGGCCTTTCGCGCCCTCGCCCAGCATCTCATCGACCTTGCGCAGGCGCGAGATCGAGGCGGAAATCGTCTTCCAGTTGGTCAGCATGCCGCCGAGCCAGCGCGCATTGACAAAGTATTGCGCCGAGCGCTTCGCAGCCGCCGCGATCTCGTCCGACGCCTGGCGCTTGGTGCCGACGAACAGCACGCGCCCGCCCTTGGCGACGGTGTCCGAGACCGTCTTCAAGGCCTGATGCAAAAGCGGCACCGTCTGGGCGAGGTCGATGATGTGGATCGAGTTGCGCGAGCCGTAGATGTAAGGCGCCATTTTCGGGTTCCAGCGATGCGACTGGTGGCCGAAATGCGCGCCCGCTTCGAGCAATTGGCGCATAGTGAAATCTGGCAAAGCCATGGGAAGCTTATCCTTGTCCGGTTGAGCCTCGGCGGATCATGTGAAGCGAAGCGAGCCTCGCCACCGGAGCGGCGCCTTGAATCAGGAGCCGCATAAAATCCGCCTGTGGAATGGCCGGGCATATAAGCGAGGCGCGGGGGAAAGGCAAGCGGGCGGAATCGGCCTTCCCTAGCGGCCGATCGCACGCACACACCGCGCGGGCGCGGGCAGCCTGTCGTCATACTGTCACAGCCGCCGATCAACGCTTTCGCCCGGGGATCAACCGGGCTCAGCGACGCAAATTCCGATTGCCTTCACCGCGGCAACTGTGTTTGACGTTTTTTGCGTCCGCTTGGCCGCACCAAAGCGTAGCTTTCGACACGCGCCAGCCGGAATTCGCCCATGTTCAACTCCCTCGCGTCCGCCGGGCGGCGGGCTCTGCCGAACCAATGGGACCTGATCGCCTTCGCCGCAATTCTGGCGATTCTGACCGCAATCGCCAAAAGCTACCACGGCATTTCGGCGCCGTTGCCGGCGCCGAATGAAAGCCCGATCTCGCTCGACTACTGGCAGCTCCCCTATTATGCGCTGCGAACGACGCTGCGGATGTTCGCCGCGCTCGCCGCTTCGCTCGTTTTCACCTTCACCTACGCGACCCTTGCGGCCAAGAGCCGGCGCGCCGAGATGATTCTCATCCCGATCCTCGACATCCTGCAGTCGGTGCCGATCCTGGGCTTCCTCTCGTTCACCGTGACTTTTTTCCTGGGTCTCTTTCCCGGCAACACGCTTGGCGCCGAGCTCGCCGCGATCTTCGCCATCTTCACCAGCCAGGCCTGGAACATGGCCTTTTCCTTCTACCAGTCGCTGCGCACCGTTCCGCGCGACCTCGATGAAGTGGCGCGGGGCTTCCGCCTGACCGGCTGGCAGAAGTTCTGGCAGCTCGAGGCGCCGTTCGCGATGCCCGGCCTCATCTGGAACACGATGATGTCGATGTCGGGCGGCTGGTTCTTCGTCGTCGCCTCCGAAGCGATCACGGTCGGCAATACGACGATTGCGCTGCCAGGGGTGGGATCGTTCATCGCCAAGGCCAATGACGCGGGCGACTGGTCGGCGGTTGGCGCTGCGGTCTTGACCATGGGGATCGTCATCCTGCTCTACGATCAGCTCTTGTTCCGTCCGATCGTCGCCTGGGCGACCAAGTTCCGCGTCGAATTGTCGGTGAGCCAGGATGTCGAGTCGTCGTGGGTCTTGAACCTGATCAAGCGCACGCACTGGCTGCGTATGGGGTCCGCCCCGGTATTTTCGGCGCTGAGGAGCATTAGCCTGTGGCCGGTGCGGCTCCCGACGCTCGGGCGAGCGGGCGAAACGTCAAAGACGCCGTCGCGGCTCGTCGACGCGATCTTTATCCTCATCATCGTCGCCGTGGCCGCCTGGGCCGCGTGGCTCACCATTTCTTACATCGCGACCGAACTCACATGGGGCGAGGTCGACCGTGTCTTCGTTCTCACGTTCTACACGCTCATCCGCGTCGTTGCGCTGATGGCGCTCGCCACGCTTGTCTGGGTTCCGATCAGCGTCTGGATCGGCTTGAGGCCTCGCTGGGCCGAGGCCGTTCAGCCGATCGCCCAATTTCTTGCCGCTTTCCCGGTCAACCTCCTGTTCGGCGCGGCGGTGAGCCTCGTGCTCGCCTTTCACCTCAACCCGAACATCTGGCTGAGCTTCCTCATCGTCTTCGGCACGCAATGGTACATCGTCTTCAACACGATCGGCGGCGCGTCCGCCTTTCCCAACGACTTGCGTGAAGCTGTCGCGAACTTTCGCATTCGGGGCTGGCGCTGGTGGTCTCAGGTGATGATTCCCGCCATTGCGCCCTATTATTTGACCGGCGCGATCACCGCGTCGGGGGGCTCCTGGAACGCCTCGATCGTCGCCGAATATGTCAAGTGGAAGGATCACACCGTCGTCGCGCAGGGTGTGGGATCCTATATCGCCGAGGCCACCGACAAGGGCGACTTTCCGAGAATTGTGCTTGGCGTCGCGATGATGTCGCTGTTCGTGACGCTGTTCAACCGCCTGTTCTGGCGACGGCTCTACGCCTTCGCGGAGCGGCGGCTGCGCCTCTGACCATTATCGTTAACGACGGGAGTTCGGCCATGTTGGACACCAGCGTCACTACGATCCTCGACGTCGACAGCGTCAGCCAGGCCTTCTCGACCGGCTCGGGCGAAACGCGGGCGCCGGTGCTGGACGACGTTTCGATGCGCATGAAGACCGGCGAGATCGTCGCCCTGCTCGGCCGCTCCGGCTCCGGCAAGTCGACCCTTTTGAGGATCATCGCCGGTCTCACGCGACCGACGCAGGGCACGGTGAAGATCGGCGGGCGAGCTGGTGGATGGGCCGGCGAAGGATGTCGCGATGGTGTTTCAGAGCTTCGCGCTTTTTCCCTGGCTCGACGTTCTCGACAATGTCGAGATCGGCCCCCGCTCGAATGGCGTGCCGCTCGATGAGACCCGCAAGCGGGCGTTGAAAGCGATCGACACCATCGGCCTCGACGGATTTGAATCCGCCTACCCGAAGGAACTGTCGGGCGGCATGCGCCAGCGCGTCGGCTTCGCCCGGGCGCTCGTCATGCAGCCGAAGATCCTGCTTGATGGACGAGCCCTTCTCGGCGCTCGACGTGCTCACCGCCGAAACCTTGCGCACGGACCTGCTCGATCTGTGGCAAGAAGGGCGCATACCGATCAAAGCCATCCTGATGGTCACCCATAATATCGAGGAAGCGGTGCTGATGGCCGACCGCGTTCTCGTGCTGTCGTCCAATCCCGGCCGCATCGCCTCCGAAATCCCGGTCACCCTTCCCCACCCGCGCGACCGGCTGGACCCCGCATTCCGCGACCTGGTCGAGAAGATCTACGCGCTGATGACCCAACGGCCGGACCCGACGAAGCCAGCGGCGCGCGAGGCGGCGGCGGCGGTCGGCCTTGGGCTTGCGCTACCGCGCGTATCGACCAATTCGCTCGCCGGCATGATCGAGGAGATCGCCGCCCCGCCCTACAATGGAAAGGCGGATCTGCCGCATCTCGCCGACTCGCTGCAGCTCGAGATCGACGAATTGTTCCCGCTTGGCGAGACCCTGCAATTGCTGCGCTTGGCCGAGTTCGAGGAGGGCGACATCAAGCTCACCGCCCTTGGCCAGCGCTTCGTCGATATGGACGTCGACCAGCGCAAGAAAGTGATGGGCGACCAGGTGCTGGCGCACATTCCCCTCGCCTCCCATATCAAGCGTGTTCTCGACGAGCGCCCGACCCATCGTGCGCCCGCCACCCGCTTCCGCGAGGAGCTTGAGGATTACATGTCCGAGGACTATGCCGAACGCACTTTAAGGGCGATCATCAATCTCGGCCGCTATGGCGAGCTGTTCGCCTATGACGAAAACAGCCAGACGTTCAGCTACGAGAATCCGCAATAGCAAGTCGCGGTTCCGCCGGTCGCTCGGTTTTGACTTGCCTTGAGTGATGCGCTGCAATAACCATATTGCACTGCAAGAGCGCTTGAGACGTTATGGGAGACGCTCGATGACCACCTCCGCCACCCTCACCAAGAGCGACAAAGCCGTCGAGCCGGCCCCTGAAGCCTCCTCCGCCACGCTAAGCGTGGGCGGAAAATCCGTCGAGCTGCCGATCCGGAAGGGCACGGTCGGGCCGTCGGTCATCGATATCGGCAAGCTCTACGCCCAGACCGGCATGTTTACCTACGATCCGGGCTTTACCTCGACCGCGAGCACGGAATCGCAGATCACCTACATCGACGGCGATAAGGGCGTCCTCCTCTATCGGGGCTATGCGATTGATCAGCTCGCCGAGCACGGCGACTTCCTCGAGACCTGCTATCTGCTCCTCTATGGCGAGTTGCCGACCGCCGGGCAGAAGGCCGAATTCGACTATCGGGTCACGCGCCACACCATGGTGCACGACCAGATGAACCGTTTCTTCAACGGGTTCCGGCGCGACGCTCATCCGATGTCCGTGATGGTGGCGTGCGTCGGCGCGCTCGCTGCTTTCTATCACGACTCGACGGACATCACCGATCCCTGGCAGCGCGAGGTCGCCTCAATTCGCATGATCGCGAAGATGCCGACGCTTGCGGCGATGGCGTACAAATACGCAATCGGTCAGCCGTTCGTCTATCCGAAGAACGAACTCGACTATACGGCGAATTTCCTGCGCATGTGCTTCTCGGTCCCGTGCGAAGATTATAAGGTCAACGCGGTTCTGGCTCGGGCGCTCGACCGCATCTTCATTCTCCACGCCGATCACGAGCAGAATGCTTCGACCTCGACGGTGCGCCTCGCGGGATCCTCCGGCGCCAACCCGTTCGCCTGCATCGCAGCCGGCATCGCCTGCCTCTGGGGCCCGGCGCATGGCGGCGCGAACGAGGCCGCGCTCAAGATGCTGGGCGAGATCGGGCGGGTCGAGAATATCCCGAAATACATCGCCAAGGCGAAGGACAAGAACGACCCGTTCCGCCTGATGGGCTTTGGCCATCGCGTATACAAGAACTACGATCCGCGCGCCAAGATCATGCAGAGCACCGCGCACGAAGTGCTCAACGAGCTGGGCATCAAGGACGATCCGCTGCTTGACGTGGCGGTCGAGCTCGAGCGCATCGCGCTGCACGACGATTATTTCATCGAGAAGAAGCTTTACCCGAACATCGACTTCTATTCCGGCATCACGCTCAAGGCGATGGGCTTCCCGACAGACATGTTCACCGTTTTGTTCGCGGTCGCGCGCACCGTCGGCTGGATCGCCCAATGGAAGGAGATGATCCAGGACCCGGACCAGAAGATCGGCCGTCCCCGCCAGCTCTACACCGGCGACACGGCGCGCGAATACAAGCCAACGAGCAACCGCTGAGCGCCGTTGACAGGAGACGCGCTCCGCGACGTGAAAAGCCGCTTCGCTCGCGATGACGGCGGAGTTGCCGTCTAAATACGCCATGTTCTAGATGCCATCGATTTCAACGGCGTTAACTAAAAGCGTCAGCATATGTTATTAGATGATTGATTTCAGATAATATAATGGCCACGCGTCGATACGAGTCATGCGCCCATGTCAAAGCAAGCTAATGGAATTGGCGCCCTTTGAGTTGTGCGAGACGGCGCCTGGACCCTGGACCGAGTTGCTTTTGGATTGAGGCGACCGAGGGAACGGCTCGACAGTTTATTGCAGATAATCGGAAATTGAGTTAAGCTTTTTTCATGAACAATCCTGCCCCTCCGCAAGGCCAAGACCGCAAGGCGCGCCCCGCCCCTGTTCCGGCGCTCTCGACGCCCCGGAAAGCGCCGCGAAAAATAATTGCCGCTTGAAGCTTGGTAACCCATTGATAAGTTTAGATTCTGACGAGAGAATCCAAGGAAACCCAAGGAAATCCAACCCTCAAAACCAGGGGTCTTCGCGGCGAAACACCCACGAGCCAAGAAAACCCAAACGGAGGGACCTGACCAACCTCGCGGTCCGCTGCCCAGCGAGCCAAACCGACTCTATCCAAAGGCAAGTGCGCGAGCGCCCGGCCGCCTCAGCTCTGCCCTCTCCACCGTCGGTTCATCGCCCGCCGCCCGCCTCGATCGTTTCCAGGACAGCCCGCGCGGCATGGGCGCTGGGCGCGCCGCCGTCGGGCAGCGCCATCAGCCGGTCGAGCCGTGACAGCGCCTCGAGCTGGCGCGAGCGCGCCGGGCCGTCGCGCACGATCTCCATGAGCGCCGCACTGAGCGTCGCGGGCGCGCACTCCTTCTGCAGTTTCTCCGGGATCGCGCGCTCGCCGAGGATGAGGTTGGGGAGCAGGATCGAGGGGACCTTGATCAGGTATTTGAGCTGCTCCTCGATGAGCGAGACCTTGTAGGCGCCGACCATCGGGACGCCGGCGAGGGCAAGCTCAAGCGTCGCCGTGCCGGAAGCGGCGAGGCTTGCATGGGCGGCGCGAAACGCGGAATATTTCGCTGCTTCGCCAAGCGTGATGGTCGGCGGCTCGGGCCAACGCGCGGCCAAAGCCCGCACCTCGCGCTCGATATGCGGCAGGGTCGGCAGAACGAGAGAGAACGGTCCGACCGATTGGCGGAGCGCCGCAAGCGCGCCGCCGAAATCCGCCATGAGCCGGGTCACCTCGGATCGGCGCGAACCGGGCATGACGACGATGAGCGGCGGCGCGGAAGCGGGACGGCGCGCCTCGTCCGCGCTTGGCCTGAGCTCGCCGAGGCGTTCGATCAGCGGGTGGCCGACATAGACGCAGCGCGGTCCGTCCAACCGCCGGTAAGCGTCCGGCTCGAACGGCAGCAGCGCCAGCACGCAATCGACGTAAGATCGCATCGCCTTGGCGCGGCCGGGCCGCCAGGCCCAGACGCTGGGACTGACATAATCGACGATCGGCAGCCTCGGCAGCGCCGCGCGCACCCGGCGGGCGACGCGGTGGGTGAAGTCGGGACTGTCGATGATGACCAGCGCGTCGGGCTCGGCGGCCACGATCGCCGCCGCAGTCGCGCGGATGCGCGCGATGAGGGTCGGCAGCCGGGCCAGCACCGGAAGAATGCCCATTACAGCGATGTCGCCGATCGGAAACAGGCTCTTGAGGCCTTCGGCCTCCATCGCCTCGCCGCCGACGCCGAGAAGGAGATGTCGCCCGACTCGCGCTTCGCGCAGCGCCCGCATCAGCTTGAAGCCGAGCTGGTCGCCCGAGTGCTCGCCGGCGACGAGAGCCACCCGCAATGGATCATCCGGCCGGAGGCGCATGGGCGAATCCGGCGACGAACAGCTGGCCCGCGTCGGCTTCTCGAGCGCAGACGCTCACGCCCAAGGATGAGCACTTGTCCGGCGGCGGCCGCGACCCCCCGCAGTTGCGCCTTGGCCGCGCCTTCGATCGTCTTCGGCCCAATCGCCGGCATGTCGAGCCTGAGATCCTGCCCCCGCTTGGGCGCCTTTCACGAGGACGCCGGCCAAGCCCGAAAGGCGCAGCCGCCCATTGGCGCGCATGTCGGCGACGCGCGCGAGCATGGCGTCGGTGCCCTCGGCCGCCTCGATCGCCAGCACGCGTCCGCTTGCGACAATTGCGCCCTGCCCTGCGTCGAAGCTCGACAGCGCGCCAAGGAGGCGCGCGCCGAGCGCAATGTCCGTCTCGTCCTCCTCGGACGCCGTACGCGCGCCAATAGGACCGACTGGCGCCAGAAGGCGCGGAGCGACTTCATGCGCGCCGACCACACGGACGCCTTCCCGCTCAATGATCGCGGCGATGCCGGCAAGCAAGCCATTGTCGCCGCGGCGAAAGAGTTGCGCGAGCCCTGCGGCCCGCTTCACCGCGCCCCAATCGAGCCTGAGATCCGCGAACTCGGGTCTCGTCATCGCGCCGATGATCACCATCTCGGCGATCGCGCGCCCCTTCAAAGCTGCGAACAGCTTGCCGACCTCGCCCATTCGAACCCAGACGTGCGGATAGGCTTCAATCGCCGAATCGGTCGCGCCGACCACTCCGACCAGAAACGGGTCCCGGCCGGCGCGGCGAGCCTCGCCAGCGACCTCGAGCGGAAAGGCGCCGGCGCCGCATAATATCGCCAGAGGTCCCGGCGCGAGAGCGCCCGGCCCGCCGTTCGCCTGGCTCACCCCTCCTCTTCCTTTCCGGCGCGCGGGACGCAGATCGCGCGGTCGCCGCCCTGACGCAGAAAGGCGACAATCTGATGCACGGCGTCCTGGCCGGCGAACGCCTCGGCGACCTCGTCGATGCGCTCCTTCAGGGTGCCGCCGAGAGCGCCGCCGCCATTGAACAGCATCTTGTAGGCGCGCCTGAGCTCATGGATCGTCTCATGCGAAAAGCCTCGGCGCTTCAGGCCAACGACATTGAGGCCGGCGAGCCCGGCGCGGTTGCCGAGCGCCAAGCCAAAGGGAATCAGGTCATGCTCGACGCCGGCCAGACCGCCGACGAAAGCGTGGGCGCCGATGCGAACGAATTGATGAGCGGCGGCGCCGCCGCTCAAAATGGCGAAATCGCCGATGTGGCAATGGCCGGCCAGCATCACGTTGTTGGACAGAATGACGCCCTCGCCAATGCGGCAATCATGCGCGACATGGGCGTTGGCCAGGAACACGGAGCGCGGGCCAACGATTGTTTCCGAGCCGCCGCCCGCTGTGCCGGGGTTCATCGTCACGCCTTCGCGAATGAGACAGTCCTCGCCGATTGTAAGGCGGACCGGCTCGCCGCGATATTTGAGGTCCTGGGGCGGATGCCCGATCGAGGCGAACGGATAAATGACCGTGCGGGCTCCGACCGTGGTGTCGCCGGCCAGGCTCACATGGGAGATGAGCCGGACGCCGTCGCCAAGCTTGGCCTGCGGCCCAACATGGCAAAACGGCCCGATCTCGACACCCGCCCCGAGCCGGGCGCCGTCTTCGACGACAGCGCTCGGATGAATCGCGTCCTTCATTCACGCACCAGCATTGCGGAGACTTCGGCTTCGCAGACCAGCACGCCTTCGACTTTCGCCTCGCCCCGAAACCACCACATGTTCCGCTTCTTGGCGACGCGGGTCATATGAAACCTTACCTGATCGCCGGGAACGACCGGCTTGCGGAATTTGGCCTTGTCGACCGTCATCATGTAGACGACGCTCGGCGCCGTATCGTCCCCTTGCGAAGCCACGCAAAGCGCGCCTGCCGTTTGGGCCATCGCTTCGATCAACAGGACGCCCGGCATGACCGGTCGCCCAGGAAAATGGCCCTGGAAATGAGGCTCGTTGGCCGTCACATTCTTGACCCCAACGCCATATTCGTCGCCGCGGGCTTCGACGATTCGGTCGACCAGGAGAAACGGATAGCGGTGCGGCAATAAGGCAAGCAGCTTCTGGATGTCGTAGGTGTCTAGCGTCCGGACGGCCAGTTCGCTCATTCCGTTTCCTTTCTCACCGCCCCGCTCGGCAGCGTTATTCGGCATTGGCGTCGCCGTCGGCCAGTCGCTGGATCGCGGCGACCTCGCGAAAAAACTTCCGGACGGGCTTCGCCGGCGCCCCGGCCCATCGCTCGCCGGCCGGAATGTCGGTCATCACGCCAGCCGCCGCGGCGACCTGGGCGCCCGCGCCAATTGTCAGATGCCCCGCGATGCCCGCCTGGCCGCCGAGGGCGGCGAAATCGCCGATGGCGCTCGATCCCGAGACGCCGGACTGGGCGACCAGCACCGCATGGCGGCCGATGACGACGTTGTGGCCGATCTGCACCAGATTGTCGATCTTCGCCCCCTCGCCGATGACCGTGTCGCGGTTTGCGCCGCGGTCGATGGTCACGCCGGCGCCGATCTCGACGTCGTTCTGAATGATTACGCGGCCGATCTGGGGAACTTTGAGATGCCCTCGCGCCCCGAGGGCGAACCCGAAGCCGTCCTGTCCGATATGCGCGCCGGGATGAATGATCACGCGGTCGCCGATGAGGGCGGCCAAGATCGTCGTCGAGGCGCCGACCGACCCGTCGCGACCGATGCGCACCTCCGGCCCAATGACCGCATTCGGTCCGATGATCGTGCCGGCCCCAAGCTCGACGCCGCGGCCGATCACCGCGCCAGGGTCGACGACCACACCGGGCTCCAGCCGCGCCGTAGGGTGAACCGACGCCTTGGGCGAAATCCCGGTCTCGCCAAAAACGGAGTCCGGCTTGACCGCTAAGGGATAGAGTTTGGTCATCACCAGGGCCATGGCCCGGTAAGGTTCGGCGGCGACGAGGACGGCGCAAGTCGCGGGAGCGGCGCCAGCATGGCGCGGCGAGACGAGCGCCGCCGCCGCCCGCGTCCGCTTGAGCGCGTCGAGGTATCGCGGATTGTCGAGGAAGGTGAGGTCGCCCGGGCCGGCTTGATCGAGGGCGGCGACATCCCGGATTACGCGGTCAGAATCGACGTTGGCGGCGAGCGTCGCGCCGCACCAAGCCGCAACTTCGGCCAGCGAAGGCGCCGAACCCGGGGGGAAGAAACGAATCCTGACCAATAAGGAGTTCCGTCAGAAGCGACGGCGGGCGCGCCAGTCCTGGCGCGCCCGCTTGTTGGGGACAGCGGCTGGTCGACGTTAGAACGTCGTGCCGCCCGAGAAGTTGAACAGCTGCGTTTGGTCGTATTGGCCTTTATGGATCGGGATCGCCAAGTCAAAGCGGATCGGGCCCATCGGCGAATCCCAGATCAAACTCGCGCCGACCGAGGCGCGAACTAAGTTCGGGTCCCAGACTTGGGAGCAGCTCAACTGAGTGATGGGCAACACCCTGCTGATTGAATTCGGAGGCGGACAATAGGTATAGCCTAGGAAATTCGAGAAGTTGGTTGGCCCGGAAAATCCGATGAGGTTGCCGGCGTCGACGAACAGCGCCCCTTTCAACCCGACTTCCTTCGGCAAGCCGAAGATCGGGAAGTCAACCTCGGCCGAGGCGCCATAGTAGGACGTACCGCCTAGAGCGCTGGCTTGGATGTTGAACGGGTCCGAGATGTCGCGCGGCCCGATGCCGCCCGGAGCGAAGCCGCGCACCAGTGACGGGCCCTCCATGAAGTTGTTGATGATGAGCGCCTGCCTCGACCCAAAGGAATTGATCTGGCCGGCTTGCAGGTGAATCAAGCCGATGAAATCCTCAGTGATCGGATGGTACCAGCGCGCGTCAAACGATTCGCGGATGAAGTCAGATTGCCCGCCAAGGCCGGCGATATCCTGCTTAAAATCCACGGCGTAGCCCGTCGTCGGATTCTTCCGACTGTCAATATTGTTGAACAGGATCGAGTATCCGGCCATCGAAGTGACAATATTGCCTTGGGCCGCCGCCTGCTTGATTTCGACCGGCGCCTCACCATTGGTCAAACAGTTAATGAACGGGGTGGGGACAACCGGGAACAAAGTTCCACCCGGAAACCAGGTCTGATCGGGCCCGACGCAATCGTCGTAGGGCTGACTTCGATCCGTTCGGAATGGTGATCTTCGACTCGTAGAGCGAATAGTTAGGCTGGAACGTCAAGTCATCAGTAATCGGAACGCCGAGCCGAAGCGTTCCGCCAGTCGTCCAGTTCTCGTAAAGCGCGAATTGGTTGTTGTTATTGACCTGGTGATAAAGGTCAAAGCCAGCGGCCAAGCGCTGGCCAAGGAAGTAAGGTTCAGTAAACGACGCCTTCCACCCCTGGGTGTACTGGCCATCGGAAACGCTCAAGCGCACATATTGACCGCGGCCAAGAAAGTTTGTTTCCGTGTAGGCGAGCTCAGCCAAAAAGCCTTGGCTTGTCGAATAGCCGCCGCTCAGGCTGATCGAGCCGGTCGGCTGGTCCTCCACGTCGACCACCACGATCACCCGGTCCGGCGAGGATCCCGGCCGGTTCGAGATGTGGACTTTCTTGAAGTAGCCAAGGCTATTGAGGCGTCGCTCGGCCCGCTCAATCAAGACGTGATTGTATGGGTCGCCCTCGCCGATATCGAATTCGCGGCGAATGACAAAGTCGCGGGTGCGCGTGTTTCCAACAATGTCGATCCGCTCGATGTAGACTTTCGGACCGTTGTCGACCGAGAAGGAAAGCGCGATCGTATGATTGGCGGCATCGCGCTCACCATGCGGCCGGGCCTCCGAGAAGGCGTAACCTTGCCGGGCGACGTCGCGGGTGATCGCCTCCACGGACTTGTCGACGCTGCTCGCGTCATAGACGTCGCCAGGCCTCATAGCGACGAATTGATTGAGCGCCGGCCCATTCACCTTCGGAATATTGGAGACCACCGCCACCGACGAGACGTGGTATTGGGGACCCTCCTCCAACGTAATCGTGATGACATAACCAGGCGGATTGGTCTGGTAGGCGACATCAGTATTGGTGATTTGAAAATCCGCGTAGCCGTTCTTCATGTAATAGCGGCGGATCGCCTCCTCATCTGAGGCCAACCGGTCGGGATCATAGACATCGGTGCTCTTGAACCATGACAACCAATTCATTGTCGTGGTCTGCATCAGCCCGCGCAGGCGATAGTTCGAAACCGCGTGATTGCCGACAAACTTGATATCGCGGATGCCGGTCTTACCGCCTTCATTGATGGTGAAAACGAGGTCGACGCGCCCATTCGGCAATTGAACCAACCGTTTGGTCACCGCAGCTTCGTTGCGGCCGTATTTCTTATAGGCGTCTTTGATTCTGCCGATGTCGGCCTCAGCGGTCGCCTCGTTGTACTCGGTATGGGGCTTCGATTGCACCTCGACTTCGAGCTGCTTCGTCTCGATCTGACGGTTGCCTTCGAATGCAACCCTGTTGATCACCTGCGCGCCTCCGGTGAGGCTGACGATGATCTTGCCATTCTCCACTCTGGCGCTGACGTTTGAATAAACGCCAGTGGCCCTCAGATCCTCAACGCCGCGCTGGACGGAGGCTGGATCGGTTCCACTGAAATAGGGCTTCAGGGTTGATGGATCGACCTTCGCGCCTTGGACGACGATCTGCTGCGCGCTCGCGGGCGTCGTCCAGCTCAACCCACACAAACAAAGGGCCACCGCTAGAAGGACGCCAAAACACCCGCGAATCCAATCCATATGGACCAAAGCCCCTGTTCGCGCCGATTTGGCCCGCCACTGCGGCGCCGCTTCGGTGCGATCCTCGCTCGCGCCTCCCGCACGCGCGCCTTGCGGCGCCGATCGCGGACGGCGCCGCACACGCCGCGGCGCTCTATCCCGCTCGCGTAAGTGACGGACGGGAAGATTAACGGCGTTTTACAATCTTTGCTCGCCCCTGCAAACCCGTTATTGACGGAGCCTACACCATTTCCGGCCACCGTTGCGTCCAGGACACGCAAACATGGTCGACCGTTGGTTAATTCCCGCTCGCAACCAAGCGGAAAAGGTCGTGTGACGTGGTGAAAACCACCAATAACCCCACCAGCGCGATTCCGATTCTCAGGCCAATCTCCTGCGCCCGCTCGCTAAGCGGGCGCCCGCGCACGGCCTCAAATGCGTAGAACGCGAGATGGCCGCCGTCGAGCAGCGGTATCGGCAGCAAATTCATCAGACCAACCGACACCGAGAACCACGCGGCGAGGCTGAACAACTCCCAAAGGCTGATTTTCGCCATTTCGCCCGCCATTTGGGCGGCGCCGATCAGCCCCGACATCTGATCGGTTGATTCGCGCCCGGCGAAAATCCCGACGATATAGGTCCCGGTCGCCTTGACGATGAACCACTCCTGCCCCGCGCCCCAGGCGGCGCAGGTCGCGAGGCCGCACCGTTCGACCTTCGCGTCGTTCCGATCCGCTGACGAGGCGAGCCCGAGATGACCCATATGGCGCTTGCCAAAGACTCCCTGGTCGACGACCGTAATCTTGGGGGTCGCCGTGAGGTCGACGTCGTGGCCTTGGCGCTCGACAACGAAGTTCATCGGCAGACCGGTGCTCATCAGCGTCGATTCCTGAAGCGCTTCAAAGCTGTCGATCCGATTCCCGTTAATCGACTTGATCACGTCGCCAGCCTGAAACCCGGCGGCCGCCGCCGGGCTGCCCGCCTCGACCCGTCCGATGCGCGGCACATGCTCAACCCGGCCGAAGCCCATGAACATGCCCGTGAAAATGACAAATGCGAGGATGAAATTAGCGACCGGCCCTGCGACCACGATCGCAGCCCGGTTTCGCAACGGCTGACCAGCCAGCGTCAACGAGCGATCGACCAATGGGTCATTGTTCGCGCCTTCACCGACGCCGACGCTCGCGGCGTTGGCGTCGCCGTGAAACTTCACGTAACCGCCAAGCGGCAATGCGCCAATCCGCCAACGCGTGCCCCGCGAATCCACCCGGGCGGCAAGCTCCGGGCCGAAGCCGAGGGAGAATGCGTCGATTTTGACGCCGCACCATCGCCCGACCAGATAGTGCCCGAGTTCGTGGACGGCGACGATCAGGCTCAGGATCGCGATGAAAGGGACGACGTACCATCCGAGCCAAGCCAGGAGGTCGGCGACCGCGTGCACTCCCGCCATCTGCGGCGCCTCCAATTTGAATCTGCCACATCGGCCAGCGGCCAGCGGCCGATGGTTACTGAACAGTTAGTAAAGTGACGCAAGTCGACGCTCACGCCAATAGACTCGCTGTCCTTTCTGTCGCGATATGGTGAATTGCCAGCGCTTCCGCAATGTCAGCCGGCGCTTTCAATTCGCTGGCCGCAGTCATGGCGGCGAGCGTCTTCGCGACGAGGCGCGCGATATCGCCGAAGCCGATTCGCTGATCAAGGAACGCCGAAACGGCGATTTCATTGGCGGCGTTGAGGGCGGTGGGCGCGCCTCCGCCGGAACGCAAAGCATCGATCGCAAGCCCAAGCGCCGGAAAACGCTCAAGGTCGGCGCGCTCGAAGGTCAATCGGCCAAGCGCGGCAAGGTCGGGCGCTCGCACCCCCGAGGCGATCCGGTCTGGATAGGCCAGGCAATGGGCAATCGGGGTGCGCATGTCCGGCGACGCCATGCCCGCGATCAGAGACCCGTCGGCGAAGGCGATGAGCCCGTGCACGATCGATTGCGGGTGCACGACGACATCAAGCCGGTCGGCTGGCAAGCCGAATAGATGATGCGCCTCAATCAGTTCGAGGCCCTTGTTCATGAGGCCCGCCGAATTGATCGTCACCTTGGGCCCCATCACCCAATTGGGATGGGCGAGCGCCTCTTCCGGCGAAGCTGCGGAAATGCGCTCGGCGCTCCATTCGCGGAAGGGCCCGCCGGAAGCGGTGATGGTCATCGTCTCGATGGAGGTCGGGTCGCGCGATCCGATCGCCTGGAACAAGGCGTTGTGCTCGGAGTCCATTGGCAGCATCATCGAGCCCGAGCGCCGCGCCTTCTCCATCACCACGCCGCCGGCGCATACCAACGTCTCCTTATTGGCGAGAGCGATCGTGCGCCCGGCGGCGACAGCGGCGAAGGTCGGCCGCAACCCCGCGGCGCCGACGATGGCCGAGACGACCAGATCGGCCTCACGCAAAGCGGCTTCCTCGACCGCTTCCGGACCGGCGGCGATTTCGATCGCATAGCCCGCCAAACCGGCCTTCAAGTCGGGATAGCCTGCAGGATCGGCGAGCGCGGCGAATTCGGCGCCGAGCTCGATTGCGCATTTCGCCAGCGCCGCCCCGTCGCGTCCGCCAGCAAGCGAAACAACGGAGAACCGTCCCGGCGCGGCCGCGATGACCTGCGCGCACGAGCGCCCGATGGAGCCCGTCGCGCCCAAAATCGACAGGCGTTTGGGCGAAGAAAGGACCGCCTGCGAACGCGAGGGCGAGGCGCGAACGCCAGCAGCAGAAACACTCACCATTGAAACAACCCGCCGGCGATGAACGAACCCCGAGAGTTGAGGCCTCCCACCACAGCCGCGAAAAGGCAAGCCGCGACGAACGCGTCAAGCCGATCCATCAATCCGCCGTGGCCCGGGATCAGGCCGCTCGAATCCTTCACTCCGAAACGGCGCTTGAGCGCGGATTTCGAACAAGTCCCCAAGCTCAGACACGATCGCGGTCGCAAGCCCAAGCCAGAACAAGGCGAAAGGGCGGCTCGTCCAACGCGCAAGCATGAGGCCGAGCAGCGCGCCAACGAGCGCGCCGACGATCGCGCCGGCCCAAGTCTTGCCGGGGGAGACGCTCGGCCAAAGCCTCGGCCCGCCAATCATCCGTCCGGCAAAATAGGCCGCAATATCGGCTCCCCAGACAACGGCGAAGAGCCATAAAATCGCGGCCAAGCCGTAGCTCGGACTGAGTCTCAAGAGCGAAACGCTCGCGACCAGCGCGCCGGCGTAGGAGACGCCGGCGCCGGCCCACGGCCCGACCCCCGGTCCGGCGAGCCAACCCGCGGCGCCCGCGCCGATGACGAGCCCCGCGACGACGCCCAGAATGGAATTGTGCAGCGCGAACAGCGCAACCAGCGCAATGACCAGGGCGCCGAGCGTCACCCGCTCGGCGAGCCGCGGCCCACCGACCAGCCGCTGCCACTCCCACAGAACGACAACCGACGCGAGCCACCAGAAAGCGGCAAAGATGAAACCGCCGATCCACGCTGTCGCCAGCGCGATGATTCCCATCGCCACCGCTGCGGCCACGCGCGGCTTCAGATCCGGCCCGAAGCGGGCGCGCGGCGCCCCTCGGACCGGCGGTCCCCTCCCGTTCAACGCCACGCGCGCATTCTCACGAAGCCGACTTGACGGCGGCGGGTTCGATAACAGCGCCAAAACGCCTTTCCCGCGCCGCGTATTGGTCGAGCGCGGAGACGAAAGCCGCATCGTCAAAATCGGGCCACAGGACGGGCAGGAATACGAGTTCGGCGTAGGCCGCCTGCCAGAGCAAGAAGTTCGAGAGCCGCATTTCTCCGGAAGTGCGAATGATGAGATCGGGATCGGGCAGGCCGGCCGTGTCGAGGCGCTCGGCCAATTCGTCCGGACCGATCGACCGGGCGTCGAGGCGCCCATCGCAAATGTCGAGCGCCAGCCGACGCGCCGCGTCGAAGATCTCTTGCCGCCCACCGTAATTGAAAGCCACCGTCAGCGTGAGCCCGCGATTGCTTTCGGTCAGCGTTTCGGCCTCGACGATGAGGGCGATGATGTCGGGCTTGAGGTTCTCGCGTTGGCCAATAACCTTGACCCTGACCCCGTTGGCGTTGAGCTCCGACAGGTCCTCGCGAATGAAGCGCTTGAGGAGGCCCATCAGCATGGCCACCTCCTCCGGCGGCCGGCTCCAGTTCTCTGAGGAGAAGCTATAGACCGTCAGGAACTGCACGCCGCGCTCGAGCGCCGAACGCACGACCCGGCGCACCGCCTCGACGCCGCGCCGATGACCCTCGAAGCGCGGCAGGCCGCGCGACTGCGCCCAGCGGCCGTTTCCGTCCATGATGATGCCGACATGGGCAGGCGTCCGAGCCGAACAGGGAGGAG
This sequence comes from uncultured Alphaproteobacteria bacterium, assembly GCA_963753135.1. GTDB lineage: Bacteria > Pseudomonadota > Alphaproteobacteria > Rhizobiales > Beijerinckiaceae > Roseiarcus. The sequence goes on along the minus strand of CAVWBA010000009.1, from coordinate 31,180 downwards.
AGCGATGGTGATGCATTATGGGCCTCGGACAAAGAAGGCGATCGCCTAGACCTGCATGATCTCCTTTTCCTTCGCGGCCAGAGAAGCGTCGATCTCGCTAATGGCCTGATCGGTCGCCTTTTGCACGTCCGCCTCGTGGCGCTTTTCGTCGTCCTCGCTGATGGCGTGCTCCTTGAGCAGCTTCTTGAGGATATCGATTCCGTCGCGGCGCACGTGCCGCACCGCGACGCGAGCGTCCTCGCTGTATTTATGCGCGATCTTGACCATTTCCTTGCGCCGCTGCTCGTTCAATTCGGGAATGCGGATCCGGAGAACAGACCCCTCGACGGTCGGACTGAGACCAAGGTTGGCGTCCCGGATCGCCTTGTCGACCGCCTGCACCATGGTCTTGTCCCATATGGAGACCGAGAGCGCACGCGGCTCGGGAACGCTGATCGTGGCGACCTGATTGAGCGGCATCCGCTGGCCGTAGGCCTCGACATGCACCGGCTCAAGCAAGCTCGCGCTGGCCCGCCCGGTGCGCAGGCCGCCGAGTTCGTGTTTCAGCAACGCGTGCGCGGCCTGCATGCGGCGTTTGAGTTCGGCAAGGTCAAATTGAGGCAGTTGCGCCATGGGTGTCACACGAATTGGAGGCCAGTCCGCGCCGGGAAGCGCAGCTGCCAAAAGCGAGTTTGCGGCAAGAGTTCACGCCCCCGCGTCATAGCATAGCTTTAACCCACTAACAGCGTCCAAAGAAGGGCGGCCATATCGTCGCCTCCCAGAGAGTCCGCAGACAGAGTCCGCGCCATCTCAGGCCCGCTCCTCATGGCCCGGCGCCGGACGGCTGCGTCTCCATCTTCGGCCTGCCCAGCTTCGCCGCTTCCGCCATGGCGGCGAGCGCCGCCTGGCCTTGCGGCTGAATGAGACCCGCGGACATGACGAGTTTAGCAGCCTCGTCGGCGGAAATCGGCAATTCGATGACCTTGTCGGCCGGGATATAGAAAAAGAATCCAGTTGTCGGGTTGGGCGTGCAGGGCATGAAGGCGGAGATCATCGGCTTCCTCTCCGGCAAAGCGCCGGCGATGATCTCGGCCGGGGCCGAAGAAATGAACACGATCGACCAGCTGCCTGCGACGGGAAACTCGACCAGCCCGACCTTGCGGAATTGGCTGCCGGACTGGCTGAAGATGGTTTCGAACACCTGCTTCAGGCCCTTGTGTACGCCACGGACGAGCGGCGTGCGATCGAGCATCGCTTCGCCGAACCTGACCAGCGAACGGCCGATGAAATTGGCGGTCAGGAACCCGAGAAGCGTGAGCCCGACAATCGCGATGACGACGCCGAAGCCCGGAACGTGGAACGGCAGATAGGCGTCGGGCGACAGCGTGTTCGGCAGCCAGGGCCTCACCCAGTTGTCGATCGTGTCGATGACCCACCAGGCGATATAGGCCGTTGCCGCGATCGGACCGAACACGACGAGCCCGGTGAAGAACCAGGAGCGAAGCCGCTGGCTGAAGGAACGGTGGAAGGGCGGAGGAAAAGGATCGGACATGAGGATCTGAAGCCCGTTGGGCGCCGCGCAGGATGGCCGCTTGCGTCAGGCCTTGCAAGGCCAATGCCAAGCGCTTCGCGGGCGGCTTCGTCTGGAGCAAGCACCCACTAAACATCAATAAACGCGAATAAACGCAACTAAACATTAGTAAATTTACTTGCTTCTGCTCAAGTTTAATTTGGCGAACCGTGACTTTGCGACGGGTTACGCGCAAAAAATTCCCTCCGTCTCCACCCCCCGCTGGATGTCCGACGCGAGGCACAGCCGCTTAGTCGAGAACGTTTGGCTTCCCCTTCTCGCGAAAAGCAACTCGCGACCAGGCTCGTTCTAGAAATATCGCCCGAGCCGTAACGCAACCCTTCGGCAAAACGAAGCGGGGAGTGTGGCGCTTTTCGCCACGTCGGGAAGCTGCCCTACGGCGCTCCCCTATTGGAGGGTTTGTCCATGACCAGGATGATTGTGTTTTCTGTCCCGCTCCTGACATTCGGCCTTTTCTTCGCTCCAGCCGCTCAAGCGGAAGATTTAATGATGAAGACGGACGCGACGCACATGTCGAAGCCCGCGCATCATATGAAGAAAGGCGCGATGATGCACAAGGACAGTATGAAGAAAGACACGATGATGAAAGATGATGCGACGCAGAAATAACGCGGACCCGCCCACCTGGACTCGATCCAGCGCAGCGGTGATCGGCGGCATATCGAGAGGCTGAAACCGCGCGCCCGAGGGGATCGGACGAGGGGCATGCAACACGCTCGGGCCGGCGCCGCTCAACAACTGGCGCGCGCATCGATGTTTCGTTCACCCAGCTGGCTGCTTTAGCGTCGGAAGCAGACATTCAGGCGACAGACGTCCCCTTCGGGCGGAAACCGGTTTGCCTCAAGGCCCGACCGGAATGAGCTTGCCGACAAAGACGGGCGCGCCGGATGGCTGGCCGGTCGGCGATCCGCCTGGCGGCTCGACTGTCACCGCAAAGGTCGCGTTCTGAACCACCGCGGGATCGTAGGCCGAAAGGCTTGCGGCGCGCGACTTGTCGCCAACCACGCCGAGCGAGCGCGCGCCGAGCTTCGCGTCGATGAGCCAGAGTTCATAAGCCTTGCCGGGCGGGGCTTGCGCGGCGACCGGACGCACTGTGAGCTCCTGCTTGTCGAGATTGACGGTCACCTCGAAGGCCGGCGATGCCGCGTCCTTCTGCAGGATCGCCACATATTCGCGTGGAAGCGACCCCCTGCTCATCTCGAGCGCCATAAATCCAATCGCCAACAGCGCAGCGACAAGCGAGGCGGCGATCGCCGCCGCGCGCCAGCGCCTGACGCTGCGCTCAAGCACCACGATAGCCCCACCTCCCGGCCCTTCGGCCGGCGCGCGGCGAATGCGCGCCTCGATCTGAGGCAAAAGGTCGCCCGGCGGCTCGATCTCCGGCGCGGCCTCGGCGAGCGGCGCCAACCTCGCCTCCCAGCCGCGGATCGCCTCGTCGAGCTCGGGCTCGCGCAACCGGCGCGCCGCCAGCGTCGCCCGTTCGCTCGCGTCGAGCGTGCCGAGCGCATATTCGGCCGCGGCGAAGTCGTCGTCGGGCGAGATCGTCATGACTTGAGGCAGTCCCTGAGCTGCACGAGGCTACGGCGGAGCCAGGTCTTGATTGTTGGGACCGGTCGCCCGAAGCGCTTGGCGAGCGCCTCGCGGCTCAGGCCGCGATAGTAGGCAAGCAACACGATCGCGCGCTTCTCTTCATCCAGGCCTTGAAGGCAGTCGATGAGCCTCGCGAGCCCTTCGGATCGTTCTCGCGCGCCGAGCGGATCCACTTCCTCCGCCGCCGGTTCGAAGCCCTCCGGCTGATCCTCGAGCGATCCCGGACGCACCCGCCGCACCTCGTCGAGCGCGCGATTGCGGGCGATAGTCGCCATCCACGCCAGCGCCGAGCCCTTGCGAGGAATCGAATTCGCCGGCCTTTTCCCAGACGCGCACGTAAGTCTCCTGAAGCACGTCAGCCGCGATGTCGCTTCGCTTGAGGATACGAGCGACGACTCCATAGAGTTTCGCGCTTGTCTCTCTATAGAGCGCCGCAAACGCGGTCGTGTCGCGCGCGGCGATGCGGGCCAAAAGCTGCGTGAGATGGTCTCCGGCTCCAGCCGCCACTCGACTCGCCTGGCGCCCCTCCCCGGATCGTCATTCCGGCATCCTAAGATAGCTCGACGGCGCCGAGCGCAAACCGGCCGCACGCGAAAAAGGGCGGACGCTAATGGCGCCCGCCCGCTCCCACCCCCATGAGCCGTAGGAGGAGGGCTCAGCTCGGGAGTAGAACCTTGTTGATCACCTGGATGACCCCATTCGACTGCATCACGTTCGGGATCGTGACTTCTGCCTTGTCACCCTTGGCGTCGATGACCCAAAGATGGCCGGCGCCGCGCGCAAAGGTAAGGTCTTCGCCCTGGACAGTCTTCAACATCGCTTTGCCGCCGCCTTCCCTGATTTTGGCGTCGATGTCGGCCTCCGTAAGGCGGCCAGGCACAACGTGGTAGGTGAGCACCGTGGTCAACATTTGTTTGTTTTCAGGCTTCAATAGGGTGTCCACGGTGCCCGCCGGCAGACGGGCGAAAGCCTCGTTGGTCGGCGCAAAGACCGTGAACGGCCCGGCGCCTTCAAGCGTGTCGACGAGGCCCGCCGCCTTGACCGCGGCGACAAGCGTGGTGTGATCCTTCGAGTTGACCGCGTTTTCGATGATGTTCTTCGATGGATACATCGGCGCCCCGCCGACCATCTTGGTCATTTCGGCCAAGGCAGGCATAACGAAAGAGGGAGCGGCAAAGCCGATCCCGGCGGCTAGCGCCGCGGCGCAACACAAGATCCTGGCGTTCATGTTGGTCTCCGTTGATGGTTCAAACCGATCGCTAATCGTCCGCCGCGATCGGCATGGATGGGTTACGGAGGGGTCCGCGCGAGGTTTCGGGGCGCGCATAAAAAAAGGCGCCACACAAAAATCATGGAATTGGCGCGAAACGCCGGGCCTGGCGGCAACGTATGGGAGATCGGGGCCTTAGCCCGCCTATGGAGGCCGGATTGACGTCACTCTCTTCCGCCCTGTCCGCGCACGCCGCGCCGCAGGGCCGGCTCATCGCCAGGCATTCCGCGCTGGTGCGCGTCTGTCACTGGGTGAACGCGATCTGCTTTGTTGTCCTCCTCATGAGCGGGATGCAGATCTTCAACGCGGACCCGCAGCTCACCTGGGGGCAGACCACCAATTTCACCCGGCCCTTCTTCTCTCTATCGGCCCGCCACAATGACGATGGAGATCCGACTGCGGGCGTGACCACGATCTTCGGACATTCCTTTAACACGACCGGCGTGCTCGGCGCCTCGCCGGGGGACGACGGCTCGCTGGAAGAGCACGGCTTTCCCAATTGGGCGACGCTGCCGCACTACCAGGACCTGGCGATGGGACGGCGCTGGCATTTCTTCTTCGCCTGGATCCTGGTGATCAACGGGCTCGTCTATTTCGCCAACCTCTTATTCCGCCGCCATATCCGCGACCTTTGGCCGAGCCTTGCGGACATGCGAGCGATCCCGCACGCGATCGTCGAGCACCTGCGGCTCCAGTTTCCCTCGGGCGACGAGGCGCTTCACTACAACGTGCTGCAGAAGCTTGCGTACTTGAGCGTCGTGATCGCCTTCCCGGTCCTCATTTTCGCAGGCCTGACCATGTCGCCGGCGGTCGATGCGGCCTTCCCGTGGCTGCTCACGCTGTTCCACGGGCGACAGGCGGCGCGGGCCGTGCATTTCCTGCTCGCGGCCTACCTCGTCCTGTTCCTCATCGTGCATCTCATCATGGTGGTCCTCTCCGGCCCGATCAACAACATGCGCTCCATGATCACCGGCCGCTACCGGATCAAGGAGACTCACCGATGAGCAGCGAACTGATCCGCCCGGCGCAACCGCGATTCACGCGCCGCAAGCTGCTCATTGGTCTCGGGGTCGGCGCCGCGGCCGCGCCTCTCTCGGGCTGCAGCTTCGATACGGGCTCGCCGGCGGCGCTCAACATTCTCGAGAAAGCCGAGGCGGTGACCAAGGCCGTTCAGCGCGCTCTGCTCGGGCCCGAAACGGCGCTTGCGCCAGAATACTCGCCCGGCGCGATCTCGGCCTATTTCAAGCCGAACGGCTCGATCGATCCCGAGGATCCGGGCTATGTCGCGCTGCGCCAGGGCGGCTTCAAGGACTGGAAACTGGAAGTCGGCGGCCTTGTCGAGCGGCCTATGAAGCTCTCGCTTAGCGATCTGCGCGCCCTGCCCTCGCGCTCGCAGATCACGCGGCATGATTGCGTCGAGGGCTGGAGCTGCATCGGCCAGTGGAAGGGGGTCCAGTTGTCGGCGCTGCTCAGCGCCGCGGGCCTGAAGCCGCAGGCGCGCTACATCGCGTTGTTCTGCGCCGACACGCTCGAAGAAACGATGGACAACACCGGCCGCTATTACGAGACGATCGGCCTCATCGACGCTTTTCATCCGCAGACCATTCTGGCCTACGAGATGAATTACGCGCCGCTCAAGGTCGAGCACGGCGCCCCCTTAAGGCTCCGGGTCGAGCGCCAGCTCGGCTACAAGATGGCCAAATACATCATGCGCATCGAGGCGATCGACGATTTCGCCAAGATCTCGCGCGGCCGCGGCGGCTTCTGGGAAGACCGCGGCTACGAATGGTACGCTGGGATCTGATCGGCGGTTAGGAGCGGAGCGCTTGGCGGAGTGAGCATAGGAACCGATTGAGAAGAGCCCAGTGGGCCGGACCACTGTTGCCGGCCGCCCCTGGGGTACCTATCGTCCCCGCGTGACCCAGAATCCCGAATTCGCTCAGTCTTCTACGTCACCTCAGCGCCAAGCCAGGGCATGACGAGGTCAAGGCCGATTTTCGTCAGCTCTTGATAAGCGAGTTCGACGTTCCGCTCGCCGACGTGCGCTTCGAGCAGCGCATCGAAGTGAAAAGTCGAACCGACGCGCTAATTGGGCGAACGGTGTTCGAAGCCAAACGCGACCTTGTTCGCGAGTGGGACGACGTTGAGCGCAAGATGCCCGACTACCTCGCCAATCGCGAGACGGAGACGGGCGAGCCTTTCGTCGGCATCGCCTCGGACGGGCGGCTCTGGCGGGTCCTCGCGCTCGATCAGGGCAAGCTGGTCAAGATCAAGGAGACGACGCTCAATCCGGACAAGCCCAAGGAATTCATCGCCTGGCTGGACGGCGCGCTCGCACTCAAAATCTCGCTTCCGCCTGATCCGGCAACCGTGCGGATCGAACTCGGCGCGGATTCGGTCGCCTTTCGAACGGCGGAGGCAGCGCTGCGCGGCCTTTGGGACAAGCGGAGGGCCCGGAAGTCGCGCTCAAGCGGCAGCTATGGGCGCAGCTTCTGAAGATCGTGTACGGCAAGGACGTCGAAAGCGATCCGCTCTGGCTTCAGCACACCTATCTCGTTGTCGTCGCCAAATGTATCGCTTTCGCCGTGCTCGGGCTCAATGAGGACGATCCGACCCGGCTGCTGTCGGGCGAGGCGCTGGCCAACGCGGGGATCAATGGCGCGGTCGAGAGCGACTTCTTCGATTGGATCGTCGCCGACCCGGACGGAGCCAAGCTGGTCCGGCGCATCATGGCGCATGTTCGACGGTTCCGTCTGGCGGAAGTCGAGAGCGACGTGATGAAGACGCTCTACGAATCGCTCATTGACCGGGAGCAGCGCCACGGCCTCGGCGAATACTACACGCCCGACTGGCTGGCGGCGAAAATGACCCGCCATGTCATCGACAGGCCGCTCGAACAGAAAGTCCTGGATCCGGCGAGTGGTTCGGGAACGTTTCTGTTTCACGCCTTGCGGCGCTTTCTCGAAGAGGCGGAAGCGGGCGACGTTGCTCCGGCGCGGCGAGCGCTCGAGGCGACGCAGCACGTCGCGGGCATGGACATCCATCCGGTCGCGGTCATCATTGCCCGCGTCACCTACTTGCTTGGTCTCTCGCCCGCGCTGAGCGGCCGCGCCGGCGCTTTCCGTGCCCGTCTATCTGGGCGACGCGTTGCAGCTCTCGATCAGCGAGATGATCGGTGGCAAGGAACTGTCGATCCGCGTGCCCCCTCCGCCCGCAGGCGACGGAAAGAGCGGCGAGACGGACGGCAATGGGCGTGAACAACTCGATTTTCCCGACACGTTCTGCCGCGACCCCGGCCTGTTCGACAAAGCCATAGAATGCATGCGCTCCGGGTCTGAACAGGGCATGACCCGAGCGCAGATCGAGGTCGCGCTCTTCCGCTCACTGAGCAGCACTACCGACGCCGACGTCACCGACGAGCAGAAGCGCGCGATCGAAGACCTGGGCAAAACCTACCTCCTCTTCGACAAGCTCAGGCGGGAAGGCCGCAACTCCATCTGGGCCTATGTCGCGCGCAATCTCTCCCGTCCGCTTGCCTTTTCCGCTGGCGGCGGATGGTCGAATGTGGTCATCGGCAATCCGCCGTGGGTCGCCTTTCGTTTTATGATCGCGGACCTACAAAAGCGGTTCAAAGAGTTGGCGAAGGCGGCGGGCGTCTACGTTGGCGGCAAACTTACGACGCAGAACGATCTTTGCGCGCTCTTTGCTGCTCGCTCCGCCTCGCTTTATCTTCGCGGCGCCGGTCGGCTGGCCTTGGTGCTGCCCCTGGCTGCCCTCAAGGGCGGCCAATATGAGCGCTTTCGATCCGGGTCGTTCCACGGTGGCGCAATTCAATGGGACGAAGCCTGGACGATGGACGACAGCGTCAGGCCGCTGTTTCTGGTACCCTCATGTGTTGTTTTTGGCCGCCGGCGCGCGACCTCGAAGCCGATGCCCGAAACCGTACGGGCCTACTCGGGCGATCTGCCGCTTCGCGACGCGCCGGAGGCGCTCGTCGATCGGCTGATCGGCGAGGGCAAATTCAGGGTCACTGAGGACGCCCCAAAGCCGATTGAGGCATTGTTTTCCGGCGGCTCCGCCTACCGCAAAGCATTTCGTCAGGGCGCGACGCTTGTGCCGCGAATGTTGTGCTTCGTGGAGCGCAAGTCGCTTGGCCGACTGGGCGCGGACGCAACGGCGCCCTTGGTCGTCAGCCGCCGCAACGGGCAGGAAAAGAAGCCCTGGAAATCGCTTCCGAGCATAGAAAATCAGGTGGAGGCCGAATTTCTCCGCCCAACTCTGCTCGGCGAAAGCATCCTGCCTTATCGCGTTTTCCAGCCATTTGAGGCTGTTATACCCGCGACGGCTGGAGGGGATGTTCTCGACTCGAGAACCGCCCTCGATCGCGGCTTCAATCGGCTCGCTGGCTGGATGCGTAGGGCGGAGACAATATGGCGCGACCACGCCGAGAGCGGCGAGATGGCGCTGATCGGCCGCTGGAACTACCACAATGAATTGGGCGCGCAGTTTCCGATCCCCGCGTTGCGCATCGCCTATGCCGCATCGGGCACGAACCCTGCGGCCTGTGTCCTGCGAAACGACGGCGCCGTCGTCGAGCATGCACTTTATTGGTCCACGCCGGTGAGTCTCCGCCGAAGCGCGCGTTATCTGGCCGCCGTCTTTAATAGCGAGATCGCTCGTTCGCGTGCTGCCTCGTACCAGGCTCGCGGCCAGTTCGGAGCGCGCCATTTCGACAAAGTCGTGTTCAACCTCCCGATCCCCCGCTTCGACGCGAAGATCAAACTCCATCGCGATCTCGCGGCCGCCGCCGAGCAGGCGGAAGCAATCGCCGTAGCCGTGGCTCTGCCCCAAGGCGTCAAGTTCCAGCGGGCGCGCGGAATCGTGCGCGCCGCGCTTACTGAGGCGGGCCTTTCCCAGCGGATCGACGCCTTGGTCTCCGAGCTGCTCGACGGCGCCTGACGTCCCGTACCGAGCCAGCTTTTAAGCCCCTGTTTCACTGGCAGCCGGTGTCGATAAATGCCGAGTAATTTCGTTACGGAACAGAGGAATTTGTGCGAGAATTATTCCGTTGAGCAGATCAACCTCCGCTCGGTCTGGTCCTTGGGGGGGCGGGTGAAGCGCAGTTTGAGCCGTTCGGGTGCAACCTTGGACGCGAGTTGACTGGCGGCGACGATTTTTTTATTTTTTTGCCTGTAACCCTTTGAAAAGTCCTAATTCGCCAAAAATTTTTCCAAGGAAATAAAAGCTATTTTGCTTGCATTTTCTTGGTTTTGCTTGCGGATAGTCTCGCGTCTCGGTTGCGCTCACGCCTGCGAAGCCTCGCAGGACGCAGCCGTCATCAGCGCTCGGCGGCCCGCCTGGGACTTGAACGGACGGGCGCGGGCGCGATGGCGAAGCGCCGCTTCAGGCGCTCGATCTGATCAGGAGGAACGCGCACCGTAAGGTGGAGCCCATCCTCTCCGTCGCGGCGGTCCATGACTTCGGCGTGCTCATAGAGCCAATGCAGGCCCTTCCCGTCGCTTGCATCAAGGGTCAGTTCGAGTTCAGGCCGGCCGCGAGCCAAGCGATCCTCGATCGCGGTCAGGAGATGACCGACCCCTTCTCCGGTCGTCGCGGAAATGGCGAGCGGCGCGGTCTCCCTGGCGCCGGGCTCTCGAGCGAGCGCCGCGCGCGCGTCCGCGTCAAGCAGGTCCACCTTGTTCCACACCTCGATGACGCGATCGGCGTGGTCGGCGACCCCGATCTCGTCCAGAACCGCCTCGACGTCCTTGCTCTGCGCTTCACTGTCCGCGTGGGAAATGTCGCGCACATGGACGATGACATCGGCTGCGCGCACTTCCTCGAGCGTGGCGCGAAAGGCGGAAATGAGCGTCGTCGGCAAGTCGGAGATGAAGCCGACCGTGTCGGAAAGGATCGCCGAGCCGCCATGGGGCAATTTGATGAGGCGCATGGTAGGATCGAGCGTCGCGAACAGCATGTCGGCCGCCATCACCTCGGCGCGCGTCAGCCGATTGAACAGGGTCGACTTCCCGGCGTTGGTGTAGCCGACCAGCGCGACGATCGGATAAGGGACGGCGCTGCGGCTTGCGCGTTGAAGGCTACGCCGGCGCTTGACGGCCTCGAGCTCGCGCTCGATGCGAACGATGCGCTCGCCGATCAGCCGGCGATCGGTCTCGATCTGGGTCTCGCCCGGGCCGCCGAGGAAGCCGAATCCGCCGCGCTGCCGCTCGAGGTGGGTCCACGACCGGACCAGGCGGGAGCGCTGATATTTCAAATGCGCAAGCTCAACCTGGAGCGCGCCCTCGGCGGTGTGGGCCCTTTGGCCGAAGATCTCGAGGATGAGACCGGTGCGGTCGATGACCTTGCAGCCGAAAGCCCGCTCGAGATTGCGCTGCTGCGCCGGGGACAAAGCGCAGTCCATGACGACAAGGTCGATCTCCTCGGCCTTCACCCGCGCCGCGAGCTGCTCGACCTTGCCCTTGCCGATAAAGGTGGCCGGCCGGATAGCGTCCAGCGCAACGCTTTCCACGCCCACGACCTTAAGATCGATGGCGCGCGCCAAGCCGACCGCCTCTTCACGCCGCGCTTCGGGACTGCGCAACGCGTCGTTCGTTTCTCGCGCAAGGCTCGGACAGACGACGAGCGCCCGGGTGGTCACGCCCGCTCGCTCACGTTCGTCCGCCGCCTCGCGAGGCCGAGCAATGTCAGCGCGCGTCTTCGTCGACCGCCTCGAACATGGTGATTGGGCTTGCCGGCATGATGGTGGAGATTGCGTGCTTATAGACCAGTTGCGAGTGTCCGTCCCGCCGAAGCAGGACGCAGAAATTATCGAACCAAGTCACAAACCCCTGCAATTTCACCCCGTTAACGAGAAAAATCGTGACCGACGTCTTCGACTTTCGCACGTGATTCAGGAACGTGTCCTGGAGGTTTTGCGCCTTCTCGGGTGCCATTCTGTTTCCGTTCGTTGGGCCATTTTCGGCCAGCGTTATGCGTCGTTAACCGCGCCTTCGCGGACGCGCGGTTCTCTAACATTATAGCATAGAAAGTGAGGCGGGCGAACTCATAGACCTCAACCACAATGTTAAAGAGGCTTCCGTGATCTTCGAGCGATTACGCCGAGCGTCCTGTGCAATTCGAATGCCAGGAGCAGGGCTATTCGACGCCGAGAGACTTCAGCTTTCGGTGCAGCGCCGAGCGCTCCATACCGATGAACTCGGCGGTTCGCGATATGTTGCCGCCGAAGCGACTGATTTGAGCCACGAGATAGTCGCGCTCGAAGGCTTCGCGCGCCTCGCGAAGCGGGAGGCTCAGCAATTTCTCGCCGCCAATGCCGCTCGGCACCGCCGGCACAAGCGCGCCAACCTCCGCCGGAAGCATCGAGGCCGAAATTTCGGCGTTTGCGTCGCCGAGCGCGAGGATCATCAATCGTTCGACATTGTTTCTGAGCTGCCGGATGTTTCCCGGCCAGTCGTGGGATTCAAGCACCGCCATGGCGTCGGAGCCGACCCGGCGGGGCGTAACTCCCATATTGGCTGCGACGCTCTTCAAAAAGTATTGAACGAGTTCCGGAATGTCCTCCCGCCGCTCAGCGAGCGAGGGAACGCGTATCGGCACGACCGACAGCCGATGAAAGAGGTCCTCGCGGAAACGCCCCTCGGTGATCGCCTCCGCCAGATCGCGGCTCGTCGACGAAATGACGCGCACGTCGACGGAAACGCGCGAGGCGCCCCCCACGCGCTGGAAGTTCTGATCGACCAGAACGCGGAGGATCTTGGCCTGCGTCTCGCGCGGCATGTCGGCGATTTCGTCCAGATAAAGCGTGCCGCCATGCGCCTCTTCAAGCGCGCCGACCCTCGCCTGCCCTTCTACTCCGGATTCAACTCCAAACAGTTCCGCTTCCATTCTCTCGGGCGACATCGTCGGCGCGTTGATGACGACAAAGGGGCCGTTGGCGCGGTTCGAATTTTCATGGATAAGCCGGGCGGCCAGTTCCTTACCCGATCCGGCGGCGCCCGAGATCAGAACGCGCGAGTTGGCGGGCCCGACTTTTTCGATGATCCGCCTGAGGTTGAGGATCGCCGACGAAGACCCGACCATCCGGTCGGCGGAGCCGCCACGCGCGCGCAGATCGCTGACTTCCCGCTTCAGGCGCGAAGTCTCCAACGCCCGCTCGGCGATCAGAATCAAACGATCCGCCTTGAACGGCTTCTCAATGAAGTCGTAGGCGCCGAGTTTGATCGCCCTCACCGCCGTCTCGATGTTGCCGTGCCCCGAAATCATCACCACGGGCACATTCGGATGCTGGCGCTTGATCGTTTCGAGCAGCTGCAGCCCGTCAAGCTTCGAACCTTGCAGCCATATGTCGAGGAGGATCAGTTGTGGACGGCGCGCTTCAACCGCCGCGATAGCTTCCTCCGAGTTGCGCGCAAGACGCGCCCCGTAGCCCTCATCCTCCAAGATTCCGGCGACGAGTCCGCGGATGTCGTCTTCGTCATCGACGATAAGAATGTCAGCAGCCATCAGGACGATGCCACCCTCTCACTCTCCGGGCGCGTTGCTTTCTGTTCGGCGCGATGCAACGGCAGCCTCATCAAGACTTTGGCTCCCCGGCCCCCGTCGAGACGCGCGGGTCCGTCGAGTAGCTCTACGCTTCCGCCGTGGTCCTCGAATATCTTGACGACAATCGGCAAGCCGAGGCCGGTTCCCTCGGTTCGAGTCGTGACATAGGGCTCGGTCAGACGATGCCGATCCTCGAGCGGGAAGCCTTTGCCATTGTCGCTGACGGCGATCTCTGCAAAGCCCGCGCCATCCACCGACACCGTCGTCGTGACGACGCCTGTCCCCTGCTCCCTGTTCAGAGCATCGATGCCTTCGGTCGCATTTTTCAAAACATTCATGAGCGCTTGCGATACCAGCCGGCGATCGAAATCGGCGAAAATCGGTTCATCCGGCAATTGCTCCTCAAAGGTGACGTCCGCGCGACCGACCCTCATCAGGAAGATCGCCTGGCGCACACAATCGGTCAGGTCGTCCCGCGCCGGGCGCGCCTTTGGCGTTCGCGCAAAGGACGAGAATTCGTCGACCATGCGTTTGATATCGTCCACTTGCCGGATAATGGTGTCCGTGCACTGGTCGAACACATCCCTGCCCTCGACGATGTGTCGGCCGTAGCGTCGCTTCAGCCGCTCGGCCGAGAGCTGGATCGGCGTCAGGGGATTCCTGATCTCATGCGCAATGCGGCGAGCGACGTCGGCCCAGGCGGCCGTGCGTTGAGCGGTCACAAGATCGCTGATGTCGTCGAGCGTGATGACGCTGGCGCGATCATCGCGTCCAGGATTTCCGGTGACGCGCACGTTGAGAACGCGCTCGCGGCCGTCCCGGAGAACGGTCGCCTGCCCCTGATGAAGCCTGAGCCTGAGCGAGCGAGCCTGTTCCCAAATGGCTGCGATGCTGGGCTGTACGGCGTTGAGCGGCCGACCGATGAGCCCGAGGTCGCCGCCGAGCAGCCGATCGGCGGCGGCGTTCGAAATCGTGACGATCCCATCATGGTCGACGCCAAGAACGCCCGCAGGCACCCCCGACAGCACCGCCTCAATGAACGCGCGCCGCTCATCGTTGAGCGCGTTCGCTTCGATGAGGCCAGTCTGCTGACGCAGGATCTCGGAGGTCATCTTGTTGAACGTGTCCCCGAGATGGCCGAGGTCCCCATCAGAACGGCGCGTCGGCACTTGAATATGAAGGTTGCCGGAAGCGACCTCGTCCGCGGCGCGGATCAGGCCGCGGATCGGCCTGACCAGCCGATTGGCGAAGGCGAGGCCCAGCCAAATCGCGGAAAACAGCATCGTCAGCGCCAGAAGCACAAAGACGGTGGCGAACCCCAGCTCAAGGCTGTGCCGATGGGCCTCGAAGCGTCCCCACATGTTGGAGACGAGGCCGGCATCTTCGGCGACCTTGGCCGCTAAGGGGTCAATCCCTCGCGCAGCGTAGAGGAATTGCCCGTCGGCGCCGGGGACGGGCCGAATGCCGACGAAGATGTTGCCAACGCCGAGGAAGCCGCAAAGCGCCTCGCCGTTCGTGGCGTCCTGAAAGTCGGACGGCTCAGGTTTGGCGATCAGCTTCTCGTCCGACCCCTGCGCGACAACGATCGGAGCTCCGTCGTTCCTCATGATCGCAGCGGCGGTAAAGCCTAGCGTCTTGGAGCGCGAGCTGAAGTATTCCGCGAACTGAGTGGGATCCGATTGGAGCAAAAGCGCGCTGCGGCCGATATCGCCGGCGGTCAGTTCGACATCGCGCAAGAGCGCGCGACACTGGGATTCGCGGTAGAGCTGGGTCGCCTGGTTGGCTTCGTTGATAAAGGCCGCGACGTCGCTCATGAACCGCGGGTTGATCGCCCATTCGACGGAAACCGTAGCCACGATCGCGGTGATGATCGCGGGAATGGCGGCGACCAGCGAAAACAGGGCGACGAACCGGCTGTGCAGCCGGGCGCCCGCCCGCGCCGCCCGACGCGCGGCTCGAAGGCGCGCCAACTCCATCGAGATGAGGACGATGAGGATGACGACGACCAGGCCGTCGCCCACCATCAACGTCAGGACGACGGTCGCGGTTGGGATGATCGGCGTGAAGCCGGCGAAAACGAGGAACGTCGCCAGAGCGAGGACGAAAGCCGCGCCGACGACGACAATTCCAAAGCGGCCTGTCGGCGGGCTGTCGTCCAGAAGCGGCGAGCCCCGCGCGTTGAGTGTGGTTCCCGTCAATTCAATGAACCGAAGACCCCGAATCCCTTGTCGCCATGGCGGGCATCTTTAGCGCTTTCGTGGCAAACTGGCAACGATGTTGCGGAAGTGCGACTCCGGAAGGGGCTGGTCGGCTTTGGGCGGACTCCGGACCTACACCCGTCGCCAGAGAAGGACCGGAGTCCGCGCGATAGCCGTCATTCCGTTGCGCGCAAGAAACTGCTCTACCGCAGATCGGTTGCTCCACGAAGAGGGAGCGTTCAAGATGCGTGTCGACTAACTTGTATCTTCTAGAGGACGAAGGCATGAGCGAGGACAAGAAAGATCGTTCGCATCTCCCGATCGCCACTCCGGAGCGGACCGGGCTCATTACCTATGACGCGAGGGATCCCGACACCAAATTCCCGCCGATCGAGCAGCTGCGGCCACCGAAAGGCGCGCCGAACGTGCTACTCATCCTCCTCGATGACGTTGGGTTTGGCGCCTCAAGCGCCTTCGGCGGACCGTGCCAGACGCCGAACGCTGAACGGCTAGCGGCGTCTGGCCTGAAGTACAGGCGTTTCCACACAACTGCCCTCTGCTCCCCAACCCGCGCCGCCCTTCTGACGGGGCGCAATCACCACTCCGCAGGCATGGGCGGCATCACCGAGATCGCGACCGGCGCGCCAGGGTACAGCTCGGTGCTGCCAAACAACATCTCGCCACTCGCGCAGACCTTGAAGCTGAACGGCTACTCGACTGCGCAATTCGGCAAGTGTCACGAGGTGCCCGTATGGCAGGCAAGCCCAGTCGGGCCTTTTGACGCCTGGCCAACTGGCGGCGGCGGGTTCGAGTATTTCTATGGCTTCATCGGCGGCGAGGTGAACCAATGGTATCCCTCGCTATTCGAGGGCACGACGCCGGTTGAGCCGAAAAGGACGCCTGAAGAGGGCTACCATTTCATGGCGGACATGACGGATAAGGCTATGGCCTGGGCGGCTCAGCAGAAGGCGCTCGCGCCCGACAAGCCGTTCTTCCTCTATTTCGCGCCGGGCGCGACCCACGCCCCGCATCACGTGCCCAAAGAATGGGCTGACAAATATAAGGGTAAGTTTGACCAAGGCTGGGACAAGCTGCGGGAAGAGACCCTCGCCCGGCAGAAAACGCTGGGCGTCATCCCGGAGGACTGCCAGCTCACAGCTCGCCATGCGGAGATCCCGGCGTGGGACGAAATGCCGGAAGCCCTAAAGCCCATCCTCCGCCGACAAATGGAGGTCTACGCAGGGTTCCTGGAGTACGCCGACCACCACGTCGGTCGTCTGCTCGACATGCTGAAGCGGCTCAACATCCTCGACGATACATTGATCTACTACATCGTCGGCGACAACGGCGCCTCGGCTGAGGGCACGTTGAACGGCACGTACAACGAGATGGCCAACTTCAACGGCTTGGCCGCGTTGGAGACGCCGGAATTTCTCATGGAGCGGTACGAGAAGTTCGGCGGGCCGGAGTCGTATAACCACTACGCTGTGGGCTGGGCGCACGCATTGAATACTCCGTACCAATGGACCAAGCAGGTTGCTTCCCACTGGGGCGGCACCCGCAATGGTGCGGTCATACACTGGCCCAAGGGGATCAAAGCCAAGGGCGAAATCCGCTCGCAGTTCCATCACATCATCGACGTGGCGCCCACAATCCTCGAAGCGGCGGGGCTGCCGGAACCGGTCTCGGTCAATGGCATACGGCAGCGCCCAATCGAGGGCGTCAGCATGCTCTACTCATTCAACGACGCTCAGGCCGCGGAGCGCCACGAAACGCAGTATTTCGAGATTCTCGGCAACCGGGGCATTTACCACAAGGGCTGGGCGGCGGTGACAAAGCACGCCACACCCTGGGAACTCATGGGCAGGAAGACCGTCGCTCTCGACGACGATGTCTGGGAACTCTACGACACCAGCAAGGACTGGAGCCAGGCCAATAACCTCGCCAAGCAAATGCCTGAGAAGCTCCGCGAGTTGCAGCGGCTGTGGCTCATCGAGGCGACGCGGTATAACGTCTTGCCCATCGATGACCGAACGGCTGAGAAGTTCAATCCGGATACTGCCGGCCGGCCAGTGCTGATCAAGGGAAAGTCCCAGTTGCTTTTCGAGGGGATGGGGCGGCTATTGGAGAATTGCGTTCTGAACCTCAAGAACAAGTCCCACTCGGTCACCGCCGAGGTCGAGGTGCCAGAGTCAGGCGGTGAAGGGGTGATTGTCGCCCAGGGCGGCAACATCGGCGGCTGGAGTCTGTATGCCAAGAATGGCAAACTCAAATACTGCTACAACGTGGCCGGGATACACTACTTCTATATTGAAGCCAGCGAGGCGTTGCCGCCGGGCGAGCATCAGGTCCGCATGGAGTTTGCTTATGCTGGCGGCGGTCTCGGCAAAGGCGGGCAGCTATTGCTCTATGTCGATGGCAAGAAGGTGGGGGAAGGCGCCCTCCCCATGACGCAGGCGATCGTATTTTCCGCCGACGAGGGCTGTGACGTCGGCGAGGATACCGGCTCCCCCGTCTCTCAGGACTATGGTTCCCGCGGGAATGCGTTCAACGGAAGAGTGAAGGGGGTGCAGCTCGCGATCGCAGAGGCCGCCGAGAGCCTGGATCACCTTGTCTCGCCGGAGGACGCCATCCGTATTGCCCTGGCTCGGCAGTAGCTGGATCGCGTCGGTGATCGATTCACCCGGGTGAGGTTTCTGCGGACGGGCGGCATTGACCCAACCTACGCCTTCATCCGAGGTCCGCTTTCTCGCGCATAGTTTCCGCTCACAAGGCCGACCTCAAAGGCAGCTCAGGGTCGAAAGCTGTCGAATCCAGAGTTAAAGGCCCGCCCGCCGACCTCCGGATTCCCGATCGGCCGATTCGCGGCTGTCGGGTATGACGTCGGACTGGCAAGCCGGGCGTCGGGAGATTTGTGCGCACAATGTCCACGGCATTGTATGGATTGTATGATCAAATTGTCTGGGCGGCACTTTGTTGTCGGACAACAATCGTTTGACGAAAACCAGAAATCCGGTTAGGCTTGCCTCATGAGCAATTCCGCGAATCCGCATCGGTCTCGATCGCTGGCTCTCGTTCCCGGCGCTGCGAACGCCCGGGGAAAGGGCTCGAGAAAATTTCTTGTCGGAAAATCCAGGGTAACCCATTGATAAGTCTAAATTCGGACGAGAGAATCCAAGGAAATCCAAGGAAATCCAATCCCTGAAATCGAGGGATTCCAAAGCGAAAAAGCCCCGAATCAAGAAATCCCAAACGGAGCGGCCGGCCGCCCGCGCGACCTTAAAGTCGCGTCTTAACGAAAGCTCGCAACCCCTCGAAGATTGAGGTCGCGGATCTTCTTCCGCAGCGTGTTGCGGTTCAGTCCAAGGATTTCCGCCGCCTTGATCTGGTTGCCGCGCGTCCACGTCAGAGTGGCCGCGATCAGCGGCGCTTCCAGGTCGTGCAGCACGCGGTGATAAAGCCCGACCTGAGGGCTCGCGCCGGCGAACGAGTGAAAGAGATCGGCGATAGCGCGCTCCATCGCGGCGTCAAAACCGTCGCCCGAGATCTGAGCGGCAGTCGCCGCAACCCGCTTCCTTCCGTCGTCTCCCGCCGCCTGCGGCGGAAACATGGGCAAGGCCCCAGCGTTGAGCTCGGTTTCGATCAGCCCTTCCCCGATCACATCCTGGGGATAGAGCGCGGCAAGGCGGCGGGTCAGATTTTCAAGCTCGCGCACGTTCCCTGGCCAGGGATAGCGTCGAAGCCGATCCATGGCGGCGGCCTCGAATGTCTTGACCGGAAGTCCCTCCGACGAATTGCGCTGGAAGAAGGCGCGCACGAGGTCGGGAATGTCCTCCGGGCGTTCGCGCAACGGTGGAAGACGGATCGGCACGACATTGAGGCGGAAGAACAAATCCTCGCGAAAAGTTCCTTGCTGGATCGCGTAGCGCAGGTCCTTGTTCGTCGCAGCGACGATCCTCACGTTCGTCTTGATCGGCGTGCGGCCGCCGACGGTGGTATATTCGCCCTGCTGCAGCACGCGAAGCAGGCGGGTCTGGGCCTCCATCGGCATGTCGCCGATTTCGTCGAGGAACAGCGTCCCGTTTTCCGCCTGTTCAAAGCGGCCGACGGAGCG
Organism: uncultured Alphaproteobacteria bacterium; assembly: GCA_963753135.1. Lineage (GTDB taxonomy): Bacteria > Pseudomonadota > Alphaproteobacteria > Rhizobiales > Beijerinckiaceae > Roseiarcus. The sequence continues at coordinate 11,876 of CAVWBA010000009.1, read as the reverse complement.
TGCGGCAGCCCCGGTGAACGCGCCCTTCTCATGGCCGAACAATTCGCTCTCGATCAGATCGCGCGGAATGGCGGCCATGTTGATGGCGACAAAGGGTCCACCCTTGCGCTTGCCGTAGTCATGAAGCGCTTTCGCGACAAGTTCCTTGCCGGTGCCGGATTCCCCGGAGATCATCACCGTGAGATCGGTCTGCATCAGGCGGGCGAGAACGCGAAAAATGTCCTGCATCGCCGGCGACCGGCCGACGATCGGCATCACCTCGGCCGGCGGCTCTGGCTCCTCGCGCCGCCGTTTAGGTTCGGCGAGCGCGCGGCCGACAATCGCCACCAGTTCACGCAGATCGAAGGGCTTGGGGAGATATTCGTAGGCGCCGCGCTCGGAGGCTTTGATCGCGGTGATGAAGGTGTTCTGCGCGCTCATCACGATGATCGGCAGATCAGGCCGCATCCGCTTGATGCGCGGCAAGAGGTCAAAGGCGTTGTCGTCGGGCATCACGACGTCGGTGATGACGAGGTCGCCCTCGCCCGCCGCGACCCACCGCCAAAGCCCCGCAACCGTTCCCGTCGCCCGGACCTCATAACCTGCGCGGGTCAAGGCCTGATTGAGAACGGTGCGAATCCCCGCGTCGTCGTCGGCGACAAGAATATGCCCTGACGGCATCACCATTAGCTCCTTCCGCCCGACGCTCGTCCAATCATCTCGCCGCCGCGCGCGACGAGTTCAACGGCATCAGCACGCGAAACGTCGTCCTGCGCGGATGCAACTCGCACTCGATAATGCCTCCATGGTCGCCAATCAGCTTGGCCACCAGTGCAAGACCCAGACCAGAGCCCTGCGCTTTCGTCGTCACGAAGGGATCGAACAGATTGCCGAGAATCTCCGGCGCAATGCCCGGGCCGTTGTCGCGAACGCAGATCTCGAGCGGCAAGGCGACCGGTTCGGCGTTCGGCGTGGTGCGCAGACGCACTCCTGGGCGATAGGCAGTTGTGAGTAATATTTCGCCATCAACGCTATCGTTTCCAATGGCTTCCGCAGCGTTCTTCGCGAGATTAAGGAATACTTGGATGAGCTGATCGCGAGATCCACGCAGCTCAGGCAGCGAGGGGTCGTAGGCCTCGACAAAGCGAATGTGGCGCGCGAACCCGGCCTGAGCCAAACGCTTGACGTGGTCCAACACAGCGTGAATATTGAGACTTTCCCATTGGGATGGCGTGGAAACGGCGAACGATTGCATCCGGTCGACGAGTTTGACGATCCGATCGGTTTCTTCGCAGATCAATCGCGTCAGCGCCCGATCCTCGTCGCTTGCGCCCGCCTCCAGCAACTGGGCTGCGCCGCGAATGCCCGACAGCGGATTCTTAATCTCGTGCGCAAGCATAAGCCCAAGCGCGCTAATTGAGCGCGCGGCGCTGCGATGCGTCAGTTGTCTGTCTATTTTCTCGGCAATCGCACGTTCTTGCAGCATAATCGCGACGGCGTCGTCCGTCTGCGACAGCGGCGCGACGAAAACATCGACATCGTTTCGATTCCCGATCCGAGGCGTGGAAATGTCGATTTTGTAACCGTTGACGGTCGCGCGATTGCTCAGCGCGTCGGCGACGAGATTAAGAACGGGGGAGTCGGACGGAATGAGATCGGTGAGCCGCGAACGCAAGAGGGCGCCGCGGCCCATGTCGAAAAAGGTCTCCGCCGCTGCGTTGACGTCGATCACCATCCCCTGCACGTCGACTGTGAGCAACGGCTGGGCGAGCGCGTTCAAAACCTTTGCGGCGTCGAGGCGGCGTTGAGCTGCGAGCGCAGTCATGCCGCCTGCCTGACCCAATCGCGATCGAAGGCGCGAGCAAGCAGCCGCCGAGCTTCGATCACGTCCTCGCTGGTCACCAGCGCGCGCCGAAGCGTCGCCTCAGTTCCGGACTGATCGGCATAGGCCGCCAGGTGTTTGCGCGCATGGCGAAGTCCCGCGCGAGGCCCGAGCTTGCCGACCAGCCAATCGAGATGCTCGAGCGCGGCGTCGCGGCGCTCCTCCTGTGAAGGCTCCCGCGCCGGACCACCCTCGTCGAGCGCTCGCGACAGGGCCCCGACCAGCCAGGGCGCGCCAACCGCGGCGCGCCCGATCATCACGCCCGCCGCGCCGGAGAGCGCGAGCATGGCCCGCGCGTCTTCCGCGTTCACGCAATCGCCGTTGACGACGACGGGGATCGCGACCGAACTGACGACCGCCCGGACGGCGGCCCAATCGGCCCGGCCCTCGTAGAACTGAGAGCGCGTCCGGCCATGGACGGTCGCCATCTGGGCGCCGGCGCGTTCGGCCCGCTGTGCGAGTTCCGGCGCATTCATGGACGTTTCGTCCCAGCCTAGGCGCATCTTGACGGTTACGGGAACCGGCGCCGCCTCGACCACGGTCGCGATCAGACGTTCGGCGTCATCGAGATCCCGCATGAGCGCCGCGCCGGCCAGAGCCCCCGAAACCCGCCGCGACGGACAGCCCATATTAATGTCGATGAGGACAGCGCCCGCGTCGACCACTCGGCGGGCCGTTTCGGCCAAAGCCTCTGCGTGGCGCCCGACGACCTGAACCGCATGGGGAGCCAAGCCCCGGCCCTCGGCGCGGATCGAAGCTTCCGTATCGCCTTGGAGAAAGGTCTCGGCGGCGACCATCTCCGAAAATACAAGCGCAGCCCCGAAGCGGCGGGCGATCCGCCGCATGGCCAGATCGCTGACGCCGGACATCGGAGCAAGCAGCGCCCGCCCCTCGAGACGGATAGGTCCTATCGTGATCGGGGGGGAGACGCCTAAAGATTGGGCATCACTCATTCTGCCTACACTCTAGTCAGTTGTACGGCGAAGGCAAGTCTGAAGCGTTCTTCAGCATAGGGATTAGGCGCTATCTCCCGGTCCGGGAAAGAGATGGTCAATGCGGCCGCTCGCCCAGTAGGCCGCAAGCCCGATCCACTCATGTACGGCGATCTCGAAGGTCCGCAGGTTTCGAACCGGCTCGAAGGTCAATCTCAGGTCGTCGGGCCACTGGCCCCGCGTGCGAAAAGCCACCGGATAGGCGATCGGGTGAAATCCGGCTTTCTCGAAGAGGCCCATCGCGCGCGGCATATGAAAGGCGGAGGTGACGACGATCCAGCGCTGCGAAGGCTGAGGATGGACGATCGCGGCGGTGAAGCGGGCGTTCTCGTCGGTGTTGCGGGACTTATCCTCGATCGTCACGCGTTCCGGCGCGATCCCCATTTGCGACATGAATTTTCTGGCCTGCAACGCCTCCGTGGACGTCGCGCCGGTAAAGGACGAGCTGCCGCTGGTATAGACCACCCGCGCCTGCGGAAAGCGCTTGGCCAAGACCACGGCCTCGGTCAGCCGTTCGCCGCCCTCGTCGAAAATGGTCTCCCCTCGGGCGCGGCTCACCCCGTCGTCGATCGCTCCGCCGAGCACGATTATGCCTTCCGGCGGATGAAGATCCGGCGGCGGCAGAGGGAAGCGGTCCTCCAACGGCGCGATCAGAAGCATGCCCAAAGGCAAGGTCGCAGCCGCGAGCAGAATAAGGATCCCGGTCAGCGCCAGTCCCCGCCCAAAGCGGGCGCGCGGCCCAAAGCAAAGCAGCACGCCAATGAGTACGGCGAACAACAGGAGGTTGATCGGCGAGGCGATCATCCAGAATATTTTCGACGCGAAGAAGAACACGAGCTGCGGACCCCCTGATCCCGCCGCTTGTGGCAAGAGCGGAGGCTTGTCGCAAGACGCGCCGTCGCCTACCCTTGCTGCTATCAACCCCAAAGGATCGCGATGAAGCCTGTACGCGATGTTGTCGCCGCGATTGGCCGCACGCCCCTCATCAAGCTTCGCGCCGCCTCCGAGGCCACGGGATGCACGATTCTTGGCAAGGCGGAGTTCATGAACCCGGGCGGGTCCGTCAAGGACCGCGCGGCGATGGCGATCATCAATGACGCGGTCACGCGCGGCGCGCTGCGTCCGGGCGGCGTCATCGTCGAGGGCACCGCCGGCAATACGGGCATCGGCATTGCGATGGTGGCGAGCGCGCTCGGCTATCGCGCCGTGATCGTCATCCCCAACACCCAGGCGCAGGAAAAGAAGGACATGCTGCGCCTTGCCGGCGCGGAACTGATCGAAGTTCCCGCCGTCCCCTATTCCAACCCCAACAATTACGTGCGCTACTCGGGACGTCTCGCCGAAGCGCTCGCCAAGACCGAGCCCAACGGCGCCGTCTGGGCCAACCAGTTCGACAATGTCGCCAACCGGCGGGGCCATTATGAAACGACCGGCCCGGAGATTTACGACGATCTCAACGGCCACCTTGATGGCTTCGCCAGCGCGGTCGGCACGGGCGGAACGCTGGCCGGCGTCGGCATGGCGCTGAAAGAGCGCAACCCGAACATCAAGATCGCGCTTGCCGACCCGTTGGGAGCCTCGCTCTACTCGTTTTATACGACCGGCGAACTCAAGAGCTCGGGCTCCTCGATCACCGAGGGCATCGGCCAAGCCCGGATCACCGCCAATCTGGAAGGCGCGCCGGTCGATTTCCCCTATCAAATTCCCGACGAGGAGGCGCTGCCGATCATCTTCGATCTCGTCGTGCAGGAGGGGCTCTTGCTCGGCGGCTCTTCGGGCGTCAACATTGCCGGCGCCCTTCATCTCGCTCGCGAGCTTGGCCCCGGTCACACGATCGTGACGCTCTTGTGCGATTCTGGCGCCCGCTATGCGTCCAAGCTGTTCAATCCCGCCTTCCTGCGCTCAAAGAACCTCCCCGTCCCGGATTGGCTTGAAGCGAAAGGCGCAGCGCCTCGGGTGTTCGTTCAATGACTGAGGCCCTCTTTCGCGAGGACGCGTACCGGGCCGAGACGGAAGCGGCCGTGCTCGCCTCGGAACCGCGCGGCATTGTGCTCGATCGCACGGTCTTTTACGCGCAAGGCGGAGGACAGAGCGGCGATCAAGGGACGATTCTGCTCGAAGACGGGACGCTGATTCCGATCGTCAACACGGTCTATGACGCGGATCGGGCGACCATTCTGCACGTGCCCGCCGAAGGGGACGCCCTGCCCCGCCCGGGCGCGCGCGTGATCGCCCGCATCGACTGGGACCTGCGCTTGAAACGCATGCGCGCCCACACGGCCCTGCATTTGCTCTCGGTCGTCGCGCCCTATCCGGTGACGGGAGGATCGGTCGGTGACGCGGAGGGGCGGCTCGATTTCGATTCGGGCGAGGCTGCGCTCGACAAAGCCAAGGTCGAGCGCAGGCTCAACGAACTGATCGCGCGCGACGCGGCGGTGAGCCATCGCTGGATCGCGGATACGGAGCTCGAGGCCAACCCGAGTCTCATCAAGACCATGTCGGTCAAGCCGCCGATGGGAACGGGCCGGGTGCGCCTGATCGCCATCGAAGGCCTCGACCTTCAGCCCTGCGGCGGAACGCATGTCGCGCGCACCGGCGAAATCGGTCCCGCCATGGTGACGGGCATCGAGAAAAAGGGCAAGATCAACCGCCGCGTGCGCATTGCGCTCGGGCCAGCGTAAGCGGATCGAAGTCCCATGCCTTCCCGCAACTTCTGCACCACCGCCGAACTCGCAGCCGAGCTCGACGATCCCGATCTCGGCGTGATCGACGCGTCGTGGCACCTGCCCAACACCGGGCGGATCGGCGCGGCCGAGTTCCGCCTGAAGCACATTCCCCACGCCGTGTTCTTCGACATCGACCTGATCGCCGACACGGAGGAGGGCCTGCCGCATATGCTGCCAAAGCCCGAGGGGCTGGCCAAAGCGATGACCGCGCTCGGCCTTGGCGATGGCATGCGCTTTGTGGTCTATGACGCAACCGGCCTCTATGCCGCAGCGCGGGTGTGGTGGATGTTGCGCGCCTACCGTGTCGAGGATGTGCGCATCCTCCACGGCGGGTTGCCGAGATGGATCAAGGAGGGGCGGCCGCTGGAAGCGGGCGACCCTCATCCCAAGCCGCGTGTCTTCACGCCCCGGGAGTCGGACGGCTTCGTCGCCTCGCTCGAGCAGGTCCGCGCGGCGCTCGCGAGCGGCTCGGCCCAGGTGGTGGACGCCCGCGCCGCCGAGCGCTTCCGCGGCGCCGTGCCGGAGCCACGCCCTGGCGTCAGAAGCGGCCGCATCCCCGGCAGCCTCAACCTGCCCTTCGTCGACATCATCGAGCATGGCTCGCTCAAAGCCCCGGACGCGCTCAGGGCCGCATTCGCGGAGCATGGGATCGACCTCAAGAAGCCGATCATCACCACCTGCGGATCGGGCGTGACCGCCGCCATCCTGGCGATGGCGGTCGAGGAGGCCGGCGGCACGGTCGCAGGCCTCTATGACGGCTCGTGGGCCGAATGGGGCTCGCGCGCCGACTGCCCGGTCGCGACCGGGCCGGAGTGAGGCGCCGTCAGCGCTCGCGAAAGACACAACCCGATGGGCGAACCGCTCGCAAATAAACGCCCATAAGCTCTAGTAAACGAGCATAAACGCTAGTAAATTTGCTAGCGTTTGCTAGGGTCAGGACTCATTGATCAGAGCCAGAATATGACGGCTGCGGCGATGCAGATTGCCGAGAAGTAGGTGTGGGCGCAACGGTCGTATCGGGTGTGGACGCGTCTCCAGTCCTTGAGCCGGCCGAACATGTTCTCGATTCTGTGGCGCTGTTTGTAGAGGACGGCGTCGTGCGGGATCGGGGCTTTGCGGTTGGCTTTGGAAGGAATGCAGGCGGCGACGCCGCGCTTGGCGAGGGCGGCGCGGAACCAGTCGGCGTCGTAACCCTTGTCGGCCAGAAGTTGCTTGGCTTTCGGCAAGGCGGGCAGCATCAACGCGGCGCCCTTGTAGTCGCTCATCTGCCCCTCGCTCAAGAGCATGACGAGCGGACGTCCGTCGCCGTCGCAGACTGCGTGCAGCTTGGAGTTCAGGCCGCCTTTAGTGCGCCCGATACGTCGGGGAACAGGCCCTTTTTTAAAAGGCTCGCGGCGGTGCGATGCGCCTTCAGATGCGTGGCGTCGATCATCACCCGCTCGGGCTTGCGGCCCTTGTGCGCCAAGGCTGCGAAAATCTTGTTGAACACGCCCAGGCGGCTCCAGCGAATGAACCGATTGTAGATCGTCTTGTGCGGGCCATACTCAGGCGGCGCGTCGCGCCAACGAAGTCCGTTCCTGATCACAAACACAATCGCGCTCACGATCCGACGGTCGTCCACCCGCGCGATCCCATGCGACAGCGGAAAATAGCGCTCGATCCGACGCATCTGAGCCTGAGACAGCAGAAACAAATCAGCCATGGCGAAGCCTCCTCGCCTCGCCTATAAATCAGCCAATTCAAACCTACGCAAGAAATTTAATAGGTCCTGAGCCTAGCGTTTATTTGGCGATATTATACTTCGCGTAGCACCAAAGCGGAAACGGTGCTAGTGGATCGAATCTAACGCTTGGTGCGCACGCCTGACAGCGGCGATGATTTTGTCTGGATCGGCAACCCATTGGAAGGGCTTCGAGTGGGCGTTGTGATCGTCGAGGAAGCGGTTGATGGCGGCCTGGAGGTCGGCGACGGATCGAAACACGCCGCGTTTGAGGCGGCGCTTGGTCAGGATGGCGAAAAAGCCTTCGACGGCGTTGAGCCACGAGGCCGAGGTCGGCGTGAAGTGGAACGTCCATCGTGGGTGGCGCGCCAACCATCGTCGCACGGTTGGATGCTTATGGGCGGCGTAGTTGTCGATGATCGCGTGGATCGTCTTCCCGGCGGGAACCTCGCGCTCGACGGCGTTGAGAAAGCGGATGAACTCCTGATGCCGATGGCGCTGCATGTTGCGGCCGATCACGGTTCCGTCGAGCACGTTCATCGCCGCAAACAAGGTCGTCGTCCCGTTCCGCTTGTAGTCATGGGTCATGGTTCCGGCGCGGCCCTTCTTGAGCGGCAGCCCGGGTTGGGTCCGGTCGAGCGCCTGGATCTGGCTCTTTTCGTCGACGCTGAGCACGACAGCGTGCGCCGGCGGATCGACGTAGAGCCCGACGATGTCGCGCAACTTGCCGACGAAGTCAGGGTCATTGGACAGCTTGAACTGCCGGACGCGATGCGGCTGGAGCCCGTGCGCGCGCCAGATGCGCTGCACGGAACTGACGCTGACACCCACCGCCTCGGCCATCGCCCCGCCTGTCCAATGCGTCCCTTCGCGCGGAGGCTCCTCCATGGTCAGCGCGACGACGCGCTCCGCGATGGCGGAACCGAGTTTCGGGATGCGGGAGGGCCGCGTCTTGTCGCGCAAAAGCCCGGCCACGCCTTCGGCGGCGAAGCGCTCCTGCCAGCGCCAGACGCAGGTCTTGGACTTGCCCGTCTCGCGCATGATCGCGTTTGTCCCCAGCCCCTCGGCGCTGAGCAACATGATCTGCGCACGCCACACATGCTTCTGAGGCGCGTTGCGGTCATTGATCACTGCACGAAGCTGATCCAGGTCGGCCGAGGTGACGGAAAAGGAAATGCCAGTTCGCATGCCCCAAACTCGCACGCCACGAGTCCGACGGGAATCCGTCCCGGGATTCAAATGTTAGGTTCAATCCACTAGTATGAGTGCCCGCACTCTTGGTGGCGCGCGCCTGGAAGGCACCCGCATTGTGAGGCTGGTCTATCTCGACGAGGCTGGAATTGGCGATATTGCCAAAGAGCCGCATATAGTAGTCACGGCTGCGATCATAGATACTGACAAGCAATGGAAACGGCTGGAAGAATATTATCGTAATCTAGCACAAGATATATTTCCAGAAGAAGATACATACAGATTTGTTTTCCATGCGAACGACATTTGGCACGGGGGCGGAGCGTTTAATAGAGAGAGATTTAGTCGCTTAGAGAGATTAAGTATTTTAAGGCGTCTCGCCCAAGTGCTATCGTTATTTCAAATTCCAATTGCTTGCTCCGCAGTTGACCGAACCGCGTTCGCAACGCAACAGTCGTTCATCGAGGCAGCAAGCAAAAGTGTAAGCGGCCTTTAGACCGCACCTTCCAGGGTGTTGGCGGATGGGTGATTGTCTGACGTCGCTGAGTTCGAGCGGGTTAGACACGTGTCGGACACTGACAGACCGTGCGAAAACTCGCGCACCTTTTTCACATGGTATGCTTGGGTTGCACCCGTATCGACGACAAGCCAGCCAAGAATTATCATGCACGAATGAGTTCATATCCGCCTTTGAAGCTCTCCCGCCTGCGGGACATCGGCTGGAGGGAGTGGGACCCCGATCGGCTTCTTCCTACGGGGTGTACGTGGGAAAAATATCCAGAGTTTGCTGACGAATACGATAGATATTTGCTCCAAGCAGCATCTAGGCTTCGGCGGGATTGGTCGGTTTTGGATGCTACCGACTACCTCATGTTGATCGCGAGCGAGCATATGGGGCTAGGCCCACCGCGTGATCCCTCAGCTCGCAACCGCGCTGAAGCGACGGCAAAAGCTATCAAGGCATATGTGGACGAGCCGACCGTTCCTTGATTGATTGTTGGGGCGACACCCGCCCCGCGTGTCGCATTAATCTTGCGGATCGCGCGAAAAGTCGACGTGAGCGGATTCCTCGAATCGGCGGGTGGGCTAGAATTGGGCATGGCTCACATTAGCGGGTTCGCGCGCGATCAGCTCTTGTTGCTGCCGGAGGCGGTGGACGATTACGTCGACGCCGACAACCCGGTTCGGTTCGTTGACGCTTTCGTCGGCGAGCTGGATCTCACGGCGGCGGGGTTCGCGCGGGTGGCGGCCAAGGCGACGGGGCGGCCGGGCTATGCGCCGGGCGATCTGTTGAAGCTTTATATTTACGGCTATCTGAACCGGGTGCGGTCGAGCCGCCGGCTGGAGCGCGAAGCCCATCGCAACATCGAAGTCATCTGGCTGCTGCGCGGCCTGAGGCCCGACTTCAAGACCATCGCCGACTTTCGACGTGACAATCGCGGGGCGTTCCGCGCTGTGTTTCGTCAGTTCGTTCTGCTGTGCCGGCGGCTCGACCTCTATGGTCGCGAGCTGATCGCCGTCGATGGAACCCGCATCAAGGCGGTCAACAACAAGGATCGCAACTTCACCCGCTCTTCGTTGCGCGAGTTCATCCGCGCCGCCGACAAGCGGCTGGATGATTATCTCGCGCGGCTCGACGCGAGCGACATCGAAGACGGCGCGACGATCGGCGGGTCGCGGACGAACAATCTCGCCGAGAAGATCGAAGCGCTTCGCAAGAAGCGCGGTCGTTACGAGGCGATGCTGGCTCGAGCTTGATCGGACCGACGAGGACCAGATCTCGCTGACCGATCCCGACAGCCGCGCCATGGCGGCGCATACGAGGGTCGCCGTGGGCTACAACGCGCAGGTCGCGGTCGACGCCAAGAACAAGATGATCGTCGAACAGGCCGTAACCAACCAAGTCGTTGACATGGGCCTCTTGACGCAGACCGCCGAACCGGCGCGCGACATTCTTGACGTCGAGACCATCGACGTCGTCGCCGATCGCGGCTACTTCAAGATCGAGGACATCGAGGCCTGCGAGAAGGCCGGCTGCATTCCTCATGTCCCCAAGCCTCAACGCGGATCGTCGGTGCGCGAGGGCTTCTTCCGCAAGGACGAATTTCGATACGACGCCGGGCGCGACGCCTATGTCTGCCCGGCCGGGAAGTTGCTGACGCCGATCCGCCACGGCCGGCTGCGCGATCTCGAGAAGATCGACTATGGCACCCCGAAAGCCTGCCGCGTTTGTCCGCTGCGGGCGCGATGCACGAACGACGTTCGCTCGGTCTCCCGCCTCGAAAACGAGGACGTGCTCGATCGCATGGCCGAACGCCTCGAGGCGAGGCCCGAGATTCTCGGCCGTCGCCGCGAGATCGTCGAGCATCCGTTCGGCAGCATCAAGCAATGGATGAACCAGGGCGCGTTCCTGATGCGCGGCCTCGAAAATGTCCGCGCCGAGTTCAGCCTGACCGCGCTCGCCTACAATTTGCGCCGCGCCTCAACATCCTCGGCGTCGAGCCGATGACGGCGGCGCTTCGGGGGTGAAAACCGACGCCGCGCTTGCCCGATCAGCGCCTCCAGAGCCCGTACAGGCGGCCACAGGGTCGACACAGGCCCTGTTGCAACCCAAAAAAGCGTCAGCCGCGGCCCAGGTGTGCGAAGTCCTCAGCGCAAGTAGTTTCCGCACGGTCTGCTGAGCTTTTGCACAAATCGAAGCCGGAGGCGGTTCGCCGGCTTGAGGTCTTCACGGGATCCGGCCGGCGGAGGGCATGGACGCCGGAGCAGAATGCGCGGATTCTCGCTGAGAGCTACGAGAGCGGAGAGGATGTCTCGGCTGTCGCGCGGCGATATGGGCTGACTCCGCAGCAGTTATTCGGCTGGCGCCGTGACGCGCGAAGTCATGCCGCCCGACGACGGGGAAGCGATGGAGGCGTGACTTTCACGCCGGTGATGGTGGACGCGTCTATGCCGGATGCGCGGCCGCCTGCTGCAACCGTTCTTCCTGGAAGCGCGGCCGGGATGATCGAGATCGTGCTCGGCGCGGCGACGGTTCGCGTCGGGGCCGGGACCGATGTCGCGACGCTGACGAAAGTGCTGCGTGCGGTGAAGGCGGCGACGTGATCACGGTTCCGGCGGGCGTCCGGGTTCTGGTAGCGACGAAGCCGGTGGACTTCCGGCGAGGCGCGGACAGCCTCGCCGCGCTGGCGAAAGAAGAGCTTCAACGCGATCCGTTCTCCGGAACGATTTTCGTCTTTCGCTCGAAGCGAGCGGACCGTTTGAAGATTTTGGCGTGGGACGGATCGGGCCTGATCCTGTACTGGAAGCGGCTCGAGCAAGGCGCGTTTCGCTGGCCGCCGATCAGCGACGGCGTGATGCGGCTGTCGGCTTCGCAGCTCGCCGCG